>NZ_BOLS01000008.1 GCF_016861785.1 Lacticaseibacillus mingshuiensis
ACAGGATATCTGTTCTTGATGTTTTTTATTGTCCAAAAAATTTTGAGACAGTGGCTAACTTGATTCTAAAATGCGCGTCAGACTAACACCCACAAGCATTACCAACAACTCAGTTTTAGCGACTGTGCTACAATTCAGGCCCTTCGGGCTGCTGGTGACACCGCGACCGTGATTGCACAGAAGCTTCATCGCAGTAAAGCGACAATCTCACGAGAAATCACGCGTGGATCTGTAACTCAGCTCGACTCGAAGCGTCACTCGCATCAAGTCTATCTTGCGGAAACTGCCCAAGCCATGCACGACCGTAAACGCGATAGAACCGGTCACTACGCCTTTCTTAAGACCGGCCGTGCGTTCTTCAAGGCTCTCGCCAGGGAGCTTACTCGTAAGCCGCGCGTACACAGCGTTGATAGCTTCGTACACTTCTATCGCGACCAGGGCAAGGCTTGCCCTTCAACGACAACTGTGTATCGCTACATCGACGCCGGGCTGCTTGAGCTAGACAACATGACACTTCCCAAGAAGCTCCGACGCCGCATCAAAGGCTATAAGAGCGCCCACAAGCGCAAGAATAAGAAGATATACGGCGACTCAATCGAGTTGCGTCCTGCGGCCGTGAATGACCGCACAGGCGTGGGACATTGGGAAGGCGACTTGGTTAAAGGTATTCGCTTATCTGATGAGCCAGCATTAATGACGCTCACAGAACGGTACAGCCGGACTGAGATCATCGTCAAGATTCCTGACTATCATGCGGGCACCTGCCTTAAAGCCTTGCAGGCCACGATCGACGACTACGGGGCCAAGGAGTTTGAGAGTATCACTTTTGACAATGGTTCCGAGTTTGCCAAGTTATCAGAGATTGTTGGAACCCAGATTTACTTCGCGCATCCGTACTCGCCTTGGGAGCGTGGCACAAACGAGAACACCAATGGACTGCTTAGGGAATTCTTCCCGAAAGGGAAGTCTCTCAGAGCAGTTATCCTGGTTGAAATTCAAGCAGTCCAATCCGCACTGAACCATCGTCCAAGACGTATTCTGAACTATCTTCGCCCATGCGATTACTACCGATGCATGGCGTAACAGACTAGACCACTATCAAGGATTCGTTATCATCGTTGCACTTGACTTTAAAATTGGGGTTTTTTCTAATTTTCATTGTCTTCTTCACGGGCATATTTTTGCTTTATTTTTTCCGCATCTTTTTCAACCATCAGCCCATCTCTAATTTCAATAATCCGGTCACAGTACTGAACCAAGCGAATATCGTGTGTCACCATGATGATCGCTTTGTTTTTTTCCTTTGATTCTTTAGCCAAAATTTCTACAACTTCAAAAGCTCGTTCTGAGTCCAAGCTAGCGGTTGGTTCATCTGCCAAAATAATTGTAGGATCATTATATAACGCACGTGCAATCGCCACACGCTGACGTTCTCCGCCTGACAATTCCTCTGGATATTTTTTTACCAACTTAGAAACTCCTAGTTGATCAAATAATTTATCTTTCGATAAGTGCTGTTCCTTGCTACTAATTTTATCGACCAATTTCAGCTGATTTTCGACACTTAAAAACGGAATCAAATTTGAAGCTTGCAAGATAAAGCCAATTTTTTTAAACCTCAACTTGGCCCGCGTTTTTTCTTTTTCTTCACTAAAGTTTTCACCGTTGATTTTAACTTGACCCTCAGTAGGTGACTGTAGTCCCCCTGCAAGCGTAAGAAAGGTACTTTTTCCTGAACCAGAAGGGCCAATTATTGCGACAAATTCGCCTTTTTCAACTTTGAAATTTGTTGTTTTTAATGCTTCGATTGTTGTGTCGCCGTCTTTGAACTGTTTTTTAACATCAATGAATTCTATTGCGCTCACACTATCACTCCTAACCTATCGCCTTTAGAGGATCGATCTTTACAATCGTCCTAACTGAGAATAACGCACCTGAAACTGCGAACAATAGCATCAAAATACTAACACCTATCAAAAATAAGTAATTATTTTGATACGGAACCGCGGCTGGCAATAGAAAAGATGTCAAAATACTTGTTAAAGCACCTATTACAACACCCACAAAAGCCAATAAGAATGTTTGAACAATGACAGATTTAGCAATGTAGCCGCTCGAAATTCCTTGTGCCTTCATGACGCCAAATATTTTTTGCTTTTGCATGGTCAAGACATACACAAAAATACCAATAACAATTGCCGCAATAACAATAAGAAACCCAATCATAAAGCCAAAAGTAAGTACTTGTGCACTGTACCCTGGTAAATCATTGATGAAATTGCCCACTGAAATTTTTTCTAAATCATCAGGATATGCGGCAAGAGGTCCCCTAATCACAATGCCGTTGATTCGCGCATTCTCACTCGTATCCTCTTTTTCAAAGCGAATTTCTTGAAACGCGTTAATGCTCGTGTATAACACTGGTGAAACGCTAAATTTTGCATTTTCTGTAAAACCAACTACTGTGAGCTTTTTTTCATTCCCCGAAAGCGAAAGCTCATCACCTATTTTAATGCCGTATTGCTCCTTCACACTACTATCAGCAACCACTTCATCATTTGAAGCAAACATCTTTCCCTCAACTATTTTAGGTGCTAAGAAGCTGTCTGCCTCAATCCCAAAAAAACTAACGTCAATTTTTTCATTATCTTCTGAAGAATTGTCAACGATTACGCCAGGTGTTTGTGCAAGTAAGGCTTTATTTTTGGCATCTACATTGTCTAATTCCTTTCTGGCAATCATTGACATATTTAAATTTGAATTGGCTTCTTTACTCAATAAAATCGTATCTGCCTGCCATTTATCAATAGCTGTTCGATTGTCTTGTGCAAGTCCATAAGCAAGTCCTGTCAAGAAAAACACCAAATAGGCGATTAAGAACATTACGCCCATTACCAAGCTATATCTTAATTTAGCATGTTTTATTTCATTCCAAGCTAAAAACATATTGTCACCTCTACTAAAAAATGTTCGCGCATTTTAGAATCAAGTTAGCCACTGTCTCAAAATTTTTTGGACAATAAAAAACATCAAGAACAGATATCCTGTATCATTGAAGTTCCTACACAAACAATGGAAGAGGTATTGTCCTGATGCATGAACAGGATATCACACGTCGTCAACCAGGTCATCATTTGTCTCAAATGGAACGCGGTAGAATTGCAGAACTTTACGCCACCGGCACCTCCAAACGCGAAATTGCTGCCAAAATTGGCGTCTGCCATCAAACCATCAATAATGAGATTGACCGAGGGACTGTCAAGCAGGCTAAGCGCATTAATGGCAAACTAATCTATCATACGGAATATAGTCCTGAAGCTGCTCAGACGCGCTATGAGACCGCACGTCTGAATTGTCATAGGCCGGATAAAATCGCCGCTACAAGCCACTTCCTGGCCTGGTATGTTAATCAGGCCAAGACTGAACACTGGTCGCCTGATGCAGCCGTTGGCGCCGCACGGCGAGCCAAGCTATTCACCCCTGAGGAGATGGTGTGCACAACCACTTTATATCGCTACATCGATGATCAACGCTTAGAAATTCGGAACATCGATCTCGTGGAGAAGGCAAATCGGCGGACCAAGCAACACAAGAGCACTAAGCATAAGCGCCTAGCCGGCCGCAGTATTGAGAAGCGTCCTAAGGCTGTCGAACGCCGCAAGCAGTTCGGACATTGGGAGATGGATACCGTTGTCGGGAAACGCAATGGCCGTGAGAGCGTCATCCTTAGCCTGATTGAGCGGAAGACTCGTTGCCAACTTCTCCGACTGATCGACGGCCGAGACTCGGACTCTGTGGAGTTTGCGTTACGAGAAATCAAGCTTGAGTGGGGTGACTGTCTGCGCACGATTACCGCAGACAATGGCCCGGAGTTCTCGACTCTGAATAAGGCCTTTGAGGATACAGATACAGACATCTTCTACGCGCATTCATACACCTCATGCGATCGCGGCTCCAACAAGGCCCACAATCGCATGATTAGACGTGACTACCCAAAAGGCGAGTCGCTGGATGATGTTAGTCCCAGCCAGGTGCTGGCTACCCAAGACCGTCTTAACGGGCTTCCCCGGAGAAAGATAGACTACCGTAGCCCCCAGGAGTGTTTTGAGACCGAAGTGCGCCGGACTCGGCGTTCAGCACAACACGTAAGCTAAACAATGAACCACTCATAAGATAACAGACTGTTCTTGGGAGTGTCTCAACACCCCGGCTAACTTGTTCTTGCAATTTTGGGAATTCTTTTTTCCCCGCTTCGTTCATCAGTAAGCTCCTCTATTATGGTGCTATTTTGACGATAGACATCGTCGGTCGTGTAGTCCCTTGTCCAAGTATATCCATTATAAATTAGGAACTCAATGAACTGCCCAACATAGACTGCGCAAAAATAGACTGCCTCCAGATAGATACATGTATCGCTTTTTTCGTAGATTTGAGTTAAACAAAAAAATCCCCGCCAACTCAGCCCTCAATCGGCCCAAACTTGGCGGGGATTTTGGCGGGGAACGTAACAATTCCCCCGCCAATCATATCCTTTGCATCTCCCGAAAGCGCCGTTAAATCAACATTCCGGGTTCAATTTACATGTACCTTTTATTCCCACTCAAGAGAAAGTGCACTCATAGGAATGCCTACATATCAACGTTTCAAGCATCTTTCCGGCTTTCCGGTGGTGTGCTTGGTGGGGCACCAAGTTCACTCAAATTTTTGATTGCTTGATTGCCGTTAAACTTAACCGAACTCTGTTCAGCTGTATCTACTTTGATATTACCTTCCATCTGTTCCACGATAGCTGTATCTGCACCTACCCACATATGTGAATAGTTTTTCAAGGTAACATCCGGCCCACTGTGGCCAAGCCGCTTAGATAAGACCAAGACGGACACGTTAAACTCATTAATCAGGTATGAAGCGTGGCTATGGCGGAGTCCCTTCCCTTGGATAGGTTTCACCCCAGCCGCTGTCGCATAGCGCTGAATAACACGTGCTAGCGTGGATTTAATCATCGGCAGTCCATCATAGGTAAACACGAAGTCATCATCATGCCCTAACCCTGCTTGTTTCTGCCGTTCCCGCCACTTACGCAATACATCAACCGTTGTATCATCTAGCGCAATCGTCCGCTTACCATCGGCAGTCTTCGTATAGTCTTTTCGTGTCCAATCAGTCCGCGATTTCAGATACAACATATGGTGAACTCGTAAATGCTTGTTATCCAGGTCTATATCACTCCACCAGAGTGCCATACCTTCATTAACCCGAACCCCAGTCATGAAATAGACCCATAACATCACAAAGTACAGATTCTCCAGAAAATTACCGATGTAGATTTGTTTGATAACCGCTTTGAACTCATTCGCCGTCCAATATGGGACAATGGCTTTCGATTTAGGAATTGCTTTGATGCGTTTTGACACATTGAAATCAAGGTACTGTAAGGAAACAGCCCTATCTAATGTCTTGCGAAACATTCCGAACACCAAACTGGCATACGATTGAGAGTAACCAGCGCCACCTTCATCAGTATCAGTCAGCAAAAAGGTTCGAAAATTCTGAACATCTTCAATATTAATGTCGCGCAGTTGCTTTGACCCAAAGCGGTCACAGAACTGCACAAACGCACCTTGACGTACGGCAAACGTACTTTCTTCAACTTCAGTCTTGTACGCAGGAATATAGACTTGCTCCATATACTCACGATACGTCATCTGATAGTTTGCGTAACTGTTCACCTGATAATACTCTCGTTTTACGCGGGTCAGTTCCCTATTCGCCGCCATAGCCGTCTTAAACGGGCGGCCGGTTAAGTCTTTGCGCGCCTTCTTTCTAACCCTTCGACCCGTAATACGGTCAATGCCCAATTCTGTCTGGTAAAAATACATACCGCTTTTCAGGTCTTTGAAAACACCTGCATATTTCGTTGTTTATTGTAGCTTACTTGTCATCACTAATCACTCCACTTCTCGGTGAAGTGTTGTGCCAATGATTGACTCAACGACCTCGGTCGGGACACGTCCCAATCGGCGATTGTTGTAAAACGGGTACCCCTTTTGTACCATAATTGCTTTGGCTTGGCAAATCAGACTACGTGCAGTGTGCTCTTTGTAGCCAATTGCCATCAAGTCTTGTTTACAAATTGTATTCGTCATAATCATTCTCGTTTCTTTCATTCTTACAAGAAGCATGAGATACTAAACGAGTAGACCCATTGTCTACGCTAGGAACGGGGACTATCACCATCTGCTGTTGGAGGCGTGGTGGTAGTCTCTTTTTGTATCGCTTCTTGAGTAGTATCAATTTCGGCAAAGAGTTCAAATAGAGTTCGCTTCGCCATCTCTTTTCGATGAAGTGTAACCCATCGAACAGCATCATCAGGGGGGTGACGTCCACGAAGATAGACAGCCGCCATCCTTAGCAATAACTCAATACCAGAATTGTTCCCCCAGATTGCATCACATTTAAACATCGTAGTGAACAACCCAGAATTAAACATCAAATACTGAATTGACCTAATAAGCTCGCTATCTCGTGGACTCTCCAAACGTAACCGGCTGAAATCGTGCTCACCCGCATCAACCACGTTCAGGAGCGCAACCGTTAAGTCAGCATATTCTTCTGTCTCAACGTCCACAAAGCGGTACTTCTCCAGTAGCTTACTCGCGATGAACGCCTTCATTGACTGTTCATCGCTACCCAGCTCATCACGAATACTGTCCGTAATCTGATGCGCATACTTACCTTTGAACACCGCTTCAAGTCGCACCCAGCTTTCAACTGCCAATGCTTCTTCATAACGAAAACTGGGTTGCTCCATCTGCTCACGCCGCTTGTCGTAAACGCGCATGAACAGCCGCGTGTTGCCCTTCTTTGAGCCCACATAGAAAGTCTCAACAATCTTATTAACCTCATGCGCCGATAAGCCTGATGGGTTCTTTTTGCCATCAGCATTCTGAATAATCCATGAACCATCAGTCAAATGCCGGTATAAGTCATCAACGGTAAAATTGTAGTTCTGAAAATCAGCGGTAAAGTCGATTCGACTAAGCCGTGACTGAAAATCATCGGTCACCATCAGCAAACAGAACTGCTTAATCGTCATTGGCGATTGATGCAATCTAGCCCACTCATGGCAATAACGCGCCCAAGCATAAGCAGAGAACTTAACCACAATCCCCATCTGAACGTTTTCAGGATGATAGGCAATGGCAAAATAGAACGGGTTATCACCATACTGATAACCAATCGTATAGCCTTGAGGAATTTTACCGGTCAATGGTGTTTCTTGGCCAAACACAGTTTCAAGCTCTGTCATTTGGGAAAAACGATTAATGACATTAATGGCTACTGGTGACCAGTCACGGATATCGTCTAGTTGAGATTTATCAACCGTCAGTACCATTGTGAACTCATCAATCCCTATTAAAAGTGTTGGTTCCATTTCTAATCTCCTTTACTGGAGCGGGGGTTATTACATAACCCCCGCTTAGCACGAAAAGCGGCGTTAATATCAAAGTTTAGGTAACTAAATGCACACAGCTTAGGCGTGTTAGCAACTCCAGGAAAAGTGTACACACCTTCACCCTTGCGAAAGTCACGACTAGGAATTTCAACACCAGTACCAAACGCAGTGACATAGGTTTGTTGTTCAGCATTACCCAAAACAATTTTCAGTGGTAAGTTATCGCGAATCATCGTTGGCAATGACGTACTATCACTCTTCTGCATAACAACAAACAGGAAGAAGCCCAACTGGCGCCCTTGAAGCACAATTTGCGAAATCAGCTTATTGACCTCATCGCGGTGCTTCTTATCCATAGCCTGCACAACACTTTGGAATGACGCGTATTCATCAAAGATAAAAACATACGGGCTGAATCCAAAGTCCGAATATGACGCCTCAAGCTTAGTGGCCAACTTAGCTTTCAAATCAGCCTTGCGTTTATTCATTGCATCATTGAACTCACGCAGGAGAGCTACAATATCATCAACATCCTCAGCAGTACAGTCAGGCGCAATCATGTCGCCGAGAATCGAAAGGCTGGAGCCTTTCGGATCGGCTAGATATAGGTGATACTGCACCGGCTTGCTAAGCATCTGCAACAGTAAAGAATACACACCGTAAGTCTTACCAGAACCCGTCTGCCCAACAATTAGCGTGTGGTGCAGAGGAATCACTGTGAACTTATCAATAAACAACTCCGAAACGCCGATATGCACACCGTAACTTAGCAATTCATCAACAGAACGGAACTCTAACCGCCGTTCAAGCCGACTATCAAACAATTCAAAACAGTAGTAGTTCTCATCATCGCTAAGATACGAGCGTTCAACTACATATCGCCTTAACGCACTAGATAACTGGGCAGTGTCCAAACGCTGGGCATACTTCACACGATTTTCGACCAACAGCAATCCACGCTGATAATTGTCTACGAAGGTAAGCTTAACTTTAGGTAACTGGGCCACGGCAGTTCCGAAGAACTGCCGCGGTACATAATACGCGGCATCAAGTAAGGAACGGCGAACTGACAGGCACAACCTGTAATGGCGAAGTGCATAACTCAAACCTTTACTAAGGTGATTGCGCATTGACCAGATTACAAATGAGCAAATAACACCGACCACAATCACAATGATGCATACAATTAGAACTACATCAGGAATCAGTATTTGAAGGTATCGCGTGGTAAGGAAAATCCCTACTACCATCAACAGTAATAGGGATTCAATGACAACTAAGGCCTGCCCACGAAGATACCGTGAGGTTTTAGCCTTACTTTGCACGCTTAATCACCTGCACATCCTTATAGCGAAGAATCAGGTCAAAACCGATGATAAAGGTCTTTTCAACAATCATCTCACCAAGCCGAATGATGTCACCCTTTTGTGCGTCCAGACGTTGAGCGCCGTTCAAGACCGTGACATCAAAGGTGTTCAGGACGTTGTTATCGCGCTTCAAACCGGTTTTCTTGTCAATACCATAATCACCAGTGTCTTTAACCACTTGGAGGGTTACTGATACCCCAATATCCTGTGGGTTCTTCTTGCTGGCGTATGGACGTTGAGAAACCAAGACGAACTGGTTATTCGTGTTGGCCTTAAACTTCGGGTCGTCAAAAACGGTATGCGTAAGCAACCATGTGTTCTGTAATGGCATGTGAGCCACCTTCGACTACAAGATGTAGTCGCCTTTCAAAGTATTGTCCAGCTTTTAATGACATCGTGACTTTGGTCATCAAGGTTAATCAGATAGAAATTATTCGCGTCCGTTTTCGGAGTTCCATCTTCTAGTAGAAATGACCGCAATTAAGTCCCATTTACAGCTTTGATAATCAGAGATACTTTCAAGCGTGACGCTCATTGACCCCAGATGGAAAACCAAAGTTGGAGGGTAACAAATTGACTGTTCATCATAAAATGAAACCAGATATTCCAACGTTGCCGCAGCATCTTGAATTTGCATATCTGATGCCCCAACCTCCGTCAAAACTGAATTGTTCATGAGTGCATGAGTGTATCTGCCTTGAATAGCTAACGTCTCAGACATCGCCGACACCTCCTTGTCTTTTGTATAGTTCTAGTATATGCTCAATTAGTAGGAGTTAAATATGGCTTTTTACCCTCCGCTTCACCATGTTTTGTCCCACATTTAAAAAGGAGCCAGAATTATGTTTGAAAAATCCACAGAATACGTATTTACCACAATTAGTTTAGCCATTAAGCAACGAAAGAAAGAGCTTGGTCTAAAGCGGTCGGACATCTTACCTGATGAATCGCTAGTTAGTAATATCATCAACAATAGACGAAATGACAAATATCCAAACTTGATGAGCGACTTCAATGCACAAGATATCAAAAAGTCCCTGAAATTCGACAGTATTGAGCAGATGCTCTGGGGGAATCTCAAGTGGGATGTTCTACTTAGAGAGGCTATTGATGACATTTATTCATACAAAAACACAGACAAAATGGGCAGTCTGCGTGAACTTCTTTTTGAGGTCCTAACTGCTAATGTGGACTTTGCTCATATGCGTGCAGGCATCAGTTATGATATATATCCCGTCATAGACAGTCGCAAGAAAAATGAAGACGTCGATACTATCAAGGACGAAGCACTGCTTGAGCTTTTCCAACGTGCAAAGATGTTAAATTCAGAACCTCTTGAAGCCAACTTGGCTCGTCAATTTCAAGATGAATTTTATGGAAAGCCATTCCAAAAATTCTCCGTCAGATTTCCCAAATTCTTGCTGACAACTCTCACAGCCATTCTTACACCGCTCAAACCAGCTCCAAATGATACTGGTACACTGGCGTATCATTTATCTTTAAATGTCTATGAGGCTTTTGAAGAAGAAAGCCGTGCGTGGTATCAAGATGATAAACAGAGACGCAATGAATTCTCAAACGTGTCCGCTGAACTTGATAAGGCAATTCAAGCCATGCAAAATGTACACAGATATGAAGTGTCATTATTTTATTGAAAAATAAACTAATATATATTAAAAGCGACTGTCCAACTGGACAGTCGCTTTTTTATAGAGCGCAATTTATTAACTTTCAACCTTTAGATTCAGTATATTCACTGCACGAAAGGACGGAAATAATTGCGTTTGTCACACAACATTTGCTAAAACACTAAGCTATTGCCGGTGCATTATACGATTACAGAGAAAATCCAGTTAATCCACTGCTTAACCGTGCTCACTCGTCTAGGTATTGTGCTCCCTGAAATGTTTGGAACATATTTACCCAAAACTTGCTCAATGTACGCATCATCGGCCTCCCCAAAATTTCTGATATACGAATCAAAGGCTTTCTTAAACGTGATATGACTCAGTATCTGCTTAATTATTAACTGATTCCTTGCATTAGAATTAGGGAGTGCATTTACTTGCCGTCCCAATTCGTTTAGTTGATACTTACCATGCTCTTTGGTAGCGAGCCCCAAAAAGCGCACAGAATTTGCATAGTAATCACTCTGTCGAGAATTAAAGCTGAACTGCTCCGCCAATTCATACTTATCTCTAGGCTGATCAAGATATTTTATCGTATCCAACACCATTGGAAAAGTATTAGCCTGCGGATATGGAAAGTCGTTCGATTCAGGAAGCATCGGTGACTTGGCAGAAATTTCTTTAACCACATCAATATTTAAATTCAGCGTCTTATCAACAATAAAGCTGAATTGCCGCACCGATTGAATAGAAGAATAGTTATTGTAATCCTTAAACTCATACTGATAAAAATTGTAAACTTCATCGGCATAAGTGAAATAAAAAGGAAGAATTGGCTTATCTATCCCCAAATCGTAGTAAACTCGGTAAGGATGATACAGTTGGCGAATCATAAAATCGTCTGGAATATGACTTTTAGCCTCAATCACTGCCATGCTATCTATATTTTCAAAACCTGCATCAATTTCAACCTGTGCCTTTTTAACCGTGAAATTATAAATGGAATTGTCACGCATAGCTATATTGTAATTAAAATCACCCGAGCCAATTCTCCCCGTTATAGTGTCAACCGCTGGAAATTCTTCAGGACTATTCATAATTACATCAATCATCCCAGTGGCTTTTGCAACATTTAACGCTACTGCTTCGGAGGTGATGTCAAATTTATCAAAAGTCTGTATCCAGTCTGGAAGTGGCATTGGCGTAGGTTTCATAATTTTCACGTCAAGCTTTTTATACGCTTTAAAAGGTGCAATTGAATATGTTCCCCGATTGGTTGGCAAAATTGCTAAATGATTCGATTTTAACAATTTAGGTAGACTAGTAGACCAGTCAAATTTTGTGATTAAGCGTGGTTCATAAAATGGCTTAATTTGGTCAGCGGTTATACTAAAAACACCCTCATTCTGAATATGCTGGAGGATGTCATACTTATCAAAAATTTGCTGCCACGCCACGTTAGCCTTGGTTTCAGCTTTCTGTTTTGCCATAAATGGCCCCTATACTTTTCTATTCGTTGAGATAATTGTAATTCATCACCAGAACTTCGTCCACTTTACCACGGCCAGCACCATTAGAATTAATATTCCGTGTTGCAGGAACAATCTGGGTAGTAGCTTGATAAGCTGAATAAATGCTCTTAATGTAAGGAACCGCGGAATTGCTGACCATGACCTTAACACCCTTATCTGTCAATTTATCAACCAGGTCACGCAACCGCTCCTGTTCATCCGAGCCAAACCCATTAAGCGTGTAACCAACAAAGCTCTGCTTATCATCAACCATTGGTGCATACGGCGGGTCAAAATATACAAAATCTCCTCTTTTAGCACCTTTAACAGCGTTTTCGAAATCACCGTTCAAAATCTTAACAGTAGGTTTGTTCAAGAACTTGCTGACTTGGGTTAAAACTTCAGCGTTAACAATTGCAGGATTCTTATAACGACCATATGGCGTATTTATTTGGTTCTGACTATTAACCCGAAATAAACCATTAAACCCCGTTTTGTTCAAAAAAATGAACCTAGCCGCACGTTCAACGTCCGATTTCTGGTCAATCAATCCATTTCTATCCCAATCTCGAACTTCGTAATAGTAGTCACTTGTATTATTGACCTCATGAATCTTCAGAACGGTTAACAAATCGTCAAGATTATCTCGTATAGACTTGTACGCCAGAATTAGCTCCGTATTAAAATCATTGATTGTTGATTTTGGATACTGCAAATTAAAAAAAACGGCACCGCCACCTACAAATGGTTCATAGTACCTTCCAAAGTGCTTTGGCATATACTTGGTTATCTGTGGCATTAACTGCCGTTTACCACCAGCCCACTTCACAAACGGCTTAACAAGTGGATTTTTTGCCATTTCAGTGCCCCTTTCACAAAACGGATGTTCGCCTTTTAATGATATCATACGCAAGCACATTTTAAAAGAAAATACGGCCATGTCCCCCGGCTTAGAAATGAATTTAGTGGCTCATTGTAGCCAAAAAAAGCCGCCGTTACCTAAGCAACAACGGCTATCTTTGGTGGTGATTTTGGTGGGGCATCTTTGTTATGACCCACTATTTATCCCGTTTTATGACAACCGAAATGCCGTTAAATCAACATTCTGGCCTCAACTTCACTTACTTCATTATTCCCATTCCACAGTTGCCGGCGGCTTGCTCGTGATGTCGTACACGACGCGGTTGACGTGCGCCACTTCGTTGACAATGCGGGCCGAAATCTTCTGCAAGACGTTCCAGTCGATGCGGGCGAAATCGGCAGTCATGCCATCGATCGAGGTGATCGCACGGACGGCAATGGTGTAATCGTAGGTCCGGCCATCGCCCATGACGCCGACCGAGCGGAAGCCTGGCAAAACGGTGAAGTACTGCCAAATCTCTTCCTGAAGGCCGGCTTTGGCGATCTCATCGCGCAGGACCCAATCGGAGTCGCGGACGATCTCCAATTTTTCACGGGTCACTTCGCCGAGGACACGGATGCCAAGGCCGGGGCCAGGGAACGGCTGACGCCAAACGAGGTCATGCGGCAGGCCCAGGCGTTCGCCGAGCTCACGTGCTTCATCCTTGAAGAGCTTGTTGAGCGGCTCGATAAGCTTGAACTGGAGGTCTTTTGGCAGGCCGCCGACGTTATGATGGGACTTGATCGTCTGGGCGGTGTCGGTGCCGGATTCCACGACGTCGGTGTACAGCGTGCCTTGGGCGAGATAGTCGATGCCGTGCAGCTTGCGGGCTTCGTCGTTGAAGACTTCGATGAAGTCGCGGCCGATGATCTTGCGCTTTTGCTCAGGATCCGTGACGCCGGCGAAATCGCCGAGGAAGCGGTCCGCGGCGTCGACTTTGATGATCTTCACGCCGAGGCGACCATTGAGGCTCTCCATGACCTGGTCCGCTTCGTTTTTGCGCAGCAGGCCGTGATCCACGAAGATGCAGGTCAGCTGGTCGCCGATCGCCTTGTTGAGCAGCGCCGCAACAACGGAGCTGTCCACGCCGCCGGAAAGGCCAAGCAGGACTTGCTTGTCGCCGACTTCTTCGCGAATGGATGCGATCTGGTCGTCGATGAAGTCACCCATGTTCCAGTTTGCGGTCGCGCCGCAAACGTCGAAGGCAAAATGGTGCAGGATCTCGTGACCATACTGGGTGTTTTGGACCTCAGCGTGGAACTGGATGCCGTAGAATTTGCGTTCGTCGTCGTCCATCGCGGAGATCGGGCAATTTTTCGAGGTCGCGGTGACGCGGAAGCCGGCTGGCGCCTTTTGCACGAGGTCGCCGTGGCTCATCCAAACGGTCTGGGTGGCTGGCAGGTCCTTGAAAACAGCGGCGGTCGGATCCGTCACCGTGATCTCGGTCTTGCCGTATTCACGGTTGCTGGCGGGCTCAACATCCCCGCCGAGGCGCTGGGCCATCAGCTGCATGCCATAGCACACACCCAAGATCGGAATGCCGAGTTCGAAGAGCTCATCGTCAACGCCGAGCGCGCCTTTGTCATACACCGAATTGGGACCACCAGAGAAGATGATGCCCTTTGGCGCGATCTTGCGCACTTCATCTGCCGTGATCGTGTGCGGCTTGAGCTCGGAATAAATGCCGAACTCGCGAATGCGCCGCGTGATCAATTGATTGTACTGACTGCCATAATCGAGGACGATGATCTTATCGTAATCCTGGGTCTGGTTTGCCACGTTTGCCCACACTCCCTTATTTAAGTTGCTCCTACTATACGGAAAATTCGCCGGCCGGTCAATTCAAGATGAGAAAAAACTCATTCATTGGATTTTCCCCAAGCTTCCCGCCGCACCAAGACATCAGCCCCTGTTTCTGGGAAAATACGCCCAGGAGGAATCACCATGACGATGATCTTTTTTACCATGAGTTTGGCCGTCCTGCTGCTGGCGGCTTTTACATGGGGGCGCGGCCAACACCGACAAGCGGCGATGCTTTGCGGCTTCGGCGTCTTACTTGCGATCGCCCCGCTGGTTATTTTCTTTTTCCTGACTGGCTGTTAATTGACCATTTCCTGGCTGGCTGCTAGTTGAACTTGCGCAGCGCTACTTCATCGATCAAATGGTCGTGCGTCTTATGTAAGATGACGTCGGCCCGATTTTTCGTCGGCAGGATGAATTCGTTGAGGTTCTTCAAGTTCACATCCCGCCACACGTCCTTGGCCATCTGGAACGCTTCGTTACGGTCGCCGATCGCGTATTGGTAATAATAGTTGGTCGGGTCGGTGAAGGCCGTGTCCAGCAACATGCCGAACCGCTCGAGGTACCACTGCTCGATCAGCGCAGGATCGGCGTCGACATAAATGGAAAAATCAAAATAATCGCTGATGTAGATCGGCTGTTTGCTCGGCAGCTGCAGGACGTTGATGCCTTCGACGATCAGGATGTCGGGGTGATCGAGCACCTCTTCCTCATCGGGCACGATGTCATAGATCTGATGCGAATATTTCGGCGCGCGAATGACGCCGGAATTATTTTTCACATTATTCAGAAAATGAATCAGCAGATCCATGTTGTAGCTTTCGGGGAAGCCTTTACGGTCCAGAATGCCGCGGCGTTCAAGTTCGGCGTTGGAATACAAAAAGCCGTCCGTGGTGATCATTTGCACCGAGCGGTCGGGATACGCCCGCGACAGCAGCAGCTGCAGTAGGCGCGCGGTGGTGCTTTTCCCGACGGCCACACTGCCGGCAATGCCGATGATGAATGGGTGCGGGTGGTGCGGCACGCCAATGAATTGGCTGAGCGTGTATTCGTCCTGCTGATAGTCGCGGTACCGAATATGAATCAGGTGGCGCAGCGGTGAGTAGATCTTCTTCACGTCGTCCATCGAGATCATATCGTTCAAGGAGCGCAGCTGGGTCAGCTCAGCATCTGAGACCGAGGCAAAATTGTGGGCATGAAACGTCGCCCATTCGTCGCGGCTGAATTTGTAGTAGTTCATTTCCGATCGCATAATATCCTCAACATGTTAGTGGGTGTGGCGACTGGGACAAAACAGGGCTTGGCCCAGTTCCTAGATAGCATATGTCTGTTATCGCAGTGACGTGGGCCAACTGTCCGGGCCCGAGCAGCTAAGGCCTCCAACAACGGGTTCCAAAAACGGACCTGTTGTTGCAGGAACTTACCTGTCGGACCCAAGTCCGCCAGTTGTCCCGCTTCTTCTTCACGCTTTTTTTTGACTGTTTTGCTTCATCATTTGGGCTTGGTCGAACAAGGGGCAGCCGGCGTCGGCACATTTGCTGCAGCCGGCCGCTTTTTTCTTCTTATTAAAAAATTGATTGTACCCCACGACGCCGATCAATGCGATCAACAATGCTGCAATAATGAACGTTGCCATCATTGGCCTCCCCGTTCACGCAAGGGCCGCGTCTGCTTGCGGCTGCTTGATGAACAATCCAAAAATAATGATTCCAGCAAAGACTGCGGCGAGCCCGGCCCCTGCCAGCGTGGCGGTGCCGGCAACGAGTTGGCCGCTTTGGAACACGATGGTCGCGACCATGTAGGCCACGGCGGTTTGGTAGCCGACCGCGCGCCACGTCCAGCGCGCCTCACCGAATTCTTTATACATGGTGCCGATCGCCGCAAAGCACGGCGCGCACAGTAAGTTGAAAACTAAAAACGCGTAACCGGCCATGGGCACATAGGCGCCGCGAAGCAGGTCCCCGAAGTTGCCGGGGCCAAACGCAATGCGCAGGGTCCCCACACAATTTTCCTTGGCGATCAGACCGGCCAAGGTGGCAACGGTCGCGCGCCAGTCGCCAAAGCCCAGCGGCGCAAACAGCGGGGCGAGCACGAGGCCGATGTCGCGCAGCAGGCTCTGATTTTGCGAGACCATTTGCAGGCGCCAGTTGAAGTTCGCGAGGAACCACAGCGCGACACATGACAGGAAAATGATGGTGCCGGCTTTATGAACGAAGCCAGCCGCCCGCTGCCAGACACTTTGGGCAAGGTTTTGCAGCTTCGGCAAGTGATACGCCGGCAGTTCCATCACGAAGGGCGCCGGTGGTCCGGCAAACAGCACCGTTTTTTTCAAAAAGACACCGGAGCCGATGACGGCCAGGATCGAGATGAAATACGCGCTCGGGGCAACCCAGGACTGCGCCGGGAAAAAGGTGCCGGCGACCATCGCGATGATGGTCAGCTTGGCGGAACAGGGCATGAATGTTGTCAGCATGATGCTCATCCGCCGATCCTTGTCGCTTTCGATGGTGCGGGTCGCCATGATGCCGGGCACGCCGCAACCCGTCGCGATCAGCATCGGAATGAACGATTTGCCGGAGAGATTGAAGCGGTGGAAAATGCGGTCCATCACAAACGCGATGCGCGCCATGTAGCCGCAATCTTCCAGGATGCCCAAACACAGGAACAGCATCATGATCTGGGGCAAAAACCCGAGCACAGCGCCCATGCCGGCGATGATGCCATCGACCAGCAGGCTCTGCAGCCACGGCGCGACTTGCCAGCTCGTCAAAAGGTGCGTCGCGGCGCCTGGCAGCCACTGGCCGAAGACAGTATCGTTGAGCCAATCGGAGCCGAGCGTACCGACTGTTTGAATCGAGAGATAATAGACGGCCCACATGACCGCCGCAAAGATCGGCAGTGCGAGCCAGCGGTTGGTGACGATGCGGTCGATCTTGTCGGACACGGATTCGACGAAATCCTGCTCATCGACCACGGCCATCGCGATGATGCGCGCGATGAAGTCGTAACGGGCGTTGACGATGATGCTGGCGCTATCGTCCCCGAACAGTTTTTCCACCGTGGCGATCGTCGCGGCGATCTCTTGGTGCTGGGCCGGCGTGAGCGTCGTGGCCGCAACCACGGCCTCGTCCTTGGCGAAAAGCCTGATTGCGAGCCATCGCCGCTGGTCAGCTGGGGTCTCCGGCAGTTGGTCGGCGATCATGCTGAGGGCGGACTCGAGGCGCGGATCGTATTCGGGATACGGATAGTGGCCGCTGGTCGGGGTCTGGCACGAGGCGATCAGGTCGTCGAGGTGGTCACGTTTCAGCGCCGAGATCGGCACCACGGGCACCTGAAGCGCATAACTCAACTTCTTCACATTGATCTGGCGGCCGCTTTTCGCCAGCACGTCCATCATGTTCAAGGCCACCACAAGCGGGCGCCCCGCCTCCATCACCTGAAGCGTCAGGTAGAGGTTTCGCTCGAGGTTCGTGGCATCCACCACGTTGATCACACGCTCAGGCTTTTCGTCGAGCAAAAAATCGCGGGTGATGATCTCCTCGCTACTATACGGCGACAGCGAATAGGTGCCGGGGAGGTCCTGAACGATCGTGGCGTCGGCATTTTTCAAGCGGCCGGCCTTGCGCGTCACCGTGACGCCGGGCCAGTTGCCCACTTTCTGGCGCGCGCCGGTCAGGGCGTTGAACAGCGTGGTTTTGCCCGAGTTGGGGTTGCCGACCAGCGCATAGGTAGTGGCGGTCATCGTCATGTCAGTCATGCGCGTCCACCTCCGCCACCAGCACCGAGGCCGCGTCGGCTTTGCGCAAGCTGAGTTTGTACCCGCGCACGATCAGCTCGAGTGGATCGCCGAGCGGGGCCACCTGGTGCACCGTGACCATCGTGCCGCGCGTCAGGCCCATGTCCATCAGCCGTTGCCGCAGCGCCGGCGTGCCGGTGAGCTTGGCCACGATCGCCGAACGGTGCACGGGAACACCAGCCAGCGGCACCGCATCATCGAGCTGCGCGGCGGTCAACGGCGCGACTTGAATGTTGGCTGCAATATCGTTTGAAATCGCCAATCGCTGCCCTTGGAAAAACACGAGCATACCGGTTGGGCCATCTGCGGTCTGGATCACGGTGATGCGTTTGCCCACCAATAGTCCCATTTCCGCAAGATGCCGCACCAGCGCCGGTCGCCCGGTCACGCCCAAAATGATGAAGGCACCTGGCCGCGGCACATCTGTCAGTGTTTGCATGAGGCGCCTCCTTTCGTGTGTTTCTTCTCAAATCATTGTAGCGTTTTCTTTCTATCTTGTGGGGCCTTTCGCGAAAATTGTCACAAATAACCAGCGAAATAAATACAGCCGAGTGCTACATTGCAAAAACTAGTCAGAAGCGTTTTCGGCCTGGCCGTGGTGTGCGTTGATGACACAGATTGGGTCTTGTGATTCAGCGGATTGAAGGCAGAAAAAACCACCTACGTTTGTGTGCGCAGGTGGCTAAAAGTGTGAGTTATGGTTTGCTGGTGGTTCAGTTTTCGCGTTTGCGCCGACCGACATACACCCCGCCGAGCAGCAACATGCCCAAGATCGCGACGAAGCCATCGTTGGTGTCGCCTGTTTGTGGCAATGAGGCCTCTCCGGTGGCAGAAGCGGCCGTCGATTTTTCGCTGGTCGGATCAGTCGTCTCGCTGGTCTTGGTCGTTGGCGCTTGGGTGCGGCTGGCGAGCGGTGTCGACACTGGCGCACCTGTCCCAGTGTCGCTCACGATTGGCCCAGGTTCAGGCTGCGCAGGCGTGGTTGGATCAGTTGGGTCTGTTGGATTCGTTGGGTCTGTTGGCGTGGTTGGATCAGTGGGTGTCGTCGGATCGGTTGGATCTGTTGAGTCTGTTGGATTAGTCGGCCCCGTTGGATCTGTTGGATCGGTCGAATCGGTTGGTGTGGTGGGTGCCACCAACGTCACGACAAACCCCTGCACCGTCGCCGGATCGTAATCATAGGTGCCCCCATCCGCGGTGCCATCAAACAAAACGGCATATGCAGGCGCATTTTCAGATAAGAAGGCCGCGGTCGAAAAGACGATCGGGTCCCCTGCGATACCGGTCAGCGTCTGGGAAAACGCCTCGCGCCCGTCGATCACATAGGAAACGCGCGCTGTCTGCGTGGTACCGAGATTGTTGTAGTAATCATCCGGCGACACGCTGACCGGATCAGGTGTCGCGGATCGTTCCTGCGCCAGGATGACCAGCTGCCCGTTTTCGATGGTGATGAGGTAATTCGGCGTGTCGCCTTGAACGACGCCGGAAAGCTCGTACGTCCCAGCTAGCTCGCCCGCTTCACGGGTCATGTTGATCACAAGCGTGGCCGAGGCCGTTGCGGCTGGGTCAGAGGCGGCGCCTGGTTCACTCACCGTCAGATCGCCGGTATCGTTGCCCAGCAGGCCAGCGATCGTGAAGTTGATCGTCGGGTCAGCTTCCCCGACCAATTTTTCGGCGGAGCCAAACGCAACCGTGATCTGGCGCGGCAAAACAGTCAGAGTTGCGGTGCCAAATGAGGCGTCGGTCAATGTGGCGTCGGCTGCCATCCGCGCCGCCTTGTATGCGTCTGAAAAGCCAACTGTGTAAGTGCCGGCCTGCAGGTAGCCGCCGTTTGAGTACACCGCGTTTTCGATGACAAGGTCTTGGTTGGCCAGCGTCAACGCCTGGCCGTTGTCATACACCGCGATGTTATAACTATTTTTTTGCGTCTGGGTGTATTGGCCGTAGATCACTGTTTTGTCTAGAATCGCCAGCCGCTTGGTCAACGTGATGCCGAGGCTCGGCGAAACAGAGGGGCTGGTGCCTTCCGCGGTCGTCTGCGAGACGAACAGTTTCAAGGCCGAGGTCGCCCCGGTGATTGTCGCGCTGTAGGTGCCGTCGTCTGCCACAAGCGCCGTCGCGAGCGTGGTGCCTGCGTCATCGCGAATGGCCACCGTTGCCCCGGCCAGGCCCGTCCCGGACACGACCATGACGCCGCTATTGATCGCCGCGGTCGTGGTCGGCGCGGCGACTGGAGAAGCAAGCGACACCGCCACGCTTTGGCCCATGGCGCCGTTGACCGTTTGGAAAATAAAATAGGTACTGCCGGCAGCGGCCTGCGTTGTCGTCAGGGTGAAACTGCCAGTGGCGTCTGCGAGGACATGGGTGACGGTCCCATCGCTGGCATACGCGCTCACGATGGCGTTTGGCGAAGCGACCCCGGTGAGGGTCCCCACCCCGTCGATCACGGTCGCACTCGTCACGGCCACGTTCGGCACATTTTTCAGCGGAATCGTGACGGGAACCTTGTTGCTTTCGGCCAGCGTGCCACTCTGCTGGGTCAAATAGATCTGCGTGCCCGGGGTGTAAGCCGCCGCGTCGACGGTCACAGCCCATTTACCACTCGCATCGACGGTGGTGCTTGTGATCACCTCGCCTGCCGCATTATAAAAGCGAATGATCGCGCCCGCCGTGCCAGTTCCGGACAACGAAACGGTGCCCGTGGTCAACGAGGTCAGATCGATCGTCGACTTGGATTGTTGCGGCACCTGAGTGGTCCACTGGCCGGCGCTGGTTTGCGTCCCATTGACGTTGGTCCCCAGCAAGGCGCCGGTCAGCGCGTCAGTCTTCACCGGGGCCTGCGCAGAGGTCATCGTGACGACTGGGGTGGCCGTGGCTTGAAGGGTCGCAGCTGCCTCGGCTTGGGTCGCCGAGGCCGCTGTTGGCGTCGCTTCGGTCGAGGCATCGTCGGTTGACGCTTGGGCTGCTTCGCTAGCCTCCGAAGTGGTCGTCGTCGTTGTTTCTGTTGCGTTTTCGGTCCCTGCCTCGGTCGAAGTTTCGGTCCCAGTCTCGGTTGCTGTCGGAGTTTCGGTCGGAGTTCCATTTGCAGTTTCTGTCGGAGTTCCAGTCGACGTCTCGGTCGAAGCTTCGGTCGCAGTCTCAGCCGCCGCTTCCTCACTCGTCTCACTGCTTGGCATGGCTTCTGCCGTCTCGGCAACGGCCGGGGTCTCGGCGGCCTGGACCTGTGTGCCTGACCCGATGGCAATGCCGCCAAGGGTCAACGCGGTGACAAGCACCGCGACCCAGCCTTTTCCACGTTTATACAGACGATAATGTTCTTTGCGCGTGATCTGATGCTTATTTTTTGCCATCTTGGTCAAACCTCCATATGATCGATTTTGTGAGGCGCCGGCCACAAACCGGATGTTTCTTGTCTACAATTCAATTATACGGGGGCTTTCTGGCCGCGGATGCCAGTTTTAACTAAAATACTTTTTCAAAATGAATTCATCGATGGCTATGTATGGGGTTTCAATTTAGTTTACCTATTTAACGTGAATATATTTTTCCGTTTTATCTCTGCCAGTCACCTAGAATCAAAAAACCGCAAAGCCAACAAAGAGCTTTGCGGAAAAAATATTCTCAGAGCATTGATATGTCATCGCGCGTGATCGGCGCGGCATCGCGCAGGGCCTTGTTGCGGGCGCGGCGCTCAGCATAGCCGGCGTTGAGGCGCTGGCCGAATGCGGAGTCAAATTCCAGCGTCGGCAGTGCGTCCGGGGTGCGCGTCACGAAGGTCATGAAGCTCCAGCCGGCCAAGTAGCGCTCGCCCGAGTCCATCTGTTCGCCGACAAGTTTGGTGAACACCTCAAGCGACCGCGTCCCCACGCCGGACACGACGCTTTGATAGATCACCGCATCCCCGATCGCAACGGGAGTCACATATTCCATGTGATCAACTGACGCGGTGACGAGGCCGCGCCGTGCGAGACGATGCGCTGCGATGCTGGCATTTTCATCCAGCCAGGCAACGGTCTGGCCGCCAAACAGCGAGTCGTGTTCATTCATTTGGCCTTCAAAGACGCGGTGCGTCGTGGTGGCCAAGGTCTCAGAAAAATGCATCGCACTCACTTCTTTTCATAACGGGACGCCGGCACGCCGGCCAGGAGCGGCGACAGGTCCGGGCTGGCCAAAATGGTCAGGCGGTGCATCGCACGGCTGGCGATCGTGTACAGCAATTCGCGTTCGTCTTCCTCGTGGAAATTGGCGGCGTTGACCTGCCACAAGATGACCGCATCAAACTCCAAACCTTTTGCCAGATAAGATGGGACGACAATGTTGCCTGGCACCAGTCGCTGATTTTCAGATTGAATCAGGGTCGCTGGCACGCCGGCCGCCTTGAGTTCTTCGTAGACGGTCTGCGCCTCTTCCAACGTCTTCGCGATGATGGCGCTGGTCTGCTTGGCGTTATCGTCGACTTTGAGCTGATCGATCAGCGCCGTCACCAACTGATTTTCCGTGTCGCGCACGGCGATGGTCGGCAATGGACCCTGGCGATCGAAGGCGTCGATGCGCTGGCCGGAGCGCAAGATGGCCTTGGTGAACTCGGTCACCTGCGCCGTCGAACGATACGACTGGGTCAATTGCACAACGCGGGTCTTCTCGGGATCAAACAGGCGCGAGACGTCCTGGATCAACGTGTGCGAGTCGTCCTTCGTGAAGATCGCCTGGTTGAGGTCGCCCAGCAAGGTGAACTTCGCGCGCGGGAAACTCCCCTTCAGATAAGCCAGCTGATAAGGGGTGTAATCCTGAATCTCGTCGATGAACACATAGCGCATGTCGCGCTCGCCGTGGCGGCCGGTCATCAGATCGTACAGGTGTAAGTATGGCGTGGCATCGACCATCGTCAGGCGGCGATCCTTGAAGGCAGCGATAAACCCAGCGACCTCTTCGTCCCAGGCTTTTTGCGTGAGACCGAAGCTCGCCAGATCCACGAAGTTGCCCGCGTCCTTGAGATACTGCACGTACTGGCCGCGAACGTTGAGAAAATGGTTCCGCGTGATGGCGGTCTGAATCGTCTTGAAGGCGTCGACCACGATCTTGCGCGCGAAGAACTTGTACTCTTCATCAGAATTCTCGAACTCGGTCTTGCCCTCGGATTGCAGCATCCGAATCTGCTCATCCGACAGGTCCTCGACCGCCTGCTGGACCCACTTGGCCTTCATTTCGCTTTCGACACGCCGGTTGAGCATGTTCAAAAGGCGTTCTTTGGTCGCGCTGAGGCGATTGCCGAGATGATAATTCGCGTTATAACTATAGAAGATGTCCGCGATCCGCTTTTTTGAGAAAAAGACGGTATCATTGAATTTTATATCGCGGAACCGCATGCCGCCTTTTTCAAGACTGGCCGCATAGTCTTCCGTCGCCTTGAAAAACGCGAGGCTGCCCTTGAGCTTGGCCACCTTTTTCTGCGCCGGCGAAAGCACCGCCTCAAACTGCGAAAACAGATCCTGCACATCGATGTTCGGTACGCGCCGGGACACATACTGATAGAACGTGAACTGGACCATGTTCTGTTCGCCCAACTCCGGCAACACGTTGCCAATATAATCCGAGAACAGCTGGTTGGGGGAAAACATGATCACCTGGCTCGAATTAAGGTTGCCCCGATAGCGATACAGCAAATAGGCCACGCGCTGTAAGACCGCCGATGTTTTGCCGGAGCCCGCCGCCCCTTGCACGAACAACAAGTCGGCGGTGGTGTCACGAATGATCTGATTTTGCTCGCGCTGAATGGTCGTGACGATGCTCTTCATCTGCGTGTCGGATTTTTCGCCGAGCACTTCCAGCAACATTTGGTCGCCGATCGTTTCGGTGGTATCAAACATCGTGGTGATCTGCCCATTTTCAACGACGAACTGCCGCTTGAGCGAAACATCGACGACTTGCGGGCCGTCCGGCGTTTGGTAGGTCACATGGCCGAGGCCCCCGTCGTAATAGATCGAGCTGATCGGCGCACGCCAGTCGTAGATCAGGAATTTGCCGGCCTTATTGGTGAACGAGCCGAGCCCGATGTAGATGGTCTCCGGTTTTTCCTTGCCTTCCGTGAAGTCGATGCGGGCAAAAAACGGCGAGACCTGCAGGCGCTTGACTGTTTTCAGCTGCTGGGTGGACTGTTGCCAGGCATTGCTGCGCTCATCGAGCATCTGCTGCTGCTGTTGAATGGATGCCGCGGTCTCGATCGATTCAGCATCGTTACTGAAATTGAGGGACATGTCGCTGAAGAAATTCTTGTTCAGCGACTGTTCCTCATTTTTGGTCCGAGCGATCTCGGCGGTCAGCCGTTTGTCGGCCGCCTGCAGCTCGTCCATGATGCCATCAAGGTGTTGTTGTTCGCGCACTTGTTCTTTGGTCAAAACATGGCCCCCTTCAAACGAGAACATGAAAATAATCGTTTTAATATGATACCACGTTTTCAGGGGAAACAACACACTTTGCGCGTTATTTGTCGCGGACTATTTTTGCTTAAAAAGCGGCGTCCAGGCCTCAACCATGTAGCCCACGGCCAAGCCGATCGCCACGCCGAGCAACAGGTGCTTCGTCAAAAGCCCAACCACCAAGCCAATCAAGGTGGTGGTGCCGACGATCACCGAGCGCCGGCTGAAAAATCCTGTTTCCTTCATTAAGCAGACCTCCAATTTACGAGATGTGATGGGCGCAAGATTTAATTTTCGGTATTCTGAGCATAGCATATTAAAAAAGCGGGTGTCAGTCATGTCCAGTTTATCGCTTCTCATCGTTTTGTTTGCGGCGCTGCTCATCCCCATCGTGATGGCGCGCCTGAATATCACCTCGACCCCCACCGCCGTCGCCGAGATCGTGGTCGGCTTGGTGCTGGGCAAAAGTCTGCTCGGGGTGGTCACGGCCAACGCGGTGCTCGATGAGCTCAAAAGCCTCGGTGTGATCGTGTTGATCTTTTTGTCCGGCATGGAGATCGATTTTTCCCTGTTCAAGCCGCAGCCCGCAAGCAAAACTAAACAGCTCGGCCCGGCCAAGATCGCATTGCTGGGTTACGGCGCCGTCATAGTCGCGGCGCTGGGGTTTGCGTGGGTGCTGGACCTGATTGGCCTGTACCACCACATCATTTTCGCCGCCATCGTGTTTTCGACCGTCGCGCTGGGCGTCGTGATCGCGGCGTTGAAGGAAAAAGAGCTGCTCAGCCAGCCCTTTGGCCAAACGATGCTGCTACTTGCGGCGCTGGGGGAAGTCGTGCCGTTGCTGGCGCTGACAGTTTACGCGGAGCTCAACGGCCACGCGAGTCGCTCGGTGTGGCTCCTGTTATTGATCTTCGTCGCCGCGATCGTGCTCTTGCTCCGGTTTCGCAGGCCGTATCAGTGGTTCGCCAAGGTGGATAAAAGCACGACACAGCTGGACATTCGCCTCGCCTTTTTCCTGATCATCACGCTGGTCACCGTGGCCGAAAGTGTCGGCGCGGAAAATATTCTCGGCGCCTTTTTGGCCGGGATGGTGATGAAGCTGCTCCACCCGCGCGAGGAAACGCAGGACAAGCTGACCAGCCTCGGCTACGGCTTTTTCATTCCGATCTTCTTCATCATGACCGGCGCGGCGATCGATCTGAAAACACTGCTGAAGGATCCAACCAGCCTCGCGCTGATTCCGGTGTTGCTGATCGGCTTTTTCGTGGCCAAGGTCGTGCTGGTGCCAGTGCTCCGTTTGCGGTTCAAGCCGCAAAACGCGCTGGCCGGCAGCCTGTTGATCACGACCACGATCACCCTGGTCATTCCGGCCTTGACGGTGGGCAAAACGCTGGGCATCATCACCACCCAGCAAAGCGGCGCCTTCACGCTGGCCGCGGTGATTGCCTGCATTTTGTGCCCGATCTTGTTCAACCGGCTGTTTGTCGCCGAACCGGAAAGCTTCAAGAAGACGGTGGTGCATTTTATCGGCGCCAATCTCCTGACGGTGCCGATCGCCCAACAGCTCGCCAAGGGTCTCTACGACATCACGCTTTTCACCGACGACCCGGCGAAGTACAAGACTTACAATTCCGAAGCCAACGTGAAGCTTCTGCCGAGTTTTTCCCAAGGCGCGCTGCATGAAGCTGGCGCCTATGATGCGGACATTGTGATGCTGGGCTACTTCGACCATGATAAAAATTATGAGCTGGCGCAATGGGCGCTGGCCAACAAAGTCCCGCGGATCATCGCCCGCTTTGAGACAAAAGACGCGACCAGCGACCGGTACGACACACTCAGCAACGCCGGCGTCGAGATCTACAACACATACGAGGCCAACATCGCGGTGCTTCGCAGTCTGATCGAAACGCCGTCGACCCTGCAGATGCTGACGGACACAGAAGCCGGGCTGTACGAGATCACCGTCCGCAACCGCCGCTTCACGGGTCTCGAGCTCAAGAGCCTGCCGTTCATCGACGCGATCACCGTCAGCGCCATCAGACGCGATGGCGAGTTCCTATCGCCGCATGGGGACACCCAGATTCACTTGGGCGATCACCTGTTGTTTACGGGTGGGAAAACCACCATTGCCGAGATTCGCAGCACGTTTGAGAAGGAGAATTAGGAGATGGAAAGGCCCCGTCGCTGTGAATGCGACGGGGCCTTTTTGGTGTGGCGCAACCGTTCGTATATGGGCAGGCTCTCGCTTTTGCATTGAGACATCCCGCGGGCCTTCGCACCCTATCCAGTCGGGCTCCGCGTGGCAGGTCCGAGGCATCTAGTCGTCCTGGTCGCTCGGTGGCAAGGTGCGCCCCCAAGCGTCCAGGCCGCACTAGCTGCTCGGACCTAAACGCCGCGCCACGCACCCTATCTAGTTGGGCTCCGCGTGGCAGGTCCGAGGCATCTAGTCGTCCTGGTCACTCGGTGGCAAGGTACGCCCCCAAGCGCCCAGCCCGCACTAGCTGCTCAGACCTAAACGCCGCGCTACGCACCCTATCGATCTAAGTGCACCGTCCTGGCAATCACTGGCATCACGAACGCGCCGATGGTCATTGAGATCGCTTCGCCGGCCATGATCACGGGGTAGCTTGCCCAAAACGGCATGTGGTACACGATCGCGAGTTGGGCCGCCACGGTGAACATCGAGACGGTGAACAACACGCCCATCACCAGGTATTTTTGCCACCATTTACTGCAATAACCCGCCAGCCACCGGCTCAATAACAGGAAGATCAGGGTGCCGATGGTTCCGACCGGCACGTCGATCACCGCAGTCGGGCTGAAAAAGTTGGCAATAAAAACACCCAGCGTGACTGCGACCACATACCGCTTGTTGTAAAGCGCGGTGTAGTTCAGCATCTCCGAAGCGCGGATCTGCCCGGCACCAAACGAGAACGGCGTGAGCAGGACGGTCACCGCCACGTACAAACTGGCGACGATGGCGACTTGAGTGAGATGCAGCAGTGAGCTGCGTGTTGAGACAGAGTTTTGCATATGAGCTCCTTTGTGGCCGCTTGGGCCATTGAACAACTGCGGTCAAAGGAAAATAAGTCCCGCAGCGGGCCGAGGCCCAGTGACAAATTATTTGGCAAGCCAGCCACCGTCGATTGGCAGCACCGCCCCATGAATATAATCCGCGGCGTCGCTGGCTAAAAACAGGGTCAAGGCGGCCACTTCTTCCGGCTTCGCCCAGCGCTTGGCCGGCGTTTGGTCGGCGACCCAGGCCGCCATCTTGCCGTCCCCGGCGAAATCCGCAGCGTTCATCGGCGTATCGATCGCACCCGGCGCCAAGGCGTTGGCGCGAATGCCCTGGGCCGCATAGTCGAGGTCCAGCTGCTTGGTCAGCCCGATCACCGCGTGCTTGGCCGCTGTGTACGCGACCCCGCCACCGCCTGCGACCAAGCCGGCGATGGAGGCCATGTTAACGAAAACGCCGTGGCCGCGCGCCAGCATGCCTGGCAAGACTGCCTGGCAGATCAGAAACTGACTGGTCAAATCGACTTGGAGAAAATGTTGCCAGTCCGCCAAGCTCGTTTCAAGAAGCGGGCGATAGCCGTCCAGCTGACCGGCCGTGTTGCAGACGATGGTCGGCTGCCACGCCGCGATCGCCGAAGCCGTGGCCGGATCCGCGACATCGCCCTGCAGCGGCTCGACGCCGGCCAACGACACCGGCGCCTGATCAACGGCCAGCACTGCTGCCCCGGCCCGCAAAAACGCCGCAGCCTGCGCCGCCCCGATGCCAGACGCTGCCCCAGTCACAGCGACCCGCTGACCCGTGAAGTCCCACCGAATCTGCGCGTGCGCCTCGCTGGCCGGCATACCAGTGTCCAATCCATGGCCAGCGCATCACAGCCGGTGGGTTCCCAAACGGAATAGCCTTCGCCTTGTACCTTGATCAGAAAATACGGTGTGACCGCGATTGATTCATAGCTTTGCCCGCTGACCAGCGTGATGTATTCCTCACCGCCGCCCCAGCCGCCGCGAACCGCGCGCTGCCCCGCCTTGAGCTTTGGCAACACTTCTTCAAATGTCATGGTATCCCTTCCTTCTGCGCAGTTGCGCTGGCCATAGCGTACCAGAAATCAGAGGATGCGAAAAGAGCGCGGGAAAAATTTTCCTGCGCCCCTTTGACTGAAATAGTTGACCACGTTTGTCATCGGAGAAACGCGACAGAGCCGCGATTCTCAACCCATTTTTTCCATCACCAACTGCCACCGAAGCCGCCTGACGATCCGCCGCCGAAGCTGCCACCAGACGAATCACTGGAACTGCTGCTTGGCGGCGTCTCCGCCCGCGTGTAATCCCGCATCCAAAGCGGAAAGTCGTTATAGCCGGATTGCGCCTTCGTTGGATCATCCAAATGGGCGGCGATGGCGGTAAAGATGTCCGCCGCCTGCGCGTCCAGGCTCATATCGTCGCCCACGCCGCCCAGAAACGCCTGCCAGACCGGGGTCAGCGTATCGCCATCCGTGGCCGGATCATAGGCATTGCCCCACGCGATGAAGGCCGGCTCGTAATGCGCGGCGGTTTCAGTCCGGCGCGAGGCCGCTGCTTGTCCCGCTAGTTCCGCTAATGCATCCAGCGACGTCAGTTGAAGCAGCGCACTGTTGGTCCAGTTGATCAACAGCTGGGAAAAATCATACAGGTAAAAATACGGCAGTGGCGTCTGCATTTTCACTTCAGCCAGCCAACCGGCGCCATGTTCCCGCACATACTCGCCCAACGCGATCTCGACCTGCTTGGCCGGCGACTGGCGCGAAAACATGGGCACGCTGGCTTGGGTCGGGTCGATGTCGATGCCCGCCTTTTGCGCCGCAGCCAACAAAGGCGTGCGTTCAACCAAGTGCGGCGCGGTCAACGCCGCCTGGCCCCGCGTGTGGCCGAAACGCAAGATGGCATGAAGAATCCAGATGACGATCGTGGCCGCCACGACGCCCGGCCAAACATGCGGATCCGCGCCTTCCTGCCGACTGAAATACCAGCTGGCCGGATAGAACATCAAGAGCCACAGGCCGAAGCGCACGACAAAATACAATTGCAGGGGCAGCCATTTGCGCAGTGGCAATTGCACCAGCACGATCAGGCCGCTCAGCAGGAGCCCGATGCCCAGCACCGGCCAATCGCCTGTTCCGACAAGGGTCATGATCACGCCGGCCGCCAGCATCATCACCCGCCAGACCCAGCGATATTTGAAGAAGAAGCCGGCTTGATAGACGAAGAAGGCCACGATCGCCCACACGGCCATCAGCCCGATAAACAGCGGCAGTTTGTACGGATTAAATGCCACCGCGCCGGCCGTGCGAATCAAACTTTTATTTTCAGTCATCACCTTGCCCGTGTTCGAAGCAAACAGCGCAAGGGCCTGATCATCCTTGTTTTTCTTCAACAATTGCGTGAATTGCGGTGTCGCGATGGTGGCGCGGAACGTGTCGTTGATGACACCGGTAACGCCGATGCCAGCCTGAAGCCACCATTTGTGATCCTCAAGCGCGATCACCAAAATAATGCCATTTTTATATTTCGATTGTTGCGCCGGCATTTTGGCCAGTTCGCGCTTCGCCATTTTGTTCAGCGTCTTGTCGCCGCTCGGAGCATAATCCGTCACGATCAGCCGGAATTGCGGCTTGCCCGGAAGCGCCGGCAGGGTCTTCGTGTTCAGCGTGTACAGGGCCGCGCGCGTCTTGAACCCAACGGCGCCTTCGTCATCGGAAAAATAGTTGGCGGTTTCTTGCCATTGGGCCATGGTCAGGCCACTGTCCGGGCCATCCGACGTGATCACGACTTTGTGGTCGTCCGTCACGCTGCCAACGATCGCCTCATTGACCCGGGCGGCCGGCGCCCCGGTGTCCGCAGTGCCGGCCTCAAACACATCGTCGGCGTTGCGCGGCAGATCCGTGCTCATCCACAATTTGCCGGTTTGTGGATTCACGGCATACAGCATCCCCATCGAGGAAAAATGGGGCCACTTATTCGCCGTCATGACCGCATACGCCGAGGCCGCGTCCGTGATCTTGGTGCTGCCGACCACCGCCGCGCCGAGTTCCCCGCCATCTTGCAGGGTCCGCGTGTTATAACTCGTGATCGCCGCTTTCGTTTTTGCCGTGAGCCATGAGGTATCGCCGCGCCACCAGACCATCTTGTCGACCGCCTGAACCGGCCGCGCCGAGGTCACGCCGGCGCCAACGATCAACGCCAGTATCAGAAGCAGCCCCGCCCACCATTTTTTTCGCATCCCAGACCTCCCGTGAAAATACAATAACATCAGTTTAGCATCTGGTGGGTCGCGCGTCTGTCAATTTTCACCCAAACGCGCTTCAGAAAATGGCCAAGGCGCCGCGGCCGGGGAAAAGTGATAAAATGAAGACATTCTAAGGAAATGCGGTGAATGTGATGAAGCAAGGAACGACCATCTTAACGCTCGATAACGGCTATCACTTGTGGACCAACACGCAGGGGCAAGGCGATATCCATCTGCTTTGCTTGCACGGCGGCCCTGGCGGCAACCATGAATACTGGGAGAATTTTGGCGAAGAGCTCGCTGACCTCGGCGTGCAGGTCCACATGTACGACCAGCTCGGCAGTTTTTATTCCGACCAACCGGATTATTCCGATCCGGAAACGGCGGCCAAGTATCTGACGACGGATTATTTCCTGGGTGAAGTTGAAGAAGTTCGGCAAAAGCTTGGGCTGGATCATTTTTACCTGATCGGCCAAAGCTGGGGCGGTGCGCTGACGCAACTGTACGCCCTGAAGTATGGCGAGCATCTCAAGGGCGCGATCATCTCGAGCATGATCGACAACATCGACGAATATGTCGTCCACATCAACCAGGTGCGTGAAGACGCCTTGCCGCCTTCAGCCGTGGCCTACATGAAGCAGATCGAGGCAAGTGGCGACTGGAAGGATCCGCAGTACCAAGCGTATGTCGACGTGCTGAACAAGGGCTATGTCGATCGCAAGCAGCCGCCTGCGATCAGCCATTTGATCGACACCACTGGCACCGCGGTCTACAACGCGTTCCAAGGCGATAACGAATTCGTTGTCACCGGTAAGCTCAAGGACTGGGATATCCGCGACCAGATTCACAACATCACCGTGCCGACGCTTCTGACATTTGGCGAGCACGAAACGATGCCGGTTGCCTCTGCTCAGCGCATGGCCGAAGTGATTCCGCATGCGCGCCTGGTCACCACCCCAAATGGCGGGCACCATCACATGATCGACAACGCCCCTGTTTATTTCGACCATCTCAAGCAATTCATCACCGATGTCGAAAACGGCACCTTCAACGATTGATTCAAAAAGCCGAGCAGCGATGCTCGACTTTTTTTCTGCTGAGGGCATCGACACGCAGATCCGGCTCCTGCACTGAGACGGATTGTTCTATAATGGAAGCAACACGACTTCTTACAAGGGGGCCATCTAAATGAAAAAAGCGCTCATTGCGCTGCCATTGGCGCTGCTTCTGGTCAGTGCCGCCGGTTGCTCGACCAGCAGCAAAGACACGACCAGTCGCGCGAAGAGCTCTACCAGCGCGGTCAAAAAAGCGAAAGCAAGCAGCTCGAGCGAGGCGTCAAGCAGCGACGCAAGCAAAACGTCCAGCACCAAAAAGGCGGAAGAAGCCAGCAGCCAACCCGCCACGCCGGCCGAACAGTTCAGCAGTTTGAACACTAATATTGGCGCGGTCCTGCCGGGGTCACTGCTGCCGACCGATTTTGCCTTCACCGCCAAGCAATGGGTCAATGCGACGACCACCGGCACCATTCGCAACTACACGATCAGCTACAGCGAAGGCAAGCAGGCGCTGGCCCTGAACGACGCGAGCCTGCAATCTGCCAAGGCAGTGCTCAAGCTGACGAAAAAGACGTACACCAGCGTCAATGCCGCGCAGGATGACATCAATTATCATCCCGTTCAAAGCGGCCTGCCGACTGTCGCACTGGGCGATGGCATCACAGGCGTTCGCGAAGGGGCGGCCGGCACAAGTTACGTGACCTGGGCAGAGGGCAACTGGTCGATCACCGTCAGTGCCTCCAACGTTGCGAAGCAAGATCCCCTGCCGCTGGCGAAAAAGGCGGTCGCGTATTTTGCCGATCACGCACTGCCCGTTCCGGATGGGCCGGCTTCCGTTCAGCTGGTGGCCGCCGATTCGGATGATCTCAGCAATGTGATTCAGTGGCGCAAAGGTGCGGTGGGCTACACCGCAAGCGGGACGGATGCGATGAAACTGTTGCAGGCAGCCGTGTCGATCCAGTAGGCCGATTTTTCGATTCAATGACCCGTTCGTTTCAATGGAGGAAACAAATGAAAACAGTGACGGTATACCTCGTGCGCCATGGCAAGACGTGGTTCAACACGTTCAATCGGATGCAGGGTTGGAGCGACTCGCCTCTGACCGAAGACGGCATCGCAGACGCAAAGCGCGCGGGTCAGGTCCTGCGCAACATCACATTCACCCATGCGTATTCCAGCGATACGATGCGTGCACAAAACACGGCCAAGACCATTCTTGAGGCCAATTTGAACTCCGCCGTGCCGCTGACCGTCACGCCATTTTTCCGCGAGCAATTCTATGGCTATTACGAAGGCCAGGATTCGGCTGAAAGTTGGTACGCAGTTGGCGCGCCGCATGGGGCCCCGAGCCTGAAAGCCATCATCGATCAATACGGCGTGGATGCCAGCAAGGACTTCATGCACGACGCCGATCCATTCGGCGCCGCGGAAGATGCGATCACGTACTGGACGCGCCTGCAAAAAGGATTCAAGCTACTGCGGGCAGACAACCAAAATGGCGACAATGTGTTGCTGGTCACACACGGCACGACGATTCGCAGTATCGTCGATAAATTCGGCAAGGCGGACGGCTTCAAGGTCACCGACTCGCCGAAAAACGGATCGATCTCACGCATCGCGTTGACCGATGAAGGCATCAAGGTGCTCAGCTTCAACCAACTGAAACTGGAGCCGGGACTGCTGAAGTAAAACGGAATGAAAAAAAGACATGTCCGCGCGCATCGTTTTGATGAGTGGGGCATGTCATTTTTTTATGTTGATCTTTGATCCTGTACGGAAAAATGCGGGCTGACGTTAGCGACCAAGTTAGCCGCTCAGACCTGAACGCCCCGCTCCGCACCCTTATTCTTCCAGTGCCGCTTTGATTCGGTCGAGGTTGCGCGCCAGTGCCTTGCGTTCATCTGCTGGGACGGCGGCGCGGACTTTGTCTTCTAAGTCGCTGAAGATGGTGGTGATCTGGTCGATCAGCTTTTGGCCGGCCGGGGCGATGTACAACTGCTTCACGCGCTCATTTTCCGCTGGTACTTCGCGTCTGAGGTAGCCGGCCTGAACCAGGCTCTTCAACATATTCGTCACCGTCGCGTCTTGGCGACCCAGATAATGGGCCGCCTCTTTTTGTAGACAGCCGGGGTGTGCCGCAACAAATTGCAACAAGCGCGCCTGCTGGACGTTCAGGTGCAGTGCCTTGAGCTGCTCATGAATCAAGCTTGCCTCTGCGACCACGGTCTCATGCAGGCGGTCGGATAAATTCTGTGGATCGTTCGTCTTCATCATCTCATCACTTTCCATCGATTTCTACTAACAGTATAGCCATTAAAGAGTTGTCATTCAAAGTAAACCTGGCTAGAAAGATACTTGTGTTTTTAATTTTTAGCATTGACAACAATCGCATTGAAAACTAAACTAGGTCTCGTTAACTGTTGTATTAACAAGCTTATAAATTGGAGTGATCGTGATGTTGAACCTTGAAGAAACAGCGCTTTACGACAGTTTTTCCGCTGGAGAGAGTCCCTACAACGACGCCATTGTGACCGTCACCGGCACCGTCTCGTATGTTGGCCCAGATTCATATGGGCTCCCCTGCGTCGAATTTGGCGACGTCGCAACCGGCACCGCGCGGGTCGCCTGCGTGATCGGCGACACCGGCCTAGCGATTGGCGAGCGCGCGGCGATCATTGGCCATGTCGAGGGCTTCACGCAAGGCATGGTCGTCCTGAAGCACTGTCAACTTGGCTAAGGCAACAGCAATGAGAAAGGAGCTGATCAGATGACACGATCTGTCGATAATGCGGGCCGACCATTCAATCGGACGCTGTTTACCATCGTGGTCCTGATCGGGATGTTCGCGAGCAACATCAACCAGACGATCTTAGCTGTTGCCCAGCCGACCTTGATGCAGGCGTTTCACATTCCTGCCTCTTCGGCGCAGTGGCTGTCGACGAGTTATTCCCTCATCATCGGGGTCATGACGCCGGTGACCGCCTGGTTGGCCGACAATAAGAGTTCAAAGACGCTTTTTGAATGGGCGATGGGCTTTTTCCTGCTCGGCACCACGCTTTGTTATTTCGCCAATAGTTTTGCGGCGCTGCTCGGCGGCCGGATGATTCAGGCGGTCGGCGGCGCGCTTTTGGCCGGCATCGGCACCACCATGCTTTACTCGGTCTACCCACTTGGCCAGCGTGGCACCGTTTCGGCACTGATGGGGCTGGTGTTCGGTCTTGCCCCGGCGATCGGCCCCACTTTTTCCGGCTGGGTGATCGACCGGTTTGAATGGCATGATATCTTTGGCATCCTGTTGCCACTGCTGGCGGTGGCGTTTGTGCTTGGGCTGTATGGCCTGCGCAGCGTGGTCATGGTCAATCGGGCAAAATTGGACTGGCCGTCTGTTTTTCTGTCAGCGTTGGGCTTCGGTAGCCTGCTGTATGGCTTTGCGGTGGTCGGCACGCGCGGCTGGCTCGACTGGCAGGTGCTCGGCGGCATTTTCTGCGGCGCGGTGCTGGTCGCCTGGTTCGTTTGGCGGCAATTACATATCGCAACGCCGATCCTAAAAATGACGATCTTCAAGGCGCCCACGTATCGCATCGCCGTCGTGATCACGGCACTTTCGCAAATTGCCTTTGCGGGCTTTGAATTCGTCCTGCCCCTGTACCTTCAGACTGTTCGCGGCCTGTCCGCAATGAACTCCGGCATGTGCTTGATCTTAGGCGCGCTGGTCAACGCCGCGATGAGTCCCGTGACGGGGTACGTCTTCGATCATTACAACGCCCCGCGCATGATCAAGGCCGGGCTGCTCATCATGTTGCTGGGAACGATTCCGTTTGCGTTTGTCACCGCGCAAACGCCTGTCGTCACGGTCGTCTTGCTTTACGCGATTCGCAGTCTGGGCTTTTCGGCGGTGCAAATGCCGATCACCACGCTGGGCATCAACGTGTTGCCACCGGAACTGATTTCACATGGCAGCTCAGGCAACAACATGATGCGCTACACGGCCAGCGCGATCGGCACTGCGATCTTGATCTCCGTGCAGCAAAATGTCGCCAACACCCAAGCTGGGCATGTCGCGACGCTGGCCGATCCACAAGCGCTGCTGGGCGGCTATCATGTCGCCTTCGCCTTGGTCGCAGTTTTGCTGATCATCGCGTTGGTCACGGCGCTTCGCCTGTCGACCAAAGACAAGGAGGCGCGCGCATGATCTGGGCACTGACGATCTGTATCCTGGTCTTCTTCTTTTCCACCCTGTTTAGCCAGACCCCTGCCCCACGCTGGCAACGCGTTGTGGCGCTTGCTTCAGGGTGTCTGTGCGCCATCCTCAGCTTGGCGCTTTGCTTTAGCTGACTATACCGCCACGTCAAAAAGAAACTAGAGACCGCATCAAGCATTGCGGCTTCTAGTTCCTTTTTTGAATCCTGGCGCTATGTCTCGGCGCTATGTGTTTCCTATTTTGGGGCAGAGGCGCGATCTGGCGTGCTGCTGGTGCCTATTTTTCGATGACAACAGCCCGTTTACCGGCGCCCGCCCAGATCCTTGGTGATGACGATGCTTTGATACAGCCAGGTCGTCAAGGCGTAATACAGGCCGTATAACACGAGGAAGATCGTGAATGGCAGCCACAACCCGTCGTATGGATCGGCGAGCAGTGCCTTGAACAGCTGAAGGCCAAACAGCACGTGGATCACGCCGAGCAGCCCCGGGAAAAGAAACAGCGCGCCGATCTCTTCGGCGATCGACTTGCGCAACAGCGCCGGCCGGACGCCGATCTTTTGCAGCATCAGGTACCGCTGCTTGTCGTAATTGGCGCCGGAAAGAATCTTGAACATCAACGTCGAGGCCAGCATGGCCAAAAACGCGATGCCAAGGAAGAAGCCCATGAACGCCAGACCGCCATACATGCTGGTGATCAAGGCGTATGTGCCAAACTTTTGGCCATTGGTCATGCTATCCGGCTTGAAGCCCAGCCGCTTGTCCTGGGTTTTGACCAAGGCCTCAATGCGATCGTAATTCGCGCTGAAATCGGCGACTTGATAGGTGATCACCTGATACGGCTGGCCGGCCAGTGCGGCAAAGCGCGCGTCCGACACGACTGTGAAGCTCTTGCCACTATCGACCGGCCGCATAAATTCAGTCATGTTGCTGGCCCGATCTGCGACCTTCGTCTTAAAATTCGTCGCGGTGACCTTTTCGATCGAGGACTGGCCCAAGGAGCGGAAGACTGGAAATTCCAAGGGATGCGCGTTAAGCTCGGAGGCCTTGAAGTAGATGTTGGTGCCATCTGCTTTTTGCGTATAAACGACCTTGGCCTTGAGCCCGGATAGTTTGTTGGCATCGGCTTTTTCCTTGGCCGTCGGAGCGACCTGCACCAGATCATAGGCATCCTGGGCCTTGGCGATCTGCGGAATCGCCCGCTGGAAGCCAAGGCCGACGGTGATGGCCCCAAGCGCCAAGGCGAAAAGAATCGAGACCACCGCCAGAATTTTCGTGTAATCGCGAATGCGAAAACTCAACTGACTCAAGGTGAAGGTGTGCAATTGGCGGGAAGCGAAGCGTTTGTTTTTCTTCAGCAGGCCCACCAAGAACACCAACGTCGCGTTGAACATGAAGTAACTGCCCAAGACGATCGTCACCAGCGCCAGGCCGATGCCAGAAAGTCCGAGTTTGTTGACGGCCGCCATCGCCCAGTAGCCGATTGCAAGCAGGCCAACGCCAAGCAGGGCCTGAATCAGAAGCAAAACCGGCTTGGTGCGCAGGCGATTTGGCGTTTGCGCCGCGTGAAGTAAGGTCAAGATCTTCGTTTTGATCAGGCTGCGCGCGTTGAACAGCGCCGCCAGGATGAACAGGACAACGAAGAAGACAAAGGTCCACAGCACCGCCGGCCACCATAGCGGCGAAAAGCCAGGCGCGCTGGAATGCAACATCCCCAGCAGCACATGGCCGGCCGCGGTGGTCAGGCCGATGCCCAGCAAGGTCCCGACTGCCGTGGCCAACACGCCCACGGTGACGGTCTCAACGAAGATGAGTTGGGCGATCTTGCTGGATTTTGCCCCGAGCATCATGAACATCGCGTAGTCGCGCTGGCGCATGCTCATCAGAAACGAGTTGGCATAAACGATGTAGACCAAGGTGATGATCGCCAGCAGGACCTCGCCGAACATGAAGATGAACGTGGTCATCGACAGCGGTGAGTTGCTGGTCAAAAACGTCTTGTTCGTCGCAAGCGCCAGGAACATGTAGAACACGGCGCTGGCAATGACCAGGCCGGAAAATAGGACGGTGTAGTCGCGCAGGCGTGAGCGAATGCCGCCTAATGCTAATTTGCGTAACAAAGCGCGTCCTCCTTTACTGCTGGAATGTGCCGACGGTCGTCAAGATGCGATGGTAAAAATCTTCCTGCGATTCCTCGCCGCGCACCAGTTCCTGCCCGATCTGGCCATCCTTGATGAATAAAATACGCTTGGCGTAACTGGCAGAAAACGCGTCATGGGTCACCAACAGAATCGACACATGCTGGTCGCGATTCAGGCCGGCCATGGTGTCCAGTAACTCCCGCGCGGACTGGCTGTCCAGCGCCCCGGTCGGCTCATCGCCAAACAAAATGGCGGGTTGTTGCACCAAGGCACGTGCCGCGGCCACCCGCTGTTTTTGCCCGCCAGACAGCTCCGTTGGGTAATGATCCAGCACCGCGGCGATGCCCAACGTTTGGGCGATCGCATCGACGGCCTGTTGCTGCTTTTTGTGCGGCGCGTTTTGGAGCGCCAGCGGCAAGGCGATATTTTCCCGCGCGGTCAGATTTTCCAGCAAGTTGAAGTCTTGGAAAATAAAGCCGACTTGCTTGGCGCGAAAATCGGCCAGGGCATCCCCTTTTAAGCTGGTGACGTCTTCGCCATTGATATGCACATCGCCGGTGGTCGCCTGATCAAGCGTACTTAAAATGTTGAGCAGGGTCGTTTTGCCTGAGCCACTGGCCCCCATGATCCCGACAAACTCGCCTGGGGTGACGTCAAAGGTCACCCCGCGCAGTGCCTGGGTCTGCTTTTCATTGTTCTTGCCATACGTCTTCGTCACGTTTTTCACGCTGACAACTGGTTGTGCCATGATGTTCCTCCATTCATTTATCACTGAGGCTATCGTACCGCACTTGGCCGCCCCGTGCCGTATCGCTTCGGTCACCCGTCTTACATCCGCGTAAGAATGACCGTTTGGTTTAAGAAAATCTTTAATCTCCTGCCCATTTTCGGTACAATAGGGCGACTGTTTTATTGCACATTTCAGTAAGGGAGGTATTCACCATGCGCCGAAACAAAGCGCCGGGCAGCCAACGTGTTGACTGACACAATGGCACGCGGAGGAAACACATAGTGGAAGATAATAAACAAAAACAATATATTCCTTGGGTGATCGTCGGCTTAATGGATTTCGTCACGGTCATCGGTTTCGATGATATCATTTATAATTTTCAAAATCAGGGGCTCGTTGCCGTCACCAGTTGGGTGCTGATGACATTTTTCTACGTGATTCCCTATAACTTGATCGTCGCGCACATGGGCTCGACTTTTTCCGAGCTCGGCGGCGGTATCACATCCTGGATGCGCCAGACAAACGGCGATACAGTCGGCTATTTTGCCGCGTGGTTCTACTGGATCACTGGCCTACCGTATGTCGTCGATGTCGCCAATTCCGTCGTGATCTCCCTGGGGTGGATCTTGAACGGCAACGGCGACATTCAAAGCCACATGGGCAACGCGTGGTTTGGCATCACCACCGCCGTGATCTTCGTGGTCTTCATCTGGATCCAGCATCTGTTCAAGAACAAGTCGCTGGAAGTGATGTCGACCATCGGCGGCGGCGCGATGTTCATCATGACCGTCCTGTTTGTCATCATGACCATCATCGGCCTGTCGTCTGGCAATCCGATCAAAACGCAACCATTTGACTTCAAGGCCTTTTTGCCAAAACACGTGGATCTGGCCTTTCTTTCCACCTTTGGGCTGTTCGTCTTTGCGATGAATGGGTCTGAACTCGCGGCACCTTATACCGCCGACATGAAACACCCGAGTCGCGATTTTCCAAAAGCCTTGAAGATGATCGCCATCATGACGATGTTCCTGACGCTGTTTGGGACGTTCAGTTTGGGTGTGTACTTCAACGCCCATCATCTGCCAAACGACTTGAAGATGAACGGCTCGTACTACGCGTTTCAGGCGATCGGCAAGCAGTTCGGCGTTGGCAACGGCCTGATGTACCTGTTCGCCGCAGTGCAAGGCATCTACATGCTGGCTCAGCTCGCCGTGATTTTGGATGCCTCGACCCGTGTCTTCTTGTCTGATGTGGCCAAGCGCTTCATGCCACGCCAGCTCACGAAGAAAAATGCGGATGGCCTGCCGATCAATGGCTATTGGCTCACGACCATTCTGTGCGCGCTGATCATGGCGCTGGGTGGGATGTTGCCGCGCATCAATGACATTTTCAACTGGCTGCTCAACTTGAACGGCATTGTCTCACCATTTTCGACCTGCTTCTTGTTCTGGTCCTTCCTCATGGTGCGGCTGCACTCCGACCGTTTTCCAAAGCCGGACTATACCTTCATCAAGTCCGATAAGCTGGGCGTGATCGTTGGTGCCTGGATGCTTGGGGTAACGTTCCTGCTGGCCGTGCTGGGCTTCTTCCCGACCGATGCGGATCAGTCAACGTTTGCGATGATGCTGACGCTGAATATCGTGGTGCCGATCGGGATGGTGGTCCTGGGCTTCATGATGCCGTGGATCGCCAAGCGCCAAGCAAACGGCAACGGCCTGGCCTTCGGGAAAACAGCCTGGTGGGTCTTCACCTTGGTCATGGGCATCGGTCTGATCGGCCTTGTCTCATACGGGATGTCGACCTCGATCGTGGCGCACGCGGCGCCTTGGCTCAAGTGGGGCTCGATCATTGTCGTCGATCTGATCTTGCTCGGCTTGACTAACTTATTCACCCGCAATGGCCGCCACGGCATCGCGGATACAGCTGATATTTAAAGGATGCGAAGCCCGCACCGGATAATTTCTGGTGCGGGCTTTTTGCATGCTAGAATGAACATGAAAGGAAGTGGCGGCCATGACAATCTATCGCGTGATCTACAACCCTCAGTCGGGCAAACAAGGCGCGACCCGCATCGCCAAGTGGTTCGCGGCTGCGGCCGAAAAACGCGGCCATGTCGTGCGCCTCGCGCCGACCGAACGCGCGACAGACGCACGCGATTTTGCCTTCACCGCGATGAGTGACGTCGTGGTGGCAGTCGGCGGCGATGGGACGATCAACCAAGTTGCGGCGGGCCTGGTCGCAAGGCGGCACCCACCCCTGCTCGGCATTCTCCCGGCTGGCACCGTCAATAATCTCGCGAAGGTGCTGCACATCCCGCTGCTTATCCCACTGGCGATCGCCGGGCTGCTGGACGGCACCCCGCAGCCGCTGGATATCGGACTGGTCAATGGTCAGGCGATGATCTCGACCTTGACCCTTGGCGTGTTGGCCAATGCGGCGCTGTCCGTCACCCAGCAAGATAAGCAGCGGTTCGGCCCACTCATCTATCTGACCCGCGGCCTGAAAGTCCTGTTGCAACACCAACATTGGCAGCTGACACTGACGGCGCCGCAACAGACGTGGCAACAGGACACCTCGTTCGTGTTGGTCACGATGACAAATTCCGTTGGCGGGTTCACCAACTTTGCCCCGCAAGCCAAACCTGGGGATGGGCTGTTCCATGTTTTCGTCGCGCCCAAGACCGGCCGCTGGCATAGTCTGATGGCGCTGCCGTATTTTCTCTCTGGCAACTTCGCCAAGCTCCCAGGCATGACCTACTTCACCGCTAGCCAATTGGAGGTGTCGGCGGGCAAGAGCCTACGCTCGCGCATCGATGGCGACCCGAGCACGAGCCTGCCGCTGAGGATGCAGGTGGTGTCGGGCAAGGTGCAAGTGCTGACACCGGGGAAAAACTGAGTCGCGTTGAATTTTGGACCTGTCCGTGGCTGGGCAGGTCTATTTGTTTGCGTCGCTTTTTGTGTCGAAGATCAGATCGAAGCGGCTTCGGTTGTCCGACGAAAGGTGATGTTCGATCTCGACTACCGCATTCGGCAGGCCAAGAATTAGCTGAACAAGCGCATCCCCCGCCGCATCATCTAGTCCAGACAATGCCTCATCGACAGCAAGTATCGGCCGTCGCAAAAGAAGCACGCGCGCTAAGGCCAGTCGCCCGCGCCGCGCTGGAAAAACTCGATCAGTGGGCAGACTGGCCCCTTAACGAAGCCGAACGAGATAGCCTGTGGCGACTTGCGATGTCGGAGTCGATACTGACTCATGCACAGTGGCGTACAGCAACGCGCCTTCTCGGTCGGGTTGAAAATACATTTACGCTCGCCGCACGACTGTGGCGCAAACTAAGGCCATATCGAAATAGCGCCTCGTATCCCGAGGACGTGGCCATGCTATGTATTCCCGTGATCTATCAAGCCTTGTTCCAGCACAAAAAGGCCGAAGCGCAAACATATCTCTCACGGCTTGGAAATGTGCGAATCGTCAATTTAACCGACAACATCCAACAACAATTTCTCACTCATATGATTCAAAGTCTGCCGGACGCCGACACCGTCTACCAAGCAACCACGCCAATGATCGAAGGCTTACGACTCTTGGAACGGAATGGGTTCGCAGATGCACTGGTCGACAATCGGCGTCACATTTTACAGGTCTACGGTAGGCACAGCGTCTGGCTCCCCGCTGAGCTCGGAGCGTTGGCTCGAACACATGCGCTGAGGCCTGCCGCAATCCGTCCTTCTGAAGACGAGCGGGCCTGGATGGCTGAGATTCCGGGTCTCGCCGCCGCCTTGCACGACCAGCCACTGGCCAGTTTTCAGAATCAATTTTAACCGAAAAAAAGCGCCACCCACAGAGGCAGCGCTTCGCACATCCTATTTGGCTTTGACCAAGGCTTCTTTCATCTGAATCAGTTGGGTCAAAAGCTGGCAATCCGGTGTTGGCACGCCGTATTGCTCGCCCTTACGCCAAACGGTCCCATTGATAAAGTCGATCTCGGTCTTGCGATGATTGATCACAAGGTCTTGATACATCGAGGGATAATGATCCGCGATGTCCGAGGTAAAGGTCGCCGCGACGTGTTGATAGATCTCAGCCTGGTCCAGCTGCAGTCCCTCATGTGCACCAACTGCGGCAAACTCCGCAATGATCGCCTTGAGGAGGCCTTCGATTCCATGCGTTTTGCCCAGCTCGCCGATATTGCAGGCCAGTAGCGCGCACAGACTATTCAGCGTCCCATTCACGCACGCCTTGCGCCAGATTGCGTATTTGACGTTGTCGCTATAGGTCGCGTTGAGCCCAGCATCATCGAAGACTTGCACGACCTGCTGGGCAAAATTCTTTCCTGCTGGCGCAAAGTTTTGCAGCTCGACATTCCCGTTGCCGACAAGCGTCACGTGCCCAGGGCCGGTCATTCCGGCGGTCCACATGGTGATGCCGAGCAACAGATGATCCTTCGCGACGTATTTTTCCAACACATCCTCGTGCCCGATGCCGTTTAGCAGGCAAAGCACATAGGTCTCGGCATTGATGATCGGGCGTACCGCGTCGAACATCGTGGTCAGCTGATTGGACTTGGTGAAAACAATGATCAGATCTGCCTGGTCGCCGATGCGGTCGATCTCTGCCGGCGAATAGATCGGCAGTTTCGCCGTCACCCGCTCGCCATTGAAGTCCGCCTGCAGCCCATCTTTTCTGATCGCGTCAATATTGGCCTGCCAGCCATCGACCAACGTGACCTCATTTCCTGCCCGATGCAACATCAGCGCAAACCGGCTGCCCATGCCGCCAGCACCTAAGACCGTGATCTTCATTCGTGTCATCCCTTTCAATGTTTAGGATAGCAGGCGCACATTAAACGAAGATGAAAGTTGGGGCATGGGGTAAAAATCTGCGGGCTAGTTCGTTCAAAAGCCAAGGGCGCCATCAACCGCATGAGCCAAGTTAGCTGCCCCGCCATCCCACGGCCCTGTACGCCCGGCTCCGCACCCTGTTTCTGGTTAATCTTTTCCAAATCTGGTACACTTGCCGTATAGAAACGAAGGGAGGCAGTCGTCATGCGCATTCGCCGTGATCAGTTGAAGTGAAAAATCACCGCTTTTTGCGGCAGCGCTGCGCGTCTCGCCAGTGGCCTGTTTAGGTCGCCATCGAAGCCGGGCTCGGCTTCTTTTTTTGTGCAATTGGATAAGTGATCTAGTCGCCGTAGAGATACGAGCAAACACGCTCCTGAGCGCCGTTTTCGCCCGCGCGCCCCTCGCTGCCGCCTCATGGAGGAAAATATGGACGTTTTACAACCTAACGAAAAAGTGATCGTCAGCGGGATCTCCCGCATGCAAGAAAATTTTGACTACAGTATGACCGAATTGAAAAATCTCGCGGCCGCAAACAATTACGATGTGGTTGGCGAGATTCGCCAGAACCTGGACCGCTCGCTTGCTGGCACTTATTTTGGCGCCGGCAAGTTGGACGAGATCAAGGAACTCGCCTTGGCCAATGATGCAACCCGGCTGATCGTCAATGATGAGTTGTCGCCGTCACAGCTGCGAAACATCGAGAAAGGCGTGGGCGTGAAGGTCTCCGATCGCACGCAGCTGATTCTGGATATTTTTGCCACCCGGGCTCGCAGCAAGACCGCGATCACCCAAGTCGAGATCGCCCAGCTGCAATACGCCTTGCCGCGCCTGCATCCCAGCGCCAACAAACTGGATCAGCAAGGTGGCGGGGGCGGTCTGGCCAACCGTGGGGCCGGTGAAACGAAGCTCGAAATGGATCGGCGCGTGCTGAATAAGCGCATCGCCAAACTGCGCCGCGACCTCAAGGAGGCAGACGTGGGCGCTGAGGTGCGCCGCGCCAAACGCGAGGAGAACCGCATCCCCGTCGTTGCGCTCGTCGGCTATACCAACGCCGGCAAATCCACCACGATGAACGGCCTGCTTGAGCGTTACGCCGATCATCCGGAGACCAAAACTGTTTTCGAAAAGGATATGTTGTTCGCGACCTTGGATACCAGTGTCCGCCAACTCACCCTGCCGGACAATCGGAAGTTCCTGTTGTCTGACACGGTTGGCTTCGTCTCCAAGTTGCCGCATCAGTTGGTGGATTCCTTCAAGGCCACGCTGGCGGAAGCGGCGAATGCCGACCTCTTGATTCAAGTCGTCGATTACGCCGATCCGCATTACCCGGAAATGATGGCGATCACGGAAAAAACGCTCAAGGACATCGGCATCGAGAACATTCCGATGATCATGGCCTACAACAAGGCTGACCTGCGCGATGCCACCTTATTCCCGCAAGTTGACGGCGACAACATCGTCTACTCGGCGCGCGATGACAAGTCGCTGGCCGCGTTGATCGAGCTGATCACCAAGCACATTTACGCGGATCATGAGACCCACACGTACCTGGTGCCGTTTGATCAGGGCCAGATCGTGGATTATATGCAGCGCGAAACGGCCGTCGCCAGCACCGATTACGTCGAGGCCGGCACCAAGCTCGTCGCGACCGTCGACCCAATTCAGGCCGGCAAGCTGAAGAAGTATCAAGTCGAAGATTAAGGTAAAAATAGTGGGTGGCCCCGCATCCTCATCGATGCAGGACCACCCGCTTTTTGGTGTCGTCTATTACTTGGCCACCGCCGCCCAGATCATGGCGTGCACCTGCGCAAACTCAGGCCGCGGCTTGAGTTGTGCCCAGTGTCTGATCACGTTGAAGATCACGGTCAGATGGAGTTCCGGTGGTAGATCACGCAGCAGACCCGCCTTGATCCCAGCCGTGACCAATGGCGCCGCAAAAAGCGCTTCAGGATGTTCAGCCGGTGTCCCCGGCAGTTGCTTGATCTGATCGATCACCGTCAACGCCCCCGGTTCAGCCACGGCAAAACCTGCCAGCAGATCAATATATTGATGCAGCTGAGCGACTAGCGGGGCAAGCGAATCGAAGTGGCCATCAAAATAAGCCTGCACGCGCGCCTGTTGCGTCGTCAGTGTCTGAAGGAGGAGATCATCTTTATTTTCAAAATAGAGGTAGATATTCGATTGGGCAATGCCCACTTTTTTTGCGACCTGCGTTGTCGAAACGGCCGCGGCCCCTTGTGCGAGAATCAGGGCCGTTGTGGCGTCGATAATGCGCGCATATTTGTCATCGTCTTTGGTTTTCATAATCTCAAGTGTAGAAGGCCCTCGGTAAAAATACAATATTGAAAAAGATAAACGTATCTTTTATAATGACGTTGCGTTTAAAAGATAAGCTTATCTTTGAAAGGAAGCCAGCAGAATGAAACTCACATTAGTCGGGTCATTAGGCCACATCAATTCCTTCACCATCCCTGCCTTGGTCGCACAGGGCCATGACGTGACGGTGATCACCTCCAGCGAGGCGCGCGTGCCGGAAATCGAGCAGCTCGGCGCACACGCTCAGGTCGGCTCGATCGAAGACACCGCATTTTTGACAGACGCGTTCACCGGCGCGGATGCCGTCTACATCATGTTGACCGGACGGCCGGCCATGGGACAGGACATTGTTGAGGCGGGCAGGGCCTTGGCCGAGCGCTACCGAATTGCGATCGTGGCAGCCGATGTGCACCGCGTGGTTGATCTATCCAGCGTTGGCGCAGACCAAGGGCCGGAAGTTGGCTCCCTTTATACCTATCACATCATGGAAAATATTTTACGTGCCGCACCCGATGTGACGTATACGTTCGTCCGTCCTGTTGGCTTTTTTGCCAACCTCGCCGGAGACATGGCGACGATCAAACACGACCACAAGCTCTATCGGAATTTTCCCGCCACGATTTGCACTGGCTGGGTCGCCCCGCAGGATATTGCCAAGGTGGTCGTTGAGGCACTGAACACGACACCCACTCAAAATGACGTGCGCTATGCCATCAGTCAGTGGCTCACCGGCTACGACCTGGTTGCAGAACTTGCGGCCGGCCTTGGCATCCCAGACTTGACTTGGCAGACTGTGACGGACGACGAGCGCTTAGCCCAGCTCAAAAAGGTCCTGCCACCCGCCTTTGCGCTCAGCATGATGAAAAGCGCCCAAGGCCAGCGGAAACCGGATTTCTATGCGGATCTGCAGGCCCATCGCCCTCAGCTTGGGATGCAGCGTCTGAAAGATGTCATGCCACAGTTAAAAGCTGCGTTTGATCAGGTTCAGTAGTCGTGCCGCGGGCCACTCACTTTTCGCGCTAATACTGCTGATTTTCCATTCTGAGGCGGCCCAGAGCTGGAAAAAAATAATTACAACAAGGCGAGCACCTCATCGGTTGTGCTGACTCGCGGAAATTGCGCAAAGCTGCGCGCCCGGCCCTTGGCATTGCGCGCGATCGTTGCATCGCGGATCACCGTCACCGAAAACCCCAATGCAACGGCATCTTTCACAGTGTTCAGCACCCCGTCTTCGGCGACAAACCCGCACACAAACAAGTCTGTAATGCCACGTGATCGCAGCCGTGCCGCCAAGTCAGTATGGGCAAATGCGCTGGGCGTTGGCTTTTGCAGGCGCAAAAGGTCAGTTCCTTCTTCACCCTCGAGCAATGAGCGGCCAAACCACCCGTTCTGCCGGAGAAATGGCGGGACATCGGTCACGATCACTGCCAGTTGGCCGCTTTGCGAAAAGGCCGACACGAGCGCCTGATGCGTCGCGACCATACCGCGATATTGTGTTTTTGTCGTCTGTGGCAATAAGTTTGCCAGCAGCCGCGAGCCCTGCTGCACATCGATACTGAGCAGCGCGCCATTTGAGAGTTGATGCGCCATCTTGATCTTCCTTCACGATTTAGTTTTTCCAAGCATAATGCTGTAAGAACGCGCAGAAAAGCTGCAAACGAAGGCGTGTCACATCAAAACCGCCTGCACGCTGAAAAGCCCGGCCGGAAAAATAGCGGGTGGCCCCGCATCCTCATCGATGCAGGGCCACCCGCTTTTTGGTGTCGCCAGTTTAGTTTTCCGCTGGCTTCAACACGTCGAAGCCGCTCAGCCCGCTGACATTCAATTTGGTGATCGCGGCGCGGATCTCCATTTTTGGAAAATGCGTATACCCATTCACCTGCATCCGCAACATCGCCATCATATTGGTCACAATAAACGTCGCAAACAGGACCGAATAATCATGGTCGATCCGCCGATTGTCGCGAATGCCACCGGCGATCTCCTCGATCAGGCGTTCCTGCACCTTCTGATCCGTGTGACCATATGTCTCATGCGTCATCACATAATTATAGAAATCGTGATTCGTCTCGAGGAAGTCGACGAAAACAGACAACAGGAGGCCGCGATGCGAGGCGTACTCATCGTAGGAGTGCTCGCTGAGCCGCGCGGTGAGTTCATCGGAGATCGAATCGGCATAGGACCACATCAGGTCATCGATGGTGTCGTAATGCAGGTAAAAAGTCTTGCGATTGATGCCGGCACACTCGGTCAGCTCCGAAACCTTGATCGGGGCGACCCCTTTTTCGATCACCAACGCTTCATAGGCAGCCCGAATCGCCTGTTCCGTGCGCACACTTCGTCGATCCTCTGTCATGACCTGCAACCCCTTTCTTTGACCCCAGTTTACCCCATAGTGTGGCATAAGCCCCACGATGCGTCAAATTGGGTTGCACGCGCCTGAAAAATCAGTATATTCAATAACGATTTTGCAGCGCGAAACAGAAAGGAACTTGCAGATGCTCAAAGCAGAATGGCAACACCTCCTCAAAAATAAATTCATGCTCATCGTCTGTTTCGCGATCGCCCTGATTCCCGCGATCTATGGCGTGACGTTCCTCAGTTCGATGTGGGACCCGTACGGCAAACTCGATGAGCTGCCGGTTGCAATCGTCAACGAAGATCAGGCAGCCACGATGAATGGGGCCACCCTGTCTGTTGGCAAGGACCTGAGCGCCAACCTGCGCAAGAGCAAGCCGCTTGATTTCAAACAAGCGACGGCCAAGGAAGCCGCAGCCGGCCTGAAGTCGGGGAAATATTACGCCGTTTATACGATTCCGACCGATTTTTCCAAGAACGCGACGACGCTCTTGAGCAAGACGCCCAAGACGATGACCTTGAAGCTTGCGACCAGTTCGGGTCACAGCTTCATTGCCGGGAAAATGGCGAGCAGCGCCGCAACCACAATGCAAAAGACCCTGAATGGCCAGATCGCCGCACAATACGCTAAGACCCTCGTCGCAGCCGTCACCCAGCTTGAAGGCGGCCTCAAACAAGCCAGCACGGGTAGCAAGACCCTCGCATCTGGGAGCACAACGGCGGCGAGCGGATCAAAACAGCTGGCGAGTGCCTTGAAGAAACTCGCAAACGGCACACTGACCCTCGATCAAGGAAGTCAAACGCTGAAAACAGGTATCGGCGCCTATGTGCAGGCGGTCGCCACTGCGGAAAGCGGCAGTGAGAAAATCAGCGCCGGCCTGACCACCACTTCCGCCGAACTACCTGCATTGACCAGCGGCATGACAAAACTCACGACCGGTGCGGCCACTATCAGCAGCGGCTTGGCCCAGCTCCAACCAGCACTCGCTAAGCTGCAAGGCGGTGCGGCGGACCTCAATTCAAATATTCAGACGCTGAAGACCAGCACGACCAGTATTGCCCAAAATAGTCAGGCGCTGGCCACCAACCTGGCGACTTTCAGCACTGTCCTTCAGTCGGCGACGGCGAAGAGCAACGCTGCCCAGACGCAGCTTGCGGGCCTCAGCAAGCTCACCGCAGCCGTCCAGACCGCGCTCAAAGGCCTTGACAGTGACACGGCAAGTACGGCCGTCAGCGAGGCCTTGGCCAAAGAAGCCAGCAGCCTTGATCTGACCGCTGCCCAGACCCAGGCCATGCAAGACGCCGCAAGTCAGACAGTCAGCGCAGCGCAAGCACAACAGCTCAAGGCGCTGAGCCCGCTTTTGACTCAGCTTCAGACTGCACTCACCCAGCTCGGCGCCGCGACAGCAACGGATACGACGACCACCCAGACCGCGCTGGCTCAACTGACCACCGGCGCCACCCGCCTTGCCCAAGCCAACCAGGCCGTTGCGCAAGGCACGACCAAACTCGCGGCGGGCAGTCAGCAGTTGAGCGCTGGGCTGGCCAAAACAGTGACGGCAAATGCCCAGCTTGAAACTAGCGCCGAGCAGCTGAGCAGTGGCCTGCAGGCAGCCACGCCAAAGATCGAGTCAATGACCAGCGGGGTTTCGCAACTAGCCAGTGGTGCGACCCAACTGACCAGCGGCCTTGAGACGCTCACCTCTCAAGGCCAGCGCCTCAACAGCGGGGCAACGACCCTCACGACCGGGTTGACCACTGCTTCCGCGGGGAGCCAAACAGCCGCCAGCAGCACCGCAACGCTTGCGACCGGCTCACAGAAACTGGCGACTGGCGCCACGACGCTTTCGGCCAAGCTCGCCACGGCGACCCGCACGCTTCCGACCCTCCACTATTCTCACAACCAATCGACTGCATTTGCATCCCCCGTCAGTCTTAAGCAGACCGAAGAAGATACGGTCGCCAATAACGGCACCGGGATGGCCCCTTACATGCTCGGCGTTTCCTTGTTTGTCTGTGCCTTGGCGATGAATTTGATGTTTGATACGGACACGCCGTATGCCAAGCCAAAACACGGCGTCGCCTGGTGGGGTAGCAAGGTCGTCTTCCTGGACGGCGTGGCGGTCCTCGCTGCGACGATCCTGCTAGCCAGCATGGTCGGCTTCGTCGGGTTGGCGCCGGTCCATCTTTTCCAGACTTGGCTGGTCCTGGCGCTCACCGCGGTCACCTTCATGAGCCTGGTCACCTGGCTAAACTTGGCACTGGGCAAATCCGGGTCCTTCCTCGCCATGATCATCCTCGTCCTCCAGCTGGGCGGCTCGGCTGGCACCTATCCGATCCAGCTGTCGGGCGGCTTCTTTGAAGCAATTCACCCATTCCTGCCGCTCACCTATGTCGTCGATGCGCTGCGCCACACCCTCATGATCGGCACATTCCCTGGCACCGATCTGCTCGTACTTTTCTGCATCTTCACCGGTTTCTCCTTGCTCGGCCTGATCCATTATGTGCGCAAGGCTCATCGCTTCACGGATATTGAGTGGCCAGCAGAACCGGCACCGGCAAAATAAACACAGGCACCACGCAAAAATAGTTCGGGCGCGCAACAATCGTCGTTGCGCGTCCGAACTATTTTTTCTTTCTGCTTTAGCTAGTTCGGGCCGTTCGATCCGTGGCTCATTTCGCTGCGCTGGCCTGGGCCAAATGTCGGTTTTGGGTCCGCCATTTAGCCCACTGCCGTTATGCCCGCGTCCGACTCATACGCCGGTCGATGACCCGTGAGATCAAAGACAGCGCGTAGTTGAACACAAAGTACAGCACAGCCAGCGCCACGAACATCGGAATCGTGTAGTTGACGTCTTGCCCGTAAATGATCTGCGCATGATAGGTCAATTCCGGCAACAAAATGATCGTCGCCAAACTTGTATCCTTGACCAGCGAAATGAACTGGCTGACGAGAGCCGGAATCATCGCCTTGAATGCTTGTGGCAAGATCACCACCGTCATGGCCTGCACATAAGTCAGGCCATTGCTGCGGGCGGCCTCCATTTGGCCGACCGGCACCGCGTTGATCCCACTGCGGATGATCTCCGCGAGCATCGCGGATTCAAACACCGTCATCGCCACGATCGACGCCGGAATCACCGCCAGCCGCACGCCGATGTTCGGAAGCGCGAAGTAGGTGAAAAAGAGAATCAGCAGAAGCGGCAGATTGCGAATCAAGTCGATAATAAAACCGATGATCGCACTGAAGTATTTGATATTGACATATCGCGCCACGCCCATCAGCGTGCCGATGATAAAACTGAAGAAGATCGAGACTACAGAGACCTCTGTTGTGATCCACAACCCCTCGAACAAATAGCGGAGGTTGATCGCAGAATACGCATCAATAAAGTTTTGCATTATGCACCCCTCCTATTAGGCTGTCTTCCATTTTTTCTCGAGAAACCGCATCAAGTACGAAAGCGGCATGGTGACGATCAGGTACAAGAGTCCGACCGCCAGATAAGTATCGAAGGTGTTGAAGGTCGAATTGGCAATGATCTTCCCCTGGTACATCAAGTCAAAGCCGGCCACGAACGCCAAGATCGAACTATTTTTCACCAGGTTGATGAACTGGTTGCCCAGCGGTGGAATGACGATCTTGATCGCCTGGGGAAAAATAATGTGGAACATCGCCTGATAATAGGTCAACCCAACTGAGCGCGCGCCTTCCATCTGGCCAGAGGAAACGGATTGAATCCCCGATCGAATGGTCTCGGCGATAAACGCGCTGGTGTAGATCGTCAGGCCGATCGTGCCCGCGGTGAACCCGTCGACCTGGACGATAAACATCGGCACGATCACGTAAAAGCCCATCGTGATGACCAACAGCGGAATGTTGCGGACGACCTCGACATAGGCGCGGCCGATCACGCGCACCCATTTATGCTGCCCGATCTCCATCAGGGCAAACAAGGTGCCGAGCACAAGGCTGCCGATCAGCGCGATGAGACTGGCGCCGAGCGTGTACCCGAGGCCGGAAAACAGTTCTGAGGCGTGATCAAAAAGAATCGTGAACATCATTCCACCTCCTTGATATCAAAGCCCGGAATATCACCAAACCACTTGTTGACGAGTTTTTCGTAGGTCCCGTTGGCGCGCAGGGTCTTCAGCGCCTTGTTCAGCGCCTGCTGCAGCGCAGTCTGGCCTTTGTTGAGCGCAATGCCATAAGGTTCCTTGGTGAACATGCCGCCGACAACAACATAATTGCTATCCTGCTGGCTCATCCCGTAAAGAATCCCGTTATCAGTCGTCAGGGCATCCCCTTGATGCGACTTGAGCGCGGTGAAGGCCTGCGCGTAATCCGACAGCTGCAAAACAGTCGTCTGCGGCGCGGCTTTTTTGATGTTGTCGACCGAATTTGAGCCTTGGACCCCGATCACCTTGGTGTCGGCGGTCAGGTCTTTGACGCTTTTGATCTTGCTGCCTTTAGCGACCAGCAGCGACTGGCCGGCGTTGAAATACGAATCGGTGAAATCGAGCACCTTTTCCCGCTCCGGAGTGATCGTCATGGTGGCGATCACGGCGTCCACGTTGCCGCCTTTGAGCATCGGCACCCGGGTATCAGAGGTGACTTGAACGAGCTGCGCCTTCCCCTTTTTGCCTAAGACTTGCTTGGTCAGGGCCTTGGCCATATCGATGTCAAAGCCTTCGATCTTACCGGTTTTGATATTCATCAGCCCAAACAAGCGGGTGTCGGCTTTCACGCCCCAAACGAGCGTGTCTGTTTGCTTCGCATGCGCCAACGCATCCCGGCTCGCTGCGTTTTGGCCGCAGCCGCTGAGCGCAAGCGCCACGAGCATGGTGGCAGCTAAGGCAAGCCACTTTTTCCATTTCTGCATGGCACTGCCCCCTTAATGATTGAGAATCTTGCTGATGAACTCCTGGGCCCGCGGTTCCTTCGGGTGATCGAAGAACCCGTTGACATCGCTGGCGTCCTCAAGAATTTGGCCGTCTGCCATAAAGACGATGCGGTCGCCCACGCGTCGGGCAAAGCCCATTTCGTGAGTGACGACGACCATCGTCATGCCTTCCTTGGCAATCGTCTGCATGACATCCAGCACATCCCCGATCATTTCGGGATCCAGCGCAGAGGTCGGTTCGTCGAACAAAATGGCGGCCGGCTTCATCGCCAGACTGCGCGCGATCGCCACACGCTGTTTTTGCCCACCAGACAGCATCGCCGGATACTTTTTCGCCTGATCCTTGAGCCCGACCATGTCGAGCAAGTCGTAGGCCTCTTTTTCGACCTCGGCCTTGTCGCGCTTCAGGACCATCAATGGGCCGAGCGTGATGTTGTCCAAGATCGTTTTGTTGGCATAGAGATTAAAGTGCTGGAAGACCATCCCCACATTTTTCCGAATCTTATTCATGTTGGTCTTTTTGTCGGCCAAGTCAAAATTGTTTACGATCAACTGGCCGGACGAGATCCGCTCGAGGCCGTTGATGGTCCGCAGCAGGGTACTTTTCCCTGAGCCTGACGGGCCAATGATCGTCACCACTTCACCGCGCTCAATGGTCAAATTGATATCCTTAAGCGCATGAAACTTCCCGTAATACTTCTCGACGTCATGAAACTCGATCATCGACATCCTGATCCCTCCTTGTTTGGTCAGTGTCATTCCTGATGAATACAAAAAGCCGCCACCAGCTGAACGTGGTGGCAGCTTTTCGCATCTCCACTAGAAAACACAGTGATTAGTTCTATTTAACCAGAAAACCACCCACAAATGCAAACGATCGCGTCGCAAGGTCACTCATTCTTCGCCGTATACGCCAGCTGGACGACTAGTTTATAGGGTAAACGCTTTGTGATAAGACCGCGCCTGCCAAGCTGTTTTTCCTCGCCGCCGGTCAAGAAAACATGTGCCAGCGCCAGTGAAAAATCTTTTTGCGCCGCCGCGACTGGCATCAGGCCGACCCGCTCGACTGTGGCCAATTCGCTGACCTGAAGCGCATTGAGCCCGCCAAGCACCACGAGCGTCGAGTCACGCGCCTGCAGGTCGAAAAATGGGAGTTCAAAGCCGCTGCCAAGTGCCTGGACCGGCTGTTTTGTCTCTTGGGCCACGCGCAGAATCATCGCGTCGTCCAGTCCCTGATAATTGAGGCTGAGGGAGCCCTGTTGCACCAAGGTATCGACCAGCGCGGTCAGATTTTCGCGTTGCGCGGGACTGATGCTGACAGTTGCCGGCAAGAGCTTGTCACTGGCAAACAGGCCATTTGACGCGCCAAGCGGAGCCTGATGCTTGAGCTGATTCTCCGTTTCCTTGAGGTGGGCCTTGTCGCCGCCGAGGAGCTTCTCGACCTTGCGCGAGATGTCCCACGGCACCTGTTTATCAGTGAAATAATAAATGAAGTTGATGACGATGAAATAAAATAGCACCAGAAAGCTGATCAAAAAGACGATGCCGTAAATGCGGTAATTCGCATATCGCAAATTCATGATCGCGACGACCAGCAAATAAAAGTTGGCCGCAAACGCCACGATGGTGAAGGCACGGCCTTTCGCTTTATCTTGAATATTAAAATAGCCCAACAAGCGATTAAGCAGATCCAATAATGTTAGCACTGGCCACGCCTCCCTTCGTTACTCGCCATCTGTGGTCGCCTCATCCGTGCTGCCGGTAGCGCTCGAGTCACTGCCACTGCTCGTTGCAGCACTACTGCTCTCGCTGCTGGCGTCCTCGTCACGGCTACTCGAGCTTGCGTCCTTCTCCTTCGCCGATGAGCTGCTACTGGCCTTCTCCGCACTTGAACTGCTGGTGCTGGTAGTATCGCGACTGCTAGATGTCGAATTTGTACTGTCGCTGGACGCACTGCTCGACTCGCTGCTACTTGAAGATGAGCTGTCATCCGTTGGCGGTTTTGGCTTGCTGCTCGTGCTACTGGAAAGGCTCTCGCTGGCTTTTTGCCGCGAGATCGAAAGACTTTGCGACTCGGCCGACTTGGGCTGACTCGACGGGTTGACCGAGACGTTGATGATGTTATACCCAGATATCAGAATAATGATAGAAACGATCGCAGCCGGTGATATCAACGGCGGTGTCCGATAAGCCATCTCCAGGCCTCCTTTGGCAAACTTTATTTCTAGTGTACCTTAATTCGCACCAGTTGCTGGTTAAGAAACAAAAAAGGCGCGCAACTCTGCGCGCAGAATACATCTATTCATTTTGTGGCCGCCATTTTCGCTGCGCAATCCGCGCAGATACCATAAAGCTCGAAATTGTGACTCGAGATCTTGGCGCCAGGCACCTGATCCTCAAAGTAATCCAGCGGGCACATCTGAAGCTCCTGCACGCGATGGCAATTCGTACAGATGAAGTGGTGATGATGCGGGTGGTTGAAGTCACACTGCAACTTGATGATCGCCTGCTCATTTTCCACATCGGATTCGAGGATTCCAAGCTTCTGGAACTCTTTCACATTGCGATAGATCGTGTCATGCGAGAGGCCTGGATACCGGCTACGCATGTACTGATCCACACTGGTCACCTTGACGTAACTTTCTTCGTGCTTGGCCAAATAAGCCACCATGTCACGACGCTGCTTGGTCACCCGCAGCCCATTGTCCTTCATCCGCGCGATCGCGATCGTTGCCTGATCCATCATGTGCCTCCTTGCCGAAAAATCATCATTACGATTAACAGCTACAGCTTAGCACACAAAATTGGCGTGTTCAAGGCGTTTCTTTCAGCCATTACGATTTAGGCGACACCGGGCTGGACGTCGCAACTCAGTCCCGCAACCCCACCGCACGCAGGGCACAATCCTTGATATAGGCGTCGATGTGGCGCTTAGCCGTCTCCCAATCGTCATTGACGATCACCGTCGACAGGTCACTCAACTCAGCCGGCAGCGTCAGGTCGCGCGTGTACTCCGGACTGGCAAGCCGTTTTTCGACCATCTCGGGGTCATCGCCGCGATTAAGCAGGCGCGCCTTTAAGATCGATGGATCCTTGATCGTCAGATAGAGAATCGAGATCTTGTCGCCAAGCTCCTTCGCATATGTGATCGCGCCTTTGGTGTCCAGCACGATGCTGCAAAAGTTTGCCTTCGCCCATGCCTTGTTCAGCGACTCATATGACGACCCGTATTCATACCCGGCATACGTCACATGCTCGATGAAATGCTTGGTCGCAAAGCTCTCCGGCGTCTCAAAATAATAATCCACCCCATTTTGTTCGCCGGGACGCGGCGGCCGGGTGGTGTGCGTCATCACCCGACGAATGCGATACTGCTCTGTTAAATAGCTGCTGACCGTGGTCTTGCCCGTCCCAGTCGCGCCGGTGATCACGATCAATTTATTATGTTTCAACGCGGATCCCTCCAAGCACTTTTCTACATTGTACCAAATGCGCTGCGTCCCGGCGAAAAACGGTTGCATTTTTCCAGCGTCAGGGAAAAGCCGTCCGTGCACCGCTATTTATATAGAAGAAAAAAGTCGACCTCGGATCAGCGGGGTCGACAGGGAGTGATGCAAATTCTTGTTCTCGTTTATTGCTTACAGACGCCGGCCGAAGCTCGGGCTGAAGTAAGAGATGCTCTGGATGGAAACGCTCTGGCCTGGTGCTGGTGCATGAATGTAGCGACCGCCGCCAATGTAGATACCGACATGATAGGCGCTACCAACACCGCCCCAGAAGACAAGATCGCCGACCTGTAAGTTGCTCAGGGAAACGTAACTGCCAACTGTGCTTTGTGCCATAGATGTCCGCGGAAGTGAGACACCTGCAGCACGCTCAACGTACTGAACAAAGCCGGAGCAGTCGAACCCTTTAGGCGTGGAGCCGCCATAGACATAAGGCACACCGAGATAATTTTCCGCAATGCCTACGATGCCGGTTGCGTTGCCGCTGGCCTTTGGTGTGGTCGTTGTCGCCGTGCTCTTCTTGGAGACGGTGACGGTCTGAGTCGCAGCCTTGACCGGGGTGTTCGTCGCAGTCTGAACCATCTTGGCCTTGGCTGCTTCTGTCTCCTTGGCTGCCTTCAGCGTTGCCGCCGCGGCCGTCGCGCTGTTCAGCTTGTTTTGCAACGCGACAAGTTCGGTCTTGTGCGCGTTATATTCCTTGGTCAGGGCCGCTTGGGAGTTCACTGCGGCTTTCTTCAAGGTCACAAGCTGCTTTTGATCTTGAACCAGCTTGTCTTGCTTGGCAACCAGCTGCGTCTTTTTCGTCTGCTGATCTTTGCGAATGTCGCTGAGTTTGGTCTTGGCGGCTTCCACAGAGTTCATCGCGTCTTTGTTCGCCTGATCGAGCTTGTTGACCGTCAGGGTGCGGTCAACAAGGTCGGACAGGTTCGTCGAGTTGAGCAGGAAATCGAAATAAACGTTGCCCGTCACGCTGTCCCCTGCCTTTTTCTGCAAGGAGATCAGCTGCTTTTTGAGCACCTTTTTGCGTGAGGTCAATTCGGAACTTGCTTGCGCGATCTTGCCATCATAGGCCTTGATCGTCTTGCTGGTCGCCGTGATCTGCGTGCGGGTGCTGGCGATCGCAACGATCTTATCGGAAACATCGTTGTTCAGCTTGTCGACTTTACCGGTCGCGACCTGGATCTTGGCCAGCAGTTGTGCGCCTTCACTTTGATTGGCAGAAACAGCGGCGCGCGCATCCGAGACGTCATCGGCGGATACGACTTGGCCTTCCCCAACACCGGCGGCAATCATTGTCGCAGCGGCGAAAACAGTCAGTACTTTCGAGAACTTCATTTATCCACTCACTCCCCAGTGATTCATTAACTACGAGGATAGCAGATGGCCGTTACATTTGCGTTACAAACGTGTTAACATCGCGCGACGGTCTGCGGTTTCTCATAACAGACGTCATATTTGGATGCGTTTTCATGACGCGATCAAAAAAAGCCGCCCGGTTGCGGCGACTTCGGTGGTTAATCCGTTGTATCGATGATCGGCGTCACGGCGACAGAAAGCTGAAACTGCTCCGTTTCGTCCATGACTGAGATGATGAAATGGTCATCCGCCAGCCAGTTGACGGTGAGATTATCCCCCGTCTCGTCATCCAGCGCATGCAGGTCCGCCTGTTTGGCCATCAGGACCTGCATCACCTCATCCGTCAGCGCATGCAGATCTGCCAGCGGTGAAGCGGCGAGGCCTGCGATCACCTGACTGAGGGCCTGGCGAATCGCTTTTTCAAAATCCAGCGGTTCATCATCGAGTCCACTGTGAAAAACTGTCAACGAGCCATCTTGAAACATCGCACCGACTACCGCATAGCGCATCTTATCGCCCCATTCGCCTTGATAAACAAAGTATACCATCTTCCCTGTTGGAATATGAAAAAGAAGACGCGATGTCATCTCGCGTCTTCTTGATAGGGTTGCTTAGTGGTGAATGTAGGTGTAGCTGGTGGCATTGCCGATTGTGTCCTCGTTTGGCCCGCCCGGTGTCGGGAAGCCCATGCCGCCCTGGTGAATGGTCACTTCATTGCCGGAAACGCCGACAACATAAGCAACATGCCCATAGCTTGGGTCTGCAGTCCAATGTCCGCCAACACTCTGGCCAGGAAGAAAGACGATGATCGAGCCAACTTCAGGCGTGTGGTCAACATCAAAGCCGGCTGCCTGAGCAGAGGCACCCCATTGACCGCCATTGCCCCACATGTTGCCAGCCCATGGTGCAACGCTCTTCACATACCAGGTGCACTGACCCCATGCATAGCTGTTGCCGCTGTCACCAGCGTCGTGCGTTGCGCCGTTGCTTGAGTTGTTTTGATTCGTCGTGGTCGTCGTGTCGGAAGTGGTGACCGTCGCCGCCTTCTTCGTGACAACAGTGGTGCTTGCAAGTTTGGCAAGGCGTGCCTGGCGCGCCGCCGCCTGGGCCTGTTCAAGTGCCTTGGTGTAAGCCGCTGCTTCAGCCGCTTGGGCTTTGGCAAAAGTAGCCTGGAGTTTAACTAAAGTCGAGCGGTTCGCTTTGATCTTTTTGTTCAAAGCGGATTGCTCAGCCTTGGCTTCTTTTTGAAGAGAGACCAAGTTGGCTTTGTCGGAAACGAGCTTGTCTTTGCTGTCGACCAAACTTGTCTTCTTGTCTTCCTGGTTCTTCTGCAAACCAGCCAGCTTGTTCTTCGCGCTAACAACGGAGTCCATGGCGTCTTTGTTCGCCTGGTTCAGCTTGTTCACGGTGAAGGAGCGGGACACAAGGTCGGACAGGCTCTGGGAGTTCAGCATGAAATCGACATAAACATTACCGGTCACACTGTCGCCTGCTTGCTTCTGCAAGGACTTGAGCTGCTTTTTCATGACATTGTCGCGGGCCTTGACCTCGGCTTTGGCCTCAGTGATCTGGCCGCCGAGCTTGGTGATGGTCTTGGTTGTGTCATCGATCTTGTCTTGTGTCGCGGCGATCGACTTGTTTTTGGCGGTGATATCGTTATTCAGTTTGATGACCTTGCTGTTGGCCGTCGAGATCTGGTCCAGCAACAATTCGGTCTTAGATTTATTAGCCGTAATGGCGTTTTGCGCGTCGGATGAGGCACTGGCGGAAACAGGGGTTGCCCCAACAGCTCCTGCAGAGGCAAGTATGAGCCCCGCGGCCAGAATACCAGTTAGTAATTGATGTGCTTTCATCACACGTCCACCTACACTTTCGATTTACTCAACGAGAGCTAGTGTACAGTTGGTGTGTTACGAGAGCATTACAAGGCAATTACCATGCGGCAACAATTCGTTTCCGCTGTCACAAACTTTTGTCACAGTCCGCAATGTGACGCCGTTTAGCTAACTTGGTGAGTCATCTTGCGATAAGTTTTAATTTGTAATTATCAAAAGGTTTCCCTGTGCAGTCCCGGGATGCGATGGCCCTCTTGAAAAATTCACTGTGAGGATAAGCAGCGGCTGTTTGACCGCCTTAATCAAAATTTTGCATTTGATCATTGTTTGTTACTTAACAACCAAGTGTCTGCTGTCTATACAAGTCGTGTCCGATGAAAAAACGCATCCCGTTTTGGCAGCGAGATGCGTTCCTATTTTCAATGAATGTTAGTCGGCCACGTTGACTAGGAAGTATTTCTTCTTCCCGCGCCGCACGATCACATATTTGCCATCGAAGTGACTCGTTGGATCGATCACCGCATCAAGGTCCTGCTCACGCTGGCCATTGACCGTGATGGCCCCGTTTTGTACGTCTTCGCGGGCCTGGCGCCGCGAGGGCTCGATGCCGGTGGTGTCGACCAGCCAGGCGATGATATTTTCAGCCGCGGCCGGCGACGACTTTTGCGGGACCTGGGAAAAGCCCTGCTTGATCTCGTCTGCGGTCAGGTCCTGAACATCGCCGGAAAACAGCGCGGCGGAGATCGCTTCGGCCTGCTTGACCGCCTCTTCGCCATGAACGAAGGCGGTGACTTCCTCGGCAAGGCGCCGCTGCGCTTCCCGCTTTTCCGGATGCGTCTGCATGGCTTCGACCAATTCTGCGATCTCGTCTTGCGACAGGAAGGTGAAAAACTTGAGGAACTTTTCCACATCGGCGTCGTCTTGGTTGAACCAGAACTGGTAGAACTCATACGGCGAGGTCTTCTCTGGATCCAGCCAAACTGCGCCGCCAGCAGACTTGCCGAACTTGGTACCATCCGCCTTGAGCATCAGTGGGTTGGTCAACCCGTAAACCTTGGCGTCCGCCCCTTCGATCTTGTGGATCAGATCGATGCCAGCGGTAATATTGCCCCACTGATCGGCGCCGCCCAGCTGCACCTGCACGTCCTCGTTTTGATAAAGTTTGAGAAAATCCACCGATTGGAGAATCTGGTACGTGAATTCGGTAAAGGAGATGCCGCTTTCAAGCCGGCTGGCGACAACCTCCTTGGCCAGCATTTGATTGACCGGGAACAGTTTGCCGTAATCGCGCAGAAAATCCAGCAGCGAGATCTTTGACAGCCAGCTGTAATTGTCAACGATCTCAAAGTTGTCGCGGCCAAACATCCGCTCCATCTGCGCCGTCAGCTTCTTGGCATTATTTTGAATCGTTTCCATCGACTGCAACACACGCTCGGAATTGCGACCGCTGGGATCCCCGATCGAGCCGGTCCCACTCCCGATCAAGATCACCGGCTTGTGGCCCATCAGCTGAAAGCGTTTAAGCATCATAAACGGAATCAGATGCCCGACATGAAGCGAGTCCCCAGTCGGATCAGTTCCGACATAAATGCCGACGTGTTTTTCCGTCGTTAATTTCCGCAAGCCTGCCTCATCCGTCATCTGGTTGAGCGCACCGCGCCATGCGAGTTCATCTAAGATATTCATGCTTTCCTCCATTTGTTTTCATTGGCCGAAAAAAAGTCCCTGCTTGCAATTTGCAAACAGGGACGAGTCATCGCGGTACCACCCTTGTTATGGCCGAGGCCATCACTTGACGATGCATAGCGGCATCACCCGCGACCAAAATGACTGAGCGTAATTTCGCGTGTTGTTGCGGGATCGGCTCACAGCGACTGCCGACTCTCTGGGACCGCGCAACAAAGCTACTGAACTCTTTCGGTCGAATTATTACCGTCAGTGTAGCATAGCGCTGCGGCAAAGAAAAGAGCGGGCCTAGAATCCTCAAACGGGCAGCGCCACCCCTTTTTCCCTGCGGCGTCCCTTGCCCTGGATCATTTCATTGACACGGGAAGACGCCGACCACAACTGCTTCGGCTCTTCTTTACATTTGAGATCGTGATCATCCGGCAAACTGTGTTCTTTATTGAGCGAATGATTTATGCGGATGCGGGAAGCAAATTGCTACTGCAGAGACAAGTTCTCAGAGGTATTTTGCGTCGATAATATCCGTCAAAATTGGGACTTTATAGAAATCTCTCGAAGGATTCTTTTACGCAAGTTGTACAGACTTTTTACAATCAAACCAGTTGACGTATCCGCTTACTGGGGTTATTATAATCTCGACACTGAGAGGCGTGGAGGAGCTGGCCACGAGTTCTCTCCCAGCGTCGGTCAGTCCGGCGGGAGACAACCCGCGACCCACCCCGAGCGACGCAATGACGGTTACCTGCAGTAAGGGGGTAACCCAAAGGGCTAAACGGACCCAGTGCTGAAAGGCACCGGAAAAATGTACCACCTGCATTTCTAACTGAATAAGTTCCCCTAACACCGACGGGAGGAATCTCGAAAATGAAGAGGGAAAGGGATCCAACCTAAAATTTGGCAGGCCGGAGCACGCTTCGGCCTGTTTGCTGTGCCCTCAGATAATAAAACACCCCAGAGACGCTCAGGCGTTGCCACTTTGCGCTACCTGAACGTTCCTGGGGTCCCTACGACCATGCGATTTTACAACCCCTGACTCTGCCGCCGCAGTGCCCGGGTCAGGCGCTCGAGTCGGGCGATCGTGTCATCGAGTGTTAGATAATAGTAGACAACATTGCCCACCTGCCGAGAATCAACCATGCCGATGTCGCGTAATGTCTTGAGATGATGCGACGTTGCCGGCTGAGACAGGCCAATTTTCTCCGCGAGGTCGTTGACCTTGATACCGCGATCCCCGGATACTTCCCCCAGTAACATGATCAGCTTCTGCCGATTGGCGTTCGACAACGCGTTCAGATGACCAATGTCGAGCTTGAATTCATTCAATGCCTCTTGCTGCGCCGCAGAATACTCCGTCATGATGACGCCTCCCCAAAGTTTCGGTGCTGATACAGCCTGTGCGTTGTTGGGCTCTGGTGCTCCTCCGCACCCAGATGTTGTTGGGCTCTGGTGCGCATGGTCGAGACAGCTAGGGACGCCCTTCACTCGGTGGCAAGGCCCGCCACCAAGCGCTGGGCTAGCCTACCTGCTCGACCATGACCGCGCACCTCCGCACCCAGATGCAGGTCAATTGTTGCCGCAACGCGAAAAAACGCTTACACTAGATGTACAGGTTCAGTATAACACTGATCAAAGGAAGGTATTCTCATGAGTGAATATGTGTCGTTCAAAGCACTTGGCGCGACCAACGACTTGACGATCTATGGTGGCGGCACCCCGGAAACATTTGACCACAGCATCGCACTGGTCTCAGCCTATTCCCGCCTCTTATCCTTTTATGATAAAGACTCCATCATTAGCCAGATCAATCAAAACGCTGGCGTGGCGCCGGTGACAATCGAGGTGCGCCCTGTTTTCAACCTGATCGCACGGGCCGTGGCCTGGAGCAAGCGCGGCGCGGGGTACAATGCGCTGATCGGGCCGCTGGTCGCCTTGTGGCATATCGGCTTCGATGATGCCAAAGTGCCTGACGAAGCGGCCATTCAGGAAAAATTGCGGCTGTGTGACCCGAATCTGGTGGCGCTTGACGGCGAGAACCAGACTGTTTTTCTCACCCGCGCCGGCATGGAACTGGATCTGGGCGGGATCGCCAAGGGGTTCATCCTCGATGAGCTCAAGCGACTATGGGCCAAGGAAGGTGTCACCGGCGGGCGGATCAACCTGGCGGGCAACGAGGTGTTGTTCCGCAATAGTGCCTCGAACATTCCGCTGTGGCAAGAGCCCATTGCTGATCCGCGCGATCCCTCTGCCCTGCCGATTGCGACCCTGACCACGGCGCCAAACGCGGTGGTCACCACCGGCATCTTTTTCCGCCACTTCGACAAAAATGGCCAGATGTATCACCACCTGCTGGATCCAAAGACCGGCCGGCCCGTCGACTCCGACATGGCCAGCATCACTGTTGTCGCCGACTCTGCGGAAACCGCCGATGTGCTGTCTTCAGTCGGCTTCTACCAAGGGCTGCCCGGTGGCCTGGACTTCATCGAAAATGAAGGCGCAGAGGCGATCTTCATCACAAAGGATATCCGCATGACCCAGACCAGTGGCCTCCGCGAGACCCTCCTGCCAACCATGGGCAATTAAGCAAAGCAAAATGGCGCAGTCCTGATCGCAAGCGCACAAAAACGGCGTCGAGACAACATGTCCCGGCGCCGTTTTTGTCTGTCCTGATCAGTCGCCACCTTTCAGTTAGGCCTTCGCGAATATCCGCTCAGTTTTGCCATTTTTCCTGTCCGCCGCGTGCCGGCAGCGCGTGCCAGATCTCTTTGGCGTACCGCCGCACCGTGTCGTCTGCGGAAAAACGGCCGCTGGCGGCAATGTTTTGCAGCGCCACCGCCGCCCAGCCGTGTGGATCCGTCCACAGTTGGTCGAGCACCCGCGAGGCATGAATATAACTGGCATAATCGGCCAGGACAAAATATTCATCATGATCGACCAGCAGCGACTCATAAATGGTGTGCCCCGCCGACCCCAGCGGCAACGACCCGTCGATCAGCATTCCCAGACTTTTTTTCAAACGTGGGTCGGCTTCGGCAATCGCCGCCGGGTCATACCCCGCTGTCCGGCGCGCCGCCACTTCCTCGGCCGTCATGCCAAACAGCGCAATGTTCGACGTACCCACCGCTTCAGCAATCTCGATGTTGGCGCCATCCAAAGTGGCCAAGGTGATCGCGCCATCGGTCATCAATTTCATGTTCGACGTCCCGCTTGCCTCCATCCCGGCCAGCGAGATCTGCTCGGAAATGTCCGCGGCCGGCACGATCTTTTCCGCCAGCGAGACATTGTAATTCGGTAAAAACGCGACCTGCAGTGCGCCATTCACAGCCGGGTCGTGATTCACAAGGTCGGCGACGGTGTTGATCAACTTGATAATATCTTTGGCGTAGGTGTAACTCGGCGCGGCCTTTGCGGCAAAAATGTGCAGCCGGGGCGGCCGTTTTTCGCCTGCCCGCAGCGCCTGATACGCCTCCAAGATGCCGAGGACATGCAAAAGCTGCCGCTTATAGGCGTGCATCCGTTTGATCTGCACGTCAAAGATCATGGCCGGCGACACCCTCAGCCCCAGTGTCTCTTGAATGTAACCGGCCAGCGCGACTTTGTTGGCCTGTTTCGCGGCGATCAGCGCATCCAGCACAGCCGGATCGTCCTGCTTGTCAGCCAGTGCGGCGATGTCTCGGGCGTCTGTTCGCCAGCCGGGGCCGATCTGTACATCCAGCAGTCCAGCCAGCGGGGCATCGGCGAGTTGGAGCCAACGCCGCGGCGTGATGCCATTTGTTTTGTTCACGAAGCGGGCGGGAAAAATGGTGGCCAGCTCCTTGAGCGTTTGTGTCTTCAGCAATTGCGTGTGCAACTTGGCCACGCCGTTAACGGTGTGGCTGCCGATCACAGCCAGCGCCGCCATTTTGATCTGCCCATCGACAACTGGCGCGGCGCGATCCACCAACAACTGCCCAAACGGCCCCGTATAGCGCAGGCGAAAGCGGCGGTCGATCTCCTGAATCAATTGCCAAAGCCTTGGCAACTGCGCCGCAAGCAGATCCACCGGCCATTGTTCCAGCGCCTCGGGCAACAGTGTGTGATTGGTGTAGGACAGCGTTGCGACCGTGGTCTGCCAGGCGCTTTCCCAACTGAGATGATGCTCATCCAGCAATAAGCGCATCAACTCGGCCACCGCTAGTGCCGGATGCGTATCATTGATATGGACTGCAACATATTTTGGCAGTTGCAGCACGCTTTTATGATATTTGAGAAAATGTGCGACAATGCTCTGCAGCCCAGCCGACACGAAAAAATATTCCTGGCGCAGGCGCAGCTCCTGTCCAGCCAAATTGGAATCATCCGGATAGAGCGTCTCGGTGATCGCGGTGATGCGCGCCCGGGCCGCCGCGGTCAGGACTTCCGGCGCATCCGGAACGGGCTCGGCGTGCCACAGCCGCATGGTGTCGATGCGCGGCTGATGATAGCCGATGATCGCCGTGTCATACGGGACTGCAAAGACTTCCTCGGCGCCGCGATAGACCGGCGTGATCTGGCCAAGCCGGTCGCGGTCGAGCAACACCTGTCCGCCAAACCGCACGATCACCGCGCGGTCGGCCTTGCGCGTCTCCCACACATCCGCATCGCGCAGCCAATCATCCGGCAGCTCGACTTGATAGCCATCCACGAAGCGCTGTTCAAACAGCCCTTGATCATAGCGAACGCCATTGCCATTGCCGACAATGCCCACCGCCGCCATCGCGTCCAAAAAAGCGGACCCCAGCCGTCCCAGTCCGCCGTTGCCCAAGCCCGGCTCAGTCTCTTCGGCATAAAGCGCCGCAGGGTCAAGGCCGAGGTCGCGCAACCCCGCCTCAACGGGTTCGAGGATGCCCAAATTCAGCAGGTTGGACGCAAGCAGGCGTCCCGGCATGAACTCGATAGCAAAATAGTAGACCTGCTTTTGCCCCCGCTCGTCGGCCCCGTGTTTGGCGGCCGCCCATGTCGGTCCGGCCAGCCCTTTCACCACAAAGGCCAGGGCTTGGTATTGCTGGCGCGGCGGCAGCTCCTCCAGCGAATCCGCAAACAAGGTGATGGCCGCTTCGTGCAATAATTGACTCACTTGCTCTTTTGTCAGATTCATGAAGTCACTCCTGTCCGGTCAGCTCGCGGTAGCCCGCCAGATATTCTTGGGCCGCGATCGCCCAGTCAAAGTCCTCTGCCATGCCATGGTGCTGCAATCCCTCGTACACCAGCAGCTCGTCGCGGTAGATGGCCGCCGCCCACAGCAGCATTTTGCCCAAGGTCGCCGGGGTGAAATCGGCGAAGGAAAAGCCGGTGCCACTGCCGTCACGAGGATCAAACGGCCGTACCGAATCGCGCAGGCCACCTGTTTCGTGTACGATCGGCACGGTGCCGTACCGCATCGCCATCATCTGGGCCAGGCCGCTGGGTTCAAAGGCGCTGGGCATCACAGAATAGTCCGCGCCGCCATAGATCTCCTGCGCAAGCGTCACGTCAAACCCGATCACCGTCGCCATTTGCGCCGAAAACTGATGGGCAAGCGCCTGAAACGCCGATTCCAGCCCTGGCTCACCGGTGCCCAACAACACGACTTGTGCGTGGCTGCCGGCCAGCAACGTGCCCAGCGCCTGGACCAGCAGCCCCATCCCCTTTTGGTCGGTCAACCGGCTGACGACGCCAAACAACGGCGCCTCGCTGGCCGGCAGATCGACGCGTTGTTGCAGCGCCAATTTGTCCGCCGCCTTACCGCTGAGATTGAAGCGGTCAAACGGCGCGGCCAATGCCGGATCCGTGAGCGGATCGTACAGCGCGGTGTCAATGCCGTTCAAGATCCCGATCAGTTTGCCCCGCTGGCGGCGCAGGGTGCCATCCAGATGCTCGCCGAATGCCGGCGTCAGGATCTCAGCGGCATAACTCGGCGACACCGTGGACACCCGGTCGGCAAAATTGATGCCGCCCTTGAGGTAATTGACCTGGCCATCCTGCGCAAAGCCGTCGTCGTTGAAAAATTGGCGGCCGATGCCAAACACATCCTCGAGCACCGAGGCGCCAAACCACCCCTGAAACTGCAGGTTGTGAATGGTCAGCTGAGTCTTGATCTTGGCCAGTGGCTGGACCCAACTATATTTGTCCTTGAGTAACACGGGAATCATCGCGGTGTGCCAATCGTTGACATGCAAAATATCTGGAATGAAGTCCAGCACCTGCAGCATCTCGATCACGGCCAGCGAGAAAAAGCCGAACCGGCCGCCGTCATCCCAGTCGCCGTAAATATGGTCCCGGCCAAAGAATTCCTCGTTGTCGATCAAGTAAACAGGCACCGCCCCGAGCTTCAGGCACTTGATGCCGACAAACACATCGCGCTGGCCAAACCGAAGCGTGAAATGGGCCAGCTCCTGGATCTCTTTTTGAAAAAGGGGTGGCATCAGTTGCCCGTAATACGGGAGCACCACCCGCACGTCGACGCCGGCCTTGGCCAACGCTTGCGGCAGGGCATAGGCGACATCGCCCAAGCCGCCTGTTTTATAAAACGGTGCGCTTTCCGCCGCCGCAAACAGCACTTTAAGCATGGGTGTTCGCCTCCTGATCAAGCGGCTTGAACACGGTCTGATTTTTACTTAACACCAGCGGGGCCTCCGCCGTGCCTTCGATCACCAGATTAGGCCCGATCACCACGCCTTTATCCAAGATCGCGTGGCGCACCAAGGAGCCGTTGGAGATCTTACTGCCTTGCATCACCACACTGTCTTCCACGACGGCGCCGCGATGCACGGTGACATTGCGCGAGATCACGCTGCGGGCGACGCTGCCTTCGATGAAGCCGCCAGTCCCAAGCAGACTGCCACTCACCTTTGAATCATGGGCAAAAAAGGTGGGCACCTCGTTTTTACTTTTGGTCAAAATGGGAATGGAGCTGTACAGCAGCGATTGAAAATTGCGCTCCTGCAGCATGCTCATGTTGGCCTGATAATACCGGTCGACGGCATTGATCAGGGCCAAATAGCCCGTGTATTCAAAGGCATTGGCATTTTGCTCCAGCACCGCATCGCGCAACAATTCAGGCAGGCGCGCAAATTCACCGGCGGTATTGGCCTGATCCAGCAGATCGAGCAGATAGACCGTGTCCAGCAGATACACTTCCATGAAGCGGGGCAGTTTTTCCTCATGCCCGGAAAGGCTCTGCTGGGAGGCATTCAACACGGCGCTGGCGGTGCCCAGTTCGGACAACGTGAGCAGCGGATCATCGGCGCGGACGCGATTCGGCGCCACATTTTTATACAGCGCGGTGATCGGGCTGGAACCCAGTTTGTGGTAGGCCAGCACCGCCGCCAAGTCGATGTTGGCCACATTGCGGGCACCCATCACCACGGTGTATGGCGCGCCGGACCGCCGCAGAAACTGACTGTAATTGTCATAATAGCGCGTGCGCAGCTCCGCGTTGGCGTAATCGCGCGTCGCGACATACGGAAAGAGGAAGGCGCCACCTTGAATGAGGTCCAGATTCCACGCCTCACCACTGCGCACATGATCTTGCACGGAGCGGCTGGAGCGTGGCATGAACAGCCCGACGCTATACACATTCGCGCGGGCCACCGCCGACAACGGAAAATCGATCAGGCGGTAGCGCCCGGCAAACGGCAATGTCCCAATGGGCCGCGCCGCTGTCAGTGACCCCAGCGCGCCGTCTTCATTCAGATCGATGATCGCCGCAATTTCACCTTTTTTCATTCTTTTTCCCTCCGTCCGACCACTTCGCCATAGCCGACGACCGCGATCTCATTTTCCGTGCCGATCACCTCACCGCCATCCCCCACCACCGCATTTTCACCGATGATCGCATGGTCGATGTGGACGTTCTTGCCGATCACCGCATCCGGCATCACCATGGTGTCCTTGATCACCGCCCCTTCGCCGACCTTAACGTTGCGGGAAATGATGCTGTGGATGATGGTGCCGGCGATGAAGGCGCCATCGACCACCATCGCCCGGTCAAGCGTCGCAGAGGTGGTGACAAACAGCGGCGGATTGGCGTCCGCTTGCGAGTAGATGCGCCAGCTACGATCCGCGATATTCAGTGAATTGTGCGGGGATAAAAACTCCATGTTCGCCTCCCACAGCGAGTGAATCGTACCAACATCCTTCCAGTAGCCGTGAAACGCGTAGGCATAAGTCGGCTCGTTGTGCGCCAAATAGGCAGGAATCACGTCCTTGCCAAAATCCTCAAGGCCGCTGCCGGTCGCATAACTTTCCGTCAGATAACGGCGCAGCGTGTCCCAGTTGAAAATATAGATGCCCATCGAGGCCAAATTGCTCTTAGGCTTGGCCGGCTTTTCCTCAAACTCGATGATGCGCTCGGTGTCATCGGTGTTCATGATGCCAAACCGAGTCGCCTCATCCATTGACACCGGCATCACTGCCACCGTCAGCGCCGCCTTTTTGGCCTTGTGCTGCGCGAGCATCTGCTCATAATCCATTTTGTAAATATGATCCCCCGAAAGAATGAGCAAATATTCCGGAGCATATGAATCGATGTAGGCAATATTTTGATAGATCGCATGGGCGGTCCCTTCGAAAAATTTTTCGCCTTCGCTGGACGCATAGGGCTGCAGAATCGTGACCCCGGCGCCGCGTTCGTTGAGCCCCCAACTCGCCCCGTTTTGGACATGCCGGTTGAGCTCCAGCGGCTGGTACTGCGTGATCACGCCCACTGTGTCCACGCCGGAATTGCTCAAGTTGCTCAAGGTAAAATCGATGATGCGATACCGGCCGCCAAACGGAACGGACGGCTTGGCCGTACTTTTTGTCAACTTGCCGAGCCGCGTCCCCTGACCGCCCGCCAAGATCATCCCCAACATTTCTGTTGCCATATAGACCCCTCTTTTCGCTGGCGACTGACCCGCCGCCGGTTCCCCCTGTCATTTTCCACTCATGCCTGACCCACCGACGCGATGCGGCACCAAGATCAACGCCCCCATGGCCGGCAACGTCACACGCACGCTGTCGGGCTGGCCGCGCAGCGGTTTGCCCGTCGGCTTGAGGCGGCGCTGCAGGCGCGTCCAGGTGCCGCCAAACGTGAGACTTTCCGAGTTGAGCGCCACTTCATATACCGAGGAAGTCGGCACTGGCACAAAAAAGCCGCGCCGCTCCTCCGGCAACAGATTCAGCACGATCACGGCTGCGTCTCCGCGTTTTTTCCCCCAGCGGATGTAGCTGAGCACATCCGCTTGATCGCCGATCGTCACCGTGAGCCCCGCCGGCACGTGGTCCTGCTCATACAGCGCAGGCAGCGTGCGATACAGATGCGCCAGCGTCCGGGTGAAGGTCTGCATGCCGCGGTTCAGCCGATCGCTCAGCGCCGCCCATTCCAGCGCGCTCCAGTCTCGCCATTCAAGGTACTGACCGAATTCGCCGCCCATGAACAAGAGCTTCTTGCCGGGATGCGTCATCAGCCACGTGAGCATCACGCGCAGATTGGCGAACTGGTTGTACCGATCTCCCGGCATCTTGTTCATCAGCGAGCGCTTGCCGTGCACCACCTCATCATGGGAAAACGGCAAGATGAACTGCTCATCGAACAGGTAGACAAAGCTGAACGTCAGCCAGTCGATGTGCGCCTGCCGCGCGTAAGGGTCCATGGCAAAATAGCGCAGTGTGTCATTCATCCAGCCCATGTTCCACTTGTAGTTGAAGCCGAGCCCGCCCTCCGCCACGGGTTTGGTCACCCCGGGATACGAGGAACTTTCCTCCGCGATCATCAGCACATCCGGATGCTGGGCAAAGATCGCCGTGTTCAGCCGTTTCAAAAACGCGATGCCGGCCAGATCTTCTCGACCACCCAGCTCGTTGCGGGCGGCATCCTTGCCACTGTCATAATCCAGATACAACATGTTCGACACCGCATCGACGCGCAGGCCGTCCAAATGCGCCCAGGTCAGCCAGTAATTGGCGCTTGAAAGCAGGAAACTTTGCACCGGCGGCGAACCAAGGTCAAAATTCAGCGTGCCCCACCGCTCATTTGCTGCACGATGGGCATCCTGGTATTCGTACTGCGCGGTGCCATCATAGCGGGCCAACGCATCCGTATTTTGTATAAAATGTCCCGGCACCCAATCCATGATGACGCCCAGCCCCATCTGATGCGCGGCATCGACCAGCGCAAGGAAGTCTTCCGGTGGACCAAAGCGGCTGGTGGGGGCAAAATAGCCCATCAACTGATACCCCCAACTGGCATCGAGCGGATGCTCCATCAGCGGCATGAACTCCAGATGCGTGTAGCCTTGTTCCTTCACATATGGCAGTAGGTCCACGATTGCCTCACGGTAGGTCAGATACCGACCGCCTGGCCGCATGAACGAGCCAAGATGGACCTCATAAATGTTGAGCGGCCGCGCATATGGCGGATGATGGCGCCGCCGTTTAAGCCACGCCTTGTCCTGCCAATGATGGATCGGAATATCCATCAAGACCGCCGCCGTCCCTGGTTTAGGTTCAAAAGCAAAGGCAAACGGGTCGATCTTTTCCCGCACCTGACCGTCCGCGCCGGTGACCACCACCTTGTAAAGGGCCCCGCGGCGGGCAGCCAACGCGCCGACCCACAAGCCAGCCGCTTCAGGGTCAGGCGCAAGGGCCAGCGGCTGCCAATTGGAAAAACTACCTTCAATCGCCACCGCCTGCGCATGCGGCGCCCAAATGCGAAACTGCCACAGGCCCCGGCTGATCTCGTGAGCGCCCATCAGTTCGTATGCGTCCAGACTTTCCCCACTCAAAAGAGTCGTTGTGACCGCCATGCCACCACCTCCATCCTCACTTTTGAGTGTAGCCAGCATTTTTGTCTTTTCCTAATGATATGCTTGTGATTTTTTAATCATAAGGATGGACACCGTGAAAGCCTGTGGCGCCGGCTTTTCCCAGGCCAATCAATGGGCAAATGCGCGCATTTCGGTGCTTGCGTTTCGTTGTGAGGACGCCTACAATGCTTGTCAAACCTGTTTGCAAAGGAGACTGCTTATGAGCGTCAATATCAATTGGAACAACCTTGGCTTTGATTACATGAATCTGCCTTACCGCTACCGTGCCACCTGGAAAAATGGGGCGTGGGAGGCGGGGCAGTTGACCCAGGACAACCAGATCACCATGAGTGAAGGGTCGCCGATCTTGCACTATGGCCAAGGCGCGTTTGAAGGCTTGAAGGCCTATCGCACCCAGTCCGGCGCGATTCAGCTGTTCCGGCCGGATCAAAACGCCAAGCGCATGCAGCAGTCAGCGGAAAAACTGTTGATGCCGGCCGTGCCGACTGAGATGTTCCTCGATGCCGTGCAGCAGGTCGTGGCCGCCAACAATGAGTATGTCCCACCCTATGGCACCGGCGCGACGCTGTATGTTCGGCCGCTTTTGATCGGCATCGGCGACAACATTGGCGTCAACCCGGCGCCGGAATACCTCTTCACCGTTTTTGCCATGCCCGTTGGCCCCTATTTCAAAGGCGGCATGGTCCCGACGCGCTTCGTGGTGGCCGACACGTTCGACCGCGCCGCACATTATGGCACCGGCCAGGCGAAGGTCGGCGGCAATTACGCAGCCAGCTTGCAAGCCGGCAAGTTTGCCCATGAAAATGGGTTTGGCGATGCGATCTACCTCGACCCGCTGGCCCATCGCTACATTGAAGAAGTCGGATCCGCCAACTTTTTTGCCATCACCAAGGACGGCACGCAACTACAGACGCCAAAGTCGCCTTCGATTTTGCCAAGTATCACAAAATACTCGATCTTGGCGCTGGCCAAGGAGCGCTTCAACTTGACGCCGGTCGAGACTCAGATCGACATTCACGACCTCGACACGTTCAGCGAAGCCGGGGCATGCGGGACCGCCGCAGTGATCACACCGATTCAAAGCATCACCTTCGAAGGCCACGAGCACGTCTTCGGCGATGGCACCACCGGCCCGCTCACCCAGCGACTGTACAATGAATTGACCGGCATCCAGTTTGGCGATGTGACCGCCCCGACTGGCTGGGTCGTGCCTGTCGAATACTAAAAGTTGGGTTTCGGCCCGCATGATAGGCGCATCTAACTGGCGCTTGCACTCGAGGCCAAGAACACCTCAAGCACTAGCACCAAGTTAGCTGCCCGACCATTGCGCGGGCCGACACACCCAGAATCAAAAAGGCGCCGAGATCAATTTCTCGACGTCTTTTCTTTTGCTCAAAATCAATTCAGTGTCCCGCCATGCACCTCGACGGCCGCCGCCGCGAGGATAAAGGCTTGCGGATCGACGGCCTGCACCCGGTCGACCAGGCTTTGAAAATCACTCTGTTCGACCACCACCATCAGCATCTCCTGCGCCTTACCAGAATAGCCGCCGGTCACATGATGGACGGTCAGCCCATGGTCCGTTTGGTCGCGCAACGTCTGTTTGATCGCAGGCAGCGCCAGCGGGGACATGATATAGACGATCTTTTTCCGGTCCCAGCCGGTCTCAAGCACACTCATGGTCAGCGAGGTCAAAACGATTGCAAAGGTCGCCAGAATAAAGGCTTCAAATCCGGCCACGGGAATATTGAAAAGCGTCACGATCATGTCGACGATCAAGAGCCCCACCGCCGGCTTCACGCGCCAATATTTTTGCATGATCATCGGCGGCACCGTGGTCCCCCCGCTCGAGGCGTTGATGCGGTAATTCAACGCCACGCCAAGCGCGAAGATCGCGCTGCCTGCGATCACGGCCAGTAAGCGATCTTTGACCACCATTTGTTCGGGAATGATTGCCAGGAGCGCTGGCAATAACAAGCTGCCGGCCAAAATGCGGCGGGCGGTCTGTTTATCGAGCAGCCACCAGGCCAAGATCAGCATGAGTGCATTCACGGCCAGGGTGGTCACCGCGGTCGGAATATTGAAGGCGGCCTGCACGAGAATGGCGATGCCGGTCGCCCCGCCTGGCGCCACTTCATGCGGGGCATAAAAGAGATTGATGCTGATCGCGATCAGCGTCAAAGCGAAGATCATGGTCACGAGTTTTGTCAGCTGGGGCGGCAGTTTGAGGCGCATATGGGTCCCTCCATCTGGTTTGTCTTACTTCCAGTGTATCATATGTGCTTCGAGGGACTTTTTGGTGCAATACTTCTTAGTTCGAAAAAGGTTTGAAAAACAATGCGGGTGGACCCCGGCCAGAAATTGGCTGGCGACCGAAGTAGAAGCTCCCAAGTGACTTTAAGCCCGCAAAAAGCGCGGTCTTAAAGCTCACTTTCGGTGTAAGCGGCTTTGCCGCTAACGCCGACGAGGGGGCTTGCTATGGGCGTTGGGCGTTTACGCCTTACGCCCAGACATGCGAAGCGAGCCATTTCTTGCCGGGACCCGCCCTCACATCGAGTATTCAATTTATTTGAATCTTGATCACGTGAAAGGACAAAAATATCCAGTCACTTCAGAAGTAATATTGATGCAACAGCTGGTACCCCACCATCTGCACCAATGCACTCCTTAGCGAACGATTTACCTACCTGCCCCCATTCAGCCGTCACTCAACAACCGACCAAATGGCCCACCACATGCATTCCCATCTCAGTGCCCTCCCTTTTTGCCCTCACCCCCTCGCGCTGTACCACCCCGATGAACACAGGGCCACATTTCTGTGTCAGTGACAGGGAGAATTTTTGCCAGTCGTGTTGCAACCGCTTTCGTTTCATGATACATTGTAAACGTGAAAATCGTAGACAACACGTTCTGCGAAAAACGACAAAAGGAAGGTCCTGTCTCATGTCTAATCCATCCACTGTACCAGCCAGCGTCGCGATGCTGCGGGTCCTCGAAGCCTGGGGCGTTAAGCACGTCTTCGGTTATCCAGGTGGTTCGTTCAACTCCACGATGTCTGCCCTTGAAAAAGAAAAAGAGCGCATCGACTATATCCAAGTGCGTCACGAACAAGTTGGCGCATTGGCCGCGGCGGCCGATGCCAAATTGACCGGCAAGATCGCCGTCACGTTTGGCTCGGCCGGCCCTGGTGCCACGAACCTGCTCACGGGGCTTTACGATGCCCGCGAAGATCACGCCCCGGTTTTGGCGCTGGTCGGCCAGGTGCCGCACACCAACATGAATTACAATTTCTTCCAGGAATTTGACGAAAACCCGATGTTCGCCGACGTGTCCGTTTACTGCCGGACGGTGATGACGCCTGAAAGCCTGCCGTATGTGGTCGACAAGGCGATTCGTGAGGCGTACAAGTACCGCGGCGTCGCAGTCGTGATCATTCCGAATGATTTTGGCTTTGCTGAGATTCCGGATGTGCCGTACAAGAGCACCTCCCCTTCCGACAACAAGCCGGCGCCGCAACCACAGGCAACTGACGAAGAGGTCGATCAGGTCCTCGCGTTGCTCAAAAAGGCCAAGCGCCCGGTATTCCATGTGGGCCGCGGCATTCGCGAAGGCGGCGACAGGCTGATCGAGCTGTCGAAAAAGCTGCAGATCCCGATCATCATGACTGGCTTGGCCAAGGGGTTGATCGACGAAAGCTACGAAGGCAATATTGGCTTCGTCAACCGGGCTGGCTCCAAGTCTGCCAATGAGATCATCGACATCGCGGACCTTGTGATCGCGATCGGCGCCGACTTCCCATTTGCCAACAACGTGTACACGCGCCATGACTTTACCTTCGTCCAGGTCGACAACGACGACGCGCAATTTGGCCGTCATCACTACCTGGATCTCGGCATCTGGTCCGACGCCACCGGCTTTGTTGAAAAAATGCTCGCGCGCAGTGAAGCAGCGGCGCCAAGCAACTTTTTCAAGGCGGCAGTCTTGGACAACAACAACTGGAAGGATTACCTCAAGAAGTTGACCGACCGCGAAACAGATCCGCTGCAGTATGAACAGGTCTATCGCGAACTCAACAAAATCGCAAACCCGGAAACGGTCGTTGCACTCGATGTCGGCAACAACACGGTCGACACGCTGCGCTTCATGGACATCAAGCCGACCAACAAATGGGTGATCTCCGCGCTGTTCGCCTCCATGGGCGCCGGCATTCCAGGAGCGATCGCCGCACAATTGTCCTACCCGGATCGCCAAGTGGTCTCGATCTCCGGCGATGGCGCGTTTTCCATGGTGATGCAGGACCTGATCACGGAAAAGAAATACCACCTGCCGATCTTGAACATCGTGACCTCAAACACCACACTCGGCTTCATTCGCGATGAACAAGCCGATATTCCAAGCATGCACGACTACTCCGGCATCGACTTGGAAGACCAGGACTTTGCAATGATCGCCAATGGGATGGGAATCGAAGCGGCCACCGTCACCAAGAGCAGCGAATTGCCAGCCGCTTTTGCCAAGGCCGCCGAAGTCATGGCAAGTGGCCGGCCATTCGTCCTGAATGCCAAGATCACCATGAAGCGTGGGTTCGCCGTTGAAGCGCTGAAGGTCAAGATCGTTGATGGCAAGATCGAAGAAACGATCGACCCCGCCTTCAACGCCAACCAGGCCGAGACCCATATCACCACCCTGCCCGACTTCTTCGAGCATTACGAAGGCGAAGACGTCCTCAAGCCGCTTCAATACTTCTTGGATGAAGCCGGCGTGACCCTCGACTAATTGCCACCCAATTCATTTGCCGAATCAAAAAAGGAAGTGGGACAAATGTCGTTTTTGGGCCCGACAGGTAAGTGTTCCAAGCGCCAGGTCCGAACTTAGGGCCAGGCGCTTGGGACCTTAGCTGCTCGGGCCCGGACATTTGGCCCACGACACTGCTGTAACATTAGTGCACCAAAAAGGACCCGGGACAAAACGTTTGTTTTGTCCCAGGTCCATTTTTGTGCGAAGCACTCACCAGAACGTGCCACGCGGGTCGCCGATCAACTGATCATGCAGCGACTGCCGCCTTTTCACTGATCACGATCGCGCCGTCGACCAGATTCGCTTCAAGGTGCTTCACATCGAGATGCGCCAAGTAAAAATCGGTGACCTTATCGCGGATGTTGGCTTCAATGACCCGCCGCAGTGGCCGCGCGCCCATCGCCTCATCGTAGCCTTGCGCGATCAGCCAATTCTTGGCGTCATCACTGACGGTCAGCGTCAACTGCTTTTTCGCCAGAGTCTGATTCACGTCAGCGAGCATCAAATCCACGATCTGAGCGAGGTCAGCCGTCGTCAAGTGACTGAATTCGACGATACCATCGAAGCGGTTGAGAAATTCGGGGCGGAAGTATGGGGCTAGGCGCGTCATCAAGGCGGTGTCCTCAGCCTTCTTGCCCGTCAACGCCTCGTTGCCAAAGCCGGCGTTGGACGTCGCGATGATGATCGTATTTTTGAAATCGACCACATTGCCTTGCCCATCCGTCAACCGCCCATCGTCGAGGACTTGAAGCAACAGCGTCAACACTTGCGGGTCCGCTTTTTCGATCTCATCGAGCAGCACGATCGCATATGGATCGCGGCGCACTTTTTCCGTTAAGGTGTTGCCGTTATCCTCATAGCCGACATAACCGGCAGAGGTGCCGATCAGCTTGGACACCGCGGTGCGATCGGCGTATTCGGACATGTCGAGCCGAATGATCGCCTCTTTGCGGCCAAAAAGATCCAAGGCCAGCTGCTTGGCCAGCTCTGTTTTCCCAACCCCGGTCGGCCCGACAAACAGGAAACTCCCGATCGGCTTCTCGCTGTCGTCAAAACCAGCGCGGTTGCGGCGAATGGCCCGCGTGACCAGCTCAACAGCTTCGTCCTGGCCGATCACCTTGCCCTTCAACCGGCCGGCCAGCCCCTGCAAGCGTTCAATGTCGCTGGCGCCAAGCTTGGTCACCGGAATGCCGGTCAAACGCTCGACCGAGGCCGCCACATCATCCACCGTCGCAACCACCGGCCGGGCCTCATCATCGGCCCCGGCCAAATCCGCCTGGGCCTTGGCCAATTCAGCCTTGAGCTTGGCGGCTTCTTCAAACTGTTCGGCCTTCGCCGCGGCTTCCTTGTCCTGGGTCAACTGCTTGATGTGCTCGGTCAGCGCCACTTTATCGGTGACCGGATGCTGGGCAGCCAAATGCGCCGCCGTCATATCAAGCAGGTCGATCGCCTTATCCGGAAGGGCGCGCTGCGGAATGTATTGCACCGCGTAGTCGACCGTCGCTTGGAGCACCTCATCCGGCAAGGTGACGTGATGATGTTGCTCATACAACCCGCGCACGCCCTGCAAGATCTTTAGCGTTGCGGCCTTGGAAGGTTCGCCAACCGTCACGTCATTGAACCGCCGCGCCAATGCCGCATCCTTCATGATCGTGTTGCGGTATTCGTCCTGGGTGGTCGCGCCGATCACGGTCAACTCCCCGCGAGACAAGGCCGGCTTGATCATGTCGCCAAGCCCTTTTGCCCCTGCCTCGCCGGTCGAGCCGGTGTGCAAGATCTGCTGAATCTCGTCGAAAAACAGAATCACGTTACCCGCCTTTTTCACGGCCTTGAGTAAATTCTGAATGTTTTCCTCAAACGCGCCGCGGTATTGCGTGCCAGCTTCCAGACTGGCAAGGTCAATAGACCAGATCGCCTTATCCTGAATCGCCGCGGGCACATCGCCCTTGACGATCGCCTGGGCCAGACCTTCGACGACCGCAGTCTTGCCGACCCCGGCGTCACCGACCAAGATCGGGTTGTTCTTCGTGCGTCGGCTCAAGATCTCGGCCGTCTCCTGAATCTCCTTCTCACGCCCGATCACCGGATCAAGTAGCCCCTGTTTGGCCTCTTCCGTGAGGTTGCGGCCAAACTTGGCCATTGGCGAGGTCGCCTTGGCGTCAGACGTAGGCGCCTGCTGCCCATCGATTGGAATCTCGCTGGCAGTTTGTGCTTGTTGCGCCTGTTGTGCTTGCTTGAGCTGTGCAACTTCCGCCGCGGACAGCTCGTGGCCGTTCACAACATAACGCGGACGCCCATTCATCTGGTGAAAAATCTGGTCAAAGAAGTCATCCATGCCATCATTAAAAAAAGGATCATTTGCCATTGTCCATTCCTCCTCAGGCAGCGCTAGGCTGCGATTTTTGGTGCGGTCAGTGTGATTGCCCTGACGTCAACGGCGGCAGAAAAAAGACACCGCCAGCCAGCGATGCCAACACGGTCTATGATCGGTGCATCGCCGCACCTCTTGTTTACATAATTCATTATACACCGTTTTGGCACTCTGTCAACGAGAGTGCTAATATTTTTTGGAATAAACGGCCCCTCTCCTGTCGAGAAGGGCCTCCCGGATGGTGCATTAATGGTACAGCAGTGTCGAGGGCCAAACGTTTGGCCGGTTTTCCACACACGCCTCGCCTAGACCAAGACCAGAGCCGGCGCCCGCCGATGCAGTGCGTGAAGCACCGCATATAGCGCGCCGAATAAGTCGCTTGACGCATCGGCCTGCCACTGAAAGATCTGTGTATCCGGCCGAACATGGCTCGGCACAGGCAGCCCCGTTGAGCTGATGATCAGATCGGCATCTTCGTACCGTTCCCCGACCACTTCCACAAAGGCCTGCTGGGTCAAAAAGAGCGAGAGATCCAGATAATCGGCCAACGTCGGCGTGATCATCAGGGCCACTTTGACCTTTTGCGGCGGCGTGAGGACATGGACCAAATGGCCGAACAAGGCGCTCAGGCTGTTGACCAGTGCCGGAACGGCTGGGGTAAAGTCTGTCAGATCGTTCAGCGCGATCGTCGCGCGCAAGCTGTTTTCAAGCACCTGCCGCACCTCGTTGGCCTGCGGGTCGTCCTGCGTTTTGGTGGCCGCGCCGGACAAATGGGTCAATCCGGCGATATCAAAGCCATACAGAATCGTGGAGGACGCGATCGCCAACATGTTGGCCAGCACCATTTTGCTTTTCAGCGGAATGATCGCCGGCACCCACTCGCTCGGCAATTGGTCGATGGTGCCGGTCACCAAGCGATACAAGCCGTTTTGATAGCGCTTGAACCGCAAGACCACCTGCTCCAGCCGCGGATCGTCTGCAGTCTGATAAAGCGGCAGCTGATAATCCAAGTCAAACAGAAAATGCGACTCCGCAAACTGCTGCTCGCGCGTGAGGTGAATGCCAAACTTTTGAAACGGCGACGACTTGTCCGCAAACAGGTTCGGCACGGGGAACGACACCATCGCCCCACCAGGCGTGTTGAGCACAAACCCCTGATGCACACGGTTTTTCACCACGGCCAGCGCGTATAAGCCAAGCTCCTTGACGACAGGATTGCTGAAGGCAAAATCAAAGCTCGCCAGCCCGTGATTCAGCAGCACCGTCGCCTCATTGCGGTCGATCGTGACAAACGGCCAGGCCGCCCCATCCGTGGCCAGCCAAAACGCAACCGTGAAGAAGAGCCGAATGTTGGCTTCTGGCCCAGAGACCTGCAACGTCTCAAGCCGGAGCCTGACGCCCATGAAATTGGCAAGCCCGGCCAGCGGTTTGATGTGCCGCGACACCGTCGTCTTGGAAAAATTCGTTGCCGCTGCAAAATCCGCCAAGCGGGCATATTTGTCTGTCAGCATCGCCCGCAGCGTATTGAACACGATGTTTTGCTCGATCAGCGCCATCCGCACCTGGCCGCTGTCAAAGGCAAACATGGCCTGAATCGCGGAATCCCCGCCAGTCATTTGCGTCAATGTCGCGACCAGCGCGGTGTAGGTTCGATAGACCGAGGTGTAGTTGCGCCCTGTCAAAAGCGAGATGCGCTTGAGATTCACGGCATCCACCAATGGCGCGCCGGCTGCCCGTTTCGCGACCCGCTCGGCCACCGGCAAGACGGCCTGGGCTTCGCTGATGATCTCCCGGTAAAGTGCCAGCTGCTCGCGTTCTTGTTTGGTCAAAAATAATTCCGTGTCCATCGCACTCGCTCCCTTTCCTGATGCCACCTTTCGAGTATACCCAACAAAAAAGCGCGGCGAAAATCATTTTTCGTAATTTTATACCCTTTCAGATGGTTTCACGAGCATTGATGCCGCTACCGTTTCGGTTTTTTAACCAGCAATTTGGCAGCGTGGGACAAATAACAAAAAGGACCTCCGAGAAACGCTCCCGGAAGTCCCTTATTAATAGAAGGAAAAATTTAGCTCAGCAACACTGCATCGTCCACCAACGCCGTCCCACTGCGCTTTTGGAACAAGGCCAGCAGGTCCGGCACGGTCATCGATGCCTTTTCATCGCCGCGGATATCAACGGCGATCTGGCCGTGATCCAGCATGATCAAGCGGTCGCCGTATTTCAGGGCATCATTCATATCATGGGTGATCATCAGCGTGGTGATCTTTTGGGCGGCCACCAACTGCGCAGTCAGGGCCATCACCGTTGCCGAAGTCTTCGGATCGAGCGCAGCCGTGTGCTCGTCCAGCAGCAGCAATTCCGGCGCCTTGAGTGTCGCCATCAGCAGGGTGATCGCCTGTCGCTGGCCGCCGGATAACAAGCCGATCTCGGTGTTGAGCCGAGTCTCCAGATCCAGGTTGAGACTCGCCAATTTTTCCTTGAAGAGCTTGCGGTCGCTGTGGCGCACCCCACTGCTCCAAAAATTGCGCCAGCGCCCGCGCTGCATCGCCAGGGACAGATTTTCCTCGACTGAGAGCCGCGGGGCCGTGCCGGAGCGTGGGTCCTGAAAGACTCGGGAGATCAACTTGGCACGCTTGGCGACCGGCAGATACGTCACGTCTTCGCCTGCGATCTTGATCTGGCCGTACACGACCGGCAAGGAGCCAGCGACACTGTTGAGCAGCGTCGATTTACCGGCACCGTTACCGCCAATAATGGCAACAAACTCGCCTTCCTCAAGCGTTAAATTGATGTTGCGCAAGGCGCGCGTTTCGTTGACGGTGCCTTGTTCAAAATATTGATCGAGTTCTTTGATCTCAAGTGCTGGCATTTATTTGTCCTCCGCGATATGTTTGCGATTGGCGCGACGTTGACGAACGCCGACTGTTTCTTTCTTGATCAGCGGCAGCGCCAGGAACAAGACGAGCATCAGCGAATAGAACAGGCGCAGATAGCTCGGGTCGACGCCCATCGAAAGCACCCACGCGATGATCAGCCGGTAGATGAACGCGCCCAGGATGATCGTCAGCAGGCGCTGGCCAAACGTCAGATGCCGCAGCAGCAGCTCCGCAATGATGATGGCGGACAGCGCGATGACCAAGGTGCCGACCCCCATCGAGACATCGGCGTACCCGTTCATCTGCGCCATCAAGCTCCCGGACATCGCGATCAGGCCATTTGAGACCATGTAGACAATGATCTTCATATTATCGGCATTGATGCCATTGGCCGCGCTCATCGCTTGGTTGTCGCCAACCGCCCGCGCAGACAGCCCCATCTCTGTGTGGAAAAACAGGACCAGCAGCGCGATCACGACGGCCAGCAGGAGCCCGCCGACCACGATCACATCCAAGTCACTATTGGCAAAAGTGACCATGTTGAACACCGTCTTCACGCTGATCGGCATGTTGGCGGCGCCCTTCATCACAAAGAGGTTGACCGAATACAGACCCGTCATGGTCAAAATACCGGTGAGCAGGTCCGGAATTTTCAGCTTCGTGTGCAGCAGTCCGGAGACCAGTCCGGCCAGCGCCCCGCCGAGAAAGCCATACAGCGTGGCGATCAGCGGGTTGGTCCCACCGGCCAGCGCCCGCACTGTGATGGCGGCGCCAAAGGGAAAACTCCCTTCTGCCGTCATATCGGCAATATCCAAGATTCGAAATGTCAGATAAACGCCGATCGCCATCAGCGACCACAGCATCCCCTGCGATAAACTTGAAACCAGTGTCTCTACGGTCATGTTCGATCCTCCAATAATTTGTCAGACTTGCGGTGGAAAAATGGGTTCCGTTCGCCCAGATGTGGTGCGCGGCAAAAGCCGTTTGCGGTCAGCCGGCTGGGCCAAGTCGCGACCGCGTCATGCGGCGACCGCTGAGCGGCCACCATTTCGCACGCAGTCAGTGGCCAAGTTGCGGTCAGTCATTTGCGACGTCCGCATCCGTCAGGCCAAACGCCTTCATCATCGTCTTGTTTTTGATCACCGAGGTCTGCGCTGGACTTTCAACAGGCAGGTCTTGAACCTTCTTGCCCTGCAGAATTTTCACGGCCATCTTCGCGGTCTGCACACCCAATTTGTAATAATCGATGCCGATGCTGGCGACCCCGCCGTCCTCGACCATCGTGGATGCCGCCGGAACGACCGGCACCTTCATCTTCAGTGACACCTTGGCGACGGTCTTCATCGCAGCCGCCACCGTGTTGTCCGTTGGCGCATACACAACATCGCAGCGGTTCATCAAGGCCTCAGTCGCCGACTGCACATCTTTGGTGCTGGCAACGGTCGTCGTTGTGACTTTCAAGCCGAGTTTTTTCACCGCGGCCTTGGCCAATTTGATCTGCACGACCGAGTTCTGCTCGGCGGCGTTATAGATCATGCCGACTGTTTTGGCTTTGGGAAAAAGACGGTGCATGTACCCGATCTGTTCCGGGATATCCACCATGTCGATGGTACCGGTGGCGTTGCTGCTAGGATCAGCCTTTGATTTGGTCAGGTTCGCGGAAACAGGATCGGTGACCGCCGTAAAAAGCAGTGGCGTGTCGGGATCGCCTTTCTGCAGCGCCTGGGCAGCCGGCGTGGCAATCGCGAGGTTCAGATCGTTTTGATCGCTCTTGAGCCGCTGACTCATCGTCTGTAGGTTCGCCTGGTCGCCTTGCGCGTTCAGGTAATCGATCTTGATCTTGCTGCCCTTGTAGCCAGCCTGCGCCAACCCGTCCTCAAACCCCTTGCGCGCCTGGGTCAGCGCCGTCTGGTCGATCAATTGCAAAATGCCGACCTTCACCGTGTCATCCTTGGCCTGGGCCGTTTTGCTGCAGGCTGATAAACTCAGTGCGGCCACCGCCGCAACTGCCAGTGTCAAAAGCTTTGTTTTCATCATTTTTCCTCCTGAGAATGGCAAAAAGCCAGCCACTGGGGGAAATGCGCCCATGTGGCTGGCCAATTGATCTTCTTCCGGAAAAAGAAAAGGCCACATGGAACATTCCCTGTCCATGTGGCGAGTTGATTGCACTTTAATGAGTGCCGGCCATCATGGATGCAAGCCGCGGCTTGCATCCCACGATGCAAACCGCTATCCGAAAAAGCCGGCGAAAAAGTTGTGATTTAGTTGTGTTGACATTAGGTTTCTCATGAACAGCACTCCTTTACACCAATAGCGGTGTTCATGAATGAGAATAACGTGACTGTTTTCTCATGTCAACCTTAACTTTGAGGAACCACACAACTTTTTCCGCAAAACTTGTTCGGTCAGGAGGAACTTTTCCAGTGCGGACGCGGGCGCCAGCGTTCGCCTCTGCCAGGAAAAATTATTTGGCGGCGGCCGTCACATCGGCCTCCGTCAGGTTGAACTGGGCCATGCGCGTCTTGTTGGTGACCAGGCGAACTTTCGCCGGCGCCTCAACTGGCAACTCGGAGACCTTCTTGCCCTTGAGGATCTTGATCGCCATCTTCGCGGTCTGCCGGCCGAGGTCTTCGTAGTTGATGCCTTGCGTGGCGACCCCGGCGATCGGAATCATCGTGGCGTCGGCGTTGATGACTGGCACCGCAAGCTTTTGGGAGATCTTGCCGATCGTTGGCATCGCCGCTGCGGCATTGTTGTCGGTCGGAATGTAGATCGCATCCGCCTGGGCAGCCAGTGCTTCGGTCGCCTGCTGCACATCATTGGTCGTCGCCGCAGTCTTCACAACGGCGGTCAACCCCAACTTTTTGATCTCAACTTCCGCGAGTTTGATCTGGAAAACAGAATTCTGCTCCGCCGCATTGTAGAGCAACCCGATCTTCTTGGCCTTTGGAAACAGCTTGTGAGTGAAATCGATCTGGCCCTTCACATCTACCATGTCGGTGACGCCCGTCGCGTTTTTATCTGGGGCCTTCGTGTCGGTCACCAGGCCGGCCGAGGTTGGATCGGTGATCGCGGTGAACAGCAGTGGGGTCTTTGAATCGGCTTTGGCCAAGGCCTGGGCCGCCGGGGTCGCGATGGCAAGGTTCAAGTCATTCTTGTCGGCGGCGAGGCGCTGGCTCATCGACTGGAGATTTGACTGATCGCCCTGGGCATTGACGTAATCGATTTTGATCTTGCTGCCCTTGTAGCCATTTGCCGCAAGCTCTTCTTCAAAACCTTTGCGCGCATCATTCAGCGCGCTTTGATTGATCAGTTGCAGAATGCCGATCTTGACGGTGCCGTCTTTCTTGGCGGCGGTGGCGCTGCTGCTGGAGCAAGCGCCCAACACAACGGCGAGGGACAATGCGGTTAAAGTGGTCAAAAGGTGAGTTAGCTTCATGATTTTTTCCTCCAAAAATGTCTGTGGCAACAGAAAAGGCCAGTTGCAAGGTTTCACCCCTGCAGCTGGCCAACAGATTCTTTCCGGAAAGAAAATGGCCACATGGGTGAAATCCTCATCCATGTGGCCTTCGTATGCATGTTAAATGCTACGACCATCATGGATGCAAACCTGCGCGCGGTTTGCATCCAATCGGCGAATGCAAGCCGCTATCCGTAATAGCCGTAGTAATAAACGGAATTCAACTGTGTTGGTTTCATGTTTTTCATCATCAACACTCCTTGCCATGCGCTGTTGCGCTGGTATGTGGACTAAGATACACGGACCTTCGCCCACTGTCAACTCACTTTTTCGAATTATTTTGAATAAAATCAGACAAATCCGCGGCAGGCAGGCCCCAGAAGCGCTTTTCAAAATTTTTGCCGTCCCGTGTGACGAGTTTCGTGACGGTCGCATTTTTCACGATCTTGTGGTGGCGTAGGTCAGAAAACCGGACCCCGACCAGCGTGTTAAGTAGCAGCAAAAAGATGATGCCGTGGCCCACGACCAGAATCTTGCCCGTCGGATAGGTCGCGCGGGCCGTCTGGATCACAGCCAGGCTCCGCGTCAAGGCGGCGCGATACGTTTCGCTGCCGATCACCGAAGCGACCTCCGCATCAAAGCGCACGGTATCGGTCATGTAGATCTCAACGCGCGCGTCATCATTGACTTCTGCGACGGTCCGGCCGTCCCATTGACCGAGTTTCATCTCGCGCAGGCCCGCAACCGGCTGAAGCGGCGTTTGCGCGCGAAATTCATTGGCGGCCATGATCCAATTCGCGGTCGCCACCGCACGCGGCATGCTCGAAGCCAACACCTGGGTAAACTGGACAGACGAAAGCGCCTGGCCGACTTCCTGTGCCGCGGTGACGCCAAGCGTTGTGAGCGGCGAGTCGCTGAGGCCCCCGTTGAATGCCTTACGCCGATTGATCGTGGTCTGGCCGTGTCGTACAAAATAAAATTCAGTCATGTCATGCCTCCTGCCGCCAATTATACCGCAGCGAAAGACTTGGGTGGCGAGTTCTCCCGGGTGGGCACTGGCCAATGGAGACATTGGCCGCGGAAACCATCATTGGATCTCAGTAATTATTGGGATGTTGCGCCATGCTTTTCCAAGATACAGATGGGCGCCGGCCCGCATGCCGGAGACATCTAGCTACCCCACCATCCCGCAGGCCTGCGCACCCGACAAAAAAGAGCCGCACTTGGCAGCTCTTTTGCGAAACTAGTCTATTAGGCGCGCTTTTGGTAGGTGCCGTTTGCGGTTGAAACGGTGATGGTCTCGCCGTTTGAGATGAAGTCTGGCACGTTGACGACCAGGCCAGTCTCAAGGGTGGCTGGCTTGCCGCCGCCTGTCACGGAGCCGCCTTTGATGCTTGGCTGGGTCTCGGTGACTTTCAGGTTGACCGTGCCAGGCAAAATGATGCCGATGACTTCGGTGCCGTAGAATTCGATCTCCACCTGCATATTTTCCAGCAGATATTTTGCCTCGTGCTCGATGCTGGCGGTTGGCAGTTCGTATTGCTCAAATGATTCCATGTCCATGAAATAGGCCAGGTCATCTTGGGTATACAGATACTGAACGGTCTTGGTGACCATTTCGGCCAGCTCGATCTTTTCGCTTGGGCGCATCGTGGTCTGCACGGTGGAGCCGCTGCGAATATCGTAAAGCTTGAGCTGCATCAGGGTGTTGCCCTTGCCTGGCTTGTGGTGATTGCTTTCAAGGACCTTGATCAATTTACCGTCTTTTTCATAAGTCATGCCTGCACGCAGGTCGATTGCTGTCGTCATTGGATGAAACTTCCTTTCTTGTGGGCCGCGCCCACGTTCACTTGTCTTGTCCGCACACACTGCCCGCTACAGGCGGCGGAAGCGGCATTACGAGGGCATGTCCAAGCCCAGAAAAATACATGAACATCGACATACTCCTTCCCGGCATCCGAGCGCCGGATACAAATCGATTATACGTGAGATGGCGCCGCTTTACCAGTTGCGGAAAAATCGATTGAATGAGGCCCGCCTTGCGCGCAAAAACGCGAAAAATTGCGGGTCACCCTGCCGTCATCTTGCGGCCGCTGTTTTGTCCAGCACCATATCCACATGCGGAATACCGTCTTCCAGATAGACATCGGAAACGGCACGAAACCCAAACAAGCCGTAAAAGGCTTGCAGATACGCCTGGGCTTGAATCTTGACCGGCCGGCTGGGATAGCGTGTCGCGAGCTCACTGAGCAGGGTCGCCACCAACTCACGCGCAAGGCCGCGGCCGCGCGCCGACCGTACCACCAGCACCCGGCCAAAAGAAATGGCCTTTCCATCATCATGCGGCACGAGGCGGCCATATGCGACCAGCGCCCCATTTTCGCGCAGCATGACATGGACCGCCTGATAGTCTTTATCATCGACTTCCTGATAGGGACAATTTTGCTCTACCACAAAAACACGCACCCGCGCGGCCATGATGGTCAATAATTCCGCGGGTGTCAGGGCCGCTGTTTCCTTGATCGTGATCTCAGTCATCCAATTGCGCCCACAGTGTCTCGTCCGCAAACCAATCGACAAATTGATGCTGGGTCGCGGACAACCGTTCTGGCAGGTCCAGCGCCAAACCTGCGGCCAGATCCGGCAATTCGCTGTTGTACAGCGCGATGGCGTGGATCAGGCTGGCGCGCGCGTTGGCCAGACTGTCCTGGTGATACGTCGCGGCCACCGCTTTTTGCTCCGCAAGACTCAGACTGTGCCACACGAATTTTCCAGAGACCCCCGCATCGAAGCGTCCCCCGCGGGCAAGGCTGGCGCGCCAGGCAAAAAGCCGAATGAGCTCAGGACGCACATAGTGGTTGAATTGTTCGTTGGCGTACATCAAGTTGCCCCGGGACAGGCCTTTGATCACATTCCCGGCGCACCAATAAAACTCGATGATGCGGTCGGTGAACAGCGCCTGATCCGGCAAGCCGATGAAATGACTCGCCGCGCTGGTCGGCCGCGGCGAGACCTTGCCCAACCCGCGCCGCCAGACGATCGCATTCAGCGTGTCATCTTCCAAATACGCTGCCTCGTCTTCAGCCGGGGCCATCTTGAAGTCCATGCGCATGGTCCCCGAATAACGCGTCAGCCAGCTATACCAGGTGCTTGTGTTTGGCCCGAAAATGGCCTCATCTTTCAAATACTGAACATTCGTCGGCTCGCCAAGCAGCGTGAGCCACTGCCAGCCAGCCGTTGGGTCCAACTTGTCGACAAACACGGTCACATCCAGATCCGTCCAGCGGTCACCAGCCACCTGGCCATCATTGGTTGACCCTTCTGTGCCCACCGCCACCACATTGGCATCCTGGCCCGCCTGTTTCAGAATCCGCTCGAGTGCATCCACCTTATCAGCTCCTCAATTTGTGTTTGACTTTGACTGCTATTCTATCACTAATGATGAAACCGCTCTCGCCTTGTGGTATCATCTGGCCGAGGTGAAACCAATGATCAAATTATTTGCGGCTGACATGGACGGCACTTTTTTGCGCCCCAGCCAGGATTTCGACGAGGCCCGCTTTGCCCGCATTCAAGAAGCGATGCGAAAAAACGGGCAGATCTTCGTCGCCGCCAGTGGCAATCAAAAGCCGCGGTTGCAGCGCATTTTCAAAAACTTCCCGGCGACTTACTTCGTGGCCGAAAATGGCGGCGTGGTTGCCGGCCCCGACCAAACTTATGCCATCAACGCGTTTTCCGATGACATCGCCAAAAAGCTGATCGAGCTCGTGATGCCGCTGCCGGATTGCCACTTACTGCTGGCAACGCCGGACATGAGCTATATGCTCAGCCGCGAGCCGGCAGCTGTGATCGCGGGCCAACATGAATGGTGCCCGCATTTGACGGTGGTCGATGATTTCATCCCCGTCGCGCATCAAGTGGTGAAGGTGATGGTCAACTGCCGTGCAGAAGACACAGAGCCGCTGATGGCGCGGTGGCAGCGCGAAATGGCGGCGTTTGCCAATCCCACCTCAAGCGGGCGCGGCGACATCGACATCATCCCCAAAGGCGTCGATAAGGCAAGTGGCCTGCGGGAGCTGGGCAAAGCGCTCGGCATCAGTGAGGCCGAGATGTGCACATACGGCGATGGCGGCAATGACATTTCCATGCTCGATGCCGCTGGCCGGGCGGTGGTGATGGCCAATGGCAGCGAAACGGTGAAGCGTCACGCCGATGTGATCGCCCCGTCAAACCAGGACCAGGGTGTGCTCAGCGACATGATGCAAGTGCTGGGCCTGTGAGCCGGCACGTGAAAAAAGGCCGCGCATTTGCCGGCCTCAAGGAAGCTTCAGATCAGCCAATGCGTCGTACTGGCTCATCATCCAACTGATATAGGTTTTTCCGGCGGGCAATGTCTCGGTCACCTTGAGGACTGGCACGCCCGCTTTTTTTGCGCTGGCGGTCGCTTCGTCGACGACGCGACTGTCGGCTTGGGTATTGATGACAAAAAAGGCGACGCGATGCTGGGCGAAGGCGCGTTGAAGCCCTTCGACATCCTGCGGCGATGGATCGGTGCCATCCTCGATTGCTTTGGCAAAATGGCCGGCGACCTCGCGAATGCCCAGTGCATCCAAGCTGTAGCCAAAAACCGGTTCCGACTGCGCCGCAGCCTGTCCGCTCAATTGTGTTTTCAGGCGCGCCACCAAGGCCGTGAGCGGGGCCAATTTTTTCAGATACGCCTTGGCGTTGGCCGCATAATCACTGGCATGCGTCGGATCCAGCTTTGCAAAGCGAGCAGCCAGCGCATTCGCGAGCTTCGGCATCGTGGTCGGGTCGTACCATAAATGCTCATTGGCGCCATCCTTCTTTTTCAGCAGCTGCTCGCCGACCTTCAAATAATCGGCGGTTTTGTCGCCGCCCGCCACGACCCGGTCCATCCAACTGTCATACCCCAGGCCATTTGCCAAGATCAGCTTCGCGCCGGCGACCTCTTTTGCCACCGCCGTCGTGGGTTCGTAATCATGCGGGTCGATGGCCGGGTCATCGATCACCGAGACCACGCGCACATGCTTGCCGCCGACCGCCTGCGCCACTTCACCGTAAAAATCCAGCGTGGCGACCACGGTCATTTTGCCGTTTTGGGCTTGCGGGCTGCCGCATGCGGTCAAAAGTAGCAGCAAGACCGCTGCCATTAGCCAAGTGAGTCGTTTTTTCATCAACGTGCCCCCGTTTCCTTATCTCTACTATACCAAACGTTTGCCCTCTGCATCGCCCAACTTTGGCTTTGGCATAACGGCCGGGCATAGCGTAAAAAAAACCGGCATACGCCAGAGATCGCCTGGCGCAGGCCGGAAAATAGAGTCACTTGTTTTGCGTTAGCCCAAAATGCCTTGAAACATGCCTTCTTCAAGCCAGGCCGCGATCAGCCGCCCGGCGACCAGTTGGCCCGAGTCGGTGTCCAGCGCGGGCTTCACCGTCTGAATCAGCCTCCCCAGCGTCCGCACCGAAACAGCATGCTCAGCCACGGTCTGACCAAGCATGAACTGGTTGAGTTGGTCGATCTCATCGGCCGTAAAATCATAGTCCAAGTACACCAGCGAGCTGGAATGGACACGCATCTTTTCGCAAAGTCGGTCCAACACATCTTGGACCAACGCCATTCGCTCATCATTTCGCTTGCTCATCTTCGCGGCTTCCTTTCTCTTTCAGTATAGCTGAGGACGCCGGGAAAAACACCAATCAATACTCGCATCAGGCATACCAGCTGAAAATGCCAAAATGCTTGCGCACCCGCGGCGGCGGTGGGGTCTCAAAGCGCGCCACCGAAACACCAGAGGTCGCCTCTGCGACAAGGTCCACCTCCAGCAGAAAATCCAGCAGCTGATCGGCCAACACATGTGGATCCGCCTTGTCGTTCAACAGGTCCATGGCCAGGCGGCGGCTGGGAATCCGGTAATCGTCATACCATTGCGGCTGCCGGCGCGCGTGCGGATTCTGTTCAAACAGCACGACGCCATCAACGCGCCGCGCGACTTTGGCGATCGCATCATTTTTGAAGACCGCCCCAAACAGCATCCGCACATCAAAATCACGCTGCGGGTGAAAATCATATAGTGCATCGATATCAAATCGCTCACAAAGCGGCATGATCCCACGATTTTTCAAAAGGGTGAGGGCCTGCTGGAGCTTCTTGCTTTGGCTGGCGGTGCCGTAGACCAGCAGCTCCAGGTCCTTATCGCCGCGCTTGCTGCCAAACGCGAAGCCAGACTGGTAGCCGTGCATCAGATCCAGCGTGATCAACACCCCGCGCAACAGGTCCGCGCCCTTGACCGCATCCATCATGCCAAACAGGCGGCCGGGAATATCCGCGACCACAATGGGATAGTCATGGAGCATCTGCTTCAAAAACGGGGTGCGGTAGCGGACCTGGGGCGCCACGAGCACCGCATCAAACACCGTCCCCATCTCAAAGGCCGTGTCCGGGCGAATCGCCCCTTCCCCACCATAAGCAAAGTTGAGGTCGGCGCGAAAATCCGTCGGCCGCGTCAGCATCGCCTGCGCATCGGTAAAACTAGCTGAGAGATTGGGGTCATGCTGCTGAAACCCCGTCGCCATTCGCTGGCAAAATAAGCTGGAGGAGCCGCCTCCTGCACAACACACAAAGATATTCACCGCGCGCCGCCTTTCTGATCTTTTCGAATTCAAAAAAGCCGGGGTTCGCGCCGCCAGCTCTCATTTTAGTTCTGATTGATATCCAGCACCGTGTACGAGCGGTTGCGCGCCAAATTTCGACTGATCGAATACTCGATATTCTGGCCCGTCGTCAACCACACCACCTGCTCGACTTGAAGAACCGGCTCGCCTTCTTTGCCGCCCAGATTGTCGATATCCTCCTGGGTGGTCAAGGTCGCACCGATGCGGCGATAGGCCCCACCAAATTTCAGGTGCAGGTCGTTATTGATGTATGCGTAGATCGAGTGCTCGAGAATCTTGTGGGTGAGATTGGGCACCATTTTCACGCGAAAATAGGTGTGTTCGATGATCCACGGCTCGCCGTCGATCAGGCGCAACCGGCGAATGTCATAAACAGGATCATCTGGGCCGATCACCAACTGTTTTTGAACCTTCGGCGAGGGAAAAGTGATGTCGAACTTCAGAATCTTCGAGCGGACATGGGCGCTTCCCACCAACTTGGTCAGGCCATCGAACCGCTCGGCCGGCGAGTCTTCCCCATTTTCAAGGGCGATGCCAAGCACCACGGTCCCGACCCCAGATTGCTTATAGATCAAGCCCTCCTGAGCCAAGCCGTCCAGCGCCTTTTTGATGGTCAGACGGCTGACGCCAAATTCTTTGGCTAATGTATTTTGATCCGGCAACAGGCTCTTTGGCGCATACGCATGTTCTTTGATTCGCTTGCGCATGGTCGCAGCGACCTGTTGATATTTTGGTAGACTCACGACGTTGATCCCTTCCATTTCACAAAACACGAAACCGCATTCATAATGATTATAACCTAGTATCAATGTGAAATGAACTGAAATAGCAAACAAAGTATAGACTTTCGCTGCGGTAACCACCATTAGTTTGAGCCGGACGGTCACTGATGGGCGGCAGGCGGCGATGCGGCGGCGATCCACTCAGCTATCATGACGATTCCAACGCAACAAGACGTGTGCGCATTTGCACTGCGCCCCACCTGATGCCTGGTCAAAAATACCCAGATATCGAGGAACTTTGTATCGCTGCTCTGGAATCGTTTATAATAAAGCCAATATGTGCCATGAGAAAGGACGTGGGAAAATGCGACTGACATATGCACCGGTCATTCGGCAAATGAAGGATTATCCGCTGATCAAGCGGCTTTATCTCAGCGCTTTCCCCGCGGCGGAGCGCGCCCCACTGCGCAGCTTGTTGCGGGCGGGGCAACGCCCTGGCAATGAATTTGTCGCCTATTACCACGACCATCAGTTTGTGGGCTTCAGTTATCTAGTCACGTCTGGCGATCTGGCTTACCTGATGTTTTTGGCTGTGGACGACAGACTGCGCGGCAAAGGCTATGGCAGTCAGATCTTGGAGGCCGTGGCGGCTGGCCGCCCGACTGCCCGCCTCTTGCTCAATGCTGAGGTGCTCGATGCCGATGCGCCAAACGCGTTGACACGCCAGCGCCGTCGGGAATTTTATGAAAATAATGGTTTCGTCTCCAGCGGTTGGCAGGTGACAGAGTTCGGGGTCGATTATGAACTGATGTGTCGGCCGGGTCGGGTCAGCCCAGACGAATATCGTGACTTGACCAAGAAATATGCAGGCTGGAAATATTTTCTATTTCACCAGCAATTCGCACGGCTGGGCAAATAAAAGCGCGCATCCTCATTTGGGGGTGCGCGCTTTTATTTGAGTTGAACGGATCTCAGGTCTGGGTCCCTATGCGATAGTCCCTTCAACAGTCTCGATGTCACCTTTGCCATCGCGGTCCACAATGGCGCCGATTGCTGCGGTCAGCCCGCGCACCATGTCTTCAAGCGCCATCGAAGGCGTCTCGGGCCGAGCCACGACCTGTTCCGGCAAGAATGGAATGTGGATGAAGCCTGCCTTGATGCCTGGGAAGAACTTATCGCGCATGTATTGAACCTGATACATGATATGGTTGCAGACATACGTCCCCGCTGTGTTCGACACCGCAGACGGCACGCCAGCCTCGCGAATCGCCTTTGCCATCGCCTTGATCGGCAGCTGGGTGAAATAGGCCGTGTCCCCATCCTCGTGAATCGTGTGATTGAATGGCTGATAGCCCGCGTTGTCGGCGATGCGTCCGTCGTCGAGGTTGATTGCCACTCGCTCCGGCGTCAGGCCAAACCGCCCGCCTGCCTGCCCGACATCCAGCACGTAATCCGGCTGCTCTTTTTCGATCGCCGCCTTTACCACGTCGGCCGAAATATTGAACTTGGTGGGAATCTCCAGCTTCACGATCTGAGCGCCGTGAATCTCATCCGGCAGCCGCTTCACAGCCTCGATCGCCGGATTGATCTTATCCGTGCCAAAAGGATCGAACCCCGTCACAAGAATTTTCATGATCATGTCCTCTTTTCGTTAAAATGCCAGGAAATACATCAGCGCGATCTGCACCACCAGCAAAATGATTGCAATTGGGGCTTGTTGCTTGATGACGCCCATCGGATCTTCCATTTCCTGAAGCGCGACAGGCAGGCTGTTGAAATTCGCCGCCATGGGAGTCAGCAGCGTCCCGCAATAGCCCGCAGTCATACCGATCGCCGCAACAGTCGCTGGCTCGCCGCCTTGCGCGATGACAAACGGAATCCCGATCGCCGCGGTGATCACGGCAAACGCCGCAAACGCGTTGCCCATGATCATCGTGAACAGTGCCATCGCGACACAGTATAACACGACCCCGACCAAATGATTGCCGGCCGGTAAGATTCCGGCGATCAGCTTCGCGGTCAGGTCGCCAACGCCGGCCGCGGTAAACACCGCGCCCAACGTCGCGAGCAGCTGTGGCAAGATCCCAGGCGCCCCCACTGAGCGCACCATCCGTTGCGTGTCCGTGTACACCATTTTGGCTGGGGCCTTGGTCATCACGATCACAAGCAAAAGCGCCGTGATTGCACCGATTCCGATGCCGACCTGGCCACCGAGCGCCGTGAACTGGGCGACGCAGATCGACACGACCGCCATCACGATGCTGGGCAGAAAAATGCGCCAGCCAAACTGTTTGGCGGCCGCCTCCGCCTTTTCGTCATCGATCTGAGGTAACTTGCCGACCTGAATCTGCTTGAACAGCGCCAGCGCCCCGATCACGATGATCATCGCGCCGATCAGCCAATGTGGCATGAAATTGCCCAACGCAAAAATTAGCGCCAGCAACCACCAAAATGTGCCAGTCCCATAGCGGGTCGGATTATCTTTGGCCTTGAATGCCTCGGTCCCGGCGACAGCCATCAAGATCCCAATGAGGGCATACAAAACGATCAATAAATTGTCGACCATTATGCCGCCCCCTTCGTCGCTTTAAAACGCCGATCGAATAAGACGTTATAAATATAGACAATGACCAGGGTGACCAGGGCCACCGGAATCGACCGCGTCACGACCTGAATCGGCGTGACCGTGTATTTCAGCGATTCCATCGTGCTCGAGATCAACAGGACCGACCCCGACGCAACGAACAGGTTCTGGGCAAAAAAGTTCCCGAAATTATCGACCGCTGCCGCACGCCCCTTGATCAGGTCGATGTCTTTTGGCGTCAGTTTCCGCCGGACTTCAGCGGCGGCCGTCACCATCGGCGTGATCAGCGGTCGAACGAACTGCACCTGGCCGGACAGCGAGATGCCAAACACCCCACCGAGCTCGCGAACCGCCAGATACAAATTGAGAATCCGGCTCGGCGTCATTTTCTTCAGTTTGCGAATGCCGTTGACAGCCACTTCCTTGAGCCCATAACGCTCCGCCAACCCAATCATCGGCAGCGTCAGGAAAAACAATGACACGGGCCGATTGGTCATAAACGCGGTTCCTAGGGTATTGAGCAGCTCCATCACACTCATCCCGGAAAAAAGGGCCGTGACGATTGCCGACACCACGACCACCGCCGTCGTATCCCATTTAAGGGCAAAACCGACGACGATGATCACAATGCCGAGTAGTTTGAGGTATTCCATCTTGCGTGCGCCTCCTCAGGCAGTTAATTATCTTTACGATACGCGAAAGGCGCTACCTGCGTCAAATTGATGCAAGTAGCGTCTTCTGTTTCAGAGCCTAGCCAATTTGGGATGACCAGGTAAATTGTGCAATTGCGTGTAGAACGTCTCCGTTAGTTTGCCTTGCGTATCATGTTCCCTTAAGACACCAATAATTTGTGGAAGAAAGGCGAGCTGAAAGCGTTTTCTTTCGCAATCATTTGATGCGTGCTAAAATACGACATAGATGGGTAATGCCGAAAGGAGGAGCACTATGAATTTGATTGAATGGTGTGTGGCGGGTTTTATAGTTGTCATAGGCGCTTTCTTCATAGACTTTGACGGCTTCGTTGCGATAGGGGAGGTTGTTATACGCGCCAGAATGGATACTGAGAAAAAAGGGCGGTGGCATCGCGCACTCAAGGCCGTGATTCTCGGAACGTATCATTGAACACCACAGACCAAGACCCCCAAGCGATTCTTTATCGTTCAAAAAAGCTTTGGTGACAATCAATACAGTTAGATCACAGCTTTGTGGCTCTGGGTCAAGTAGTGTCGAATGATCGTCTCATTGATAGGCAGGCGTTGCATTTGAAGGGCCTGCCTTTTTGCGCTGTTTCAACGAATATTCAACACTACTGGGCAGATCCAACAGCCCTCAACAACTTTTTGAAACTGGCCATGAACAGATACCGAAAGCAAGGCGCCCGCTGACCCAGTGAAAAGTCAGTGGCCTTTCCAATGTTTCAATGACCCTAGACAAGGTTCAGAAAGAGAGGTGTGCTCGGAGAAAAAACTATCTTATTGATTGCGCAGAAATCAAGGCTGCGGCGCAAAAAGTGAGAAGACAAATTGCTTCCATATCCTCCTCCCCAATAAGAATCGGCATACCGATCAGTTTCTGTAGCATCGATCCTCGCAGGCCCCCGTCAAATATCGTTCAGGGCAAGACAACAACCTTGCCAAAGCTCTCCTGGCTGTCCAAAAATGCTTGGGCCTCGCCGGTATGGGCCAGATCAAAGACTTTGGTCGGCGTTGTGTCGATGTGGTGTGCTGTGATCACATCCAGCATCGCCTGCACATTTTCGGCATTGGCCGAGTCGGAGCTAAAATTGGTCAAATAGGCACCACTTGGAATTGAGAAGACCTCAAAATCCGGCACCGTCCACTCACCGCCCAGCTCACCGGTCATGCAGCAGATGCCGCCGACCGTGAGCAGTGGCAAGGAGTTCATCAAGGTCTTCGGACCGACCAACTCAAGAATCGCATCAAAGTGCCCATCTGTGGCCAGCTGCCCCGCCGTTTCCAAGATTGCGTCATCAAAGCCGACCTCACGCACCCGTGCCAATTTCTCAGGCTTGCGGGTCGAACCAGTCACAACGATACCCGGGTTCATCGCTTTGGCCAGCTTCAAGGCCGCCACGCCAACACCGCTCGTGGCCGCTCGCACCAGCAGCGTTTTCGCCTGCGTGATCTTCAGATTCAACAGCGATCCATACGCGGTGAAATAAGTCTCGGGAATCGCCGCCAGTTCTGGCCAAGGCAGATCCGTCTGAACCGGATAGAGCTGCTTATTGGGCAATAATGCATATTCCGCGTAACTGCCATCGAAGTCGCGCCCCATGCCGCCCATCAGCGAGATCACTTTTTGACCAACTGGCAAGTGCGCGGGATCGCTGGTCGCCGCGATGAGACCGACCCCCTCGATACCGAGAATCCGCGGAAAATTGACAGAAGGCGACCAACCGTTGCGGGTAAAGATCTCAGAGCGGTTGATGCCAAATCCTTTGATCTGAACCAGACTCCATCCCGGCTTCACGGTCGGTGTTGGCACGTCCTTGAGCTGCAACGCTTCTGGCTCGCCGGCGTTGGTGATCACAATTGCTTTCATGAACAAAAACCTCCCCTGTAGATTATAACTTGAACAATTTTTCGGCGGTGCCGTGCGCAAAGGCCTCACGCTCAGGCGCACTCATCTCGGCATTCGCGACGAATTCCGCAACGCCGCCTTCTCGCTTGATGTACGGATAATCCTCGGCATCCAGCAAATGGTCGGCGCCCATTTCCGCCTTGACGAGCGCAAGTTGTGGGGCCGTGTACATCCCCGATGGCGTCACATAGACCTGGCGCTTGTAATACGCGGAAAATGGCTGGCTCAAGGTGCTGACCTTGCCAAATTCGTCCAGCCGCTCCAAAAACATCGGCACAAATTCGCCCCAGTGACCGGACACCAATTTCAGTTTCGGATGTTTCTCCAAAACGCCGCCAAAGATCAGCCGCACCATCTGAATCCCCTGCTCTTGATGCCAGCCCCATGCGGCCCCGGCCAGCATCGTCGCCATCAGCGGGGAATAGCTAGTACTGTCATACAGCGTCACCTTTTGCGTGTCAGTGATCACGCCGGGATGTAAGTAAAGCGGAACATCCAGTGCCTCGGCAGCCGCGAAGATCGGGTCAAACCGCGGCGCATCCAGAAACTCCCCATTCACGGAGCCGCTGATGATGCCACCTTTAAGGCCCAGCTTGGTCACGGCACGCGTCAACTCGTCTGCGGCCGCGTCCGGCAACGCCGCTGGCAACACAGCCAACCCAGCCAAGCGGTCTGGATACGCCGCAAGTCCTTCTGCCAGCGTGTCATTTTGCTCGCGGCTTGCCGCCACCACCATGTTGTCGGGCAACACTTGCGGGGAATTGCCGGCATCCGAGATGACCTGCATCGCGATGCCATTTTTATCCATATACGAAATGCGGCTGGCAAAATCGGTCAGATCGTGATTCAGCGCGTCTTGGTGTGGGTTGTTGTTCGGCACCTTCGAATACTTCTTGAAATTCTGGACGTTGGCTTGTGTATCAAAATGCTCTTCAACTGTAATGATCTTCATATTAGTGCTCCTTATCTGTGTCGCCATGCAAGCGGCCGATAATCTGTAGCGCGGCCAAAAACCGCTGGGCGTCAAATCCCGGCACAGCCTGGCCGACTTCATCGCGAAGCAGCTGTTCTTCCGCATCGAGCAGCGCCCTAATCTTCGGATACAGGGCCTCCCCCTGCGCCGTCAGCGTCAACAGGAACGCCCGTTTATCGCTCGGATCCGGGACCCGTGTGACAAGACCCTGCGCTTCCAGTTGCTTGATTGCCCGGGTGACGTTGCTGGGGTCCAGAAACTCCTTGGCGACCAGATCTTTTTGCGTGATGCCAGGCAGCTCATGAATCTTCAGAAGAAAAATATACTGGCTCGCGCTGATCCCTAATTCGGCCAATTGTTGGCCAAGGTGCTGGCTGATCTGTCGGCCCGCGATCACCAACCATTTGCTGATGGCAGTCTCGTCGGTCTCTTGCATGTAAACACAACCTTTCTCAACGGACATAGTATAGTCTCATTTATTTGCGTGCGCAACTAAATTGTCGCAGGACGCGCCGCCAAAGAACGACGATGCTGGATGCAAAAAAGTCGGACCCATTGCGCAAGCGTCGCGCTTAGGTCCGACTTATCTGTGCGTTTCAAAATAGTTGTGTGGCATGCCAACAGCAACGCCACAAACCGATGTGCCTTCTAGCGCTCGGCATTTTTCTGGTCTGCTTCCTGCTGAGCCAATTGCTGACGAAGCGCCACCCCGGTTCTGGAGGCCTCGTGCTGCATGCTGGCTTCGGGTGTCCCCTCAAAACAGATCTGCCCGCCGTATTTACCGGCGTCCGGCCCCATGTCCACGAGCCAATCCGCGTGACTGATCAATGCCAGATTATGCTCGATCAAGATCAGCGTATTGCCGCGTTCGACCAAGGTCTCAAACAAGTCGATCAGGCGCTTGGTGTCGTTCAAATGCAGTCCCGTCGTTGGCTCATCGAGGAAATACAGCGACCCTTGGTGATCCAACTCCATCGCCAGCTTGACCCGCTGCACCTCGCCACCCGATAGCGTCGTCATACCTTGGCTCAAATTCAGATAACCAAGCCCGACCCGCTCCAGGAGCTGAACCTTGCTATCGATCGCCGGGACATCCTTGAAAAAGGCAAGCGTTTCGCTGATCGACATCCCCAGCACTTCCGCAATGTCCTTGCCGTGATAGTTATACTGCAAGGCCTCTTGACTGTAGCGCTTGCCGCCGCACAACTCACAGCGCTGAATGACCGGATCCATGAAGGCCATTTCGGTGATTGTCACGCCTTTGCCCTTACACCGGGGACACGCGCCTTTGCCGTTATAGCTGAAAAGTTGTGGTGAGACGTGATTGGCATCCGCAAACAATTTGCGCAGCGGATTCAAGATGCCAAGATACGTGGCTGGCGTCGACCGAATGTTGATGCCCACCGCGTCTTGGCTCAGATCGATATAATCCTGATCGGCGACCTTGTCTTTAATTGCCCGGACCAACGTACTTTTCCCAGACCCTGCCGGCCCAGAGATCACGGTCATCACGCCTTCAGGAATGCGGGCGCTGACATCGTGCAAATTGTGGTTGGTCACATGTGCGACCTCAAGCCAATTTCGCCCCACCCGCGGCTCTTGGAACGTCAGCGGCTCCCGCAACATTTGGCCGGTGATGGTATCCGAGGCCAAAAGCGCCTGATAAGTGCCGGTGAACGTGACCTCGCCGCCGCCCTGACCGGCTTTTGGCCCGATCTCGACGACATAATCCGCCGCGCGAATGATCGCCGGATTGTGGTCGACCAAAACGATCGTGTTGCCCTGCGCCTTAAGCTTGGCCAGCGAGCGCGTGATCAGCTGAAGATCATGCGGATGCAGACCGACACTCGGTTCATCGAGGACATAGACCAGATCCGATAACGAGCTCGTCAAAAACTTGGCGATCTTGATGCGCTGGGCCTCACCGCCCGACAGCGTATCCGTGCCGCGATCCAGCGACAGATACCCCAGCCCAATATCCACAAGGGCCTGCACCTTACTGCGCAACTCGCGAACCATTGTCGCGGCGATCGGATTCTTGATCGTGGCCAAATACTGCAAAACAGTGACCAGGTCCATGGCCCCCACTTCCGCAATATTTTTGCCTTCGATCGTCGCCTTCAATGCGTCTTGGTTGAGCCGCGAGCCATGGCAGACCGGACAAGGCTGGCGACTGACGATCTTAGCCAACGCGGCTTGATGATGTCGACCCGACGCGCTGTGAATCACCGAGCGCATCATCCGCGGGACAAGGCCCTCATATAATGCAGTGCGACCCCACTCCGCCGGCGGATTCTTAAGTTTCTGCCGCGGGGCATGCATGAAGAGGTCATATTCCTCTTTCGTATAATCCTTGATTTTTTTATCGAGATCAAAAAGGCCGCTATCACCATATTCACTCCAGCGCCACGTGCCTGGCTGAAAACCGGCAAACGTCATCGCGCCTTCGTTCAGCGACTTGTCCGGATCGATCAGCTGGTGCTCGTCGACCACATCGACAAAGCCTAAACCCTCACAGTTTGGACACATCCCCTGCGGCAAATTGAAGGAGAACCATTCAGAGTAGCCGACCCAGGGCTTGCCGACCCGGGAAAACATCAGGCGCAGCACAGAATAGATGCCCGTGTATGTTGCCACCGTCGACCGGGCATTGCGGCCGATCGGTTTTTGCTCGACCACGATCGCGACAGGCAGATGATCGATCTGATCAACCTCGGGCTGACCGTATTTTGGCAAATACTGCTGCGTAAAGCTCGGAAACGTCTCGTTGAGCTCACGCCGCGAGACCGCCGCCAACGTGTCGAAAACAAGCGAGGATTTGCCTGCCCCTGACAACCCCGCAAACACCGTCGTCTGATGTTTGGGAATCGCCAAGTCGATATTTTTTAAATTATTTTCTCGTGCGCCATGAATATTAATGGCGCCATCTGCAAATAGCTCTGTCAAGTCGTCCCTCCTCTACCTGTTGACACAAAAATCGTGGCCACCCCTGCGATTCTCTCGCAGTTCGCGCTCACGTCTGTTGTATAATTATGATACCATTTCGGCGAATTACAATAAGGCACTTTCAGGATACCTATGGAGACGCTTATGACAGATGTTGTACGGAAACAGGTGCTGACGAAGCTGACTCACGGCGATTATAACTGTGAAAAAGAATTCACGCTCGCGATGTTCAGTGGCAAATATAAACTGGTGATTCTCTGGGAGCTCGGGCATGTTAAAAGCATGCACTTCAACGAGCTGTTCCGCGTCATCGATGGCGTGACGAAAAAAGTGTTGACTAGCCAACTCAAGGAGCTGGCGGCCGATCAATTGATCATGCGCAACGCCTACACGGAAAACAATCGAGCGTTGGTGGTTTACAGCATCTCGGACCTTGGGCAGACGCTCCTGCCCATCATCGATCAAATGTATCAATGGGGCAAACAGCGCGTGCAGGACTACCAGATTCCCGCCGGTTTTAAGCTGGCCGTGGAAAATGATCTGCCAAAGACGCCCTGATCTTGCGAATCAAAAAACGGCCGCCAAAGTTCGCGGTCGTTTTTGCTAAGCTGACATTAGTCGAGCTTGGTCTTGTCGGTGACCTGCAACTTGTCGTCGAAGGTATAAACAACAGGCTCGCCAGTCGCCATTTCAAGATCCATGATATCGTCATCGGAAATGTTTTCGATATACTTGGTCAAGGCACGCAGGGAGTTACCATGCGCTGCGATGATGACGTTCTTGCCGGCCAACAGATCTGGTGCAATGTGATCTTCCCAGAAAGGAATGACACGTTCGAGGGTGACTTTCAAGTTCTCGCCACCAGGAATGATGCGTGGGTCCAAGTTGGCGTAACGACGATCCTGTGCGGCAGAACCTTCGTCGTCAGCGGACAAAAGTGGCGGCAAAGTATCGTACGAACGACGCCAGATATGAACCTGCTCGTCGCCATACTTGTCGGCAGTTTCCTTCTTGTTCAGACCCTGCAGAGCGCCATAGTGACGTTCGTTCAAACGCCAGGTCTTCGTTTCAGGAATCCAGAGCTGGCCGGAGCCTTCCAGTGCATAGTGCAGTGTCTTGATCGCACGGGTCAAAACAGAAGTGTAAGCCTGGTCGAATTCAAGCCCTGCAGCCTTGATCAATTCACCGGCATGCTTTGCTTCCTCAACACCCTTGTCGCTCAGGTCAACATCGACCCAGCCAGTGAACTGGTTGGACAAGTTCCATTGACTTTGGCCGTGACGGATCAGTACCAATTTTGCCATCTTAGAAATTACCTCGCTTTTAAGATTTGTCAGTCTGCTGACGGTTTTACATCTATTTATAATACATCATTTCAGAAAACTTTGCATTGAGAATCAGGGAAGGGTGCGGAGGTGCGCGGGATGGCGGATCAGCTAACTTGGCCCTGGCGCTTGAGGCGCGCTTCGCCTCGAGTGACGGGGACAGTTAGCTGCATCCGCCATGCGCACCGGAGCCCAACTGGGGGAAGGGTGCGAAGCGGGGCGCTTAGGGATGAGCGGCTAGTTCGGCTCTGGCGCTACGGCGTCCTTTGCCTCACAAAAACGCGTCCCCCTCACCTGTTCCATGATATAGTATTCCCGGAGGATCATTATGCGAAAAATCTGGTTCGGGGTCGGCGTTTTGTGGCTGGTCAGCATTGTTTATTTTCTGATCTACGTGAACACGCCTGCGTTGCGCACCCTCGTTGATACGACGGGCTTGTGGGCCGGGGTCCATGTGGCGGCTGATTTTGCGCTGATCGGCGGCGGCATCGCCTTGATCATTCACTTCATCCGCAAATTCGTGCACCACGACGACTGAATCTAAAAATCGGCCGAGCGCAGCAAAACACACCTGCCTCAGCCGATTTTTCCAATCAAGTGGTCATTGATTTACTTTGAGTCTTTCTCGTCCGTCTTCGGTTTCGCCGAGGCGGGCGTTTTTGATTCCGGCGACACGTCCTGGGAATCAGGGCCGGCTGCCGTCGATTTTTCCGTCTGCGCACTCACCTCGGTTGCCGGATCCTCCGCCGGTCGCGGCAGGTCCTCCACCAGTGACTCGCTTCCTGAAGCTTTTTTCACCCCAATGATGTCAAGCAAGAAGGTGAAGATCGGGATGCCGACGATCAGGCCCCAGGTGCCAAACAAGCGCTCAGCGACCAGCAGGATGACGAAGGTGAAAAACACGGGCAGGCTCGTGCGACTGCTCATGAACTTCGGATTGAGCACGTACGCTTCCAAAATGTGAATCACGATGATCATGATGACGATCGTGATGACTCCTTGCAGGCCATCGACGGTGAACGCGATGATCGCCAGCGGCACGACCGAGATGATCGCCCCGGCCACCGGAATCAGCGACAACAGGAAGACCATGATCGCCAAACTCGGGACATTTGGCATCTTCATCACCAGCAGCGTGACCGTTGTGATGACCGTATTGACGATGGCGATGAAGATCTGCGCCTCAATGACCACCCCGAAAGTATCAATGAATTTCGTCGCAAAATAGTGCAGATCTGCGAACAGCCAGCCAAATGGGGATTTGATAAAGAGGTTGCCGAAGCGCTTCAGCTCATCGATTTCAACGGTGAAAAAGAAGCTGAGCAGAAAGGCCAACAACAGCGTGACGCCCATGGCCCCCACGTTGCTGGCATATTCCAGGACCGTTTTGACCCCGCCTTCCAGCTGGGTGCGCAGATTGAGCGACTGCACATTTTTCAGCACCCACTGCATCGCCTGATTATGGGCAAATTCATCGCTGTAGTAAAACTTCTGCACTGAATTGAAAAGCGCCACGCTTTGCCGGATGATCGCCGGCACATAATGGACCGCGGCATACGACAACCCAAGCAATACCGCGAGATAAAGCGGTCCGACCACCACCACTGGGCGAATGTGGACATGCCGACGAATTGCGTTGACCAAGCGGGTACACAGAAACGCGAAGATGAACGTCAATAAGATGATGCTCATGACGCTGCGTGCGAGCCACAAGATCAGCGCCACCCCAGCAAGCACGACCGCCCGCCGCAATGGGATATTACTGATGAATTTGCGATAAGTCATTTCGGACCCCTCCCTTGACACCCGGTTATTATAGCAGAGCTTCAGCCAAAAAAAATACATCCTGCGCCGGAGTGCGGGATGTATCCAAGCTTATTTGTGCACGCGTCATCAATCGAACACGCTAAGGGTACTGCTGGTGGCCTTGGCCGTCTTAGTCAGCTCACCTTGGACCACGATGCGGTGCGTCTCCCCTTCAGTCGGTGAGGCACACGTGATCAGCGTGAGCAGCTTTTTCCCAGGCACGTCTTCGATCCACTGGACCTGCGTCTCATACACCACTGTCTTGGTCGTTACGCGGTACGTGTAGACCTTGGACATGTCCGTGATATACATATTGTCGCCTTTTTCAACGCCTTTCAGCGGGGAAAATAGGACGCCACTGGCCGTCATGTAGTGGCCCGCCAACGCATAATTGCCGTCGCCCATTTTCTGGCCGGCGTTCATCGTGCCTGCCCCTTGTGACAAATTTTCGTTGGCCAGCCCGAGCAAGATCGGCAACCGCATCTTCACAGAAGGGATGGCGATCTTGCCGATGCCGTTCACCTTGCTGGTTGTCGCCTTGCCGACGGTGGCGACGTCGAGGGCCTTGACCGACTTGAAGTCGAAGTTGCCCTCTTTTTTTTCATTCTTCTTGACCGTTTCCTTCGAAATGGTCTTCATCGTCGATTGGCCCATCCAGTTGACGACAAATAATTTGATCTGCTCGTTGAACACAAGCGCTAGGCCGACGACCAGCCCCAGCACAAGCAGTGTGCGCCACAGCCAAGTCTTGCCGCGTGTGTGTTTTTTATTCTTTCGATCCGCCATCCGGGCCACCGTCCTCTCGTAAATGTATTGTACACGTGCGGCCGCCTTTGAACAACTTTGTGGGCCATGTTCGGACGCGGAATTTGCGTGCCCCTTGTTGTCTATAAACTAGCATAATTGCTTACTAAATACAAGCGTCTGGCATTTTTGCTTTTGAAACGGTTACATTGCGCCGCCGCCTTGTACGTCAAACTAGAATGATTATAATTAAAGATGATGTTAGGGCGACCTAACGACTAAGAGGAGTTGAATAGTTTGACCGAAACAAATGCACCATCATCGCAACGCGCCTTTATCGCGACCTTACTGACGGGTACCTTTTCGATGTCGATCTCACAATCATCGCTGAGCACCGCCTATCCCACTTTCATGAAAACATTTGGGCTCGGCGCGGACACGATCGCCTGGCTGACGACCGGTTTCATGCTAGTCATGAGCCTGATGATCCCCGTCTCGCCATGGCTACTCAACAATGTGCCGTTCAAGCGGTTGTTTCAGAGCGTTGTCGCCATTTTCGGCCTCGGCACCGCGCTTTGTATCTGGGCGCCTAGTTTTTCCGTCCTATTGGTTGGCCGGCTGCTGGAGGCGCTGGCGGTCGGGATTCTTTTTCCCAGCTATCAGACGGTGATGTTGACGATCACGCCGCAGGAAAAACGCGGAGCCGTCATGGGCACGGCTGGGCTGGTCATGGGATCGGCCCTGGCAGTCGGACCGATCATCTCCGGTGTTCTGCTCCACTGGTTTGCGTGGCAGGCGCTTTTTGTCGTCTTCCTCCTCGTCGCGCTCGGCGTCTTTCTCGCCTCGACCGTGACCATTACCGATGTCATGCCGCTGCACGTGTCGCAACTGGATTGGCTGTCCGTCGTGCTTGCCGCCAGTTTTCCGGCCTTGCTCTATGTCCTGACTGTGACCACAAGCCGCGGGTTCTCCTGGCCACTTGCAATATTGCTTGTGGCGGCCGTGCTCGCAGGCATCTGGTTCATTGTGCGTCAGTGGCGCGCCACTCAGCCACTGCTTCAGCTCCGCGTTTTTGCCACGCCGATGTTTACAAAGTCAGTCCTGATGACCGGCATCTCTTATATCGGCTTGATCGTCACAACCATTGTGATGCCGCTGTATTTTCAGAAGGTCCTGCACGAAAACACGCTGATTTCCGGCCTGTCGTTGGTGCCGGCCGCCGTCCTGCTCAGTCTGCTCAATCCGCGGGCGGGCAAAATGCTTGACCGGCTGGGGCCGCGGCTCGTCGTGACCACCGGCATGGGCTTGATCACTGTTGGATTTGCGCTGATGGCCTTGCTTGCCGGGCGCATGACTCTGCCAATGGCGATCATCGGCGCGATGATCGCCGAAGCCGGCAACGCGTTTGTCATGATGCCATCTGTCACCGCCGGGGCAAACGCATTGCCCAAGGACTTGATCTCAGATGGCACCGCCGTCACTACCACCGTGCGTCAGCTCCTTGGCTCGACAGGCGTGGCCGTGGCGACCCTGATTCTCCAACAGGTCCAAGCCCTGTCCGGCAGTTTGATCACTGGATTTCATTTCACCTTCTTGGTTTTTGCCATCGTCGGTGCGGCGGGCCTAATGCTTGGCATGACGATGCCGGGCAAACAGGTCAAGGCACGATAAGGAAAAAGCGTCAGCGTCGGCCTGCCACATTCGCGTGTGACACCCGACGCTGATGCTTATTTTTCAACTTCAGTAAACTGACGTGCCAGATCGAACTTGATGCGATGATCCAACTCGATCAAGCCGGGCCCCGTTTGGCAACCGATCGCCAGCACCTTGACTCCGGCCGCCTGTGCCTGGGCGACGGCGGTGGTCAACTCTGGAAACCGCTGATCATAGATCGTGCAGGTGGCGATGCCTGGCAGTTGGACCACCAGCACCAAATAGCTTGCGATGCCTTGCTGAACCGCGTCGGTCAACGTGTGCACATGCTTGAGCCCGCGTTCAGTCGGCGCATCCGGAAAGGCGGCGTGCTTCCCATTGGCCAATGTGACGCCTTTCACTTCCGCCAGCCAGGACCGGCCACGGGCATCTCTGCCCGCAAAATCGATCCGCGAATCGCCAAAGACCGTTTCCGGGTGAACCTCATAAGGCAAGACCATCCCCGGCAATTTCAGGGTGCCTGTCATCAGCCCCGCCCGCACAACGCGATTTGGCGCCAGGCTATCGATATTGATCCAGCGGCCGTCACGGCGCACCGCAAGCACATCCCAATGCGTCTTGCGCTCGGGGTTGGCCGCAGGGGCCACGCTGATCGGCGCGCCGGGCCGCAAAAGCTCTTTGTTGCGGCCAGTATTGCTAATATGAGTGGCCACGATCTGATGATTGAGTGCGACCATCACCGTAAACCGGCTCACACGCTCAATGACATGACCCACTTGAACATTTTGATAGCGCATCACGCACCTCCCGCCTCACTATACCATGGATAATTTCCCGGGCAATAACCCGCGCAAAGGAACTCGTCTTTCATTGCCGCCAGCCGCCGCGTAAAATAATGGTCGAAAGCGAGGGGAAACAACCATGTCGATCGGACCACAGCTCAGAAATGCGCGCACGACCCAGCAACTCACTCAGCAACAAGTCGCCGACTCATTAAACGTCACCCGCCAAACGATCTCCAGTTGGGAGACCGGGCACAGCTATCCGGATGCAGGGAGTTTGATCGACCTGAGTCGACTGTATCAGCTCTCATTGGACACCCTGCTCAATGAGGATGCAGACCTAGTCACAGATATTCACCGGCAATCGGCCGTCTTGCACCGCATCAAAACGGTGTCGCAGTTGAGCCTGGTCGTCGATCTGACCTTTCTCGCCTTAATACTTGGTGACTTGTTGCATTGGCCAGGCATGGCGATGGGCGAAATTGCCTCATGGCTCATCACTGCATTGATTCTGATCAACTTAGCCATCATGTTCAACATCAGCCACAGCGAACGCCTGATGCGCCGTCTCCCGGATCCCCCGCGGATCATTCGCCAGACATTTATCATCGCGTTTCTGGGCGGCGTCGGGTATGCCGGCCTTTTTCTCCTCATCGGCGGGCCTTGGTGGCTCTGGACCATCGTCGGGTGCGTGCTACTCGCACTGTTGGTGACGCGGCTCCTGCATGGTATTCAACAAGCCAATGGCCAAAAAAGCTGAGCGGAAATTTTCCGCCCAGCTTTTTTTGTTACCGCAAGATCACCAGGTCGTGGTGTCCGGATTCGTGGCTAGCCCCGCGACGCCGCGCAGGCCATCCAGGGTCTTCATATCTTCGGCCGAAATACTGAAGTCAAACAGTTCCGTATTTTGCCGAATACGGTCTTCATGAACCGACTTGGCCAGTGGCAAGAACCCGTGCTGCAGAGACCAGCGCAACAGGACCTGGGCCACGGACTTGCCATAATGACCCGCCACTGTCGCCAGCCGCGCATCGCTAAGCAACTTGCCGGTGCCAAGCGGGCTGTAGGCTTCGTTCAAGATCTTGTTCTTGTCGTTCATCGCCGTCACTTCAGGCTGCAGATCAGACGGGTTCAGGAAGATCTGGTTGACCGCCGGCATCACAGAACCGGTCGCAGTGATCACATCCAGGTGAGCCTGGCGGAAATTGGAAATGCCGATCGCCCGGGCCTTGCCTGCCTTGTAAATGGCTTCCATCCCGCGCCAGGTGTCCGCGAGGCTGTCCGGATAGCTGTCACGTGCGCTCACTGGATTTGGCCAGTGAATCAGATACAGGTCCACATAGTCGAGGCCCAGCTTAGTCAATGACGTATCGATGGCTTGTTGGCTCAGGTCAAAACTGTGCGCGTTGTTATTCAGCTTGGTGGTCACAAACAGCTCGTCGCGCTTGATGCCCGATGCATGGATGCCTGCGCCGACCGTCTCCTCGTTGCCGTACATCGCCGCGGTGTCGATGTGGCGATAGCCCGCCGCGATCGCCGCTTCAACGCTCTTTTGCGCGACATCACCATCTGGCGTTTGCCACGTGCCGAACCCGACGACCGGAATCTCGACCCCGTTGTTCAGGGTAAACGTGTCTGTCATACCATTCAATTCAGTCATATGCTGTCTCCTTTGATGTGATAACGGCTCATTGCTTGTCTTAAGTAAGTATAGCAATATCAACCGCTTGATGCGAAGCAAACCGGCTGGTAGTTTTGACCTAAATCGACGCCGCCTTCGTCCTGACTCGATCAATCAGGGACCAGTGCACTAAAAAAGCCGCCGCAGCGACTTTTTTTCATATTAGCGCACAATGATGACTGAGGCGTTCGCCTCGCGTGCGATCTCGCTTGCGACATGACCAATATGCGAGTGGCCACGGGCCGTGTGCGAGCCGACGATGATCAGATCCGGATTGAAACTTGGCGCGATGTCTTCCAAGATCACGCGGGCCGGTTTGCCCTCGCCGATCAGTGGTTGCACATCTTGGACGCCAAACGCCTGCGCTTTTTCAACATAGGTGTTCAGATGGGCCACGATCTCGCTGCGCCGATCACTCAGCATGTCCGGTGACAGCGATTGATAAATGTTCAGATCGCCGGTCTCAAGGACTGAGACGATGCCCAGTGGAACTTCATAGACTTTTGCGACGGTACATGCATAATTGAAAGCCTTGTGGGACGAATCATCGTCGTCATCGTCAACTGCAAGGAGCAGCCGGGAATAATGCATCGACTCGACGACAAAATCTTCTTCTGTTTCTTCTGCCATGCGATGATCCTTCTTTCTGTTGAGGCATTTCCAACGCCTTTAGTTTACTACGCCTTGGCACTATTTTCCGCAAAATACTGCTTATACCGCACCGCATAGTTGTGCCACATGTAGCGCAGCAGCAACCAGCGCTTCGGCGACATATCATGCTTGTAAAAGACAGTCGTGCCGGACTGGCCTTTTGCAAGCAGCGCCAGCGCCTCGTCCTTGGCAGGATTTTCAGCGGCATACTTTTTGAAAACAGATTTGCCAACGCCCAGCCAAAGTTGGCGCTTGGCCGCATCCTCATTGGCGAAAACAGTCGGCTGATCGGCCAGGGTGCCAGCGATATAATCCTGCACCGGCCACGCCGCCAGATTGTAGCCATTCAGCGTCACGTAAAACGAGCTGCGGCCCTGGCGGATATTGATCTCAAACAACTTGAAGGTCTTATCGCGGCGATCATATTTCAGGTCGAAGTTGGCAAACCCAGTGAATTGAATGGCCTCAAGGAACGTTTTCAGCTGGTCGTAAAGCGCCTGATCAAATTCCGGCAAGATCGCGACGTAATTGCCAATCGCATACGGCGTCGGATCCTGCAGCAGTGGATGGCCCAGGCACATCATTTTCACATGATGGTACTGGTCGACATAGGCGTTGACGACACGGTCATTACTGTCATCGCCCGGAATGAAGTCCTGCAAGATCAGGTCCGAGGTATACCCATTGTCGTAGATCTTGCCGATGATCGTGTTCAGCTCCACCTGTGAGTGAATCGTGAACGCCTTTTTACGTCCCTCAAAGTGGATATTCAGCCATTCGACCGAGTTCGCCGGCTTGAGGGCCAGCGGAAAGGCAAACGGCGCAGTGACAGGCACCTTGCTGTCGTACATCGCCTGCGTCACGATCATCGTGTCCGGGTAAGGCAAATGATATTGATCGCAGACTATATAAAAGTTCTCTTTATTATTCAATTGCCGAAGCAAGTCATAATCCACATACGGACAGATGAACGTCTTGCTCAGCTCGTCCTTATGCTTGGAGACCAGCTCCGCATAAGTGTCCCCGCAAGCAATCAGGAGCTTTGGCCCAGGCACGGCGGCATACTGATCCACCAACTTGCGCATCGCGTCAATAAAGAATGGATCCGCATCGAAATGCTCGATCAAATGCACATCGACGATCTTGGAAAAACGCGTGGGTGCTAGCTGTTCACGGGCATAAATGGCCACCGGCTTGCCGGTCAATTCATGAAAAGACCGCGCCATGCCATAAACATTCATATCACTGCCCAACAGGATCGGGGTAAAAGCGGGTAATTCAGTCATTAATAAATCTCTCCTTAAGCAAAACAAAAGCCGTCAAAGCATTATAACACAGGGTGCGAAGCCGAGCGCTTAGGGGTGGGCAGCTAGCTTGGCTCGGGTGCTTGAGGCGGGCTTCGCCTCGAGTACACGAGACAGCTAGATGTCCCACCCCTGCTCGGCTGAGCCCAACTACAGGGTGCGAAGGCCCGCGGGATGGCGGGGCAGCTAGCTTGGCTCATGCGATTGATGGCGCGCGTCGCGAAACTATCTACCAACTTGAGTCATTCTGCATCCAAAATTCGTCCCGACGCAGGCAGTGCAGAAACACCCCATTTTCTCATGTTACAAATTCTTTACAGCGTCCACTCTAACACCCTGACGCCGGCGGTTCAATCTTTGCGCAAGAAAAAACCGGTGTCACGCGTTTGCGGGCCCGGTCAGTTTGCTTTTTTTGCCTCATCTTTTATTAATTCTGGCGCGCCAAATCTAAGGAGCAATAAGTTCACCAGAAGCATCGCCGCCGTCGCGATAAATACCGCATTGTAATCCAACCAACCGGCAAGCAAGCCGCCGAAAAAGGCGCCGAACATACTGCCGAGGGCCTGGAAGCTCTGATTCCAGGAAAAGATCGTACTGGTGGCATCCACCGGCACATTTTTCGTCAACAAGGTCTGAATGGTGGGAAACAGCCCGGCATCGGAGACCCCAACCAACAGGCGCAACACGCCTAGGCCGATCACGCTGCCGATGAACCCCTGCGGCAAATAGACAAGCACCGCGAACAGGTAACAGCCCATCAAAACGCGCCCTGACCCGCGGCGGTCCCCATAACGGCCAAGCCGCGGCGCCGCCAAGATGTTTGAGATCCCAGGCAAGGCCGCGATCACACCTGCCACGACGGTGATCGCGCCTTGTCCATGCATCAGCTCTTGAATGTACAGGCTGATGATCGGATAGATGGAGGAATTCCCCATCTGCACCACCATCGTCGAGATCAGCAGAATCACGATCAATTTCGGATCGGCCAAACGTCGCAACAACCCTGGCTGATTTTTCTGCGAGGCCGGATCGACTCGCACAAAGGATTCCTGAACCAATAACCCGGACATCAGCGCGACCACCATCAATAGGCCCGTCGTGATGAAAAACGTCATCCGAATCGAAAAGGCCTGCGCCAGTATCCCCCCGATCACCGGGCCAAGCAGCGTGCCCGACACCGAGCCCGTGACCAAGGTACCCAGCGCCGCTCCGGAATGCTCACGCGGCGTCTGCGAGGCGACCAGTGCTTGGGCGTTGGGAATGTAGCCGTCGAAAATGCCTTCCACGATGCGTGCACCGAGTAGCGCCCAAACATTCGTGCACAGCGCCATCAGCAAGGTCGCAAAGCCGATGCCCAGACTCGCCCGCACCAACATCACTTTGCGCCCAGTGCGATCCGCCAGCCGGCCCCAAAGCGGCGACACGATCGCCGTCACCAGATACGCCACCGCGTAGATAAGGCCGCTCCACAAGCTGAGTTGCGCCTTGGAAAAGTCGCCCATTTGGCTGACAAATAGCGATAAAAACGGCGATATCTCAGAAAATGCCATGCCGGCCACAAAGGTACAAAACCACAGCACCGATAAATTTCGCCGCCAAGGTCCTTTTTCCCGCATCGCATCATCCACGCCGACCGCCTCCAAAAAAATAAACTAGTGGCAAGTATGACACAGCGCGCGACACATTTGAACGGCCAACTGTCCTGAGCGCATAAAAAATCGATGTCTCAAATGCGACATCGACTGATATGACCAACTTATTTTTTGTTGGGCCGCTGCCACTTGGGCTTAGGGCCTTCCAAACTCTTACGCATTTTTTCCAGCCGGTCGAGCTGTTCGCCGCGCCAAGGCGTGTTGCGCGGGGCCTCGCGCATGATGAACGGATCAGTGCCCTTCGTGAATTCGCGGTGCGAGCGCTGCACCTCCTGCAAAAATTCGCGGGAAGAGATCCGCAACGCCCCGCGGGAAAAGACGGTCCACTGCTCGGCTTGATCGGATGTGACCACCGTCAGTTGCACCAGCGGCGTGTTCAGCTGATCCGCAAGCCGTTCGATGTAGCTATCGGCTGTTTCATCCTGAGGGGTGAAAACGACTTGCAAGTCCCATTTGTCATACCGCTGGCCGATGCCTGGCACATACATCGCATCGAAAACGACCAGCATCTCGGCATTTTCATGGCTCCGGTATTCAGCCAAAATATCCAGCAGGCGATCGCGCGCGGCATCAAAGTGACCGGTCGCCTTGAGTTTCGCCAACTCCGGCCAATTCCCGATCACATTATAGGCATCGACGATCGTCAGATGCCGGCGCATTAGTGGCCTCCCTGGCGACTAGTGAACGCCTGATACATCAAAATGCCGGCTGCGACGCTCGCGTTGAGGCTCTGGACATGGCCGACCATCGGAATCGTCAGCGTCTGATCCATCAATTTCGCCACGCCTGGACTGATACCCTTGCCCTCGTTGCCGATGACCAGCGCAACCTTACCCTGCGCGGACCACTGGCGGAAATCCTGGCCATCCATCGCCGTGCCAAAGATCCACAGCCCGCGGTCCTTCAGCGTCTTGATCGTCTGCGCCAGATTTGTGACGCGGGCAACCGGCACATGCTCGATCGCGCCGGTCGAGACCTTCGCCACCGTACTCGTCAGCCCGACCGCCCGGTGCTTGGGAATGATCACGCCGTCGACGCCGATCGCATCCGCCGTCCGCAGAATCGACCCCAGGTTATGCGGGTCCTCGAGATTGTCGAGAATAAGGAAAAATGGGTCGTGGCCGGCTTCTTCCGCATGCGCAAACAGGTCATCTAGACTCGCGTACGCATACGGCGTCATGGCGACCATCACGCCTTGGTGATTGCCACCATCTGACAAGAGATCGAGTTTGGTCTTTGGCACCTCGGCCACGAGAATCTTTTTGCTGCGGGCCAGGCCAACCAACGTGTTGATCGCCTCGCCACCCAGTTTTGTCTGGACGAAAAATTTGTTGATGGTCTGGCTACTGCCATTTTTCAAGGCTGCTTCAACGGCATGCCGGCCAAAAACAAATTCACTCGCATCTTCATCCGTATCCTCTGGCTGCCCAGGGGCTGACTGGACATTGGCGACCTTGCCGGGACGGCGGCCACGCCGCGCATCACTGGGCCGACCGCCTTTGCGCTCATCGCCACGCTGGCCGCCCCGCGCCTCGCCGAACCGGCTGCCTGCTTGCTGATTGCCGCGGGCTGACGTCGGCCGTCCGCTCCGGTCACGATCATTATTCTTCGGTGTGTTTGGCTTTGCCATGCCCAGTTTCCCCCTTTTCAACATACGCGATGCACCAGTTCGCCAAGTCGTCGATGCGCGCGGTGTTACCCGTCAGCTTCAGATAGCCGAACAGCGCCTCAAAGCCGGTAGAGATACGATACGTCACCACATCCGTGTGCTTGGCATGCGTATAACTCTTCGCATTACGCCCGCGCTTAAAATAGTCCAGTTCATCCGTCGTCAACAAGTCCGCTTCCGTCATGCCCTCGATCAATGCCGCTTGGGCCTTGGCCGACACAAAGCTCTTCGCCGCCTTTTGCAACTGCGCCGGTCGGGTCAACCCCCGGGCCAACAGGTGCTCGCGAATGTAGACTTCATACACCGCATCCCCGAGGTAGGCCAGCGCGATGCCGTTGACCTGCTGCGGATCTGTTTTCTCATTCGTCATCGCGGTGCCACCTCGTTCCCTGGGCTGTGTCTTCCAAAATAATGTGCTTGCTGGCCAGCTCGTCACGAATCTGATCGCTCAGGGCAAAATCCTTGGCCGCCCGCGCGGCATTGCGCTGCGCGATCAACGTTTCGATATCCGCATCCAGCAGCTGGTCCGCCGCCTTCAACACCACGCCAAAGATCGCGAGCCAGCGCGCCTGCTTCGCGAGCAGTGCCTGAATCCCGCCGGCAAAAACGGTCTCAGCCGCGGCATACGTATTCATCTGCTTCATCAATTCATAAACGACCGCAAGTCCATTTTGGACATTAAAATCATCATCCATCGCAGCGACAAAGCGGGCTTGTAAGTCATCAAGCGCGACATCGATCGCCGGATCATCGCCGACCAGCGCGTCTTTGAGGCGATAAGTCAAATTATCATGAGCCGTTTGAAGCCGCTCCAGCACACGTTTGGCCTCATCGAGTCCGGCCTGCGAGTACCGAATCGGCCGGCGGTACTGGGTGCCCACCATCAAGAGGCGGAGCACTTGCGGATCGACGGTCTTGAGCAGGTCATGGACCATCACGAAGTTGCCGAGGCTCTTGCTCATTTTTTCATCGTCTTCGCCAACCGTCACAAAGCCGTTGTGCATCCAGACGTTGACGAAGCGCTTGCCCGTTTCCGCCTCGCTTTGCGCGATCTCATTTTCGTGATGCGGGAACTCGAGGTCCTGGCCGCCGCCATGAATATCCAGCGTGTCGCCAAGTAGGGTCGTACTCATCACCGAGCATTCGATGTGCCAGCCGGGCCGCCCCTGCCCCCATGGCGAAGGCCAAGAGATCTCGCCAGGCTTTGCGTTTTTCCACAACGCAAAATCGATTGGGTCCTCCTTGCGCGCCGTTTCCGCCGCATCGACATGTTGGCTGGCGCCTAGTTCCAGCTCATCCACATTTTTGTTGGACAACTCACCGTAATGCTTGAACTTCCGGGCCCGGTAATAAACATCCCCGTCCGCCTCGTACGCGTAACCCTTTTTGATCAGATCCGCGACAAACGCGACGATCTCCGGAATCATCTGTGAGGCCCGCGGATGCGCCGAAGCCGGTTCAATGTTCAGCGCCGCCGTGTCAGCCATGTACGCATCGATGAAGCGTTGCGCCAGCTCAAGCGGGGCCTCGCCTGTTTCCTTGGCCGCATTAATGATCTTGTCATCAACATCTGTGAAGTTAGAGACATAAGTCACCTTATAACCCTGGTCTTCAAGATAGCGGCGCACAGTGTCAAACGCAATGGCCGACCGGGCGTTGCCGATATGAATATAGTTGTAGACAGTGGGGCCACAGACATACATATGCACCTCACCGGGAACCAACGGCTTGAACGGTTCCTTGGTCCGTGTCAATGTGTTATAGATTTCAAGCATCCCCATCATCCTTTCTGTGTGCTATCAGTTGTATCATACCCGAATTCTAGGTGAAAAAACATGAGGCGCGTTCCTATTATAATAGAAGAAAAAGCCAAGGCCGCAGCTGACCGACCAGCCGCCAGCCCCGCCGCGTCAGGTTTCTGCATCAAACCCGCCGTTCACGAGGCCACTGCCTCTTGCAGCGCCGTCAAAAAGATCTCACCATATCGAGTCAACTTGGCTTGGCCAATGCCTTTGACATCGGCCATTTCATCCAACGTCTGCGGCTGGGCCGTGCAGATGGCCCGCAGCGTCTTGTCCGAGAAAATGACAAACGGTGGGACGCCTTGCTCCTCCGCCAACTCCCGGCGAACCGCCCGCAGTTTCTGAAACAGGGCATCGTCCACCGGCACCGCGGCACGCGCCTGAATGGCTTGCTTCCGCATCACCTTTTCCTCGCCGCGAAGGACCGCGGCGCCGCTTGCCGTCACATGCAAGATCGGGTACTGGCCGCCCAGCGCCTCGAGATACTCACTGGCCACCAGAAAATCGATGAACTCGGAGATTCGCTTCTGCGGCATGCTGGCCATGATGCCATAAGTCGGCAGGTCCTGCAGATGCAGCTCGCGAATGCGCTGATTAGCCGAGCCGCCCAGCACCTGTGCGACCAGCCCCTTGCCGAACCGTTCCCGCATCCGGACCACACAGGACAGCACCTTTTGCGCATCCGTGGTGACATCCACTGCCTCACGCTGGTCCAAACAATTCGAGCAGCGCTGGCACGGCGCGCTTTCCTGGCCAAAATACTGAAGAATATATTCCTGCAAGCATTCCCCGGTATTGGCATATTGATTCATCACCTGGAGTTTTTGATATTCGCGCTGCTTATAATCCTCGTCACCTTCCGATTGATCGATGAAGAACCGGCGGATGTGCAGGTCGCCTTGGGAAAAAAGCAGAATCGCCTCACTGGGCAAGCCGTCTCGGCCGGCACGACCAGCCTCCTGATAATAGCTTTCCAGGTCCGCTGGCACCTGATCATGAATCACGAATCGGACATTACTTTTATCAATGCCCATGCCAAACGCGTTGGTCGCGATCATCACCGGCTTGCGGTCAAACAGGAAGTCTTCCTGATTTTGACTGCGTTCTTCCTCCGAAAGCCCCGCATGATATTTCGTCACCGGCAAATGCTTTTTGGTCAAAAGCGCATCCAGCCGGTCGACTTCCTTGCGCGTCGCCGCGTACACGATGCCCGACTGATCCGGATTCAGGCGCAGGTAATCGATCAGGAATTTATCCTTGTCCTGATCCCGCACGACCTGGAAGCTCAGATTCTCGCGGGCAAAGCCGGTGTTGATGCGCCCCTCTGCCGGAATGTCGAGACGCTGGCAAACATCGTCGGCCACCCGCTCCGTCGCCGTTGCGGTCAGTGCCACGACAGTCGGGTGACTCGGCAGGCTTTTTGCGACTTCCTGCAAGGCGAGGTAACTCGGCCGAAAATCATGGCCCCACTGCGAGATACAGTGCGCCTCATCGATCGCCAAGACCTGCACATTCAGGTCCGCAAGCTCCGCCTGAAAGCCGCTCATTGCCAGACGCTCCGGCGCAACATAAAGCAATTTAACTTCGCCTCGTGCCGCCATTGATAATCGCTCATCAGCATCCTGATAATCCAGCGTCGAGTTAATAAAAGTCGCCGGAATATCATTATCATTCAATGCATCGACTTGATCCTTCATCAGGGCGATCAGCGGCGAGACCACCACCGTCAACCCATCCAAGAGCATCGCCGGAATCTGATAACAAAGCGATTTTCCGCCGCCCGTGGGCATAATGACCAGCGTGTTTTCGCCATGAAGCACACGACTGACCGCCGTGTCTTGGCCGGGCCGAAAACTGTCGTAGCCGAATTTTTCCTTTAAGACTGCAAGCGCCGCATCCATGTAACACCCTCCATTCGCTCTATCAATTGTACGTGTGAAACGAGTCGCTGTCCATGGAGTAGATTTCGCAAACAGGCGGGAAAGGCCCCCGCGCCCAGCCTCCCCAAATCAAAAAAGAGCTGAGACAACTGTCCCAACTCCCATGAGTCGCGTATTAATGGGTCTAAAATTAGTTCATTTGGCTCAGCACAGACGCGATGTTCTTCAGCGTCTGGTCGCGGCCGATCAATTCGATGGTCTCGGCCAATTGCGGCCCGTGCATCACACGCGTCGTCGCAATGCGAATCGGCATGTAAAGCTTGCGGCCCTTGACCCCGGTCTCCTGCCGCACTTCATTGACCAACTGGTTGATGAAGTATGCAGAGAAGGTGTCCAGCCCCTGCAATTTCGTTTGGATGGCCTCGATGACAGGACGCGCACCGTCTTTTTCAAGCTCGGCTTGTTCCTTATCGTCAAGCGGCGCTGGCTCCGTGAAGAAAATGTCGGAGAGCTCGCTGATCTGGCCCGTGTAACTCATCTGCGGAATGTACAAGCTGATCAGCTGACGTGCCCACTCAATGGTCTTTGGATCCGGATCTTTTTGGATGCGGCCAGACTCGATCAAGTTGTTCAAGGACAGCGCGGTCAGTTCGTTCACGTCCGCCTTTTTAATGTATTGGTTGTTGACCCATTCAAGCTTCTTCTTGTCAAAACGGGCCGGCGACTTGCTCAGACGCTTCTCGTCGAATTGCTCGATGAATTCCTTCTTCGTGAAGATCTCGTCTTCCCCAACCGGCGACCAGCCAAGCAAGGTGATGAAGTTGAACATCGCATCCGGCAAATAGCCGAGCTCGCGGTACTGTTCGATGAACTGCAAAACAGACTCATCGCGCTTGGACAACTTCTTGCCGGTCTCGCCGTTGATGATCAGCGTCATGTGGCCAAACACCGGCACATCCCAGCCGAGTGCTTCGTAGATCGCGATCTGCTTTGGTGTGTTTGCGATATGGTCATCCCCACGCAGCACATGGGAGATCTCCATCAGATGATCATCGATGACGACCGCAAAGTTATACGTCGGCATGCCATCCGCTTTTTGAATGACAAAATCACCGCCGATGGTATTGCCATCGATCGAGATGTCGCCTTTGACAATGTCGTCCCATTCGTAGGTGTGATCGGCCGGAATGTGGAAACGAATGACCGGCTTGAGCCCTTTTGCCTTAGCCTCATCGATCTTCGCTTGCTTGTCTTCGGCGCTCAGGCCTTCATATTCGTAAACATAATGAGGGGCTTCATGTGCGGCTTTTTGCGCATCACGATCTGCCTGCAATTCCTCTTCGGTCTTGTAGGATTCGTAGGCGTCGCCTTTTTCGACGAGCTCCTGGATATACTTTTGATAGATATCCTTTCGCTCAGACTGCCGGTACGGGCCAAAATCGCCACCGACATCGGGACCTTCATCCCAGTCGATGCCAAGCCAGTGCAGGTTCTCGATCTGACTCTTTTCCCCGTCGGCGATATTGCGCTTCGTGTCTGTGTCTTCGATCCGAAGCACCATCGTTCCGTTGTTGTGTCGAGCGAAAAGGTAATTGAAAAGGGCCGTCCGCGCATTCCCGATGTGAAGATGCCCGGTCGGACTAGGTGCATACCGCACCCGAATTGGTCGATCTGCCAATGCATTACGCCTCCATTTATTTAAACAATGCATGGCTAGTGTACCATAAAATGAAAGGCTGCGGAGCCGCGCGATCATGTTCGGGCAGATAGTTCAAGCCAGTGCTTGGGGCTGCTTTTTGCCCCGAGAGCTGGCTTGACTAGATGTCCCGAACATGCGCGGCGGAGCGCAACTAGGCTGCGGAGCCGCGCGGTCATGTTCGGACAGGTAGCCTAGCCATGGCGCTTGGGTCCGTTCCTTGGACCCGAGTGACATGGCGTAGCTGGCTGCGCCGAACCTGCCCCGCGGAGCGCAACTATGAAAGGCTGCGGAGCCGCGCGGTCATGTTCGGCATCAACCCGCAATTTTCTCCTTCGGCTTGTTTCGCCGATCATCCGTCGCATAGACAATGGTCCCAACAACCGCCATTCCGACGGCGATCAGCCAAGTCGTCCACGCTAAACTGGTCATCAGATACAAGATCACGAGCAGCCCAATGATTGGAAAAAGCATTCCTCCGGGCATTTTCATTCCCGTCGGTAGCGTTGAATCATGGCGCAACTTGAACCAAGAGAAAATCGTCGTGATGTATTGCAAAAACGCGGCGAGGACGATCAGATTGACCAGGAATAAATAGCTTCCCGAAAGAATCAACAGCGCCGCCAAGCCGATCGTGACCAAAACAGCAACGATCGGGGTGCCACTTTTGTTGGTGCGACCAAAAACAGCGGGCAGCAATTCTTTTTCCGTCGCCAGTGACGCCATCTCAACAGGGGTGTCAAAGGAAACAGCAATGGCGACGCCGAGAATCGACACCAACATGCCCAGTAGCACAACGATTTTTCCCCAAGTGCCGACCACTGTGGCGAATGCATTCGCGACCGGCAGCGCGTTTCCGCTCAGTGCCCCGCCAAGAATCGCCATCGTGGCCAGATCCGTCAGCGTATACACGACCATCACGATCGCCATCACGATCAGCAAGGCCCGCGAAGGCCCGCGGCAATGTTTTCTCTGGATTCGCCATCTTTTTGGCTGCGACCGGCAAGAACGAAAAGCCCGTGTACATGTAAAAGGTTGCGGCGAACGATTGACTGAACCCGCCGCCGTTGGAACCTGCTGAAGGCAGCTCGAAGGAATGCTGGCTGATGAAAAATCCGGCAGCTCCCACAAAGACGACGATGATGCCGATTTTCAGGACGCTGGAGAGATTATCGATCAATGTCAGGAGCGAGGACCCAACCAAGTTGAGAATCGCCAATATCGCTAAGATGCCCATCGCGACGGCGAGATAAACAGGCCGCGTCTTGACCGCCGGGACCAACCCGCCCAGTGTTGTCAAAAACGCTGCAATCTCCGCCGCGATGGTGATGACACCGAGAAACCAGCCGAACCAGCCCGTCTGAAACCCGAGAAAGCGGCCAAACGCGCGGTCGGCATAGACCCACGCCCCACCATCATCGTCGATTTTCGACGCCATGGCCGCATAGCACAGCGCGATCATCGTCGTCACCAGCCCCGCCGCGATCAGGGCCAGGACACTCCATTTGCCGCTTTGCTGATAAAGCGTGCCTGGTAACAGGAAAATACCCGAACCGATAATGCCGTTGATGCCTAACAACAAGACACTGCCAAAAGAAAGCGTGCGCCCGGTCGCATGCCGTTTCGCCGCTCGTTGCATCGCGATCACCTCGTTATTTTATTTGCCATAAGCATAACAAATGCGGACAGGAAAAGCACTCAATGACCCCTTGCGTCATGACCGGTCGATTTTCACGGGAAAAACCTTATATATCGGGTTTTGACTTATATTTGTAGACCTCGGACCGACCTGACAGTCCCACACCGGCCCCGCGACCCTAATTCGCATGAAAATCCTTCCGCATCAAATGCAGCGCGGTCAACCCGCCCATCAAAAGGGCAAACGCCGTCATGATCAAAAAGCCCCACCAGGAGCGGTCGCCTGGGATACCGCCGACGTTCATCCCCCACAGGCCGCCGATCATCGCCGGCACCGACACGACCAGCGCCGCCGAATCCAGATACCGCATCAAATGATTGAGCCGGTTGTCCATCATTGCGGAAAATAGGCTGCTGGAGGTCTCCAACAGATCGCGGTAAATGGTCACCATTTTCACCGCATACCGGTGACGCTGGAGAATATTTTGCGCCAAGCGTGAATCACCCAGCGCATCCGAAAAATCCGCGTCCGCCAGCAATTTATCCAGCACGTCCCGCTGATCATCCAGCGTGTGCTCCAGATACACCATATCGCGGGACAGGTCGGCCAGTTGGAACAGCTCCTGATTGCGCGTGGTCTTGCGCGCCGCCTGATCAAGATGGTCGATCGCCTTTTTTTGACTTTTCAACACATGCACAAAATGGTGGCCGATCAGCTGCAACACCGCCCCAATTACCCGGGCCGGCGAGCGAAGGAGATGGCGATCATTTTTCGCGAGCAGCTCCCCTTCAAGCGCCGAATTTGGCACCAGATGCATCAGCAGGCCTTCCTTGGCCACCACCATCGTCACCGGCTGGAGGCGTTTTTCGATGCGCTCATCATTATTTTCATCAAGATCCATCACCACCAGCGCCTTGGCGTCCGTCAACCGGGTGCCGGGCAGGTCCTCGTAGCGCAAGGCTTCCTCAGGGGCATCGGCGCCGAGGAAAATTGCTTCAGGAAGCGCGTATTGTTTGCGCACGGCGGTCATTTCGCGCTTATCATCCGTGACCATCAAAATATAATTGCTAGTCTGGCCGTGGCTTTCGGCCAGCCCGTTTTCATCGACAAAAAAATCGTGCCGCATGCGGCGTTCCTCCTTTCCGGCAAGGCACCCACTACTATCTCTATTGTAAGAGAGCCTCGATGGCCTGCGCCATTATCCAGCCTCGGGAGCCCAGTGAAAAGCAGCTAGCATCGCGGCCGTCGCAGGTTTTCGCTGTAGGTATACCCTGCAGCCTTCCTCGCAGATTTTCTCCGCCCGCGGCACTGCGCACTGCGCGCAAAAAAGGCGGCACCCGTGATGGATGCCGCCTTGCGCAATGACGATCAGCGTTTCTGTTTTTTCTTATTCGTCGTGTCGTCCGCTTCCGGTTTTTCCCGCAGCGATTTCTGCTGGTGGGCGGGCTTGGCGAAGATCATCCGGCCAGCCGCGGTTTGCAGTGCCGAGGTGACGATCACATCAAGCGGTTGACTCATGTAATACTGGCCGTCTTCGACCACGACCATCGTGCCATCTTCCAGATAAGCGACCCCCTGCTGGCGCTCGGTACCGGACTTGATCACGGTGACCGTCATGCCTTCGCCCGGAATCACATCCGGCTTGAGCGCGTTGGCCAGCGCATTGATGTTCAAGACCGGCACATTTTGAAACTGTGCGACCTTGTTCAGGTTGTAGTCGTTGGTCATGACGACCCCATCGAGCAGCTTGGCGAGCTTCAGCAACTTGCTGTCGACTTCGGTCATGTCGTCAAAATCACCATCGTACATCTCGACGTTGATCTCTGGATCGGCCTTCATCTGGTTGATAATATCCAGGCCGCGCCGCCCACGTCCGCGCTTGAGCGCATCTGCGGAATCGGAGATCAGCTGAAGTTCATGCACCACGAAGGTCGGCACCAGCAATGTGCCCTCGAGAAACCCAGTCTTGGCGATGGCTTGCACCCGGCCGTCGATGATGACGCTGGTGTCGAGCAACTTGTACTTGCGGAAGTTGTCGCCCACCTTGCGTTCAAGCACCTCGCCTTCTGAGTCTTTCGGCTTCGTTTTGATATTGAGCAACTTGCGCCATTCCTCGCGGCGCGTGGTGCCCACCCGAAAGCCGAGATACCCCAGCAGGATCATCAGGATAATTGGAAAAAGAGTACCAAATGGGCCGGGTAAATTATTAAGTGGAATCGAAATAATGGCTGCTAACACAAGGCCCACAATGGTACCGAGACTGCCGAACAAGAGATAACTGGCCGAGCGCTCGCTCAACGCTTTTTCGATCTGTTTGAGCTCGCGCAGGATCCAGCCGCTGGAAAGCTCACCCAAGATCAAAAAGATCAACGCGCCGAGGACGGCGTTGGCCACAGGACTGATCAGCCACGACTGTTCAAGGTTCAGGGCGGCCCATAAATATGGCAATGCGCCAAGCCCGACCCCGAAACCGACAGCCGCAAAGATCAGTGAGATCATTCGTTTCTTCATAGAATCCTCCTTTCACTGTGCAGACCGGCCTCGCTGCCACTCGAGCCCGGTGCACGTTAGATCTGGCCGACCGGTACGCCCATGTCGGCCAGGTGATGCAAAATTTGATGGGTCGGTCGCAAACCAACTCAGCCGCGTTCGTTGAACACCTTATTCATCGCCTCGGCGACGCTGGTCACACCGATCACCTGAATCGGTTCATGTGACTGCCACCCCGCGAGATTATTTTTCGGGACAAAAATGCGTTTGAACCCGAGTTTGGCCGCCTCTTTGATACGATCCTCGATGCGGCTGACCCGGCGCACCTCGCCAGTCAAGCCAAGTTCGCCGACAAAACAATCGGTCGGCTGAATCTCGACATCCCGGTAAGAGCTGGCGATCGCCATGGCCATCGCCAGGTCGATCGCCGGTTCATCCAGTCGCACCCCGCCTGTGGCCTTGAGATAGGCATCCTGATTTTGGAGCATCAGGTTCGCCCGTTTTTCCAGCACCGCGATGATCAAGCTGACCCGATTGTGATCAAGACCGCTGGCGGTGCGCTTTGCGTTGCCGTATTGCGTCGGCGTCATCAGGGCCTGCAATTCGACCAAGATCGGCCGCGTGCCTTCCATCGACACGACCACCGCCGAGCCGCTCGCCCCGGCCAACCGCTCATCCAAAAATAGTTCCGAGGGATTGGCCACTTCATGCAAGCCGTCTTGGTGCATTTCAAAGATGCCGATCTCGTTGGTCGACCCGAAGCGATTTTTCACCGAGCGCAAAATGCGGAAGGTGTGATGCATGTCGCCTTCAAAATACAGGACCGTGTCCACCATGTGCTCCAAGATCTTCGGCCCGGCAATGGCGCCGTCTTTGGTCACATGGCCGACGATGAAGATCGTCACAGCGTTCACCTTGGCGATGCGCATCAACTCCGCGGTGACTTCCCGAATCTGGGAGACTGAGCCCACCGCCGCGTTCATCTCGGGCACGTTCATCGTTTGGACCGAATCGATGACCACGTAATCAGGCTTGAGGTCCTCGATCGCGCTACGAATGCTGGGCATATCCGTTTCCGGATACAAGTACATCCCCGTGTCGCCGACCCCGAGACGTCCGGCGCGCATCTTGATCTGGCTGGCGCTTTCCTCACCGGACACATACAAAACAGTGCCGCCGGTCGCCGACAGCTGGCCGGAGACTTGAAGCAACAGCGTCGACTTGCCGATGCCGGGATCGCCGCCGATCAGGACCAGCGAACCCGGCACGACACCGCCGCCCAGCACGCGGTTCAACTCGTTGAGGCCGGTCTTGACGCGGTGCTCCTTTTCGATCGTGACCTTTTCAAGCTTCTGCGGGCGCACGCGCTGGCCGGACACCGTTGCGCGAGGTTTGGCCGCAGTCGGCGCCGCCTCAACGACTTCTTCAACTAAGCTGTTCCACGCGCGGCAATTCGGGCAGCGGCCGATATAACTGGCCGAGATATAGCCGCAGTTTTGGCAGACAAATTGCGTTTTTGATTTAGCCATGTCGCGGCTCCTTTCTTAGCTAAAAATCAGCGGCCGGTCGACCCAAAACCACTGGTTCGTTCGCCTTTTCCGCCCTGGTCGTCGTCGGCGGTCAAAAATGGCATGAAGATGCCTTGGCCGATGCGCTCACCCTGCTCGATCACAACATCCTTGGGACTCGTGTTGACCATTTGGATGAAGATCTCGCCTTCGTTATCCGGATTATTATAGTAATCCGCATCGATCACGCCGATGCCGTTTGGAATGATCAGCCCGCGCTTGAGCGGATTGCTGGAGCGATTGGCCAAGATCAGCACCTCGTCCGGCTGCATATACGCCTTGACGCCCGTGGGCACAAGGAGCGGTTTCAAGATCTTGGTGGCGCGGCGAAAATCGCTTTCGGTCAATGGATGCTCATTTTTGATCAGGCGAAAAAGCCGGATAAAATCATAACGCCAGATGCTTTTTAAAACGAAATCTTCCCGGGCAAAAAAGTCATACCCCGCCGCCTGCTTGGTCGAGCGGACCGGCAGCTTCACCTCTGGGTCGTCTTGATACGCTGAAACGATCTCAAAGCCACGTTTGTGCATAATGTCCTCCATCAGTTCTTTCTCTTATCAATCTTACCACCGCAGGCAATTCGAAACTACGCCGGTACGCACAGGTTAACGAATCATTTACCCGCGGGATATGCGATAATGGTCGTGATACCAGCCACTTCTCTTCTATTAATACAAGGAGGTCTTTCCATGGAATTTGAACATGAACCGGGCCGCTATTTTCTCACCGACGACAATGGCAAGCTGATCGCCGAGGTCACCTACCAAGACATCGACGACGGGCAAAATTTTGTCATCGATCACACCTTCGTTGACAGCAGCCTGCGCGGCCAAGGCATCGCCGGCAAGCTGGTGCGTGCGGTGGTCGATGAAGCCCGCGCGACAGGCAAAAAGATCGAACCGCTGTGCACCTTTGCCCGACATGAATTTGATACAAAAGCGGAATACGCAGATGTGCTCCGGGAGCCAAAGGGTGTGTAGGGGCGCGGGATGGCGGATCAGCTAACTCGGCCCTGGCGCTAGGGGCGCGCTTCGCCTCTAGTGACGGGGACAGTTAGATGCATCCGCCATGCGCACCGAAACCCAACTAGGGTGTGTAGGGGCACGCCAGACTTCAACTAAAAGTCGGGTAACCTCGCTCCTACTTTTTCCCCGCCCAACTCATTCACAACTAACCATGTTTTTTCCCCATCAGATCAGGCACTCGCACCGCGTGGTTGAACATTTCGCCCAACTATTGTAGAGATTACGCAAAAGCGCGTCAGCCAGTTCTATTGCGAGCGGCTTTATGCTAAACTGATGAAGTCTGAAAAATATCATTATTTTCTAATTTAAGGAGTGAAGCGCATGTCTACAGCTATCACAGCTGATGATCTTAGCAAGTTCCAAGCTGACCTTGAAAACACGCCAGCCCATGACGTCATTCAAAAGGCCGTTATGAACAACGGTGTCTTGAAGACCGCCGAAAGCACCGACTCCAAAGTGGCGATGGACCAGACTTTCTCCATCGAACTGGACACCGGCGCCGTTGCCAACCAGAAGCAATCCGGCCGTTGCTGGATGTTCGCGGCGCTCAACACGATGCGTCACGGCATTCAAAAGCAGTTCAAGATCAAGGATTTTGAACTGAGCCAGAACTATACCTTCTTCTGGGACAAGTTCGAAAAGTCCAACTACTTTTATGAGAATGTTCTGAAGACTGCAGGCGAGCCGATCGACTCTCGCAAAGTTGCTTGGCTGATGGCGACCCCACAAGGCGATGGCGGCCAGTGGGATATGCTGACAGCACTCATCGCAAAGTACGGCATCGTGCCGAAGTCTGTGATGCCTGAGACCTACAGCTCCAGCAAGTCCAACGAACTGGATTCCGTTTTGAACCTCAAGCTGCGCAAGGATGCCGTTGATTTTCGCAAGCTGGTCGCAGATGGCGCCAGCGATGACGAGATCCAGGCCGTGCGCACCAAGAAGCTCGGCGAGATCTACCGCATCTTGGCTTACACGCTGGGCAACCCGCCGACACAATTCGACTTCGAGTATCGCGACGATGACAAGGAATATCACATCGACCGCGACCTCACCCCGAAGACCTTCTTTGCGAAGTACATCGGCTGGGATCTGACCGCTTACCAAAGCATCATCAACGGCCCGACCGCTGACAAGCCATACAACCACCTTTACACCGTTGAGATGCTGGGCAACGTCATTGGCGGCCGCGAAGTCCGTCACTTGAACCTCGACATCGACACCTTCAAGCAGCTTGCCATCAAGCAGCTCGAAGCCGGCGAGTCCGTTTGGTTCGGCAGTGATGTTGGCCAGTCCTCTGACCGTCAGATCGGGATCTTGGACACCAAGATCTATGACAAGGACGCCCTGTTTGACGTCGACTTCTCCATGACCAAGGCAGAACGCCTCGATTACGGTGAAAGCCTGATGACCCACGCGATGGTCCTGACTGGCGTTGACATTGTTGACGGCAAGCCGACCAAGTGGAAGGTCGAGAACTCTTGGGGCGATAAAGTCGGCGAAAAAGGCTACTTCGTTGCAAGTGACGCCTGGTTCGACGAATTTGTCTACCAAGTTGTCATCAACAAGAAGTACTTGCCAGCCGACCTGCAGCTCGTGATCACCAACGAGTACGACAACCCGACTGTGCTCAAGCCATGGGATCCGATGGGTTCACTGGCTTCCAAGTAATCACACTAGTCGCATGACCAAACGCCTCGTAGCCAACCCGCTGCGAGGCGTTTTTTGCGGAAAAAAAGGCCCCGGCCGCCGCACATGCACGTGTGCGAGACTGGGGCTGGCCGGGCGCTTCTACCAAAGATAGTCGACCGGCTTTTTGAGATAGTCATCGTAGACATCCTGCACGATGCCCATTTGCTCGTGGGTCAAAGCTGGCAAGTCCGACGCATCGGTGTTGCGCGTGATCTGGGTGGGATTGCTGGCACCCGGAATAACCGCGGAGACCGCCGGAAACATCAAGCACCACCGCAACGCCAGCGCGGCCAAGTTGTCCGTCTTGAGCCGCGTTTTCAGAACCTGCGCCGCCTTCACGCCGGTCAGATAATCGACGCCGGAGAATGTCTCGCCTTTGTCGAACAATTCGCCATTGCGGTTATTGCTGCGCTGATCCGTCGGGGCAAACTGAGTATCCGCCGTGTATTTGCCGGATAACAGGCCGCTTGCCAGTGGCACCCGCGCCAAGATCCCAACATTAGCCTTTTGCGCCAAGTCGAAAAACAGCTTGCTCGGGCGCAGCCGGAACATGTTGAAAATGATCTCGACCGCGGAGACATCATAATCCAGCGCCTTGATCGCCTCTTCGACGCGCTCAACGGAAACGCCATAGTTGCGAATTTTCCCCGCCTGCTTCAACTGATCCAGGTGCCAGAAGATCTCGGGATCATAGTAAGCCTGCATCGGCGGGCAGTGCAGCAGTACCAAGTCCAGCGCGTCGGTCTGCATATTCTTCAGCGAGTCGTCGATATAGCGGTCAAGCGCAGCCGGCTGAAAATGGGCGAGGCTCAAAGGCCCCTCTTTGCGCCCGATCTTGGTCGTGTAATGGACCTCAGGATGCGTCTTCAAAAACGCGCCAACTGTGCGCTCACTGTTGCCATCTTGGTAGCCATCCGCGGTATCGAAGAAGGTGACACCTTCTGCGACCGCCGCCTCCAGTGTGGCCGTTGCGACTTGCTGGTCAAACGGCGCGCCCCATTTGCCGCCAAGCTGCCAGGTGCCCAGCGAGACATCCGAAATTTTGAAGCCTGTTTTGCCTAATGTGCGATAGTTCATGCGATGTCCTCCTTGTTCTCCAAAAGCCGGCCGATCAGTCAGCGTCCAGAACTTCTTTGGCAATAATGCTGAGGTCCGGCCCCAGCGTACAGATGATCGGCTCTGCGTTAGCGACTTCCACGCCGTCAATATCCGCATCCCCGATGTTTTCCAGCCACTTGATCAGCGCCCGCAGCGTGGAGCCATGGGCAACGACCAATTGATTTTCTCCGCGCATCAGCCGCGGCGCGATCTCGTCGACCCAATATGGCAACAGGCGCCGGCTGGCATCGGCCAAACTTTCACCCCGCGAGAGGATGGTGGTGGGAAAAGCCGCATACGCCCGGCCCGCGACCGGAACGTTGAGCAGCGGCGGTTCGGCTTGATAACTCCGGCGCCAGCGCGCGACCTGGTTGGCGCCAAACAGCGTGCGGGTCGCATCTTTATTCAGCCCCCGCAGCGCGCCGTAATGTCGTTCGTTGAGTCGCCATGATTTTTGAATCGGCAGCCAATTTTGACCGATCGCGTCCTGCACCAAATAGGCCGTCGTGATCGCCCGCTGGAGGACCGAGGTGTGCACGCAGGTGAAGGCGATGCCGGTGTCCGCCAGCAGTTGCCCCGCCGCGCTGGCTTGCGCTGCCCCGCGCGCGGTGAGCGGGACATCCGACCAGCCGGTATATGTATTTGAAAAATTCGCAGCACTTTCGCCATGCCGCACTAAGACCAATTTGACCATGAGCGCCTCCTGATGCGACCAGTATACCATTTTGTTAATTTTGCTGAAAACGGTAGAAAATGAGAGCCATATTAGATATACTATTAATATCTAATTTTGAAAGAAGGTGCTGCCAAATGAAGATCTGGGTCCCAGGTGTCGTCACTGCCCGGACGCCGCTTGCCAACTCGCTTGGCTTGGCGGTCGACCGCGGCATGACCGTGACTGTCGGCGATGAAGCGCTGGAATGGGAAGTCTCATCCTCAACAAAGGGAATCGCAAACGATCAGTCTAATCCGATCGTGGAGGCAGCCCTGATGGCCGATCCGACCTTGGTGCCGCATCAGTTGCAGGTGGAAAGCCAGTTGCCGATGGGCGAAGGCTTGTCCAGCTCAAGTGCCGCGATGCTCGCCGGTTTTTCCTTGGCCGCCGCGCTGAACGGCGAGGCCTTGGAACTGCCGCGCATCGCAAAACTCGCCGCGCCCTATGAGCCGTTTCCGGCTGCGATGGCTGCGGCGCTGCATGGCGGGTTTGTCCAGCTCAACGGGACAGCCGTCAAGAAACTGCAGCTGCACGGCGTCCAAGGCGCGCTGTATGTGCCGGATCACTTCACCGCGCTACCGGTGCCGCTGAGCGAGCCGCACGAGATCGAAAGTGCCGGGCTCGAGCCGCTTTTACGCGCGCTGGCCACCGGCGATACGATCTGGTTGATGCAACATTTCCCGATCGAGCCACTCGCCGAAATGGTCACGCCGACCTATTTTCCACATGCGGAAATGGTGCGGCGCGCGGTGCGGCAAGTCGGCGGATTCGGGGTGTTCCCAAGCGGCAGTGGGCCGGCGCTCATCGCCGTTGCGCCAAAGACGCAGCTGAATTTCCTGCAGACGCTGACGCCGCTGTTGACCGCGGGCAAAGTGGTGCCGCTTGAGGCATCCGAACAGGGCTTGACCGTCACGGACTAGTTTTTTCGGAGCTGAGAGAGATCTCGGCTCTTTTTTTGTCCCCAGAATGGGAAAAATCGTCCCGGGTCACCATTTTGGCCGAACAATTTTGTCATCCATGCGTTTTGCCCACTGTCTCAGGCTAAAGCCGGTTGAAGCGCCCGCCTATTTTTGAGAAACTGGCCCTATTGAATCGTCAGAAAGGAACTCCCATGCCCAAGACTGCCCGTCCCACCCTACTCGAACAAGTGCTGCTATTGATCGCCGCCGCGACCCTTCTGCAGGCCGCACTGCCCCCACTTGCGACCATGACCGACGCCACCGCACTTGCCAGTTTTGGCGAAAGCGGGCTGCGATTTGTGGCGTGGATCACGATCTGGGGCCTGCAGACGCTGTTGATCACCGGCACGCGCCGCTATCTGCACAGCCTCACACCCCTGATCACGTTGGGGTTTTCGATTGTGTTTGCCATCACAGCCGGTCCCCAGTTAGCCGCGGGCCTGCCTGCCACCTTGGCGATCGCCGGGGCGGCAGGCTGGCTCGCTTGGCAAGCCTGGCACCGTGACGCGCTGGCTAGCGGGCTGGTGGGTGTCGGCGCCTTGGCGACCGCCGCGGTCAGTTTTCTGCCGATCGGGACCGCTGCCGGCGTCCTGTGGGCGGCCCAGTTGGTGGCCTTCGCTGGGGCCATGCGTCTCGCGCGAAAAACAGGCAAGCTACCGGTCGGCCATGTGGTGTTGCTTGTCGAATTGGTGCTTGGCCTGCTATTGATCCAGCTGGCCAGCGACGGTCGGGGCGCCCTCGCGACTGCACTGCCGGCCGCCATTGCGATCGGGCTGATGCTTGCCATGTACGCCATCGCCGGCCCGCATTTCACCCGCGCCGCCACCCATCTGCCGGCCTTTGTGCTGGGCCATGTCGTGCTGCTGGCCAGCGCACTGGGCTTTGCCGGGCTCCTGCGGCTTAACGGTGCGGCTTTGTGGCTCGGTGCTTTTCGTTGGGCGCTGTTGGCTGCCTTTTGCCTGGCCGTGTTCTCCTTGTTGACTTGGTGCGGGGAATCCGCCATCGATACCGGCTACAAGCGTTGGTTTTTCATCGGCTTCACCTTGCTCATCGATGCGCTATACACCGCGATGACGCTGCACCTGGCGCTTCCATATCTGATTGGCACCTGCGCGTATCTCTTGGCCGTGACGCTGTATGTCTGGCAATTTATGATTCAGCGTGCAACGCCACGTTAAGGTCTCAGCACACAAAGAATCGGCCGCCGCGTCCGTCGCGCAGGGCCGATTTTTTTGCGGGCTTTTTCCCTGTCGAGCGGGAAGCCCTTATGTGCTGAGCGCCATGGACCCAGCAAATGAGTCGGGTTTCGCCGAGCAGCGTCATGGCATCTAGGCCACCAGCCACCCGAGGCAAAAGTCGCCTCACGCGTCTGCTGGACCTACCTGCATGACCCTAAGCGCTCGGCTTCACACCCTTTATTTTTTGCTTTCGTCGACGGCGTCATTGAACTTCTTTGCCACTTTGTCAGTGGCGTCGTCTGTTGCGTCTTCGGCTTTCTTTTTCAGCTCGGCGGCCTTGTCCTTGGCCTCGCCTGCCATTTGCTCAGCTTTGCCTTTGGCTTCCAGCTTTTCATCACCGGCGACCTTGCCAGCTGTTTCCTTCACCTTGCCGACGACCTTATCCTTCATCGCATCGAAGTCTGTCATGGGGGCAACACCTCCTTTCCTACTTCAAGCGTAGCAGGATGACGCCTGCAATTGCGAGCCGAACACCTCGGCAGCTTATTCGGCGAAAAATCCTTGCTGGCTCAAGGCGGCTTTCAGGTCCCCTCGATGCGCCGGCAGAACTTGGCTACTGCCAGAGATCAAATGCGAAAACGTCTCGGCGCGCTGATTCGTATCCCGCGTGGCGTAATAATCGCGGATCACGGCATCATAGTCCGTCACCTGTGCCGCCGCATCCGCCGGCAGTTGATAGCGATTGTCAAAATGCACAAGCGCCGGAGCCAGCCGCGGCTTGAATTGCGGCGCTTGATCTGGCTCGCCCACGATCAGGCCGATCACTGGAAAAGTTAGACGCGGCAGTTGCAACAACCTGATCAACTGCAACGGATCATTGAGAATGCTGCCGAGCAAAACGGTGCCCAGCCCCAAATTCTCGGCCGCGTTGACCACATTTTGTGCGGCCAACAACGCATCCGAAGTTGCCTGCAGGAACTTGTCCGCCGACCCCAGATGCGTTTCCGTGACCCCGGCACGCTGGGCGATCTGCCAAGCCCGGTGCTGATCCGCGATGAAAATAAACAGATGCCCATTTCCCGCCACATAATCTTGCTTGGCGATCGTCGCAATCTGCCGCCTAAGCTCCGGATCCGTGATCGAGATCATGGAAAACGACTGGAGAAAATGCGACGTCGCCGTGTGCTGTGCCACTGCCACCAAGGCGTCGATGGCCTCCGGGTTGACAGGTTCCGGCAAAAAACGGCGGATGGTTCGGTGATGGAGCTGATTACTAAGTCTTGAATCGAAGATTACCATGACTGTTGGCCTCTTCCCCGCAAATTTGGATGCCCCAAGCATAGCATTTTTGCTGTGAGCGTGGCGGAGAAAAGCGGGCCGTTGTGCACGATCAAGCAAACGTGAACTACTCGGCCATAAATGACCGAGCTTCTGGGAACACCGCTGACTTACACATCCAGCACTAAGCTTTTTGTGC
>NZ_BOLS01000009.1 GCF_016861785.1 Lacticaseibacillus mingshuiensis
TCGCAACGCTCCAAACGTTGCTTTCAGACCGGCCAGATGCGATTTCATGTCCCAAATACCGAGGTGAATAATCCAGGGTCCTTTATCAGCACCAAGGCTTCACTCAGCTTGCCCATGCGCTGCCCGGCGAACCGCATGACGGCTGCGACACTTGGTACATAAAGGACTTATAAAAGGGTGTGAGGGCCCGCGGGATGGTGGGGCAGCTAATTTGGCTTGAGCGCTTGATAGCGCACTTGGCTATCGAGTGCTCGAGACAATTAGATGACCCCACCATGCGGGCCGGAACCCAACTGAAAAGGGTGTGAAGGCCCGCGGGATGCGGCTCCAACTGAAAATGGACGCAACCGCTTCGCAACGGCTGCGTCCATTTTTGATTCCTGATGAAGCTTATTTGGGGTCGTTCAGACTCGAATGCCGGATCCCATACACAAAGTAAACGGCGAGCCCCACAACAAACCAGATACCAGAATAGAGTTTTGCCTGAACATCCAGCCCCATGAAGACGATCAGCGAGCCGAGAAAGCCCAGCGCCGGCATCACCGGATAAAACGGCATCTTGAACGCGGGGTCGGCGATGTCCTTGCCTTCGCGCGGCCGCAGCCGGTAGATTCCAAGCGACACGAACATGAAGGCGATCAGCGTCCCGGCCGAGATCAGCTGGGCCAAAAAGGCAAACGGGAAAAACGCGCCGATGAGCACGCCGATCACCGTCAAAAAGAGCAGCGCGTGATTAGGCAAACCGCGTTCCCCATGACCCTTTTCGGCGGTGAGTTTGCCCAGCCAGCGCGGCAGCATGCCGTCGCGCCCGAAGCTGTAAAGCAGGCGGCTGCCGGCCATCATCATGCCGATCAAGGCGGTGAACATGCCGATGACCGCGATGGACTGAATCACCGTGGCGAAAACGGGTTGGTTGATCTCGCGCAGCGCCCAGCCGACTGGTTCCGCATTGCCCGCATATTTTTGATACGGGAACATGCCCACCAGCACCAAGGCCACCGCCATGAAAAGAATCACCGCGATGATCAAACTGCCGATGATCCCCCGCGGCATCGTGTGCTCCGGGTCCTTGGCTTCCGCGGAATTCGCGGCGATGGAGTCAAAGCCGATATAGGCCAGAAAGATCATCGAGACCCCGGCATAAACGCCCTGCCAGCCGCCAAACGCGGTGCCGTCCGCATTGACATGGTACTTCGGAATGAACGGCACATAATTTTGCCAGTGCACCGCCGTCAAGCCGACTGCGATGAAGGCTAAGATCGCCAGCACCTTGAGCACCACCAGAATATTTTCCACCCGGGCCGCGTCGGACACCCCGCGCGACAGCAACAAGGCGACCAAGATGATGACCACAACGGCGATCAAGTCGACGAATCCGCCCTTTGTGCCCAGCGGATTGGCGAGGAAAAATGGGACGTTGAGGCCAAACGACCCGAGCAGGCCGCGCAAGTTGGCGGATAACCCCGACGCAACAAAAGCGACGGCGATGAAATACTCCGCCAGCAGCGCCCACCCCGCGATCCAGCCGAAGACCTCGCCGAAAACCACGTTGATCCAGGAATAGGCCGAGCCGGCAAACGGCATCGCCGCAGCCATTTCCGCATAGGCGAAGGCGACCAGCCCCGCCACGATCGCCGCCAGTAAGCAGGACAAGGCGACGGCCGGGCCGGCATGTTGCGCGGCGACCACGCCGGGCAAGGTGAAGATCGTCGTCGAAACGATGGTGCCGACGCCAAGGGCCAGGAAGTCCTTCACCGTCAGTACGCGCGGCAATTTTGCATCCTTATCCTGATACACCGCCGGATCTTCTTTTTTGATCATCCGTTTGAATACGTTCATTGCCAGCCTCCGCGTCTTTAATGAAGAAAAAATGAGAATCGTTTTAACTAGTTTTCCATGTTCAGAAGCCAATGTCAATGTTCGAAACGAAAAAAGCAGGGCCACCTGATGCGTGCGGTCCTGCTTTAGCGACTATTCTGGCAAATCGATGGCAAGGCTTGGCCCCGAAACTCGAAGGCCATCCCATCGCCTTATTCCGCTGGCTTGACGGCTGCACGTTGCACCGCATCCTTCGCTGGTGCGCCGCCGCGTTCTTTGGCGATCGCCCCGCGCACGGCGGCGGTGATGTCCACTTTTTCGCCGGCCCGGCGCCGATCGCGGTATTCGGCCGTGGCGGTGAACAGTAGATCGGAGGCCGAGTTGACGGCGGTCTCGACGGAATCCTGAATCACCCCGATCACAAACCCAACGCCGACCACTTCCATGGCGATGTCATTGGAGATGCCGAAAATGCTGGCAGCCATCGGAATGATCAACAGCGAGCCCCCTGCGATACCGGATGCCCCAGTCGCGGCCAAGGCGGTCAAAAAGCAGAGAATGATCGCCAGCGGAAACGACACCGGAATATTTAGCGTCGCACACGCAGCCAGAGTCATCACCGACACCGTGATCGCCGCGCCGCCACTGTTGGCAGAGCCACCCAGCGGAATGGAGACCGCATACGATTTTTTATTCAGGCCGAGGTCCTCGCAGGCCTGCAGGTTAATGGGAATGTTGACGGCCGAGCTGCGGGTGAAAAATGCGGGCAGACCCGACACACGCAGCGTCCACAAGGTCAACGGATAGGGATTTTGGCGGGTCATCACCCACACCATCAGCGGGTAAAGCACCAGGTAAACGAACGCCATCGTGCCGACCAAAAGTGCCACCAACTGGCCGTATCGCGCGATGCCGGCGAGGCCCTTGGCGCTGACCGTCTTGAAGACCAGGCCCGCGATGCCAAATGGCGCGAATTGAATCACGGTCTGGGCCACATTCGTGATCGCCTCAGACAGATCCGTGATCACCTGCCGAGTCTGCGCAGAAGTGAGGCGCAACGCAAAGCCGATCATCAGCGCCCAAAACAAGATCGCGAGGTAATTGCCCGACGCCACGGCCTGAAACGGATTGGTCACCGCATTGTTGAACAGATCAGTGAGGACGGTGCCCAGGTCTTTCGGCCCACTCGCCGCTGTTTTGGCCACCTTGGTCAGATCCAGCCGCACCGGAAAGGCATAGCTTGCCCCGACCGCCGCAAACGCCGACAGCAGCGTGGCGGTCAGATACAAGACGATCACGGAGCCAAAATGCGTCTCACTCCCCTTTTGATAATGGGACACCGCCGCCATGATCAAGAAGAAGACCAAAACAGGCGCGATGCCCTTGAGCGCACCGACGAACAGGTCGCCCATCAGCCCGATGCCGGTCAACGTCGGCACGGTTGTCCCCAGCAAGACCCCCACTGCCAAGCCGATAATGATTCGCAAGATCAACGATACGGAACGATATTTTTCAAACATCGTCGTGCCTCCTCCGTGTTCAGATTATGAGTCGTATCGTACACGTTTAAAAAACAGTTGTCCAGTATATAAACACAGTCGGTCACCCTCAGCACACAAAAAAAGTCGCGGCACCGCTGGCCACGACTCGCTTGACGCTGATTCAAAAAATTTTCAGCCATCGATCAGGAAATCGAGAATATTCATTCCGGCGCTGGATTCCTTGCGGTACAACTCGGTGTAGCCGCAATTCGCACAACTGATCGTGATGAACTTCTTGTTTTGCACGTTGGTCAACTTGGCAAAGGTCCCGCCAGTCGCCTGAAATTGGTCGGAAATGTAGTGATTGCTGCCACACTTCGGACAGACATATTGTTTTTGTTCCATGTGGGTCGCCTTCTTTCGATTTTCTTCATTATATCATTCGAGCTTGCGGGCTTGGCGCACCCGCGCGTTCACATCGATCGGCTTGCCATCGCGGCGGGCATCCCCGAATTCGGCCGCCGCCGTGAACAACAGGTCCGAGGCAGAGTTCACCGCCGTTTCCACCGAATCCTGAATGACCCCGATGATGAACCCGATGCCGACGACCTGCATCGCAAAATCATTGTGAATGCCAAACAGACTAGCCGCCATCGGAATCAAGAGCAGCGAGCCCCCGGCGATGCCCGACACCCCGGTCGACGCCAACGCCGACAGGAAGCACAACAGAAACGCGAGCGGCCAAGACACCGGCACGCCCACGGTATGGGCCGCGGCCAGCGTCATGATGGTGATCGTGATCGCCGCCCCGCCGCTATTCGCCGAGCCGCCCAGCGGAATCGAGATCGCGTAAGAGGACTTGCTGAGACCAAGATCTTCGCTGGCCTGCAAGTTGATCGGAATGTTGACCGCCCCGCTTCGGGTGAAAAACGCCGGGATGCCCGAAGTCTTCAGGGTCCAAAAGATCAACGGGTACGGATTTTGCCGCGTCTCAAGCCACACCATGCCAGCGTAAAGCACCAAATAGACAAAGGCCATGGTGCCAACCAGTAGCAGGACCAACTGGCCATACCGTGCGACCCCATTCAACCCGTTTTCGCTGATGCTGCGGAACAGTAGGCCGACAATGCCAAATGGCGCAAACTCAATGATCAGTTGGGCGACATGCTGTATCGCATCGGTGATATCGCTGATCGTCTGACGCGTCGTCTCCGTTGCCAGGCGAAGCGCCGAGCCGATCATCAGCGCCCAAAACAGAATCGCCAAGTAGTTGCCTTCGATCATGGCCCCAAACGGATTGGAGACCGCGCCGACCACCAGCTGTTCCAGCACCGTGCCCAGACTTTGCGGCGCCGCACTGGTCCCGGTGGCCGCTTTCGTCGCGGCATCCGAAACGATGAGCTTGATGGGGAAAAAGTAACTCGCCGCAACCGCCGCGACGGCTACGACCAAAGTGGCGATCAGATAGAGTTTGATCACCGTCCCAAAATGGTTTTCCGCCCCCCGCTTGTAGCGCGAAATGGCGGTGGTGATCAAAAAGAAGACCAAGATTGGGGCGATGCCTTTCAGGGCGCCGACGAACAAGTCGCCCAAAACGCCGATGAAGGTCCAGCTTGGCAGCGCCACTCCGAGCAGCGCGCCGACCACCAGCCCGATCAAAATGCGGAGAATCAAACTGATACTGCGGTAACGTCGAAACATGGCAGAACCTCCTTGATTGCGATGCGTCCTTTATTCCAGTTTACTTGGTCAACCGGCGTTTTGAAAGCATTTTCACTTCTCGCCCTGCGACGACGAAAAAAGCCTCCCACTTTGCAAAAATTGCAGGTGGAAGACTTTGCGTTTACTTGCGGACCCAATGCGCGATGGTGCCATCCTTTTTCGCGATCAGGACTTCATCTGTCATGTTCAAAAACAGTCCGTGTTCGACCACGCCGACTGTGCCATCCAGGTAGTTGGCCAGCCCCGCCGGAATCGGCAACGGCGAGACCATCAGATCAAGGATGTAATTGCCGTAATGGGTCACATAGCGACTGCCATCTTCGTTGAGGCGGAACTGCGGCGCCAAGCCATCACGGGTGAATTTTTTCAGGAGCTGCTCGCAAGAGACCGGCAACACCTCGACTGGCAGCGGAAACCCGCCGAGTCGGTCCACGACTTTACTTTCATCGACGATCCAGACGTTATGCTTGGAGTTGATCGCGACATTCTTTTCCAGCGTCAACGCACCGCCGCCACCCTTGATGCCGTCCAGCTGCGGGTCGACCCGGTCCGCGCCATCGATCGTCAGATCCGCCTGATCGATCTCGGCGAGCTCGCTGACGTGAAAACCGTTGTCCTCAAGCTGACGCTGGCTACGGCTGGACGTCGTGACGATCGCCGCCAAGTTCAGCGGGGTCTTCTGGTTCCGCGCGGCCAGCGCATCAATGAAAAACGCGACCGTCGAGCCGGTGCCGACGCCAAGGATACTGCCGGGCTGCACCATTTCAGCGGCTTGGGCGGCCGCCTGCTGCTTCAATTCGTCTTGTGTTGTCATCATTGCCTCCTGAGAGATTTCTCCTTTGACTGTACGAAGACAAGCGCCGAGTGTCAAGCAAAAGGATGGGGTGTGGAGGCTCGCGTTAAGGGGTGGGCAGTTAGCTTGGCCTAGGTGCTTGGTGGCGGTCCTTACCACCGAGTGCCTAGGTCAGCTAAATGTCCCACCCCTGCGAGCCGGAACCCAACTGAGGGTGTGGCGGCTCGCGGGATGGCCTGCGTGACCCGTCTGAATCAAACAAGGCACCCCGCATGTAGCGAGATGCCATGATCTTTCCTCTAATTAACCCGGGTACACCGACTGCAGATTCTGCTTCAGAATCGCGGCGGAGTCAGTCAGTTTTTTCAAGTCATCCGGATTGAGATCCAGCTCGATGATGCGGTCGAGGCCGCGGCCACTCAAGATGACTGGCACGCCGATCGATACATCGTCGAGGCCGTACTCGCCGGTCAAATGAACCGACATCGCAAAGGCCGCGTGATCATCGTTCAAGATCGCCGCTGTGAGGCGAGTCAAGCTGGCTGCGATGCCGTAGAACGTCGCGCCTTTTTGCTCGATGATCGAATAAGCCGCCGTTTTCACCTGCTCACTGATCGCAGCGAGATCTTGGTCGAGGCGGTTGGCCGGGACAAAATCGCGAATCGGCTGACCACCGATCGTCGTGTAATCCCACACCGGAAATTCGGAGTCGCCATGCTCGCCCATGATGTAGCCATGCACGGCGCGGACATCGACATTGTAGCGCTGGCCGATCGCTGAACGCAGGCGCGCGGAATCCAGCGCGGTGCCGGAGCCCAGCACACGATTGCGCGGCAAGCCGGACAATTTCAGGACTAATTCGGTCAAAATATCAACAGGATTTGAGGCCACCAAGATAATCCCATCAAACCCAGACGCCATAATATTTTTCGTAACGTCGGTGATGATCGCGGCATTTTTCTGCAGCAATTGAAGCCGTGTCTCACCAGGTTTTTGCGCGACGCCGGCTGTGATCACAATGATGTCGGCGTAGCGGCAGTCTTCGTAATTCGCCGCATAAATATTTTTCTGCGAGACATATGGCAAGGCATCCATCAGATCTTCGACATCGCCTTGCACGCGCTTGCGATTGACGTCGATAATGCCGAGGCTCTTGCCGACGCCGGTGGTCAAACAGTTGAACGCATAGCTGGACCCGATCGCGCCATCGCCGATCAGGATGATATTCGCTGCTTTACTCATTCTATCGCCCACTTTACTCAGATTGACTACGACTTAATTATACCCGACTTGGTCCAAAAATACTGTGCACAACCGACTAAACAAAAAGAACTCAGAATAAAATTATTCCGAATTCTTATGCGGCGCTCAACCTTCAGCTGTGCCGAAACGTTTTTGCAGCAACGTCAACGTCTCGGTGTAGATCAGAATAAAGATCAGCCCCAGCAAAAACGACTTGAGGCCAAACGACAGCGCACCGATGCCAAGGACGATCAAGTTGATCAGCCGCAGCCCAAGTCCCACAGAGAATTTTGGCTGGTGCTTATTGATGACAAGTGCGAACACGTCCAGCCCCGCCGTTGAGGAGTGATGGGCGATGCAAAGATAATAGCCAACGCCCACCCCGAGGCCGGCGATCGGCAGCCCCAGCCAGACGGGCAACGTGTGCGCCGGGGCGAGCGCCTGCGCCAGCGTGAACCAACCCATGTAGGCGAGGCTCGAGACGATCGAGTTCATGAACGTCCTCACGCCCAGAAAGATCAGCGCCGCCAGCAGACACGCCACTGTGATCGCGTTGGTCCAAAACGTGACCGATAACGGCGTCAGTTTGCCCATGATCATCCCCGAAGCGGTGACCCCGCCGGAAATGATATTTAATTTGACCATGATCCACGAATACGCAAACGCGGACACCGCATTGCCGATGATCACCCACACCACATCCATCACGGCTTCATGAACCGTGACCGTTTCCTCTTTCACCCTTTTGTCCTCACAATCCGTAATAATCTTTGACCAGCGCCCGATAATTCCCGGCCGCGTTGACCTGCGCCAGCCGCTCGAGATCATGCGTCACCGTTTTGCCCGTGTGCCGCAGATACGTGTACAGATCCAGATAAGGCAGCCCGCGCGTTTTGGCCAAGGCAAGCTCGGCCTCGATATCATAGGCGATCTTGCGAAAATCAACATCGACCAGCCCACTTGCTGAGATCGTCAGCATCAAATAATGCGCGCGCTGATCGGCAAACAGCTTCGACCACGGACTGTACGGCTGCCCCGCCGCCCCGGGATTCAGCACCAGTTGGCCCTTGCGCGACGTGCGCATCAGCTGCTGGTGCGTGTGCCCATAGATCGCGATATCCTGGTCGCCGCCAAATAGCCCATCAAAATCCGCCTGATGCCCCGCCGGATACAGCATCCGCCCTTCCGTTGAAAACCGCGAATTGTGCGTGAGCCCGATCGTCACGCCGTTCACCTTTTTCGTCAGCTCATACGGATGATTGCGCATCAATAGTAATTGCGTCGGTGTTAATTTTTGCAAGACATACGCCGATAACGCCGCGATATAAACGCTGCCCGGATTATCAAGATCAATATGCTTATCCGCCATCGCGTAAAGCGCCTGTTCCCAGTTGCCGTTCAGCCAGACAGTCGGCGCCACCGTTTCCACCAGCGCGTACAAGTCCCCAGCACCGGGCCCCGGCAGCAGCAAGTCCCCCAGAAACCAATAATCGGTCGCCTGGTGCGCCATCGCATCCGCCAACACTGCCTTCGTCGCCGTCACGTTCCCATGCGTATCTGAAAATACTGCGATTCGCCGCTCCATCTCGCGCCTCCAAACGTCCAATAGTCTATCACCCACCATGCCAGAAAAGAAGGCCGCATGCAAGCAAGTTGGCGTCGCATTTATATCAACTGAAACGCAATGATATAATGGTCGTTATGCAAAAGAAACAAATGAGCCTTCAACTAATTTTCAGTCCATTTATCTCACAACTCGGCAGTGCGATCTATCTGCTCGGCCTCAACTGGCTGATCGTGCACGCGACCGGCGATACCAAATTGATCGGCCTCATCACCGGATTGGGCGGCATCTTCTTTGTCGTCGGCGATCTTGTGGCCGCCACCCTTGTCGATCACCATGATCGGAAAATGGTGATGGTGGGCGCCGATGCGATCTCAGCGGCCGCCTGTTTGATCGGCGCCTGGCTGATCGACCCCGCCCATCCACAGACATGGCTGTTGATCCTGATCACGGCCGTCTTGGACCTCCTGCTATCGATCAGCTATCCCGCCGCCAAAGCGATCACCCCAGACATCATCGCGCCGACTGCCCTGCAGCGCTTCAACGCGATCGCCAATTCCGTTTTCAGCCTCGCCAGCATCGTTGCCCCGCTGGTCGGCGGCCTCCTACTGGCGAATCAGGCGTTGGACTTCAAGGGCTTCTTGATCATCAACGCCCTGTCCTTCATCGTGGCCGGCCTGCTCTCCTGGAGCATCCGCGCCCCACGCTTTCAGCCCGCTAACGAAAAAAGCAACATGCTTCGCGACACCATCACTGGCTTACGATTTGTGCTGGGTGAGGCCCACTTGCGCCTGATGATGATCGCGCTAGGGGCCTTCAATTTCTGTGCAGCCGGATTTCTCCTCACCGCGCCGTTCATCGCGGATACCATTTTCCAAGGACGTGCCACAGCCTACAGCGAATTCCTGATGATGTCAGCGATCGGCGGTATGATCGGCGGCTCGCTCCTCGCCCTCCAGCGCCGTGCCGTCTCGGCCGTTCAAGTCTATGGCGAACAAGTGCTGTACGGCGTGCTGTTGATTCTCCTCGGCCTCTGGCTCCAGCATCCCTTTTGGCTGATCTGCGCCCTGATCAACGGCTTCGTCAACGGCCGCATGTTCGCCAGCCTTGCGACCTTGATGCAGGCCGCCACTCCGCGCGACATGCTCGGCCGCGTCTTCGGCCTGATCTTCCTGGTCTACGACGGCGTCCAACCCCTCGGCAACTTCTTCTTCGGCGCATTTATCCACAACTGGGGCGCCCACACCTACCTCGTCCTGGGCGCGCTCCTAGTCATCGGCTTCACCCTCCTCATCACCCTAACCAGGCGCCTGTCGGAAGTGGCGGAAAAATAGGAAGGCAAGGCTTCGGCAAAAAATGGCGAAAAGACCAATAATCAGCGGACAAAAGCTAACTAGCGCAAGAATAGTGGCATAGACACAACAAGTGTGACAATCTAGGCGGTCAAATAAATAGTGGAATGAAACGAAACTTTTACCATTTCCACAGGTCCTCATTTCGATATGTTCATGGAATGCTGGATATGAGGGTGGGCTCCGGCCAGAAACGGCTCAGCCCCCTCGTCGGTGTTAGCGGCTTGCCGCTTACACCGAAGGCAAGCTTTGAGACCGCGCACTTTGCGGGCTCAAAGTTGCCTGGGAGCGTTCCAGCCGATTTCTGGCCGGAGCCCACCCGGGCGCTCAAATCAACTAAAGAAGTCGAATAACTCAAAAACGCACCCCATTCCAATCCGCGGAATGGGGTGCGTTTTGATAGCCATTAGTTTATGCCCGCACCAACGTCTTCGTCGCTTGGACGATGCGACTTGCGACAGTCGGGTTGTCCATCGTGTAGATGTGGATCCCATCGACACCATGCACCAAAAGGTCGACGATCTGGTCGATCGCATATGCGATTCCGGCATCGCGCATCGCAACCGGATTATCCGCATACCGCGCCATCATGCTGGTGAATTTTTTCGGCAACGTCACCCCGCTCATCGTGGCCATCCGCTCGATCTGATGCTGATTGAGAACCGGCATGATGCCCGCCTCGATCGGCACCGTGATGCCCGCTTCCCGGCACTGCGCGACAAACTCATAGAAACACTCATTGTCGAAAAACAGCTGGGAGATCAGCTGACTGCAGCCAGCATCGACCTTCTGCTTGAGAAAATGGATATCAGTGGCCAAGTCAGGTGATTCCGGATGACACTCCGGGTAACACGCGCCGATCACATTGAAATCCCCCACCGCATGAATGTGGCGGATCAAGTCGCTGGCATGGGGAAAATCATCGCTGAGCCGGCCGTTCTTTGGGATGTCTCCGCGCAGTGCCAGAATATTTTCCACCCCAGCCGCCTTAAATTCACCCAGCAGTGTATCCACCGCCTGGGCATCCAGCTGCGCCGCGGGCAAATGGGCGACACTTTCGATTCCGTAACGTTTTTTGATCAACGAAGCCAGCTCAAGCGTCCCATTTTGCCGGCGCGAGCCACCAGCGCCAAAGGTCACCGAGACAAAATCGGGGCCAAGTGCACTGATCGCATCCATCGTGCCGGCGATCCGGTCAAAATCCTCATCCGGCGTTTTGCGGCGCGGCGGGAATAATTCAAAAGAGATGACCTGATGTTGATCAAACAGTCGGTTGACTTTCATGAGCGAGTTCCTTCCGTACTTGCTTCGTGGCCGCGACCAGATTCTTCAAGCTGGCCAAGACCTCTGGCTCCTCGCGCGTCTTCAGCCCGCAACCCGGATTGATCCAGACTTGTTCTTGTGGCAGGCGCGCCAGAATCTTATGAATGATGGTGACGATCTCATCTTCAGAAGGCACCCGCGGCGAGTGGATATCGTAAACGCCAGGGCCGACTTCCGTTTCAAAATGCGTGTCGTGCAAAATATCCAGCAGCGTCAGATCCGCCCGAGCAGCCTCAAACGAGATCACATCGGCATCCAAGGCATCGATCGCCTCAATGATATCGCCGAATTCCGAGTAGCACATATGGGTGTGGATCTGCGTGGTCGGCTGGACCTTTGAGGAAACCAGCCGGAATACCGGCACCGCCCAGTCAAGATACTTGCTGAACCAGTCTTTTTTGCGCAGCGGCAGATTTTCGCGCAGCGCAGGTTCGTCGATCTGAATGATCTTGATCCCGTGTTTTTCCAGATCAAGAGTCTCATCGGCCAGCGCCAGCGCGATCTGTTCGGTAGACAGCTTCGGCGACACGTCCTCGCGTGGGAACGACCAGTTGAGAATCGTCACCGGCCCCGTCAGCATCCCCTTCACCGGCTTGTCGGTCAGGCTCTGCGCGTACACCGTCTCCGCCACCGTGATCGGATGTGTGCCTGCCACGTCACCCCAGATGATCGGCGGCTTGACCCCACGCGTGCCATAACTTTGGACCCAGCCGTTTGCGGTGAAGCGGAATCCTTCGAGCTCATCGCCGAAGTATTCGACCATGTCGTTACGCTCGAATTCGCCGTGCACCAACACATCCAGCCCGAGTTCCTCCTGAATATCGATCCAGCGCTTGGTCTCCGCGCGGTTGAACGCCGTGTATTCTTCCTCGGAGATCTCGCCTTTGCGGAACTTCGCCCGGTTTTTGCGCACCGCCGGGGTCTGCGGGAACGAGCCGATCGTTGTGGTTGGCAAAACAGGCAGGTGGAACTCTTTTGCCTGGAGGGCCAACCGCTCTTTGCGTGCTGGTTGCCGCTCGTAGTCTTCTGGCTTGAGTGCCGCGATCTTCGCATTGATCGCTGCGTTTTCCTGATAGCGTGGCTTGGAAAATAGCGTTTCGTTGGCTTGCAGCGCGGCGTTATCGCCATTACGGGCGGCATCCAGATCAGCCAGCTCCGTCAATTTTTCCTCGGCGAATGCGAGGTACTGCAGCTCTTCCGGTGCAATCTGATCCTCATTGCGCGTCGTGTATGGCACATGCAGCAGCGAGCAGGATGTTGACAGCACCAGCTGCGGCGCCACCTGATCGAGCTGCGCCAGCGTGGCCAGCGCCTGATCATAATTCGTCCGCCAAATGTTTTTCCCATTCACGATGCCGGCAAACAGCACCTTGTCTTCTGGAAAACCGGCAGAGGTGACCAGATCCAGATTGGCCTTGCCTTCGATGAAATCAAGGCCGAGCCCATCAAACGGCAGCGACGCCAGCACGCTCAGCGCATCCGTCACATCGCCAAAATATGTCTGCGCCAAGATCTTCGCGCCGTGCTTGTGCGCCAAGAGCGGCTGGTACAGGCTCGTGAACAGCGCCTTGTCCGCGATCGTCTGATCATAGACCAGCGCCGGTTCGTCCAGCTGGATCCACTCCGCACCAAGCGACGCGAGCTTGGCAATGATCTCGCTGTACGCATCGATCAAAGCCGGCACAAAGTCTTCGGCCTGCTTGCCATCCAAGAAGCGGCTCAACTGAAGCAGCGTGTACGGGCCCACGAGCGCCGGCCGGGCATTGAGCCCCTGTTCCTTGGCGTCCTTGAATTGGGCAAACAGCTGCCAATCGCCGACCTTGATCTGCGTATCCGCATCAAATTCCGGCACCAGATAATGGTAGTTCGTGTTGAACCACTTCTTCATCGACAGGGCCTTCACATCTCCAGCCGGCCCCTGATAGCCGCGGGCCAGCGCGAAGTATTCCGCAAGCGGCGACAAGCCCAGCGCCTGGTAACGCTTCGGCACGATGTTCAGCAAAAACGCGGTGTCCAGCGTGGTGTCAAAGAAGGAAAAATCGCCCGTCGGAATCTGATCCAACCCAGTGGCCTTCAGCGTCGCCCAATTTTTGTCGCGTAGGTCCTTTGCCGCCTTCAACAACTCGTCTTCAGTCAACTGATGCTTGAAAAATTTCTGGGTGGCAAACTTCAATTCGCGGTGCTCGCCGATGCGTGGGTAGCCGATGATCGTTTTTGTCATAATGTGTCTTCTCCTTTGCGCGATAAAAAGAAAAAAGCCGTCCCCGCCGCATACAAATGTATGCAGCAAGGACAGCTCAGCTGTGGTACCACCTTGGTTTACAACACGCTTGCACGTGTTGCCTCTACCGGTCCGGCCAAATTGGCGAGACCTGCACGCTGTAATGGGCGTCCCCATGACCGGCTTGCCGAAACTCGCCGATCAAGCGCTGACCAAGACCATCTTCATGCGCACCTTTTTGCTGGCTTGCACCGCCTGCAGCTCGCTAAGAAAAAGGCCACGCACTACTCATCTTTTTAATCGCTTTATCATGTTGAGGCCCATCTTACTCACTAACCGGCTGGCTGTCAAGCGTTTGTTTTTTAGTGTAGTGGTCAGTGAAAAGATTCGGGTGTGCTCCGGCCAGAAACGGCTGGAACGCTCCCAAGCAACTTTATGCCCGCAAAGACCACGGTCATAAATCTTGCTTTCGGTGTAAGCGGCACAGCCGCTAACACCGACGAGGGGGCTTGCTCTTGGCGTTAGGCATTTATGCGTTACGCCAAGACATGCGAAGCGAGCCATTTCTGGCCGGAGCCCACCCTTACATCCAACACTGTAACGACACTTCAAGACGCTTGTCAGGTCAGCCGGCAGTAATTGAGGCGTATTGCTGATCAGCAATAGCTCCCAAAGAGCCAATAGAGATGTGATTCTTTTTTAAGCCCATTGCGTAACCTCACCAAACTATCTATATGGATGAAGGTAGCCTGATTCGCGCAAATAAGCCCTGACAGAAAGGGGTGAGGCACCAGGCACACTTAGTAGAAGTGATTGTAGCCAGAAGGCAAGCACTACCGCCACTCTTTGCCGTCCAAAAGCACGAAGCGGCCACTAGGCAATTCCCCATAGCAAAACTTGCCACACAAGCAGCCACTCGACGGAACGCCGGGTATCCTCACATCCTCAATGCTCAGTTCTTATCCTCATCACCAAACGTATCGGCTCTGTCAGCTGCCCCTTCGCCAAAATTTCTTTGTTGCTGGATGTGAGGGTGGGCTGGCGCCAGAAATGGCTCGCTTCGCATGTCCGGGCGTAAGACGTAAACGCCTAACGCCCGAATCAAGCCCCCTCGTCGTTGTTAGCGGCTTGCCGCTTACAACGAAAGTGAGCTTTAAGACCGCGGTCTGTGCGGGCTTAAAGTCACTTGGGAGCGTTCCAGCCATTTCTGGCGCCAGCCCACCCGCAAGCCCACCGGGCGCGCCCAAACCCACAACAAAAAAAATTTTCAGGCGCTGTTGACAAAGCCGATAAAAGCCGCTACGCTTACATACAATAAGTACGACATGAGGATGAGTAGGTACGGCTAGCGCGTTCAGAGAGCTTGCGGGTGGTGGAAGCAAGTGGTTGCGGCGTAGCGAATATGGTTCTCAAGAGTTTTGGCAGTGAGCTTCGGTCAGCTGTCAGCGGGCACTCCCGTTATCGAGTCGGCATATGTTTGTATGCTTAAGGGAGCGCATTTTGCACTCTGAACCAAGGTGGTACCACGAAGCGATTTCGTCCTTGTCCAGTATTTTCGGGCAAGCACGAGATCGTTTTTCTTTGTCTCAATCGTCAGGAGGAAAAAACATGGTCCAACAGATCTTCAACGAATATCTTCCCAATATGATCAAAGCCGGTCTGCAATACACGATTCCCATTGCGGTCGTGTCCTTCATTCTCGGGCTCATCTTGGCCCTGTTGGTCGCGCTGGCCCGCATTTCCCAGCTCGGCGGCGCGTTCAAGATCGTCAAAGGCATCTCGAGTTTTTATGTCTGGCTGTTTCGCAGCACCCCGCTGCTCGTTCAGTTGTTCATTGTGTATTTCGGCTTGCCGTATCTGAAAATTGCCGGGATCTTCCCTGACGGCATCAAACTTGACCCCGTGGTGGCCGGCATCATCACCTTTTCGCTGAACACCGGGGCGTATTGTTCGGAGACTATTCGCGCCGCCATTTTATCCATTCCGACTGGCCAGTGGGAAGCCGCCTTTGCGATCGGGATGAAGCGTAGTTTGGTCCTGCGCCGCATTATTTTGCCCCAAGCGCTCCGAACCGCCGTGCCGCCGCTCTCCAATTCCTTCATCGGCTTGGTGAAGGACACGAGCCTGGCCGCGTCGATCACCCTGGTGGAAATGTTCCAAGTCTCCCAGCAATACGCGGGGGAAAATTACCAACCGCTGATGATGTACAGCCTGGTCGCCCTGCTGTACGCCGTGATCTGTACGATCTTGACATGGCTGCAGAGTTACCTTGAAAAAGTGACATCCAAGCACATCACAGCCGGTGAAGGAGGTGCAAACTGATGCTCAAGCTCAGTCATGTCAATAAAACATTCGGCGAAACGCCCGTGTTGAAGGATCTGTCCACGGAATTTCCTGAGCAACAGACCACCGTGGTCCTTGGCCCCAGTGGTTCGGGGAAATCCACCATGTTGCGCAGTCTCAACTTGCTGGAGCGTCCGGAGTCGGGCATCTATGACTGCGACGATCTGCAGATCGATTTTGCCAAGCCCATCACGAGCAAGACCACGCTGGAAGTGCGCCAGCGCACCGAAATGGTGTTCCAGAGCTTCAACCTGTTTCCCCATTTCTCCGTTCTGCAAAATGTGATCGAGGGGCCCGTCCATGTGCTGCATCAATCAAAAGATGCGGCCACCAAAGAAGCGCTGACGTTGCTGGATTCCGTCGGCCTGCTCGACAAGGCGGATGCGTATCCAGTCGAACTTTCCGGCGGCCAGTCCCAGCGTGTGGCGATCGCCCGCAGTTTGGCCATGCATCCGCAATACATTTTGCTGGATGAGCCAACTTCGGCGCTGGACCCAGAGCTTGAGCTTGAAGTGTTGAAGGTGCTGCTGGCGATTCATGATCAGAACCAATCAATGATCATCGTCACCCACAACATGGCCTTTGCCCAGCGCGTCGCCAATAAGATCCTGTTCATCGAAAATGGCGATGCGCTGTACGACGGGCCCACGGATGGCTTTTTCCATTCGACGAACGACCGCATCAAGAGCTTCATCGATTCAATGACTTTCTCAATTTAAGGAGCGTTTCAATATGAAGAAAACAATTATCCGTACCCTCGCCTCTGTTGCCGGCCTCGCTGTCATTGCCCTGGGCCTTGCCGCTTGCGGCAGCAGCTCCAGTTCTAGCTCAAAGGGTGACACCGTGGATTCCGAACTGGTCTCCAAAGGCAAGCTGACGGTCGGCCTTGAAGGCACCTACGCCCCTTATTCCTATCGCGCCAATGGCAAGCTGACCGGCTTTGAAGTCGATCTGTCCAAGGCCATTGCGAAGAAATTGGGGCTGACTGCCGATTTCAAGCCGACCAAGTGGGACAGCCTGATTCAAGGCGTTGGCTCCGGCCGTTTTGATATCTCACTGAACAACATCACCGAGACCCCGGAACGGGCGAAGGCCTATTCCTTCAGTACCCCATACGTTTACTCGCGCTATGTTCTGATCACCAAAAAGGGCAACAAGGACATCACCAAGATCGCCGACATCAAGGGCAAGAAAACCGCTGATGCGACCGGCTCCGATAACGAAGCGTTGGCCAAGAAATTCGGTGCGACCGTTGTGCCAAGTCAGGAATTCACCACATCCCTGCAGCTCGTGAAGGATGGGCGCGCGGATGCGACGATCAACGCCGTTTCGGCCTGGAGCACCTACGCCAAGACCGAGGACACTTCGGCATGGACTGCCACTGAGATTCCGTCCAGCGACGTCCCGGCTGCCAAGATCGCCGCGCTGTTGAACAAGAAGAGCACCGCGCTGACCAAGGCCGTCAACAAGGCGATCAAGGAACTCCGCGAAGACGGCACGTTGACCAAGCTTTCCAAGCAATACTTCAACGCTGACATCACGGAAGACAAGTAAGTTAATAGAAAGAAGTCTGCTTTATGACAAAATTCAATACCCGCCTCGTTCACGGCACGCCACTCAACGACAACAATACTGGTGCGATCAATCCACCCGTTTACACGACCTCGACCTTCGAGTTTCCTAATGCGGAAAGTGACGTCCGCTGGGATTACAGCCGCTCGGGCAACCCGACCCGCGAGTTTTTGGAAAAACAGGTCGCAGATCTTGAAGAAGGCGCCGCGGCGTTCGCATTTTCCTCAGGGCTGGCCGCCATCCACGGGACGCTGACGATTTTTGCCCCTGGCGACCACATCATCGTCGGTGACACGGTCTATGGCGGTACCTGGCGCTTGATCAATGGGTATTTTGCCAAGCACGGCCTCAGCTTTACCGCCGTTGACACTCGCGACCTCGCCGCCGTCGAAACCGCGATTCAGCCCAACACGAAGGCTATCTATTTTGAGACCTTCACCAACCCACTGCTTCATGTGACGGATGTGCGCAAGATCGCGGCCTTGGCGAAAAAACACGACCTGCTCACGATCGTCGATAACACCTTCCTGACCCCGTATCTCCAGCAGCCACTGACGCTGGGCGCCGACATTGTGCTGCACTCCGCCACCAAATATCTAGGTGGCCACTCGGATCTGGTCGCCGGCATCGTTGTCACCAAAACAGCCGAATTGGGCGCGCAGATCTATTTTGCCCAAAATGGCCTCGGCGGCGTGCTCTCACCGCGTGACGCGGAGCTGGTTCGGCGCGGCATTGAGACTCTGGCCGTCCGGATGGATCGCGAAGACGCCAATGCCCAAGCCATCGCCGAATTTTTCCACGACTCGGAGGCGGCAACGGTCGTGCATTACCCTGGCCTGCCGGATGATCCGGATCACGCGGTCGCGGCAAGCGAGACAAATGGCTACGGTGCGGTACTGTCCGTGGAGCTGGCGCCGACCATCGATGCCAGCCGCTTCGTCGACGAGCTGAAATTGTTCCGGCTGGCCGTTTCGCTGGGCTCCGTGTCCAGCCTCGCCGAATTGCCGTACACCATGACCCATGCGGAACTGCCAGTGGCGGACCGCTTGGCCGTTGGCATCACCCCACAGCTGGTGCGGCTGGCAGTCGGACTCGAGGACATCGACGACTTGCTTGGCGACATCAAACAGGCGCTGGCCAAAGCTGAAAAATAGGTCTGGACAAGTCGTATTGCAGCCTTTGCTAGGCTTTTCAAACTCGCTGTCGCCATGATATAGTGAGCAAGTGAGGGGCCGTTTAAGAGCGACCCCACAGCCTGCATAACAGTTGGCTTCAGTTGATAAAGATCGTCAGACTTCTGCCAAAAAGTCTACTGACGGTCTTTTTGTTTGTCATTAAACGCCTTTACGAGCTCGACGATCGCGGCTACTAAGTCAACCAGCAACTTAAGTAGTACGATCACCTCGGCGAGAGACATCCTGGGCACCTCCCTTCTGTTTAGAGTTATGAGAGCCTGCATAGGCACCAACTCCTCGCATCTTGGATTAGCCAACCGTCATCACAATGCTGCGAATCCAGTTTACAGGGTCACGCGAATTTCTGTCTACCACCTCTCAGCCTTGTCACGCCGCCTGTTCACCGTGTTTTCACGCACAAGCCATCCGCATCTTCGCGCTTCACACGCACACGCCACTCGCGATCATCATCGTGAATGGCGTGTTTCCGTCTCAGCTGCTTCCCTCACCACCTGTCGTACCATTTATGCGAACGAACATTTGCGTAAGACGACTATTTTCTTAACGATTTTTCGGTATACTGACGTCAAACAAGGATGAGGAGGCCCGACAAATGAAAAAGCATCTCTGGTTTCTCTTGGCGGGCATCCTCGCTGCGGCGGCCATCGTGATCTTCGCCGCGACACCGCGTCAGACCACCGCTGCCCATGAACAAGCGCCGGTCACGTTGTATCTGCACGGCCACTTCGGCAATGCGCATTCGATGCAAGCGCTCATGACGCGCGCCGAACAAGTCGATAATGCCCAACAAGTCCTCACCGCAACCGTCGATCCGCACGGCCACGTCACCTTCACCGGGCATTGGCTCGCGCGGGTGCGCCGGCCGCTGGTCAAGGTGGTGTTCCAGGACAACCGCACGCTCAATTACGACCTCATCTCCGACTGGCTCCATAACGTCCTGGTGGGCTTGCGTGCGCGCTATGGGGTGAAAAAATTCAACATCGTCGCTCATTCGCTGGGCAACGCCGCTGTCCTGTATTATGAATTACGGTATGGAAAAGACCGCCAGCTCCCCCAGTTGCAGCGCTATGCGGCGATCGCTGGCAATTTTGATGGGATTCCCGGCATGCATATGCAGCCGCGCAACAATCGCATTCAGCGAAGCGGCCAGCCGCGGTTCCTCGCGCCCGATTTTCGCCGGGCAATGCTCGATCGCGACAGCATTCCGGCCGGCCAGATCGATTTTCTCAACATTTACGGCGACTGGGATGACACCGGCAGTGATGGCCGGATCTTCAACGCCTCATCACGCGCCCTCGGCTGGCTGGTCGCCGGCCGCGCCCGCAGTTATCGCGAGGCCAAGTTCACCGGGGCGCAGGCCCAGCATAGTCAGCTTCGCACCAATCCCAAAGTCGCCCGCACCGTTGATGAATTTCTATGGAAGGCACGAAAATAGTATGTGGAGATGCAAAAGGACCTGGCAAATGCCAGGTCCTTTTTGCTTACACATCCAACGTTTTCACAATCGATCAAGCCTGGATCGACACATCTCCGCTGGCGCTTGTTGCGGTCAACGTGGCCGCTCCGCCAATGCCAACGGTGCCGACATGATGATGCGCTTCCCGAGTCGTAAATCGCAGCGGCTGGCGCGTCCGTTCAGAAAGCTCGCCGTCATCGGAGCTCAAATCGAACGCGAAGGTCGCAGTCGGCCCCAGCTTGGCGCGCACATCCCCGTCTTCTGCGGACAGGGAGACGTCTGCGGCCAGCGCTGGCTGGGTGAACAGCACATCGCCGCTTTCCGAGGACAGCGTGACCGCGCCACCGAGCTGATCGCCGCGCACATCGCCGTCGCTGGCACTGGCCACGATTGCAGGCGCCGCCGCTTGACTCAGCGTCACGTCACCACTATCGGCGGACGCGACGATCGTGGTGACAGCCTTCAACAAGCTTGCATGCACATTGCCATCGTCGCTGCTGAGCGTCAGGGCGCCTGTTTCGCTGGTCAGTTGGAAAACAGCCAGATCCCCGTTTGCACTCGTCAGCGTCGCATCAGCCGCAGCTTTGACCCGCTCGATGTGCACATCCCCGTCATCACCGGACACCGTAAGCTGACCGGCCTTGATGCCGATCAGCGTCACGTCCCCGCTTTCAGACGTCGCGGTCAACGCCCCAGCAATCATGCTTTGCGCCAGCTGAAGGTCGCCATCCTCCGTCGTCAGGGTGACCTCCCCTGATGCGGTCAGCCCGTCGCCCGAGATGTCGCCATCCTCAGAAGTCGCGGTCAGATCGCCCACCTGAAGCTGGTGCAGCCGAATGTCGCCGTCTTCGCTGACAATGGTGAGCGGCGCCGCCAAATTGAGCTGGCTCGCGGCCACATCCCCGGATTCCGTGGTGATGGTCAGACTGCCATGATAGCTGGTCGGAATTTTCACCGTGATGTGCGCCCAGAAACCGAAGCGATGGCCATTGATCGTCACGCGCAGCGACGACACCGGATGATCGCCGCCTTCGACGCTCACCGTCCCGCCTTCATTGACCAAGTGGCCATAATACGCCCGTTTCGCCGTGGAAAATGCTTCCTGGACCACCAACTCATCCGTATCTCCGGCCACCAAGGTGACATCATCCACGGGGTAGTTAATGGTGATGTCCGATACCCCTGCCAGCGACGCCGTCATGGTATTGTCGACGGCAAGGGCTGCGTCCGCGTCTTCGCCTGTCTGCGCAGCGGCCGCCGCTTTCGCCTGCTTGGCATAGTGGCGACTGGCCTCGGCCAAGGCCTGGGCCTGCGCTGCCTGTTCCCTGCCGGCATCCCGCGCTGCTTGCGCCTGATCATAGGCTTCCTGCTGGATGTCTTGGGCCGCCTCGCGCGCCGCTTTTTGCAGCTCGCCTTTACTTTGGCCCAGCGCCCGGCGAATCTGGTCTTGCGCCTGCGCCATCGCAGCCTGGGCCTGACGCCGCGCCGCACGGGCAATTGCGGCAAACGAATTCCGGTCGTCGGCATCCTGGGCCCCATCGCCAGCACCTTGTTCCGCACCCGAGTGATCTTCGGCCTTGTCCTCGGTCGCCTGACCCTTTTCCGCCGCATTTCCGCCGTCCTGATCAGCACCCTCGGCATCCACTGGTCCGTCCGCTTCTTCGCCAAAGTCCGCGAACTGGGCGTCGATTGCCGCATCGATCTTATCATCAAGGTCCTGGTCGTCGTCGCCAAATGCCCCGTTGACCTGCGCCTCGACCATTGCGTTGATGTCCGCGATCTGCTTGTCGATCGCTGCATCGAGCTGATGGTCAAAATCGGGCGCAGCAGGCGGAACTGGCGGGTCAGGCACGCCATCATCTGGCCCCACCGCAGTCACATCCGGCACAGCCCCATTGGCATCATCCGAAGTGGCCGTCGTGTCTTCCGCATCCGCCGCCCCACGACCAGAATCCGCTTCAGCCGCCGTTTCCTGCAGAAGGTCGCTGATGTCGCCGAATTCCTGCCAGGCCTGCATCGCGGCATCGCGCGGGGCAATGCCGTGTTCGCGTTTTTCCTGGGCGGCCGCGGCCAGGTCATCGCGAATCTCGTCGCGAAGATCGACCATCGCCTGACTCGCTGGATATTTTGCAAATGCCGCATCTAGCTGTTCATCAATTGCTGCATACATCTCATTCATCTTTACAGCCTCCCGTTGATCAACGTGTCGATCGTCTTGGCCGCCAGTTGCCAATTGGCCCGCTCGTCTGTCAGCTCGATCTTGCCCGTTTTTGTGATCTGATAATATTTGCGCCGGCCGCCTTGGCTTTCATCGCCCCAGTGACTGGCGATCAGTCCCGCATTTTCCAATCGTTTGAAAACAGTGTACAGGGTCGCTTCATTGATCTCATAAGCCCCGCCACTGAGCGCGGCGATGTCTTTGGTCACCTGGTAGCCGTAGCTTTCGCCTTGCGCCAGCACGTTCAAAACGATCGCGCTGAGATAACCGCGTACCATGTCTTTGGATACTTCCACGTTGCTCCCTCCTTTTGATGAGGCAACTATAGCATAATTACTTTGTTGAGAATAGTACTTTCCAAAGAAATTTAATCTGCTCATCAAATTCGGGCCTCCACCCCGTCATCCCGCGAGCCTACGCACCTTGAATCAAAAACAGCGCGCCATCACTGACACGCCGCCGTTTTCGCTATTCAAATTGCGCGTTGTAAAGCCGCGCGTAGACACCATTTTGCGCCATCAACCCATCGTGGGTGCCGATCTCTTGCACCTGGCCGTCCTCGAGCACCACGATCTGATCGGCGTTATGGACCGTCGACAAGCGGTGCGCGATCACCAGCGAGGTCCGTGCGACCAGCAGATTGTCGAGGGCATGTTGAATCGCTTTTTCCGATTCATTATCCAGCGCCGCCGTGGCCTCATCCAAAATGATCACCGGCGCATCCTTCAGTAGCGCCCGGGCAATGGCCAGCCGCTGTTTTTGGCCACCGGAAAGTTTGACGCCGCGCTCCCCGACCGGCGTGGCCAGCCCCTGCGGCAATGTCTGAATAAACCCATCCAGATCCGCCAGCCGCACCACATTTTCAACTTCGGCCGTGGTTGCGCTAGGCCGGCCGTATAAAATGTTATCTGCGATCGTTCCGTCGATCACGTAGACATCCTGCGACACCACCGCGATGTGCTGGCGGAGACTCGCCAGTGTCACGTCCCGGATCTCCTGGCCGTCGAGCAAAATGTGGCCGCTATCGATGTCATAAAGGCGCGTCAACAGTTTCGTGATCGTGGTCTTCCCCGAACCCGAATGGCCGACCAATGCGGTGGTCTGGCCGACTGGAATGTCGAAACTGACATGATCCAGCGTCGGATGCGACTTGTCGCGGGCGCGGTCATACGTGAAGGTCACTTCTTGCAAGTGAATGCCGTCATGCAGCTCCGCGAGCGGCTGGGCGGCCGGCGCGTCGATCACTTTGGGCGTTGCCACCATGATCGACTTGATGCGGCCATAAGAAACCAGCGCCTGTTGCAACTGATTGAGCATCCGAGTCAGCGATTGAATCGGGGCCTGCACCATCCCGACATAGGTCAGATAGGCCACCAGCGCGCCGATCGTCAGGCCGCCGCGCATGATGAAAAACGCGCCAAGCGACAGCACGATCGCCGTCCCCAACGCATTGACCCCATCGATCAGCGGGGAAAATAGGGCCTGATTGCGCCCCGCGTCGATCATGTCGGCCTTATTTTCCTGGGCGATGGCGTCGAAGCGATCCGCCTCAAGCTGCTCGCTCGTGTAAGACTTGATCAGGTCGATCTGGGTGAGCGTCTGTTGCATCTGGTTGGACATCCGCGCCTGTTGCGCCCGAGCGCGCCGAAACGCGTTGCGGATTCGCACCCGGAACACGCGGTACACGAGGAACTCCAGCGGGAAGGTCAAAAAGACGGCCAGCGCCATTTGCCAATTGATCCAAAAGATCATCGCCAGCACCCCGACAAACGTGAATAAATTGCCGATCATGCTGAGCATGTTGCTGGAGATCAACCCCTGCAGGTTGGAGATATCCGACGTCAGCCGCGTCATCAGATCACCGGTGCGGCTTTCCTCAAAAAATGCGGTGTCCTGCCCCAGAATATACTGGAACAAGTCGTTGCGCAGATCCGTGATCGCATTTTGGCTCATCACCGTCATGTAATACATGGAAAAATAATTCAGCAGGCCCAGCGCCAGCGCCGTCAACAAAAGCAGGCCGATCACCGCCGCCAGATGCGCCAGATTTTTCTCCGGAATCACCTTATCGATAATGTTCTGCTCGATCTGCGGCATCACGAACTGCAGCGCCGTGATCAGCGTCAGCGCAAGCACGTTGACGATGAGCAGACACTTGTTGTTCAGGACCTTGCTGAAAACAAAACTGAACATCTCAGGCAAACTGGTGGGTTGCTCACTGGTGTCCGCTGAAGCGGGTTCTTTCATTGACCGCTGCCTCTTTTCTCTAACTGCAAAGCCTCTCGGGCGAAACATTGACTGCAAACCTGGACCGTGAATCCAACAAGCGCCGACGTGTCTCGATTCTTCTCGTCAGCCTGTTACTTCAAGACCTTCGCCATCACCGTTTTGACGATCAACGTGTAATACCACGCCTGGCCATTGACCTCGGGATGCACGCCATCCGCCGTCAGCCAGTCCTTGTGCGGTGCGACCAACTTCGCCCAGTCGATCACCGTGAAATTGTCGTACGTGCTGGCGGCCTTTTCGATCTCCTGATTGTTGGTCGTCATCCAGCTCGTCTCAGGCGCATAATTCGTCACCCAAAAGACTTGGCGGCTGGTGCCCACGACGTCCATCACAGCTTTGATCGCGTCGGCATCCACCGGGCCATTGGTGCCCAGACCGACCACGACAACATCCGCGAGCCGCCCCGCCGCCTGCAACTTCTGGAGCAAGGCCGGGCCTTCACTGACCTGGCGGGAAACCGAGGCGTCCAGCTGAATCTGCGGGAACAATTCCTTCAGCCCATAATCGGATCCCAGCATCACGGAATCCCCGACCGCCGAGATCTGCAACGTCTTCGCAACTTGGATCATCTCATAGGTCAAGCCGTACTTTTTGTATGCCTTATAAAGCGGGTCCGCCGCCATTTCCGAGGCAAGCTTGGCCTTGCTCGAGGAGGCCGCGATCGAACTGGCCTTTTTTGACTCGGCAATGGAACTGGCCTTTGCCCGGCTCGCCGATTGGGACGACGCGCGGGACAGCGACGTCTCACGCGCTTTGACGGCCTGTTGTTGATGCACGAAAAATGCGGTGCCGACGCCAGCAATGATCAGGATGACCGCGATGATCACCCAGATCATCCGGTGGTTTTGGTGATGTTGTTGCGCTCTCATAAGACTCCTCCTCAGGCGCCGGGGAGGGCGCGGTCGGACCAGTCGATCAGTTGATCAGTCGTTGCCCGCGCCGCATCCCCAGTTTCGCCCATTCGCCCATCTGCGACTCAATATCTTTTTATTATATGCCTGCAAGCGTTGACATCACAGCCCCTTCCGCTACACTAAAGCCATTGACTTTCAGGAGGGTCCCGAAATGTTTTCTGCGTTGCTTGCCATTATTTATCTCGCCTTTATCAGCCTGGGTCTGCCGGATTCCCTGATTGGCGCCGGCTGGCCGGTCATGCACACCGCGCTTCATGTTCCGGTCGCTTACGCCGGCATCGTCACGATGATCATTTCGGCCGACACGATCATTTCCAGTCTTCTGTCCGACCGCCTGACGCGTCGGTTCGGCGCCGGTAAAGTTACCGCGGTCTCCGTGCTGACCACGGCGCTGGCGCTGCTTGGTTTTTCCGTTGCCGCCCAGTTTTGGCAGCTTTGCCTCTTGGCCATTCCGTATGGGTTGGGCGCAGGCGCGGTGGATGCGGCACTGAACAATTTTGTCGCGCTGCATTACCCGAGCCGCACCATGAATTGGCTGCACGCCTGTTGGGGCATCGGCGCCGCCATCAGCCCCTATGTGATGGGCTTCGCTCTGACGCATTCACTCGGCTGGCACAGCGGCTACCGCATCATCGGCGTGATTCAGGTCGCCTTGACGATTCTGCTATTTGCAACACTGCCGTTGTGGCGGCAAAAAGAACAGGCGGCCCGCGCCCATGCCAGTGACAGCCAGCCCCTCACCTGGCGCGAGCTGTTCGGCCTGCGCGGAGTCAAAGAGGTGCTGCTCGCGTTTTTCGCCTATTGCGCCATGGAACAGACCGCCGCGCTGTGGGCCGCAAGCTACCTAGTCAAAGTCCGGGACGTCTCGCCGGCCGCGGCCGCACGCTTTGCCGCCCTTTACTACATCGGCATCACAGTGGGACGGCTATTGTCCGGCCTGATCGCCGATCGCCTGGGCGATCAAAACATGTTGCGCCTGGGCACAGGAATCATGCTGGCAGGCATCGTCTTGATTCTCCTGCCAGTGTCCTCTGCCTTGCCTGCCCTGGCCGGCCTCGTGATCTGCGGACTGGGCAGCGGGCCGATCTACCCGACCATCATCCACGAAACGCCGATGAATTTCGGCGCTGCGCACAGCCAGGCCGTCATCGGCGTCGAAATGGCCTTTGCGTACATCGGCACGACCTTCATGCCGCCGCTGTTCGGCTTTGCGGCAGGCGCGATTGGGCTGGCCAGCTATCCCGTCTTCCTGCTAGTCTTCGGCTTGCTGGTCCTGGTGCCGACTGAACGGTTGAATCGGCTAACGGAAAATTAAGACACAAAGAAGTCCACCTCGTCTCGCACACGTTTTTCGGTGTAAGGGACAATGTGGACTTTTTTTACGTACCCGTGACTGTGGCCAGCGTTCTTAATAGGCAGTCGACTCAGAAAAATCGTCAGGCTTTTCGTGCGCCATCCGGTTCAGGACCGTCTCCAACGTACCCATTCGCACCATGAGATCCAACTTCTCTAGCTTTTCGTGACGGGCTTTGCTGAGCATGACCACGCCCTTATTTGGCCCACTAGGCTGCTTCAAAGTGATCTCGACCCCTTTATCCGAATTGGCTACTTGGCTGAGCACATCGAATAGCTTCTTCCTGAGATTCGTCGGCGTGTCTGTTTCCATCAGTCCTTATCCCCCGTGAATTTGATACACCGAAAATAGCGTACATTTCTAGGGACGTCAACACGTGCGCTTCACTGAGGTGGCCGCCACTTAGTCTCTCCGCCGAAATGCGCCAACCAGTCATGCGTAGCCCTTATTCCCGATACGCCCGCGCTTCCGGCACATAGTAGAACACGTGATCCTGCCCCGCGGTCTCCACGGTGATCGTCTGATACGGATGCGGGTAGCCCTGGCGCGTCAACGCCACGCTGGCCTGGTCGCCATCAAAACGGACCTCATACAGATTGTACGCCCCATCTTGATACGCGAAATCCTCGCCATCATCCTGATAATGCGTATACGCGCCGGCCTGGCCATAGCAGCGGAACGTCAGCGTCGTTTCCGTCGCCACATCCACCGATTGGGTCAGCGGCCGCCATGGCAACAGACTGCCAGCCTTAACGAATAGTGGCAGGTGATCCAGCGGGGCGTCCACCACGATGCTTTGCGCGCCGGCAATCGTCTTTCCGGTCCAAAAATCGATCCAGTCCCCAGCCGGCAGATACACCAGGCGCTGGGTCGCGCCCTGCTCGACCACCGGCGCCACCAGCAGCGAGTCGCCCACCAGATACTCATCATTCAGCGTCTGCACCCGCGCATCATCCTGATAATGCAGCACCAGCGGCCGCATGATCGGCAGACTAGGTTGTAGCGCAAACAAGTCGTACAACAGATCCAGCAAATGGTAACGCAGTTCCACGAATTTTCGGTAGATCGTCAGCGTTGGCTCGCCGAATGCCCACGGTTCCTGCAACCGCGAGCGCGCCGTGCTGTGATTCCGCAGCAGTGGGGAAAATAGGGCCGCCTCCAGCCACCGCGTCACGAGCTCCGCCGTTGTGTCACTGGTAAACCCGCCAATGTCGGTCCCGGCAAATGGGATGCCGGACAGGCCGAGGCTGCACAGTTGCGGCAAGGCCAGCCGCAAATGCGCCCATGTCGAGCGATTGTCGCCGGTCCAGACGGTCGTGTAGCGCTGCGCCCCGGCATAAACGGCGCGACTGATCACAAATGGCCGCTTCCCGGTCAATTTTTGCAGCCCGTCGTACGTCGCATGCGCCATATTTTGGCCAAAGACGTTGTGCATCGCCAGCGCCGTGGATGGCTGGCCATTATCGGAAAAGACCGTGTCATCCGGAATCGGCCCGTCAAAGCCGGCCGGTTCGTTCATATCGTTCCACACCCCGGCCACGCCCAGGTCAGTCAAAAATTGCTGATTCTGACCCCACCAGGTGCGCACAGCCGGATTCCCAAAATCGGGGTACACCGCCTTGCCCGGCCACACCGTGTTCACATACGGCGTGCCATCCGGATTGGTCGCAAACACGTGCTTGACCAACCCGTCTTCATAGATCGCATACTGCTTGTCGACCTTGACCCCGGGATCGATGATCGTGACCACCTTGATGCCCGCTTGCTTGAGGTCCGCGATCATCCCCTTCATCTGGGGAAAACGCTTGGGATCCGCCGTGAACACTCGGAAACCATCCATGTAGTCGATGTCCAGATGAATCGCATCACACGGGATATTCAGCGCGCGCATTTTCGCCGCTAAGTCCCGCACCACCTTTTCGCTGGCGTAGCTGAAGCGGGACTGCTGGTAGCCCAGCGTCCATTTTTGCGGCAGCGGGGTCGTGCCCGTCAAGGTCGTGTAGGCTTCGGCCACGTCCGTCATCGCCGGACCAGCAAAAAGATAATAGTTCAACTTGCCGCCAGCCGCATCGATGTAATAATAATCAGCGCTTTCCTTGCCCAGATCAAACCGCGTCGGATAGGTGTTGTCGACAAACAAGCCGTATGCCCGACCCTGCGTTAAGCCGATCACAAACGGAATACTCTTATACAGCCGCGCCAGGTCCTCTTGATGCGGGCGGCCTTCATCCGTGTTCCAATTTTCCCAGGCATACCCGCGCTTGTCCAAAAAGCCGGCGTGATCGCCCAGCCCATACAGATGTTCATCGGGCCGCAGCGTCTTGACGATCTCAAGCGGCGCCACCCCAGGCACGTCGGTCAGGGAGTGGTCCTGCATCGCCACCGCCGACGCATCCAGGTTCTCGGCACTTGCGATCTGCGGATCCGTGTCGCGCACCAGCGGCGTCCGCGTCCCGCGAAAGTCCTGCACCATCGCCGTGCCATCCGGGTAAAACGCATCGACATGGCCCGCCTCATCGACGGTCACCACCACCGCCGCGGTGGCCAGCCGCATGCCAGCCGCCGTCTCGTCGATCGTCAGCGCAAAATCTTCGGCGGCCACCGGCACCGTTGCGTACGAATGCGGCAAGTCGCCGCCATCGCGCACCTGAATGATGTTCGGCCGCAACGCCCCAACAGCAAGCTGGCGACCATCCGCCAAAGTGAGCCAGGCAAAACGCCCGCGTTTTTCAATAATCATAAGCGCACTCCCTCAAATCAATTCAATAATAGTGTCACGCACACCTAGGAATCACGCCAGACACCGGCCATCCCACTAGGTACATCGACTGACCCCCAGGCGGCGCATTTAGAGCCATGCCAGCCGCATTTCTTCCGAGGGTCCAGTACATTTTAGCGAACTGTTTCACAAATGAAAGCACTCGCGGGCAAAAAAATAGCGGACAGGCCACAAACGCCCATCCGCCGCGAAATAAATCGTTAAATTTCTTGATATGTGCCAGTAGACCCACTATAGGCAAACTGATGCGCGACCCCGCTGACTTCCACGAAGATCGTGTCGTAATGCTGGTCCAGCCCATCAACACTCAGCGCGACCCGCACCTCGTTGTCATCAACATCGATGACATAGCGATTGAAGGCCCCATTTTGATAGGCAAAATCCTCGCCATTGTCCTGGTAGTGCTCATAATGCCCATGCGTGCCGAAGACTTTGAAGCCCAGCGTATCCTCCGTGGCTGGTTCCACGTATTCGACCAGTGGCCGAAGCGGCAGGATGCTATTGTTTTTCACAAACAGCGGCAAGTGGTCCAGCGGGGCGGCCACGACGTAATAATCGCCGCCTGTGTAAGCCTCGCCGGTCCAATAATCCAGCCACTCGCCGGCCGGCAGATAGACCATCCGGTGATCGACGCCCGGCGCCACCACCGGCGCCGCCAGCAGCGTCTCCCCGACCAAAAATTCATCGTTGATAGTCTGCGCGGTCGCGTCGTCTTGATAATGTAGCACAAGGGGCCGCATCACCGGCAGCCCGGTACGGGTGCCGGCTTCAAACAGATCGTACAACAGATCCAGCAGACGGTAGCGCAATTCCAGCATCTTGCGATAGATCGCCAAGGTGGGCTCGCCGAACACCCATGGCTCTTGAAGCGGCGTGCCAATTGCGGAATGATTGCGCAACAACGGGGAAAAGATCGCCGCCTCGATCCACCGCGTCAACAGTTCCGGCGTCGCACTTTCGCCAAAGCCGCCGATATCAGTGCCGGCAAAACTGAAGCCGGACAGCCCCAAGTTGGTGAGCTGCGGAACCACCAGCCGCAACAGCGCCCAAGTCGAGCGATTATCGCCGGTCCACACCGTCGCGAATTTTTGCGTGCCACTGAAGGCCGCGCGCGTGATGATGAACGGCCGCTTGCCTGTTTTCGCCTTCATTCCGGCATAGGTCGCGCGAGCCATGTTGTGGGCATAAACGTTGTGCAGCTCGAGAATCGTGGTGCCATGGTCCTCATCCGTCAGCGCCACATCATCCGGCAGTGGCCCGTCGAAGCTGGCCGGCTCGTTCATGTCGTTCCAGATGCCGCTCACACCATTTTCCGTGAGAAAATCGGTATTGTGCGCCCACCACTTGCGGATGGACGGCGCGCCAAAATCGGGAAACACCGACTTGCCCGGCCAGACCCGGTTGACATACAGCTTGCCGGCCGCGTCCTTGGCAAAATAGCCATGTGCGACGCCTTCATCATAGACCCGATAGCCGGGATCCTGCTTGACCCCTGGATCAATGATCGTGACGACCTTCACGCCGTCTTCGCCGAGCTGCGCGACCATTTGCTTGAAGTCGGGAAAACGTTTGGGATCCGTCGTGAACACGCGATACCCATCCATATAATCGATGTCGAGGTGAATCGCATCAAATGGCAGGTGGTACTCACGCATTTTCGCCGCCACCGTTTCGACCGTCTGGCGATTCATATAGCTCCAGCGACTTTGCTGATAGCCCAGCGTCCATTTTTGCGGCAGCGGTGTGGTCCCTGTCAGCCAGGTATACTCGCCCACCACATCCGGCATGGCCGGCCCGGCGAAAATGTAGTAATCCAGTCGCCCCGCCACCGCATTGTAATAGAAGTAATCGCGGCTTTCGCGGCCCAGATCCAGCCGACTCGGAAACGTGTCCGGGAAAAATAGGCCGTATGCGCGGTCCTCATGCAGGCCGATGACAAACGGAATGCTCTTGTACAGCCGCACCAGGTCTTCTTGATGCGGCGTCGGGTCATCCGAGTTCCAATTTTCCCAGGCGTACCCACGCTTGTCAGTGAAGCCCGTCTTGTCGCCCAGGCCGTAAAAATGATCGTCATCCGCCAAAGTGAACGCGACCTCGATCGGCGTTGCGCCCGGCACATCGGACACATGATGCTCACCGACCATGGCGTGGTGCGCCGCCGCATGTTCGGCGTCGGCCAGCGCTGGATCCGCATTGGTATCAAGCGGCTGACGGCGGCCGCGATACGCCGTCACCACCGGCTGGCCTGACGCATCGACGACATCCACATACCCCACTGCGTCCATCGTCAGCGTTAACGCCGACGTGGCCAGCGTCACATGGTCGCCGTGATCATCGACGACCGCTGCGACAGCCTGCGCCTGCCCGCTCACCACGTCGCGGTTGTGCGGCGCCGGCACGTCTGCGTCATACACATGCAAAATCGCCGGCGTGAGCACCGTCACACCGCGTTTTCTCCCATCGGCCAACGTGATCAGCCACGTGCCTTGTGCCTCTGTGCTCTGAATGGTGATCTCACTCACAATCAATAACCTCCATGACCGCTAGTGTTGCGCGTTGAAAGCGGCCTCAATTTGGCTCAATTGTAACGCAGCAGTGGTCGGAACGATATAGTCGGCTTGCGCCAAAACAGTCTTGTCGCCGATGCCCACGGCGAATTGGCCTGCCGCCTTGATCGCCGCCACCCCGGCTGAGGCGTCCTCAAACGAGACCACCTCGTCCGCCTGCAGCCCCGCCAGTTCCTGGGCCCGCACATAGATCTCCGGATCAGGTTTGCCGCGATGCAGTGTAGCCGGATCCACGACGCCATCAAAATCAGCCGCGATCTTCAGCTGACGCAAAATCGTCGGGGCATTTTTTGACGCCGAGGCAATGATCATTTTCAGCTGCTTGGTCTTCGCATCCGCCAACAGTTGGGGAATCCCTGGCAAAATATCGGCTGGGGTCATGCTTTTGATCGCCTCGACATACATCGCGTTTTTCTTGGTCGCCAACGCTTCCTTTTCCGCCTCGGTGAAGCGGTCTTCCTGGCCGGCGCCGCGCAAAATAAAGTCCAGCGAATCCATTCGCGAGCGGCCGCGCAAGCCATCGTTGGCTTCCGGTGGCAACGTGATGCCGATCGATTCAGCAACCTTGCCCCAGGCGGCGAGATGGAACTTCGCCGAATCCGTCAACACCCCGTCCAGATCAAACAGTAAGCCTTTTAACATCGTATCATTCCCTTTCAATAAAAAGCGCCGCGCCATTTCCAGCGCGGCGCCAGCCAATTATCTTTCCGCCCCAGGCAATGCCACAGCCTTGCCATTGACGACCACAGTCAGAGCCGGGCCGGCCACCAGCGCGATGTCCGTGCCTTCGCGGGTGACGGAGATCGCCAGCGTGCGCCCGCGATACAGGATCTTGAAGCTGTAATGCGTCCAGTCCTTTGGCAAAAACGGCTTGAACGACAGTTGATCATCGTTGTCGCGCATCCCCGCAAAGCCCTGAACGATCGCGAGCCACGAGCCTGACATCGAGGTGATGTGCAACCCGTCTGTCGTGTCGTTGTTGTAATTGTCCAGATCCAGCCGCGCGGTGCGAGCATACAACTCGACGGCCTTGTCTTCCTTGCCAAGCTCCGCCGCCAAGATCGCGTGAATCGACGCACTCAGCGAACTTTCATGCACCGTCAGCGGTTCGTAAAAGTCGAAGTTCTTCTCCTTTTGTTCCCGCGTGAAGCGGTCATTCAGGAAATAGATGCCCTGCAAGACATCCGCCTGTTTGATATACGGGCTGCGCAAAATGTGATCCCAGGACCAGTGCTGATTGATCGGCCGCTGATCGGCAGGAATGCTGCTGGCCGGGCGCAGATCCTTGTCCAGGAATGTGTCGTGCTGGACGAAGATGCCAAGGTCCTTGTCTTCCGGAAAATACATCCGGTCGATGATGTCCTGCCAGTGCGCCTTTTCTTCATCGGAGACTGCCAATTTTTCAACGACAGCCTTGTCCGCTTTCGGCAGGCGCGCCAACGTGTATTGCAGCGTCCACTGGGCCATCGTGTTGGTGTACCAGTTATTATTGACGTTGTTTTCGTATTCATTCGGCCCGGTGACCCCGTGGATCATATACTGGCCTTGGCGCTGGGAAAAATGCACCCGGTCCGCCCAAAAGCGGCTGATGCCAACCAACACATCGATTCCCGTTTCGTTGACATAGCTCTCGTCGCCCGTATAATCGGTGTACTGCTTGATGGCAAAAGCAATCGCGCCATTGCGGTGGATCTCCTCAAACGTGATCTCCCACTCGTTGTGGCACTCGATGCCATTGAACGTCACCATCGGGAACAGCGCCCCGGCAAGGCCCTGTTGCTGGGCGTTGTGATACGCGCCGGGCAACTGGTCGTGGCGGTATTGAAGCAGCGCGCGCGTGACATCCGGCTTGGTCGTGGCCAGATACATCGGCACGATGTAGGCTTCCGTGTCCCAATACGTCGCACCACCATATTTTTCGCCGGTGAAGCCCTTTGGCCCGATGTTCAGCCGTTTGTCCTCGCCGTAATACGTCATGAAGAGTTGGAAAATGTTGAAACGGATGCCCTGTTGCGCCGCGTCATCGCCATCGATCACGACATCCGACAACGCCCAGCGCTTCGCCCAAATGGCCGTCTGCGCATCGAGCAAGCCGGTCCAGCCAGCGTCAAGCGCCTGTGCCATCAGCTTGGCCGCGGCCTCACCCTGGTCTTCGCTTGCCACATCGCGGCTCGTGACCACGATCACCGTTTTGACCAGCTCAGCCGTCTCGCCGGCAGCCAGCGTGAAGCTTGCCTCGCGCTGGACCCGACCGCTCGTCGCGGAAGCGGTGCCTTGAAGCGGCTGACCATTCAGCGTCGTGTGCTGTTTGAGCAACACGCTGAATTGTGGCACCTTGAACGGATTCGGTTTGGTGATCAACTGAATGGTCTCCGCCTCACTGTTTTCACCCAGCGGCTGCCAGAAACCGTCCTCGTAATTCGAGTCCTCGTTCACGACATTGCCATCAAGCGCCGGGGTCGCCGTGAGCGTCGCCGTCCCCGTCAACGCCTCAGCAGTCAGCTTGATCAGCCCGGCTTCCTTGATCTCGTTGGATAAGAACCGCTGGAAGGTGAGCCGAACTTTGGCGCCGCCTGCCTCGACCACGAAGCTGCGGGTCAACAGGCCCTGGTGCATGTCCAGCTCAAGCGAAAAATCGCTCGGTTGAAGTGTCGCCAGATCAATTTTCACGCCATTGAGCGTCAGCCCGAAGTCGATAAAGCTCGGGGCGTTGATCGCCTTGCCAAAATACTCGGGATACCCATTTTTCCACCAGCCGACCCGGGTCTTGTCTGGATACCAGACCCCGGCCAGATAGGTGCCTTGCAGGTGGTCGCCGGAATAGCCCTCCTCAAAGTTGCCGCGCATACCCATGTAGCCGTTGCCGATCGCAGTCAGGCTCTCTTGCAGGCGCTTGTCCTCGGGGGTCAGCGTGCGACTTTTGATCACCCAAGGATCGATCTCAAAAATTCGTTTCATATGTCTTCACTTCTCCTTGTCACTGTTCACATTCCTAAGCGTAAAGGCAGCCAGGCGGCACGACAACAGACGCCTCGGTGTTACCGATAACAACCTCACCGGTCGAAAAAAGCGGGGCAACACGCGTTTGTCCCGCTTTTTTGGTGCGCCTTGTGGTTGGCGGGCGCTGGGTTGATTGGAAAAATTGGAAGCGGTAGGCCGCGAGTGTGCGTTGGTAGGTCTGATTATTGCGCACCGTCATTTCGCGGTATCAGTTGCGGAGGTCCGCCATTTCAGAATCCTCGTGCTGCGCCCCGCATACCGGGAACAGCTAGCTACGGCAATCGCCCGATGGCCAAGTGCGCCATCAACCGCTTGCCTAGGCTACCTGTCCCGGTATGAGCGCGGGACTCCGCACTGGCCTTTATCCTCGTGTTGCGCCCCGCATGGTCGAGGCATATAGGTCGGCAGGCGAACCGGCCTAAGACCAGGCCAATCCGCCTGCCGAGCCTATCTGCTCGACCATAAGCGCGGGGCTCCGCACTGGCCTCTTCGCACTGGTTTTATCCTTTATCCGCACCCTGTGTAATGCCGTTGACGTAGAACTTCTGCATGATCACGAAGATGATGGTGATCGGGATGGCGATGATCACACATCCTGCGATGAACTGCGCGAAATAGGTGGTTGAGGCGCCTTTTGCGCTGTGCAGCATGTTGTACAGGCCGTACGCGATGGTGTAGTCCTTTGGGTTGCCGGATGAACTCAGGATGATGCCTGAGAAGATGAAGTCGACCCAGGGCGCCATGAAAGTGGTCAAGGCGGTGTAGACGATCATCGGGCGTGACAGCGGCAGGCCCACGTGAATGAAGCTTTGCCACTTGGTTGCGCCATCCATCACGGCCGCCTCATCGATTGCAATCGGAATGGTGTCGAAGAACCCTTTTGCAATGTAGAACCCGAGGCCCGCGCCACCGATGTAGACCATCGTCAAGCCGGCCAGGTTCAGCATGTTGAAGGACTTCAGGATGTAGTACAAGGCGATCATCGACATGAACCCAGGGAACATGCCCAGGACCAAGGCGATCTGCAGAAACGGCTTCCGGAATTTGAAACGCAGCCGCGACAGCGAATACGCAACGGAGATCGTCACGAAGGTCGACAGCACCATGGAGACCAAGGAGACCACCAGAGTGTTGCGGATCCAGTACAGGAATGGGAACTGGCTATTAGTCAAGATCCCCACATAATTTTGAATGGTGAACTGCTCCGGCCAGATCGTGGAAATGAAGCCCGTGTCGTTATAGGAAAAACTCGCAAGCACGATCCACACGATCGGAAAAAGCCAGACCAGCGCCAAGAAGATCAACAACACATAACGCGAGATCAAGGAGACGCGTTGACGTTCATGATAAGATTTCATCTCGTTAGCCCTCCTTGAATGCGTTTGTGCGACGGTATGCCAGCAGCGAGAACACCGCACTGATGATGAAGATCAAAATCCCCAAGACCGCCGAGGCGTTGTAGCGCTGCAGCTGCCCGAATGTCAGGTTATACAGCCAGGTGACAAGCAGGTCGGTATCGCCGGCACCGTTGTAGTTGTTGTTCATCGGATACCCGCCCGTCAACAGATAGATGACGTTGAAGTTGTTGATGTTGCCGATGAATTGTTGAATGAGACTCGGCGCCATGACGAACAAGATCTGTGGGAACGTGATGTGGCGGAAAACTTGAAGTGGGCCCGCCCCATCCATCCGCGCCGCTTCGATCTGATCTTGCGGCAGGTTCTGAATGATCGCGGTGGAGACCAGCATGGACACTGGGATCCCGATCCACATGTTGACCACGATGACCGTGGCCCGCGCGACCCACGGATTGGCGGATGCGCCGATGAAGTTGATCGCGTGATCGATCCAGCCCCAGCTGAGCAGCAAGTTGTTCAGTGGTCCTTGCAGATCAAGGAACTGGGCCATCAAAAGCAGTGACACGAATTGCGGCACGGCGTACACGATGATGAACAGCGTGCGCCAGAAGCCCTTAAGTTTGATTCCTTTTGATTCGATCAGCATCGCCAGCAAAACGCCGAAGAAGAACGTGGTGGCCGTGGCCATCACCGCCCACAGCAGCGTCCAGCCCAGAACTGGGAAGAACGTGCCGGCCAGGTCCCCAGAAAGGACTTGGCCGAACGCCTGGAACCCGGTCCAGGAAAAGGCGATCGCGTGCTCGCGGTTATAATTGGTGAACGCCATCGAGATCATGTACATCGTTGGCAACACGGTGAAGGCCACAATCAAAATGATTGGAATGGTCATCAACGTCGCGTGCAGGCGGGTATCAAACAGGGACTTGAGCTCCTGTTTGTTGGTCTCGATCGTTTCATGGTCGCGGTCTGCGACATATAGATTGCGGGTCGAGCGCAAGTTGAAGATATACAGGCCAATCAGCGCCGCCAAGATGATCAGCGCCAGCACCCCGAACAGCAGGATGACCACCGAATTGCTCGGCAACTTGGTGATGTAGATCCCCTGGGCGTTGTCGAAGACCACTTTTTTGGCCTTGATCGGACCCAGCGAGGTGAAAAGCGACAGCTCACTGATCCCAGTGTGGATGAGCCAAACGAAGAAGCCGACTTCGATGAGTAAAAAGGCCAGGCCTTTTGCCCATTGTTTGTGCTTCAACTGGCTGGCCCCCATCACGACGAACGAGAGCTTAGTCGCCCAGTCGCCCTTGGTGAAGACTTCCCTGTATGTCGCTGCGGGCTTGCGCTTATTTTTTCTCTTAAACATAGAACCTTCTCCTTTTAAGAGAAAAGGTTGAGCGCACGGCCCAACCTTTGCTCGAGCGTCTTAAATTACTTCTTCGAAATGGCGTCTTGGAACTTCTGAAGCTGCGTCATGTAGTCGGCCGCCTTGATGGAGCCGGTGTACGCGCCGTTGGTCAGCGCCGCCGCATCATTCCAGACCGTTGCCATTTGCGACATCTTCGGCATCAAAGTCGAAACGGCGGACTGCTTGTCGACCGCAACGGCCACCGGATCAGCCTTCACATCAGAGGCGTCAAGGGCTTCCTTGTTAACAGGGATCTGACCTTGGCTCTTGTAAAGTTCCGTCTGACCGGCTTTGTTGGTGACCCAAGCCGCCAGCGTCTGTGCCGCTTTTTGGTTCTTCGTCGCGGTGTGCGAGTTAACGGCAAATGCCATCACGCCGATAAAGGCCTGCATCTGCTTTTGCTCGCCATTGATGGTCAGCGTCGGCAGCGTGGTCACAGCGAAGTTATCGCCGAGCAAGTTCTTGATGTTCGTGGCATCCCATGGGCCGTCGATGATCGCACCGACCTTGCCAGCCTTGAGCTGGTTCAACGCGTTAGACGTCTGCATGACACCCTTGTTCGCCTTTTGCTCAGAGAACCACTTCATTGCGGCAACGCCTTCGTCGGAAGCAACGGTGGAGCCGTCCAGCGTTTCGCCATCATCGCCGTAAAGCTTGGTGCCGGCGGTCAGGAAAACAGGATAGACGTTGTATGGCACGGTGAAGTCCAGCCCGATCACACCTTTAGCCGTCAAGCTGTCCCAAGACTTTACATCGTCTGCGGACAATTTGCTCTTGTTGTAATAAAGGGTGTTGGCTTGCTGGGCCCATGGATAGCCGTACATCTTATCCTTCCAGGTCATCGCAGTGGCGGCCATGTCGATGTTGTCGGCTTTGACTTCCTTTTCTGCGTCTGGTGAAAGTGGATTGATGTAGCCGGCTTCAGCCATTTGGCCCAGCTGATCATTTGGCACCTGGAAAACATCCGCGGCCTTGGCCGGGTCCTTGCCGACATCCGTCTTCGCGTTGGATGAACCGTTCGGGCTTTGTGTCAGCTTAACATTAACATCCGGGTACTTCTTTTCAAAACTGGCGACCAGTTTCTTATAAGATGGCACCTGCGCGGTATCGACCCAGAGGGTGACATCGCCGGAGATCTTGGTGGCAGTGGAACTCTTCGTAGAGCTATCACTGGACGACGAACCGGAGCCGCAAGCGGCGAGCAACGTGATCGCAACCAGCGATGCGCTCCCCATGATGACCTTTTTCCATAACTTCATAATGCTATTCCTCCCTAATGAAATAGACTGATAACGCCTAACTTGAAGTGGCGATAAGTGAGCTCATATGATTTTAAAAATTGGTCTAGCCAAAATTATTTCATCGAAGTTCGCCTGTCGCTGCCTTACGTATTTTATTATGCAAAGTTGAAACCGCTTTTACAATCAATAAACCTTTGTTACCGTTATCAGAATCAGCTGATGGATACAACGACCCCAAGCGGCAAAAGCGCGCCATCGCCGAACTGTTGGGTGTAGGCCGGGGCTTGGACAGTGACTGCGACCGGTTGTGCCGTCGTGTTGAACAAGCCGACCAGGGTCTGATCTCCAAGCACCCGCGTCACCTGAATCAGGCCATCATCGCGCACCTCAAGCTGAGTGGTACCGGTGCCGAGCAGCTTGGCAAACCGGTGCCGAAGCGCGATCAGCTGCTGGACCCGTTGCCAGATCGGCTGGCCGAGCTGCGACCAGTCCATCGGCTTGCGGTCATCCGGATCGTTGTCCCCTTCCATTCCCATTTCGGTGCCGTAATAAATGCACGGTGCGCCGGTCTGCAGGAACGTGAAGGCCAGCGCCTGCAGCGCCTTGTCCTCATTGCCCCCTGCGATCGTGCGAATGCGCGGCGTGTCATGGGAATCCAGCATGTTGAGCATCACCTGATCCGTCTGATCGCGATACAACATCAGCTGATCGACCAGCAGCGCCATCGCCGTTTTCGCGTCCTGTTTTCCCGTCAGGAAGTGGTGCTCGATCTGCTGGGTGAACGCATAATTCATCACGCCATCAAACTCGGTGCCGTTGAGCCAATTTTGGCTGGAATGCCAGATCTCACCAAGAATGTAAAAGTCCGGCTTGACCGCCTTGCACGCCGCGTTGAACTTTGCCCAGAAATGATGATCGACCTCGTTGGCCACATCCAGCCGCCACGCGTCGATGTCAAACTGTTTGATCCAATACGTCGCCACCGTCAACAGATAGTCCTGCACCTCGGGGTTGGCCGTGTTGAGCTTGGGCATGTTGTCGCCAAACGCAAACGTGTCAAATTGCGGCGCGCCTTCCTTGAGCACCGGGTTGCGGTAAGGGGTCACCGGGAACTCGTAAATGTGGAACCAGTCTTTGAAACGGGACTGCTCCCCATTTTCAACAACGTCCAGCCACTGCGGCGACGCGTAGCCCATGTGATTGAACACCGCGTCCAGCATCACCTTCATGCCGCGCTTGTGCGCCTCGTTGACGAGCTTGGCAAACAGCGCCTTGTCGCCAAAATCCGGGTCGATCTCAAGGTAATCGATCGTGTCGTACTTATGATTGGAGCTGGCCTTGAACAGCGGGCAGAAATATAGCCCGTTGATGCCCAAATTCTGCAGGTCGTCCAGATGATCCAAAACGCCCTGCAAGTCGCCGCCATAATAATCTTCACGGCCGGGATGGTCGCTTGGCTGCCACGGTTTCGTGCCGGCGGGGTCGTTGGCCTTGTCGCCATTGGCAAAGCGCTCCGGAAAGATCTGGTACCACACCGTTTCCTTCACCCAATCCGGCGTTTTGACCCGGTCGATCTGGTGAAAATACGGCATCCGAAAATAGTTGCCAAGCTCCTGCCGCTCTTCTTCCGAATCCGCGCGCGTGCCGCGGTCGCCAAACAGCGTGGTCGTGCCATCTGTGCCGGTCACCACAAAGAGGTACTGCAGGCGGCGATACGGTGCTGTGAGCGTGGTGCCCCAGTAGTCCTGAAGCTGACCCGTCCCAAGCTTTACCAGCGTCTTTTCGTGATAAATGAACGTCATCTTGCCATCGCGGTCCTCAAACCAGTTCGGGTCGTTGAACAAAACGGAGACGCCTGCGACATCCCCCGCCTTGGCGTGCAGGCGTACGCGCATGTGAGTCGGGTCATACAAAAAGGCATCTTCACTTTCCGGGCGGTGCCGAAGTGCTGCTAATTCCATCTGTTAGTCCTCCATCTCTTCAACATAGACCACCCCAGCAAACGGGCTGAGCGTGAGCTGATCGCCGCTCACCGTTGCGGTGCCAGCGGTCAAGCGCGCCGTGGCCCCAGCAGAGGGCGCCGCCAGCGTCAGCGGCTGATCCGTCAAGTTGATCGCCACCAGCGCGCGGGCGCCATCAAGCCGCCGTTCATACACATAACTGCGATCATCCGTCGTCTGCAAAAAGTCATCGCCGCCTGCGAACAACGGCGTCTTTTTCAACTTAATCAGGGCCTGATAAAAGTGTAACACGCTACCCCCTTGCGCTTCCTCATCGCGGGCATTGCGCGTCTCGTCGCGCTGGCCATCCAGCCACGGCTGATACGTGGAAAATCCGCTGTTGGCGCCAGTCTCCCACTGCATCGGCCCGCGCGCCGGCATTTTGTGCGTCGCATTGACCATCGTCAAGATCGCATCGTCTTCGTAACCCGCCGCCTTAGCCTGAGCGAAGAAGTCATCCACATTCAAGTCCTTGAACGCCGCTTGATCCGGCAGCGCCATATTTTCCATGCCGAGCTCTTCGCCGTAATAGATCACCGGAATCCCGCGCTGTAAGTACATCAGCATCGCCAGACTCTTCACCTGCGTGTCATGCAGCGGCCCGGGCTTGGCGTAGCGCGTCGCCACCCGCGGCATATCGTGATTGTTCCAATAAAGCACCGGCAGCGACACCCCGGCGAGCGTTTGTTGCCACGTCACCTGATTTTGCTTGAACCCCGGAATATCCATCGGCTGCGGCTGCATCCCCGCCGGAATCCGCGGATCCACCTGGCTGGCGTCATCGGCAAACGTCCGGAACGTGATCACACTGTCCATCAACCCGTTATGCTTGCTCGTATAATCCACCGCCAAATTGACATTCGCACTTGCCGCCTCGCCCAGCAAAAACGTGTCTGGGTAATCCGTCCTGATCTGCGCGCAAAACGGCCGCAGCCACGCCTGGACATTCGGCAGATTGGCGAAAAATGGCTCGGCGACCACCGACGATTTTTCACCTGGGGCCAGCGGAAAGTCCTGCCGCAGATCCGCCTTGGCGATGTGAATGAACGCATCCAGCCGAAGCCCATCGACCCCCTTGTTCAGCCAAAAATCGGCGACATCGCCCATCGCATGGCGCACCTCCGGATTTTGCCAATTCAGATCCGGCATGTGCTTGTCAAACAGGTGAAAATACGACTGCCCCGTGCCCGCTGGATCTGGCGCCCACACCGACCCACCGAAAAAGCTGCCCCAGTTATTGGGCCGCTTCCCATTTTCCCCAGCGAACAGATAGTAGTCGCGGTAAATGCTCTTCGGGTCGGCGATCGCGTCTTGAAACCAGGGATGCTGATCCGACGTGTGGTTGAGCACAAAATCCATGATCAGGTGAATGCCGTGCTGGTGCAGGTCGTCGATCAGCCCTTCCATATCGGCCATCGTCCCCATCGCCGGGTCGATGGCAAAATAGTTCGCAATATCATAGCCATTGTCCACTTGCGGCGACACAAACACAGGATTGAGCCACACCGCGTTGATGCCAAGCGAGACCAGATACGGAATGCGCCGGCGGATCCCCGCCAGGTCGCCGATGCCATCGCCATTGCTGTCCTGAAACGACTTCGGGTAGATCTGGTAGATCACCGCATTATCAAACCACTTCGCCATAGTTATCCCCTCTCTTTGTTCCTCCTAAGCGTAAAAAAACGCGCCAGCTGGAGCAACCAGCAAGCGCCTGTTAGCGATAACAAAAGGAAAGGGTGCGGAGCCGAGCGCTTAGGGGTGGGCAGCTAACTTGGCTCGGGTGCTTGGGGCGCTCTTAGCCCCGAGTGCACGAGACAGTTAGATGTCCCACCCCTGCTCGGCGCAGCCCAACTGAAGGGTGCGGAGCCGAGCGCTTTTGGGGTGGGCAGCTAACTGGGCTCGGGTACTTGAGACGTTTATGTTCTCCTCCCTTTTCCCACCAGTTGACTGTCACGATTGTTTCGGCACCTCTCGCATACGACTGATGACAATCGGGATCGTCCATGTTACTCTATTTATAGAGATGATGACCATACAAAAAGAGCGCGGTCACCAGCCGCGCCCCCGAGAAGACTCTCTCTCACATAGTATGGTGATCCCACTACATCAGTTCAAAAAGCCGCTAACTGTGGAAAGCTTAGGCGGCTTTTTGTGTCTGACGAATTATTTCTCTCGCCTTACTCTCGCAAAATCGCGCCACGCCTGGGTGCAGGCGGCCAATAATTGCACCACCAACAGGCATTCCTCTAGTAGCTGCCGAAGCAGGCACACCAGAGTAAACACGCATGCGAGAGTCACTATGGCCAAATGCGCCACAGGGACAAATATCCTCCTTTCTCAAAGATTTCAGCGATAGCAGAATGTTTCACTGCATCGGCATCATCTCCTCCCGGGGGATCACCGCTCTTACTGTGTTGCTCATAGTATACCAGAGAACGGTCGTTTAAAAGAACAATAAAAGAAAAATATTTCCTTATATAAAAGGGAAAAACGCCAATATAGATAACAAACACAGTCGACTTCTAGATTGCTTTTCAAACAGAATTGATACGCTAAATTTTTTACACTAGCCCCTCAAGCCAACTGGTGACATTCGCAGCTGTCCATGTTACTCTAGTTTTAGAGATGATGACCATACAAAAAGAGCCCGGGTGTCGACCGCGCCTTCGAGAGCGAACCTCTCTCACATCGTATGGTGATCCCACAGATTAATTCAAAGAGCCGCTAGCTGTGGAAGCGTGAGCGGCTTTTTGTATGGCGACTTACTTGACTTGCCATGCTCTCACTAAATCGCGCCAAGCCAAAATGCAGGCGGTTAAGACAAAAAAAATACGCCACCTGCGAGTCTCCCCGCAAGTGGCGTATTTGCGTCTCATCAAACTTATTTTCGCATCGAGTCGCGGATCACGAGCTCCGGTGTCACCAGCAGTTCTCCCTGTGGCGAGCCAGACTGCGCGATCTTTTGCAACAACATCCGCGCGCACAGCCGGCCGATCTCTTGAATCGGCTGCTTGACCGTGGCGAGTTTGGGATTGGAGACCTGATCCAAAAAGACGCCATCGAAGCCGAACACGCCAAAATCATTGGGAATGGCTGCGTCGTGATGCGCCAGGCCCCGGACAATGCCGATCGCCAGCCGATCACTGGCACAAATAAACGCCGTGTTGCGAGCGAATTTTTGCCAATTGTCGTTGATGAACTGTTCTGATAAATGACTGTGGTTGGCCATCCGGTAGATCTTCGGAATCATCTGGTGCTGCTGCATGGTGTTGATGAAGCCGGCCTCGCGCGAATATTCGAACGCCTCTTTCACATCGATGCCGATGAACACCAGCGACTGATAATTCTTGGCGATTGCGTATTCGGTGGCCATGGTCGTGCCCTGTTTATTGTCCGTATCGACAAAATCATACCCGTACCGATTTTCACCAAACACTACCGCGGGCTTCTCCAGCCGGTCGAGCCATTCCTGGTCCTTGGCCCGGGCACCGGTGATGATGTAGCCATCCGAGTTTCCCAGGTCATAATTGCGGCTCGTGACCAGCTGCAGCGCGTACTGCTTTTCATCCAGGCCCTTGGCGATGCCAAACAACAGATTCATATAGTAGGGTTCGGTGGTGTCGATATCTTCCAGAATGAAAAACTTGATCACCTGGCTGCGGTTGTTGGCCAATGCCTTCGCCGCCACATTCGGCCGGTAATCGAGGTCTTTCATTGCCGCGAAGACGAGCTGCTTGAGCTCATCTGTCACCTGCCCTGGGTGGTTGATGACCCGCGACACCGTCATCTTCGAGACATTTGCTTTCTTGGCGACATCCGATAATGTGATCACGTTAACGCCCCCTCGCGTCTATTTTACAACGATGGCAGCCCTGCTTGGTGAAAATTTCACGCCTGCGCCGGATCGACCAGCCGCTGGAAGAAAAATGCGTTGCCATCGAAGCGATATTCCACAATGCCGCAATTTGGCAGGCGCTTTTTTTGCTGAGCCCCATCCGGCTGCGGCCACAGGCTCATGAAATTGCGAATCGCCCCCGCATGCGACACGATCAGCGTCGTTTCCGCCGGTTCGTGTTGCATCAGTTGCAACACCGTTTGGCCGATGCGCGCCCGAATCTGCGTCTCACTCTCCCCGCCATACGGGACAAAAAAGTCGCCATACGGAATCTTCGGGTTGAGGTATTCCGGTTGCGCCTCAAACTCACCAAAGCCCCATTCGCGCAGGCCCTTGACCCGCGTATACGGCTGAGCGGTGACCAACTCCAGCGTGTCCGCAGCGCGCTCGGCGGTTGAACAATATGCCGCGCCGAAGTGGATGCCTGCCTGCTGGAACCAATCGCGTGCCCGTTTTCCCTGCTGAATGCCCTTGGCCGTCAGCGGCGAATCGCACCATCCCTGAATGCGGCCCTGCACATTGAACAACGTCTCGCCGTGCCGCATCAGATATACTGTCTGCATTACCTGAGCCCCTTTTCCTTGACCGGATCGATCACGCGTTTGAAGTGAAAAAGTGTCCCGTCAAACGCATATTCGGCGATGCCGCAGTTCGGCAAGTGGTTGGCCAATTCGGTCTCATCTTCCGGCCGCCACAACACCATGAAGTTGCGAATCGCCCCTGCATGCGACACGACCAGCGTTGACGCCGCCTCTTCGCGCTGCATCAGCGTCAGCATCGTGTACCCCATCCGCGTTTGGACCTGCGTCTGACTTTCCCCACCGCGCTTGAGAAAATAGTCCCCATAAGACTTGGCGAGGTCGACATGCCCGATTGTCGCTTCAAGATCACCAAAATGCCACTCGCGCAGCCCATCCAGCTTGGTGAATGGTTGATCCGTGACAATTTTCAACGTGTCCTGCGCGCGCTTGACGGTCGACGCATACGCCGCCCCAAACGTGATGCCGTTGTCTTGAAACCAATCGCGGGCGGCTTCGGCTTGGGCGATGCCGTTTGCGGTCAGCGGCGAATCCACCCAGCCCTGAATGCGGCCTTCTTGGTTAAACACCGTTTGGCCGTGGCGCATGAGATATACGGTCTGCAACAATGATCGACTCCTTTTGCGTGAATGACTCCAGTATACCCCACGTTGCGGGCGGGTGCAGAATGGCGAAGGTGGCGGTTGTGCCCTGATTGCTCCTGGGCACAAGCCGAAACGCTGGATCGTGCAACTCTCTCCTCGATTCAAAAAGGGAAGTGGGACAAATGTCGCTTTTGGGCCCGACAGGTAAGTGTTCCAAGCGCCAGGTCCGAACTTTGGACCGGGTGATTGGGACCTTAGCTGCTCGGACCCGGACATTTGGCCCACGACACTGCTGTAACATTAGTGCACTATACAGGAACTGGGACAAAACAAAAGTTTTGTCCCAGTTCCCTCACTTATCCCTTCCTATTACTTATCAGACCTGAGCGGTATGACCTCCCTACTCTGGCTGGTTCTGACTCCACTTCAAAAACATCTGGTGCGCATACGCGGGCTCCGAAAAGGCGCGTTGAACATCAACGACTAGTGCATCTGAGATGTCATTGTTGTTTTCGTAATCGACCTCGCTGATCTTGATGACCGATTCTTGAATAATCGTCGCCGCTTTTTCATCCGCGACCAGGGCCTGCCAATCAGCCAAGCGCTTGGTCATGTTACGCTTGAAGTCGTTTGGCACGCGGGTCGGCCCGCCGAAGAACTGCTCTTGGGCGCGCTGCATCTCATCAAACGTGATCTGGTGATTGGCAAACCGCTGGGCGGCGAGCACCACCGGCTTTTTCTTATCATCGTCTTTCGCGAACCCCTGCACCTCGCTGATCAACCGCCGCCGCAAGTTTGCGTCGCGCTTGAGCAACTCTGGACCCTTTGCCGGATCGATCACCTGCATATTCGCCAGCGTCCCGGTCACATCAGCCACATCGCCGATCCCGATCTCAAGGGAAAAGACGTTTGCGTCAAATGGCATCCACACGTCATCGAACCTGCCTGAATAGTCTAGTAACGGGTCAATCGGGTCAACGCTGCCTGCATCGACATTGAGATGCTGGATATCTCTCTGGAAAAGACGATTATTTTTACCGATCATCACCTCCGTCGACCCCCGGGTGATCACGCCGCTCAACATCGCTTTGAAGTTTTGTGAGAACATGTTCCGCCTCCGTTATCGGTTTCCAATTTGTCAGTTCATTTTCATTCGCGGGTAGTCCCGCTTCCGGCCAGTGATGCTCAGGTTTGCGTCCTGGGATCCAGCCACCGCCATTGAAAAAGGGCACGCGCTGGGCTTTGCGCCACAATGCCTGCCAGTGAATCTTCCACACCCGCCGCGCCAATACTTGGTCTTCCACCTGATACGTCCCCGGATATGGCGCGACTTTCGGGATGTCCGTTTGGCGCGCAAGCCAGAGCGCCTTCACGCCGCGCGTATTGAGCAGAAGATAGCGTGACGGCGGCAATTTACGCAGGGCGTCTTGAACAATGGCTGTTTCGCGGGCAGCCTTTTTCTTGAGAGATCCGCGAATTCTGCCACCTTCACTTCGTAAAACTGACTCCTGGACGCTGACGGCTTCGCTGATTGTTAGCCTACCCTCCTTCACGCGTGCTAACACTCTCTCAAGCTGTGCAGATTTTGCCTTTGATACCCATCCAGCATTGGCGATCCGTCCGAGCCAACTAGCTTCTACGCCATACTGTTTCTCAGTGATCTGTGACGCTGTCTTTTCCAACTGACTGCGCGTCTCAGGATCTGCGGCAATAACGCCCGTTGCCACTTCACCCGTGAAACGGAATAACGTGGCAACGTCCCAGAATGGTTCTCTCTTCGTGTGCAATGCTGGTGTGACTTCAACAAACACACGTGTCGGCATCATCTGAACCGGATCCGCATCACCCGCTTGGGCCAGGTCCATCCCCATTTCAATAAACAACCGTTTCGTGACCCTTCCACTCTCTGGATCAAAGACGTCGTACTCACCGGCGTCAAGAATCCACACATACAATGTGAGTGTCTTCCTCAGCCTCGCCATTGACCGTTCCCCCTTTTGATTGTTTGGGAAAAGTGTAGTCTCTGATTTCTTTTTTGTCACACAATATGCTTGTGCATTTCTGATCGAACTCTGTTTGAGAATTAGTTATTTTAAAAAAATAATTCGTCGTCTGTCGTGTCATGCAAGAAGTCCTTTTGTGTCAGCGTTTAAAGCGCTTTTATTTTGGATGTAAAAAGTTGACAGTTTCTTTTGGCTGGTGCTATATTATAGCCACAGTGGAAGGGTGTTCGGTGTGGCCACACGAACTGATCTCCCGGAGACAGGCGGACCCAGCGGGGAGGGATTCCTCGAGCAAACCTAGAGTAGCTGCTATGAAGGGCATCCGAGTCAGTGGTGTCATAAATTAGGTGAGTGGGTGTTTCACAGATCTATCGTTCTACCCGCTCTACAGTTCCATCAGTACCACCGTTGTCCGGCAGTAAGCATCGAGCCTTGATCACGCTGTCGCCGTTGAAATCTGATCGCGCCAAGCCCCACAAACAAGGCGCCCGCAGTATCCTAATCTAAAATCACGCAAACACACTGGCAATGCTTAAAACGACACCTCGACCGGTGTGTTTGTTGTACATAGGGGCCAAAATATTCATTTTCGATTCTGACCTTTTTCCAAAAAAGTGAGAATCGACGAAAAATCTAAACATGCACAAAAATTCGGCCGAATTTTGGGCACTATACCCAACTGGGACAAACATAGAACGACAAAAAAAGACGTTTCGGCTCTGCGCAAGCACACGCAGAACTCGAAACGTCTTTTTTGTCGTCAACGCAATTGCTAAGCCGTCATCTTCAAGGTCATGGCATTGATCGCCACAATGACCGTTGAAAGACTCATGACCAACGCCCCGACTGCTGGGCTCAAGATGATGCCGACACCGGCAAGCACACCGGCCGCCAGCGGAATGGCGAGAATGTTGTAGCCAGCGCCCCACCAGAGATTTTGTGTCATCTTGCGCGAGGTCGCACGGCCCAGGGTCAGGAAATTCAAGATGTCCTGTGGATCCGACTTGACCAACACCACATCGGCCGAGTCGATCGCCACGTCGGTCCCTGCGCCGATCGCCACACCGATGTTGGCGGAAGCTAGGCTCGGCGCGTCGTTGATTCCGTCGCCGACCATCATCACAGTGTGACCAGCGGCTTGCGTCTCCTTCACGATACGGGCTTTGTCTTCGGGCTTGAGTTCGGCGCGAACTTCGAGGCCACCGAGCTGGGCAGCAACGGCTTCAGCAGCCGGCTGGTTGTCCCCTGTCAGCATGATCGGTGTGATGCCCATTTTCTTCAGTTGCGCAATAAACGACTTCGCGGCCGGCTTGATCTCATCTCCTTGCGCGATCAACCCGCGCACGGTCTTGTCTTCGATCAGATAGCTGACGGAATTCCCGGCACCCGCAAGCGTCTTGAATTGCGCCTTATCGTATACGATCTGGTTTTCATCCAGATAAGCCGCCGTGACGATCGCCAGCGTGCGGCCATTCACGGTGCCAGTCAGACCAACACCTTGCAGCGCCTGCACATCCTCAGCGGAAGCCGGCGTCACTTCGCGCGCCTTTGCCTCATCCAAGATGCCAGTTGCCAGCGGATGACTGGAGCTTTGTTCCAGGCCGGCAAACTCAGCAAGCACCGTCTTTTCATCGGCATCGCCAAACGCGGCCAGGGTGTGGACCTTGAAGACGCCTTCAGTCAGCGTCCCGGTCTTGTCCATGAGAATCGTGTCGATGTTTTTCGCTGATTCAAGCGCCTGCCGATCGCGGATCAAGAGGCCATGCGTCGCGGCGAGTGAAGTACTGCGCGCAACGACCAGCGGAATGGCGAGCCCCAGGGAGTGCGGACAGGCGATGACCAGCACCGTCACCATCCGCTCAAGCCCAGTGTCCAGCCCATCGATGGCCAGCCAGGTGAAAAATGCGATCAGGCCGACTGCCATTGCGGCATAAAACAGCCAGCGGGAAACGTGATCTGCCATCGTCTCAGCCTTGGACTTTTCAGCCTGGGCCTCACTGACGAGTTTGGCGACCTGTGCCAGGTACCCATTTTCGCCGGTCCCAGTGACTGTAGCCGTCAACGTCCCGTTACCATTGACCGCGCCACCAATGATGGTATCGCCGGCCTTTTTTTCGACCGCCTTGGCCTCACCGGTGACCAGTGCTTCATTGACCGCACTGGTCCCAGAAATAATGCGTGCATCCGCTGGAATCTTTTCGCCGGCCAGAATCTGAATCGTGGCCCCTTCTTGCAAATCACTGAGCGGAATGGCGCGCGTCGTGCCATTATCGACGACATGCGCGGACCCTGGCAGAAGCGCCGCCATTTTCTCCAGCGCGTTGCCTGCGCTCATCACCGCATTCATTTCGATCCAGTGGCCCAGCAGCATGATGACGATCAGGCTGGCGAGCTCCCAGAAGAAGTCCATCACATGGCCCTGCGGCGAGAGAAAATGATTGGCAATAAACGCGTAGATACTATATATATAAGCAACTGAGATGCCCATCGCGATCAGGGTCATCATAGCCGGCGCCTTGTCCTTCAGCTCCGCCTTCGCGCCTGACAGAAACGGCTCGCCGCCATAAATATAAAGGAAGGTCGAAAGAATCAACACGATCCAATCGGAGCCAGGGAAGGTGAACTGAAACGGCAGGTGTAGCCCCATGAACGGCGACAACACGAACACCGGCACGGCCGCGATCAACGAGACCCAGAACTTCTGCTTGAAATTGCTCATGTGCATGTGGCCGCCACCCGGCATCGCCATGTCCATGTCGCCATGGTCCATGTTCATGTGATCCATGCCGGCCATATTGCCGTGGCTCATATCCATATGACTCATATCATGATGATCCATGTTCATCTCGCTGTGATCCATCTTCATATGATCCATGTCGGACATCTCGTCGTGGCTCATTTGGCTATGGTCCATGCCGGGCATCTCATCATGGCTCATTTGACTATGGTCCATGCCAGACATTTCATCGTGGCTCATTTGGCTATGGTCCATGTCAGACATATCCCCATGGCTCATATCCATATGGTCCATCTCTTTATCAGCTATATTCATATCGTCGTGGGCCATCCCCGTCATGTCGCCATGAGCCATCTTCGTGTGGTCCATGTCCGCCATGTCGTCGTGTGTCATCTCGCCCATCGGCTTCTTGTCTTTCATATCGTCAGTCATGTTGGTCCTCCTTGCAGTTGCAGTCAGCTTCCTGCATCCCACCTGGCAGGCAGTCGCAGTCGACCATTTCCGGTGCGTCCGGCAGCTTCTTTGCCAGCGCGGCCTGCAGCTTTTCGATATCGCCGCGCGAAAGCGGCAACGTTTCGATCAGCTCGACCAACGTTTTGCCCCGCTTCATCGCACAAAGATGGGAAAATAGTTGGCTGGCCGTCCCATTCATCGCCGCGGTCTCCGAGATCAGCGGCTTGTAGATGAAACTGCGGCCGTCTTTGCTGGTCTCAAGCAATCCTTTTTTCACCAGGCGGCCCAGCAGCGTCTTGATCGTCGAATCTGACCAGTCGCGCTTTTGCTGAAGCAGATCGATCACTTGGTGGGCTGAAGCTTGACCAAGCGTCCAAATGATGCGCATGACCTCCCATTCCGCCGGGGTGATCTCTTCGATCGTATCTGTGTCATTCATTGCGGCGCCCTCTTTCGTTTACAGTTGTAGATCACATTTCTAGAATAGCACGTCGTTTACAGTTGTCAACGACAAAGATAAATATTTTTGTATTCCACATTTTCATCATAGCAAGCCACCCGCTCCCGATGCTGGCCAGGCGCTCGCCAGATCAGGGTAGCGCACCCTCTTTTAGTTTTTGCTTCTCAAAAGCTGCACCCGACCCAGCAGCCGCCAACACGCCCCGACGCCACCGGCCGCCTCGTATTTTGCCCCGCAAAGCTGTATCTTCAACTGTACCGATACGGCGACAGACACAGTGAAAAACAGCTGCTCATTGTTTTGCCATTTTAGGTGAAAATCATGAATGCGCTGCCAACGCCGGCGCTGTAGCAGCCAGTTCGTTCTATGAAACACGCGGTAAAAACCACCGGCACATTCTGAAAATATATGCTAAAATGAAGTTGTCAAAATTCTGTTTACAGTAGGAGGAATTACACTTATGCCATTCGTACGCGGCACAGAATTGTTCCAAGCGGCTCGTAAGGGTCACTACGCTATCGGTGCGTTCAACACCAACAACCTTGAATGGACCCGTGCTTTGCTTCAGGGTGCTCAGGACCTCAATGTCCCGATCCTGATCCAGACTTCCATGGGCGCTGCTAAGTACATGGGCGGCTACAAGCTTTGCAAAGCCCTCATCGAACTTGAAGCAGAAGCAATGAACATCACCGTTCCGGTTGTTATTCACTTGGACCACGGCGATTACGAAGCTGCTAAGGAAGCGATTGCTGCTGGTTACAACTCCGTTATGTTCGACGGCCATGATCTGCCGTTCGAAGAAAACGTTGAGAAGACCAAGGAGATCGTCAAGTTGGCACACGCCAAGGGCATCTCTGTTGAAGCCGAAGTTGGTTCCATCGGCGGTGAAGAAGACGGCGTTGTTGGTGAAGGCGAACTTGCTTCTGTTGAAGAAGCCAAGACCTTGGCTGCAACCGGCATCGACTTCCTGGCTGCTGGCATCGGCAACATCCACGGCCAGTACCCGGCAAACTGGAAGGGCCTGCACTTCGACCGTCTGCAAGAGATCGCTGACGCCGTTGATCTGCCTCTTGTCCTTCACGGTGGCTCCGGCATTCCTCAGGATCAGGTTGAAAAGGCCATCTCCATGGGCATTTCCAAGCTGAACATCAACACCGAATGCCAGCTTGCCTTTGCAAAGGCAACTCGCGAATACATCTTGGCGAACAAGGATCAGGAAGGCAAGGGCTATGACCCTCGCAAGCTCCTGGCACCTGGCACCAAGGCCATCACTGACACCTTCAAGGAGATCAGTGGCTGGATGGGCACTCGCCCAGTTAAGATGGTCCCAGAAGAGATCTAATCCCTTCTTGCGACTGCGCACCGAGGTCTAGGCCTCGGTGTTTTTTTGTCCCCAGGAAAAATAGTGTCCGTCTGACTCACCATTGTCGTCCTGGATTCTCGTCCAGCATCACCCACATACACCAAAAAACCAGCGGTCAACTGCGATCGCTGGTTTTTTTGGCGCGCGCCCAAGGGAGGTGGCGCGCATGTATACAGTTACCTTTGCGTGAAGTGAGTCGACACGAGCGGCCAGCTGGAATTGGGGGTATCCAGCGCGGCGTCTAGTCTTCCCGCTTCCGCCGCCAGCCGGCCAAGGCCAGCAAGCTCAACAAAGTGACACCCAAGACGGCAAGGACATTGTTGTGGCTGTCGCCAGTTTGCGGCAGCGTCTTATTATTCGCCACATTCTGACTCGACTGCCCGGCACTTGCGCCAGCGGTCTGGCCTGACGTTAATGCTGTCGGTTGGGTCGAAGGTTGATCCGCAGCCTTCCCCGCCGCATCACCAGTTCCAGCACCGCCAGTCAGCGGCAAAGATGGCCCATTTTCAACCGCCGCATCGTCCGCCAAAGGCTGATCGCCAGTTGAGTCTGCCACGACATCAAGTGCGATCACTTCCTCCGGCGTATCGGTGAATGTGACATCGCCGTCAGTACCCGGTGCAAAATGCCAACCAGCCGGCGCCGTTACAGTGCGCGTCGTACCAGCTTTGCCATCCATTGTTAGGGAGTCGACCACATCGCCATTTTCATCAACGAAGATGATCGTGTAGCGGTTGACAGTCGGCACATCGGTCATTGGTACCTGCGTCTCCACCTGTGGATTCGTGGTCGTCTCCTGACCAGCTGGCTCCGCGACCAATTTCGTGATCGCAGTTGCCGGCGTGTCAGTCAATTCAACATCCCCATCGAGGCCAGGCGCAAACGTCCAACCATTCGGCGCGGTGACAGTGAAGTGATTCCCTGCGTTGCCGGTGAGCGTCATGGTGCCAACGATTGTCCCATCGTATGTGACGAAGTGGACGGTGTAGGTTTCTGCGGAAGTCGGCTCGCCATTTTCCTCTTTGGTCCAGACTTGCGGATCGTCCGTCGTCTCAATGCCCTTCGGCTCCGCGACCAGTTTCGTGATCGCGGTCTCCGGCGTATCGGTCAATACGACATCTCCATCCACACCCGGGGCAAAACTCCAACCGTCTGGGGCATCCACCGTGAAGTGGTTCCCGTCATTACCGGTGAGAGTTGTGGTACCAACGATTGTCCCATCGTAGGTGATGAAGTTGACGGTATACGCTTCTGCGGAAGTCGGCTCGCCATTTTCCTCCTTGGTCCAGACTTGCGGATCGTCCGTCGTCTCAACGCCCTTTGGCTCCGCGACCAGTTTCGTAATCGCGGTCTCTGGGGTGTCGGTCAATTCACCATTGCCATCCACACCCGGGGCAAAGCTCCAACCATCTGGGGCATCCACCGTGAAATGGTTCCCCTCGTTGCCATCGAGCGTCGTTGTGCCAACAATTGTCCCATCGTATGTGACGAAGTTGACGGTATACGTTTCTGCGGAAGTCGCCTCGCCATTTTCCTCCTTGGTCCAGACTTGCGGATCGTCCGTTGTCTCAACGCCCTTCGGCTCCGCGACCAGTTTCGTGATCGGCGTTTCCGGCGTGTCGGTCAATTCAACATCCCCATCCACACCTGGGGCAAAACTCCAACCATTCGGGGCATCCACCGTGAAGTGGTTCCCGTCATTACCGGTGAGAGTTGTGGTACCAACGACCGTTCCATCGTAGGTGATGAAGTTGACGGTGTAGGTTTCTGCAGAAGTCGGCTCGCCATTTTCCTCCTTGGTCCAGACTTGCGGATCGTCCGTTGTATCAACGCCCTTTGGCTCCGCGACCAGTTTCGTGATCGGCGTTTCCGGTGTGTCGGTCAATTCAACATTGCCATCCACACCCGGCGCAAAACTCCAACCAGATGGTGCAACAACTTGATGCAGGTCTCCCGCATTGCCATCGAATGTCTCAGTTCCAACGACCGTCCCGTCGTACGTGACAAAGTTGACGGTATACGTTTCTGCAGAAGTCGGCTCGCCATTTTCCTCCTTGATCCAGACTTGCGGATCGTCCGTCGTCTCAACGCCCTTTGGCTCCGCGACCAATTTCGTGATCGGCGTTTCCGGTGTGTCAGTCAGCTCAACATCCCCGTCCACACCCGGCGCAAAGATCCAGCCATCCGGGGCATCAACTGTGTAGAGGTTCCCCACGTTGCCATCGAGCGTCATTGTACCAACAATCGTCCCATCATACGTGACAAAGTTGACAGTATATTCTTCCGCAGATGGCGCGTCTTCATTAACATCATTGAGCCAAGCTTGCGTACCATCATTCGGGACCTGGCCAGCCGGCTCCGCGACCAATTTCGTGATCGGCGTTTCCGGCGTGTCGGTCAATTCGACATTGTCATCCACACCCGGCGCGAAGCTCCAACCAGATGGCGCTACAACTTGATGCAGGTCTCCCGCATTGCCGTCGAATGTCTCAGTCCCAACGATCGTCCCGTCATACGTGACAAAGTTGATCGTATAGTGGCCGGCCGAAACAGCGGGTTCGTCGTTCTCCTCCTTGATCCAGACTTGCGGATCCGTCGTCGGCGTTTTCAACAGACTGTACGTCACATCCACAGTGGCGTCAGTCAGCGTTGAAAGATCCGTCGTCGCGCCCGGCACCGCCTGCGCGATCTGGGCCTGATCTGGAATCAGCGTCTCGCCATTCCCCAAGCTGATCGAGCGCAGCGTTTGGACCGCGTAGATTGCTTGCGGCGTCGCGACACTCGTGCCAAGCGCGTGATCGGTCACGATCTGCCAGTCGATCGTCTGCACGATGTCCGCCGGCAGTGTGGCCGCATCAACGCCCACGCCAGCCACCGCGTGAATGGTGCGTGTGGTGGTGGCCGTGCTGTTGGTCAGCAAATGCTTCACATGAATGGTCAAGGTCTGGTCCGCTGCCGCGGAAAATTCGTACGTGCCGGTTGCGGCTTGCCCGTCTGCCAAAACATATCCAGCTGGCTTGTCATCCGTCTGCCACAAAACAGTTGTGTCGGTGGCGCCAGCATATGGCGTCGATTCGCCCACCTTTTGGCCAGCCGCATCGTCATCCACATAGATGAGGGTCAGCTGCTGAGTGATCGGCGTGTACACAACAGCCAGCGTCGGTGCATTTTTAACCTCATCCGCCGGTAACGTGCCTGGCTTGAAATAGGCGACCGCGGCTGTGGACGGTGTGTAACCCTCAACGTTCGGACTAACAACCGCGTCATAGGCATCCAGTGCCGTTGCGATGCTTTCGCCAGTCGCTTCATCGGTGACCACGTGCCAATTGATCCTCTGAATCACATCCATCGGCACCTTAGACTGATCAGCGGCCGGCGCGCCAGTTGCATCGTTGAGCCGATAATCAATGGTGCGATTGGTCGTGATGGTGCCGGTGGAAATGATGTGCTTCAGATGAATTTTCACTGTCTGATCAGAGTCCGCAGTAACGGTATAGGCGCCGCTTCGATCCTGGTCCGCAGCCAAAGCGTAACCATCCGGCAGATCATCCGTATTCCAGTTGATCACCTGATCCGTGACCCCGGCCACCGCCTTCGGAGCGCCCACGATCTGACCGCCCTCGTCATCATCGACGTATTCGATCGTCAAAGTCTGGCCAGTTGGCGTATACGCAACCGTGACAGCCACATCCTTGGCCTCTTCGACAGGAACATTGCCCTGATGCAAAGCCGCTACTTCAGGCGACTCAGCCTCGTAGCCCGCAATGAGTGGACTCGCGACCGCCGCATAGAAGTCCTGCGCCGTCGCATAGCTTGTGCCAGTCGCCTGGTCCGTCACCACGTGCCACTCGATCGTCTGCAGGCTGTCCGCTGGGGCCTTGGATTGGTCGGCCGCCAGCGTCCCGTCTGCATTGTTGATCTGATAGTGAATCGTCCGCGTCGTGGTCTTCGTGCCGTTGGTGATGAGGTGCTTCAGATGAATGATTACTGTCTGATTGTTGAAGGCCGTATAAGTGTACGACCCGCTGGCATCTTGCCCATCGATCAATGCATAGCCAGCCGGTTTGTCCTCGGTGTTCCAAGAAACAGTCTCGTTCGTCGCCCCATCAATTGGATCCGAGCTCAAAACAGTTTGGCCGCCGAGATCATCGTCAACGTAAGTCAGGGTCAAGGTCTGACTATCTGGCACATAGCCAACCAGCACATCTTCCGCGTTTGCGACCTCATCCAGCGGCAATGCCCCTTGAGGCAAAACACCGACCGTTTGCGTATCCGCAGTGTACCCCGCGACAGTTGGACTGATCACCGAGGCATACGCCGACTGTGCGGTGGCAAAGCTCGCCCCTGTGGCTTTATCGGTCACAATTTTCCACGTGATATCCTGAGTGACATCGGTCGGCGCACCGCTTTGGTCGGCTGCCGGCGTGCCATCCGCCTTGATGCTCTGGTAGTGAATGGTGCGCGTCGTGGTGAGCGTGCTGTTCGTGATGATGTGCGTCACGTGGACTGTTACGGTCTGATCAGCCGCATCGGTCAAGGTGTATGAGCCCGCGGCATCTTGCCCCGCGGCCAACGTATAGCCCGCCGGTTTGTCGTCGGTGTTCCAGTCCACGTTTTCGTTGGTGACGGCATCGATTGGGTCGGAGGTAGCCACAACCTTGCCATCTAGGTCATCATCGACATATTTGATCGTCAAAGCCTTGCTATCTGGCGTGTAGGCAACTGTCACGTCCGCCGCATTCGTCACTTCCGCAGTCGGGAGCGACCCTTGTGGCAAGGTCTCGACCTCAGCTGAGTCTGCAGTATAGCCTGCGACGGTTGGGCTCGTCACTGGGGCATAGGCAGACTGCGCCGTTGCGACGCTTTCGCCCGTCGCCTCGTCGGTCACAATTTTCCACGTGATCTCCTGAACCGCATCGACCGGTGCAAGCGTCTGATCAGTCGACGCATTTCCATCCGCATCATTGATCTGATAATGAATCGTGCGCGTCGTGGTCTTCGTGCTGTTGGTGATGATGTGGGTCAGATGAACCGTGATGGTCTGATCAGCCGCACCAGTCAGCGTGTAACTGCCCGCGGCGTCTTGCCCACCGGCCAATGCGTAGCCAGCCGGTTTGTCATTGGTGTTCCAATCAACCGTTTCGGTGGTGACGCCATCGATCGGCTGCGAGCTGCCCACCATTTTGCCCGCCGCATCATCATCCACATAGGTGAGCGTCAGCTGCCGGGGCATCGGCGAGTAATACACAATCGTTGTCGGTCCATCTGTCACGTTAGCCAATGGCGTCGAGGTTTGACTTGAAATTGCAATCGATTCTAGGCTCGGATGGTACCCCTCAATTTCTGGACTAACAAACGGTTTATAGGACGGATGTGCCGTTGCGATACTCTTGCCTGTTGCCTCGTCGGTCACAACTGTCCAAAGGGTCTTCCTAGCCACCTCATCAGGTGCAAGTGACTGATCAGCAGCCGCATTTCCATCCGGATCATTGATCTGATACTGAATGAGGTCCGTCGTGGTCTTGAAACTGTAGGTGATGATGTGCTTCAGATGAATCTGAATCAACCCAGTCCCATCCACAGTGAATGGGTAGGTGCCGCTGGTGACTTGCCCATCAGCCAGCTTGTACCCGGTTGGCAAGGTGCCCGCCGTCCAGTCATATGGCGTATTGGTGGCGCCCGGAATCGTCTGAGTATCGCCCACGACCTGACCGTCCGCATCATCATCGACGAATTCGATGGTCAGATCTTTGGCGGCTGGCGTATACGTCACCGTGACGTCCGAATCAACCGCTTCACTCAACGCCACATTGCCGAGCCGCGCTTCCGCGACTTCGGCCTCGCTTGCGTCGTAGCCTGTCACGCCCGGTGTCGAGACGGCGTCATAATAGTCCTGCGCCGTGGCATAGCTTTCGCCCGTGACCTTGTCCGTCACCGTGTGCCAGTCGATCGTCTGCGTTTTTTCAGCTGGGGCCTGGGTCTGGTCGTCTGCGACCGTGCCGTCCGCATTCAGAATCTGGTAATGAATCGTGCGCGACGTCTGCGCAGTGCCAGTCGTGATCTGATGTGTCAGATGCACGGTGAAGCTCTGAAGCGCGTTTGCGTCGTCGTCAAACACCAGCGTCGCCGGCACGTCGCTGGACACAAGCGCGTAACCTTGCGCCTCGTATGCCGCGATCGCGTCCGCCGCCGAATACGTGCTGGTTTCATTCGACCCGCCATGGACCGTCTTCGTCTCAAGCGTCGTTTCAAGTGCATCATCAATAAACGAGATCTGCGCCGCCTGTTCCGCCACGAGCTCATACTGCACAATATCATTATTAAAATAGTACTGAGCCAGCCCGCCGATCGTAGCCGTCAGATTCTCATGCGTCCCGTAGTCATCATCGCTGTTGATCACACTGCGCGAATTTTCAACGAGCTCGTAGCCAGCCGGAATCAGCGCGGTGTCTGTGTCGTTGAGCGTCTGTGGAAAATCGGTCTCAGCCATGGTATCCGTCGCGGCCTGGTAAGTCTTTGCGAGATCGGGCAGGTCAACATACTGGTCGGTGCCGTTGTCGTCGACATAATGCAGGCGGGCCGTCACTTCGGCGTTTGCGGTAAAGGCAACAGAGGCAGAAGTCGAGGCAACGGAAAGATCCGGCTGATACGAATCCGCATAGTACGCCGTCTGCAGGTAGCCGACGCCGCCGATCTCGTCGAATTGATCATCGACGTTCCAGTCCAGTTCGATCCGGTCAGTAGAATTGTTCTTCGGAATCTGGGTGTATTGCAGAATCACGGATTTGACCGTTGACCAATCGGTGATCTGGTCGGCCGTGACATAACCCGCGGTGCTCGGCTGCGTGCCCTCGCCGCCCGTCACCGGTGTCTGCGCGGTCGTCGAATAAAGCACCGTGACCGTTCCAGCCGGTATCTCGGTGCCATCCGCATACGTCGTCGGCACCTTCACCGGCCCAGTCAGGTGGCCATCGACCGTGGAGCCATTACTATCGCCAACTTGCGGCAGGTTGATCAGCGCGGTCGCATGACTGACGCCTTTATCAGACGTGTTCATCATCGTCAGAAAATTCGCGACGTCCCCAGTTGAAAGCAACACATCCTGGGCCCCGGTCAAAACCGCATCCCCATCCACATTGCCCTGCGCAAGCGGCACGATCTTGGAGGTGGCAACAGAGGCGATTCCCCAAGTGCCAGGGCCGGCGACCTTATGATCTGAAAACATCACAGCGTTTTCGTCGCCATCAGTCAAACTCAGATCAGACGGTTTTTTCGAATTAGTCAGCTTGACAAGCGGCGAGGTCACATAGGCTTCATATGGATAATCGCCTGGTAAAGCATCGGCACTGTTGCTGAGGTTGACCTGGACCTTGCCAGTCTCCTGAGTCGTGACCCATAGGCCGGTGCCGGTATAGTCGATTTTGATGCCGCGCCGGCCATCCTCGGTTGTGTATTCCGTCACCGTTGCGGCCGGATCAACGCCTGAGACACCATTGAATGTCGTGGCCGCTGGGAGCACATAGTAATAGATCGGTTCAAACACGCTGAACGCGGTCTGTCCGGCATCACCCGTCGTCGACAAACTGATCAGTCCCGCCTTGATGGCCCCTGGTTCGTTCGTCGATTGATTCACATAGATCGAGACTTGTGCAATCGTGTCTTCCGCCGTGATCACAGTCTGAGTTTGGGTCACCGTTGCCGTTTGTAGGCCTGCGCTAGTCAACGTGATCGTTGTTTTCAGCTGATCACCGCGGTTGACCGGCGTGCCATCATCATAGGTAGTCGCCAGTTTACCGGTCACATAAATGCCACCGATGTCACCTTTCATGGAGTTCGCGGCGCCACTCACAGTACCCGGCACCAACAGATCCGGAGAAAGCTCGATCGTTCGAATCGCACTTCCGGTAGTTGTTAACGTCTCGCCAGGAGCCGCCACGCCACTCATCTGTGTGCCATCCGCCAACGTCAGGACATACTGGTAGTTCTGAATGCTCAGCAAATAATCCGCGCCAGCCTTGCCCGCGTTCGTCATTGGCAAAACCACACTGGTCGCTGCAAAGCCATTGGGAATCGTGATCGTTAATTTGGCGTCGGTCAGTTCAGCGATTGAAGAGGTACTGAACGTGTAGCCTTCCAGATAACCCGCATCGTTGGTGTCATCGGTATCGAGCAAGATCTTGCTGTGATCATTGTTGCTATTACCCTTGGCGGTCACGCTCGCCTTTCCCAGCAGAATCTCTGAGTCAGCCGCCGCAATGACAACCTGCCACGGGTTATCTGCCTCATCGGTCAGCACATCGCCGGCTGCATTGGTGATCTGCTTAAAAGTAGCGTTGCCTGCCGCAGTCAGAGTCTGTTCTTCCGACGTTTGGGCAACTTCAAATGCGCCGGCCAATAAATAGGGCTTGGAGTCGGTCTGCCCCCCTTTTTTCGCCGGAACTGTGATGAGCACATCCCCACCAGGAACGTCCTGGGTGATCGTCGTGCCATCGGTGAACACGTTCAGCTTATTTGTTAGGTCGCTGTCCAGCGTGAAGCCAGCCGGGACAGGAATCGTGATCGTCGTACCACCAAAATTGACAGCCGAGTTGACCCGACTATGCGAGCCGCCCTGGTCTTGGACCCCATTCCATTCATTTGCGCCGATGGAAAAAACATAAGTCGTATCCGGCAACAAGGCATCCGTATTTTTTGAAGGATACTTCAGTGTCGGCGTATCTAGGTCGAGGCCCGGGGTGAAATATTGCGTCAGGGTCACCGGCGTCTGTTCAACGCCATCAATGGTGTACGTGAAAGACTTGACCGTCGTGCCTACTTCAGTCAAACCGGCCGAGCGATCAAAACCGTTCGTATATTCATGAAGCACGATCTCCTGAGAGAAATTGCCCCCATGACTCAGAACGTTGGTCACCGTGATCGAGCCGTCCGCATTCTTCTTGGTCGTGGTCGTCCCATCCGCGGCCGGCATTTTCTCAATTTCGCTGTCGTAGGAATAAGTATCCCCGGCTGGCAAGTTCAGCGTAAACGTCGCGCTAGTCCCGGCAGGCGCAAACATGGCAAAGGTCAGCGTCACATTGCCATTATATCCATCGTTCCCAATCGTATCCCGATCCAGGCTCACCGTCCCAGTTGCCGTTTGTGCCGCAGCAACCGCCGCGACCTGCGTCTTCAGTTGAGACTGACCTTGTGCCGCCGCATTCCTAGAAGCGACAGACGCCAAAGTAGCCGTATCTGCGCTGGTGTCCGCAGAAGCGGTCACGTTATCGGTAAAAGTTTCAGTCGTGCCGGGCGTTACTGCGGAAGTACCCGTTTCCGCCGTGGCTTCTGTACCCGCGTCTGCGCTGTCCGTGGTTGAAGTCGAAGTGGTTGCCTCGACAACCCCCTTCGAATCATCCGAATCCGTCCCGGCCACCGCCGAATCCGTCTCCGAGCTCGTCGCCGCGTCAATCCCGCTCGTCGCCGAACTCGCAGCCGCACTCGTCGCCGCCGCAACCGGTGCCTGCGTCTCAGCTCCCACCAGCTGAGGCGCCTGCATCACCATTGCGCCCGAGAAGATCAGAGAGATCCCGGCCGTGACCCAGACCTTACCCATCTTGTACATCTTGAAATGGCGCTTTTCATCGTTAGTGAGCTGATCCAACCGCTTATGTGTATTCTGCATAAATAGTCCCCCAATTTTGAGATGGCGTCTGCCTTGTGTTGTCGCAATTTATAAATATCTATTCGAGTACATATTACCCAAGATCAAAATCAGCTAATGTCTAATTTCGAAAAATATTTTTGTTCGATTTGAAATAACTTCACTTTGTAAACAAGTGGGGCGAAAAGATACATTATAGAAAAAAACTAATTTCCCGCCAGCTAAATTTGCGTCTAGACCGTTCAACCCACACTTTTGTGGTCATGGTCACTCACGGGCGCCACGGCTTGTCAAGAAATGTGTCCGCGTCCCCGTTTCAATTTTAAATAACTACGTGCCACTAATTAACAAAACACCCAAAATCGGGCCAATTTTCAAAAAAATTGAATTCTGCCATCATTTTTGTCTGCGAAAACGACCAGACCCCAAAATTCACCCGCCACGACCACCCCCAAGACGGGTCAAAAATTATAATCAACTCACACCAAAAACGGCACAGAAAAAGCGCATCCCCCAAGATTGGAAGATGCGCCTCGCAATTTTCAAAAAAGGTTATGCCTGGTAACGGCTCTCGCCATCCAGGTAGGTCTCGCTCAGGCTCATGTCTGGGTTCAGGACCAGGAAATCAGCGTCGCGGCCAGGAAGAATGCTGCCACAGGTGGCATCGATCTTCGCGGACTTCGCAGGCACATAGGCGCCCATGTTGACGGCCTCTTCAGCCGTTGCGGAGTTCCAGTCGACAACGTTCTTGATCGCGTCCTTGAGCTGGAGAATGGAGCCCGCCAAGTTGTGGGTCTCGTCCTTCAAGCGCGCCGTGCCGTTTGCGACAACAACTGGGAATTCACCCAGCATGTAGTCGCCATCCGGCTGCAGGCCAGCGGACATGCAGTCGGTGACCAGCGCGATATGTTCCGCACTCTTTTCCTTGACCAGCACAGAAATGACTTCTGGCCGGACATGGTGCCCATCGGCGATCAGCTCATCGTCGACGTTCTTCATGTACATCGCGGCGCCGACCATGCCAGGTGCACGGTGCGTCAAGCCGCTCATCGCGTTGAACGTGTGGCAGAACATCGTCGCACCGGCTTCAATGCAGGCCTTGGCTTGCTCGAAGGTCGCACTGGAATGGCCCAGCGCTACGACTTTGCCATCATCGCCGGCCATGTGCTGAATGAACGGCACCGCACCATCACGTTCAGCGGCCAGGGACATCTTTTGCAAGAGGCCCTTCGCACTCTTTTGCCATTCGTCGTATTCCTCGATCGACGGGTCGCGGAAATACTTCGGGTTCTGGGCGCCTTTATGTTCCTCGGTGAAAAATGGGCCTTCGAAGTGGATACCCTTGATCTTCGCGCCTTTTTCCTCGCCGGCATGGTCGCCGATGGTCTTGCAGACGTCATTGAGCTGCTCAAACGAGCCGGTCAACGTGGTCGGCAGCCAAGCCGTGACCCCGGTCTGAAGCAGGCCTTCAGACATCTCTTCGATGCCGGCCCAATCATTGTCCATCACATCATGGCCGAGCAGCCCGTGAATATGAGTGTCGACCAGCCCTGGCGCGATCCAGCGACCGCTGTAATCCTTGATCTCGCCAGCCGGCTGCTTGCCGTAGCTCGGCACATACGCGCCAAACTTGCCGTCGTCGGTGACCTCAAGCCAGCCGCCGATCTCGGTGTTGTTTTTCAAGAAGAACTTATCTGCATGGATCCAATAACTCATGATTGATCTGCTCCTATCTGTAATCAACGTTCTGCGGCATTTACCACGTCCAGTGTAGCATGAAACCCGTTTCTGGTCTATACCAAAAAATCGATAACTGAAGACTAGTTTTCTTGTGCCAATTATTTCTTCTATATTAATGGCCACATCACCGAAAATCGCGTCGCCCAGTGTATCGCGGAAGTTGATTTTGTCATCGCTTAATCAACAACCACTCGCTATACTGAAGGCAGCCAACACGGTATCATTTTAATTGTAGGAGGTGGGCACATGACAGCCATGAAGATCGGCCAACAGATCGCGGCCCTGCGCCAAGGCAAGGCGGTGACCCAACAAACACTTGCGGATTTTCTTGGGGTCTCCAAGGCCTCGGTCTCGAAGTGGGAAAAAGATCAGACGTTTCCGGACATCACGCTGTTGCCGCTACTGGCCGCGTATTTTGGCGTCAGCATCGACACCCTGCTCAGCTACGACGCACAGCTGTCCGCCGAGCAGATTCGCCGAATCTATTCCCAGCTCAGCAAAGCCTTTCAGACCCAGCCGGCCACCCAAGTCCTCACCTCGATCACAGACCTCACCCGCCGCTATTATTCCTGCGCGCCACTTTTGTTTGAGGTTGGCCAGCTCATCCTCAACCATTTTGACCTATTACCAGGCAAAGATGCCAGCGAAAAGACTCAGACGTATGTCACCCAGGCGCGCGATCTGTTTCAGCGCTGCCAACAGCTCAGCAGCGACCCCACCGTTTTGACCAAGTCCCGCGCGGCCGAGGCCTACTGCGACCTGCAGCTGAATCAACCGGACGAGGTGCTGGCGCTGCTTGGTGAGACCGCGACCGAGACGTATCCCACCGAGGCGCTGATTGCCTGGGCGCATCAGGTCAAAGGCGAGACCCAGGCCGCCATCACCACCACCCAGGCCGCGCTGTATCAATACGTGACCATCCTGCTCAGCCAGCTGACCAATTACGCCCAGCTGATCGCCGGCAAGCCTGACCAAGTCGCGGCCACCGAAGCGCGCGGCTTGGCGCTGATCGACGCGTTTCACATCGCCGACCTCAGCCCAGTATTGCTCGTGAACTTCCTGATCTCCTGCGCCAGCGCCCGGGCGATCGGCGGGGCCACTGCCGAAGCCTTGGCCGACCTTCAGCGTTACGCCGCCCTCTTGGAAACGATGACCCTGCCCCTTGGCCTGCATGGCGATGCCTATTTTGACCAGATCGATGACTGGCTCGCCCAGACCGACCTCGGCGGGCAATTGCCGCGCAACGCCGATCAACTGCTACACGAATTGCCCAATGTGCCGTTTACCGTTCCGCCACTGGCCGCCCTGCTTGCGCAGCCCGCGCAGGCGCCGCTTGCCGCCCGCTTCACTCAACTCAAGGAGACGTTTGCCCATGCATAACTCAGAATTGTTCATGGAATACCTGCCATTTTTCATTCCGCTGATCATCTTGGAAGTCGCGCTGATGCTGACTGCGGTCGTCCACGTCCTGCGCCATCCCCATTATCGCTTCGGCAACAAGGCCCTCTGGCTCGCCATCGTGATTCTCTTTCAACTCGTTGGCCCGGTGGTTTACTTCGTCTTCGGGCGTGGTGAAAAAGCATGACCGCCGCCCTTGACCTACGCGGCGTGACCAAACAGTTTGGCGACCACCACGTGTTGCGCGGCCTGGATCTCACCGTCGAGCCCGGCCAAATTTTTGGCTTCATCGGCGAAAATGGCGCCGGCAAAACTACCACGATGCGCCTGATTCTCGGGCTCGAGCGTCCCGATGCCGGCACGCTGCAGGTGTTCGGTCAGCCCGTCACCTTTGGCCGCACCCCGACCAACAAACTGATCGGCTACCTGCCTGACGTCCCGGCTTTTTATGGCGACCTGTCCGCTCGCGAGTACCTGCGCCTGTGCGCGGCCATCACGAGCGGCGACCCCGCCGACATCGCGCCGCTTCTGCATGAAGTCGGCCTCGCCGATGACCGCCGCCACATCGCCGGCTTTTCCCGCGGCATGAAGCAGCGCCTCGGCATCGCGCAGGCCTTGTTGGGCAAGCCGCAGCTTCTGATCTGCGACGAGCCGACCTCCGCCCTGGACCCCGCCGGCCGCAACGACTTCTTGGCCCTGCTTAGCGGCCTCCGCGGCAGTTTGACCATCGTCTTGTCCACCCACATCCTGACCGACGTCGAGCGCATCTGCGACCACGTCGGCATTTTGCACGACGGCGTCCTCCAGGAACAAGGCCCCCTTGCCGATTTGAAAAATAAATACGCGCAGGCCGCCATTGCCCTGACCTTCGCAACTGAAGCGGAAACGGCCACCGCAGCCAAGATCCTGAACGTCCCGGCGACAAACACCACCACTCTCACCCTGCCCTACACCGGCGAGTATGCCCCTGCCGCCACCCAGGTGATGGCGGCGCTGGCCCAGTCCGGCGTGGCGCCTTTGACTTTCGCCCGCGTCGACCCGACGCTCGATCAAGTCTTCATGGAGGTGATCAGATGAGCATGAGCTGGCTATTTTTCAAAAAAGAATGTCTGACGTTCTGGCGAAGCCGGCGCGCGCTGATCATGCTGGTGGTGTTCGCCGCGCTCGGGATTCTGTCGCCACTGATGGCAAAGCTGACTCCCGAGATTCTCAAATTGTCCGGCGCGACCGCGGCCCTGAGCGCCCTCATTCCGAAGGCCGATTCCGCCGCCAGCTGGACCCAGTACTACAAAAACATGAGCCAGATCGGCCTGCTCGTCTTCGCCATCGTCTTTGGCACCAGCGTTTCCGGCGAGCTCAAGGACGGCACCCTGATCAACCTCGTCACCAAAGGCCTCCCGCGCCGGGCCGTGATCCTCGGCAAAGTCGCCCTGGCCATCCTGACCTGGCTCGGCAGCGTCACCCTCGCCTTTTTGATCAGCTGGGCGTATACCGCTTATTATTTTCCTGATCACAAGTCCCCACACCTGCTCGCCGGCCTGGTCGCCCTCCTCGTGTTCGGCCTCCTGCTTTCCGCCGTCCTCATCTTCGGCTCCAGCCTTGGGCAAAATAGTGCGGCGGGGCTGCTCACCGGCGTGGGCGCTTACGCGGGACTCGCGATTCTAAACCTGTTCAAGAGTTGCCAGCGCTTCAACCCATTGTCGCTACTCACCGATAACATGACCCTGACCACAGGCGGCGAGACGCTCAGCCATTACACGCCGGCCATCGTGATCACCATTGTCGCGACGGCCCTGCTCACATGGGCCGCGGTGCGCGTGTTGGAAGAGAAACGGCTGTAATTTTTCCACATAAAAATGACCCTCACCGTTTTTGACAGCGGCGAGGGTCATTTTGAATTTTGAATTAGTCTTCTTCACTGCCGAGCAGGTACTTGGCGCCAAATGCCGCCAAGACCGCACCGACTTCTGGGGCGAGAATGTAGAGCCACAGATGAGACAGCGCCGAGCCACCGGCAAAGATCACCGGGCCAAATGAACGGGCCGGGTTCAAAGACGCGCCGGTCAGGTTCAGGGCAAAGATGATCAGCAGGGCCAGCGCCACGCCGATCGCGATGCCGGCAAAGCGGCTGTCGCCAAACTTCTTGGAGGTCACCGACAAGATGATCATCAAGAACAAGAAGGTCGCCAGGGCTTCAACGAAGAATGCCATGCCCGCGCCAATTTTCGGAAAATCGGTCTGGCCGAGGCTGGCTGTGGACAGGCCAAGCGATGCGACGCAAGCCTTCACGATGCCGGCCGCCACCGTTGCCCCGAGGAACTGGGCAATGATGTACGTGATCGCTTCAACGGCATTCACACGCTTGTTGATCCACATCGCAGTCGTCACAGCTGGATTGAAATGGCCGCCCGAGATGCCGCCAAACGCATAGGCAGACACCGTGATCGACAGGCCAAACGCCAGCGCGATGGTCAACACGTCGCCTTTTGCAATGACGACGCTGCTGGTCCCGATAAAGATCAACATGAACGTGCCCATAAATTCAGCACAGAATTTTTTTAACAAAACGAATCGCTCCTTTGACACCTAGGATATGTACCCTTCCACCTTACCTTATTGAGGCCATGAATGAAACTGGAAGGGCGCGATTCGCGCAAGAAATAGAGGGGCGATCTCAGGGGAAAGGCGGCCGTCACTCGCGATACGTCAACTTATAATACGGCGTTTCCCTCATCATCCGCGCAAGGTCTTCCAACTCAGCGCGGCGTTCCGGCGTGTAGATACCCTTCTCACGATCCATGAACTCCTTATACTGCGCTTCGTCCATTTCGATGGTGAGGCGGTGTATGCTAAACGGCTTATCCATGTCGAGTCCCCCCTTTAGTTTTGTGAGGTCAGTATATCAGAGCCGCCAAGTAACTTGTCAAGCGAAAAATAACCCCGAAGAAAAATTCTTCGGGGACTCAAATTCTTTAATATAAATATTTTCCCAGCATCTAACGATTCAAAACATAACGTCCATCACAACCTCAGCTTTGTCGCCAGTGCCGTCACCGGATCCTCATTATTTGTGACATCCAGCACCAGCCCGGCCGCCTCTTTCACCGCCGGAATCGCATTGGCGACCGCAACACCGAGGCCGACTTTGCGAATCATGCTCAAGTCGTTGGAATTGTCGCCCAGCGCGATGATCTCATCCGGTGCGATGCCGATGCGCGCGCCCAGTGCGATCGCCGCGTCGCCCTTGTCGATGCCCGCCGGATTGAACTCAACATAGCGATTTGAGGAAAAACTGACAGTGGGCTGATAATCGATCGTCTTTGCGACCTCATCGCGCAGGGCTTCCCGCATTTTCATCTCGGGATGCTGAAAGATCACCTTCGCAATGTCGCGGCCGGCAAAATCCTGCAGGTCGCTCGCGTGGAATTCAGTGAAGGCCACCTGGCGATTGGCCAAATAGCCGAGCTCGACCGGATTTGGCCGCGTCACATAGACATGATGGAACGTGTAGACATGCGCACAATAATCCGGATGCGCCATCGCGAGCTGGAAGATCTGGTCCGCGACCTCAAACGGCAACGGCTTCGCCAAAACGATCTCGTTGTGGGCATTATCCACAACCGCCCCGCCATTATAAGAGATCACATATTGGCCGGCCTCGCCGCGGGTGCCGAGGTCATCCAGCAGCCGCTGCACCGACGCGAACCCGCGGCCGGTGTTCGGCACGAATTTGATGCCCTGGCGCTTCAGCCGCGCGATGGTCTCAAGATCGCGCGCCGAGACCGACCCGTCATCCTTTAATAGACTTTCATCAAGATCGCTGACGATCATTTTATACATGAGAAAAACTCCTTATTTGTTCAACGTAAATGTGAGGCGTACCGGGTTGTGATCAGAATATTCAAAACCGGTATCGGTGACCGCCACGGTATGCGCCGTAATATTCGGCGACAGAATAAACCCATCGATCAATGTGACAAATGATTTTGCCGAATACGGCTTATCCAATCCGCGGGCAGATGGCACCTTGGCCTCTGCCAACCCCATCGTCGGCATGTAGAAGCCCTTTGGCAACTGGTCATGCGGGAACGGATGCGTCCAAGTCTGAGGCTTGCTGCTGGTGCCGAAGATCTTCGGCGTGTCCGGCAGTGGCGTGTGATTATAATCACCAGCCACGATCACATAATCGCCACTGGCATACGCCTTTTTAATATAGGCGAACAGCGTATCGAATTGGGCCTGCTGGACCTCACGTTTTTTCGTGAAGGCCGACATGTGGATATTGATCAGCTGAAGCGTTTTGCCGCCTTCGACCCTGACCTTCGTCGCCGTGAACGCCCGGTCCAAATCGATGAACCGCCCGAGGCCATTATCGATTGGCAACTTGTACCGCCGCGCGCTCGTAACCCCGGCACTGACCAGCGTCACGAGGCCGGATTTGGCTTTGCCGATCGGGTCCGTGAACGGGTAGAACAGATACGGCGAGTCGTAGTTCGGGCCGTAGACCGCCGTGTGCGTCCCCTTGAACGCATTTTCCAACTTGGTGACCTCATTGACATGCTGCGAGCGGTCCCCATCCCAGTCGACTTCTTGGAAAAATGCGATGTCGGGGGCATCCGTTTCGGTGGTCTTGATGATTCCATCGAGGCTGGCATTCACGGCCTTTTTGGAATAAGCGCGCGAATATTTGCCGCCATCCATGAAAAATGAATAGCTCGGTGGATACGAACCGTAGCCGATGTTATAAGTCTGTGCGGTGTAGGTCTTGCCGGTCTGAAGCTCGCCTGTTTGCTCGTGCTTGGCGGTCAGCGGCAGGTCGTCGGCCATGCGGTGATACGCGGAAAATAGGTAGATCAGGTAGCCGCCAAACGCGATGACCACCGCGCCGAGCAGGGCCAACAGGATCTTCCACCAGCGATGTTTTTTCTTCATAATTGTCTCCCCCTCTAGCGTGCGGGCGGGTCGCCCACAAAAACGTCCGACTTTTAGGATAATCTAATCCGGCAAATTGTGCCACCTTGGCGATGTAAATGTGCGTTAATGCAAAGTACCTTTGTTTGATGTTTCGGCCGGGTGGACTCTCGGGTGGGCTCCGGGCAGAACTGGCTGGAACGCTCCCAGGCAACTTTATGCCCGCGAAGTTCGCGGTCATAAAGCTTGCCTTCGGTGTAAGCGGCACAGCCGCTAACACCGACGAGGGGGCTGAGCCGGTTCTGCCCTCCGCCCACCCGAGAGCCCACCCTCACATCCTACAATAAAGGGACTTTGCGGAACGATTTACGTCACCAGGCACATTTTGCCGCTTATTTTATATCCTAAAAGTCCGCATTCGTAGCCACTCCGTCTGTTGACTCGGCCATGCTTTTCACGAAGACAGATTTTCTCCATCCTCTGCACACCAGCTTCTCGCGTATTGCGCCCCCCAAACCGCACAAAAAAACCACTGGTAGGGGGCCAGTGGCGTTTGGAGGAGTTCACAAGTTAGGGGACTTGTGAGTATTTTGTCAGATCGCATTAGGGGGGTGTGATCCGACGTTTGCAATGCGGATAGGGGGTCTGCATCGCTTTGGTGCGTGATCTTCGATTGGGGGTCGAAGATCGTCAGGGGTTTGGCGGCCGCAAGTTAGGGGGACTTGCGACCAAGGGTTTGCACGCCCGGCGACTTAGGGGGATCGCTGGCGGTGCACTCGCGATATTAGGGGGTATCACGAGATTGGAGGAGTTTTTCATGAAGTTGCGGCAAGAGTTTTGTTCTTCTGGGGTAGCTCTTGTCTACGTTTATTATACTAACGGGAGAGTGTGAACACTTTGTGAACAGAACGTGGCGCTTCTGTCATCTTTTCAAGCGCGCTTTGTGAAAATAGGTCCAGGAAGCCCTCACGCTGGTGTCCTACTGCACCGGCACGTCTTGTCACCCACCGAGAAAATACCCGAAGCTTTCACTTGTGCGCACTGCCAATTCCGGCCCAGGTCCATGCCCACCGAGCAAAAAGCACACAATGCGCTACACACGAAGCACGTTATCTCAAATGTGTGTGGAGATTCTCGCAGCCAATTTTCAAAAAAAGAGGGAGTAGATCGTACATGTGGTCCCAGTTTCTTTGGGCGAACTGGATTGCACATTTGTCCCAGTTCCCATCAGCCAACGACAATTGTTAAAAACAAATGCGGCTCCTTCAAAAGATTGGACAGAAGATTGCCATCCTAAGGAAATCGGTGTATACTTGGTGTATCCCAAAAGGAGGTAAAATACATGGACATTAAGGCAAGAAAGGTCGGCCACTCAATTACACTTACAGTGCCGATCAACATTAAGGTTGAAATTGGTCAAGAGTTCACCGTCCACACTCAGCCCGATGGTAGCATTGTTTTTACTCCTAAACACCAAAATCCGTTTGAAGGTAACTGGTTTAATGAAGATCTAGCACAAACAGAGGCCCTCCTCGAGCCCGATACGGAGGTCCTTGATAGTGAGTGGAGCTAGTGAGTACATCCCAAATAAAGGGGACATTGTCACCATCGACTTCGAGCCCAGTAAAGGATCAGAGATTCGCAAACGACGGCCTGCTCTAGTACTCAGCAATAGTAAGTATTCGAGACTAACGCGACTTGCCGTGGTTTGTCCCATTACACACGCAACAAATAACCGTTTAAGTGGTAACGGTCTGCTCGTAGAATTAAAGAAGACGAAAACAAGCGGCTTTGTTAATCCGTTACAGTTTCACACCTTCGATTTCCGAACCCGAAAAATGCGTTTCGTGGAAAAGGTTCCTAACTCTTTGCTTAGACAGGTCCTCCAGTGTGTCAACGATATCATTAATGCGCGGGAGTAGTAATGATATCGCTTCTCTATGTGCAAGGCCCTGCAATCGCCATACAGTAAATGGGCTTCTCTTGACTGGGAAGCCCATTTGTTGTCTCTAGCAGTGCGTAACAGTATGATCGTCCCTGAAGCAAATTTAACTGACCCGACGCATCAAGTGTACGAAATACAACATCTTCTGCGCGGCCTGTTTGTCAACGTTGGCCTCGTCTGCTACGTTGTTCAGGCGCTGAAATAGATTGCTCACTAAACCAAAACCTCCAGTGCGTAATCGATCGTCGAATTCGCATAGAGCTTATTTTTGAAGTGCATCAGCTCACGGTCAGACTGGCTGGACCGGAAGCGACTCATATATTCCTTGAGCGCCTCGAGACGAACGGCGGTATCGATCTGCGGATCGTCCCAGATGTCTAGCAACGTGCGGGTCGGCGAATAGACAGTCACCGTTGCGCCACTAGTGGTCGTAACTTCTGTGAGGCCAAGCATTAATCGATCAGGCTGCTGCCGAAACGGTTTGATTTGATGACTGACCAAGTTCTTGTTGCTGTATCCATTTGGAAAAGCCATATCAATATGCTTGGGCAATTCGTCAGTCATGTCATACAGGGCCAGTGCCGACATTTTCGCAAAGATACCGTTGGGGTAAATCAGGGCGATCATCGCATAAATGTCGTATGGCATACCCGCGCGTGCATAAACACCACGCGTCATCTTCGTGATGAGGCCGTCCGTCAGTGCCGCCTTCAAGTCACGCTTAGAGAGTCCGGCTTCGTATGCCATTTGGGTTGTGAATAAGCCCCTGTTAAATATTGAATCGATTGGTTGCATCGCTCGTCCCTCCCGCACACGCTTCATCACAAAAATGTGTGCGTAAGGGACACGCACGTCAAAATTCTACAATCTTAAATCGCAAAGCAAAACGCCATGACATTTGGCGAAGGGCGTATCATGATGCAGCCCCCTTCAGTCACGCACCAGCTCCTCCGCATCGTCATCCCTATCCAAAGACGCCATCAATGCGTCCACAGAATGAACCGCGGTCGATCTGCCATCCTTTATTTCCAGAATAGCTTCGTCAAGTGGCGTCTCTGCCTGCTTTGACAAAATTGGATTCCCGGTTTGTCTTCGAAGCGTTTGTTCTTCTTCATCATCTGATTACCCTTCGCCAAAAATACCACGAAAGCTTACACACTGGCAATCGAACCAGAAAACTTGGCGATTTGGCCATATCAAGCACGCGAACCTGCCAAACTCTTCACCCGTCAAAATACCACGATTTCCTCCAGTTCATCGCGACTCCAAACCAGCCCCTCCGATTCAAAAGGGCGCCACCACCATCTCTGGCAGAGGCGCCCAATAACGATCAAACGCAACGTTCCAACTCTTTAAAAATCAAACGCCACAGTCAAAACCTGATACGGACTCAACGTGACCACAACACTGCCATCCGCCAACACATTCTTGGCATCCTCGGCCACGGACTCATCGAGTTTGGCGATAAACGCCGCCTTGGCCTCGGTGGTTGGGGTGATGGTGACCTTTTCGTGGCTGCCAGTGTAATCGTGCAGGCGAACGAGGACATGCGCCCCATTTTCCGCGAGCTTGATCGCATCCACCTGGACCGGATACTGGGCATCGAAGTTGAACAGCGCCGTTGTGGCCGGGGCCGCGACGCCATTTTCAACCTGCAACGGTTCGTTCAGTTCCGCCGCCGTCTTTTCCACGTTGCCGGCCAGGAAGTCGCCTTCGTGTGGCAGAAGCGAGTAGATGAAATCGTGCTCGCCTTCGTCCGCGTGCAGGTCCGGCTGGTTGCCCGACTTCAGGAGCGTCATGGAGATCTGCTTGGCCTTGATGCGGTAGCCGTATTTCGAGTCGTTGAGCAGGGCCAGGCCATAGTCGCGCTCGGAGAGGTCCGCCCACTTGTGCGCGACGGTCTCGAACTTCGCCCAGTCCCAGCTGGTGTTGTCGTTGGTCGGGCGCTCGACGTTGCCGTACTGGATGTCGTAGCGCGCGTTGTCGGCCAAGAGGTTCGTGTTGAACGCGGTCCGAAGCAGGCGCTGGCGCTCGTGCCAGTCGACATGGGTGAGAAAATCGATCTGCGGCTTGTCCGCATAGAAGCGCATCGTCTGCGTCAGCTTAGAGGCGCCAAATGTGTAGACCAGATCCAGATCCGCGTAAAACGCGTTGTTCTCGCCCAGCGTCACACTGTCCGCAACCAGGCGCGTCGCCTTTTCCGGATAGTCCTGATCGATGTTCCAATCGTCGTACGTCAGCGGCTTGTCTTCGTAAAGTGTGAGCACGTTGCCCCCGCGGGTCTCGTCCAGCAGATCGCGGTCATGCTTCAGGTCGCGGATCTGTTCAAGCCGCCCGTCCTTGGCGTAGGTCACCTTGTAAAAAGGCGTGACCAACGTATGCGGCGCGGCGGTCGCGGTCTGCTTTGGCGTAACGGCTTCCGGCGCGGCAACCCCGGTGCCAGCCGCTTCTCCGGCATCCGCGGTTTCGGCCCCAGTCCCAGCCGTCACGGTCAGGGCCACAGCCCCCATCGCCGGCACGGTGACGGCCACCACCGTCTTTTCGGCAGTGTGGACCGTGGCCAGTTGCTTGCCATCCGTCGCGGCCTGGACCCCAGCCGGCAAGGCAACGAGCTCGGTGCGCGGCCACGCCAACGTGTTTTCCACAAGGACGTGGTCGGTTGCCGGCGTTGCGAAGGCGGCCTGGAGCTTGGCCTGCAGGTCCGCGACGCCGTCAAAGAGTTGCTTGAATTCGACGGCGGCGTCTTCGTAGACTTCGTGGATGGCCGAGCCCGGCAAAATATCGTGGAACTGGTTCCGCAACAAGATGATCCACAGGTCGCGGATGGCCTCGGTCGGGTAGGTCACGCCATGTTGGACGTGAGCGGCGGAATAGCGCAGTTCCAGGTCACGCAGGGCAAATTCGGCGCGGCGGTTCCACTTTTTCACGTTGGCCTGCGAGGTGTAGGTGCCGCGATGGAACTCAAGGTACAGCTCGCCTTGCCAGGTCGCGACCTCATCTTGGGCAGCGGCAACGCGCTTGTCCAGCCGGTCAAAATAGTCATCGGCACGGCCCGGTTTGACGTGCGGCAAGCCTGGCAGTTCGTCGAGGATCTTCATGTTTTTGATCATTTCGCGGGTCGGTCCGCCGCCGCCATCGCCGAAGCCGTAGCTGACAAGCAGGTCGTCGTTCAGGCCCTTGTCGGCGTACACATGATAGGAGCCCAGCACGGATTTTGGCGTCAAGGTGCCGTTATACGTGTAGGTCCACTGGTTCGGGTCGTCGAGGTTGGTCCAGTTGTCGACGGTGGTGATGAAATGCGTCAAGACCTTGGTGCCGTCGATGCCCTGCCAGTAGAACGTGTCATGCGGCATGCGGTTCGTGTCGTTCCAGGAGATCTTCGTGGTCATGAAATTGTCGACGCCAAAGCCCTTCATGATCTGCGGCGTCGCGGCCGAATAGCCGAAAACATCGGGCAGCCACAGCACATTTTGGCGCGCGCCGAATTTTTCCTTGAAGTAGCCAATGCCATACAGGAACTGGCGGGTCAGGCTCTCGCCGCTCGGAATGTTGGTGTCTGGCTCCAGCCACGTGGCGCCATTGGCTTCCCAGCGACCTTCCTTGATGCGCGCCTGAATCTGTTTCCACAGATCCGGATAATCCTTTTCCAGATACGCGTAGTCTTGCGGCGTGCTCTGGAAGAAAATGTAATCCGGGTACTCCTTCATCAGCTCAAGCACCGTGGAAAATGAGCGGGCGATCTTCTCGCGCGTGTGCCGAAGCCGCCACAACCAGGCGACATCGATGTGCGTGTGCCCCACCGCGGTGATGGTGTACGCCTTTTTCTCACCGGCATGGGCCGCGATGAATTGCTGAATCTGGCCCAGCACCGACGCGGCGATCGTGCCGACATTTTCCGGCGTGACTTCCGCCCAGACGAATTGCTGGAAGGACTTTTTCACAAGCGCGATGTAGCCGTAGCGCAGCGGTTCATCCGGGCCGAGCTGGGCGATGGTCTCGATGATGTTCTCAAGGTACGCCGCCGCGTCGACGACATGCTGGTCGATGATGCCGCTCGCCAGCGTCTCAAGGGTGTAATGCTGGACGCGCGGCACCCCGCCGCCTTCCGTGCCCGTCCACAACTTGATCACGACATGCAGGGTCTGACCGGAAAAACTGTCCTCAAAATAGGCATCGCGGTGATTGTAATCGACGGCCTGCCGAGGCGCACCATTCACAAAGACCAGGCCCTCAAACGCGGACCCATTGCCGCCGGTGCGGCCAAGCTCCGTGTGCAACACAAAATGCCCGCCAGCCGGAATCTCCGGCACGGTGATGGTGAACCGCAGCCAAAAATACTTATCGCGGCCTTCCCACTTGGCGCCTTGTTCGATCGGCGACCAGGTGGCATCTTCCGGCTCCCAGCGATTGTCCTCGCGCGTGTCCGGCGTTAATTCCAGCCCAGCGACCGGCGTAAAATTCGCGTAAGTGTAGCTCTGCAAAATGTGCAGTTGTTGGTTTGCTTTTGCCAAAAAATCAGAGATCTTTTGTTCCATGATATTGGCTCCTTTTTAGTGGATTCAGATTCTCTATAAAATGATGTGCGAAAAATGGCAACTAGAGGCTTTCACTTAAGTCGACATCCCACTCAAACGAAAGCGCCTCGCCATCCGCGGTCCGCCAATCCTGTGGCGTCCGCCCCGCCCGCAAGTCCGCCGGCACCGCCTGCGTCTCATTGCGCAAGGCCTCGCCGATCGCGACTTGCAGCGCCTGTTTTTGCGAAGCAGGCAGCCCCGGCAAGTCCGCCGACACGAACAAGGTGGTGTTGCTGGCCGCAAGTAGCCTCAGCCACTCGCAATTTTGCGCCCACGGAATCGCGTCCGTGATGCCCACGCAATCCGCGTCGATGCGGTAGAAGCTGCCTTCCTGCGCCAGCCGAAACGCCAGCGTGTTCACGCCGCGGTTGACGGTGCGGTGGAAGGACACGCCGCTGGTATCATCGCCGATGCGCATCACATCCAGCAGCCCAGCCGACAAATGACTGGCCGTGTTGCAGCCCATCACCAGCGCCGGCCCCGCCGCGTCCTTGATCGTGCGGTACAGCTGACTGAAGATCTCCGCCGTCGTGTGCGTGCGGTCGGCGAAATGGCAAGGCCGGTCAAAATAATCCAGCCCCGTCGCATTGCCCCAGCGGCCCAGCACATCAAACGCGGAGAAATCGAACTTGATCAGCTCAAACCCCCACGAAACAAAGCGCCGCACATCCGCTGCGACCTGCGCCAACACCTCTGGCCGACTGGGATCCAGCGTGATCGTCGCCTCCTCTTGATGCAAGGCAAACGGCGCCAGCGCCGACTCGCGCGTCACCAGCGGCCGAAACCACAAGCCAGGCCGCGTGCCGAGATCCCGCAACTCCTGCGCCACCTCAGCCATATCGCCGAATTTCTCATTGCCCCCGGTCCACGGCCCGCCGTTATAATCCGCCGCGTGCTGGACCTGCCAGCCATCATCGATGAGCACCCACGGCCGATAACCAAATGGCTGGCACAACGCGGCCATCGCCCGGGCATTCTCAACGATCAACTGGCGGGAGTTCGCGCCATAAGCAAAATACCAATCATTCGTGCCGACCAGCGGCGCCTCGCGGACAGGCGGTGTCGCACGCCCGGCAAGCCGAGCGCAAAAATCGGCCAGCACCGCCGTCAAACGCTGAGCCGCCGGATACGCGTGTGTCACCAATCGACAACACCGCAGCGCCCGCGCGCCCAACGCGACTGGTTCCGTGCCACTGCGCACATCCAGCCACAGCGTGCGGGTCGTCTCTTTGACTGTCCAAGCACAAAACGCATTTGGCTGAATGGCCACCCCGATGGCTTCCTGCCCCGCCGTATTTTGCTCGATCAAGTACCAGTCATAGACCTGGCCGTCATCGAAGCGGTGGACCTGCAAGTCGCCATACGAGCGTTCAAACGCATCACCGAAAAACAGCGCCTCGGCGCGTGGGGCACGCGGAAAGTCCACGCGCACCCGTGCCACAAGCAGATGCGGGGAAAATAGCGTGATCGTGCCATCTGCCGTGATCGTCACGGCCGTTTCGCTGTCCGGCAGGCGCCACGACTCGATGTGGTCATGCACCAAGTCGTGCCACGTCCCGTCTTCAAGCTCAAGCAAGATCTTGTCTGGATCGGCTGGCATTGCATCGTCTCCTTTATCAAAATGAGAGCGCTTTTCCGGTTCGTGTTGAGTATACCGCCCACGCCGCGCCGAAACGGCTTTTGCCCGGAATCCGGCGAATAAGTGGTTGGGATTGGTATACCAAGTTTGACCCGCCTCGTCGCGCCTCGAAAAACAAGTCACGGGCCAAGTTACCTCAGCGCATAATTCAGCGTCACGGCTGTCCCGCCCTCAACGTGCAAGTGATACGCGCCGGCCGCCTCGTCATAGGTGTCACGCGAGCCAAGCCCCCTGTCCAAGCTGCCAGGCCGCGCATCAAACAGCACGATTTCCGCGTGACAGCCGGTGGGAATCTGAACCCGCATCACCACGGCGCCGTCCTGATTGGCCCAGGCCACCGCGATCTTGCCGGCCACGGACTGGTACGAACCACTCACATCACGCAAGCCCGACGCCTTGATCAACGGCGCGACCTGAACTTGCGTAAATCCAGACAGCCCAATCATCTGGTCGATACCCACCAAATGCCGATAGATCCAATCGCCGACCGCCCCGAACGCGTAATGATTAAACAAATTCATGGTATCCGACCACAGCGTGCCGTCTTGGCGAATGCCGTCCCAGTGTTCCCAGATCGTCGTCGCGCCTTGCCGCACCGAGTACAGCCAGGACGGAAAATCCTCCTGCCGAAGCAGCGCCACCGCAGTCTCCGGATAGCCATTTTCCGACAGTGCCTCCAGCAGATAAGGCGTCCCGACAAAGCCCGTATTCAGATGCGTGTTGTTGTTCACGACCAAGCTGTTCAGGCGCTTGGCGATCGCCGCACGTTGCCCCTCAGACAGCCGCATCATCTTCAGCGCCAGGACCTGCGCCGTTTGCGTCTGCACGGTCAACTCGTCGCCATCGCAATAGGTCTTTTGAAAATAGTCATCGATTCCATCACGCAGGTCCGCATACCCCGCCGCATCATCCGTCCGTCCCAGCTCCCGCGCCGTCTGCCGCATGATCTCCGTGGTGTAGCGGTGAAAACAGCAGGCCAAATATGGATGCGGCGTCGCGCCAAAATTACTGCCCGGCACATCCAGCGCCACCCAGTCGCCATAGTGGAAGCCTTGATTGCCCGTGTACGGCGTCGGCCCGGCCTGATTGTTGAAGGCGATCCAGGCGGCCATGCTTTCGTATTGATCCTCGAGCACCGTGCGATCGCCAGTGAATAGAAACACCTGCCACGGCACAATCACCGCCGCATCGCCCCAGGCCGCCGACGAATTGGTCTCCGGCGAAAGCGGCGTGATGACATCCGGAATGACCGCCGGCACCCCGCCATTTTCCAACTGATCGCTGGCCAGGTCCGCGAGCCACTTGCGGTAAAACGCGGCGCTGTCGAAGTTGAACAGGCCGGTGCTCGCAAACACCTGCGTATCACCCGTCCAGCCGAGCCGCTCATCGCGCTGCGGGCAATCGGTCGGCACATCGACAAAGTTGCCGCGCTGCCCCCACACGATGTTGTCAAACAGCCGGTTGAGCATCATGTCGTTGCACGTGAAATACCCCGTGCGCGGCATCGCCGTTTGCACCACCTCCGCCGAAAATGCGCGCGGGTCCAGCACCAGCGGCCGGTTTGCCTCAACGACCACATAGCGAAAGCCTTGGAAGGTAAAGTGCGTCCACGCCGCCCCATCGTTAGGCGTCGCATGTGGCAACACGAGCAGCTGCTTGGCCTTGCGCAGGTTGCCAAAATACGCATTGCCAGCCGGATCCAGCACCTCGGCGTGATGCAGCGAGAGTGCTGTTTCACCCGCCGGCAACAAGTGCGCCAGATCCACCCGCACCCGGCCGACCAGATTCTGGCCAAAATCAAGCGTCACCGCCCCATTTGGCGAAGTGAACACCCGCTGCACGCCCACCGTTTCCGTGACCTGACAAGGCTGATCGCGCTGCGGGGTCAACACAGCCTTGTCCGCCTCGACCACCGTCGCCGCCTGCCAGCCGGTGCGATCCCCACGCGTCAGAAAATCGGCATTCGCCTGGCGTCCGTCGATCACCTCGCCGTCATACAGCTCCGACGATACGATCGGCCCAGGCGCCGTCAGCCACGTCTCATCCGTGGCCACCACCGCCCGCGTACCATCGGTGTACGTCACCACGAGTTTGGCGATCAACGATTTTTCATCGCCATAAAAGTGTGGGTGCTTGTCCCACGTCAGCATCCCCAAGTACCAGCCGTTTGCCAGCCGCGCATCCAGCCGCACCGGCCCGCCGCCTGCCAGCGCCGCCGTCACGTCATAGACCTGATACTGAATCGCATGGCTGTATGACGTCCACCCCGGCGTCAATAAGTCGGCCCCAATCTTCTCGCCATCCGCGTAGAATTCATATAACCCGCGGGCACTCGCATACAGCAGCGCCGACGCCACCGGCTTTTCAGGCTGAACAGTCCGGGAAAACAGGAACTCGCCTTCCGCCTCCGTCGGATCCGCCGCGCACGTCACCCACGCCGCCTCATCCCACGTCGTTCCCGTGAAAAATTCGGCCGTGTCCCGCCACGTCTGCCCAGTTTCATCGACCAAGGTGACCACCACTGCATACCGGCGTTCAGGTGCCAGTCTCAGCCCGTCAAACTCCGTCACCGCCTGGGCGCCGGCCGCCAGCGTGACCCACCACACAGGCTCGGCAGTCTCAGCCGTCCCGCGCCCAACCGCACCATCCGCCTGCGTCGAAGCGCCGCCCACCATCGCAATGGCCAGACACCCCTGCACCACCTTGGCGGCCAGGGCATCCACCGTCCAGCTCACCCGCCGAAGCGTCCCTATCAGCGGTTCTTCTTGATCATTGACGCGAATCTGTAACAACCCCATCTGCTTCACCCTTTCGCTTCCAGAGACGCCGCGGCCTCCAGCGCCATCACCGCACTGAGTTCTTCCGCCAAGTCCACCGGCGGCAGCATCACATTTTCCCGCCAGTTGGCCTTCGCCAAGAGCCAGCCATCATCCGTCATCGCGTGCGCCGCCAGCACCGCGCAGCTCGATAAAATAAAGTCGCGCAGCCCCACATCGCCGGTCTCTTGCACCAACAGCGCCGCATACCGGTAGAAAATTCCCTTGAACAACCCGACATCCCCGCCGCCTTCCCCGACATCGACCAGCACGCCATCCTGCGCCAGCCGCGCCAAAGTCGTGTGAGCACACGTCAGCGCATCCTCAAGATACTGCCGCTCGCCGGTCACATGATAAAACTCGATCAGCGCACCGATATAAACGCCTTGGTTATACGAGAATGGCCACTGCACATCGATCTGCCCATCGCCCAGCCGGTTGATGCCATCCGCCACGAATTGCGACGCCGCATCCACCAGCGTCGCCCGAAGCCAAGCCAGATCCGCCAGACTCTTTTCCAGATAGTCAGGCTGCGGGTCCAGCTGATACAGCCGAAGCGCCAAGATCATCGCAGGCGCATTCGCCGGCGTGTTCTTGTAGTCCAGCTGCATCCGCGTCCACGCGAACCCGCCGCCTTGCGCCTCATTCCACGCCGTCCGGAACATGTCTGAACAGACCTGCTGGGCATCCGCCAGATACCCCGCCGTCCCGGTCGCCTGATAAAGCCGCACCGCCGCCAACGCGTTCCACAACTCGTCGTCATAATAAACATGCAGCAACGTCCCGTGATTGCGCGCCTTGTTCGCCGCATACGTGGCCTCGGCCCGCCGCAAGTCAAGGGCCTCTCCGCTTCGCGAAAAGGCATCCAGCTGACTGTCCACCAGGTGCGCCACCCACCAATAATTAAAGACGTCATTTTGGTGCCAGTGCGTCAAAGGATAAACATTGTTGTATCGCCGCAATGGATCCGCCGAGCGAAAATAATGTTCCAAGCTGCGCTGGGCCAAGTCCGCTTCTTCCTCAAAATTCATCTCCACACCTCATCTCTCCACCAAAAACAGCCCCCACCATTCCGGCAGGAGCTGCGGCGCGCTGGCCAGGGGAAGAGCCAACGCGCAAAACGAGATCAAAAGTCAAAGGCCACCGTCAAAATCTGATACGGCCGCATGGTGATATTCACGCAATCATCCACCAACAGGTCCGCCGCGTCATCGACCAGCGTCTCATCCAAGTTGGCCAAGTAAGCGGCCTTCGCCGGATGATTGGGCCGAATCATGACGCCTTCGTGCCCGCCGGTGTAATCATGCAGGCGCACGAGCACATGTTGCCCATCTTCGGAGACTTTGATGGCATCCACCGCCACCGGATGTTCGCCCGTGAAGGTGAACAGCGGCACCACCGTATTTTCGCCGACACCGGCGTTCACGGTCAGCGGCTGGTTCAATTCGCTGGCCGCCTTCTCCACCTCGCCGACCAAAAAGTCGCCGTCGTGTGGCAACAAAGAATACGTGAAGTCATGTTCGCCTTCGTCCGCGTGCGGATCCGGGTAATTGCCCGACTTGAGCAGCGTCATCGACACCTGCTTATCCTTGATGCGATAGCCATACTTACTGTCATTGAGCAGTGCCAGCCCGTAATCGCGTTCGGAGAGATCCGCCCACTTGTGCGCGCAGGTCTCGAACTTCGCCTGATCCCAGCTGGTATTGTCGTTGGTCGGCCGCAGCACGTTGCCATATTGAATGTCGTAGCGCGCATTGTCCGCCAAAATATTGGTGTTAAAGGCCGTCCGAAGCAGGCGCTGGCGCTCGTGCCAATCGACATGGGTGATGAAATCGATCTGCGGCTTGTCCGCATAGAAGCGAATCGTCTGCTTGATCGTCGACTCGCCGATCACATACTTGGAGTCAAGATCGGCATAGAGATCGTTTTCCTCACCGACCCGCCAGCTCTTGGCAACCAGCCGCTGGGCCTTGTCCGGATAGTCTTTATTGATATCCCAGTCGTCGAAATACAGCGGCTTGTCTTCGTAGATCGTCAGGACATTTCCCCCCAGCTTCGAGTCGAGGAATTCGCGGCCGGTCACACGGTCCCGCAACGAAACGAGATGACCATCTGAGTCAAACTGCACGTCGTAAAATGGCGTCGTCGCCGTGTGGTCGCTCACAAAAAGCGCCGGAACCGGATGCGCGGGCGTCAGAAGGTCGCGTTCATCCGTTGCCTCTGAAAGCGTGAGGGTCACGCTGCCCATCGCCGGCACCGTCACCTGAACCACAGTCCCCGCCTTGACCTGGGCGCGCGGCGCAAAGTCGCCATTTGGCAGCTTGGCTTTCACGAGCTTCGGCAGGTGCACCAGCCCGGTTTGCGGCCAAGCCAAATGATTGACCACCGTCACCTGATCTGGCGCCTTGGTCGTCGTCTGGTCGGTCAACGCCGCCTGCAGTGCCGCCACACCATCAAACAGTTGCTTGAACTCGACCGCCGCATCCTCGTAGACCTCGCGAATCGCCGACCCCGGCAAAATGTCATGGAACTGATTCCGCAGCAGGATGATCCACAAGTCGCGTAATTTTTCCGTCGGGTAATCGATACCGTGCTCGACATGCGCCGCCGCGTACCGCAACTCAACATCCCGCAGCGCGTATTCGGCGCGGCGATTCCACTTTTTCACATTGGCCTGCGACGTGTACGTGCCGCGGTGGAATTCCAGGTACAACTCCCCGCGCCACGTGGCAACATCTGCCGCCGCCGTTTCGATTTTCTCATCGAGCCGATCAAAATAATCATCCACTCGCCCAGGGCGAACATGCGGCAAGCCCGGCAGTTCATCCATGATCGACATATTCTTGATCTGCTCGCGCGTTGGACCGCCGCCACCATCGCCGAAGCCGTAGCTCAGCAGCAAGTCATCGTTCAGCGGCTTATCCGCATACACATGATACGTCCCCAGCACCGTCCGCGGCGTCAAGAGGCCATTGTACGTGTAGCGCCACTCCCGCGGGTTGTCGAACTCGGCTTCCGGCTCGACCGTCGTGACAAAATGCGTCAGGACCTTCGACCCATCAATGCCCTGCCAGTAAAACGTGTCATGCGGCATCCGGTTTGTGTCGTTCCACGAGATCTTCGTGGTCATGAAATTCTTGACCCCAAAGCCCTGCATGATCTGCGGCACCGCTGCCGAGTACCCGAACACATCCGGCAACCACAACACATTTTGCCGGGCATTGAAGTGCTGGTGGAAATAGCCACTGCCATACAGGAACTGGCGCGTCAGACTTTCGCCACTAGGAATATTCGTATCCGGCTCCAGCCACGTCGCGCCATTGGCCTCCCAGCGTCCTTCCTTGATGCGGGCCTGGATCTCCTCCCACATCTCCGGATAATCTTCCTGCAAGTAGGCATAATCCTGAGGCGTGCTTTGGAAAAAGACATAGTCGGGATATTCCTTCATCAGCTCCAACACCGTCGAGAAGGACCGGGCCACTTTTTCCTGCGTGTGGCGCAGCCGCCACAGCCACGCGACATCGATGTGCGTGTGCCCCACCGCAGTGATCGTGTACGCCTTTTTCTCCCCGGCATGGCTGGCGATGAATTGATGGATCTGGCCCAGCACTGCCTGGGCCACACCGTCGATCGTGCTCGGCGTCATCTCCGCCCAGACAAACTGCGCAAACGCCTGCCGCACAAGGGTCATGTAGCCATAGCGCAGCGGTTCATCCGGCCCCAGCGTCGCCACCGTGCCGACAATGTTATCGAGATAATCGAACACATCGACCACCGGCTGATCCAGCACCCCGGCACACAGCGCCTTCAGCTCATAATGCTGGATCTGCGGCTCGCCGCCCCCTTCCAGCCCCGTCCAGAGCTTGATTGCGATCTGGAGCGTCTGGCCGGCAAAACTGTCCTCAAAATAGGCGTCTTCGTGATTGGAATCCACCGCCTGGCGCGGCTTGCCATTCACAAACACCAGTCCCTCAAACCCGGAATTACCGCCGCCTCCTGTACGACCCAATTCCATGTGCAGGACAAAGTGCGCGCCTTTTTCAAGACTTGGCACCGTCAGCGAAAAACGCAGCCAAAAATATTTATCGCGGCCTTCCCACTTGCTGCCAAGTTCGACCGGCGTCCACGTCGCATCGGCCGGCTCCCAGCGCTTGTCCGCGCAGGTGTCCGGCGTCAGCGCCAGATCAGTGACATCACTGAAGCCGGCGTAGAACCAGCCATGCAAGATGGCCAGCTGCTGGCGGGCCTTTGCGAGAAAATCATCTACGGAATAATTCAAATCGTTCTCTCCTTATCAGTCAGCCGCGAAATTTATGCAGCGACTTGAGCAGCGGCATGAACGTGCCGCCGATGACCGTGCGATTCTTGAACGCCACGAAATGGCCGTCAGTCGTGTGATACCAATCGGAAAATGGGACCCGATCCGGGGTGTCATGCAGGAACTTGGCCAGCGGCGTGGTGAAAACAGCCAGCCCCTTGCGATTTTCCGCCAGCGCACCGACCCACATCAGCCAATCGGCCTTCGTGTATTCCGCCCGCGGGTCAAGCGGCGTCCCGTAATCGTTGGCCTCTTTGGCGTAACGCGCGAGCTCCTTTTCCTTGACCTCTGGGGTGAAGAGATTCAGATGCAGCACTTCATCCCAGACCAAGTTGTACTTCAACGACCATGAATCCGCCTGGTCAAAGGCCAAACGCGTATCCGTGTCATTTGCCGCCGTCTTTTCCCAGATCGCGGCCATCTCCTGGGCGGCCAAGGTCAAGCGCTTGGCATCGTCTTCGTTGATATCCAGCAGCGCCTTGCCCAACGCACCTAGCGCGACGATCGCCTTCAAGGACAGGTTGACGTTATGCGCCAAATGGCCGGCAAAATCATCCGTGCACAGCTGGTTCTCTGGATCTTGACCATTGCGAATGAGAAAGTCGCTCCAGGCGATCAGCTGGTCCTTGTGCGCCCGGACAAAGCCATCCTTGAGCAGCGCATCCGCGGCGCAGCTCATGATGATCATGTCCCCGCATTCCTCAACGGGCATCTGGAACTTTTCCTCGTACAGATCCGAGGAAGCCGGATACGTGTAGTACGGTGGAATCGTGTCGCGGTCGATGATCCAGGTGCCATCATCGCGGCCGCGCTGTTGCTTCATCCCATAGACCTGCCCCGTCGCGTATGGATAGCGGCCGGCGTCATGCGGCGCAAAGGCAAACGGCCACACCGGCAGACTGGCGAAGCGGAAAATTGGCCGCAGCATGCCTTCCACCAGCTGTGGGTTGAACGCAAGGTACAGCGGCGTCGAAGGATAGGAAACATCGACCGTTGCGATACAGCCATTGGAGTTACATTCCTTGCTGAGGAAAAGTAGCTCGCCATTTTCATCCTCGACCAGCTTGTGCGCCGCGATCGACTGGCGATACGCGGTCGCACAGATCAGGCGGTAATCATCCCCACCGACCGTGCTGGCCTGCTTGTTAATGGACTCGTTGAGCTGGGCGCAATGCGCCAAAATTGGGTCGATCTGCTGGCTACGCACATCCAGCAAGTCCAGCAGCGATGGATATTGCTTCTTCCAGTATGCGTTCAGCGTGTGGCCAAAATAATTGATCGAGGCCACATCGTCGTACGCGATCAACAGGTCGCAGCTACCGTTGTCATAAGTCGACAGGTTCATCGACGCCTTCAGTACATAATCATTCCACTCGCTGACCGCACTCACTGTGGTCTGGCTTTCGTTGCTGGCGGCCAGATACAGATAGCCCCAATCGATATTGATGAGGTCGCCGGATTGGTTGAGTGGGGCCTGCCGCGCCTTGCCCAGCATCACGGCCGTCGAATGCGCCAACTCAAACGAGGACGCGATCAGGCGATTGTCGTTCAGACTTTCATAGGTGATCGCACTGTCGAAGGTCAGCTGGAGCTCGGCATCATGGGCCTTGCCATCCGCCGACGCCAGCGCCGCCCGGAAATACGTGACCGGCTCAGACACGGCCTCAAGATCGGCGAGGTCAAAATGCTGGGCAAACGTCAGCGTCAAGGTGACTTGCGCATTTTGGAATGTCGCGATGGTCTCGGTCGGCTGAATGCTGAGGTCGACTTGCGGCAGTTTTTCAACACCGCGATTTTCGCCGATCACTGAATAGGTTTGGCCCGCAATGCGCAGGACCGCGCGAATCGGCATCTGTTTGCCGTTCCAACTTTCAGTTTCGCGATCATTGAGGTGATCTGCCGGGGACCAGATGGAAAAATATGGATCATGGACGACCAGCGGGACTGATGGGATTCGATCTACCATATGTCACAACTCCTTTTAGACCGGCTCCGCAGCCGGTCAAACCTTACTCGAATTTTGAATAATTGCGGGGAACCGGCATCGTGGCCAGTTCCTAAAATACTTTGATTTGATTCTGTGTTAACGCCCGGGTGGGCTCCGGCCAGAAATCGGCTGGAACGCTCCCAAGTGACTTTGAGCCCGCAAAAAGAGCGGTCTCAAAGCTCACTTTCGGTGTAAGCGGCACAGCCGCTAACACCGACGAGGGGGCTTGATTCGGGCGTTAGGCGTTTACGCCTTACGCCCGGACATGCGAAGCGAGCCGTTTCTGGCCGGAGCCCACCCTCATATACAGTTCTGAAATTTTTTTGCAGGGACTGGCAACGTATTGCTGGTGTCCTTGACTGTTCGAAAGTGGCAGGCTAGTTTGCCCGCCAGAGATGCGGTAAACAGACTCTGGTTTCCCGTCTATCCCCAATGGCGTGCTGTTCCGGCAATCATGACCGCCTGCCCTTCCTCAAAAAAAGCAGAGACCCAGAGCCCTTTGTGGTCATCGCGTGTGCAGATGGCAAAAGGACAAAAGGTCTCTGTCGAAGAAGGCTTTTTAACTTGGCGGTGAGCCGCCATATATTAGAAGCAGCGTGTCTATTAGTCGCGTTTGGTCAAACTATACGGCACTTCATCTGGATCAAAGTTATCCGGATTTGGCACCAACCCCAGCGTATAATCAATGTTCCCGCCGTTCATCAGGGTCTCGTGGGTGATGTATGGCTTGTGGTACGCCTCACCGTTCACTTCGAGATGGTCGATGAATTGATGCTGCGGCAGGTTTTGCGTCGTGGTCAGAGTCAGGTCCTTGCCGTTTGCCAGATGCACGATGATCTGGTCATACAGCGGCATGCCGAACAGATACTGGTCGGTGCCTGGGCAGAATGGATAGAAACCAAGGCTGTTGAAGATGTAGCAGGACGCCATGGACCCGTTATCTTCATCCCCTGGATAGCCTTGCCAGCCAGCGGAAAACAGTTTGGTCATCATCTGCTTGATCATCGGCTGCATATAATACGACTTGCCGGCAAAGGCGAAGAGATACGGCAGATGGAAGCTCGGCTGGTTGCCCATGTTGATCTGGCCAAACTCGTTGACTTCCATTTCGGCAACTTCATGAATGATGTGGCCGTAGCCTTTGACGTCGTATTTCGGCTCAGAGTTCGCCATGGTGGTGATCTGCTTCAAGAACGCCTTGTCGCCGCCGTACAAATTGATCAAGCCCTGAATGTCATGCGGCTCCTGGAAGGTCGACTGCCAAGACGAGCCCTCAGTGAAATCGCCGCCCCATGAGATCGGGGAGAAGCCTGGCTTGAAGTTGCCATCACGGTCTTTTGCCACCATGAAGCCGACTTCTTTATCAAAATTATTTTGATAATTCAGCGCCAGCTTGCGGTACTTGGCCGCCAGCTCGTCCTTGCCAAGATGCGCCGCGACGATCGAGATGCACCAGTCGCTGAACGCATAGTCGAGGGAGTTGTTGACGGATTCCGGGACGTCGGCCGGAATGTAGCCATACTTGGCGTAATCATTCTGGTAGCGCCGGCCCAAGCGACCGTTTGGATCCTGCTCCGTCGCCGAATGCAGCATCCCTTCCAGGAACGTCTCATTCAATTCAGGCGCAATGCCCTTGATCACCGCGTCTGCAAGAACCGCGTCGATCAAGTTGCCCGGCATGCCGCCGCCATCCGCAGGCGACAGCCATTTTGGCATGTAGCCGCCTTCTTTATAGCTGTTGACAAAACCGTGCAGGATCTTCGGATACTCGTCGCCTTCGATCAGCGATTGCAGCGAATAAACCGTGCGGGCCGTGTCCCAAAAACCATTGTTGGTGTAGAGATACCCTGGCTTGACGTCATCGGCGTGCATGTCGTAATGGACCGGCTCGCCATCTTCATCCAATTCGTAGAGTTTCATCGGGTAGAGGAACGCGCGCCAGAGATTCTGATAGAACGTCTGGACCCGCTCGCGGTCGTGATCAAAGATCTCGATCTTGCCGAGCTTGGCGTTCCACGCGTCGGTGATGTTGGCTGAAAGCGTCGCCTCGTCTTCTTGCGGCATGTTGCGAACGGCATAATCCATACTGATGAAGGACGTGCCGAGCCGTAGCGTGACGTCATTGCTGGTGGCAAAGCTCAGCTGCAAGGCGCCATCTTCGATCGTGGTCGCATCGACGACGGGGGAGGTCGTTTCGATGTGGAACCGCAATTTCAGTGGTGTGGTGCGATCCGCGTGCAACTGCAGCGAGTAGCCCTCGATGACATTGCCCTCGTGCTTGGTCACTTTGCCTTCAGTCGGGAAGGAAATGATCACGCCGAGCTCGTCATCGGCGGCCGTGATGTGCATCAGCGCGCCGTATTCGGAAGGCACCAGCGTCGTGCGGATGCGATCGTTTTTCTGCACGATTTCCAGCTTATTGGGCTGGAACGTGGAGAATTGCGGGGCGTATGGTACATCCAGCAGGCCCTTGGAGCGCGTCGCGAATGGCAAAATTCGCACCGAGGCGAAGTCACCTTTCGTGCCGGCCCACATTGTCGGTTGGTGAGTCAGGCGGAAGCCGCGATAATGCTGGGCCTCCGGGTGGAACCACCAGTTATCATTGGTGGTCTCGATGGCAAAATAGTTCATCCCAAACGGATAGCCAGTGAAGGGAAAACTGTTCCCACGAGACAGTTCAAACGTGTTGCTTGTTGCGTGCCGTGTGTCAATTGAAGAAATATCCATCTTCTATTGATCCTCCGATTGTTGGATAGTCAGCTCAACCTGCGAGCCGGTGCCAAGATAGTTGATTTTGAGCAGCGACTGCGCCGGGTAAAGCGTGTAGTGCACTTCCAGGTTCCGGCCCTGGTCGTCGACTGCCGAGACAGCTGTGACATCGTGCGGAACCTTGAGCATCAGATAGGACTGGGTGCCAGCATTGGTCTGCAGGCGCATCTGAATTTTGCCTGCGTCTTCCGTTTCCGCCAAGACGCGGGCCGTGGTGCCGATGATAGTCGTCGCGCTTGGGGCGCGGTCGACATCATACAGCAGACTGGTCTGGCCAGGATGCGTCATCACCCGTTCCTTGAGGTCAAAGTCTGGGGTCTGCAGATCGACAAAATTGCCTGTGCGCGACACACTGTTGCCCGGCTCCGTTTCATCAAACACCGCCGTGACCACATATGGGCCGCGAACCAGACTCAGGCTATTCGTCTGGTCCCACTGATCCCCGCGACCATCGATCGTCTGCGCCACCAGATCGACATACGTCTGTTCCGTCGCCGCATCTTCGGTGAACACCGCAGGATTCGCGTCGACATACAGGAACTGACCTTGGCCGATAGGGGTGATCGGCGCCGGCGTTCCAGTGATGCCAAGCAGCGAAAGCAGATGTTCAAGTGGAGTGGCGTGGGTCTTGCCATTCTCATTCCACCAGGCCGGCATGTCGTTGTACGGATCCTTGTTGTCGCCAACATAGATCAGCGTGCCGCCGCGGGCCACCCAAGCCGCCAATTCACTATTGACCGCAGGCGAGGCCGGCTTCATGAAGTCGTAGCTCAACACCAGATACTTCAGTTCATTGAGGTAATTGGGAATGCGCGTGACATTGTCGATCTGCACGCACCGCAACGGCAAGCCGCGTTTCAGCAGCGGCAAGCTCATGCCGTAAAACATCGGGAACTCATCGCCGGAATATTGCGCCAGCTGTTTTTCCGTCAGCTCGCCCAGCATCGGCGTGCCATGGTCGTCATGGTCCGGATCCGGATACGTCCGCTGATACAGCGCGGTGTCACTGAGCGCAACGCCAAGGCGCAAGTCATTGTTGTGCTCGTAGTGATAGTCCGGCTGGTCCATGTTGCCAAGCGTCTGGAACATGTTTTGCAAAAGCGTGCGGTAACGCGGCGGAATCGGCTCACCTAGCGTCGCGTTCGGGTCGTCCGGATCCGGCTTTGGATAGCGGCCGTTGAAGACCCGGTTTGGCCAAGGGCAGACCTCAAAGCGGGAAACTTCGGGATGCAGCAGCGAAGCCGTCACCGTTTCAAGATAGCTGGCCTGATAAGACGACCATGGATAACGCGGATTGTCTTCGATCGGGTCGGCCAAATACCACATCCGCTTGCCGGTGCCCTTGATCAGCTCCTGCATGACGGAATATTCGCAGTACGCCGTTTCCAGCGTCCGCTCCTTGGTCACCCCGCGATACGTGTTCGCGCTGCGGCTGGTGCCGGTCCAGACCTGGGCGATGAACCCGTCCAGCGAGTCAATGGAATTCAGCAGGCCTTCTGGGCTCATGATCTTCCATTGCGTGTAGTTGATCAGGCTATGGGTCGGCACATAAAAGCGCACTACCTTGCCTTTTTGCGTCAGCGAGTACTCCTTTACAGAGTCCGCCACCCGCTCGAGAATGCGTTTATATAAAAGCGCTTTGAGCTTCGCGGCTTTGTAGTGCGCCGAGACATTGGTCGTCGGGGCCTGCCACGGCTCGCGATAAAACAGCTCATATTGTAATTTGAAAGCGTCCGAATAGCCGGAGTGATCCCAGAACTCGGGTTCCTCCATGTGGATCGCCTCGACCCCGGCGTCGATCGCTTTTTTCATCTGCTCAGACAAGTAGTTGGAAAAGGCGATGGTCGGGACCATATACGGAATGTCTTTGCCATGGCCGACAATGGATCCATCAACGCGGCGTTGCGCTTCAGCCCAGTGATCCAGGCCGTCCCACCTGCCGTACAAATAATCCTGATAAGTGCCCCAGGCGATTCCAGTCATCAAGTGCACGACATAACCGCGTGCCTTGTATGCCCGGATCCGCTCGTACAGACTCTCATCGTTGCCGTACACCATAACAAAATCGACCCCGACGTCCAGCGCCGGGTCAAACGGGGCAGACTCCTGAAATCCTGTGAGTTCAGATTGCCTCGTGCGAATAAAGCTCATCGATTATACCTCATGAATTGCTGGGACTTTTTCAGCCAACTTATTGAACTTGCGGAGCATCATGCCCATGATCACGTAAGCTGGCAACCCAATGCCGAGGAAGAAGACCAACAACGGGTTGATCATGTAAAGCAGCGCGGTGACCGCGATCATCAAAACGATCAAGACCACCTGCAGCGGGCAGATAAAGAGAAACAGAAAAGGTTGCAGCCATGCGCGGAACCCGTGCACGTCAAAGTGAGAATACACTGGGAAGAAGAAGACCATCGTCAAGACGATCAGCATGCGGGTCAGTTTGAGCATGATCTCAATGACCACGTTGGACTGCCCGACACCATTGAGCATCGCTGTTTCAACTAGGAGGATGAATCCTGCGGCCGCGAAGCTCAGTGTGATCTTCCAACTCGACTTGAAGTTGGCCCAGTAGAATTGTTTGAATTCGCGATAGACCTTGCCGTCATAGTTGTTCTTCATCTTGTCTCGGATACAATCAAATGCTGTGAGTGTCGCAGGTACAATGCCCAGCACAATGCCGCCCTCAAGTGTAAAGAGGAACCAGCAGAGATTGATCTTCATCATGTAATAGATGTCGTTGATGACACGCATCCCTTTTTCTGCAAACATCTAAATCACCCCTTAATAGCGCCGACCATGATACCCTTTTCAAAGTATTTCTGAACGACTGGATAAAACAGCATAACTGGCAATGTGGAGATAATAACAACACTGTATTTCATAGTCAGCTTCAGCATCATCATCTGCGCGTCAGCCCCTTGGCTCAGCGCGGTACTGGTGTCACCGAAGGATCCTTGCACCAGGATCTCCCGCAAGATCAGTTGCAGAGGGAACTTGGAGCGATCAGTCAGGTAGATCATCGCTGTGTAGTAATCGTTCCACCGGCCAACGCCGTAGAACATCGCCATAACGGCAATGATCGGAGTTGATAGTGGTAAGACAACGCGCCACAACAGTTGCAGATCGTTGGCCCCATCGACATAGGCACTTTCCAGCAATTCGTTTGGAATGTTGGCCTGGAAGTAGGTCCGCATCAAGATCATGTTGTAAACGCTCAAGGCGCCTGGCAGGATCATGACCCAGATCGTGTTCAAAATGCCGAGCTGCTGGTTGACCAAGTATGTCGGGATCAAGCCGCCACTGAAGAACATTGTGATCGTGAAGAAGATCGTGATCGGGCCTTTGCCAACAAAGTCTTTACGCGACAGCGGATAGGCGCCGAGGGTGGTGACGATCAGGTTGACCATCGTCCCTGCGAATGTGTAAAGAACAGCGTTGCCAAACCCGGTCAGGATGTCCCCATTTTTCAGAACTTCGGTATACCCTTTGAGGGTGAACCCACGCGGCCAAAGTAGCAGCGGCGTGTCGAAGATCTTGTTTGGATCACTCAAGGACGCCATGATAACGAAGATGATCGGGTAGAGAATGATGAGGGTAAAGATCGTGATGATCGCAATGTTCACGATATCAAAAACTCTGTCACCCCTGGTTGGTTTGTAGATCGCACGTGATGCCATAGATGTCCCCTCCTTCTACCACAGACTGGTATCGCCAACGTGCTGGGCGAACTTGTTAACGATGAACAAGAAGATGAAGTTGACGACGTTGTTGAACAGTCCGACGGCAGTCGAGAAGCTATACTCCCCATTGACCAACCCGACTTTGTAAACGTATGTCGACAGCACTTCTGAGGTCGAAAGGTTAGAGGCATTCTGCATCAAGAAGGTCTTATCAAACCCAACAGCCATGATCCCACCAGTTGCCAAGATCGCAGAGATCACGATGGTCGGCATAATGGCTGGAATGGTGATATTGCGGATGATCTGGAAGCGTGACGCGCCTTCCAGATAAGCGGCTTCGTATTGATCCTGAGGAATCCCAGACATCGCAGCGGTGTAGATCAGGGTCCCCCAACCAACACCTTGCCAGATCCCAGACCAAACATACAGATGCGGGAATGCACCTGGCGAACCCAGGAAGTCAACGGCCTTACCACCAAACATGGTGATAATGCTGTTGATGACACCGTTTTGGGTGCCGAAGAAGAAGTTGATCATCCCGACGATAATAACTACGGAAATGAAGTTCGGGATATAAGAGATCGTCTGAACGGTCGACTTGAACCACTTCACACGAATTTCGTTGAACATCAAGGCCAAGATAATTGGCAGTGGAATCGAGACCAACAGACCGTAGATACTGATCCGCAACGTGTTCCAAATGATGTTCCCAAAGAAATAACCTTTGAAGAAACGTGTAAAGTTATCAAGCCCAGTCCATGGACTACCGAAGATCCCGAAAGCCGGGGAATAATTCTTAAAAGCAATGATGATCCCGTACATCGGCCAGTAACTCCAGATCAACGTGAAGACGATCGGGATGAGCATCATTAAATACAATGTCTTGTGCTGGCTGAAATAGCGTTTTCTGAGTTGACGCCGCTTTACCTTATCAATTTTCGGTAAAGCCACTTTTTTTGCTGTTGCTGCCGCCATACACGGTTACCTCCCTTCAAATGGGCACTGCACTGACCCTGAAGGTGCCGCGGCACTAACCAGCCCTGAGCGGGGGCTGGTGTCGCGGTACCTTTAGGATATAAAGATTGCCCAAGGTTCCTACCCCGGGCAATCAACGCGAGGGGAATTAGTTATTCACTCTCGTAACGCTTATACTGCGCACGACGGATCTTGACCCATTCGTCAACACCGATCTTCTTCAACTGCGTCTTGTAAGCGTCCCATTGCTTGTCAATGTCCCACTTGCCGGTGACAAACTTCACACGTGCCTGGTCAACATAGTTGTTCATATCTGTTTGAATGGTCGAGAGCTTATTGGCTTCCTCAACTGTCCCTTGCAGACCTGGCAATACTTGCTTAGGCATGTGATTCAGCGGATCGTCAGTGAAGACTTCCGGCTGCAGACCCTTGGAAATGGACTTCAGCTTTTCTTCAACTTCCAGATATGGGAAGAACCCTGCATAAACGTTGTCCACATACTGGTACGCACCAAGCTGGGCGCCCTTTGGGTAGTCCAAGATCTTCTTGACGTAGACCTTGTTCCCGTTCTTGTCGACATTGTAGGTCACGCCTTCTTTACCGAAGTAACCGAAGTCAGAACCTTCCTTGCTGTAGAAGTAATCGACCCACTTGAGCATCTTCTTGGTCTTTGCTTCGTCTGCTTCCTTGGTGATGATGAAGGCAGAAGTCCCCATGACACCAGACTGGGTGACCAGAGAACCATTCTTGCCGTCAGGGCCATTCAGAATTGCAATTGGCTCGTAGTTGTTCATCGAGCTAGCACCGATAAAGTCAGAGCCGACCCAAGCGAACAGACCAACTTTGTCCTTCGCAGCATCGGCGACCCACTTATCGTAGTCCATGCCAGAGAAGGCAGTCTTAGCAATCAGGCCCTTCTTGTAGAGCTCTGCTTCGTATTCCCAGACCTGCTTCATCTTGTCGTCGGTGAAGATGTACTGCAACTGGTCGTTATCATCGATGTAGAAGTTGTTTTCCATCGCGGTACGGCCGGCAGTGTTAAAGCCAAATGCGGCTTTGATCATGAGTTCAAACGCACCGAACTGGCCGGAGTCCATGTAGAACCCTTGCTCGTCAGCCTTGCCGTTACCGTTGGGATCCTTGGTCACGAACTGCTCGAGAACGTTGGCCAGTTCGGTCGTGTTGGTTGGCTTCTTCAGGTTGAGCTTCTTAAGCCAGTTCTTGTTGATGTAAAGCTTGAAGTTACGGCCGCCGCCAAGTGGATCAGTACTCATATATGGCAGGCTGTAGATATGGCCATCTGAAGACGTGATTGCCTTTGCTACGGATGGATCATCTTCCATCAACTTGGCAAGATTTGGCGCATACTTTGGAATCAGTTTTTCCAAAGGCTTGAAGAGACCCTGGCTACCGTACTTGGTCAACTCTTCGTTAGACCAGCCCGTCTGATAGAAGCCATCTGGCAAAGTCTTACGAGAAAGGATCAACTGCTTCTTGTTGTCCCAGTCCTTGACTTGTTCCCAGTTGACCGTGACGCCGGTCTTCTTTTGATATTGTTTCCACATCCAAAGATCTTTGTTCTTTGGGTGAACGTCGCTATGGTCTGGCGAGATCAAGGAGATCGTGTTTTTGTCTTCCTTGCTTGCGCCACTCTTTGACCCGCAAGCTGCCAATGTTACGGCGGCTGTGAGAACCATTAACGTTGTGCCCAGTACCTTAACAGACTTTTTCATTATGTACTCACCTCATACATAAAATTTTATTTTGAAACGACTGCAACATTCATCGATCTAAATCTTTGGTCCTTGATCCTCATGCTTGTTGATGTCTAAGCATCAAAGGCTGTCATACGACCGCTCCTGTTACCAAGTTCAAAACCCTGTCAGTCAATTAACCGTTATCGACTTCATACCCTGGCGAGTGCCCGTGACCATCGGAAACTCGCAATTTGTTACGAATAATAATTGAAAGCAATGAACGCACAATTATAACAAAGTGTTCCCCTAAGACTTTCACTTACCCTGGTCTAACCACCCCCGAAAAATTTTGGTTTCAAATCGTACCAGCCACATGTAGAATAGAGGCATGTCCAAAAGTTGTCAACGCTTACATTTATTTTCATCTCATTTTTGGGCTAATGACTTTCGTTTTATATCATTTAGCGAGAGCCAAAAAGTTGACGTTTCGCATCACACCGGCCTTTGCGCGAAGGCCGTCCAAAAAGGTGGCGTTTATTTATGAATCGAGGGTCATCCAAGCCCCTGTATGAGCAGATCTACGAGGATCTGAAAGACAAGATCAACGACAATACTTACCCAATCAACACGCTGTTGCCAACGGAAAAAGAGCTGACCGGTCTTTATAATGTCAGCCGCATCACGATTCAAAAAGCGGTCAACTTACTGGCCTCCGAAGATATGGTGACGCGGCATGCCGGGGTCGGCACTACGGTCATTCACCAGGAGCGCCTCCCTTCTAGCAACCGATTGATCGGCCTCGTGATGTCCGGGATCTCAGATTCGTTTGGACGGCGATTGGTGGAAAGCATCACTGACGCATGCAACCTAGCTGGCTATTCCCTGATCATCAAGTTTTCCCATGAAAGCCAGCGCAAAGAGCAAGCCTGCATTCAGGCGCTCCTCGATATTCCCGTTCAAGGCATCCTGATTGCGCCCCTTGAGAAGACATTCTTCGATCCGCTGCTGATGCAAAAGATTCTAGATGGCATGCCGATCGTTGTACTCGACAAGCAATTCACCGGCATCGATTCGCTCTTTGTTGGGACAGACCATACCGCCGGTGCCGAGCAAGCCGCACAATTGATTGCCGGGATGGGCCATCGCAATATTGGTTTCTTCGGTTATGACCGGATCGCGAACTCCTCGTTGGAAACTCGAGAAAGTGCGTTCAACAATGTCTACTCGCACACCAACCACCCATTGCGTGCCGCCGCATTTGCCAACATTGTCCAGTCGCATTATTTTCAGCACGATGAGGTGGCGCTGCAGGAGGATATCCAGCGGATTCGGAACTTCATTGCCACCAAGCGGCCGACTTGTGTCATCGCGATCGACAATTATGTCGCCTCTCTGACGCGCGAAGCAATCAAGGAATTGCACCTCAGTATTCCCAAGGATATCTGCCTCTTTGGCTTTGACTCCGATTCCTCCGCTTTTCCATCCCTGCGCTACACCTATCTGGCCCAGGACGAAGAGATGATCGGGAAGACCGCGTTCGCGATGCTGAGCGAATACATCTCAAACAAGCACGTTGCCGTGAAAAAGCAACTGATTCCACCGGCCATCGTGGATTATGGCAGTGTCATCCGCGCCTCGGAAATGCTGCGCGCCTGACAGATAATTGACTTAGCGAGGAAATAACGTAAGCGTTCAGAACCGGGAGCCATGATGCATTTTGTCGTGACTCCTTTTTTGCATCTCGCATTGATGTCAGATCAGAATTGTTACTCGCCGCATTGACGATCTGTGGGACTCACCGCAGTTGGCCGCGAACTTGTTGCCATTTTTCGCAAGGATTGGCGTCGGAGATAACCAGCAGCTATCATCAAGGCAGACAGACCTCGGAGGTGCCTCATGTCAACTTATCAAAATCCGGTTCTCGCCAATGTCGCGGATCCCGATGTACTGCTATTCAATGGCCTGTACTATCTCTACCCAACCACCACGGACAAAGAGGTTGGTGGCATCAAAGTGTATACGTCGCGTGACCTCGTTCACTGGCAAGACCGCGGGCTCGCGATGCGTGGCGGCGATCAGAATTGGGGCACACATGGGTTCTGGGCCCCAGATGTCACCGACTTCAACGGCCAATTCATCATGACTTACACCGCCGAGGAACATCTATGCATCGCCGTCAGCGACGATCCGCTCGGGCCATTCGTTCAGCCACACTTCGGCCCGCTGCACCCCGCCACCAAAGAGATCGACGCGCATGTGTTTGTCGATGATGACGGTCAAGCCTATCTGTATTTTGTCCGCTTCACCGCCGGCAACGTGATCTGGGGCGCACAACTGACACCAGATCGTCTCGGCATCGAGGAAGACACCGTCGTCGAGTTGCTTTGGCCCTCGCAGCCCTGGGAAAAACAGATGGGCGACGTCAACGAGGCGCCTTTCGTGCTCAAACACGAGGGTCAGTATCTCCTGACCTACTCTGGCTCCCATTTTGCCAGTCCAAGTTACGGCGTTGGTTTGGCAATTGGGGAGGCGCCACTCGGCCCGTTCGTGAAGCATGCCGACAATCCCATCTTGCATGGCACAGAGTTGGTGCACGGCCCCGGTCACCACACGTTCGCTTGGAGCCCCGATGGCAGTGAGCTGTTCATCCTCTATCACGTCCACGCCGATGCGACACACGCAAACCCGCGCAAGATGGCGATCGACCGCGCCTTCTTCGCCAAGGATGCAGATGGCCGGCCGCGTCTCATCATCAACGGCCCGACCAGCGATCCTCAACCGATGCCGGCCGGCGCACCACAATAATTGTCAAGACACAAACAGGCCACGATTCGTGATCATCGAATCGTGGCCTGTTTTGTCCAGTAACACTATGCTATTTGATTTTGGCTAATGTCTTGGGATGTGGGACTTTTGCCGGCTGATACGCGACAAACAATTTGCCATACTTACCCGGCATCTTGATGTTCGGTTCGCGTGTCATCCCCGTATTTTTGAAAAACTTGGTGCGTTTGGACTCACTGGATTTCAATACCCACACGAGGTCGATCTGATTGCCGGCGACCTGAGCAGTCAAGGCATCTTGGTCCTGATACTGGTTGAGGTTGACGGCCGAGACATCGACGATCTGCCGACTGCCCACCTTCAATTCCTTCTCGTAATCTTTCTTCAGCTGCGTCGCCACTTCGGAATAATCTTCGTCGCCCATCAGCCGTACTGATAGAACCGTCTCCGAGCGACCCGAGACTGAGACGCCGATGGAAATGGCCATCGCCAGCACCGCGACGATTGCAATGACCCAGCCCTTGTAACTGTACCAGAGATAGCCGATCTTTTTCGGCCAAGTCAAGGTTTTCAGTGTCTCCTTGACGCGGCGCGCATCTTTTTTCTCTTTTGATTCCATTCACGTTTCCTCCTACACAGGTCCTGTGTGTCATCATGCGCCAGAAATAAAGCGCTGCCAAGGCCGAAAATTGGCGGTGTCATCTTTTCTTTTCGGCGAAGCCGCCAGCCAGCTTACTCGTCCTTGGAAAAATAATAAGTGACATGGATGTCCTGTGGGTAGTTGCCAAAGTCCTTGCCAAACAATGTCATCCCACCTTGATGCGGACTGGTAGGATCGATGCCGATCGCAAAACGCAATGTTGAACTGTCCTGCAAGTCGAGATTCGCCAGCGACGCCTTGGAGATCTCATAGCCATCAAGCCCAGTGCTGTCGCGCTGAATATGTAAATGCTTCAGCACCCCATATTGGCTGTGCGTCGACGGCCACCACCGCGGAGTCAACTTGCCACGCACATCCGAGTAATTCGCCGGCACGGTGATCGTCCCGATTTTGACATCGTTGAGCCAAAACGAAATATCGCTGGGCCAATTGTTGTTCGACCCGGGGAACTCCGAGGAGATCTCAAACGAGATGTCGATCATTTCGGCGCGGCGGTTGCCTTTCACCTCATTTGGCAGCATGTACTCGATGCGCCCTTTGGTGAACCAAAGCAAAGACGCCGACAAGCGTTCCGGTTGGAGAAAGACGGTCGGGTCATCGAAGTCGCCGATTGCCTCATCCTTATTGGCCAGGCCGCAGCTCGGCTCGATGCCTTCATTGGCAAAATAGTTGCCGAGGGGCAGTTCATAATCCAGCCGCTTGAATTCCGGATAGACAGTCTCTGGCAACGAAAAGTTGATGTTGGCAGCCTGCACCGCGAACACCTTTTGCCTTTTATCGCCTTGCGTGTCGGCGCGCTGGACGATCAGCCCCGCTTCACCAAGCGCCTTCAGATGCTTAGAAACGATTGCCTTGCTGTAATGCAATTCGCTGGCCAACCGAGTCACATTCATCGGTTGCTTCGCCAGCTGATTCATGATCTCGATGCGCGTCTCAGAATCCAGCGCATGAAGCACTACCAGCGCGTTTTCATCCAGTTGCAGTTCCATTTTGATGGCCTCCTCCAGGTGGTATAGTTGCCATTTCAATTAACATTCTAGCACTTATTATGCAGGCCGGCTACCGGTCGTTCGCTTTTATCAAAGAACGTCAAAGCCCCGTTGACACTGTGTTTTCTTGCTATATGATGAAAAATGTAAGCGGTTCAGAATTAGTTACCCATATTGGCAACATTTTATAAAAAATCGTTGTAGGTCCCCTCGCCCACAACCAATTCTCTCCGAAAGAAGCGTGGCAACATGGCAAGAACGGAATATCCACGGCCCCAATTTGTGCGTGACGGCGACTGGCAATCACTCAATGGCACCTGGCAATTCAGCTTCGATGATGACGATCGCGGCCGCGGTGCCCACTGGGAAAATGGCCTTCCAAATAACCACACCCAGATCAATGTGCCTTTTGTCTATCAGGCGCCGGCCAGTGGCATCGACGACCAGACCGTGCATGACATTGTTTGGTATCAGCGCGACTTGGCAATCACAGCGCCCCAAGCCGGCCAGCGCGCCTTGCTCCATTTCGGAGCGGTCGATTATTTCGCTGATGTCTTTGTCAACGGCCAGCTGGTCGGCCACCACGAAGGCGGCGACAGCAGTTTCACCTTTGACATCACCGATGCATTGACCGCCGATGCCCAGCAGGTCCTCACCGTCCGCGCGGAAGACCGCACCTACGATGAGACCCTGCCCCGTGGCAAACAGTCTTGGACCGGCCACGCCGAGGCAATCTGGTACACCAACTCCACCGGCATCTGGCAGCCAGTGTGGCTAGAAGTCGTCAACGCTGCTCGCCTCGAGAGTGTTCGCCTGACACCTGATCTAGATCACACCAGCATTGGCATCGCCGCCGAGCTCAGTGACGCCGCGATCGGCGGTAGCTTGAAGATCGCGATCTCCTTCAAAGGTGAGCTGGTCGCTGAGGATACCGTGCGCATCGTCGCCAATCACACGGTCCGCAGCATTGATCTCGTGCAGCAGCACATTTTCCGTACCTCGTTTCACAACGATGGCTGGACCTGGACCCCGGAAAATCCAAACCTGTTTGACATCACATTCACCGTCCTCGCCGTGGATGGTCAGCAGACCGATACGGTTGCCTCGTATTTTGGCCTTCGCAAAGTCAGCCGCGAAAATGGCATGATCTTCCTGAACAACCGCCCGTGTTATCAGCGACTGGTGCTGGATCAAGGCTATTGGCCTGAAGGGCTCTTGACCGCTCCAACCGACGAGGCGTTCAAAAAGGACATCGAGCTTGCTAAAGCAGCCGGCTTCAATGGTTGCCGGAAACACCAGAAGGTCGAGGATCCGCGTTTCCTCTACTGGGCCGACAAGCTTGGCTACCTCGTGTGGGAAGAGATCGCCTCAGTGCCGTATTTCTCCGAGAACTCGGTGGATCGCGTGATCGATGCTTGGCAGGACACCGTGCGCCGCGACTACAACCACCCATCGATCATCATGTGGGTGCCGTTCAATGAAAGCTGGGGCGTCGATCGCATTCACTACGACACCCAGGTGCAGCACTTCTCTACCGCCGTGTATCACCTAGTTCACACGCTGGACGACACACGTTTGGTGATGACCAATGACGGCTGGGAGACGACAGACGGCGATGTGATCGGCATTCACAATTATAGCCACGGTGATTCCGCAGAAAGTGCGGCTTACCACCACTTCAAAGACACGCTGAGCACAACCGAGAAGATTCTCGATCAATCCTCAGCCAACTGGGCGAACTTTGCCAACGGGTATACCTACCAGGGTCAGCCGATCGTGCTGTCCGAATTCGGTGGCATTGGCTTTGACGCCTCACGAAAAGACGGCTGGGGTTACACCCGCGCGACCTCGGTCGACAATTATCTCAGCGAGTTGACCCGCGTGCTTGATGCACTGCAGGCGTCCGAATGCTTGTGGGGCTATTGCTACACCCAGCTGACCGACGTGATGCAGGAAGTCAACGGCGTCCTCACTAAGGACCGCGAGCCAAAAGCCCCGCTGGAAGAGTTGCACAAGCGATTTGTCTTTCCACGCTTTGGCCGACTCAACGACACGGCGGCTGATTACCGCCACTGATCATTCGCCTCTCGACACATCCCCTTTTCAAGGAGGCAACTCCCATGCAATTCACCAACCCGCTGCCCGACGATGGCAAGCGGTACGCCGATCCTTGGCTCATCCGCGTTGGCGATACCTATTTCTACTGCGGCGCCGGCCCGCACAGCAGCATCCTGATCAAGACCAGTTCCTCTCCCCTGGACATCTTGACCAAGGATGATCACGTGATCTGGCAGGCCCCGGTCGGCACCAAGTACAGCTTTGAAGTCTGGGCGCCCGAGCTGCATTTTCTCCGCGGCCATTGGTACGTGTACTTTGCCGCCGATGATGGCCTCAACGACCACCACCGCATGTACGTCTTGCTCGGCGGCCGAGACGCCAATGATCCGCTGGCCGAGCCATATGAATTTGTCGGGCGGCTCGAGCTGGATGCGAACCGCTGGGCGATCGATGGCACGGTCCTTGAGTGGCACGATCAGCTGTATTTTATCTGGTCAGGCTGGGCCGGCGTGGAAAATGTGGCGCAGAATCTCTACATCCAGCGGCTCAAAGACCCCGCGACCCCAATTGGCGAGCGCATCTTGATCGCCGCCCCAACGCATGCGTGGGAACAACGTGGCGGCAGTCCCGGCACTCCCGGCGGCCTGCCATATGTGAATGAAGGCCCAGAAGTCCTCATTCACAACGGGTTCTTGTCGATCATCTATTCAGCCAGCGGTGTGTGGACCGATGATTATTGCCTCGGCCAACTGCGCTTCATCGGCAGCGACCCGATGGATCCACATGCTTGGCAGAAAGCTGATGATCCGCTTTTTGAGAAAACGGCGCATGTCTTCACCCCAGGACATTGCTCGTTCATCACCAGCGCCAGTGGGCAAGATTACCTCGTTTACCACGCCGCGATTCACCAAGGCGCCGGCACGATGCGCAACATCCGCATGCAGCCGTTCACTTGGACCGCAACCGGCGATCCAGTCTTCGGCCAGCCCATCACGCCTGGCATCCCCGTCGCATTTACTTAACTGCATCACGCCTTACGCTGAGACCCGTTCCCCCAGATTCGGGTCCAGCCCAATTCTCTTCCTCCCTTTTTTGGAAAGACCACGTCGTTTCCTCCCCCGGAACTGACGTGGTCTTTTTTTCGTGTCAAAAAAATGTGTCTATATAATAGGAAGAAAAGTGCTAGAAAGTGGCAGAAAACGCGAGGCGTGACTGGGGCAAAAAGGCCGACTGCCGCGGCTGGTGGCCACTAACATAGGTGTGTTAAATAGCAACAGATGCGTGTTCTGCGTGCAGGGGTGTGATGAGAGTGATTTCCTCAGAACAAACCTGACCGCTTTTGGGATTTGGAAAGGAGAACTTTATCTCAGCTTTTCTTCCTTATAATGGTAGCTCCCAAAGCAAAAGGGATTCCCCAGTGCGCAGACACGCACCGGGAAATCCCTTTGCTTCTTATGATCTGGCAATCCGACTGAGGTGAGCAGTCAGACTGTCAGCTACCGAGCTTGTTCTGCGCCGCGCCGCTTACTTCAGCGACGGCGCCAGCAGATCAGTCTTCTTCGTAGCGCTTATACTGAGCGCGGCGAATCTCAAGCCACTTATCAAGGCCGATCTTCTTGAGCTGTGCCACATAAGAATCCCACTGCGTATCGAGATTCCACTTGCCCGTGACAAACTTGACCCGCGCTTGATCAACGTAATTATTCAAGTCAGTTTGAATCGAGGCGATCTCAGCCGATTCTTCCGTTGTCCCTTGAAGGTTTGGCAGGACCTGCTTTGGCATGTGGCTCAACGGATCATCCGTAAAGACTTCAGGTGCCATGCCCTTGCCGATGTTTTTCAACCGTTCCTCAACTTCAAGGTATGGATAAAAGCCGCCATAGACGTTGTCGACATACTGATAAGCACCAAGTGACGCGCCCTTCGGATCGTTCAAGATCTTATCAACGAAGACCTTGTTGCCATCTTTGTTAACGTTGTAGGTCACGCCTTCCTTACCAAAGTAGCCGAAGTCGGAGCCTTCCTTGCTGTAGAAGTAATCGACCCATTTCAGCATTTGCTTGGCCTTTGCTTCAGACGCCGCCTTGGTGATGATGAAGGCAGAGGTTCCCATGACACCAGACTGAGTAACAGTCGCGCCGTTTTTCCCATCCGCATCTGACAAAACTGAGATTGGGACGTACTCGCTCCCAACCTTTTCACCAAAACTCATTTCCTGACCAACCCAGGCGTAGCATCCGACCACTTCCTTGGAGCCATCTGCGATCCACTTATCATGGTCCACCCCGGCAAAAGCGGTCTTGGCGATCAAGCCCTTCTTGTACAGTTCAGCTAGATACTTCCAGGCATCCTGCATCTTCGGATCAGAGTAGATGTACTGCAGTTGATCCTTGTCGTCGATATAAAAACCTGCTTCCATCGCGGTACGGCCAGCTGTGTTGAAGCCAAACGTGGATTTGATCATCAACTCAAAGGAGCCAAAGTTCCCGGAGTCCATGTAAAAGCCTTGTTCGTCAGCCTTGCCGTTGCCGTTTGGATCCTTGGTCACAAACTGTTCCAACACATTCTCAAGCTCGGTCGTGTTGGTTGGCTTCTTCAGGCCCAGCTTGTCCAACCACTTCTTGTTGATGTACAGCTTGAAGTGGCGGCCGCCGCCCAGCGGGTCGGTACTCATGTATGGCAAACCATAGATGTGACCATTGGAAGAGGTGATCGCTTTTTTGATCGACGGATCTTCTTCCATCAGCTTATTTAAGTTCGGCGCATACTTGGGAATTAACTTCTCCAGTGGCTGGAAAAGGCCCTGGCTCCCATATTTGGTCAATTCATCGTTCGACCAATTTGTCTGATACAAGCCATCTGGTAGGGTCTTGCGATTAAGGATCAATTGTTTTTTTTGATCCAGATCCTTCATGGTCTCCCAATTGACATGGACACCAGACATTTTTTCGTATTCTTTCCACATCCAAAGATTTTGCGTCTTTGGATGAACATCGCTATGATCGGGCGCGATCAAGGAGATCGTTTTTGGATCTTCCTTTGTCGCTGCCGAAGTTGAACCACAAGCCGTAAGCGTGAATGCTGACGAAAACAGAATCATCCCTGCCGCCAGAAACTTGGTGCGCTTTAACATCATCAAAAACCCCCGTAATTGATTTCATGACTAGTAGTAAATTCAATGTAAGTAGCTCAGTAGTGCGGATCGAATAATGCCAAAAACTAATTCAGATCACGGATGCATTCCATCCTCTTTGTCGCAAAGATGCGCTGTCTTCGCGGCAAAGAAAACGGGATGCGAGCGCCGAATGTGAGGGACCCCAGTTTCGTGTCTCACAATCGGATGAAAACAATGCTATCGCTAATCAGTCAAGGTCGCCTTGACCGTCAGTGCCTCACCCCCTTTAAGGTGCACACCTTACTTCCTTAAAAATGGAGCATAAAGGCATAGTCAAACGGCGCGGTGTAAACGCGATACCGCTCAAGTGGCAGCGGCCCACAAGCATTACTACCAAGGCCTGCGACTTTCGCATCGATGCGAAGATCATCCGTCTGCGTTTCCGCTTGCAATGTCACCCCACCCGCACCAACGACATTCAGATTCAATGGTTCAGCGCCGGTAACTTGGAGTGCCGTCTGCGTTTGCGCGAGCGTCACACTCGCCCGCCGCACGCCCATGCGATTGCCGGCCTCCTGAGGCACAACATAATCAAAGCCCCACTCCGCCCGGCTCCTTTCGTACGAGCCGATCGGACACGACAGGTAACTGTCGGGATAAGCCTCAGTTGGCCCGTTGCCGTACCAGCTGATCTTCTCAGCCGGAGCGGTCAGTGGCAGATCATAGCCAATACGCGGCACTTCAGTCGGCTGATCTTCGCCATCGAACCAGCCGCGAGTCTGAACGGACAAACCTGACGCACTGATCCACAACATGGTCTCCAGCTCGATGCCCCACTGGCGGACCAGTGGTTTCACGCGTTGCTGAAGCAGCACCATCACCGTGTCTTCGGACTTGGCGATCGCAAAATGTTCCAAGCGGTAGCTCAACGGCGCCAGATGATCTTGTTTGCGATCATCCATGATCTTCCAGTCATTGCAGATCGGCATCCGGTCTACATTTAGTGCCATCTCGTCGCGCAGAACTGAGGTGCCGTGCAGATTGAGTTGCGCAACGTTGCCGGTGCCCAAATCGACACGCACCTCACTGTCATTGCACGTGAGAACGAGCTTTGAAGGGCTGAACGACACCTTGACGTCTGCGGGTGTCTGCGCAGGAACGCCGTGATAGGCCACCTGGTCGAAGGCAAGGACACTGCCTTTTTCAAAAATACCAACCGCTTCGTTCGTCACAACCGAAAGCGTCAGTTGGGCATCTTCCAGCGAACCCGCCGGTACCGCAAGCGTCAGGACATGCGACAGCCTGCCAGCAGCAAGGGCCGCGATTGGCTCATTGCCACTTGCCACCTCGACTCCAGCTGACACAAGCGTCCAGCGTAAAGTTAGATCGGTCAGTGTCCGATAGTGATAGAGACTGCGCACGACAACATGATTCTGGGCGACGAAAAAGGCAAACGGCTGAATGACCCGGGAGAACTCGACCAGGCCAGGCGACGGCACCCGATCTGGTCGCGCCAGACCGTCGATGCAGAAGATGCCATCATTGACCGGTTCATTGAAGGCCCCGCCCCACACGTATTTGGTGCCAGTTGGCGTGTCTTGAGCGATGCCGTGATCTTTCCATTCCCAGATGAAGCCACCCTGCAAGCCCGGATACAGCCGGAAGACATCTTGATAATCCTGTAAGCTACCAGGCCCAGCACCCATCGCGTGGTCATATTCACAGAGAATGTGTGGCTTGATGTGGCCATAACGCGTCGCCCGTTTTTCCAATTCATCGATTGCCGTGTACATCGTGCTGTACATATCGGTCACAACGGTTTCTTGGTCAGGCTCGTAATGAATCATCCGGCTTGGGTCGATTGCGCGAATCGCGTTGGCCATTGCCACAAAATTCGGTCCGAAATTACTTTCGTTGCCCAGTGACCAGACAATGATCGACGGATGGTCAAAGTCGCGGTGTACCATCCGCTGGCCGCGCTCAACAAACTCCTCTTTCCAATACGGGTCCTTGCATGGCGCATCGATGCCATTGACGCCGTGCGTCTCAAGGTCGCATTCGTCAAAAACCATCAGGCCAATTTCATCACAGACATCGTAGAAGTAAGGCGCATCCGGATAATGCGAGGTGCGAATCGCGTTGATGTGCAGCGACTTGATCTGCGTGACTTCCGAGCGAATATACTCGCGGGTCAAGGCACGCCCACGCCGAGGATCAAACTCATGGCGATTGACCCCATTGATCAGAATCGGAACACCATTCAGACAGATCTGATCGTCGAGCATCTCAATGCGGCGGAACCCGAACCGCATCGGGACAAACGGGCCATCTTCTGAAAGACTTAGGACCAAGGTATAAAGATTAGGCTCCTCGTCGTTCCATTCCTTTGCATCCGGCACATCGATCATTGTTTCCGGGTCAGTCAAAGTTGTATTGATGATCGCAGTCTCACCATCAAAGATCGTCGCATGGACTGGTGCAAAATGATCACCGGTCTCGCCGAGCACGATGCGCGCCTGCCACTGATCATCCTTGAAGACAGGGGTGATCTGAATATCGTTCAGCGCCGTCTCGTCAAGTAGGGTGACATCACGGAAAATACCGGACAGCCACCACTGATCCTGGTCCTCCAAGAAGGAGTATTTGGACCACTTGTCGACCTCGATCGCGATCGTATTTTCACCTTCGACCAACAGATCTGTGACATCAAATTCGGTCATCAAGCGACTGCCGTGACCGTCGCCGAGAGATTGGCCGTTGACCCAGACCTTGAAGAAAGAGTCGACACCATCGAAGCGCAAGATCTGCCGGTCCAATTGTTGTTGATAATCAAAGGTCCGGTAGTAGAGACCTGTCGGATTCTTGGACGGAACTTCCGGCGGATCCGCTGGAATCGGAAAATCTAAGTTGGTGTAATTTGGCTCACCATAGCCCTGAAGCTCCATATGCCCCGGCACCTGAATCGTCGACCACTGCATTTTGTCATAGGCAGCGGTGAAAAACTCATCAGGAATGTCCAGTGGTGAGGCGAGATACTGAAACTGCCAGTCGCCATTCAACGAATGCGTATAGGTCGCAGTCGTGTCATCATAGCCCAGCGCCGCCTTCACACTTGAATAATTGAAGAACCGCACCCGTGGTTGTAATTTATTCATCCCTTGCTATCTCCTTACCCTATTCAGAAAATTCTGAGACATCAAGTTTCCCCCAAATGAATCTTGTGCTAGTCCGGTCGAGCCAGATGACCACACCAGATGGCCAAGCAACTCGGTTCATCTTCCACTCAGTCTGTTGTTTTGACCTCCGTCGCATGCTTCACTTCTCGCATCGGCAAAGCTTGCTTGCCGGCCGCAATGTGACACCAAACCGAATATGGTCAAAACAGGAATCAGTAGCTCCATTTGGGAAAGCGCTTTATCGGAGGCAATATACAAAGCGTGTTTCCTGCTGTCAACGGGTTTGGTCGAATTGAGGGATTTGACATTCAAAACATGTCAATCACCCGGGTTCAATGTGACACCTGGCCCTCGTGAAAAATGGGCGCGGTGAAATAGACGATCATCGTCACACCGGGTATGGTTGATCGCGCCAAAGGATCATTACGTGAACTTTTAAAAAAAAGTGAAACAAGTTTTCTAACTGAGCTGTAATCGAAAATACGCGCAACATTTTGGCCTGGTTGGAAACATAATGAATGATGTGCTCTGAGGGGCCTTCTTTGGGAACTACCGAGTCACAAGATTACCGAATCAAGTAATGCCACCCCGTCTGTTGTTATTTTTAGCAATGGCTAGAGGAAAACCTTGAATGAAGTCCTGCCGCTTGAAGAGACTCAAAAAGCGCCCGTCGCGCAGCATCAAGCTGGCTCAAGACGCCGATAGCTAACTTCAATGGTTTCGCCGACCACAGAACTCAAGATAAGACAATTTCAAGTCGGTCGACCTCTCAGCCACCCTTCAGTTAGCGGCTGGTCAACAGTTTTCTGGCTTCTGATCAGTCCGCTTCATACAACCCCACCTCAGTCGCCGTCTCCCCTTTCGTCAAAGTGATCAGCCGATACCCGCGCGGCAAGACCCCATAGCAGTTATACCCTGACACATTGCCATAGACGAGATGGATGCCCAGATACGTGCCGTCGAAGTTGTTGTTGTGATCATGACCACAAAAGACGTGATCGATATGCTGGTTATTCAGGAAGCGACTGAACAAGCCAGTATTCAAGGCCCCAGATGCGATGCGCGGGTGCATCTCCCACCACGTGCCCGTCAAGATATGTTCGGCCGCGTGCTCGTACTCGACCAACGGAATGTGCAGGACCGCCATGTCGTGAGTCGGACCAAATGCGGCCTTATTTGCGCGGAACGTCTGCTCATACCAGTCAATGGTTTCCGGCGTGATCCAGTCATAGCCGCCCATGTCGTGCGGCGCATCGGCCCCACTGTCGAAGAAGTAGAGCACATTCGTCACGGTCTCGCCCTCACCGACTTCGATCGTGAAGCTCTGCTTATTAGCTGGATCGATATAGCTCTGCGCCGGCTCGACGCGGTTCACTAAGCCCAGTTCAAGCGCACGCCTGATCGCAGCAAAACTCTTCTGGTCCTCCGCGTTGAATGGCGCCTCGCCGATATGAATGTCTGTCAGCTGCATGATTTTCAGCTGACCATTATGTAGTTGTAACATGTGCTCCTCCTCTTGCGTGTTTTCTCACGCCAGCCCAGCCGCCCACGGCCACACCACCACAGTCCGTCCTTCGCAACTATCACCCAACCCGCTATACAGATCGCAGCGGCCGTCCTCGCGCAACACCAGCCCGCTGGTGAAGGCGCAATCGGTCAGCTGCGGTTTTTTCGCCGGGGCCGCGGGGTAGTTTGCGCGCGTCGCCAACAGATGCAGGTCGCTCACGGTACGGGTCACTGGATCCAGCACAAACGCCATGTTCAGGTAGACCTGCGCCCCGTTTTCACCTGCATAGGCAACGTGCCCCAGCGCGCCGATCGAGCCATCCACCAGCAGGAATGCTTGGTTGACGCCGCCCCATTGCCCCGCATCGAACAGCCCCGTCAACGCCGGCGCGTTCTCGAACGTGGCCGCCTGCAGGTCCGCCAGCGTGTCAACCGTGGTGAAGCTGATCACCGCCTCGCTGCCATATTGCTTGGCCACCTGCGCCCCGCGCGGCCGGGAGAACACGCCGATGCGGCCATCCGCAAGCGCCACGAGCCGATTGTCCTTCATGTCATCCGGTCCGGAAGTGAAATAATGCAGGTCAGCCAGGTCCGCGCCGCGGAAAAAGTCAGAGTAATAGGTCGCCAGCCGTCCTTGATCCATCCGAATGTGGGTGCCGCCCAAGACAAGGTCGCCGTCAATGCGGGTGACATACGGATCTTCCAGCGTGTAGATCATACTGTCCGGCACCAGGGTCCAGTCATCGGGACCGCTTGCCGCAAACAGGCGCACCCAAGACCGCATCCATTCGCCGCGCCGTTCCACTCGGCCAAAGATGTAGCGCTGGCCATGATTGATGAACGGTTGTGAACAGTTATACACATCAAAGCCATCGACGCCATGAAACTGTTGCAAAACGGCTTCGTCGGACACGCCGCGTGCGTCCAGTTGCTGTTTTTCCTCAAGTGAGTTCATGTTACTCCTCCCGTCTAGAAAGCGCTTCACCGCCAAGGGTACTGGGGCCGGCGCTGCGTGTCAACGATGCCGCGCCAGATTGGGGCGAATGACCTGCAAAATATGGCAATTGTTTATGTATGAGGCGGGTCTCCTCGCCTCTTGCCATGCACCAATCCGTCATTAAGCGCGTCACACCTCTGCCAAATAGATCAGCAGAAAGGCCGCGATCGGCGCACCATACGCAGCCTGATACTCGCGGATGTGAGGGTCGCGCTGCGCGGATTTTTCCAAGAACGCGGCGAAGTTGGCCGGGCCCAGCGGCGTTTCGGGCGCGTCGATGCTTAGCCGTTGCTGGGTACCGGCCTCATCAACGAAGATCAACACGATACTGCCATGCATAAGTCACCTCCCTATTTTTCATAAATGAGCCTGACGATTTTCCATAAATGGACCTGCCGGAATAATCACAAGCGGGCTGGGTCAATCAACCGCACTGGGCCAACTTTGCCCACGTGGCCCTCACTGACGATTCGCTGGACGCGCGCCATGACTGGATCGCCGAAGTTGTCCACGAGCCAGCGGATGCCAGAGTCGGTGTAGATCAGCATCGTCAAGATCTCCTTGTAATTCTCGGTGGTGGGCATTTCCTTCAGCCCGTAGACCGTGCGGATGCGCCGGCGCCCCTTGCGATCGACGAACACGAGCTGCAGGACTTCGCGCCGCTCCTCAGCGATCTGCTTCACGGTCGCCTGGTCCACGACGCCATCCGTGCCGGCCAGCGCGAGGTAGGTCGCGACCGGCCGCCCGTATCGCGAGAGGTAGTAGCCCGCGATGTGGCTGATCGCGGTCTCGTCGATAAAGACCTGTTGAAAATTGGCCTGGTTCAGCGGCTGCTTCGGTGGGTCGAGCCGTAGCCGGTGCGGTTGCCCTTTCGCATCCACAAAATCCAAAAGCCAGAGTGATTTCATTTGCGTTTCCGTTTTCACTTGTTCTGTTTCTCTCATTGGTGTTGCCTCTGTCATTTGACTCACTTCTTTCGTGCTCGACAAAGTTGATTGACGCGTATCTACCCGCGCTACTTACGAGAAACTGCCCCAATACGAGGTGCGTTTGGTGCCGCTTGCGGTGCCGGTGGCCATGTAGCCAAACTTGCCCCCACTGCGCGGCTGGCGGATCCAGACGTAGCCGCCACTGTAGGTGAAGGCGTTATAACTCACTTTCTGGCCGGCTTGCAGGGTGGCGATCGCCTTGGCACTGGTACTTGGGCCTTCGCGCAGGATGATCGCACGATTGAGCGTGAATGTGCCTTTCTCTGAGTGCCAATTTGAGGCAGTCGTTGCTGGCTTCACCGCAGTGGCCGGTTTCGCGGCTGTGCTTGGCGGGGCGGGCTTTGCTGCGGTGGCCGGTTTCGCCGTTGCGACGGTTGGGCTGGTTGGCGCAGGTTTCGCGGGCACTGTTTTCCCTGGTGTTGAACCCGCCTTGCCTGTCGCCCACTTTTGCCAGTCGGCTTTGGTGCCGTAGAAGACGTTGAAGTCGAGGCGGCCGCGCCAGCCTGGGAGGTAGCCGGTGGAGGTGTACTGGAAGATGGTCATGGCGGGCCAATTCTTGAGCTTGCCGTTAAGGGGGCGCGGGATGTAGCCGCGGACGTCGCCGAAGTTGTACTGGGCGAGCCACAGGGGGTAGCCGGCCGCGACGAGCTTGGTCCAGTTGCGGTGATTTTCCTCGTTGAGGTAGGTGTACACGAAGCCGGTGATGCCGGTGGCGGCGCGGATGCGATCGAGGAACCGTTTGCCGTTGTCGGGGCCGGTCTGGTTGAGCAGCGGCGCGTCTTCGATGTCCACGACGAGAATCGCCTGGCCGATGTAGGGGCGCGCGGCGCTGAGAAAATAGTCGGCTTGGGCAATGGGGTCGCCGTTTTTCAGGTAATGGTAAAGCCCAAGCAACTTGCCGGCTGCTTGGGCCTGCTGGGCGTGTTTGGTGAATGCGGGATTGCGATACCCGGTGCCTTCAGTGGCTTTGACGATGACAAAATCGCCGGTGGTGCGGGTCAGATCGATATACGTGTGCAGCTGCGTGTCGTATTGATGCGACGACACGTCGATGCCATTGAGTGTCATGGTGCCTCATCCTTTCTGGGCGGCGTCGTGGTCTTCTTCTGATTCACGGTCGCGTTCTGAGTCGTGATCATCCGGTGCGTTTGTGGTGGCGTGGTCAGCCGCAACTTCTGCGGATTCTGTTTCAGTGTCGGTGTCGGTGTACGTCTCGGCGTCAGTCTCGGCGTCAGTGTCGGCGTCGGTGTCGGTGTCTGCTTCGGCGTCTGCCTCGATGTCGGCTTCTACATCGGCTTCCGCTTTCGGCGGTCGTTTCGGCGCACTTGGCTGGGCGGCCGGTTTTTTCGTCGTGTCATCCGCGTCCCCCAGCCCACTGCGGAAGATCGCCAAGTATTTCATCAGACCCACCGCACGAAAACCGATCTCGGAAACATTTTCCAAGATGCTGCCGATCTCGTAAAAGATCAACATTGCGGTCCACCAGAGGCCAAGATTCAGCGGCATGGTGACGCCAACGATCGGCGCGACGTGGTCGATGGCGCTGGCGGCGATCAGGGTCGCAAAGGTGCCGAACTTGATCATGAGGCCTTGCAGGTTCACGGCGGAGCGCCAGTTGTGCTGCTTGAGGGCTTTCGCGTAGCCGGTCACGAGGTCGAGGCCGACGACGGTGAACCACCAGCCGACGATTGGCAGGCCGCCTGAGAATATCTTATCCATGGTTGTCACCTCCTTTCTATGTACGTGGGCTGAAAGGAGGCGAGTCGTTTTATTGGACAAAATATGAAGTCGTGTCTATATTATTGCCATAAAATATCTTGATCATGACAATTTTACCTGAAAGGGTGATATCGATGCGGTTGACTATTTCCGAACTGGTCGATACAGCGGCGACCATTATCCCCACCCCAACCTTGGACGTGACGACGCCTGCTTATGTGATGAATCTTCCGAAATTGATTGGGACCGAGCTATCAACGTTGCCCGATATCGTCATGTTTTTGCCAGTGGATATGCGTCCGATTCGCACCTTGATTCTTGATTCTCGCGGCGGTCTGATGACTTCGATTTTCACAACAGCAACGCTTGCGGGCCATCTAAAAGAGCTTGAGCGGCCGTGGCAACAAAAGATCTGCGAGTTTTTTCGTACTGAGTTGAACAAATTTCACGAAGATGGCGCGCTATCCGAAAATATTCCGGAAGATATTTTTGTCGGGCTGCAATATTTTGTGCCGATCAGTAGCGGCATGAAACGGAGCTCTGCGTGGACCAATCTCAATTATGTTGATCAGGTCGAGATCGGCCCGACCAACGTGGACCTCACCATTCGTTCCAGCAATGGCCAATTCAAGTTGCGCTTATTTCCGGACAAACGCGTGCCACGCGACCTCAAGCTGCGCTATGAGCTTGCCCACCAGGTCGCGGTGCTGACTGCGGAGGTGGTCAAGGCGTCGATTGGGCTCTATGCGCGAGGCATGGCCAGCGAGCTTTCACCCTCCAAGGCGGCCTACGCCGTTTCACCCATGATCCCGGCCAGCTCCGCGAACTCGCTCTTGCCGCATGTGAACCGCGAACAGCTTGCCACAAAACTCCGACCGATCTTGACGCAAGAGCTGCATGATCTGTCGCGTGTCGAGTTTGTCCTGGACGATCTATTAGAGACCCTGTCTGAAGCGCTCGATGAAAACAAAATCAATTAAACTTTTTTCATCCGCAGAGTCTGTCGACAGCCAGTACTGGTCTGATATCTTATAGACAATGTGGCCTGTATGAAATCCGCAATGTATCGCGGTTTAGTTGCCACTCTGCGGACGTGCAAAGTTTGAGAACCCGCGTTATCCTAACCTCATCTTGATGCATCAGGAAATTTCTGACGCGGCAGTGCACGGCTGCGTCCATCAGGATGATGGCGATGGAGAAAATTGACCCGGCAAAAAGTGAGAAAGGCTTTGAGCTGGCAATGGCAAACAAGCGAACAGTGCGGCGGGCAGTCAATCGTTTTGGTCGTCGAGTCACGGATCCAGACTTTGAGGACTTTATGCAGGAAGGAATCTTGCTCTATGTGGCGTTTTACTCCATCTATAAATGGTGAAGCAACACCAGAAAGGAATCTAGAAACGTTCAACAATTTAGCGGTGCGGTATCTCTATCGCGCTTTTGTGGATGGCGCTCGCAATACAAAATTGCGGCTCGAGCGTGAGACTATGAAGTACGAAGAACGTGTCGATGTGGTCGATTCAAGGGACGAGGTGGAGCGGCGCGTCATGTTGGATGTGCTTTACCGCAGCTTAACACCACGTGAGAAGCCTGTATTTGAGCTCGTCTATCTCCAAGATCTATCAATCGAGGAAGCTGCGAACAGGCTCGGTAAAACGCGGCGTTATGTCTGGCAGGTGCGCAAGGAAATTCATGAACATCATCAGGTTCCAGACTTCATTGATCGCAAACGCGGACCAATGGTGAGTTGAGTGATGAATTACGGTTAAAGGTCGTCGACCACCTTAATCTGGTGGCGTTATGTACGGGGGCGGTGCGCCCCCGCATTACATACTAGTTATTCTCGTCTGGATCTTCCGGCACAAGGATCGTTGTTGCTGTTACAACGCGTCGTGCAGTGATGCGCGTCTCGTAAAAGTTCACAAGATTGCTCTGCACCACGCGGGAATGGATGATGTGATCCATCGCAGCGAGAATGCGCTCACGAGAGATGTTGGCATCAAAGTTACGGATAACCAGCGTATGCCGCTTGCCGTCATGATCTCCGAAGACCAGCTGGATAACCTCTTGCTCACGTTCTTCTGTCATAGTAGTCACCTCCTTTCGTCAAAAGAGGATGCGCGGTCATTAACTTCTACCGCTTAGTTGTCTGGAACCATCATGCTACCGCGGTTCACTTCGAACGTCTGCGCGACTTTCAAAGCGACGCGATCACCCGCGTGGAATGAGGAAATCGCATCTGCGAATTCAAACAATTCGGCGTTCTGAGCGAACGGATCGATTGCGGCAAACCGGCGTGTGGCCTTATACTCTGGGTCACGAACGTTGGTTAAGTTGATCTGCAGGGTCATCCCGAGAATATCTCGTGTCATTTTGCTCACCTCCTTTTTTGGGTGTTAGGGTTCTTTCCCCCTACATATAGTTAAGCGAGTGGGCGGCGGAATTTGTGATTGTAGTTTTGAAAATGCCCGTTCCACACAATTATGGAGCGGACAAAAAGAAGAGGCACCGGTGGGCGAAGGTGATTCTCAATACGCACGTACGCGCGCGCGTCAAAATAAATGAGGCGTTGGGCTTTGTAAGCAGCAAATGTGGCAGTATGAATCGTTGACCTCACTGTTTTGCTAAGCACTTAGGGCATTCGATTGACACCTACCGCTGCGGGAAGGTCATCGAACTGAAGACAATACGTTTGAAAGAGTGAGCGGTCTAGCCCATTCGCTTCTGACGCAAGATTCCTGTTATATCGGCATTCCTGGCCAATTTAAAAAATTCTTCCGAGATCTCGATCACATTTTCCGCTCGACACGCGCTTAACTATATGTAAGGGTCAGGAAGGTGGACTCTTAACGACCCCCTGGGTGAGCATGTGGCGATCGGATATTGTCACATGCGGTCCAACCCTATCCGAAGGGGGCTGACGAGAAACAACCACACCTACAGAATGCTTGTCTAGCTAGCAGGCGTTCAGCACACGCACCATGGGGGCCCGGGTCCCCACAATAGTCTTTCATCGCAATGTCGTGCAGCCCACCTTCGTTTGCAGGAGCTGAATGCGGCCCATCTTGAGAACGACACCTTCTTCTTCGGAAGCGGGAAGGTCACCGAAATTCTAAGCCTATATGTCACCCAACTTGCACCAGCGTCCGATATGGCGGCGATTCAAAGATCAATCCGAGATGAAAGGCGATTGGCTTGCCTCGGCGAGCCAGAAATGTTGTCCTGTCCCCGGCGGCAACGCCATGTCACGTTCTTTGACAGCTGAATAAGTTCTACCAGCATCCACACAAGTGTCGTGCAGCCCACCTTTGTTTGCAGCACCGGGTATGCGGCCCATCTTGAGAACGACGCCTACTTCTTCGGAAGCGGGAAGGTCACCGAAATTCTAAGCCTACATGACCTAAGCTTACTGCACCAGCAATCGATATGGCGGCGGCACGGATGCCAAAGAAAGCGCAAAAGAGCATTAACGGCACGAGATCACTTCGCCTCCCGCTGGACGAAACGATCAACTGCCACCCTCCGATTTCAGCGGGATCGGAGGTACATAAATCAGCAACAGCGGATCGACCATCCCCCTCTTTCGGCGATTCAGTCCGCCCTGAAAGCTCGTTGACGTCAATGGTGGAAGACGTTACATTCAAGAAGGCGTCAACCCAAACTGACAAGACGCTCCGCGGAAAGCGCAATGATGTCCAGCTAGAATAGCCATTAACCAACTGGAGGACCCCAAGATGATCGAGATCAACGGAATCAAGATACACGGCTTCGAGCAAATGACCACCGCAGAGGTCATGCCGCCGGACCCACACGCGATTCAGAGGGCCGCGGACGCGATCTTCGCAGATTAAGTGATTCAAGAAGTCATAAGGGCACTCGCCGATCGATAGCCCCCGCCGCACCACAGACTATGAAAAACTAAGCATTTCCAGTAAGCCCAACGACAATGATGGCCAGTGCGCTACCTCTCCCCCCGGCAGTATGCTATATTACAAGCGAAGCGCTTACAATTGCCGCAACGGCAAGGGTCGCCTGCCCCACTGCGGCGGCGGCCAGCGCACGAAAGGACAAGCAGATGCCAATTATTTTTCACGAGACGGATCAGGTCTTCCATCTCCACAACAACCAGATCAGTTACGTGATGCAGGTGCTTCCCAATGGCCAGCTCGCGCAGCTGTATTTTGGCGCAGCCATTCGCGACACCGACCACCTCGCCACCCTCGCGCGGGCCACGTACCCGTTCGACGCGGCCGCGCCCGACATGACGATCATGGAACAGCTCCAGCGCGAGTACCCGGACTTCGGCACCGGCGACATGCGCGCGCCTGCGTTTGCACTTGAGCAAGCAAACGGCAGCCACGTGACGAACTTTGTGTATTCGAGCGCAAAAATCACGCCGGGTAAGCCGCAGCTGCCCGGCCTGCCCGCGACGTATGTGGAAGCGGCCGCGGAGGCGACCACGCTGGCGGTCACGCTGGTCGATGCCTTGATTCACACGAAGTTGATTTTGACGTATACGATTTTTGAAAATAGGCCGGTGGTGACCCGCAGTGCGCGGTTTGAAAGCGACGCAGCGGAGGCCCTCACGATGACGCGGGCGATGAGTCTTTCGCTGGACCTGCCCGATCAAGACTACGAGATGCTGACGCTGAATGGCGCGTGGGCGCGGGAACGCCAGCTCAGTGTGATGCCGCTGACGCCGGGCGTGCATTCCGTCGGTAGCGTGCGCGGCCACAGTAGCGCGCAGTTCAATCCGTTTGTTGCGCTGAAACGCCCGACCACCACCGAAAATAGCGGCGAGGTGCTCGGCTTCAGCCTTGTGTATAGTGGCAACTTTCTCGCCCAGGTCGAGGCCGATCCAAACGCGATGACTCGTGTTATGTTGGGCATTCACCCGGATCATTTTGCGTGGCGGCTTGATCGCGAGCACACGTTCCAGACGCCGGAAGTCGTAATGACGTATGCCGCGCATGGGCTGAACGAAATGAGTCAGACGTTCCACGAGCTGTTTCGCACCCGTCTGTGCCGCGGCCCCTGGCGTGACAAGCCGCGGCCGATTCTCATCAACAATTGGGAGGCCACCTATTTTGACTTCGATGAGGAAAAAATTCTGAGCATCGCCCGGCTGGCCAAGCAGACCGGCATCGAGATGTTCGTCCTCGACGATGGCTGGTTCGGCAAACGCAACGATGACCGCCATTCACTGGGCGATTGGCAGCCAAATCTCACCAAGCTCCCAGGCGGCATCGCGGGGCTGGCGACGAAGATCAACGCGTTAGGGCTGCGGTTTGGCCTGTGGTTCGAACCGGAAATGGTCAATCCGCAAAGTGACCTGTACGCCGCCCATCCGGACTGGGTGCTGGCCACCCCGGAGCGGCCGATCTCGGTGGGTCGCCATCAGTATGTGCTCGATTTTTCACGGCCGGAAGTCGTCGATGCCATTTACCAGCAGATGCATCAGGTGCTGGCGGGCGCGGCAATCGATTATGTCAAGTGGGACATGAACCGCAGTTTGACCGAGGTGTTTTCCCAGGGCCAGCCGGCAGCGCTACAAGGTGAGGTCTATCACAAATTTATTTTGGGCGTTTATGATCTATATGAGCGCCTGATATCCGATTTTCCACATATTTTGTTCGAGTCCTGTGCCAGTGGCGGCGCGCGATTTGACGCGGGCATGTTGTACTACGCGCCGCAAGCCTGGACCTCCGACGACACGGATGCCGTGGAGCGCCAGAAGATCCAATACGGCACGTCGCTGGTTTACCCGCTTTCCAGCATCAGCGCCCATGTCTCCGCGGTGCCAAACGAGCAAGTCGGCCGCACCACGCCGCTTGCGACTCGCGCCAATGTCGCGCTATTCGGCACGTTTGGCTACGAGCTCGACCTCGCCAAGCTCAGCGCCGCGCAGCTGGCGGAAGTCTCTCGGCAGGTCGCGTTTATGAAGCAGTATCGCGCGCTGATTCAGGGCGGCACGTTCTACCGCCTGCTCAGTCCTTACGACGGCGACCGCGAGCAGATGGCCTGGATGGTCGTCGCGCCGGATAAAAAGCGCGCGCTGGTCGGTTACTACCGGACATTGGCGCACGCAAATGGGATGCCGTCCCAGCGGCTACGGTTGCGCGGGCTGGATGAGGGCTTGCTGTATCATGTTTCGTTGCTTGAGGAGGACCATTATGGCGATGAGTTGCAGCGGGCTGGGTTGCGGGTCACTGGCGATCTGGAACGTGGCCAACAGTTTGATGGGACGCGTGGGGATTTTCAGTCGCGGGTTTATGTTTTGACGGCGGTGGAGTGACTGGGCGCACACTTTTTGGAAAAATGAAAACGGCCACCCTGAGGAATTGCGGGTGGCCGTTTGTATAGGCAGATCAAACTATCCTAGCTGTATAGATCCTGCCGGAAGTCTTCGAGCGAGTCAAATTCAACAAAGTCGCCGCGTTCGATCTCGGCGTGTGTCTTCGAAGTAGCACAATCGAGCGGGCTGATTGTCGTCGGCTTGAACGGGAGCCCTTGGTCAACGACAACCTGTTTCAGGTAAATGTTGATTCCAGTCGAGAGGTCCATTACCAACTCGGCAAACACCGCACGCGCCGCCTCTTTACTCTCTTGATCAAGGCGCAGGCTAGTCACTGATCTGTCTTTGGGTTGCATGTGCATCACCTCGGAAAAATAATCGTACGTCATACCGCGAATGGCAATACCGGTCCGGCGTTTGTGTTACGCTGTATACACGATTGCCTCACAATATAAGCCTAAACAAAGGAGTGATTGGCATGCCCGCAAAAACCGCAAGTATTAACGTTCGTGTTGACAAACAGCTGAAAGAAGATGCACTCAGAGACTTAGACGCGCTCGGGTTGGACATGAGCACACTCATTGTGATGACGCTCAAGGCGGTGACGCGCGAACACGCGTTGCCGTTTCTTCCAACGCTGAAGCCGTCATCTGAGCTAGCGGCCTCTATTGATGATATCAAGACTGGCCAGCTGACAGAGATCAACGATGTAGTCGATTACTTCAAGCAACTAGAACATGATGCCGATGCCGATTAAAGAAACCGCCCACTATGCGCGACAGCTCAAAAGACTGCATAAAAAGCATTACAGGCTCAGCGCCTATAAAGTGGCCTTTGATGCCCTGCACGTGGAGTGACTGCGCGGACAATTTTGATAGACGAAAACGGCCACCTCGCGGAATTACGGGGTGGCCGTTTGCTTGCCCTTGCCTCGACAGATTGCTCTCCTTTCTGGCATCCTTGCACTTAGCTGTAAGCATTTATTGGCTTTACATCAAACATTACATATACTTAGATTGGTGATGTAGCATGTCATCCGCTGATTGCAGTCAAGTTATCGAGTGACTCACTCACAACCTAGAAAGCACGCAAATAATCGAGCATAATTACATAAGAACCTGATGAACGAGGAGTAAGCCAATGTTAAGACCAGATGAACAGCGCAAAGCGGCCACTGCGTTTGTTGAACGGTGGCAAGATCGTGGGAATGAGCGGCAAGATAGTCAGACTTTCTGGTTGGACCTACTTGCAAATGTATACGGGATTGATCAGCCTGGGGAATATATCAGTTTCGAAGATCAAGTGCACCTTGACCACGCGAGCTTTATCGACGGCTACATCACCGCAACAAATGTGATGATCGAACAAAAAGGCCGAACCAAGGACCTTCGTAAAGGTATCAAGCAGTCAGACGGCACTTTTTTGACGCCATTTCAGCAGGCCCAACGTTACGCTATGAATCTGCCCTACTCTCAGCGCCCGCGTTGGATCATCACCTGCAATTTCACCGAATTCTATGTCTACGATATGGAGCGACCAGGTGGGGACCCAGCTGTCATTGCCCTTGCGAACCTGCCAGAGGAATGCTATCGATTAGACTTTCTGGTCGACCAAGCGAATCCGCATCTCGAAAGAGAGATCCAAGTCTCCATGCAGGCTGGCGATCTGGTCGGAAAAATCTATGACGAGTTGCTCAAGCAATACCGCGATCCGGACTCTGATGAAACGCAGCGCGCAATCAACCAGTTATCAGTTCGACTCGTCTTTTGCCTCTATGCCGAAGATGCTGGACTGTTTGGTCGGCACGGTATGTTCCACGATTACCTAGCCGACTTCGGGACACGCTTCTTGCGCAACGCTGTTATCGACCTCTTTCGTGTCCTCGATACACCAATCGACAAACGCGACCCCTACCTTGATCAGAAACTAGCCGAATTCCCGTACGTGAATGGTGGCATGTTTGCTGATAAAAACATTGAGATCCCGCAGTTTACTGACGAATTGCGGACGCTCTTACTTGAACACGCAAGCGCTGATTTTGACTGGTCACAGATCAGTCCGACTATCTTCGGTGCGGTGTTTGAAAGTACCCTGAATCCAGAAACCCGTCGCCAAGGCGGCATTCACTACACTTCTATTGAGAACATCCACAAGCTGATCGACCCACTGTTCTTAAATGATTTGCGCGGCGAACTTGAAGACATCAAGAAGCTCAATCAACCTGCTTCGGTAAAACGTCGTGCAACCGCCTTTCAAGATAAACTCGCAGGGTTGACATTTCTCGACCCGGCCTGTGGTTCAGGCAACTTCTTGACCGAGACCTATTTGTCATTGCGCAAACTGGAAAATGAAGCAATTCGGTTGATATATGGCGACCAGAATATGCTGGCTTTGGAAAAGCAGATCATCAAAGTCTCAATCCAGCAATTCTATGGCTTCGAGATCAACGACTTTGCCGTTTCAGTTGGGAAAACAGCCTTGTGGATCGCCGAATCTCAGATGATGGAAGAGACCAAATCCATTGTCTACACCAATATCGACTTCTTACCACTCAAGACATACACCAATATCACCGAAGGCAACGCCCTACGCTTGGACTGGGCGGCATTGGTACCAGCAGACCGACTGAGTTACATCATTGGCAATCCGCCTTTCAACGGTGCGCGTCTTATGAGCAAGGATCAAAAGGCTGACCTCGAGCAGGTCGATACTCACGTGGCAGGAATCGGCAATCTCGATTACGTAGCTGGTTGGTATCTCAAGGCTGCTCAACTGATGCAGGGTCATACCATTCGTGCCGCATTTGTATCAACCAACTCGATCACTCAAGGGGAACAAGTTGCCCTATTGTGGCGGCCGATGTTCAAACGCTATCACATGCATATCGACTATGCATATCAGACGTTCAAATGGACAAGTGAAGCTAAGGAGAGAGCGGCGGTTTTCTGCGTGATTGTTGGATTTAGCCAGACATACAATGCGCAAAAGGTCATTTATACTAGTGGCGGGCAGCCAGTATTAGTCAAGCATATTAATCCCTACCTGGTCGATGCCAAGGATGCCTTCATCGAAAGCCGCCGGGCACCGATTTGTCCTGTCCCCAGGATTGGAATTGGAAATAAGCCAATTGACGATGGTAATTACCTATTTGAAGAGGCCGAGATGGAAGCGTTTATCAACGCTGAGCCCGCCTCAAAGCCATACTTCAAGCCGTGGTATGGATCGCGTGAATTCATCAATCGAAAGCCTCGCTACTGTTTATGGGTCGGTGACGCAACGCCAAGCGAGCTGCGCAAGATGCCGCGTGTGATGGAACGAATCCAAAGAGTGCAAGAATTCCGCCTAGCAAGCGATAGTCTAGGTACGCGCAAGTTGGCTGAACGGCCAACCCACTTTCATGTTGAGAATATGCCAAAAGGAAATTATCTGGTTATTCCAAGCGTGAGTTCCGAAAGGCGCAGATACATTCCAATTGGTTTCATGTCCCCAGACGTACTGGCCAGCAACCTCGTTTTGGTTGTTCTTGACGCCAATCTCTACGATTTCGGCGTGCTCACCTCTAATGTGCATATGGCCTGGATGCGCACCGTCGCAGGACGTCTAGAGATGCGATATCGGTACTCCGCTAAAGTTGTCTATAATAATTTTCCCTGGCCCAATGTTACCGCTGATCAGCAGGCTATGATTTCTGAAACTGCCCAGCAGATATTGGATGCCCGTGCGCTGTATCCGGACAGCTCTTACGCTGACTTATATGATGAGCGTACAATGCCAAGTGAATTGCGGAAGGCACACCAGAATAATGATCGCGCCGTCATGCGTGCATACGGTATGGACGTCGCTACTACTACCGAAAGCGACAGTGTTGCGAAGCTCTTTGCGCTGTATGCACATTTAACAAAGTGATTGAGAATAAGCTCTCACACGATCTAGATAGACCGAAAACGGCCACCTCGCGGAATTTGCGGGGTGGCCGCTTGTGTACGCACTGTCATTCTGAGAGTTCTCCATCCTTTTGATCCGTCACGCTGAGCTTGATTTTCATCTCCAGCGCCGCCGCATACCGACAAAGCGTCCGAAGCGACGGCACCGCATCAAGCCGCTCGATCTTGGCGAGCTGTGCAACCCGCATCCCCATCCGCGCGGCCAGGTCTTTTTGCGAAATATCGCGGCGGAATCGGGTCGCTTGTAACACGCTCAGGGCATCGATCAGCTCAAGTTCCTCCGGGGGAATACTGACAATGTGTAACTTATATTCCTGCCAGGTCGTCATATGGTCGGGTTCCTTTCATTTGAACGTGTCCGCGCCCCTCACCCAACGACCCCATCGTCATACCGCTTCAGCCAGGTCTGAAACAGCTCGAACCACGCGGCGACGGCTGGCACAATGCCGTCGCTGTGCGCGGCATCCCATGTTTCACGGTCGGCCAGGCTGAGGCCGTGGCGCCCTTCTGGAAAGAGATGGCATTCACAAGACACACCGGCAGCGTGCAATGCCTGGGCATACAGCAACCTGGATTATTCATAGAATTTCAAAAAAGCAGCGCAATCCCACGATTCACACGGGACTGCGCTGCTTTGGTGTTTCA
>NZ_BOLS01000010.1 GCF_016861785.1 Lacticaseibacillus mingshuiensis
AACGTTTTGACCATCCGTTGAGAAATTGATAGATCCTTCTAAGGATGAAGTATCTGTGAGGCCTAGTTGGATCGTTGATGTTCCAGAAATATTGCCTAAAACCTCTAACTGTAATTTGTTGGCCGAATAGGTATATTTTCCGACAACTTTTTGATTAGCATCAAGAATATTAGAATTGCTCGTCTCTTTCAGTTGCTGATTGTTAGAAAAAGATACGCAAACATCCTTATAAATACTTTCATCCGTCGAATTGTTTAATGAAAGTTGCAAATCAATGTCCCGTGAACCAGCAGTTTCCTGGGTTGCCCCCAGAAGTTGAACCTTAGTAGCGTCACCGGCCGCACTGGATGTGGATGTAACAGCTCCCACAACTTGGGCTGATGATTGTAAGAAGAGCAATGATATCAGAATAAAAGAGTACGTCTTCTGAAGTAATTTCCTTTTTTTCATAACTTATAGCCTCTCAAAAATTCACTGTCCAATATAATTAAGAACATCACCATACTATTTGCGTCCGCGTAAACTGCGGTTGGAATAGAGCTGACTTTCCTCATCATTACAATATCTTGATGCTTGAAATAGGCGGGTAAAATTTAGAGTCACTCAATGTATAAACTTCCAACTATAACACTTTAGAAGTGTACCACAAAAGTTGACGTTTTAAAATCTCGTTTTCAAATCCGGATGTAGAATACCTGGAAGAATTCCAAAAAAGAAATGCATTAGGTACGATGAAATATTGCGATCTCCTAAAGCAAGTCACTTTGCCGCAATAGCAGCTGTTCTTGCCGTTGCCGTCGATGAAACCGAGGGTGTCGTTTGCAAACCGTTCTTCTTCAACCGTGGCGACAGTGTGTTTAGATGCGAGGGCGGGCGCAGAGATCCAACGACGAACTTATTGCTAGCACGTTGCCCAGAATTTCCTATTGGCAAGATGCGTTCACTACTCGAATTGATAGATTGAGCTTTTTTTGGGGTACACCCCCCAAAAAAGCAGAGACAGGCGATTTAAATGCAGTTTCAGCTTCCTTTTTGGGTCGTTTTTAATTCAAAATAAGAAATGAATATTGATGTATAAATTGAAACTACGTTTAGAGGTGGCAGTATATGAGGATTGGATATGCAAGTGTTTCAACAACTGATCAAAACCTAGCTAGACAAATTGAGGCTCTATCTAAAGCGAGTGTCGAGAAGATTTTTCGAGAAAAGGCATCTGGTGCAAAGATTGCGAATCGCCTTCAGTTGGTTAAGATGCTAAAATTTATTCGTGAGTCAGACACCGTATACGTTCAGTCATTAGACCGGCTTGGGCGCAACTCAAAAGACCTTTCTTTAATTCTGCAGCGAATTAAAGATGCAGGTGCAAATTTTCAGTCATTGGATTTGCCTGATTTTAGTGCTGTTCCTGACGAAAATTTGCGTAACATGTTGACTAACATTGTTTTAACTGTATGCCAATATCTTGCTGAACAAGAGCGACAGGCAATTAGGGAGCGACAGGCACAAGGTATCAAACTAGCAAAAGAACGCGGTGTTTACCATGGCCGCCCTGTTTTGTACTGTGCTAATAGTCGCAACTCTAAGTATCGACATGATTATAATTAGATAGTTGAATACTTATGCAACGGATGGACCATTTCACAAATACATCGCGAATTAGGCGTTTCAAACAATACCATTTATCGAATTAGATCTGAGATCAATGCGAATAAAAAGTAATTAATTCAAGATTGTTGCGCTGAAAATTAAGTCACACACTTTGTTGTACAATTCTTAAATAGCCAATTTGTAAGTGTTTAACTGTTAAGGCTGATCATTGCTTAAGTAAGCATGAAGTTATTAAGATTGAGGTGTGTATGCGGAATATACATTTAGATAGTGTGAAGCTTCATCGTTTCGACAAAGACAGTAAGTAAGAAATATTTGTATGAATCGGTGAATCTCAAACACGGTAAATATCATGGATGCGTACAGTAAGAGCGTATGTGTGCTTGCGACAAAGAGATGGAGAATTAATAGTGATCTTCTTGTATTTGACTCTAGCATGTATGGGGCAAAGATACCTGTGATAAAAGATATAGAGCCTAATACGCTAGTGATTTGTCAGCGTATTAGGCTCTATATCTGTATTTTGAAGGTGGCACATCCGTGGCACAATCCAACGGTGTATTATTTAATATTATTGAATCCATCTGCGCATAAAAGTGTGATATACCGCAGTTTAATGTTTTAGTCATTTGAGAATAATATTTCCCGGGAAATTTTTGCAACAATTTCGTCCTGGTCGTCCACGCAAAGAGACAGCGAAAATACCGCGAATACTCACATATACCAATTATTGTCAAAAACCGGCCTCGAATCAGCGGTGCGGGATGCAACCGGTTTCCATTCAGGTATAATACAAGGGAACATATATAAAGGAGTCGATCACATATGCAATCATTATTTGGCCAGATAAATGGTCAACCCGTTACCAAATATTCCGTGACGAACGCAAATGGTGTCACACTGTCCTGTTTGTCGTTTGGGGCAACCTGGTATTCGCTCACCGTCCCGACTGACGACGGCCCGCGCGACGTGGTTTTGCACTACCGCACCGCAGAAGAATACGACCAGGCCAGTTCTTTTCTCTGCAAAACAATTGGGCGGACAGCCGGTCGAATCGGCAAAGGCCAGGCGACACTGAACGGCCAGCTCGTTCAGGTCCCGACCAACGAAAACGGCAACACCCTGCACGGCGGCAAGCATGGCCTGCATGACCTCAACTGGGACGGCCGTGCTGAGGGGTCGCGCATTATTTTCACCTGCCACATGCCAAGCAGTGTGGACGGCTACCCGGGCGATCTGGACGCGCAGGTCGAATACCTGCTCGACGATAACGATACCGTCACGATCAGCTACAGCGCCACCGCCAGCGAGGACACGCTGTGGAACCCGACTTGCCACATCTACTTCAACCTTGATGGCGCAGACAACACGATCAACGCGCAGGACATGCAGGTGCTTTCCGATCAGCGGCTTGAACTCGATGAGGCAAAAATTCCGACTGGCAACCTTCTGCCACTGGCGGACACCCCGTATGACTTCAAGGCTCCGGCCAACCTCGGCGCCGCGATCGACGGCCTGCAGGATATTGACGAAAAAGGCATCGATGATGTCTATGTGATCAGCGAGCACGAGGAAAACGACCCTGTTTGCACCCTGTGGTCCAGCGACAAAAAGGTGAGTGTCGCGCTCACCTCCCCGCGCAATGGGCTTGTCGTCTACTCCGGCAATCACTTCGAGGCTGCGGACGACTTGGAAGGCTATGAAGGCCGTCCATACGTCGGCATCGCCGTTGAAGCCCAGACCCTGCCAACCGCCGCAACAGACGACTCTGGCACCATCAAGCTGGCCGCAGACGAACAGCGGGATGACTGGATCTCATATAAATTTACTTTTTAAAAAAGGCGTGGGACAGGGAGCCCGAGATCCCGGGATCTTCCAGTCTTCTCCGCACCATTTCGCCATCCAAATGCGCAAAAAAACAGGCAGCAGCCGCGTCACCTCGGTGTTTTCCACCAGTGTGATGCGGCGCTGCCTGTTTTTTTCTTCTATTATAGTAGTGGTTACTTCGTGGTAGTGCTCAGCACCAGTGTCTCAGCTGTGGCATCGCCGACAGCCTTGAACTTCATAATGCCGACCGCGTCCATGTTGGTGATGATCACAATCATCGGCGTCTTCTTGCCTGCCGCGACGATCGCGTCCAGATCCGCGATCGCGACCACGTCACCATGCTTAACGGTTTGGCCAACTTCGACTTTGACATCGAACGGCGCGCCCTTCAGCTCCACGGTATCGATGCCCATGTGAAGCAGGACTTCCAGGCCCGCATCGGTCTTGAAGCCGATCGCGTGCTTGGTTGGGAAGACTGCTTCGATCGTCCCGTCAACAGGCGCGGTGATCGTACCATTTGCCGGATCGATGGCAAAGCCGTCACCCAACATCTTTTGGGCAAAGGTCGGATCTGGTACATCGGCGAGATCCATGACGTGACCTTCTGCGACGCTGTAGAAGTTCTCAGTGACATCACGCTTGATGCCGGCTGGGACGTCCGCAACAGGTGCTGCAGGCGTTGCATCGGCGGCGGCATCCTTGTCCGCAGTCGCGCCGCCCTGCAACGTGGCCAGCGGCGTCTTCGCATTTTCCAACTTGCTCAAGGCATCCGCAACGAATTGAACTTCGGTGCCGATGATGATCTGCAGGTTGTGATCATCGATCTTGTTGACGCCAGCCGCACCGGAATGCTTGATGGCGCCTTCGTTGATCTTGTTGGTATCAGAAAGTTGCAGACGCAACCGGGTCGTGCAGTTGTCGACCTCGGTCAGGTTTTCAAATCCACCCAAAGCGGCGTAGATCTGCTTGGCTTGACGCATATATTTGTCATCTTCGGCGGCGGCGGTGATGATCGGTTCGTCATCGGCGCTGTCATCGATGGCTTCACAGCCTGGGGTCATCAGGTTGAACTTCTTGATCGCCCAGTTGAAGCCGAAGTAGTAAATGACGGCCATCACAAGCCCTTGCAAGATCAGCATGTACGGCTGGTTCGCGATCGGGTTCTTGAAGCTCAGCACGAAATCGACCAAGCCGGCGGAAAACGCGAAGCCAGCGGTCCAATGCATGAATGCGGCAAAGGCCAGGGACAGGCCAGTGAAGATCGCGTGAATCACGTACAGCGGCCATGCGACAAACATGAAGGAGAACTCAAGCGGTTCGGTGACACCGGTGAAGAATGAGGCAAACGCCCCGGCCAACATCAGGGAGCCGACTTCCTTTTTCCGCTCAGGCCGCGCGTTCTTGTAGATCGCATACGCGCCAGCCGGCAGACCAAACATCATGACTGGGAAAAAGCCAGCCTGGAACATCCCGGTGACCCCTTTTGGCCCCTGGGACGCGAGGAACTTGCCGATATCGTTGATGCCGGCGACGTCGAACCAAAAAACAGAGTTCAGCGCCTGATGCAGGCCGGTCGGAATCAGCAAGCGGTTGAAGAACCCGTACAGGCCAGCCCCGACTGCGCCGAGTTTGACGATGCTTTCGCCAAATGCGACCAATGCGGAGTAAACTGGCGGCCAAACAACGAACAACACGGCAGACACGGCCATCATCACAAACGCTGAAATGATCGGCACCGCGCGCTTGCCGCTGAAGAACGACAAGGCCATTGGCAATTTCACTTCATGGAATCGGTTGTACAGCGCCGCGGCGATGACCCCGGCCATGATCCCGATGAAAACATTGGTGATCTGATTGAACGCCGGGTTAACGGCGGTCACTTTAACGCCGGTGAACACCGCAATGTTGTCCGGCTTCAACACATTAACTGGCACTTCAAAGGCGACCAGCCCGGCAAACGCCGCGGCTCCGTCTTTATCTTTGGCCATGCCAAGCGCAACGCCCACTGCGAAAAGAATTGGCAGCTGGTTGAGAATAGCAAGTCCACCCTGAAGCAAGAAGTTGGCGATCGAGTTAGGCCCAAAAGAGAGCCAGTAGTTCGCGATGCCGACCAACAGCGCGGCTGCTGGCAAAACGGCGACTGGCAGCTGCAAAGAGCGGCCGAGTCGTTGCATGTATGACTTCATGTTTATCCCCCCAAATATAAATTAAATAATGCAATCGCTTTCCAAAAGCGCAATCAAAAGGCGGTCATGTAAGCATTTTCGAGTTTACAGGGCGAACGAAAAAAACACAACCCCTCAGCGTTTGGTCTACACCAATTATGAGAAAGCGCTGACGCGGTCCTTGTTGGTTGGTCTATGCCAATGAATGCGATACCAGTCGCCTTTAGCCGGTTTTCGTGCGTAATTGGCCCGTGTTGCGATAACAAATGAAAAAAATATTGGTCAGCTTTGACCGGCGATCATGCCCCATATCCGGCGGGATCACCTTCGTCACTGCATACCAATTAACGCGGGAGGACTGCTGCGATTTTTCCTGAGGCCTCTATCTTTGCCTGGCGCCGGCCTGTTATGATGAGACAAGCGGCTAAATTTGCCGCTCGCACCGCCCCCACGAAAAGGAGCGATAATATAATGAAAAAAATAGCGATCCTAACGCTGGTCGCCTTGTGTCTCGTGGCGACAGGTTGCCAGCAATCGACCACCAAGACCCATCCGGCCACGACGACCAGTTCCGCCGCCCCGACTTCCGTGGATGCCGCGGCGCCGGATGTGACGCTGCACGAAGCCTGGACGACCTTACTGCGCCAACATGGCGAGATCGCCGTGACCCAGGTAAAACTGGCAGATGGGCATTACACGCTGATCGGCCAAGATGCGAGCCGGGAGATCGAGTTGACGATCGACGCCACCTCGGGGAAAGTCCTGAAAACAGCCTCCGAGGAGATCACCGAAGATGAGCTTGACGACGACCGCGACGCCGTGATCGAGCGACAAAATCTCCTGACCCAGAGCAAGGCCGTTGCCGCCGCCACGCCCCATGCGACTGGCAAGCTGACCAGTTGGGAGATCGAAGAAGACAGTGGCCGCATGGTGTGGGAACTTCAATTCAAAGACGGGAACAAAGAGACCGAGGTCCAGCTCGACGCCTACAACGGAACCGTGCTTGGCGTCGACGAAGATGAAGACGACTGACCGTCCCAAACTAGGGGCCATACAAAAAGGCAACGCACGCCGCGTTGCCTTTTTACGTCTCGTTTAAGGTTGGACAAGTCCCCCTGCATTCGGGTCGTCACCTGCCTGAATCATAATGATCAATTTATGCGGCAGACAGATGCTTTGCTGCCCAGGTTTCGAGATCCAACTGGTGTGGACCGCGATCTGATCTGGCGTGTTATCCTCTTTATCCCGGATTCGCGCGCCGTCAACTTCGATCACATTGTATTGGCCCGGCGCCGGATGCAGGGTGAATTGCGTGTGCGGTGTTTGCCTGCCCAGCTTGATGCGACGGACCTCCTGCCCATCGATCGAGATCACGGCGATCAGGTTTGAGGAAGGCTGAGCGGCTTGCTGGCGAGACCAGAGCCACCATGGCAAAAAACACAGCGGAATCAGGACGGCCAACAGCACATAATCAAATGGCCGCGTGTAATGCCTCAACCAATGGCGCATGCGTCCCGCCTCCTCATATCGTAATCAGTACGATATAAATAGTAGCACGTGCCTCATCGCTCGCCAACCACTTGCGACAAAACAAAAGGCGACCCCCTTCAAAGAGTCGCCCATTAATTACCGATCGATCGCCGTTTGCCGCAGCCTACCAACCCCGACACCAAGTTTGCCACCCTTCAACAGAAAGGTCTTCAGATTCCGCTGCAGGGTCGTGTGCTCCGGCCAGTCGATCAAGGCCGCTTTGGTGCGACCAAACACCCACTTGCGCACATCCTCATGGGACAGATCCGTGGCGATCACCTCAAAGTCATCCTGAAACTGGCGAATTTTCGATTCAGGCGGCAGGACCTCCGCCAGCCCTGGGGCCATCAACCAAGAATGGCATTCATAGGACTTCGCAGCATCACCCGGGAAATAATCGGTAAAGAAATCGCGGGCCGCGCGATAAGAGGCCTGCCGTGACGCGGTGCGCAGATCCGCATCGTTTGGAATGTGGACCTGAATCGCCGTCTCGGTGCGCTCATACTCAAACGCGCCGAGCCGAAATTCACGCAGAGTCAGCTGCCGAATCGGCCACTGCAGATCATAGGGTGCCACGTCGATCGTCTGAGCGTCACTTTGCAGGATCCGCGTGAAAAAGCGCATGGTCGCATCGTAGATCGGCATACTGATGCCACGATGCGCATACCCATTGTGCGCCAGCGCCGCCAGTTTCAGTAGCGCATAATAGCGTCCTCCAAAGCCCTCGCCACGTCCATCCCAGGGGGTCAGCTGGGTTGCCAATTCCTGATCAGTTTGCCAGTTTGCCAACGCATCCAATTGCCCCTGCCAATAGGGTTCGTCATACTCAAAAGCGTACCGCGCGTCCATTTCGGTCATGGCCAGCGCGATCGGTTTTGGGGTTTGAATGTGGGACATCAATGATTGAAGGGTGATCATGGCTTGCCTCCTTACATGCACCGTTATTTTACGCCATCCAGGCCGGTGGAAAACAGTTTCTGGCAATTTCTCATCGAGTCTTTTCTTTTTTGCCATCCAGTGAGAAGATACCGGTGAAGCGTTTACAAATACAAACTTGGAGATGAGTTTTTTGCTTTTTAAAAAGAACACGAAACTTGTATTGACGGGCGATTCTGTCACTGATTTTGGCCGCGACCGGAATGGGTGGCCGGGCACCGAGCCATCATTGGGCACCGGCTACCCGCGTGTGATCTCCGCTGAGCTGGCGGCAGTCTATCCCGAGCTCAAGATCCTGACCATCAACCGCGGTGTCTCCGGCGACACGACTAACGAGCTGGTCGCCCGCTACCAGGCGGATGTCTTGGACCTACATCCAGATGTCGTCTCGATCTTGATCGGGGTCAACGATGTGTGGCGCCATTTCGACAGCACCTTCCTGCATCCCACCGACCTTGTTGACTTACCGCTATACCGCGAGCATTACCAATGGCTGATCGACCAATCGAAAGCGGCCGGCGCCCAGGTCTTAGTCATGAGTCCCTTCTTCTTTGAGGCCAATCACAACGATCCGATGCGGAAAATGGTCGACGAATTCACAGCCGCGGCCAAGGAGCTCGCTGCGACCAACGATCTGCTTTACATCGATATTCAAGCGCGCATCGATGCGTATCTAAAAAACAATTCGCCGTACCTGCTCACGCCAGATCGGGTCCATCCGAATTACATCGGTCACACCCTGGTCGCCAACGAATGGCTGCATGCGATCGGCTTTGATGCCGACCACCGGCAGGACTGATCCACACCTAAATCGACAAGCACAACGAAAAAAAGCTGAGACCAGACGATCGGTCTCAGCTTTTTTGGTGTCTTCTCGCGGCGGCGCACAGGAGCCGCCGTTTCGAGGGCACAGCAAACAGGCCGAAGTCTCCTCCGACCTGCCAAATTTTAGGTTGGATCCCTTTCCCTCTTCATTTTCGAGATTCCTCCCGTCGGTGTTAGGGAACTTATTCAGTTTGAAATGCAGGTGGTACATTTTTCCGGTGCCTTTCAGCACTGGGTCCGTTTAGCCCTTTGGGTTACCCCCTTACTGCAGGTAACCGTCATTGCGTCGCTCGGGGTGGGTCGCGGGTTGTCTCCCGCCGGACTGACCGACGCTGGGAGAGAACTCGTGGCCAGCTCCTCCACGCCTCTCAGTGTCGAAATGAGTATAACGCAAGAAAACGTTCTCGTCAACGGTTTTGTGAACCTATTTTGGCCCATTTTTGTAAAATATTTGTAACTAGTTGAATGTCGATCATCGCCCGAACGACCAGAAAATCAAAGCATTTTACCGGGTTCAAGGCCTGCATCCTAGATACTCATCTGATTTTCGATTTATACAAATTTCACAAGCCAAATTACGTGACAAATAACAATATTCGGTCTAAACTTTTGGCAAACTGGAAAGGAATGACCAAAATGGCGACCCCAAAACAGATCATCACGTTGTATGGCTGGGTTCTTGGCATCGTTAAAGCGGACATGATCGATCCTATGACCAGTCAAGTTACAAGCGACGTCTTTTTAGAGATCGGTGCCGACTGGATGCAAGCTGGGCGGGACGAGCCGCGCCTTCCAATCGACTCGATCATCGTCTATGTCGCCGTCACCCCCGCCGTTCTTCGGACGGAGATCTTCAGGTTGGATATCGGCGGGATGAACAGCTTTACCGGTAAAGTCTCGACAGGCTACCTATCAGTTTCAATGCCACAGACCAAATGGCGGCTGACGCACCAAGCAAGAACAGCAAAAGAATTGACGCGCATGGAAGCCAGCTGGCTCGGCCGGCTCAAGAAGTCAAAAGACCTGTCCCCACACGATCTCGCTCGGCTTGATGGGCTCTATCTCCGTTTCAAAAAATCCGAGCTGACCCTCGACCAACTCTATGATCTCCAAACGAAGATCACCAAGCCGTACCGAGGCGGTCTCGCACACGAGTTGGTCGCAAAACGGCGGGCCGAGCTCGGCCTCATCGAAGTGGATGATGCCAAAAACGGTGCCCCGGTGCCACTATTACTCAACACCAAGCCTGGCGACTGGCGCTATCAGGCAAAACTCGATGGGTGGGTAGATCCACATTTCTTTGAGGAATCGAATCTCGACTACGAGACCAAGCTTGCCCATCTATTCGAGCGGCTGCAGGGCGAGGCCACTTACCGCGCGCGCAATCATGTCCCATTTTTCGAAGAAGATGATCTGCCGCCCGATCTTGCGCAACATCATTTTCAGCCGCAAAGTTAACTGCGCGACATCAACTCAGAGGCGCATCTCCCGCTGACACCGGTTTGTTGCAGACCAGCCAAGTTGTGCGCTCCTCGACGGTCTGGCCGCCATGGTTGCAGCCGAGCCCGCCGTGATCGGTGGTCAAAATGATCAGCCAATCCTCCTGCGCCCGATTTGGCCGCTGGCGAATCGTCTCCAGCAACTGATACGCCATTTCATCTTCGTCCCGCAGCCCGTCGACATACCGGTAATTGGTGTTGCCAAAGCCGGTCTCATGGCCGTTATGGTCGGTGCCTTCCAGTGTGCAAAAGACCACATCGCACTCATCCGCAGCCCCAGCCGTCAGACAACGACGCACTTGCGCGAACGTCCCGCGATCATCCGCTTCTTCAATAAACCGCATCGGAATGGCCGGATGCGCTTTGAGATAGGCGATCTCGTCGACATAATTGACGTGAAAATGATCCGGCCAGGAGGCGACAAAGGCGCTCCGCAGCCCTGTCTCGGCGGCCTGCAGCATAAACGTCTTGGCGGAAATGTGCTTGGCGACCCCGCTTTTCGTCATGCCGTGGTCCACGCCCCAGCGTCCCGTGGTGATCGAGGCCCAGCCCGGGGCAGTACTGGTCTCCTGTTCGGTGGCCGTGCCCCGGATGCCGCCCGCAAAGGTCAGATACACGTGTGCACCGGCCGCGACCTCACTGCTGATGCCGCTACAGACTGGGCTTGGCGCGTGGCCGCTAAAATAGGTCGTTGAGGCGGCCGACTGTGGCGCATTGGCCGGAAGAATGTTGACGAGGGCATCGGCCCGCGCGCCATCATACCCGATCAGCGCCACTTTTTTGCGCCGGCCATCCGCACTGGGCGCCTGCAGAAACGCCATCACGAATTGACCGATCCGCTTCTGCGGCAGGGCCGTCGCCACTGTATTTTCCCAAAATGGGTACGTCGAAACGGCATCCAGATACGCCTGCCCCGCCGAGGTCACAGCAGTTCCATTTTCGTCACTCAACTCTGTTTTTTCCTTTCTCATTGCCCCGTCTGTCCCAGCACCGCGTGAATGTTCTCGACCGGCACCTGCACGAGCTGGCCGTCTTGCACAAAGCCTTCCTCACGTCCAGTCAGGGCCGTCACCAGCTGCGCATGATAATCGGCGAAAATTTTCTGTGCCGCCGGATCACGGCTCAGGTCATGCCTTTCGTCAGGATCGGCGTCCCGGTCAAACAGCTGAAACACGTCGCGTACCGGAAACCAGATCAATTTCCAGCGCGGACCCACGATGAATTGGCTCGAGTCCGCGCCGAGGGCATGCTCGCCATGAAAGGTCTGCCGCCAGTCCACATTTTCGCCAAACAGGAGTGGCTTCACCGAGCGCCCATCCACGCCGGCCACCGCGTCGCCGCTTGCCAGGTCCACCAGCGACGGGAAAATATCCTGAAGCAACACGAGCTCCGGCACAGTACGGCGCGCGCCGGCCAAGAGCCCGCCTGCATTGTACAAAAAAGACGGAACATGGATGCTGCCTTGGTATGGATAGCCTTTGCGAAAAAGTCGGTGTTCACCGAGTTGATCGCCGTGGTCCGACACAAACCAGATCAGGGTGTCCCCCAGCGCGTCGAATTCGCCCAGCGCGGTCATGAAGCGGCTAAGCTGATGGTCGATCTGGGTGACCAGCCCCAGATAAGCCGCAACCATCCGCCGTTCGTCATCGTCTTTCAAGGTGCCGTCCATGGCCTCGATGTCGGGCACCCCGCCGGTTGGGGCCTCCCAGTCGCCAAGATGCAGATCGAGCTTGGCCGGCAGCCTGTCCATGTATATGTCAAAATAGTAAGCCGGTGGATCCAGCGGCGCGTGTGGTTTTTCAAACGACATCTTGAGGAAAAACGGTACGGTCGGATCGCGGCGCTGCAAAAATTTGATCGACTCAGAGACGACCCAATTCGTTGGATGCAGCTGCTCCGCATAGGGCCACGGCCGCGCCTCCCAGCTATTGCAGCCGATGCCATCGTCGGTCAGATCGGCCCCCGTACCCAGTTCGCCTTTGAGAAACGCGAGATAGTCATCCCCATTTTCAAACTGAGCACCGTATGCTTGGCCGTATTTGCGCTGAACATGCAGATAGCCATCGTGAAGTAGCACGTGATCATAGCCGAGCCGGGCGCGCGGCGGATAAACATGCATCTTGCCGACGCATTCCGTCTGATAGCCGCGATCGCGAAACGCCTGGGGCAGCGTCTGCGCGTAGTCCCAAGGCACCCGGTCCTGATACCCAACGCGGCCGGTGTGATCGGCATCCAGGCCTGTCAGTAGCGACGCCCGCGCCGGCACACAGGTCGGGGTGGCCGAATACATGTTTTGAAAATTGACCCCGCTGGCCGCCATGGAATCAAGCGTCGGCGTACTGGCAAAGTGGGTGGCCTCATTGAGTGCCAATGCCTCTGCGCGCATTTGGTCCACCACGATCAGGATCACATTCGGTTTCATTTGCCGTTTCCTTTCCGCGTCGCCAGGGCGCTTAGCCGAGGCGGGCGCCTCACCCTTATACGCGAGCCTCCACACCCTATAGTTGGGTTCCGGCTCGCAGGGGTGGGACATTTAGCTGACCCAGGCACTCGATGGCAAGGGGCGCCATCAAGCACCCAGGCCAGGCTAACTGCCCACCCCAATACGCGAGCCTCCACACCCTACAATCGTGCCACCCGCGCTTCCATCAAAGTCGGCGCGGCGCGAAACGCGGTGAAGCTGATCTTCACGGCACTGGTCTCAACGTCCTCAAAGCGCAAGATTCGACAATTGCCGATCGTCGTTGCGCGCGTCAGCTCATGCCACCCATCCGCCTGCAGGGCCATCACGACAAAGGCCTCGACGCGTTGCCCCCGGCTGATGGCTTCGCGCAGGGTCAGCGTGTTGACCCGCACCGGTTGCGCCCAAGTCAGCGTCACGGCAGGATTCGCATCATCCGGCGCCGCCTCCCAGGCCTGCTGAGCGGCCGGGGCGTCACCTACATCCCCAAAAATCGCAGCCGCAGCGTCACCTGCCCCGCCCGTGATCGCAAAGGGCGCCACAGAACTGGTCGCCGCCACCACGGCCGCCCCGCTCACATCCGGGTCAGTTAGCTGGGCAATTTTTTTACCGACCGCAACCAGCGCCGCCTGATCCGCGTCGCCGAACCGGCCGTGGCGATTCAGCGGCACATTCGACAAGAGTGCCGCGTTGCCGCCGACCGCCTTGCAGTACAGGTCAAACAACTCATCGCCCGAGCGCACCTGGGCGTCTTGGGCTTCATGGAAAAACCAACCCGGCCGGATCGACGTGTCGACCTCCGCCGGATACCACACGAGCGGCCCGTCATAATCGGCCAAGGCGGTGCGACTGCCGAGGTCATCATCGGTGGACTTGAACTGGCGCGAAAACGCGGCATCATCGCGTTGCTGCGACAGCGCGGCAACCCGCTCGGCTTCCCTGAGCGCAGCCGGCACCACGCTCCACTCGCTGGCCCGGGTGTGGCCCGCTTCGTTGCCGATCCAGCGCACATCGGGGCCGCTGACGGCGATCACCGCATTTGGCTGCAGCGTCCGCATCACCTGGTAATACCGGTCCCAGTCATAGACCTGATGCTTGCCGTTTGGACCCTCACCGTTTGCCCCATCGAGCCAGATCTCAAACAGCGACCCGTAATTGCTGAGCAGCTCCGTCAGTTGAGCGACATACAGGTCATCATAGGCCTTGCCCTGCCCATACACCGCTGCGTGACGGTCCCATGGCGACAGATACACGCCGAACTGCATCTGATGTCGCGCGCAGGCATCCGCAAACAGCCGCACCACATCTCCGCGGCCGTTTTGCCAGGGACTGGCCGCCACGGAATGCGTCGTCGTTTTCGTCGGCCATAGGCAATAGCCGTCGTGGTGCTTACACGTCAGAATCAGCCCGCGCATGTGTGCCGCCTGCATCGCAGCCACAGCGCGGTCGGCGGCGGCTGCGTCGAGTCCCGTAGGATCAAACAGCGCGGGGTCTTCCGTGCCATCGCCCCATTCGCGATCGGTCATCGTGTTCATGCCAAAATGGATAAAGCCGTAAAAGCCGAGCTGCTGCCAGGCAAGCTGGCGGGGGCTGGGGGTCACGTTGATCGCTTCAGCTAATTTCATATCGGGTCACTCCTTTTTTTGGCTTCAGCTAATTTCATCACGGGTCACTTCTTATTGTGGGCAAGCACCGCTGCGGCCAAGGACGCAACGGCTTTTTCATGCAGGCGGGTCAGCCAGCCCGCATCGGGTGGGTAATCGTCAAATTGCGGGACCATGCCGGCGGTCGCGTCGATCAATTGCTCGACAAACGGCCGGCCCTTGAGCGCTTCGAGTTGCTGCAAAACGGCGAGGTCGCCAAAGCCCAGCCGCTGCACCTCGTTGCGCAGGCTGTTCAGCGGCTGGCCATCCGCCCCCGGATACACGAGAAACGGGTCGCCGGATGGAAAGGCCCCGCCGGCATCGGTCACGGCAAACGGATCGATTGGCCGCGTGGAAAGCTGCGCGTTGTAGAAGTTGAAGCCCCAGTGTAAAAAGCCCTGAATCTGATGACGATACAGCAGCACCCCGAGCACCCGGTTGTCATAACTGCGCAAGGCGAAAAAGCGATTCGGCACCGCCGTTGACTGGGCGCAACAATAATACGTCCACAGTGGCGCCGCGTCAGCCGCCAAAAACGGCGCCAGGGCATCATCGGCGACAACGGGATGCGGCACCAACCCATTTTCATAAAAGCGGACATCCGACAGCGCATCGATCACCTGCAAGCCGTCCAGCAGATCCGCGACCTGCGCGCGGGCCGCCCGATACCCGTCCTCTGTCGACGCGTTGGGTTCATCGGCCAGGTGGAAAAATAGGTGGTCACGGTCATAGCCTTCCTCGGCCAGCACCGCCAAGAGTGGGGGCAACAAGGCCTGTAAAAACGCGCGATACGCCGGCGCGGTACTCGGCACATGCCAGCCAAACAGCGCGGTGCCGGCCGTATCCGTGATGGTTGGCGTCGCCTGCGCGCCCCACTGGGTAAATAAAGGCGGCATTTCCAGATACGAAAACCCACTTTGCTGGGCCAGTTGACACCATTTTCGCAGGCGCGACCACTCAAACCGATATGGCATCCCCGGCAGGATCTGCACCAGCTGCACATTGGTCCGCGTTGCCCCCACCGCCGTATCCAGAGGCGGCGTGAAGATAGGCGTCAAAAGCGTGTCCATCAGTGCCTCGTCATGCGCAAACGCCATGAAATTGGCAATGATCGCCCATAACCGCGGCGTATAAGGCGCCTCGTGATAATAATCCGCCAGGCAATCCACCGAGAACCATTCCGTATGATGCAGGCGCGGCGGCTGGGCGACCACCGAAGCCACGGTCAGCGGCACCGTTTGGGCAAACACGATCTGTCCGCTGACCGTTTCAGTCAGCGTGATCGTCACGTCATGCCTTCCCGGTGTCAGAGACCCTGTCGGAATTTTCAACCACAGCGTCCGCACTTGGCCGTGATACGCGCGCACCGGCCCGGTCAGCGGCGTCAACAGATCCGGAAACAGCCCCGGCGTCGTGCGCAAATAGCGGGCGTCCGGATGCGGCCAGGTCGGCAGCTGGGACGGCACCTGGTTGATCTCAAAGCACTGCGCCGGCAGCTTGGTCGCCAGCGTCAGTTCCGAAAAGCTCGCATCGTCATCGCGCAGGCGCTGGTACGCCAGCTGAAGCACCAAGGGCTCGCCTTGCAAAACGGTCTGCGGCGCGGCGACCCAAGCGTCCGGCACCTCATCGGCAAATACTTTGGTCAAGGGGTCGACCAAGCAAATCTGATAATCCATTTCACGTGCCTCCTACTTCGGGTCCGCATCCGGGTAATAGGTGCGATCGACCGCCTTTTTGCGCCGATACTCGCGCGGCGCGTCGCTGTAATACGACCGGAACTGGCGGGAAAAATGCAGCGCATCTTGATACCCAGATTGCGCGGCGACCACCTCGATCGGCAGGGTCGTCGATTCGAGCAATTGCTGGGCATGACTCAGGCGCAGGCGCTGCAGGTATTGCTTCGGCGCCAAATTGACCTCGCGAATGAACAACCGGTACAGGTAGCTGCGCGAAATATGCACATGCGAGGCCGCATCCTGCACGCTGATCGGCCGGGTGTAGTTGGCGTTGAAATACGCAAGCGCCGCGGCCACGGTCTCGTCGTAATGCTCCTCGTCGCGCGTGGCCTGAACGACGCCGAGTCCCGTGGCAAAATCGTCGACAAACGCGATCAGATCCCGGCTGCGCCGCAATCCCGTGTCGTGCTTGCGGTCTGTTTTCGAGACCCGCTCATGGGTGAAGGCCACGATATCTTTTCCGGCGGCTGGCGGCATTTCCGCGATCAAGAAGCCGCGCGCAGTGAGCGGTGCCAGGATGCGACTGGCCATTTGCCCGCCGAACCCCAGCCAGCAATATTCCCACGGGTCCTCAAGCGTCGGCCCATACTTGACCTTCACGCCGGCCGTCAGCAGGAAAAATTCGCCGCGCTGGACCGGATGGACCTGCCCGTCGATCTCGACCCAGCCGGAACCGGCGATCACATAATGGACGATCACGTCCCGCGCCACCGTGTAGTAATACGAATCAAGCGGGGTGCAGCGCTGCCAGCCGCATTCCTCCGTCAACCAATCGACGCCATACGACGCGTATTTTTGCCAAGCGTATTGCATTGCCTCGCCTCCTCGACCGCGACCCGCGACTGACGCCGGCCAGCCGTCTGCATCGCCTATTGGCCCATGTTTCCCATCATCCGTAGCGTACCGATTCGGGGCCAGCGATGAAAGCGGGTTCGGTTGCCAATGTATGGAAAAATGTTGCCACATTTTCGGCGGATTACGCAACACCGCCGCATGTTTGAAGTGACCCTTTTTGGCCATGAAAGCGCTTGATATAAATAGCTTTATCACCGCCTGCTGCGCAGTTAAAAAACCAAATTCAGGTGTGTTTTCGGCGTCCCAACACGCTTTTGGCCTGCTTGACGAAACGCTGGCGGTCCGCCATATTGAGCGAGTGAGCCAGGCCGGTTGGCGCGTGGATCGCGCGGATGCGATCTGACTTCCTGCGGGGCACCATTTTCACCGATGCTCAAAGGCCGGCCTGCTCGCAACATGTCCAATAAGGGGGAAGTAAAATGCATTTTTGGCGAAAAGGGTTGGCAGTTGCCGCGACCGCCGTTTGCGCGACCACCTTGGCCGCTTGCGGAAACGGGTCATCCAGCGATGGGGGCTCATCCAGCGGCAAAGTGGTCGTCACCATGTATCGGCCTGGGGATCCACTGGATAACCAGACCGAGATGATGAAGATCGTGAACAAGGAGATTCAAAAGACCTATCCGAAGATCGAACTACAGATCAAGCCGATCTCCTGGGGCGATTATTCCAGCAAGTTCAACGTGATGCTGGCCTCGGGCGAACCGTTTGACCTCGCGTTTGCGCAAGATTATGTCGCCGCGTCGCAAAAGGGTGCGTATGCCGACATGACCGAGCTGATTCAAAAATACGCCAAGAAGGCCTACAACGAGGTTGACCCGGCGTATTGGAAAGGCGTGAAGGTGGATGGCAAGATCTATGGTTTCCCGACCAACGCCAACGTCTTTTCCCAAGAGCTGTTTGTTTTCAACGGCACCTACACGAAAAAATACAACATCGACGTCTCCGGCGTGACCTCCCTACAAAGCGCGACCGACGCGATGGCGCAATTCCACAAGGCGGATAAAAGCGTGACCCCGATGGCGATCGTGTCGGGTTACCGCGCACCAACGCCGGGCTGGGAATACCCGCTCAGCAATGGCTACCCATTCGTCATCGATGAAAGCGGCAAGGACACCAAGGTGCAAAATCCGTACAACTTGGCGGTGATGCGCAAGAACCTGGCCACCCTGCATGACTGGTACGAAAAGGGCTACATTCCGCGGGATGCGGCGACCTCCACGACTCAGTACACGCTGGGCGACGACACCTGGTTCGGCCGCATCGAGACGAACGGCCCATTTGATTATGGCAACACGGCGCTGCTTGGCGCTCGCGGTGGCAAGCCGCTTGAATCAGCGGTGATCGCCAAGCCGTTCAAGAAGACCTCCGATACCCAAATGGCAATGTACGCGATCTCCAAGTCCTCGAAACATAAAAAAGAGGCCATGCAGGTCCTGAATGCCATCAATACCAACAAAAAGATCATCAACACGATGGTCTGGGGCATTGAAGGCAAGCAATGGGAATTCACTGACAAGGCCAATGGCAAGATCAAGACACTGAAAGGCTACAACGATAAGACCCATTACGGTGCCTGGATGACCGGCAACAACAAGAATCTTTATACCTTGGACACGGTCACCGCCGCGCAGATCAAGGAACGCGATGAGGCGATCAAAAACACGCCGGAGTCAGCCACCCTTGGGTTCACGCCAAGCCTCACCAAGTACAAGACCGAGCTGACCAACATCGCCAACGTGATGAGTAAATACATCAATGTCATCAACACCGGTACCGGCGATCCCGTCCCAACCATCGAAAAGATGAATGCCGAACTTAAGACAGCCGGCTGGGATAAGGTCCGCGACGAGTTGCAAAAGCAATACGACGACTTCCGGGCTGACAAGTAACAATTTCGCTGCGTCCAGCAGCGGCGGCACCGCATACTCAAACGTTGCTTGCGCGCGCCGGTGGCATCCCCTGCCATTGGCGCCCCCCAAACGCAAGTAACACCCCTGCTTCTCCGGCCAATAAATAGCGACCGTCACACAATTATTTTTGCTTGACGAAAACGCTTACATGGCTCATATTAGTGAGGTAGCCATTTATTCTAAAGCTATCCTGTATCACCCTGAGCCGGCCTGCGCCGGAAAACACACACGTAGATGTACGAGCAACTTGATTCCAAATCGGGCGTGATCGGCCCACCCTCCGTGGCGATCACCCACAACCCCGGCTGGATGCGAAACGGAGCTGAGACGAAAGATCTCGGCTCCGTTTTTGCGTGTGCGGCATTTTTGCGCAGTCATTGAAAAAGAGCCGCCTCCGCTTTGAGACGACTCTTAATTGTAAGATATAGGGCATGTCGGTCGCCCGACCATCTCGCGGGCTTCCGCACCCTGTAGTCGGGCTTCGCGGGCCAGGGGTGAGTCATCTAACTGGTCCCGTCACTCGGGGCGAAGTGCGCCCCAAGCGCCAGGCCCAAGTTAGCTGCGCACCCCTAAACGCCCCGCTGCGCACCCTGTAGTCGGGCTCCGGTGCGCATGGTCGAGACAGCTAGGTACGCCAATCACTCGGTGGCAAGAAGCGCCACCAAGCGCTTGACTAGCCTACCTGCTCGACCATAAACACGCACCTCCGCACCCTTAATTTCGATGCAGGTCATCGTACTTTTCATCGAAATGGGAGGCGTTTGATTCCCACTTATGGGGCTTGGGATGCTTCTTTTGATAATGTATTTCGATCAATTCCTCAATGCTCACGATCACGATCGCAGGCGGGCCAAATAGCATGAACCACGACAAAACATTCGACGTGAAAAACATCGCAAAATACGGAATCCACAACAGGATGTAAAACACCCAGCGGATGATGAGATCCCGCTTCCGTTTGCGTAACCACTTGAGATCCGCCGCACTTGCGACGATCTCTTGTTTTGCCTTCACAAGCTCAGTGGTCTCATCCTCTGAGCGACTTCTCACCATGGCCATTTCGATCACCTCAACCAAAGGCTCAACGCATCACCTAGGTGGCGCGATTTTCTGTATGTGACCTAAGTGTACCCCCCGCCACAAATTGGCAAAGCACCAGGCACCCGTCAAATGTTTCGCGTGAAACATCACGTCACGACCCGCCTGTCACTTACCTCCGCTGTTTTTCCGCCGGTAGCCCATCGGCGTCATGCCGGTCTCGCGCTTGAATAGCCGGGTGAAATACGAGAAGTTGGTATAGCCGAGCGACTCGGCGATCTGGTTGATCGGCTGGGCGGAGCTGGCCACCAACTCCTCGGCCATGGTGATGCGACGGCGAATGATGTAATTGGTCATCGAAATGCCAAACTCGTCCTTGAACAACTTGGCCGAGTAATCCGGATTGAGGTAGACGATCTCCGCGAGATTGTCGCGGGTCAGCTCCTCATTCAAGTGATGATCGATGTATTTTTGCAACTGGCGCGCCACGCTGATGCTGGAATCGGCGAACTTGGCGTAGGAGAAGGCCTCCCCGCAGACATACGCGACAAAGTCCAGGAGCATCTCCACGCTGGTCAGCGAGTTGTAATACATCGTGGTGTAATCGCGGCTGGAAAATAGTTTGTGGGCCTGGACATTGTGGCGTTGCAACTGAACGTAGATCTGCTGGACCAGATCCTCGCGAAAATTGCGCATCGTGTGCTTACTCAGCCGGTGCTCGCGCTCACAGCCCGTCAGATACTCGCGGCAATACGCAAGCAGCGCCGCTTGATCCTTGCGCTCGATCTCCTGGCCGATCACCGCCAGCGACGGCTCCACGTATTCAACTTGGCTAGGATGATAGTCGCTCAATAAATTGATGCTATTGCGGTGCACCGCCATTTGCCGGACCATATTGGCCAGCCGGGCAACCACGGCGCGAATTTTGTCACGCGGGGTGATCGTGCTGATGTAGATCGCTGCGTTGACGTTTTCTGCATTGATGGTGCGCTTGATCGCCTGACCCAGCGCCAGATGCCGGGTCTGAAGGTCTTGAAACAGCTGGTCGTCCTTGGCCATTTCGTAAACGAAGATCAGCTGCTCGTCCCGTTCAAAAATATAGGTCAACGCATGCAGACCGTCGTGCTCCGGCGGCAACGCATTTTTATCCAGCAAATGATGTAGGATCTGGCCATCGCGCTGGCGCTCCGGTTGCACCGCCGCAAACAGATAATACGAGGCATCATCCGGCAACAGTTGATCCAGCGGCTTGGTTGGCTCAAAGAAGATCTGTTGCCAGCGCTGACGCACCTCGGCCTTGGATTCCCCATGCCGTTCTTTGTGTTGATCTTGCCGGATCTTGGCCACCGCTTTTTCGATGACCGGGGTGAATTTGGCCGGCACGACCGGCTTGAGATAATAGTCAAAGGATTTGAGCTCGATCGCCTTTTGCGCGTAATTGAAGTCGGCGTAATTGGTCAGGAAAATAAATTCCGGGGCCGGGCGATCACGCTCGCGGACCCAGGCCAACAGGTCAAGGCCACTGCCCTGGGGCATCTCAATGTCCGAGATCACCAGGTCGATGTCTTCCCCTTCGAGCACCGCCTGGGCCTGGCGCATGTTGTAAGCGGTCAAGACGCCGCTAAACCCCAGGCTCGCCCAGTCCATCGTTGTTTTCATCACATTGATCACGTAACGGTCATCATCGACCAGCAGCACTTTCATCGCGATTCTCCCCCTTTACCGCGCGCTGAATCGGCAGCTCTAGCGTCGTGCAGGCGCCACCGTTTTTCAGATTCTCGAGCTTCAGATGATACGTGTGGTTGTAGAGCAGATCCAGCCGCGCGATCACATTATTGATGCCGATGTGATGCTCGGACAGATCGATCTGGTGCTCATCCGCCACCGCCTGCAAGATCGCCGGCGGATACCCCGGGCCGTTGTCCGAGATCACCAGTTGTAAGAACTCCCCCTCAGTGGACATGGTCTGCGCCGCAGTCACCTTGATCAACGTTTTACTATCAAAGGAAACGGCGTATTTGACCGTATTTTCAACAAACGTCTGAATCGACAGCGGCGGGACCAGCACATCGGCCGCCCGGGCGTCGATCTGAAAATCCGCCTGCAGGATATCGTCCCCGTAACGAATCCGCTGGATATTCAGATACTCCTTGGCATGCTCGACTTCCTGCGCCAGCGGAACCAGATCGTCGCCTGCATTTAATAGGTAACGCATATATTTGGTCGCCGACATGATCAGGTCCGACATGTGATCCATTTCGTTCATCTGAATCATGGAAAACAGCGTCGTGAGGATGTTCAGGTAAAAATGCGGGCGAATCTGAAGCTGCATGAACTGGATCTGGCTCTTTTTCTGCTGGATCTCATTTTCATACAGCGACAGTTTCAAGCTGCGCACCTGGGTCATCAGCGTGTGGAACTGCTCATTGACATTTTCCAGTTCCTTGATGCGCGACGCATCGAGGTTTGGCCCGTCCGGATCGGCGGTCATCATTTTCACCGCGCTGGAGAATTCGCGCAACGGAATCGCGAAGTTGCGCCACAGATAGATCACCGCGAAGATCGCCCCACCGCCGATGATGGTGGTCAAGATCACCAAGATGATCTGCAGGACCGTGAACTTTTCCGTCTGGCTGTACTGATCGAGCTGCACGTTGAACGAGAATGGCAACGTGCGCGCCCGGTCGGTAGTCTTCATGTAGCGGGTGCCGGATTTGACCAGCGCCGGGTGCTTCCCTTTAATGAGGTCTTGGCCATCGAGGCGCAGATAGGCAAAATCCTGCGGCGTCAGGTAGTCGTTTTGAATCGGGCCAGTCAGGGCACTGACGGCGATCACGCAAAACAGGACGGTATCCTGATAGCGCACCTCGTGGTAGAGGTAATATTTACCACTGACCACGATCGGCTTCCACGGCTCGGCGATGATCGTCGTCTTGGTCGCCCAGCCATCGACCAGCTGCGACTGGATCTTGCCATAATCCTCATAGTCGACTTGCAGCGGCGACACATTGGTGAAATACCCGGTCTTTGAGGAAAAATAATAGAACTGATACGCCGTGCCGGTGGAATATTGCTGATCGGAGACGCGCTGGCGAAACCCGTCCAGCGGTTTGATCATCGCCGCGATGTCCGTGGTCGGCGAGAGGCCAGCCAATTTTTTGAGATTGGGATCGTTGACCGTCGAATACACCATGAAGTGGTCGATCGCCTTGAAGCGAGTGGAAACGTCTTCAAGATAAATGCTGATGGTATTTTCGAGCCGCCGCACGCGCTCGGCCCGGGAATAATGCACCGTGACCACCAATAGCACAATGTTGAGGACCCCCAGGAGCAACAAGCCGCCCATCAAAAAGCGGATATAGCGATTGATCGAATACCCCGTTTGCCGCTGTTCCGTCATTTTCGCCCCTCCCCCGTCTGTGCTCCTTCAGTATAACGTGTTCTCCGCCGGCCGTTTGTCTCTATCCCGGCATTTTTTAACATTATCCGGATATCGGCTCCGTTTTGTGCATTCAAGATGATTATCAGTGATAACCATCGCCGCTTGCGCTTTTTTGTCCTCATCCGAATAGTGCAAGAAATCCCCTTTTTAGTTATAGCCTCGCTGAAAGCGTCTACAGTACGATAAGACCATGAAAGGAGGGGCAATCATGGAGGCACAAGCGGCATTAAGTATCAAAGACGATCCAGAGGTCATCGCGCATCGCAAGCTGTTGCGCCGCCGCAATCTCAAGCGGAGCTTACCGCTGTACGTCTTACTGTTACCATCAGCCATTTTGTTGCTCATATTCGCCTATGTGCCGCTTTATGGGTTGGTGATGGCGTTTCAGAATTATTCACCGGCACTCGGGGTCTTTCACAGTCCATTCGTCGGAATGAAGAACTTCATTCAATACTTCCATTCCTACCAGTTCCCGATCACCTTGAAAAATACGTTGGTGATCTCGATCTACAGTTTGGTCGTGAACACCCCACTGCCAGTCGCACTGGCGATCTTAACGAACCAGATGCGCAAGCAAGGGTTCAAGAAAGTCTTCCAGGTGATCTCTTACCTGCCGCATTTCATCAGTACGATGGTCATGTGCGGGATGGTGCTGATTTTCCTGTCACCACAATCCGGGCTGTTCGCCAATATCTTCCACTTATTTGGCGCCAAGCTTCCGGATCTGATGTCAGACGCTGGTTCTTTTGCCCATGTGTATGTCTGGTCGGACGTGTGGCAGCATCTCGGCTGGAATAGCATCATCTATATCGCAGCACTTTCTGCGATCGATCCAACGTATTATGAAGCGGCGACCATGGATGGCGCCACGGCTTGGCAAAAGATCCGGCACATCGATATTCCAATGATCATGCCGACCGTCATGATCATCTTGATCATGAGTGTGGGTAATCTCTTGAATGTCGGGTTCGAAAAAGTCTTGCTGCTGCAAAATCCATTGAACTTGGCCGGAAGTGAGATCATCTCCACTTACGTTTACAAAATCGGGCTGCAAAACTTCCAATACAGTCTGTCGACGGCGATCGGCCTGTTCAACACCGTCATCAACGTGATCTTACTGCTGGCAGTCAACTGGATCTCGAAAAAGACCACAGATACGACACTATTTTGATAAGGAGGGGGAAAAATGGCAATGTCGCTTTCTAAAAAGCCGCGAGAAAAACACATGCACGTCAAACTGGCCGGCAAAGACTTGGCCTTTCAGATCATCATTTACGTTGTCGCTGCACTTATGATTCTCGCGATCATCTACCCGCTCTGGTTCATCATCATTGCGTCGTTCAGTAATCCTGCTGATGTGGCCAACGGTGAGGTCTGGTTCTGGCCGCGGCAATGGACGTTTAAGGGGTACAACGCGCTGTTTGAACAACCGATCATTTGGCGCAGCTATCTCAACACCATTTTGTACACCGCGATCGGCACGTTGTTTGGCCTGCTGGTCAACATTCCAGCCGGCTATGCGCTGTCACGCAAAGATCTGAGCGGACGCAAATGGTTGAACGTGTTTTACGTCATTCCGATGTTCATCAGCGGCGGGTTGGTCCCAATCTATTTGACCGTCAAAAGTGTTGGCTTGGTCAACAACTTCTGGGTCATGATCATTCCGTTCGCTGTCTCACCTTACAACATCATCGTGGCGCGGACGTTCTTCCAGTCGAGCATTCCTGACAGTCTCTGGGAAGCGGCCCAGTTGGATGGTTCAGGAACCTTCCGCTATTTTGCGCGTATCGTGTTACCGTTGTCTAAGGCGGTGCTTGCGGTCATCGGGTTATGGACGGCCGTCGGGATCTGGAATCAGTGGTTCAACGCGTTGATCTATTTGCAAAACGAGAACCTGCAGCCATTGCAGCTCATCTTGCGGCGCATCTTGATCTCCAATCAGCAACTGGCCGGCAACACCACCGGGCAGCTGGCAGCCGAGCTTCAACAGTTGTCAGACATGATGAAATACGCGTCGATCGTGATCTCCACCTTGCCGATCATGGCACTGTATCCATTTTTGCAGAAATACTTCAACCAGGGCGTTATGTTAGGTTCAGTTAAAGGGTAATTAGGGAATTTCAATTAGGGGAGGAAATACAGTCATGAAATTGAGTAAGAAATTGCTCAGTGCCGGTCTTTTGGCCGCTGCCAGTGTGCTCATGCTTGCCGCTTGTGGCAACAAATCCGCTGACAAAACGACCACTTCCGGTACGCCATCATATACGATCGCCACAGTCCGTTGGTCCGATTGGGGGAACGACTTCCTGAAGGGCTTTGTCGCCAAAACGGAAAAGGACTCGAAGATCAAGGTTAAATGGAATACTTATTTGAACTCCGATTGGGGCGACAAGAAGTCCGTTGTCATGTCCGGCGGTGATCTGCCCGATGCTTTCTGGGGCGATATCTGCTTGACCGACGCGGAAGTCGCAAAGAACCAGGACAGCTTTATTCCACTTGAAGATTACATCGACAAGGATATGCCGAATCTGAAGAAGGCTTTTGACAAGGATCCGGCTCTGAAGGCGATGGTCACCTCACCTGATGGCCATATCTACAGCCTGCCAAAGAAGTCCCCGATGCGGCCAACGATCACCAACCAGCTGTTCATCAACAAGACCTGGCTCGATAAGCTCGGCCTCAAGATGCCTGACACATATCAAGACTTCATTAAAGTTCTGACCGCGTTCAAGAACGACGATCCAAACGGCAACGGCAAAAAAGATGAGATTCCTTATGGCGCCGGCAACGATGACGCGATCTTGAACTTCATCCAGCCATTTGGCATCACCTCGCCAAACACCTCTGCGCAAAACATGGTCATGGATGGCGACACCCCTGTTTATCAGCCGACCACGGATAACTACAAAGAGGGTATCTCCTGGATGGCCTCTGCTTACAAGAACGGCTTGATCGATCCACAGATCTTCACGGAAGATGTTTCTCAGGCGCAAGCCAAGGCTCAGGCCAAGACCGCGATCGTTGGGGTCGCTGCTGGCTGGACCGCCGATGCGATCTTCGGTGCCAACGCGAGTCAGTATGTCGCATTGCCGCCGCTGAAAGGCCCTGATGGCAACCGCTACGTCAACTCTGACCCAGATCACTGGAACTATTCTCGTAACGAATTCCTTGTGACCACGCATGCCAAGAACGTCGACAAGCTGATGAAGTGGGCCGACAAGTACTACACCAACGATGCCACGATTCAGACCTACTACGGCTCATTTGGCGTTGGGACCAAGAAACTCGACAACGGCGACATCCAAGTCCTCACCCCGCCAAAGGGTCAATCCAGTGATATCTTTGCCTGGACAAACTCCTTCCGCGACTTTGGGCCGAAGTACTCCGATCCTTCATTTGACAAGAAAGTCATCCTGCCAAAGGACAACGGGGATTACACCAAGCTTCAGCTCGATGCGCAATACAAGCAGTATGCGCGTCCGGCCTTCCCGAATGTCACCTTCTCGCCTGAAGAACTGCAGACCACGTCCCAGCAGTACACCGATATCAGCAGCTATGTTACCCAGATGTCCTCGAAGTGGGTCACCAAGGGCGGCGTTGATAAGGAATGGGATGGCTACATTTCCAAGCTGAATCAGATGGGTCTCAAGGACTTTGTCAAGATTCAAAAGACGGCTTATGACCGCTACGAAAAGACCATCAATAAGTAAACCAATACTGCTGTAAAGCGGACAGACTGGCGAGGCTGTGGACAAAACATTTTTGTTTTGAACCCGCCTCGCCTTTTTGCAAGGTAAAGGCAAAGCGACCTGCTCGACCATAAACGCGCACCTCCGCACCCTTTTCACAGTCGGGCTCCGCGGGGCAGGGGTGAGGCATCTAACTGGGCCCGTCACTCGGGGCGAAGTTCGCCCCAAGCGCCAGGCCCAAGTTAGCTGCTCACCCCTAAGCACCCCGCTCCGCACCCTTTTCAAATAGGAGATCAATCATGAAACAAATTCTCTCATACAACAGCTCCTTCATGCGGCTTCTGGAAAATGTCACCAATGTCTGGCTCCTGCACTTCTGCATGCTGCTCACCAGCTTGCCAGTTGTGACGATCGGGGCCTCGCTCATGGCTGGCAATGCTGTGATGGCGCGCATTTACGATAATCAGGAGACCAAGGTCATCCATGATTACTGGCACTATTTCAAGGCCAATCTGAAGCAAGGCGTTGCCTGGAGCCTGATTGTGGCGGCGGTACTGCTCGTTTTGTTCTTTGACCTGAAATATCTGATCAAGTTGCCAGTCGTGCTGCATCTCGTGTTCGGCAATCTCTTGATCGTCCTGGCGATTTTCGCCTTGGCGATCCTGAGCATGCTGCCGCCGTATCTCAGTCGATACGCCGAAACGATCGGCCACGCGACGCACAATCTGCTGATCATCTTGCTGCATCACGTCGGCTGGTGCGCGCTATTGGTGCTTGCGTCTATTTTTCCGCTGATCTTATTGATGGCTGGCAGCGTCGGCATATGGACGTTGATCTTTTGGTTCACGTTCCTGGGCTTCGGCGTTTGCGTCTGGCTGCAGTCCCTGATCTTCAAACAGATCGTCGCGCGCGTTGAGCCAAGCGCAGTTTAACAGGGTGCGAAGCGGGGCGCTTAGGTCTGAGCAGTTAGCTTGGACTGGGTGCTTGAGGCGTTCTTCGCCTCGAGTGCACAGTCCAGCTAAGTGTCTCAGACCTGCCCCGGGAAGCCCTACTAGGAGGAGACAATGAATTCGGATTGGCTATTTACACAGACCGGTTATGACCCCGAGGATCTCAATGGCTTGGGCAACCGGTTCATGCTCGCCAACGGTTATATGGGCTACCGCGGCGTCCTTGAAGAGTATGGCAAAAAACAATTGGTCGCCTTGAACCTCGGCGGGGTCTATGACCGCAATGGCGACAAATGGCGCGAAACTGTTAACGCGCCAGACCCAATGGCGATCACCCTGACGCGCGGCGATCAGGCCTTCAGCGTGCTCAAGCAATCCCCGCTTGCGCACACGATGACTTTGGATTGCCAGCATGCCAAGGTGAGCCGCCACACGGTTTTCCAAGCCCCAGAAGGCACCGTGACGATCACCAGCGAGCGCTTCTTGAGTGCCGCTGCCACCCATTACGGCGCACTGCAATATCACATCGAGGCGGATTTTGCCGGGGACTTCACCTTGCGCGCCGGCATCGATCACGATGTGTGGGACATCAACGGACCGCATTTATTCAACTACGCCCAGACCGTCCAAGATGACACGTTCTGCGTCTTCGCCCGCACCGGGGAAAAATGTGTCCCGATCGCCGTTTGGCAGAAGCAATTCCTGGATGCGCCGGCTGAAGCCAGCATCGAGCGCGCCACGACCGGCTTGTTCCGCAATTATCAGCTGCACCTGACGGCAAACGTGCCGGTCACCCTGACCGTCTTTTTCGGCGTCAGCGAGACCGAGCGCGACGACAACGCGATCGCCCTGGCGATGCGCGGGGTGCAGGCCAGCGATTTCGCCACATGGCAGGCGGCGCATGAAGCCGTTTGGGCCAAGTGGTGGGCGCAAAGCGATATTGAGATCGACGGCCCGGTCGATGATCAGCGGGCCCTGCGCTACAGTCTGTATCAGCTGCTCGCGATCGCCCCGCATGGCGTCGCCGATCAGTCGATTCCGGCGCGCGGCCTGTCCGGGCAAACCTACAAAGGCGCCATTTTCTGGGACACGGAAATGTTCATGTTGCCATTTTTCCTGGCGACGGATGCCGAAACGGCCCGCAGTTTGGTGGGCTACCGAATCCGCGGGCTGCAGGCAGCAAAGCAAAAAGCGGCCAGTTACGGCTTCCAAGGCGCGTTTTATGCCTGGGAAAGCCAGGAGAATGGCTTTGACGCCACCTCCGATTTCAACGTCACCGATGTGTTCACGAAGCGGCCGATGCGGACGTATTTTCGGGACAAGCAGGTCCATATTTCCGGGGCGATCGCCTTGTCGATCTGGCAGACTGCCCAGTGGCTGAACGATCCGAAACTGCTGCTGTCCGGCGGCGCCGAAGTGATTCTGGAATGCGCCCGTTTTTACCTGGATTACGTCAAGCAAGGCCTGCTGGATGACACGATCGTTTGCGATGACGTCATCGGGCCGGATGAATACCACGAGCGCGTCAACAACAACGCCTACACCAACAAGATCATCGAGGAGACTTGGCGCGCGGCGCTTGCGGTGATCGATTGGCTGCAAAAACAGGCGCCGTCCGCCCTCAAGACGATGCTCGGCCAGCTCCATTACGCCGACTTGCCGCAATTGATCGCGGCCAGCCTGCCGAAACTAAAGCAGCCGCTGGTCAAAGACGGCGTGATCGCCCAGTTTGATGGCTATTTTGGCCTCGAAGACACCACGGTCGAGGCCGTGCGCAGCCGGCTGCTGGATCCGCGTGAATATTGGGGCGGCGCATATGGTGTGGCCTCGCAGACACAGGTGATCAAGCAGGCCGATGTGATGATGATGCTCGCGCTTTTCCCACAAGACTATTCCCCTGAAACGCACCAGCAAAATTATGCCTACTATGAGCCCCGCACCGAACACGGCTCCTCACTCAGCTGGAGTATGTACGCGATCGAAGCGGCGCGGCTGGGCCTGGGGGACGCCGCCCATGACTTTTTCGTCAAAACGGCAACGGTCGATCTGACCGGGCAGTCCAAACAATGGGCCGGGTCGATCTACATCGGCGGCACCCACCCCGCCGCAAATGGGGGCGCCTGGCTGGTCGCGATGCGCGGCTTTGCCGGGATGCAGGTGCGCGATGGGCAACTTGAATTCAAGAACCAGCTCCCGCCGCAGTGGCGCGCGATGCGTTTTCACGTCGGCTATCACGGCCGGCATTACAGCGTCACGCTCAAAGCAGGACAAGAACAACCCGAAGTGGAGGAAAACTAGGATGGCAAAAATTGCAGACCGCTACTTCACCGTCGATCCCTGGACCGTCAGTGAAGCCGGTTTTGATCCAAAACACGGCCGCGTGGCGGAGTCGATCTTTTCACTCGCCAATGAATACAGCGGGGCACGCGGCTTTTTCGACGAAGACTACACAGGCGATTCGCTGATCAGCAGTTACTTCAACGGCGTCTATGAATACGGCGCAGAGGACCCGAGCATTCAGTACGCCGGGATTCAAAAACGCGGCCACTTCATGGTCAATGCGGATAACTGGCTGGCCATGAGCCTTGAGATCGACGGCGAGCGCCTCGATCTGCACCAGGCAACCGTCAGCGACTTCACCCGCCAGCTCGACCTGCGCAACGGCGTGTTGACCCGCAGCTTCGTTTGGGAGCTGGCAGACGGCCGCCAAGTCAAGCTGACCTTCACCCGTTTCATTTCCATGGTGGATGCCAGCAGTGCCTATCAGCAAGTCACCCTCACGCCGCTGAATTTTTCCGGCAGCGCGACCTTGACCTCACGTGTTGATTTTGACACCCGCCATGGCGCCGATCCCGATCCGCACTGGGAAGATGTGCGCGACTTCAATGAGCTGACGGCGTTTGGCATTTTGGGCAAGACCCGCACCTCCCGCAAGCGCGTCTTCACCCTCGCCAAGGTCAGCTTCACTGGCGTCACTCCGACGACCAGCACCCCGCTTGACCAGACGCGCGTCGTCGGCACGGCGTATGAACTGCCCCTGACCGCCAACGAGCCGCTCACCTTCACCAAGCAGGTCACGAACATCGTTGAAAAAGACGAGGCGGTCGCCAACGACGCGATCTGGCAACGCGGCCTCACTACCAGCGCTGACCAGGCCGACTATGCAGCTGCGCTGAAAACGCAGACTGGGTACTGGGATGATTTTTGGGCGAAAAATGACATTCAGATCGACGGCGATGTCGCCGACCAACAAGGCATTCGCTACTGTATTTTTCAAATGGCCCAGACCTATCATGGCCAGGACCCGACCAACAACATCGGCGCCAAGGGCCTGACCGGCGAGGCGTATGGGGGCCTCGCCTTCTGGGACACGGAAACAATGTGCCTGCCATTTTACCTATTCAACGACCTCAAGGCGGCGAAAAATCTGGTCGAGTTCCGTTACTCGACGCTGGATGCGGCCAAGCGCCGGGCAAAAATGGTGGATTGCGAAGGCGCCAGCTACCCGATCTCCACGATCAACGGCGACGAATCCACCTCCCTGTGGCAGCACGCCAACACCCAGTTGCAGCCTAGCACCGCGGTTGCCTATGCGATCTGGCATTACGCGCACCTCAGCGATGACACCGCGTTTCTCAACACCCATGGCATCGAGATGCTGGTTGAGATCTCGCGCTTCCTGTACTCGCGTGGCGCCTGGAACCGCAAGCACGAATTCAGCTTCTATGGCGTGATGGGGCCCGATGAGTTCCAAGTGATGACCAATCACAATGCCTACACCAATTACATGGCGCTCAAGACCTTCGAATTCACCATCGAGACCGCCCAGCACCTGGCGAAAACAGATCCGGCAACCTACGCCGACCTGGTGGCAAAGACTGGCGTTTCCGATGAGGAGCTCGCCAACTTCCAAGACGCCAGCGATCACATGGTCTTTCTCGGCGACACCAACGGCATGATCGAGCAGCAACAAGGCTTTTATGACCTGCCGCACATCGATGTCGACAAGATTCCGGTCACCGATTTTCCGCTGTACGATCACTGGTCCTATGACCGCCTGTTCCGCAACGACATGATCAAACAACCAGATGTCCTGATGTTCCAGTTCCTTTATAACCAAGACTTCACGGCGCGGTCCAAGCGCCTCAACTACGATTACTACACCCCGCGGACCATCCACGAATCCTCGCTGTCCCCTTCCATTCACTCGATTTTGGCGCAGGAATTGCACAAGTTCGATGACGCGATCAACTTCTTTGGCTTTGCCACGCGCATGGATCTGGACAACTTCAATCGCAACACCCGCGATGGCCTCCACACGACCTCGATCGCGGCGGCCTGGCTGAACATCGTGTATGGCTTCGGCGGCCTGCGCTCAGACGGCCCGGAACTGATCCTGAATCCGGGGCTGCCGGCCAGCTGGCAAGGTTATCAGTTCCGCATCAACTATCGCGGCGCAAACATTCAAGTAAAGGTGACCGCAGAGACCGTCACCCTGACCGCCACCAAGCCGACGACCCTGACGCTGTACGGCAAGGAGACCACCCTGCAGGAAACACCGCTGAACGTCGCCTTACCAGCGGCTTGGCGGGCAAAATAGAAAGGAGAAACAAATGCTCAAAGGTTTTGTCTTTGACCTCGACGGTGTGATCACCGACACCGCCCAATATCATTATCAGGCGTGGAAAGCTTGCGCCGCACGCATCGGTATCACGATCGATCCAACAGTCAACGAGGCACTGAAAGGCATCAGCCGCATGGAGTCCCTGGAAGTGATCTTGCGCCATGGCCACCGCGAAAATGATTTCACCCCGGCCGAAAAAGAGGCGCTTGCCACGGAGAAAAACAACGAGTATGTCGGGCTGCTGGCGAATATGACCCCGGCCGACATTTTACCCGGCATGCAGGCCTTTCTCGAAGCGCTCAAGGCGGCGGATTACAAACTCGCCCTGGCCTCTGCCTCGAAAAACGCCCCGACGATTCTCGCCCGCCTTGGCCTGGCCGACTATTTTGACGCGATGGTCGACCCCGCCACACTGACCCACGGCAAGCCTGATCCGGAGATCTTCGTGAAGGGGGCCGAATTGGTCGGCATCAAGCCAAGCGAAGCAGTTGGCCTGGAAGACGCCGTCGCCGGCATTCAGGCGATCAACGCGGCCGGTGAATTTTCCGTCGGCATCGGCGACCCAACGATCCTGCACGAAGCCGACCTGAACTTTGCCGCAACATCTGAAGTCTCCCTCGCCGCAATCGAAAACGCATTTGAATCAAAAAATGGCTAGGGTGCGAAGCGGGGCGTTTAGGGGTGAGCAGCTAACTTGGGCCTGGCGCTTGGGGCGCACTTCGCCCCGAGTGACGGGACCAGTTAGATGACTCACCCCTGCCCCACGAAGCCCGACTAAAGGGTGCGAAGGTGCGCGCTTATGGTCGAGCAGGTAGGCTAGCCAAGCGCTTGGTGGCGCACCTTGCCACCGAGTGCTTGGCGTACCTAGCTGTCTCGACCATGCACGCCGGAGCCCGACTACAGGGTGCGGAAGCTCGCGGGATGGTCGGGCGGGTAGCTTGGCTCGGGTGCTTGAGGCGCACTTCGCCTCGAGTACACGAGACAGCTAGACGTCCCGACCATGCGAGCTGGAGCCCGACTAAAGGGTGCGAAGGTGCGCGCTTATGGTCGAGCAGGTAGGCTAGCCAAGCGCTTGGTGGCACACCTTGCCACCGAGTGCTTGGCGTACCTAGCTGTCTCGACCATGCGCACCGGAGCCCATCTAAAGCGGTGCGGCACGCCTCCCTAAGCGGCCGCACTCTCAGATGAAGGGGCCCGTTTCTCCCTAATGAATAGCGCGTCGTCACTTGTGCAATTTGCACAGTGGCGGCGCGCTATTTTTGAGGATCTTGTTAATCTCGCGTAGGGTCAATTGCTTTCAGTAAATCTCGACGAAAGGTGTCGATCTGTTGTTCAAGGGTTGGATCTGCCACAGTCTCCGGATCACATCCCTGATACGGGTTGGGTACGATCTGCGTAATTTGGTGGCTCGAGGCCGTCATCACTGCAATGTGGGTCGCACAACGTATCGCTTCATTCAGATCATGGGTGATCAGAAAGACGGTGGTGTCGCGCCGTTTCCAAATATCGAGAACTAATTGTTGCATACGGGCGCGGGTAAACGCATCGAGCGCGCCAAATGGTTCATCCATCAACATCAAGGGCGGCTCGTTCGCCAATACCCGCGCGATCGCCACACGCTGCCGCATCCCGCCAGACAACTCAAATGTCTTTTTCTCGCCCTGACCAGACAAGCCCACGGTCTCAAGCAGATCAGTCACTCGTTTCTGAATGGCGTCACGGGAAAACCCGCGCACTTTTAACCCAAAGCCGATGTTATCGGCCACCGTGAGCCACGGATAAAGCGAGGCGTTCTGAAAGACCACCCCTCGTTGCCAATTTGAACCAGCAATGGCATCCCCAGCCATCGTCAGTCGACCCTGATAAGGAATGAATCCCGCCAAAGCGCGCAAGATCGTACTTTTTCCGCATCCGGAAGGGCCGACAAGCGCAAAGACCTCGCCCGTCTCAACAGAAAAGGCCGCATTTTGGACGACCGGGCTTGGTGCTTCGGGATATTGAATCGTTAGATCTGAAGCTGTCACCAACGCTGTCATCTCACTTGCCCCCTGTATCAATAAATGTTGAAAACTCGCTGAGTGTCGGTGCAGTGGATACGGTCTGCTGCTGATGCATAAACTGACCGGTACGCATCATCGCCCGTGTAAAAGCCCCGGGATGAGATGGCGTCCCCAACCCATCTTGGCGATACATTTCGGCTTGAGTGAGCCAGGTGGTCCCCGCTACTTGCGTTTTGGCTTCGGCGACCGAAATTCCAGTCTGGGCTGCAGCTGCGGCGACGGCCTTGGCTGGGTCACTTGCGCGCAGACGATGCGCCTTCGCCACCGCCTCCGTGAATCGGCGCGCATCGTCCGGACGTTCCTGCAGAATCGCCTCACGCACAAGCGTAATGTTGCCGGTCTGGACGCCCTTTTTTCCCAAGTCACTGCTGTCGATCAGCACCTGCCCGTTTTTGAGCAGCTCGGTCAAAGTCGGTTGCCAAGTGTAGGCTGCATCGATGTTCCCTCGCTGCCAAGCGGCGACGATATTTTGCGTATCCATGTCCAGTAACCGTACCTTATGCGTCAGTCCCGCCTGCTTGAGTGCGATCATCAAGCTGTAGTGACTGGTCGAGGCAAATGGCGTTGCGATCGTCTTTCCCGCTACGTCTTCAAGGCAATGAATCTTGCAACCATCTCTCGCCACCAACGCCTCATTGGCTCCGCAGATCTCATTGATCCACAGCAGCCGCACGGGAATCCCTGCCGATAACGCGACAACGCCATTTGTATCGCCCATAGTCGCAAAATCAACGCCGCCGGACATCAGTGCCTTATTAGCATCAACACCTGAGTCAAACGTGATAAACGAGATTTTGCGTCCCGGGAAGGCCTCCTTAAAGTATCCTAGGTGCCGCGCAACGGCCACATCGTTTGGGGTGTTCAGCACACCAATGCGCACTGGTGCATTTCCAGAGGCCACATCATGACGCTGACAACCAACTAATATGAAGATGCTAAGGCACAAGAAGGCAGCAAGTACCCTTTTCATGAAGGAAGCCCAACCGGTTATAAAAACGCGAGAGCCTCGATTTCTATTGGTCATTTACTCATGGCCTTTCCAGAAGACAATATGTCTCTCTAACACTCGCAAAAACCAATCCAAAAGGAGGCCAAGTCCGCCAAGAATGAAGATACCCAAAAACATAACGCTGCTCTTCAAATATTTGGAGGCATCGATCACCATCCAGCCAATGCCTGAAGTTGCAGCCACCATTTCGGCCGCGACAAGCGTCGAAAAGGAGACCCCCATGGCCGTCCGAATCCCTGTAAATATATCGGGTAACGCACCGGGCAGAGTCACGTAACGAAATGTCGTCCATTTTCCCGCGCCAAGGCTACGAGCCGACAATAGGTACTCATTATTCAAGTGGTGGACCCCTTCGACACAGGCCAAATAGATTGGCGCAAAAGCCGCCAAATATAGGAGCAGTATCTTGGACCCTTCACCAATACCGAACCAAAGAATCAGGAGCGTATAATACGCGAGCGGTGGAATTGGCCGATAAAACTGAATCAGCGAGTCCACCGCGGCATAGATCTTCGGCGACACGCCAGAACCTAATCCGATCGGAACCGCTGTGAGAATGGCCAGCAGGAGGGCCGCGAACAAACGCCAAAGCGTGATTCCAAGGTGTTGCCAAAACGGAATCCCATTATAGCCATGTATTAAGACCCCAACAAAAGTCCGCCAGACAGCTTGCGGCGAAGGAATCAAAATCGAGGAGACCAGCCCTGTATTAGTTACCAAGATCCACAATACAAGTAGACAAAGCCAAACAGCACCCGTGATGCGGATCTCTGAACGCTTATGCGACATCGAGGTATCCCCTCCTTTCTAAATGCCAAAACGCAGCTGATTACCAGCTGCGCTTTGATGGTCAATTTGAAAAACATCTTATAACAAGTCGAAGCGATAATTGGTGACGATTGGCTTGCGCCCCGACACCTGGTCTTCGAAGTATTCGTATTCACAAAGCTCCAGGAAAGACCCAGAAATATTGACAACATTATCGTAACCCAGGTTGTTCAAAGCCCGGACCATGTTATAAGACCGCTGTCCCGACAAGCAATGAACGTAGACCGGCTTGTCAGCAGGAATCTCGTCTAAGCGTCGACGGAACTGAGAAAGCGGAATATTGATGGCGGAGATAATGTGGCCTTCTGCAAACTCATCAGGCTCGCGGGCATCAATGATAAAGGAATCTTTTTCAACTAATTTGCGAACATCTGTGACGGGCACTTGCTTGTATTCACCGTTCAAGATGTTTTCCGCTACCAACGCAGCCATGTTGACCGCATTTTTCGCAGTCGAGAACCATGGTGAGTAGCAGACCTCTAGATGGGTCAGGTCCTCAACGTAGCCATGCATGGTGATCATAGTCGCAACAATATCGATCTGCTTATCGACGCCAGATTCTCCAATTGCCTGAGCGCCAAGCACTTCACCACTCGGATAGCCAAAGACCAGCTTCATGTGCAGGGGGCGGGCATTCGGCATGATCCCGACTTTATCCTTAGGAATAATGGTGACACTGCGATAATCGATGCCGAGGCGACGACATGTTGTTTCCGTCAGGCCTGTCGATGCAACGTTCAGGTCAAAGATATGGATCGCTTGTGAGCCGATCACACCACGATTTTGTACAGGACGACCGTACATGTGGTCCACCGCATCTCGTGCTTCCATTTGCGCCGGAAAGGCCAGCGCTAATCTGGTCTTTTCACGCGTGATGCGATGCGTCAACTCAATGGCATCACCAACCGCGTAGACGTGTGGCAGGCTCGTTTGAAAATGCTGATCAACTGAGATGCCGCCGGTCAGTCCGATCTTGCAGCCGATCTTTGTCGCAAGTGCCGTCTCAGGTTTCACGCCGATCGCGACAATGACCGCCTGCGCATCAACGGTTCGACCCGAGCCAAGGACAATATGGTCAGCTGTGATCTCAGCCAGCCCATCCTTAAGAACTACATCCACACCATGATCGTAGAGCGTCTTATGCACCAACTGGGCAAAATCATTATCGATCGTGGCCAACACGTGATCCGCCGCTTCAATCAAGGAGATGTGCCGCTCGGTCTGGGCCAGATTCTCTGCTACTTCCAACCCAATAAAGCCGCCGCCGATCACCGCCACATCACTAACATGATTGACCTCGAGATATGTAGCAATCTTTTTGATATCGACAACGTTGCGAACAGAAAAGACGTTGTCTCGGTCGATTCCCTTGATACAGCTCGGCATCACGGGCTCAGCCCCTGGCGAAAGGACCAGTTCATCATACTCGACGGTTGTCAGTTCGCCAGTATTCACATTTTTCACTGAGACTGTTTTCGCTAAAGGATCGGCATCGATCACTTCCGAGTTGATTCGAGCATCGATATTGTATTGATTTTTAAATTGATCTGGGTCCATCAGTACGATGTTATCCGCATCTTCGATCATCCCGCTTAAATGATATGGCAATGAGCAGTTTGAAAATGAAACGTTTGGCCCTTTTTCAAACATGGTGATCTCTGCTTCTTCATCAAGCCGGCGAACACGTGCCGCAACAGACGCCCCACCAGCGACACCGCCAACAATCACAATTTTTTTAGCCATGATTTTGCCTCCTCTATCACTTTAGTAACCGTAAACACGTTTGGCAATGCGATTACCGCCAATCGCGCCGAGAACCAGCACAATTAAGAAAATCCAGCCAGAAAGCGAGAACTCTGCGATCGGACTGTACAAAGCCCCAACGTTGCAGCCGTTCGCCAGCCGGGTCCCAAAGCCCATTGTAAAGCCGCCAATGATATACATGACAGTACTTTTACCCGTGAGCCGCGGAATTGCGCCCATCGTCTCCTTAAAGAGCCCAGAGGACAGAATGAAGAAGACTGCGCCGAGGAAGATACCAAAGTTCTGGACGGTCACAGGGTTGCTTAACCAGGGATTAGAAAAGACTGCGGGTGCCTGATGCGTAAAGTTAGCAAGGCTATCCGCTGAGACCCCAACAAGATTAAGCACCTTGCCAAACCAGAAGCCATAAGGGGTCGATGCGCCCCAACCCGATTTGGTCAGGCCCATCAACAGCACAAAGACCATCATCATGCCAATCGCGCCTTGTTTCAGTGTCCAAGGCTTTACGAACAATGCATAATAGTTTTTCTCTGATCCAACAGCGAACTCAGCAATATCCTGTTTTGGGGCGTTCTCTTGAACTCGCTCTGATGGGACGCCCACATAGGTCTTATTGTTGCGACGCATTTTCTCGTAGCGATAAGAAAGCCAGACCACGATGCCGGCAAAGATGATCGTCAGAATGATCGCGCCAAGATACCCGTTCAGGCCATCCCATTTGAACCAATCCGGCATAAACACGCCATTGGCAAATTTTGCGCCCGTGCTGGAAGTGAACCATGAGTCTTTTACCCAGCTCGCCGTTGCTTGAACTGGAAAACCAACAAACACACCCAAGCAGAAGAAGATCAACGTCACACCTGCACGTGGCGCATCGGTGGCCAGATCAGTCAAGACGCCAGATGCACAGCAGGACGAAAACGACATACCAAGACCGAATAAAAGGCCGCCAAGCAACAACCCCAAGTTGATTGGGTTGATCCACAGATCATAAGCCTTGATATCTGGTGCAAGCACCAGAAAGGCCATGTTCGCGATTGCTGTGATCACAAACATAAACATCATCGTCCGCATCAGCGACGTAGAACCCGTCTTGTAAGCGCGGTTGACGCTGCCTGCAAACCCAGTGTAGGAACGTGAAAGGATGTACCCGAGGGCCAGCCCCAATAATAAGCGGATATATAGCATATTGGTTGCCAGAGCAAATGGCCCGCCAATCAACAGTACTGCCAGTAGCACAAATCCAGCAATGCAATCCAAATGTTTCATCAAGATACCTTCTCTCCAAATTAGTTATCCGATCGCGCCTTACTCCCTCGATGCGCTCGGTTGTCGTCTTTACAGTAGCATAACTATATTTAATATAAACACCGTCAGACCACAGGATACGATGTTTTATACTTGTGATTTTTGTAATTAGCCTTCACAATTCGCACCGCAAATTTTGTAGTTCTCAATGTATTCGGTGATTTATCGCCAATACTTAATTAGGAGTTTCTTCACAATCTTTTCGTGATATTATATTTGTAAATAGGTTCATAGCTTTTGACTATAACGGGAGGTTTCTTACGAATGTTCCATGAATTAACGATCTTTCAAAAGGTCTATGAGACTCGAAGTATCACTAAGGCTGCAAAGGCTCTATTTGTCACTCAGCCAAGCGTCTCCGTTCAATTAAAAAAGCTTGAGGAGGAACTTGGTGTCCAACTTTTCATCCGAAATGGTAACAAAGGCCTGATTCCAACTGAAAATGCGAACCGGTTTTATATGGACTCCCAAATTATTTCACGTAACTGGGAAAACTCACTGAATCACCTTGTTAAGAAGCACCATAGTCGACGCATCCGCTGTGTGATCGGTGCCTCACCAACTACCGCAATGTATGTCCTTCCGCGGTTGATTCTCAGTTTACGGCGGTATACAGATCACTTTGATTTTGAGCTGATCACCGCTGACTCTCGTAAGATCTTGGACGATATCATCAAACATGAGATCGACTTCGGCGTCCTCGAGAAGCCGTTTATGACGGAACACGTTGAACAGACAGCCTTTGCGTCAGACGAGCTCGTGCTGGCCGGCGACCCAGAAAACAACGCTTGGTTGATGGGTGCCCCAGGATCCACCCAACGCGAATACACCGAGAAGTACTTCACACTCCACCACCTAAGACCTACTCACATCATTCGCGTGCAAGATGATACGCTGCTCAAACAGCTGGTGGTGATGGGTATCGGAAAAGCCATTATTTCCAAACGAGCAATCGTCGGCACTTTACTGCCCTATCAGCAGCTATCAGAGGAATTTCACCGCGATTTTTACCTGCTAAATCCGAAGATTCCGACCTCGACAGATATCCAGCAATTGATCAACTTAAGTAAGACATTACTGCCGCAGTTTCGTTTCTAGTTTCGTTCCTAATCTGGGAGACGGACTTCACCTAGAACAGTGGGGACCTCAATTGAACGCAAAAACGGAGCCGACGAGAATTTGTCAGCTCCGTTTTTGTTATGTTTCACAAGAAACAATCCGGCATGATCAGCTACTTTGGGCCACGCGATCCCCGGCATTATGCATGCGGCGATACTCGCCCGGCGTCACCCCGGTCATCTTCTTGAACTTGCGAGTAAAATTGGCCACATCGTAGTACCCATTTTGCTCAATGATCGACTTGATCGGCGCCGTCGTGGTGATCAAGGCGCGCTGAATGCTGAGCAGTCGGTGTTCCGTGACAAACGCCGTAAACGTCTTACCGGTGATCTCCTTGATATAGTGGCTAGTGTACGGCACCGAAAAGCCAAAGTGATCCGCCACATCGACCAGCGACAAGGTCGGCGAACAAGCGTGATCGGTCACATACTGTTTGAGCTGGCTGGCCACATCCTCCTCGCTGCTCGACGCGCCGGAATCAACTGTTGAGACTGAGGTGATGTCTTTGATCGCCGTCAGTAGGATCCCGTGCAACTGGCTCAACGACGAGATCGTGCGCAGCGAATGCACCAGCGTCTCATTGACCTCCGCGTGTTTTTCATAATCCGCCTTGAGCACCCGAGAGATCAGGTTGGAAATGCCGATGTCGAAGCGGTCCTGCGGGTCATAACTTTGGCTCGCCAAATTAAACAGCACCTCAAATGCCTCGCGCGCCGGTTCAAAATGGCCCTGAAGCAGGCTGTTATCCAGCTTCAGTTCGTTATTGAAGTCGAACGGGTTTTCCGCATTGGCCGCCACATCGGCCGTCGCGGTGTAGCGCACATTGTCCCCTTCGGCCGGCCGCGCGGTGACTTGCATGGAAACCACTTCGATATAGGCTTCATGCAGATCCGCCAGCTGGTCGATCGTGCGGCTGATAAACAGCGCCGTTTCGGCATGGACAAACGGCGTGCGGTCCCGAATCTCATCCAGCAGCGCCACCGGATCCTCGCCGCTGGCAAAATTCAGCAAGACCACCACCTGTGCCTCGCTGACACGGTGCATGAACAAGGCAGTGAAGTTAGTGCCCGCCAGCGGTTCGTCGCCCTTGCTGTTCCACTCGGCAGGCTGATCCGCCAGTGCGACGACGAAATGCGGATATGGCAAGGCGATCGCGCCTGTTTTCAAGAAGCGGCCCACGACTTCCGGATCCGTCACCCGCCCATTCAAGATCAATTGCAGAATCTGATTGCGAACAAAGGGCAATTGCGCCTTTGAGGCCGAGATCAGGCTTTGGTGATTGTTGATGTAATTCTCGATCGCCAGCTGAAGCCGTTTTTCCTCCGTCGCATCGCCTGCGCCATCGCCATTGAAGCCCGGGGTCGGGAGAATTTTTTCCAAGCCCGAGATCACGGCGTATTGGCGTTTGGCGAAAAATGAGATCAGCACGAGGCCGCCAGTCAGCAGGATGCCAAACAGCCAGAGATAATGGATGAAAAAGCCGCGCAATGGCACCCACAGGGACGGTGGCAAGGTGTAGGAGACCACCTCAAACAGGCCGGTACTGCTGGCCTTGCGGTGCACACTGAGCTGATGGCCATCCGCCAAGCGGTAAGTCTGCTGGTATTTTTGCCCGAGCAGCCCCTTCAGCGGCGTCTCCGCAAGCGTCGGGCTGGACAGCTGGAGGGTCCGATCGTTGACGGTCAGACCGATCACCTGGCTGTCAGAGGAAGTCCCGCTGGTCAAAATATCGTGAATATCGACGGGATTCAGGGAAAAATACACGACCCCTTTTTGCTCGCCAGACATCGGCATCAGCGGCACCATCAGAGTCATTTGATCCTGTTGGCCTTCCGCAAGCGCCGGTGTGATAAACAATTCGGGATTGGCGTCGCGCATCATCGCCTGTTTTTGCCGGCTGGACAAATTAGTGGGCATCAGGCCGTATTTCGCCGCCGCGTCGTCCAGGCTATAGGTGCCCTTGACCGTGTACAGCGTCCCCGGCGTGCGAAACACATTGACCCAAGTCTGGTCGATCAGGCTGGACGACAGGTTGTAGCGTCCCAGCGCGTCCTGAATCGCCTGGTAGTCGGTCACGTTTTGCGGAATCTTCGCAAAGCTGGGATCCAGCGCGATCTGATGGGCCGCGGTGATCAAGTGGGCCATGTTGTTATCCAGATTGCCCGCCACCTGGTTCAAAGCGCGGTCCTGGGCGGTGACCACCGCATTTTGCTGGCGCCGCGTTTCAGTGACGACCCAGTTGATGGTCAGCAGAATCACCGGTAGCAAAAAAGCCGCGACGAGAAAGACCCAGTACATCGTCATCAGCTTTTTGGGCTGCCATTGGGGCAAATGCTTAGACATTTTCATGCGCGGCACTCCCGATCACGGTCTCAACATACTGGCAAGCATGCAGCGAGAACCAAACCATCGGCGTCAGATACAGGGGCACCAAGGCCACCAGCGACAGCGCGGGAAATAGCGTCAGCAGCGCGGTCGCCACGACGGTCCCAACGAGAATCGCAAGCGTGTCGCTGAAATGCGCGATCGAGATCACGAAGGCCTGGCGAAAATACTGCCAAAAATGTAGCTCATAACGCCCGTAGATCGTCAAAATATACAGTGTGTAGATCATCGCCATCACGAGGAGCACGATCAGCCCATATTGAAGCGGTGCGGACTTGATCAAAACGCGATTGACACCTAGATCCAGCCACAGCACAGCGAGTACCCCAAAATCCAGGTACAACAGCGCATTGGCCTCTTTGAAGGAGGCGCGCCAAAACCCGCCGAATTCCGTATTCAGCGCCTTGAACGTCGCAGTGGGCCCCGTGAAATGGGCCATTGGTTTGCCCCCTGCTTCAAAGCGCCGAAGCAGGATCTTCACGGCACTGGCCAGCGCCGGAAACACCCCGGCAACGATCGCGCCGCGGAGCGTGTACGCGAGAAAAAGCACTTGCACCTTGATTGCAAACAGCAGGATGGTCCCCAGATTCAACGAAAATTTGACAATACCACGCGGCTCAGTCGTATGCATTGCGTGCGCCCCTTTCCCCTCAAACATATCAGACATTATTTATTGATAACATTTAAATTAGAATACAACCGTCTCAGTGGTCTATATAGTAAGTTTTTCCTACTGAGATGAGGTCATAAACCATTTTACTGTGGAAACCTTTTCAGTGTCAACTTAGAGCCTCGCAAAAATTAATTTTCGCTGCTTTGCCCCGCGCCGATCAGACCCCGGACAGCTTGCTGACGGTGACCGTATCGGCGTATAGGCCGCGGCCGACCGAACTTGCGGTTGGTTGACCCAGTAATAATTGTGGCTCGTCCGGCTCGGCCAATTGGTCTACCCGGCCGTCGCACCACTGCGTAAGCCGCCAAGCCGCCGTCTCGCAGCTGAGAATCAGCCCGCCATAGCGCACATCCATCACTTCCCAGCCAAACGGCGAGTTGATGCTGAACCAAACGGCGCGGTGGGCCTGTTGCAGCGTGCGGTACTGGGCGGCCAATTCTGGCAGACGCGCTAGGACAGCTCGCATCGCCGCTTTGTCCCCGGCTTCATAGGCTTGCCGAGTCTGATCCATCACCGCCACCTTCGTCGCCAGCACCTGCGCCAAGGCACGGTAAAACGCGATCAGGTCGCCGTCGTCCGGGGTCGTCGTAGCCGCATCCAGCGCCTGCGCCAATTGGGTGTAGTGCCCAAGCAGGTCCACCTTTGCGAGATTTTTGGCAAACAGCGGGTGCAGTAAGTCTTCGTAAAGCACCACCTTGCTGGGATTCGTGGCGTCGGGATTGCCCGCCGTCAGTTCCGACAACTGGTCGAACTGATCCAACAGCAGATAGGTGGCCGCCGTTTTTTGCTGATAGGTCGCAAACGCAGTGGCCAAAGCGGCTGCACCCGGGGCCTCATGGTGATAGATCTGCTCCGCAAAATATTGAATGCCCAGTGCGCCTGCGGTAAATGGGGTCTCCCCGCCGTCGTCGCCCCACATCGTCGCATAGACCGTATCCAGCCCCACATTTTTCGCCGCGGTCATGCCAGCCTTCATGGTCTGCATGGTCTTGCCGTAGTTCGGGGCCAGGCCGTTCCACGTCCAAACGCCGGTGGCAAAGCTCACCGGCACGCCCAGCTGCTGGTGCAGGCGGAAGACCGCCTCATAATTTTCCTGGGAATTGTTGTAATAATCCCAGTACATCAGATTCACTTTTGGAATCTGATCTTTGACCTTCGCCGGGAAAACAGTTTTCGGATCGCCGTAGCCATACCCAGCGGCGTTGAACCACATGTCACTCCACATAATCGGCTCAAGCCCCATTTTTTCTGTGAGGGCGATCACCTTATTCACATGCTCAAGCATGATCGTGGTCTGATCGACCGGGCCGTGTTGGTCCTGATAGCGGCCGCGACCCAGCGCATGCGCCTCATCCATGCCGATGTGGATCTTCTTCGTGCGAAACGGCGCCATAGCATTTTTCAAAATAGTGGCCAAAAATTCGTAGGTCTTGTCCTCGCCGACCAGCAGGATGCCCGGCATGTCGATCATCTGATTCATGAACGGCCAGCGCATCGGGTTGAGCAAATGGCCCAGCGTTTGAATGCAGGGAATCAGCTCAACGCCTAGCGCATCCGCATAATCATCGGCGGCCTTTAACTCGCTCTGCGTCAAGCGGCCCCGCTGGTAACCCCAGTATGGATACGCTTTGACTTCGTAAACATCTTCCATATAGAGCAGCGATGAGTTGAGGCCAAGCTTGGCGGACAGGCGGATCATCTTTTTCAGCCCGGCCAGCGACAACGCCGCGTTGCGCGACATATCGACCATCAGGCCCGTCGTCGTGAACTGCGGCGTTTCGTCAAGGGTCAGGTCCGCCCCGTCGCGCGCAGCCTGGACCAGTGCGTTCAATCCGCGGAAAAAGGCGGCGCGGAATGGGTAGCCGATCGCGGCCTGCCCGTTTGTCAGCTGCACCGTCAGCGTCTGTGCCGGGGTCGCCGTAATGGCCAGCCCGGTCTCACCGATCCGAAACCCGATTTCATCCGCTAATTCGGTGGCGCCGGTGCGCAAGTCTTGCGGTAAAGCATCAATATTGATCGTGACCATGAGTGAGCTCCTTTTTGTTTGACGAAAAATCAGGATAGTAGAACGCAACTGAATTCGGCCTAGCGCCCAGTGACAGCAGTGCCTTGGGCCAAATGTCCGGGTCAGTTCGCCTTGATGAGATTGACCAGCAACGATTTTTTAATGTACCAAGCCCCGTCCTGGTTCACAAATTCAATCGTCGATTCTAGAATCTGTTTCTTGCCTGTTTTGGTGGTGGTCTGCAGCTGATCGACCTTCGCCATCAGCGAGGTGCGCGTTTGCTTTTGCACCTTGAATTCCTGCAGCTTCAGCGTCGCGTCGCGCTTGGCCAGGGCTTTTGTCATTTGGGCCGCGGTCTCGGTGCGCTTGCTGGGCGGCACCGTCTCCAGATACTCAGAAACACTGCCGGCGTTGACCGCGTCGATATTTTTCACCAAGACCTGCTTGGCCTGGCGCCGGGCTTGCGTCACCTGGGCGTCTGTCATGCCTTGGACCACCACCTCGCGATCGGCGAAGGTGTAGACCAGGCCCATTCCCATAAACAGCGCAACCAGCAGCAAAGCCAAAAGTTTCGTTCGTTTGCGCATCCCAGCGCCTCCTTTCTACCGCGTGGCGGCAAAGACCGCTGCCGCCGCATCGACCAGCGTGCCGGTCAGATCCAACGAGGATTCCCAAAACATCAGGCCGCGCAAGCCATGGGCGACCACGTATTGCGCCTTGGCCGCCATGGAGCGGGCATCATCATAGGAAGAAAAGCGGTGGCCGTCAAAATAATACGGGGCCTTGGCTTCCTCATCCCAATACACATTTTCTGGATGAGCCGAAAGCAGTGGCGCGAGCTCATTGTAGTTGCTGGTGTGATCGCCGAGGCTCTCCGCCGGCGTGGCCAGTGGCGCCGCGGTGCCTGCCGGAAACCCGGTCCAGTTGCGACTGTAAAACGCGGACCCGATCACCAATTTCTCAGCCGGCACCCCTTTGGCCAGCATGTAATTGACACTTTCCTGCGCCGACAGCGTCCCGTTTGGCGCGGTATAACCCAGCAGATTGCTGTGGTGACTGGCCAAATGCGTCCAGCTGCCGCGCATGTCGTAGGTCATCAGATTGATGTAATCGCAGTATTGCACATAATCGAACGCGCCATTTGGACTCATCGTCTCCAGCAGCGCCGGTGCCGCACCGACTGCGACCGTCAGGCGATAATCGCGCGCGTCTTGGGCGCCTGCTTCATCCAGCTGGTGCCGCAGTTCTTTGACAAAGGCCAGAAAATGCGTGGCGTCATCCGGCGTCGCCTTGATACCCGCGGTGTCCATCCCCGGATATTCCCAATCCAGATCGACCCCATCAAACTCATACCGGCGCATGTACCGAATGATATTGCCCGAAAAGCTCGCCCGCGTCTCATCCGTCTGCACTGCATCGGAAAAGCCATCCGCGGTCCAGCCGCCGATACTGATGCAGGTTTTCAGTTCAGGCCGCGTCACCTTTATTTGGTTCACGAGGTGTATCTTTTTCAGCTCGCGCGTCAAGTTCAACCCGTCGATCTTGGCGAAGGCGTAATTGATGCAGTCAAGCTTGTCGATCTCGAGCTGATCGATCGTCCATTCTTTCCCGTCATCCAGGTAGGCCATCAGTTCATTCATACCCTCAACTCCAATTTAAATTTTCGCTTCCGTTATATAGGAGACCGCTTACATTTTTGACTATACCCTGCGCGGCAAATTGTCACAAGCAAACCATAAGAACCACATACTTGAAAATCTCACATATTGAAAGCGCTTAATTTCCCGGGTTATAGTCGGAGGCGAAAGGGGGCACACAATGACTGAAGAAACGACCCCGCGAGCCGACATCGAGACCGCCAAAACAGCGGACTGGACTGAAGCCGACTTCGCGGATTATCCAGAATATCCCACGCTACAAAAACGCTGGGATTGGTTTCAAGATCAAAAGATCGGGTTGTTGATGCATTGGGGCTTGTATGCCGTTGCGGGCATCGTCGAGTCGTGGCAATTATCCGACGAAGACACATGGGCGCGCGGCAAGCATCCGTTCCGGCCGAATATGAAGCAGCTCAAGCATGACTACTGGGGGCTTGCCAAGCAGTTCGATCCGGAAAACTATGACCCGGCCGCCTGGGCCAAATTGTTTAAGGAAGCGGGCATCCGCTACACCATTTTGACAACGAAGCATCACGACGGCTTCACGCTTTACGACACCCAGGAAAGTGACTACAAGGTCACCGCCCCTGGAATGCCGTATGCGAACGGGAAATATGCCGATCTGTTCAAGGCTTATGCAGAGGCGATGCGCGCGGCCGGCATCACGCCCGGCGCTTATTACTCCAAGGCGGACTGGCACCATGAGGATTATTGGCGCCACGATGACAAGCCAAAGGGGCGCGGTGCCGATTATGACCCGAAGGCCGATCCGGCGCGCTGGCAACGGTTTGTCGATTTTGTCCACGCCCAGCTGCTGGAGATCGCCCGCAATTACGGCCCGCTTGGCATGTTGTGGCTCGATGCCGGCTGGGTCAACACCGACCGGGAGCCGCTGGACTTTGACACCTTGATGCCGAAAATTCGCGAAGCCCAGCCGGACATCTTGATCGTTGATCGCACGCTCGGCGGCCGCTATGAGAATTACGTCACCCCAGAGCGCGCGATTCCGACCTTGGCCACGCGCCCAACGATGCCATGGGAAAGCAACATTCCGCTGAGTCATGACTGGGGCTATGTGCCGCATGGGGATTATAAATCGATCAATGAAGTCATTGACGATATTCTCAAGGTCGTCACCCTCGGCGGCAACATCGTCTTAGGCATCGGGCCAAAACCCGACGGCACCCTGCCGCGTGAAGGCGTGCGGCTGCTGAAACAACTCGGCGGCTGGCTCGCGATCAACGGCCAAGGCATCTACGGCACCCGCGGCGTGGCGGATGCCCTCGTCGAAAATGCGCAGGCCCAGCGCCTGTTCATCACGCAGAACCAGACTCATTACTTCCTATTTCCACAGCGCAAGGTCCCGCAGCAAGCGATCGACCTCAAGGCGCTTGGCCTGGCGGATACGATCGGTGCCGCCCACCTGCTCGGCTACGCGGAGGCCGACCTGGTGATCAAAGACGGCCTGCTATTTTTGCCAGGTGGGATGCGTCAAAAACTGACACAAGGCATTGCACTGATCAAAAAATAATTTATGAAAAGGGGTTGATCGCATGGCTGCAATTTCTCCTGCTGAAACGCTCGAGTTGCCGCCAAAGGGTGGGGTCAAAAAGTCAAAGAGGCTCTTTTCTGTCAAACGGCTCAAAGAGAACTGGCAGCTCTATGTCCTCATACTACCGGCATTTCTCTGTATCTTAGTCTTTTCCTATTTCCCGATGTACGGGGTGATCATTGCCTTCAAGAACTACATGCCGTCCCTGGGCATCTGGGCCTCGCCATGGGTGGGGTTCAAGTATTTCAGCCAATTTTTTAATTCCTATTACTTCTGGGACCTCATTCGCAACACCCTGGGCATTCAGATCTACGGCCTGATCGTGGGCTTCCCACTGCCGATCATCCTGGCCTTGGCCCTCAACGAAATGAAGGATGGTTTCTGGAAAAAATTCTCCCAGACCATCACCTACGCGCCAAACTTCATTTCCGTCGTGGTCATGGGCGGCATGCTGATCGCCTTTCTGGATCCGTCGACCGGGATCATCAACCACGGCTTGGGCATGCTGGGCATGAAGCCGATCGCGTTCATGAGCGATCCGCGCTGGTTCAAGACCGTGTACGTGTTGTCCGGCGTTTGGCAAGGCACCGGCTGGGGTTCCGTCATCTACCTCGCCGCGCTCGCTGGGGTCGACCCGGCGCTTCACGAAGCGGCGATCGTCGATGGCGCGACCAAGCTCCAGCGGATCTGGCACATCAACTTGCCAGCCATCGTGCCTACGATGGTCATTCTGTTGATCATGAACGTCGGCTCCCTGTTTTCGATGGGGTATGAAAAGATCTTGCTGTTGCAAAATCCGTTGAACCTGTCCTCTTCCAACGTGATCGCGACCTTCGTTTATCAGCAGGGGCTGATCAACGGGGCGTACAGTTACGCGGCGGCGGTCGGCCTGTTCAACTCATTGATCAACGCGGTCTTACTCATCGCCGTCAACCAGCTGGCCCGCAAAGTTTCCGAAACGAGTCTTTGGTAGAAAGGAGGCACAGTTATGAACACAACGCTTGTCAAAGACACCAAGGCGGATAAGATCTTCAAGATCTTCCTGTATATCTTCATCGCGTTAGCCGTTTTGATCGTCATTTACCCGTTGATCTACATCATCAGTGCCTCAGTTTCCGACCCGACCGCCGTGAACTCAGGCCAGATGTGGTTATGGCCCAAGGGCTTTACCATGCGGGGCTACAACGTCATCATGGATTATAAGGACATCTGGCGTGGCTACGGCATGACCATCTTTTATACCGTCGCCGGCACGATCGTTTCCTTGGTGATGACCATCCCCTGCGCCTATGCGATCAGCCGCCCCGACTTTTCCGGGAAAAAATGGTTCACCATTTTCATGCTGATCACGATGTTCCTGTCTGGCGGCTTGATCCCGAGTTACTTGCTGATCAAGGCGTTGGGCATGCTGAACACCGTGTGGGCGATCATCATCCCAGGGGCCGTGTCCGTGTATAACATCGTGGTCACCCGCGCCTTTTTCCAGTCGAATATTCCCTGGGAAATGCAGGAAGCGGCCAAGATCGACGGTGCGTCTGATTTCCAGATCTTCTTCCGCATCGTGATTCCGCTGTCCGCCCCGATCATCGCCGTCATGGCCTTGTTCTATGGCGTTGGCATGTGGAACGGGTACTTCGGTGCGTTGGTCTACTTGCAAGACAAGAGCCTGTATCCACTGCAGATGGTCCTGCGCCAGATCCTGGTTCTTCAGGATATGCAACAAGGCGCATCCACTGGCGGCGGGGTGACGGCATCCACGGCCGAGCTGATGAAACAGCGCGCCGAGCTTGCCGCGATCATCAAGTACGGGGTGATGATCGTGTCGTCTCTGCCAGTCATTCTCATTTATCCATTCCTTCAGCGCTTCTTCGTGAAAGGCGTGCTGATCGGATCGCTCAAAGGTTAAGTCGTTCATTAGGGGTTTTACACAAAAAAGCGTTGAGAGGAGCATTCACATGAAGTTATCAAAAGCAGTACGCGTCGCCGCGATCACCGCAGTTTCTCTTTTGGCCCTGACCGCTTGCGGCACCAACAAATCCGCCGACACCACCACGACGAAGGCGAAAACGGACAGCAACGTGACGACCGAGGGCTTCCCTGTTGTCAAAAAAGAGATCACCATGTCGATGATGGCGCCAAACATGGGCTTTGCCGAATATAAAGACATGCTCGTGCTGAAAGACTACGCGAAAAAGACCGGCATCAACTGGAAGTACAACACCCCGCCGCAAGCGGATTATGCGACCAAGTTGAACCTGGCCTTTGCCTCACAGGACCTGCCTGATGTGATCTATGCCTCCGGGACCTCAGTCATGACCCCGGCCAACGAAACCACTTATGGCAAACAGGGCCTGATCGTGCCACTTGAAGGCCTGCTGAAAAAATACGCGCCGAATTTCTACAAACTGATGCAGGAAGACCCGAACATCAAGAAGAGCATCACCACGCCGGATGGCCACATTTATTCCCTGCCAATGATCCAGCGCGGCGCAACGTCGAACTGGTACCTTGGCCCGATGTGGTACAACGGCGCCTGGCTGAAGAAACTCGGGGTCACCGAGCTGCCTAAGACTGTCGACGAATTTTACGATCTGATGGTTCGCTTCAAGAACGAAGATCCAAATGGCAACGGCAAGAAGGATGAAATTCCATACGCCGACCAGAAGGATTTCTGGAGCCGCACCTGGATCATGTCCGCGTTTGGCATGCTGTCCAACGACGTGCAAAACAACGGCGACAAGGTCGTTTATAACCCGATCACCAAGAACTACAAGGCGTATCTGACCTTCATGAACAAGATGTACAAGAACGGCCTGCTCGACAAGAACACCTTCACCCAAAGTGGCGATCAGCTGACCGCCAAGCTCAAGAACAGCCAAGTCGGTTTTGCCCAAGGCTACGGCCCAGGCTTCAACGGCGAAACAACCCCTGAGCAAAACGCCCAGAACCCAATGTGGCAACCACTGACCAGCTCCGTGTCGAAAAAAGCGGTCCTGCCTGGTAATCCACGAATCAACCGCGGTAATTTTGTCATCACGAAAAATGCCAAGAGTCCGGCCGCTGCGCTGCGCTGGGTCGACTACTTCTACACCCCAGAAGGTGCCACGTTCTTAGGCCAAGGCCCAGAAAACGGCATCTGGCACTACGAGACCACCGCAGACGGCGATAAGGCCAAGGTCTACAACAAGGGCATCGATGCCTCTAACGCCGGTGAAGCGACGGCCAAGATCACCCCGAACTACGGCACGACCCCGCCAATGCTGGCTGGCGAAGAAATGAAAGATCCATATGCCAACACGATCTTGGAAAAGAAGACCGATGATCCAACCGGCGATGTGTACTCCAAGTTCGCGATCTCTGAAACTGAAAAGAAGATCGATCCATATGTTCGCGTCCCATATCCGCTGGTTTATCTGACCAACGACGAACAGGACCTCGTTTCCCCGATCGCCAACGACTTGAAGACCTATGTGCAGCAGATGGAAGCCAAGTTCATCACCGGCGTAGAGCCACTGGCGAACTTCGACAAGTTTGTTTCCACCATCAAGGGCATGAACATCGACCAGTACGTGAAGGTCTACCAAGACGCCTATGATCGCTGGAACAACGCGAAATAAGACGCACTCACTCTCCCTTGCGAGCCAATTTTAGAAAAAACAGTCATGTGTGCCCATCCAATATGGCTCGCGCACGATCATTGCTGACGCCCCCTCGCCAGACATGAAAATAGATAGATGCAAAAAGAGCCGAGACTGGATAACCGTCTCGGCCCTTTTGCGAATAAGGGTGCGCAGCGGGGCGCTTAGGTCTGAGCAGATAGTTCGGCCTGGGCGGTTGATGGCGCACTTGGCCATCGAACGACTGGGACGACTATCTGTCTCAGACCTGCCCCGCGGAGCCCAACTATCGGGTGCGCAGCGAAGCCTCACCGAACGCAAAAAAAACAGCCGGCACCACGTTCTGCCAGCTGCGTTTGTGTTACCCGCCAAATGTGACCCGATTGACCTTTGGCAGCGGGGCCGGATGATCGACCACCGGCTGATCCGGCAGCGAGATCGCCGGGTGCGTCTCGTCTTCGGCCGGCTGATAATCCGCGCCACACGACTGATACCCTTTCAACAACCCCAAGTGAATGAAGACAGTTTGCTGATACGCGATCTTCGCGTTCCATTCCAGCGTCTCAAGGATCCGCACCGCGATATGCAGGTCTGTCGCCGTGATCACGACACCGTGACTGTTGAGCAGAAACACATTTTCCATCGCTCGGTCGCCCAGCTCTGCCAGTGCGTCGCTGACTGTTTTCGCCAGGGCCATGCTCGTCGCCGGCGCATAGGGCAAGGTGCGGATGCGGCCAAGCTCCCGCGTGCCTTCAGTCACATTGGGCATCTCAAGCCCGCTTGTGGCCCAGAACATCGACTCAGGGGCATGTGCGTGAAAAACGGTGCGGATGCCCGGATTGGCTCGATACGCGCCTTCATGCATGTTGATCTCGCGGGTCACAGTGCCCACGCCGTCCACTTTTTCGCCGGTCGCCATGTCGACCACCAGGATCTGGGCAGGCGAAAGCCGCGCGTAAAACGTTTCGGACATAAAACTCGGGGTGATCAGAATATACGCCTTCCCCGTTTCATCAAATACCTTCATCGAGACGTTCCCGCCAGCAATATTGGTGTCTTTGCGGTCGAACATCAAGCGGACCGTCTCGGCCAGATCTTGGCGCTGGGCTTCAAACATCATCAGCATTGTTTTTTTCCTCCCTGTGTTGCGTCTTTCTTCAATTATAAAATGGTGCGATGCCGCGCGACCGGCTGGATGGCGTTTTTGGCGATTCGTCACCGAGCCGCCGTCAACGCGCCGCAAATCGCCGATTTCTCAAGCCGAGCGCCCGCCTGATGCGGATCCGGCCCGCGCGGCTTTCATCACCGGCGCAACCAAGTCAAAATCCACCCGAATCGCCAGATCGCGTGGTACGCTAAAGCTAACTATGAAGCGTTTTCAAGGAGGTGGTGCCATGCTTCAAAATGAACGATTAGAAACGATTCTTCAGATTCTTCAGCGCCGCAAACAGGTGACGACCGGGGAGCTGGCCAACTCGCTGTATATCAGCTCATCCACCCTGCGCCGGGACCTGATGGCACTGGAAAAATTGGGTAAGATCACACGCCGCTATGGCAACGTCGAACTGGTCAGGCCGGCAACGGTCGAGTTTCCCTATCTTTTTCGCCAGCAGGAAAACGAAAAGGCGAAGCGCGCCATTGCGGAGAGCTGCTCGACGTTTTTAGGTGATGGCCAGGCGCTGTTCATCGATTCCAGCTCGACGGCCTCGTTTCTGGCCACGTATCTGGAGCGGCTGGACAATATGGTGGTGATCACCAACGGCCTGCGCCTCGCCGAGAGCCTGGATGGCATGGCCGGGGTGAAAACGTTCATCACTGGCGGCCGCCTGCGCCCCGGGTCCGGCTCGATCTTGGGGGAGGTCGCCGTTGATTTTCTGGATAATTTCCGGGCGGATCTTGCCATTATTTCCTGCACAGGCATCACCGCAGACGGCATTTTCATGTCCAGCGAAGAGCAGTCCAGCATCAAGCGCAAGATGCTCGGTGCATCCAAGTCCACCCTGGTGCTAGCGGATCACACCAAGGTCGGCCAGCAAGCCTATTACCGCTTATGTGCCCCAGGCGATGTCAGTGCGATCATCACCGATATCAAGCCGCCAGCCGACATTTTGGCCGCCTGGGCAAAAGCAGACGTCGAGACCCTATATTAGGAGGAAAAAATCATGACCACATTTCCAAAGATCGGCATTCGTCCCACCATCGATGGCCGCCGCCGCGGCATTCGCGAGTCCCTTGAAGCGCAGACCATGGCCATGGCGCACAGTGTGGCAGATCTTTTAGCCGCGAGCTTGACCTATCCAGACGGAACCCCCGTCGAATGCGTGATCGCCGACACCACGATCGGCGGCGTGCACGAGGCCGCGCTGGCCAAGGCCAAATTCGACAAGGAAGCCATTTGTGGCACCATCACCGTCACCCCGTGCTGGTGCTACGGCAGTGAAACAATGGATATGACCCGAGACATCCCCCACGCGATCTGGGGCTTCAACGGCACGGAGCGGCCAGGCGCCGTTTACCTGGCCGCAGTCTTGGCCGCACACACGCAAAAGGGCATCCCGGCGTTTGGTATTTACGGCGAAGACGTGCAAGACGCCGATGACACCAGCATTCCAGCAGACGTCGCGGCGAAGCTGATTCGCTTTGCCAGGGGCGCGCTTGCAGTCGGCCAGATGAAAAACCGCAGCTACCTGTCCATCGGCAGTGTCGCGATGGGTATCGGTGGGTCGATCGTCGACGCCGACTTTTTCCAGGATTACCTCGGCATGCGCAACGAATATGTCGACATGAGCGAGCTCGTGCGCCGCATCGATGAAGGCATTTATGATCCCGTTGAGTTTGAGCGCGCGTTTGCCTGGGCGAAAACCAACACCCCAGTCGGGCCAGATCTGTACAACGAAGGTGCAGCCGGCCAATTTTCTGCGGCTGACAAAGAGGCGCAGCTGGCCTTTGCTGTGAAAATGACCCTCATCACCCGCGACCTGATGAGCGGTTCCCAGCGCCTCAGCGAACTCGGGTTTGAAGAGGAAGCGGGTGGCCATGAAGCGATCGCGGCGGGTTTTCAGGGGCAGCGGCAATGGACGGACCATTTTCCAAACGGCGATTACATGGAGGCGCTCCTCAACTCCCAATATGACTGGAACGGCCAGCACGCCCCACACATTCTCGCCACGGAAAACGATGCGCTGAACGGGGCCTCGATGTTGTTCAACTACCTGCTGACCAACACCCCGCAGATCTTCGCGGATGTGCGGACCTATTGGAGTGCCGACGCCGTCCAGCGTGTGACCGGCACTACCCTCAGCGGAAAATTGGCCGGTGGTTTCTTACATCTGTCCAATTCCGGCGCCCAGACCCTGGATGCGACCGGCGCCGAAAAACGCGACGGCCAGCCTGCCATCAAGCCGTATTGGGAGGTCACGGAAGCGGAAGCACAGGAAAATCTAGCGCGGACCCGCTGGATTCCGGCGAACATCGGCTACTTCCGCGGCGGCGGTTTTTCCAGCAATTACGTCACAGAAGGCGGTGCGGATGGCATGCCGGTGACGATGACACGGCTGAATCTGGTGCGCGGCGTGGGACCTGTTTTGCAGATCGCGGAAGGCTATGCGGTCGATCTGCCGGCCAACGTTTTTGACACCGTCAACCAGCGCACCGATCCGGGCTGGCCATCGACCTTCTTCGTGCCGACGTTGACAGGCAAAGGCGCGTTCACCAGTGTGTATTCGGTGATGAACAATTGGGGGGCCAATCACGGGGCGATCTCCTATGGCCACATCGGCGCGGACCTCATCACACTGGCCGCCATGTTGCGGATTCCCGTCAACATGCATAACGTGGCCGATGCGGCGATCTTCCGCCCGCGGGCCTGGAGCAGTCTTGGCACCAGCGAGCCGGAAAGCGCCGATTTTCGCGCCTGCAGTACCTTTGGCCCGCTTTATCACTAAAGGAGGCGCCTCATGAACGAGACAACGCTGATCGCCGTTGACCTCGGTGCCAGTTCGGGCCGCGTCATTTCAGGTCAACTGACAAAAACCGGATTGACGCTCAAGGAACAGTTTCGCTTCTCCAATTTTCCAGTGACGACCGGGCGTGACCTTTACTGGGATGTCCTCAAGATCGCCCAAGAGATCAAATACGGCCTGCAGCTCACCAGCCAAGATGGCCTCGTCCCGGAGTCGCTGGCCGTGGACAGCTGGGGGGTCGATTTTGGCTACCTGACCAGCCGCGGCGAATTACTCCTGCAACCGCATAGCTATCGCGATGAGCGAACGGCTTACACCGCGGGTCAGCTGAATAAGAAGCTTTCGCGCTGGCAACAGTTTCGACTCAGTGGCAATCAACCCAGTCCCATCAACACGTCCAGCCAGCTCTTCGCCGATCGGCTTCGCTATCCTGAGATGCAGCCGCTCGCAGACAGGGTGCTCATGATTCCTGGCCTCGTCACGTTCTTACTGTCCGGCAAAGGCGCTAACGAGTACACCATCGCCTCGACCGGTGGCCTGCTCACCGCGGGAACAACCAGCATCTCGCCTGAGATCAGTCGCGCATTGGCGATTCCGGACGAATGGCTTGCCCCAATCAGCCTCGGCGGTGAGCGTTTGGGTCCGCTTGTGCCCGAAATTCAGCGCGAGATCGGCTATGACGATCGCATGCAGGTCGTGATCGGTGCCGGCCATGATACCGCCGCCGCTTTGCTGGCCCTACCAAGTGCGCGCGACGAGGACGTGGCCTTCATCAGCTGCGGCACCTGGTCCCTGATCGGCCGCCAGCTCAGCAAGCCTATTTTGACACACGCCGCATTTGACGCCGGCCTGACCAACGAAGGCACCTTCAGCGGTCACACCCGCTTATTGAAAAATCTGACCGGCCTTTGGCTCATTCAGGAGCTTCAACGCGACTGGTCGCTGGCTGGCAACATGGTCGATTTTGGGAAAATGACGACGCTCGCCGCCGCCAGCACTTGCACCACGTCCTTTATCGATCCGGATGCCCCGATGTTTGCAAGCCCAGGTCACATGGAAGCGAAGATCCGATTTTTCTTGCGCCAGACCGGGCAGGCGCTACCTCAAACAGCCGGGGATCTGATCCGCATCGTGTTGCAAAGTCTCGCTTGTTCCTACCGGCGGACACTGGGTGCGCTGGCCGAAACGACCGGCAAGCCGATTCGGCGCCTGACCATGTTTGGCGGTGGCATTCAAAACCAACTGCTGGTCCAACTCACCGCCGATCTCACCGGGCTGCCGATCGACGCCGGGCCGATCGAAGCCAGCGCCACCGGCAACATGATCAGCCAACTGATGGTGCTTCAACAGTCGGCTTTTGATCGGGACGCCCTGCTGGCCCAGATCTATCACCCGCAACACATCCTGCCCGCTGTGAATCGAGACGCCGAATATCACCAGTTTGAAGCCATCGTCCAGAACCATGATGGCAAGGCGATCTCGTCGACCTTTTCCCGATAGCCCGCGAATTGTTGGGGGCCGCATCCGTCCCCGCAACACAAAAGGCGCGCAACCAGATCGAACGGTTGCGCGTCTTTTAGTTGGGTTCCGGCTCGCAGGGGTGGGATATCTAGCAGTCTTGTGCACTCGAGGCGAAGTACGCCTTAAGCACCCAAGCCAAGCTAGCTACCCGGCCATCCCGCGAGCCTCCACACCCTTTTTCGCCTTCCACGAGATCAATTTTGCTTGTGCCATGTGCCCGATTGGTTGGCTGCGGTCAACTACGCCTGATACTGCACTTCCAGGACCTCATACCCGATCAGGCTCGGGACCCTGATCTGTAGGAGGCGGCCAATTTGTTGCCAGGCGATGCCCGCCCCATTGATCAAGCCAGTCACCGCCTTGACCGTTTGGGTGCGCACGGTCAGATCGATCGTCAGCTGGGCAGTCGGATAGGCCGGATCGACCGTGTAGAGCTTGCTGGCCTGCTTGGCGATCACATAATTGAGCAAATGGACATGGCTGACATGCCGGGCCGTATTGCCATTCACATACACCTGAAGCGTCGCTGGTCCATCATGATGGACCAATTGATTTGGCAGGGCCAGCCGCAGGAGATCCCGGAAGATCACCTTGAGCCAGGCCGGCCGATACTGCGCATAGATCGTGAACAGCGGGTGCGTCAGCGTGAACGTGTTGTCATATCGCCACAGCGCCGGTTGCCCCGCCTTTTCCGTGGCCGGTGCGTGTTGGTGCGAGATGAACGTTTTGCCTTCACGGTTAAAATACGGCCGCCGCGTTTCAAGAAGTGACGTTGCCCCTGCCGCTTGGACGGCGATCGCCTGCAGGTACATAACCAGCGGCTCCTTTGGCAGGGCCTGTCCGATCACGTCATTGCCCACGATGAAGCTGCGTTGCCAGCGGTCATCGCCGTGCCGCGTCAGGCCAAACAAGGTCGAGCGCTCATTTAGCATGCCCCCACCGCTACTGATGAGCGCCCCGCCGGTTTCCTTGAAGGCGCGCAACTTCAACGACAGCGCTTTTGAATACGTCACCCCTTCCGGCACAATGACCAGCCGGTATGGGGTCAGCGGCGTGTCCGCATCGATAAAATCGAATTGCACATTCAGCTCCGTCAGCAGGTTTTTGACCCCGATCACCGCCATGGCTACATCGATACCTGGCGGGACCGGCGGCATCAGCACCGCCGTTTCCACCGTCGGCACATCCCCCGCCAGATGCGGTGCCAAGGCCGCGACTTGATGATAGACCCCGCCGATCAAGTCATAGGCGGCCGGCGAAAGTTTTCCCGTCGGATCCATCTGATCGCCGATCGACACCGCGTCGACATTGAGTGCCAACATCAACTGCACCTCATAGGCAAGCGTACTTGCCTCCTTTAATGAATTGAAGTCCCCCCAATACGTGTGAAACTTGCCCGTCATGCCCACAAGCGGCTTACCCAAAGTCCGCGCATAACGCGCCGTCACAGGAAAATGATCATAACCCCACCCGCCACTTGGCAGACTTTCGATCTCCAGGTGGGTGGTGGCCGCAAGATCCTGTTTCACAGCCGGCGAGATCGTCGAGCTGTTGAAAAAGATGCTGGCGTCCTTCACCCGGGTCTCGATCAGCTGATACATCTCCATTTTAAAATCGTGCAGCATCTCGAGGCTATAAGCGAGGCGTGCCTCAGCGTCCGTGTGGTCAATGCCGCGGCGTGCCATCTGGGCCTGGCAATAGACGCAATCGCACGGCACCGGCAACACGATGTCAAAGAAAAAGCCATCTACGCGCTCGGCGCCAACCACATCGATCACATCATGGACAAACCGTTTGAGATAATCCCGATACGGACTGTTCAAGCAGATGAAATCATAGAAATTCGGCTCCGGAGTGTTTTGCATATTGATCGGCTCGCCGTCTGGATCCCGGCACAGCCACTCGGGATGCTCGCGCATGATCACATGGTCCCACTGAACCGTGACATAGATCGGCGCCCGAATGTCGCGGGCGTGCAGCGCCTCGATCTGCTGAAGCAGCAGGTCCCGCTGCACCAGATGCGGGTGCACGATCTCGCCGAACCGCTCGGAGGGATAATAGATCCAGCCGTGATGATCGCGGGCAAACACAGTGACCGAATTCACATCGGCGGCCTTAAAGGTGTCCGCAAATTCATCTGGATCAAACGCCGCGCCGACCTCAGGAATATACTGACTCGTGTGAAAATCCAGGTGGATCTGACGTTGATTGAGCTTCACCACAGTCTCATCCCCTTACCCTTTGATGGCGCCAGCCGCGATGCCATTTTCGATGCGCTCCTGGAAGAAAATATAGAGAATGAACGGCACCGAGATGGTGATGCTGATGGCCGCCATCATGGGCCCATAATCCGTCCCGTGTTCGCCGCTAAAGTTCAGCAAGCCAAGCGCAACGGTCTTCATCGACGGATCATTGATGAAAAGCAATGGGAACATGACGTCGTTCCACACCGACAGGAAGTTGAAGATCGCGACCGTTGACAGCGCCGGCCCACTCATCGGCAGAATCACTCGCCGGTAGATCGCAAACTTCGAGGCGCCATCGAGCACCGCCGCTTCCTCGATCTCAACTGGAATCGCCCGCATGAAGTTGGCCAGTACCGCCGTTGTGAACGGCATGGCAAAGGCGATATACAGCAACATCAGCGCGCCGATATTGTTTTTCAGATCCAAGTTGCCGATGATCCAGGAGATCGGCACGATGATAGCATGCATCGGAATCATCATCCCCATCAGGAAAAACGACAGCAGTGGCTTGTTGATGCGGAAGTTGAACCGCGAGATCTCGTACGCCACCATCGACGCGACGATCAGAATCAGCGCAACGGAGCCGATCGCCAAGCCGAAGCTGTTGAGCAGATAGCGCGACATCCCCGCCGAGCTCCACGCGATCTGCCAGTTCTCAAACCGCCAGATCTTCGGCAACGAAAATGGGGCGGAAAAGATCTCATTATTGTTTTTGAACGACGAAATGAAGGTGAACAGCATCGGCAGCACAAACGCCAGCACCATCAGATACAAAAAGGCGTATTTGATCCACTTCAGACTACGCATGCGTCTTCACCCGCTTTCGCGCGATCCACTTCGGCACATACTGGGTCAAAAGCGTCAGGGTCATGGCCAGCACCAACAGAATCACGCCCACAGCCGAGCCTAACCCGTAGTTGTCATACCGAAACGCCTCATAGTAGACCAGCGTGGTCGGTAGATTCGTCAACCCGTTTGGCCCACCGCCAGTCATCACGAAGACCAAGTCAAAGACCTTGATCGTGCCGATGATATCCAACACCAAACAAAGAAGGATGGTCGGCCGCATGATCGGCACGGTGACCCGGAAAAAGATCTGGACCGCCGATGCGCCATCGATGCGGGCCGCTTCGTAGACATCCTCTGGAATGTTTTTTAAACCGGCCAGCAAAATGATCATGTAGTAGCCGATTCCAGCCCAGATGTTGACGAAGATGATCGTCGGCATGGCCGTGCCCGAATCAACCAGCCAGCCCCGGGCCCAGGAACCCAGGCCCAGATTGGTCAGTGTTGTGTTCAGGGCGCCGGTCGGCATGAAGATGAAATACCACAGCAGCCCGGTCGCGATCAGTGGAAAGATCGTCGGTACAAAGTAGATCATTTTGAAAAATCGTTTGCCCCGCACCTTGGTGTTCAGCACCGCCGCCAAGACCAGCGCGATCGGGGTATGAAACAGCACACTGACGGTCACCATCAGCGCCAGATTTTTCATGGACGTCTGGAACAGCGGACTCGCAAAGGCGCGGGCAAAATTCTGCCAGCCCACATATTCAAGCGGTGCGCCCTTAATGCCGTTCCACGAGTGAAACGAGAAATATAGTGCGATGAAGATTGGAATGACCAGAAAGGCCGTATAGATCACGATCGCCGGACTCGACATCGCGACTAGCTGGACCTTGTCGCGCGTCGTCAATAGCGCGTGCGACCGCCTTCTGGGATTGGGCTTTAACGGCTTTGAAGCGGCAGTTTCCTCCATACGTGACCCTCCTTTTATTTACTGTTATCGATCTCCTGTTGAATCGTCTCGGCTGCCTTTTTCGGCGAGTCGCCTTGAAGGACGCCGACCAGCGCGTTACGCGTCACATCCTGCATCGATTGCAGCGGATCCATACCGAAGACATCGACGCCGACATTGGTGGATGTCTTCGCCAATTCAACATTCTCACGGAACAGCGGGGTGGACTTGTCTGCGGCCACCGTGTAATCCGTCCGCGGGAAGATCTGGTTGGTCTCGTTCGCCATCTTGGAGGCATAGGCTTCACTGCTTAGCGCCTTGGCCAGCTCGATCGCCATCTTCTTCTTTTCACCGGTCAGATCGCCGCGAATCTGGATGGCTGAGATCGCCTGCATGTCATTATCCTTGAACTGCGGCTCATCCTCGAAATACGGGAACTTGGCAAACGCAAAGTCCGCCGTCAGCTTGGTCTTGCTCTTATCCTGCATATTCGGGATATCCCACGGCCCGGTGATAAACATCGCGGCCTTCCCTGTCAAAAAGTCGGTGAAGGCGGATTCACGGCTGATCCCAGCCGAATCCGGGGCGAAGGCCTTCATGTCATTGAGTTCCTTGACCTTTTCGATCGTCGCCACGATCTTCGGGTCGGTCCACTTGATCTTGCGCTCGCCTAGCTCCTTGGCGGCATCGACGCCGACCATGTGATAGAAGATCAGGTTATGAATGTGGCCAATACTGTAGGAGTCTTTTGCCCCAAGGCCGATCGGGGTGATGTTGAGGCTTCGGATCTTCTTGATCGCCGCCTCAAACTCCGAGAACGTCTGTGGAAATTCGTTGTACCCCGCGCGCTTGAAGATCTCCTTGTTGTAATACACGCCGACGAGCCCGGATTCCTGCGGGACGCCCCAGGTGCCCTTAAACCCCGGGACCTGCAGATAACTTAGCGCGCCCTTGCTGAGGCCGTCGCCCCATTTCGGGTCCGCCTTGATGATCGGGTCAATGTTAGTGATCAGCCCGGCCTTGATATATTCAGAAAGGTTTGCGACCCCTTCCACGCGGAAAATATCCGGCAGATCATTGGAGGCGCGGCTCGTCTTGAGCAGATTGTTGTAGGCATTTTCGTCGGCGATCGAGCTGTCGACGATCCTGACATTCGGGTGATCTTTTTCAAACTGCTTCAGCGCGGCGAAATAGATCGCGCTGGTCGCAAAACCCTTGCTGTTGCGCGTCATCGTGCGCAACGTGATCTTGCCATCGCTGGAAGTCGTGCTGCTTTTGCCGCTGCAGGCCGCCAGTAGTAGTGCCGCGGCCAACGCAGCCAGACTGCCCAGTAGAAGCTTGCCAATTTTCATTGTGTCTCCTCCTCAAAATGTGTGTGTGCCACTGAGATGGGGTCATCATATAGGACGAAAAAACAGAATGGAAGCGGTTTCACTTTAAATGGTAATTAGTCAACGCGAGGTGGTCGAATTTGCTCAAACTGCGTCAGGAATGTTCACTCGGGAAAAAGCACCTCAGCCGGCGTCTGATTCCAGGCGGTCAAGATCTCGGGCGCGGGTTCACGATCCGTGATCACCGCCGTCAGCTGGGCGACAGGAATGAGCCGATAGTAGCCATCCACGCCCACCTTGGTATGGTCGGCCAGCAGCACCGCCTGCTTGCTGAGAGCCAGCATTTGCTGTTTCACGCCCGATTGACTGGTGCTCGCCATAAACACCGTTTCGGCGGTCACCCCAGAACAGGAGATGAAGGCCAGGTCGGTCTGAAACTGATTGAGATACGCCTCGGCGCCCGTCCCAAGCAAGGCGCCAGTGCCTGCGCGAAGCTGGCCGCCGGTGACAAATGTCTTGACCGCCGGCATTTCATCCAACGCCACTGCCAGCCGTAAGCCATTGGTGATCACGACCATATTGCGCAAATTGCGCAGATAAGGGGCCAAAAACGAAACAGTAGTGCTGGAGTCCATGAAGATCGCCATGTTGTCCGCCAAAAAGGTGCTGGCGATCTCTGCGATCTGCTTTTTTTCCTGTTCATTGTTCTGTTCCCGAAACAAATAGGACTGCTCCTGCGTGTTGCTGGTGACATACTCGATCTGCCCATACCGGTGAATCACCAAGCCCATTTGCTCGAGTATCGTCAGGTCGCGCCGCAGCGTCGACGTGCTGACGAACAGTGTTTTGTGAATGTCGTTGATCGACATTAACTTGCGGCGTTCCAGAAGCGCCATGATCTGCTTGAGTCGTTCATTGCGAAGCAAGTCATTCCCCCCTTTGCCGGCGACACGTGCCGGTTCTCGATTCCCCCAACCCAACGCATCCCCTGCGTCGATTTGAGACTATAGACCGGATGGAAAAACTTGTCCACGATAACGACTTGCGAGGCGGCCGGGCGCCTTCTTGCGGAATTCAAACCCTTGAAGTCGCATGCCAGCCACCAGCCCGCGGATCGGCGCACCGTGAATCAAAAGACCTGAGACAAAATTTTCATTCTGCCTCAGGTCCAATGCGTGTGACCACGCCGCTATTTCAATGTCTTATTAACGCCACAGCCATCCCGCCGGCAATGCCGTCAGTGGCGCCGGTTGTTGATAGCGCTGACCATATGCCGCCAGTTGCGCTGCCAGGTTGGGCGCCACCTGACCATGATCGTCCGGATTGATATTGAGCATGAAGTTCACATTTTGCCGGTTGTACTGCTCAGCCAGGCCCAGCGCCCAGTCGACCGACTTCAACGGCTCCATCGCATAGCGGTCCTTCCAGAACCAGCTGGTGGTAAAGAGATTGCAGGCGATTCCAGGGCCGGCGAATGACGCCGCCGTTTCCTGCCCCGCCGCATTTTCAAAAAAGAGAATGTCCGTGGTCGACAGATCGTCCACACTGCCGATATTCATCAGCAGGCAGTTCGGCTGGAGGCTTTTGACCCAGCCATCGACTTCGGCAAACGGAAGGTCTTGATAGGACGGGCCACCCCACGGCGCATTCCAGCCATCCGTGATCAAAAACGGAATATCGCCATAATTTGTCAGCAGTTCCGTCAGCTGGGCATGAATCATTGCCTTATCCGCCGGCGTGCAGTGTGTTGCGGTGATGTCGTGCTGCAGGTCCAGCATGGAAAAATACAGCCCAGCCTCGATGCCAGCTGCCCGAAAATCCTTCAAGTAGCTGGCCACGACATCCGTTGTCACCTGGCCGCTGGATACACAGTGCGTCGTGGTCTGCGTCGGCCACAGACAAAAGCCTTCGTGATGCTTCGTCGTCAACGCGGCAAACCGCGCGCCAGCCGACTTAGCCACCGCGGCCCACTGCGCCGTATCCAGCCGATCGGGATTCCAGGTCGCAGGCTCAAATGGATGCCGGCGCGGATCGTTTTTGCCCGTCACCCCGTAGTCCCAGTCGATAATATCGGACTGATGATACTGCGTGGTGCCGCTGTTGAAATGGATGAAAATACCGTTGCGCTGATCGATAAACGCGCGTTGCAATGCCTCAAGTGATGTCATCAGAATCCTCCTTAGAAAAATGCGCTCTCAGTCATATCATAGCAAGCTGCCCCCACCGGCAATAGTGACTGCTTGCGAAAAAGTGGCGCAAATTTTACCTACGTTGTATTCTCAAAGGGTGCGCAGGTGCGCGTTTATGGTCGAGCAGGTAGGCTAGCCAAGCGCTTGGTGGCGCTTCTTGCCACCGAGTGCTTGGCGTACCTAGCTGTCTCGACCATGCGCACCGAAGCCCGACTAAAGGAGGTGGCGCTCGATGGAATATCAGAAGAAATGGTTTGGCGTCGATGACCACATCAGCGTGATGGCGTTTGATAACTTCAGCTATCCGCTGCATTTTCACCGCTCATTGGAAATGATCTTGCTTCAGGTCGGGACGTTGACGGTGCTTGAGCCGCATCAGCAGACCCTCCTTAAGGCCGGTCAAGCAGCGCTGATTTTACCTAACCAACTGCATGGCTACCAAAGCGGACCGCGCAGTCATTATCAGTGTCTGACCTTCGCCCCGAGTGTTGTGCCGACGTTCATGGCCGCATTGGGCGACCGCCACGCCCAGACCCCGGCACTGGACTTTGGCCTGGTTGACCTCACCGACCGTCCGACCATGAGCCGATTGCTGCACCGGCCGCTGATGGTGCGCGGGCTGATCGCGATGCTGTGCGACACCTATCTAGACCAATCGCTCGTCGCCGCGCCTGCGCTGGGAAGCGAGCGTCTTGGCCGGATCATCGATTATCTCGGCAGCCATTACACCGAGCCGCTCACGCTGCCGGCCGCCGCGCGGGCGTTGGGCTACAATCCCAGTTACCTTTCCCGGCTTATTTCCCGGGAAATGGGGCTGACCTTTCAGCAATATCTGACCCAGTTGCGCCTGGCGCGGGCCGCCCAGCAATTGAAAGCAAGTGGCAACGCCATCGAAACGATCGCATTTAGCTCGGGCTTCACCAGCATGCGTGCATTTGACGAGCATTTTCGTGACACCTATCACTGCACCCCGCGGGCCTACCGCGACCGCGGGTGAGGACACAAACAGGAAGTGGGACAAATGTCGCTTTTGGGTCCGACAGGTAAGTGTTCCAAGCGCCAGGTCCGAACTTTGGACCAGGTGATTGGGACCTTAGCTGCTCGGACCCGGACATTTGGCCCACGACACTGCTGTAACATTAGTGCACTATACAGGAACTGGGACAAAACAAAAGTTTTGTCCCAGTTCCTGTTTGCTGTCCTTTGTAAGTTTGCTCACGATCCGCCAATGCCCGCGCACTCAGATTCGCTGGTGTTTCAGCCGCGGAAAAATATGGGTGTCCGCCCAGCCGACCACGCTACCTGAAAACGCCAGCGAGAAGATCGTCCCGATATTGACCGCATAAATATGATGCGAGATCGCCACGCAGATCAAGATCAACGTCAGCGGCGGCATGAACGCCACCAACTGCGCGCGCACCGCACTGCCTTTGAAAAAGTGGAAGCGAATGATCTGCATCAGATCGTCGCTGGGATGCAGCATCAGATTCACCCGCTGGTACAACGACACGCCGATCGCGATCAGGCAGATGCCGAGCAGGTCGAACAAAATGCGCCCCCACAGTGGCAAACTTCCCCAAGGCAGGCGGGCGACTAGGGCCGAAAAGCCGCCAACCAAATAGGAAAATGGCAACATGAAGATCAAATTGCCGAGCACCCGCCGCCACTCCCATTTGCGGAGCAATAGCGCATTGGCGATGATCGTCAGGCCGCCCAGCCCCATCATCACGGTGCCAAGGTCGATCGGTAACAGGTGGCTGATGTTCACCGCCGAGGCGGTCCACAAGGCTGAGCCGAGGTTCAGCGCGACCGTGATGCCATTGCCGAGCGCATTGATGACCAGCGATAAGGCAAAATAGCCGAGCAGCTCCGGCAGCGGTAATTTGATCGAAGTCTGATTCATAAATTGAAGGCCTACTTTCCGCAAGATCACGGCACAACGCCGTCCTCTGTAGCATACGCGTCTGCAGGCCAACGTGAAAGGGGCGCCAGGCGACTGGCATCATTTTGGCGGCAACGCGCCACCTTTTGCCCGGCGTCGCGTTAATAGGTATCCGTCAGATCGATCGCAACGTCGCTGCCAGTTTTTTTCGCCTGAGAGGCCGCGCGCCGCTTATTTAATTCAGCCAAAAACAGGTCCTCGTCGATCGGCGCCGTCACCGGTCGGCCAAGCCAGGAGGAGAGATGAATCATGTTCGACACCGTCAAGCCATTGATGCCTTCCTCCCCGCGAGCAATCAGCGGCGCGCCTGTCAGTAGGTGCTGGCCGAAATTGCGCAGGATACCGACATGTTGGGGATTACTGCCATCGGTCTCGACCAGCTCCGCGTGCACGACCGGCCGGGCAAAAGCCTGCTCACTGTGCTGGCAGACCTCGCGGATATTTTCATCGAGGCGAAAAAGCGTCAGACGCCCGCCATCACAGACGATCTTGCCCCGTTCCATGGTCACCTCGAAGCGGTTGGTGCCGGGATAATCCCCGGTGGACGTCACAAACACGCCGGTCGCGCCGTTTGGATATTTCAGATAAGCGGTCACGTCATCTTCAACTTCGATGTCATGCCAGTGGCCATTTTGGGCAAAGGCCTGAATCTCGCTCGGCATCCCGCAGATCCACTGCAGCAAGTCCAATTGATGGGGGCACTGATTGAGAAGCACCCCGCCGCCTTCGCCGTTCCAGGTGCCGCGCCAATCGCCGGAATCATAATAGGCTTGGGTGCGGAACCAATCCGTGATGATCCAGTTGACGCGCATGATCGCGCCATATTCGCCGCCTTGCACGATGTCATGCATTTTGCGGTACACGCTATTGGTGCGCTGATTGAACATCATGGCAAACGTCAACCCGCTTTTGGCTGCCGCCGCATTTTCTTCGCGCACCTGCTTGGTATAGACCCCGGCCGGCTTTTCCGACAGCACGTGCAGGCCATGAGCAAAGGCATCTTCGGCCAGCTCGGGATGCTGATAATGCGGCACCGCGATCAAGACCGCATCGACCAGCCCACTGGCGATCAGGTCCGTGCCTTCTTCAAAAACCGTAACATCAGCCGGCAGCGTCTCAGCCGCCCACTACCTGCGACTGGCCCGCCGATCCGCCACCGCGACCAGCTGCAATTCGGGCACCTGCCCGCCGGTGATCGACGTGGCATGCGCCGAACCCATGTTACCGATGCCGATGATGCCAAAGCGTACTTGTGTCATTGATCTAACCTCCTCGCGGCTCACTGCCACGCTTCGTCAAGTTCCTGCAGCAGTTTACGCAGCGCCGCGGCGGCCGTGGAAAATGCCTGGGCCCCATCGCCTTGCGCAGCAGGCGGCAGCGATACGCGCGTTTGTTCCAAGCCGGCAAAGCCGCCAAATTCGGCCAGATGAGGCTCTAGCGATAAGAAGCCGTGATAATCTGCAGCGGCCAGCGCGGCGAGCACCTTTTTTACCTGGCCATCGCCGAAGCCGGCCGGCACCACATGGCCATCTGAGGCGATCGCGTCCTTGATGTGGACGTATGCGATGTGAGCCTTCAGCAGGTCATAGGCATGGGGAAAAACGGTGACGCCGCCTTGGACAAAATTGGCGGGATCAAATGCGGTCTGGACCTGGTCATCCGCCAGCGCGTCAAACAGGGCCAGCTCCGCTTCCGGTGTCTCGCCGAAGATCTCTTTTTCGTTCTCGTGCAGCAGAATGATCTGCGGATAGGCTTTCGCGGCGGCCGCAAATTGTTGCCAGCGCGCGATCACTTCCGCCTGATAGGAGGCGATGTGTTCGCCGGCTGGGGCGTAGAAACTGAACAGCCGCACATATGGCGCCTCAAACAGCGCGGCCAGGTGCAGAACGTGCTTGAATTTGGCCAGATGCGGCGCAAAGTCATCGGTGATCGTGATCTTCCCGATCGGCGAGCCCAGGCTGGACACCTGGATGCCGGCCGCGGTGAGTGTGTCGTGATAGGCGCGTGCCTGGTCATCGGAAAAATCGGCGACATTCTCGCCATCGATTCCGCGAATCTCGATGTGGCTGATGCCATTTGCCTGGAGCACCGCGATCTGTTCGGTCAAACTTGGGCCGATCTCATCGGCAAAACCAGTGATCGTAAAATGATGGTTCATGTTTATCCCTCCAGCGCAGTGACGACCTGCGCGATCTGCTTGCAAATGTCTGGCTCCAGCTGGCGCAGCGCCGCATCATCCGGCATTGGCACCTGGTCGGCAGGCACCCCGGCCAACGCCTGAAGCCAAAGCAGCGCCGCCCCATATTTCCCGTAATCGTTCAGATGATAGCCATCCTCAACATTGAGCGGGTGGGTGGCAAAAAACGGCAACGCCCGCATTTTTTGAATCAGTGTCCCTGTTGGCAACAGCGTCGCGCCGACTTCCCGGCTGGTCTGGGTGTAAGCCGCCACCAGCTGCGCAAACATCTCATCTTGGTCGCGGTGATAAAAGGCAAAATCGCGGTGGTCACTGGCGCGATCATAGGCCCAGGTCTCCTGCATCCAAAAATGCGCTTGTGGCTGTGCCTGCCGCAGATGGGCATAGACCAATCCCGCATAAGGCTGGTAAGTATCCAGCAGCCCCGAGTCGCCGCTCGCCTGCTGGGAAAAGATATGGTCCCATCGCTCTTCCGGCAGGATCTGATCGATGCTGACAAGATGGGCCTCATCCGTGTCATCACCATTTAACTCATAGCGATATTCAGCATTATCCGCCTGAATATTATGCCAGTGCCGCTCAAGCGGACAGCCGCCAACAAAGAGATTCACCACCTTCAACTCAACGCCCGCGGCCTGGGCCAACGGGTAAAGATAATGCGTCGTGTTGTTTGAAAAACTGTTCCCAACTGCCAATATTTTAAGCAAGATACCCCTCCGATGGTGCTTACCCGGCACCAAATGTGATAGCGCTCTCAACCTCTAACAGGATAGCGGACTCACCTCAAATTGCAAGGCGAACCGGCCGCTTTTACCACTTGTCTAAACGGATATACCAATTTTATTTTGACCCCAGGCAAAAGAGGGAGCCTTTGCCGGACAAAGTTGCGTAAACTAGTTAGTTGGAAACGAAATCAACTTTTACATAGGAAGGATAATCATATGACTCAATATCTTGCAGCGAGTGATCGCTATGAACAATTGCCATACAACCATGTCGGCCGCTCCGGGTTGCGCCTTGCCCCACTTGCCCTTGGCCTCTGGCACAACTTTGGCGACATCGACGCCTTGAGCAATCAGCGCGCCTTGCTCCGCTATGCCTTTGACCATGGCATCACGCATTTTGACATGGCCAACAACTACGGCCCATCTGCCGGCAGCGCCGAGACCAATTTTGGCCAGCTTTATAAGGAAGACTTCAAACCGTATCGCGATGAGCTCGTCTTGTCCAGCAAAGCCGGCTTCTACATGTGGCCGGGCCCTTATGGCGAATATGGCTCGCGCAAATACATCATCGCCAGCGCCGACCAGAGCCTGCGCCGCACCGGCCTGGATTATTTCGATATCTTTTATTCCCATCGTTATGATCCGAATACCCCGCTTGAGGAAACCGCAGAAGCCCTCGATCACCTCGTTCGCCAAAGGAAGGCGCTGTATATCGGCATTTCCAACTACGGCGTCGAAGAGACCGCGGCGATCACCAAGATCTTCCGCGAGCTCAAGACCCCGTACATCATTCATCAGGATGCCTATAACATGTTCCATCAGGAGCCGGCGACCTCTGGCCTGTTTGACCTCCTTGAAAAAGAAGGCACAGGGGCGATCGTCTTCTCGCCGCTGGCCCAAGGGCAATTGACCGGCCGCTACCTCAATGGCATTCCGGACGACTCACGCGCGGTGCGCGAAGGCGACTGGATGCAAAAAGAGGTCAAGGCGCATCTGCCAAAGATTCAACAGCTCAACGCCATCGCCCAGCAGCGCCGCCAGAGCCTGGCCGAAATGGCGCTGGCTTGGGACCTTCAACAGCCGGCCGTCATGACCGTCTTGATCGGCGCGTCCAAAGTCTCCCAACTGGAAGACAACCTGAAAGTGCTCGATCACCTCGACTTCACAGAGGACGAACTGAAGGCAATCGATAACGTGCTGAAAGCATAGGGTGTGGCGGTGCGCGGGAGGGTCGCTACGATCTTCGCCCCCTCTCCTGGCGCTTGGGGCGCAGTTCGCCCCCTCGCCTTCACCCACCGCGCCAACCAAAAAAGACCCGGTCTTACGTCCAGCCGCTTCCCTTGAGAAGCGACCGGCGCAGGCCGGGTCTTTGATTCGAGTCGTGTTACTTCGCGGCTTTCAGAATCGGCTCCGTTTTCGCTTGGAGCTCATCGAAGGCCGTCTTACCATCCTTGTTCTTGGTCAGTGTGAGGTCGACGGTACTCATCAGCTGATTGCGGTAATCATTGTAGCCGGCAAAAATGGTCGAGCCAAAGCTGGCTGGAACCGCATCGACCGCCGCTTGGTAGGCTGGGTTCTGCTTGAGATAATCCTGGTAGGACTGCGAGTCAGTACCGCTCTTGGTGACCGGCACGTAGCCCGTTTTTTCCGCCCAGTACGCGGTGCTTTCGGCCTTCAGCAAGAACTTGTTGAACGCCCAGGCGCCGGCTTGTTGGGCCTTGGTCGCACCCTTGAACATCACGTTGTCATTGCCGTTCAGCGGCGTGCCAGTGTTGCCGTTATAGCTCGGAATCGTGGCGGTGCCCCAGTTCATATCCTTCGGTGCGTGCTGGGCCATGTCCGGAATGGACGCAGACGAGCCGACGCCAAAGACCGCCTTCTTGTTGATCAGGGCCACGTCGAAATACCAATCCTGGCCGGCCGTTTGAAGATACCCGTCCTTGCGCAGCGTCAGCAGTTTGTTGACCGCCGCCAGCGTTGTCGGCGCATTGAGGTTGGCCTTCAGATCCTTGGTGATCAGCTGATGGCCGGCTTGTTGCGCCATGCTTTCCAGCGTCACGTCGTATGAATTGTCCAGCGCCATCGCCGTCAGCTTCTGCGGCTTGAGGATCTTGCCCGCCGTTGCGACATCATCCCAAGTCTTCGGCAACTGCACATTGTACTTGGTCATCAGGTCCTTATTGTAAAAAAGGATGCTGGTGGACACGGAAAATGGTAGCCCGTAATATTTGCCCTGGTACTTGCCACTTTCAAGGAAGCTCGGGTAAATGTCAGCCAGCTGTGCCGCCGATAACTTGTTATCGCCGTTCAGCATCTGATCGTCAAACGGAATCAGAAAATCATTTTTAACATAATCGCCGATGTTCGTGTACGGCGTCTGGGACAGCGTTGGCAGGGTCTTGGACTTCGCCGCCGCCATGATCTTTTGCTGAAGCGCATCATAGCTGCCCTGAGAAACACCGACCACCTTGTATTGTTTCTGAGAATCATTGAACTGCTTGATCAAGTGATCCAGCGCGGTCTTGTAGGACCCGGTCATGCGGTGCCAATAGGTGATCTTGACAGGCTCTGCCGCCTTCTTTGTGTTTGTGGTCGTTGCGCTTTTGCCGCAGCCGACCAGCAGTAATGCCATGGCCGCCACCCCGGCTGCCTTGAGAATCCAACTTTTTTTCATGAACAAACGCCTCCTGTATTCCTCAGCTGCAGCCGAGGTGTCTTGACAGCAAACATCATGACAGAAAATCGGCCGAATTGGAAGTATTTTGACCGATGAATACGCTTTCCAAGGCGAATCGCGGCTAACCAGGACTGCCGGCGCCGACTGACCCGGTCAGGCGCGACGCAAAATGTAGAACTTCTTCCCGCTTGGCAACACGACGCGAAACCCTTTGTACTTGTGGCTACCCGCGTTGGTCGTGACCCAAGCCAGCGTCCAGCGCTCAGGCCCCGCCTTAGCGAGGTTCACCCGTAAATTGTTCGCGGAATAGGTCCAGGTGAAGGTCTGTTTATCGCCGGTCTTTCGATCTTGAAGCGAGCCAGTGTGGTCCGCTTTGAAAACGACCTGGGCTTGCGGCTTTGGCAGCGGCGGGCGATCCGGCTGGGTGGTCATGTTGCTTTGGTCCCCTTCCGGCAGCGCCGACCCTGCATATTGATACCAGGTGTATGCAGAATTCGTCAGCGGCTTCATCGGCGAGCGCCGGACATAGAGCCAGAACCCACCAAACGCCAGCAATAATACGGCCACAATACCCAGCCGAATCGCCAATTTCCAGTACTTCCACGGCGTCTTGGGCGGCGCGATCTGGGGCCGCTCGATGTCCATCGTGTTTGGAATATAAATATTTGGCTTATCTTCCTCTTGGGCCACCGCCTGTTTGTCATCATGCAGGCCGGTCGACATGTTGCCCATCGCCTTGCCCAGCCGCTGCATCCCAGTTGGCTGCTGGCGCTGCGCATCGCGGCGCTCGTTTTCATCTTCTGCCATCGACTCATCTCATTTCTATTTCCCGGGAAATGCGTCCGCTCAGCGCTTGCGCAACAGGTAAAATGCCGTGCCACCGCCATCCACGCTGACGGAAAATCCCGTATACTTCTGTTTCTCTAAATTGTTAGTCACCTTGGCCAGTCCCCAATGCGCCGCCGGTTGGCCCTTGAACTTGACCATGAGCTTGTTCGGCGCATAGGTCCAGGTAAAGGTCTGCGTGCCATCCGTGCCGACGCGGACGCCGGTGTGGCCCTTGTTGAACCGGACACTGGCCGCGGCGGCTTTGGTGCGCTTGCTCGGGTGCGCGTCGTCAAACAGCGGCAGCACGTTTTCCGCCTCGAATTTGGAGGACGGCTGCGTCAGCGCGGACTGGGTGTATTCAAACCAATACTGCTTCGGGTCCGTCAAGCCAACCATCGGCGAAACAGTCAGGTTATGCCAAGCCACTGCCGCCGCAATGACAAGTGCCAACGCGATGCCGATCACCCACACCGGCCGCCGGTATTTCCACTGCTTTTTCGGCGGTCGCATCTCCGGCAGGTGAAAATCGGTGGGCACCGCCGTCTGCTTTTTGTCCGTTTCGAGTCGCGCCTTCGCAAGATTGCTTCGCTGCGTTGGTCCTGCCCCAAGACCACCGAGACTGCGGCCGACTTGCTCAAGCGGCGAGTTGCCACCACGTTGCTTTTCTGCCATGACACGCCCTCCTCAAGATACCTCCAGATTCCTTCAACTTTAGTGTACCGGTTCGGGTAGGAAAAGCCAGTGAGGCACTCAAGGATTCTGTGGTCAAATTATAGATACTCGCTTTTTTCCCTTGGCGCGGCTAGAATCAGGCAAGGAGGTGGCCTCATGACATACGGCTATATCAAAAAAATTCGCAGCTTGGTCGGACATATGCCGATCATCCTCAACACCAGCGCCGGCCTGATCTTGAACGACAAAAACGAGGTACTGCTCAACCTGCGCACCGACACCCACAACTGGAGTTTACCGGGCGGGTACCTCGAATATGGCGAGACCTTCGCAAAAGCCTGCATCCGCGAGATGAAAGAAGACAGCGGCTTGGACGTCCGCATTATTCGCCCACTGCACCTGTTCGATGAAGGCGACGTCCATTACCCAAACGGCGACGTGGCCCAATGCATTACCCAGCTCTTTTTATGCGAACCGATCGGCGGCCACCTGCTAGACCACGTGACAGACGAAACAGAAGGCCTCGCCTATTGGCCACTCGACCAACTCCCACCCCTCCTGAACTGGCAGCAAGAAGCCATGTTGGCATTCGCAAGAGAGCATCTTATCAAACATAACTAGGCCAACATGGCTTCTTGCGAGTGAGCCTGCGAACGAGCAAATTCGCCGCAAGTTTCCGTTATTTTGGCCCATGTTGGCATTCGCAAGAGAAAATCTAATCCAACATAACTAGGCCAACAGGGCTTCTTGCGAGTGAGCCTGCGAACGAGCAAATTCGCCGCAAGTTTCCGTTATTTTGGCCCATGTTGGCATACGCAAGAGAAAATCTAATCCAACATAACTAGGCCAACAGGGCTTCTTGCGAGTGAGCTCGCGAACGAGCAGATACGTAGCAAGTTTCCGTTATTGCGATCCATGTTGGCATACGCAAGAGAGCATCTTATCCATCATAACTAGGCCAACAGGGCTTCTTGCGAGTGAGCTCGCGAACGAGCAAATTCGCCGCAAGTTTCCGTTATTGCCTTAAAAATAACAAAGGTTCCTCGTAACCGTCTGCCCAACCGCCTCATGAAAACGCCTCTTTTACCCCAGGAAAGTTTTGTTAGCCAGCACATAACCGTCATTTGGTTGTGTGCTTTTATTTTTCCCTTTTGCCGAACAATAGGCGCCCGTCGCTTCAATTATCATCTTAGGGAATCCTAAATTTTTACTTTACATTCAAGACATCGGTCGTATACTGAGTGGTGGTTTCAGAAAGGAAGGGACAAAATGAAAGAAACACCACGCACGGAGCAGGCGCCTCGACACAAATTGATCGAGTACGCGAACGGCCCCTCGCTGGAGGAGATCAACGGCACCGTTGAAGTTCCCCATGGTAAAGGGTTTTGGCGTACCTTATTTGCTTATTCAGGTCCCGGGGCTTTGGTTGCCGTCGGTTATATGGATCCAGGCAACTGGTCGACCAGTATCACCGGTGGGCAAAACTTCCAGTATCTCCTGATGTCAGTGATTTTAATGTCAAGTTTGATCGCGATGTTGCTTCAATACATGGCGGCGAAACTTGGCATCGTGACCCAAATGGACCTCGCCCAGGCGATTCGCGCTAGGACGAGTAAAACGCTCGGCATTGTGTTATGGATCATGACAGAACTCGCCATCATGGCCACGGATATTGCGGAAGTCATCGGCGCGGCCATCGCACTGTACCTGCTGTTCCACATTCCGCTAGTTATCGCGGTCTTCATCACTGTATTTGACGTCTTGCTATTATTGCTTTTGACACGTATCGGGTTCCGCAAGATCGAAGCGATCGTGGTCTGCCTGATTCTCGTGATCCTCTTTGTTTTCGTTTACCAAGTCGCGCTGTCTCGCCCAGATTGGTCCGCCGTCCTGTACGGTTTGGTCCCGTCGGCAAAAACATTCGCAACGAGCCCATCAGTGGGCGGCATGACCCCCTTGAATGGTGCGTTGGGCATCATCGGGGCAACGGTCATGCCCCATAACCTGTACTTGCACTCTGCGATCTCCCAGACGCGCAAGATCGACCACAACGACGAAGAAGACGTCGCAACGGCCGTCCGTTTTTCCGCTTGGGATTCCAACATTCAGTTGACCTGCGCGTTTTTCGTCAACTCACTGCTGTTGATCATGGGCGTCGCTGTTTTCAAAACAGGCGCCGTGAAGGATCCATCGTTCTTCGGGCTGTTCCAGGCGCTTTCTGACACCTCGACCCTGTCTAACGGCATCTTGATCAGCGTCGCCAAGTCCGGGGTCCTGTCCGTGCTGTTTGCGGTCGCCTTACTCGCCTCTGGCCAAAACTCCACCATCACCGGCACCCTGACCGGCCAAGTCATCATGGAAGGGTTCATTCACATGAAGATGCCGCTGTGGGCACGGCGGCTCGTCACCCGGTTGATCTCCGTGATCCCAGTCCTGGTCTGCGTGGCCATGACCAGTCGGCAATCAGAAGTCCAGCAGCACGAGGCCCTCAACACCTTGATGAACAACTCACAAGTGTTCCTGGCCTTCGCCTTGCCATTTTCCATGTTGCCGCTGCTCTTGATGACCGACAACGCGACCGAAATGGGCGACCGGTTCAAAAATGTGATGTGGGTCAAGATTCTGGGCTGGATCTCAGTCATCGGCCTGACCTTCCTGAATATGCTGAACCTGCCGGATGCCTTTGCAGATTTCGTTTCCCCGTCACTGGCGACGCAAGCGCATATTGTGGCTTACATCGCAATCGTTTTGATCATCGCCTTGTTGGCCTGGACGATCATCGATATGTACCGCGCCGACAAGGAATTCAACATGTCCCTAGCTGAGCAACGCGCAACGGAGCTGAAGGAAGATCAGGCCCGCCGCGCAAAATAAGGAGGAGAAGTACGATGGCAGAAGATTTTAGGACCATCCTCGTCGGGGTCGATGACTCGCAGGACGCACTGGCTGCGTTCCGTTACGCGATTCACCGCGCCCGCGTCGACGAGGCGAGCCTCATCATCACCACAATTCTCGAATCCGGCGAAATGAACGTGTATGAAGCCCTCACCAAGGATTATGTCCATGGTGAGCGCGAAGAACTTGAGACCCACTTGAAAGAGTATGTCGCCCTGGCCGAAAAAGCCGGCATCAAATCCGTCCGTGCGGTGATCGGTGAAGGCGACGCAGGCGAAACAATCGTCAAAACGATCATCCCCGCCGTTTCGCCGGACCTACTCGTGATCGGCGCGGCCGCCAAGACCGGCATCGCCAAGCATTTTGGCAGCCAGGCGGCCTACATGGCGAAATACGCCCCTTGCTCCGTCTTGGTCGTTCGCGATTAGCACCATGCCACGGTGAGATCGATCACGCAAAAAAGGGGTGCAGACGAACTTGCCTGCACCCCTTTTTCGCATCCAACCACTAGCAAATATCGTAAACACCATGTACGACCTTCCAATTTTCAAAAAATCAGAATCGAAAAAAAAGATTCGGCCCCTATGTACGACAAACACACCGGTCGACGTGTCTTTTCAGCCATGGCCAGTGTGCATTGAAGCTTTTCAATTAGGAGACTGAGGGCGCCTTGCCGCGGGGCTTAGCGGGATCAGATTTTCAACGTGGCAGCTCGATCAAGGTGCGATTTTTGCTGCCGGACAACGGTGGTGCTGGTGGTACGCCCTCTCGCCTAATTTATGACACCACTGACTCGGGTGCCCTTCATAGCGGCTGCTCTAGGTTTGCGACGGGGGTGGACTCCCTCGCCGGGCACGCCGTCTCGGAGGAAAGCAATCTGTGTGGCCACGCCAGATACCCCTTCAACTGTCGATTAATATACTCCAGTGTAAACGGTTTTGTCAACTTTATTTGCTGACAATTTAAACGCGTAAAAAGCGCGTCACAAAGGCATTTCCATTGCTGTCTTGTCAGCGGCCGATATATTTATTTTAAATAACTTTTTCACCCGAAGGAAAAGGCGCGGACAGTCCATCTGAGCGCAGCTTGCCACGCCGCCTCCGTCCACAAAAAAAGCGGCCTCCTCAGCCGCTTTTTCCCTACCACGTGACTTACATCTTCATGCCCATTTTCATATACGAATCCATCCCCGCCATCCAGAGGTCCTCAGGCTTGATGCCGCGCTCCTCCGCAAAGGCGTGGACGAGGGTGTCCATATCCATCAGCTTGTACGTCTTGTTCGGCTCGGCTGGATCAATGACCTGAATCTGGGCCATCATTCCACCGTCTTCATGCTCAATGATGTGGCAGTGATACATGTAAACACCAGGAAGATCAAAGCGCACCAGCAGGCGGACCGTTTCGCCCGGATTGACGCCGACCGTATCTTTAAAGCCGGTCTCGTTTGGATACGGCGCGTGGCCGTTGCGGCTGACCACCAGGAATTGCGTCCCATGCACGTGGAACGGATGCACCATGCCGCCGTGCATCGTGTTGGTGTTTGTCACATCCCAATACTGGGCCTGCCCCATCTGCTGGGTGGCGTCGATGCGCTGCATGTTGAACTTCTTGCCGTCGATTGCGACCGCCTCGTCCATGCCGCTCATCACGACCTTGCGCACAGGCATCGCCGGATCCGGCAACGGCGCCTGCACATCCAGCAGGTCCGCGGGCAAGGTCGTGTCATCCGGCGCAAACACATGAATGCGGAACGACACGATCGGCACGTCATCGGAAAATAGGGTGACGGTGTCGCCTTCCTTGTAGTCCTTGAAATCGACGATCACCTCGGCGCGCTCGGCACAGGTCATCATCAGGTGCGTCAACGTCACCGGATGCGCCAGCAAGCTTGAATCCCCCGCGATCTGCGTGAATGGCAGGTCATCGGAAAAATGCAGACGCCATTCACGCCGGTTGGCCCCATCGAGAATGCGTAGCCGCAATTTCTGCGTCGTCACATCAAAATACGGATTGACCGTGCCATTGATCAACGCAGTCGGCCCCTGCACCCCATCCGGATCGTAATCCGCGCGGTAATCCCACTGATTATTTTCGTGGAAACGGCGGTCCTGAAGCACCAGCGGAATATCATTGACGCCATAGTCATGCGGCAGCGGCAGGCTGTTGATGTGGTCGTCGGTGACCAGCGCCAAGGTGGCCAACCCGTGCCAGACCTGCTCGGCCGTGCTCGGACACGGATGGGCGTGCAGCCAAGTGGTCGCCGCCGGTTGATCCAACGTAAAGTCGATGTCAGAGGTTTCGCCCGGGTAAACAGGCGCGTGGCACCCGCCATCCACATAAGGTCCCGTGACCGCCAGCCCGTGCCAGTGGAAGGTGGTCAGTTCCTTGAGATGATTTTGCAGATGCACATGGATATGTTTGCCAACTGGAAAAACGATGGTCTGGCCCAACACGCTGGCGTTGTAGCCCCAGGTCTTCGTCTTAGCCCCAGGCAAGATCTGCGTCTCGCCGGCTTGGGCGGTGACCGTGTAATACAGATCCGTCGCCGTTTCCTTGTCCGGCTTCAATAGCGGCGGAATCGCCAGCGGCCGCGCCGGCGCCGCTGCGACCTCAAGCGGCACATAACCGCCATCGTGGGTGTTAAAGGCCGGTTCGTCAAAAAAGTAATCCGAGTAGACTTTGCTCATGCTATTGCCCTCCTTTTACTTTGTACCAGTTCTAGTTTACCACCTTGATGCAGGGACGGAAGATTATTTTTTAGGCATTCCTTATTCGCGCCGTGGGCAAAGTGGTACACTTTTTCTGAAAGCAGAAATGGAGGGGTCCATATGGGAACAATGCCAAAAACGCTCGCGTGGTTGATCGTCATCGCGAACGTCATCTTGATCGGGTTAGTCCTGACGATGCACAATATGGCCGCGATGATCTTGATGGCGGCGATCATGCTAGTCGATGCGTTGAACGGGTTGTGGGGTGCGTATCAGCACCACTGACGGGCCAGGTCACCAGGCAACTCAAAAAGACGTTGCAAGCTGAGAAAAGCCGCAACGTCTTTTTCTATGCAAGCCAAGAATCGCCGCAACCTTTTTAATCGATCTGGTCCCAGTCGATCTGCCTGTCCTTAAAATAAAATTCCTTGTCATGGTCGTTGATCGGCCGCAACACCCGCGCCGGGTTGCCGACCGCCACCACATTGTCCGGTAGGTCGTGGGTGACGACACTGCCGGCTCCGACCACGACATTGTTGCCGATCGTGATGCCAGGGAGCACGATCGCGCCGCTGCCAAACCAACAATTTTCCCCGATATGCACCGCCTGATTGAACTGGTACTCACGGCGACGCAGGGCAGGCAAAATGGGGTGCGCGCCGGTCGCGATCGTGACATTCGGGCCAAACATCGTGTTGTCGCCGACATAAATGTGCGTGTCGTCGACCAGCGTCAAATTGAAATTCGCGTAGATGTGGTCGCCAAAATGGGCAAAATGGCCCGCCCAGTTGGCATGAAGCGGCGGCTCAATGTAGCAGTTCGGCCCGATCTCGGCAAACATCTCCTGCAGCAGCTGCGCACGCTTGGCGACTTCGCTGGGCCGACTGTGATTATAATCATATTGTTTTTCCAGGCAGGCGCGTTGCGCGGCCAGCAGGTCCTCGCGCGGCAGATACAAGCTGCCGTCATGCATGTCTTCGTGCATTATGTTTTCCCTCACTTATCGGCTTGTTGTTGAGACTGTTTTTTGAAAAGAGTGCCCTGTTTGGTGTCGACGCAGGCGGTCTGCAGTTTGGTCGAGCTATCTTGCACAGTCAGCGCATGAGTCTTTTTATCCAGCTGATAGTCGACGGCCTTTTGACCCTTAAATGGCGTCGTTTGCTTGACGGTATCGATCGTAAAGGTCTCCATGCCCCCATTGCCATGGATCTTGCGGTCGAGCGTCCCGCTGGTGCCCTTGAGCTGCAGATGGACGCGAATCAGATCACCACTACTATAGCCGTAATAATCACCATCCAGCGATGCGGCCTGCGCGCGGCAACCCGTCAGCGTCAGTCCCAGCAGTAGGGTCGCCGAGGCAAAGACAGCACTCCGTTAAAAAATTTTTTCAATCTATTTTCCCTAAATTGATTGATACAGTCCCCACTCTATCTGAGGGCGAGACCGTTTTCAACAGAAAAACCGCCCGACAGTCATCTGCCAGACGGTCCGCGCCAAATAAAGGTGTCTTGCCCGCACCAAAAACGCGGGCGCTCTAGCGGTGCGATCAAGGCTGCGAGATCACCTCTTGAAATGCCGCCAGTTTGGCCGAATAGTCAGCCGGTTTAATCGTCCCTGTGTAAGCGCCGATCATCAGTGCCGGTGCGTTGTCCCACAGCTGCGCCATTTGCGGCATCTTCGGCATCAAGACCGAACGACGGGCCCGCGCAACCACGGCAACGGCAATGGAATCGGTGGTCAACGCAGACGTTTGCAACACCTGTTTATCGATCGGAATCTGGCCCTGCGCTTGATAGAGTGCCAGTTGGCCAATGCGATCGGTGAGATAGGCGGCTAAGGTCTGGGCGGCTTGCTGTTTGGCTGGCGCAGTGTGCGCGTTTACGGCAAAGGCCATCACCCCGAGGAAAGCCTTCATCGGGACAGACTTCCCTGCTAGCGTGATCGTTGGCAGGGTCGTCACGGCGAGATCGTCACCCAGAATCTTCCTGACCGCCTGCGCATCCCATGGCCCACCAATGATCGCGCCAAGTTGGCCGGTCTTTAGCAGACTCATCTCAGTTGAGGTCTCGATCACCCCACGATTATGCTGTTGTTGGGCAAACCAGGCCAGCGCATTCTGCCCAGCCTGAGAGGCCATCGTGGCGCCAGCCAACGTTTCACCGTCTTCCCCAAATAACTGGACACCGGCTGTCACAAAGATCGGGAACGTGTCATAGGGAACGGTGAAATCAAGCCCGATCACACCCTTGGCCGTCAGGGTGTCCCAGCTCTTGACATCATCAGCGGAAAGGCGTGCCTTGTTGTAATACAAGACATTCGCTTGCTGGGCCCACGGATACCCATATAACTTACCCTGCCACTTCATCGCGTCGTATGCCGCTTCGATGTTGGTCGCCTTGATCTTCTTTGCAGCTGCGGGCGACAGCGGATTGATATACCCCGCCTCAGCAAGTTGCCCCAACTGATCATTGGGGACCTCAAATACATCGGCCGCGTTGGGCGTTGTTTTCGGGACATCGGTCTTTGCGTTGACAGTGCCGTTGGGACTTGGTGTGACCGTCACCACCACATGCGGATACTTCTTCGTAAAGGTCGCTACTAATTGCTGATAGGCAGGCACCTGCACCGCATCGACCCACAATGTGACCGCGCCAGCCAGGTTCTTGCCATTCAATGAAGCGGTCGGCTGTTGACGCGAACTTGGGCGACAGGCGACCAGCAAAATCAAGACCACCAGCGTTGCCGCACCGCCGATCACCTTTTGCCAAAATCTCATGTCTATTCCTCCCCCAGGAGATAGAAAGTGACAACGACAGAGCGGGAAGCGCTTACGATTGACAAGGAAATTATGCCTTAAAGTGAGTTATTTTGGCAAGTCGTTTGGCGACAATTAAATTGTTTATATCTGTTTGTGGAATAAAGCTCTCATCACCCGTGGAAAGCTTTTAAAAAGATTCTTTGATCACTACTCATGCAGCCGGTATCCTATAAATAAAGTTGTTTTAGCCGGGACAACGCGTTTCTGGTACACTGGCCTCATCAAGAAAGGGGACTTCATTGTGACCGCACTCTACGACGATCCAGACTTTTTTGCCCAATACCAGGCGATGCCGCGCAGCCAGGCGGGTCTCAGCGCAGCCGGCGAGTGGCCGACTTTTGAACGGCTCCTACCCGATCTAGCCGGCAAGCGCGTCCTCGACCTGGGCTGCGGGTACGGCTGGCAGTGCCGCTATGTCGCCGATCACGGCGCGGCGGCGGTGCTTGGCGTCGACGCTTCGGAGAAGATGCTCGCGGTGGCCCGCGAAAAAAATGCGGCGCCGGCCATCACCTATCAGCAAGCCACCATCCAAGCGTTTTCCGCCCCAGCCGGCAGTTTTGACCTCGTTTTGTCGTCGCTGGCCCTGCATTACCTGGAAGATTTTGGGGCGGTGGTGGCGCATGTCCATCAGTGGCTCGCGCCGGGTGGTGTCTTTTTGTTCACAGTGGAGCACCCGGTTTTCACCGCGGAAGGTAGTCAGGACTGGCTGTACGACAAAAACGGCGAGCCGTGGAAATGGCCCGTCGATCATTATTTTGATGAAGGCAAACGCGAGGCCCATTTTCTGGACCGCACCGTGACCAAATATCACCACACCCTGACGACGTTTGTGGACACCTTGCTCACGCATGGGTTTAGCTTGCAGCGACTGGTCGAACCACAGCCCGCCCCGGCCTTGCGCGACCGGCCGGACATGCAGTCCTCGCTGCGCATGCCGATGATGCTGATCATCAAAGCGCAGCGGCAGTGATTCCCCACTCAAAAAGGGCGCTGAGGCAACCGTCTCAACGTCCTTTTTGCGTGTGACCAAGTGTCCGCTAATCTTCGTCGTCCTCGTCTTCGTCGTGCAAGCCTTCCCAAGCTGTTTTGCCCAAAACCGCCTGCAGCTGGCGAATCGCGTGATTGTTTTCGCCGCGGACCGTGGTCAACACCGCCGCCATTGCGGGCCGGTCCTCGCGCTGGGCCAGCTTGATCGCCCGGTCGATGAAGAGATTGGCCATGGTCAGGTCATGCGCGCTGGCATCGACGATCGTTTCGGCCGGCGAAAACATCAGCCGCGGCTCCTCATCGATCTTACCGTAAGCCGCGATCTCCGCGGTCGTGGCAGGCGGCAGCTCATTTTCGTCCAGCAACAGATCGCCGAGACGGTCGAGCTGGCCCCGCACCATGTCGATCAGCGTCTGATACAGCGCCTGCAGACTGGCGGTTTGCGGGCCGCTGACGAACCAGCGCGCTTGGTGAAATTTCACATCCAGCACCCACAGATTGGCGACGATGTGGCTAGTCATCGCCCCGGCTGTCGGCTTGTGATGGTCCAGATCCGCCTGCGCCACACTTGCTTGATAACGTTCTTCAATCGTCATTTCGTTTCGCTCCTTTACGCTTCGGTGACTTTGCTGCTTTTGACTTCATAGCCCAGGTCGCTCACGACTCGGGTCAACTGGTCGGCGGCGATCTGGCTGTCGTCGAATTGCGCCTTCACTTTGCCGGCATTGAATAACACTTTGACCGTTTCGACGCCAGGCTGGTTCTTGACCGCCGTTTCGATCTTCGTCAGACAAGACGGGCAGGTCAGCTCGTCGAGTTGTAGGGTCAATTTTTTTGTCATCAGAATAACCTCCTATTGATCAATTACTTCTATTGTAACTGCACGCCGCTGGGGAAAAATTGACGGTGGTCAAGCTGATGCATCAAGTTTCTGATTTTTTTGGCGCCCGCCGAAATCGATCAGGCGCATCGCGTTGAAGATCACCACCAGAATCGAGGCCTCGTGCACAAACATCCCGCTGGCCATGTAGATGAACCCAGCGATCAGTCCGATCAGCAGAAAGACCACCACCGCGATCGCGATCACCACATTTTCCCGAGTGTTCCGAACCGTTTTTTTCGCGAGCTGATAGGCGTGGACCAGCGCCTGAAAATTGGCCTGCACCAGCACCACATCCGAGGTCTCGATTGCGACATCCGTGCCGCTGCCCATGGCGATGCCAATGTCCGCGGTGGCCAGGGACGGGCTGTCGTTGATGCCATCGCCGACAAACGCGACGTGGCGGCCGGCCGCTTGCATTTTTTTCACATAGGCGACCTTATCCGCCGGCAGCAACTCCGCATGCACCTCATCGATGCCCAATTGATTGGCGACAGTGGTGGCTGTCGCGCGATTATCGCCTGTCAGCATCACCAAATGCAGCGCACCGGCCTTTTTCAGGGCGACCAGGGCCGCTGGAACTTCCGGCCGCAGTTGATCCGCGATGCCGATCAGCTGCACAAGCGCCCCATCGATCGCGACCAAGACGCTGGAGGCCCCGCGCTGCTGCAGCGTGGTCAAAGCGGTCTGCTGAGCTGCGGTCAAGGCGACCCCGTGCCGCGCCAGGAGTTTGGCGTTGCCGGCGCAGATGCGGTGGCCGGCGATCGTGCCCGTCACCCCTTCGCCTTTGATCACTTCGCTGGCGGCAAGCGGCAAGGCGGCATATTGTAGGCCACGCTGCTCAGCCGCCTGAATGATCGCCTGGCCCAACGGATGGTCGGAAAGACTTTCCAGTTTGGCGACCTGCGCCAACACCTCATCCTCATCCCCCGAAAATGTCGTCAAAGCGGTGACTGCCGGGCGGCCCTGCGTCAACGTGCCTGTCTTGTCGAAAACAAATGTGTCAATTTTAGCAAAGTCGTCCATCACCGCGCCACCCTTGACGAGAATGCCATGCTTGGCGCCATTGCCGATGCCGGCGACATTGGACACAGGCGCGCCGATGACCAGCGCCCCAGGGCAGCCGAGCACCAACACCGTGATTGCCAGGCGCAGATCGCGCGTCACCAGCCCGACCAGCAGCGCGATCACCAACACAGCGGGTGTGTAATACTGCGCAAACCGATCGATGAATTTTTCCGCATGCGACTTGGTGTCCTGCGCCTCTTCGACCAGTTCCACGATCTTCGCAAAGGTCGTGTCATCCCCAACCTTGGTGGCCTGCACATGCAAAAACCCATTGCTGAGCATGGCCCCTGCGTACACACTTGCGCCGACTGTTTTATGCACGGGCCGACTTTCGCCAGTGATCGCCGCCTCGTCCACATACCCATCGCCATCCGCCACCGTGCCATCGACAGGCAGCGCGGCGCCGGGCCGCACAACCACCACGTCGCCTGTCACCAAGTCATCGACATCAATGGTCTCCGTCGTGCCATCCGCGCGCAAGCGATCCGCGGTGGTTGGCGCCATTTCCGTCAGGCTGCGAATCGATGACCGCGTTTTGGCCAATGTCTTTTGTTCCAACAAGTTGCCAAATAAAAAGAGAAACGTCACGATCGCCGATTCGTTGTATTCGCCGATCACAAACGCCCCGATCACCGCGATCGTGACCAGCAATTCGATCGACACGACCCGCACCCGCAGCGCCTGCCAGGCATGCATCGCGATGGGCACGACTGCCAACACCGACGCCAGCGCCAATAACCCAGCGTACAGGCGCGGTGCCTGCAACCATTTGCTTAGATAACCGCCCGCGATCAGCACCGCCACCACCCAGGTGATCGGCGTCGTGTGGGCTTGAATCCAACGTTGAACCTTCATTGATCATCGCTCCCTTCATCACAAGACTCATCTTACAGGGTGTGTATTGCGAAAAAATTGACGGCGGTCAAGTTTCATATTTTTCTTTAAAAAATGTCTGTGCAATAATAGTCATGGAGGTGAGAAAATGACAGATCTGATCGGGTATGTCCTGCAATTTGGCAAACAACCACTGGCGCGCCTGCCCCTGACGACTATCGACGGCGTGGTGCTGGCCCAGCTTGCCTATTTTGACTTCACCGGCAGCGGGCGGCTCGGTGATCTGTCGGTGAAGGACCGCAGTCGTCTAACTGAAGGCACCTGGCGCCCAGCGAAAAACGCAGCGCTGCTCACCGCCATGGCCAGCAGTCCCCGGTACGCGGACATTATTTTCCACGACCGCGTCGACCAATTGGACCTGGCGCAGGAAAAACAGTTCTCAGCGCTGGCCCTGACCCTGCCGGATGACACCGAGTTTCTCACCTTCCGCGGCACCCGCGCGGCGTTTGTTGACTGGAAGGAAGACTTCAATATGGCCTATCTGCCAGCCATTCCCTCGCAGCAGGCCGCGCTTCATTATTTTCGCCGCTTGGCCGAGGCCGCGCCGGACCGCGATTTTTGGCTGGGCGGCCACTCCAAAGGCGGCAGTCTGGCCACCTATGCGTTTGTGCATAGTCATACAACGTTGCAGGCACGGGTGCGCGGCGTGTTCAACGCGGATGGCCCAGGCATCGCGCAAGTTGTCGATCCAGCCCTGACCCCGCGCATCCACAAACTAGTACCCCAGACCTCGATGATCGGGACGCTGTTTGATCCCGGCCAGGATTATCATGTGGTCGCGAGCAGCGCCCACGGCATCGGTCAGCACGATCCATTCACCTGGGCGATCGACGGCCTGCATTTCCGCCGGCTTCCCCACTTGGACCCTGTTTCACAAGTCGCCCAGCGCACCATTGCCGCCTGGGTCGCCGACCTCGACGATGCCACCAAGGCCGCCTGTTTGAATGCCGCGTATCAGCTGATCACCCAGACCGAGGCCGAGACATTTGACGAACTGAAAGAGGATTGGCCGCAAAAAGCACGCCGCCTGTTGACCGGCTTGCGGGCGCAGGATCCTGACGTCTATCGCAACTGGCGCCATGCGTTGGGCGCACTGATCATCGCCCTGCGCGCCAGCATCCCCCAACCCCACCTCCCACAAGCACCAGAATGGTGGCCATGGAAATAACGGTGCGGAGCCGAGCGCTTAGGGGTGGGCAGCTAACAGGGTCTGGTGCTTGGGGCCGCTTTTAGCCCCGAGTGCCGGACCCAGTTAGATGTCCCACCCCTGCTCGGCGGAGCCCAACTACGGTGCGGAGCGCGGCGTTCAGGGCTGAGCAGCTAGGCTAGCCTGGCGCTTGGGGCGCTTTTAGCCCCGAGTGACAGGGACAGTTAGATGCTTCCGCCATGCGCACCGGAGCCCAACTACGGTGCGAAGCCGAGCGCTCAGGGGTGGGCAGCTAACTTGGCTCGGGAACTAAAACCATTTTTGTTTCACGTGAAACCGAGCCCATTTCCTCGCACCAATATGCTATGGTAGAGGCAGCGGGCCGTCTGCATTTAACAAAGGCCCGCCAAAGTCCTATAATGACAGTTTGTAACTGGCCGCGACCACGACTTATCCCAGCCATGGCCGCGGTCCAAAATTGGGCGATCAGCCCACACTGGAGGCGACAAACATGGATGACGCACAGCGCGAACAAGGCCCTTGGAAGAAAAATCTGTACATCCTCTGGTTTTGTACCTTCGTGGCGGGCATCGCTTTTTCTGAGATCATGCCTTTTCTATCCTTATATGTGGGTCAGATGGGGGATTTTTCCAAACAACAGCTGACCTTTTGGAGCGGTGCGATCTACGCCATCACATTTTTGATCACGGCGATCGTCTCGCCGATGTGGGGCAGTCTGGCGGATCGCACCGGGCGCAAGGTGATGCTCATTCGCGCCAGCCTAGGCATCGCGGTCTCGATGCTTTTGATGGGGCTGTGCACCAATATCTGGCAATTATTCGCCTGCCGCTTTTTCCAAGGGTTTTTCTCCGGTTACATTCCAAACGCGCAGGCGCTGGTCGCCTCGCAGACCCCGCGCAGCAAGGCAGGCACCGCCCTTGGGACGCTGGTCACCGGCTCCGTGTCCGGCACGCTTTTTGGCCCGATCGTCGGCGGCATCCTCGCCCAAGTCTTTTCCATTCGCAACACGTTTTTCATCACCGCTGGCCTGCTTACAGTAGTCTGCCTGATGTCTGCGTTCATGGTCGAGGAATCCTTTGTGCCAGTCGAGCATCCGAAAGGTGAAAAACGCACCGGCCTGCTGAAAAAAGTGGCGGATCCAAAGCTGATCATCATTTTGCTTGTCTCGACAATGATCGTGCAGATCGGCAATGCCTCGATCTCCCCGATCATCTCGCTGTACATCAAAGAATTGATGCACGGCCAAGGCGCAGTCACCGTGGTCGCAGGCGTGATCGCCGCACTGCCTGGCATCTCAAACATCCTTGCCGCACCGCGGCTTGGCCGGTATGGGGATAAGCATGGCTCAGGACGTGTGCTCATCGGCTGTTACCTGTTCGCCGTTTTGGTCTATCTGCCACAGGGCTTCATCGGCAGTATCATCGGCCTCGGCGTGTTGCGCCTGTTTGTCGGCGTTTCAGATGCCGGCCTGTTCCCGACGATTCAGACCTTGCTGACGAAAAATACGCCGCCGGAGACCACAAGTGCGATCTTCTCTTGGAATCAGAGCTTCCAGGCCCTCGGCAATATGTTCGGCGCCTTTCTCGGCGGGGCGTTGGCCGGCTGGTTCGATTACAACACCGTCTTTATCTCCACCGCCATGCTGCTGCTCATCAACCTGATCTTTCTTCGGGTCTCAGAACCCCAGCTGTTGCGCCGAACAGATAAAAAAGTCGCATCGTAGACCGAGGCCCGGACACCTCGGTTTTTCTTTACATTTAGACTCGTCGTCGTTAGTCGTCCATTGTTTTTTATTGAGCGAACGTTTTGGCCGGACACAGAAAGATATCCAGTCAATGAAAGGCCATTTCGGCGCGATCTATTTTTTGCCTATTATCGCCACAAAACGGCAAATCAGCGCTATAAATGAGGCCGGATTTCGAAGAATTATTTACGTAAGATGTACAGACTTTTTACAAGCAAATCTGTTGACGTATCCGCTTACCTGGGTTATTATAATCTCGACACTGAGAGGCGTGGAGGAGCTGGCCACGAGTTTTCTCCCAGCGTCGGTCAGTCCGGCGGGATCCAACCCGCGACCTACCCCGAGCGACGCAATGACGGTCACCTGTTACATGTTGGGTGACCCAAAGGGCTTAAACGGACCCGGTACTGGGAAGTACCGGAAAAATGTACCACCTGCATTTCAAACTGAATAAGTTCCCTAACACCGACGGGAGGAATCTCGAAAATGAAGAGGGAAAGGGATCCAACCTAAAAATTGGCAGGTCGGAGGAGACTTCGGCCTGTTTGCTGTGCCTGCAAATAATAATACGCGCCCCGCTAGTGAGTGCTGACGCCGCGCGATGGCATAACGGCAAAAATTTGTCTTGACTTCTCATCAAAAACCAATAAAATAGGCTCAACATCATATCACTGACGAAGAGTATCAGAGTAATCGATGGCGTCAGTCAGGGAGCCGCGTAAAGTGTGAAGCGGCCTGACAAGATCGATGAAAGTAGGCTATGAGTTGCTGTTGCGACCACTGGAAGCGGCAGCTGGGTATGCGCCCATTACAGCGCAGAAGTATCGCCGCTTGTCGGCCGTACTTTGTAAGGCGACTGCGGTGACGTAGCCGCAACGCTAGGTGGTACCGCGCAACGCGCCCTTTGCGATCATTTCGATCGCAGGGGGCGCTTTTTTAGTCTCGCAACTGACTCGTCACTCATCTGGAGGGCTCATTATGACAACACTCACACGCAAACAGTATCTGGCATTGGGTTCCATGCTGTTCGGCCTGTTTTTCGGGGCCGGCAACCTGATCTTCCCTATTCATCTCGGACAGATCAGCGGGACCAACTGGCTACCCGCGACGCTTGGCTTTTTGATTTCGGCCGTGCTTTTGCCTTTGCTGGCCATTCTCGCCATTTCGCTGACGGAATCCGATTCGATGTATGACTTGGCGCGGCCAGTTGGGCATGGCTTTGCGCTATTTTTCCTGATCGCCACGCATGCGACGCTGGGCCTTTTGATCGCCAGTCCCCGGACGGCCACGGTCACTTTTGAGATCGGGGTGTTGCCATTTATTCCTAAAGGCAGTGAGACGGTGGCGCTGTTCATCTTCTCCGCCCTCTTTTTCGCCGCGACGTACTTGCTGTCGCGCAATCCGTCGAAGGTCACCGATTATGTTGGGAAAATGCTCAATCCGGTCCTGCTGGCCTTGCTCGCCGCGGCGTTCATCGCGGCCTTCCTTATTCATGGCGATGGCGCGCAGTTGGCGAAAATGAGTACGCCGACCGCTGCCGGGAGCAATCTCATCAACGGCTTCCTGCAGGGCTACAACACCATGGACGCGCTGGCAGGCCTCGGCTTTGGCGTCACGATCGTTGCGGCCTTGAAATTCTTCGGCGTCAGCGATGCCACCAAGCGCGCGAAGGATGTGGCCAAGACCGGGGCGCTGGCGATGGGGCTTGAGGCCATCATCTATGCGCTGCTGATCGCGCTGGGCGTGCTCAGCCTCAGTTTTACCAAGGTGACCGAAAACGGCGGGCCGGCCTTCAACGCCATCATGACTCACTATACCGGCCTGATCGGCACCGGACTGCTGGCCGCGATGACCCTGCTGGCTTGCTTGACCTCGGCGATCGGCCTGGTCACCTCGCTGTCGCAGGACCTCGGCCGCCGCTTCCCGCACCTCGGGTTCAAGTTCTTCCTGCCGCTTGATTGCTTTGGCGCCTTTGTCATTGCCAATTTTGGCCTGGATCAGATCATCGCACTGTCCACGCCGGTCCTGATGTTTCTGTATCCGCTGGCGATCAGCCTGATCATCTTGGGCCTCTTGCATCCCTTCATTGGCAAAAATCGGGTCATCTACGCCACCACGACCGGTTTGACGATCATCCCCGCCCTACTCGACGCGATCAACAGCCTGCCATATGGGTGGAACCACTTCGGGCTGTTTCAGCAATTGATCGACTTTGGGACCCGCTTCATCCCTTGGTTCTCGGTCGGCATGGATTTCGTCCCGTTCCTTGCGCTGGGCCTGATCATCAGCACGATCGGGGTGAAGATCGCAGGCCGCCCGCTGCGAGATCTAGAATTAGAGGAAGAATCATGATGGGGGACGACGCCAACAAAAAAAGACGTCCTCAGTTTCCCGAGAACGTCCATTCTCATCGCTGACTCAGAGCGCGCACCACCACAGCTTTTTCCACGCCATTGCGCACCGGAATCACGATGTGGCCGGCAACCATCGCACGGATGGCCGCGTCGTCATAGTGCCAGACATATTTTAAAAATTCCCAGTAATCGCGATCCAAATGCTCGCGAAACGTCGGGGCCATGTCCGGACGCGCGGCAGGGTCGCGATGAAAGGCCCAGGACCGTTGCATGACCCGCGCCTCACACACCAGCCGCGGCGCCTGGCACCACAGCACCAGATCCGCCTGCGCAAGCCGCAGCGGCAAGGTACCTTTGTAGTTGCCATCGATCAGCCAATCATCATGCGTCGCCATGAACTGGCGCTGGGCCTCAGCCAGCCGTGTTTTCGCTGCGGAAGAGTAATCGTCCGCGTGCCACAGGCGATCCAGCGCCAAAAGCGGCCAGCCGGTGCGGGCCGCCAGCACCCGGGCCAAGGTCGACTTGCCGGTGCCGCTATTGCCGATCAGTAGGACCTTCACTTGGCGCCTTCTGTCAGTGCCTTGAGCAGGATCTCCTCATCCATCGCATTGCGGACCATGATCACGCGCTGACCATTTTTCAGATGATGGAGTTTGGGCGAGACGTGTTGTTCCGCGCGATTGTCGTATTGCCAGATCGCGCGCAACAGGTGCCAATAACTGTGGTCAAAATGCTCGTGGAAACCGGCTGTCTGGCCAGGAAGCGGCTTACCGTGTTTCAGCGAGCGGCGCAACACGCGGGCCTCGCTGACCCAGCGTGGGGCGCGGAACCAAACGATCAGCTCGGCCTCAGCCAGCCGCACCTCGATGGAACTGGAATAATTGCCATCGATGATCCAGTCTTTGTGCTCGGCCATGAACGCGCGCTGATCCGCACGAAATTTTGCTTTGGCGGCGGCACTTTGGTCGTTGGGGTGCCAGATCGAATCCAGCGTCAATAACGGCCAGCCGGTCTGCTTAGCCAGCGCCTTCCCAAATGTCGATTTTCCTGTTCCACCATTGCCGATCAGCATCACTTTCATCAAAAGCGGCCTCCCATTTTTCTTCTGCCTTCAGTATAGCAAAGGCGCCACGACCAAAACGGCCGTGGCGCTATTTTTTTACGATTTGAGATGATTTTGCCGCTTGGCCACCGCTGGCAGGATCAGCCCAAGGGCCAAAAAGAGTACCGGTGTCAAAATATTCAGCGTCAATTGGAACCACCAGGTCGCCGGATCAGCCGCCATGTCGATCTTCGGCAGCATCCCCAGCAAGCAGGCCAGCAGCGTGAAGACAAAACACCACGCACCAATGGTCATCCCCCACTTGCGATTTTTCACAAAGCGGTAGGCAGATGGAAATTTCGCCAGCTGCTTGTTCAGCAAAATGTAAGCCAGAAAGACCCACAGGTAGCGCAGCGGCATCACCGAGGCGTTGAGGTTGAGCAGCCACTTATACAGCTCGTTCATGTTGCCGATGCCAAGCGCCGGCACAATGATCAACAGCGAGACCAACACGCCAGTCATCACATACCCATTGACCGGCGTGCCGCGCTTGTTGGTCTGGCTGAGGCGGCGCGGAATGAAGCGGCTGTCCGCATCGCCGAGCAGGATCTTCAGCGGGGCATCGATGGAAAATGCGAGGCTGGAGACTTGCGCCAGCACGTTGGCAATCGCAAACAGAATCACAAAGAGGTTGCCGACGTGATAATAGCCGCCGAGTTTGGCGAAGGCCAGATACGCCCCATTGGTCATCAGATCGACCGGGATGTGGTCGGAGTCAAACAAAAAGCCCATCGCAAAGGACCCAAGAATGGCGCAAAACGCGACCATCCCGGCCAGCACCAGCATGCCCAGCGGAAATTCGCGCGCGGCGTGGTGGGTCTTGTTCACATACGGCGAGATCTTCTCCGCCCCGCCAACCGCAAAGACCAGCATCGAAACGGTGGTGAAATAATTCAGATTGAATTTTGGCAAATAAGTCGCTAGCTTGCCCATGTCCGGGGTCGCCACCTGCACGCCGCGAATCATGAACGGCGCGGACACCGCCAAAATAATGAACAGCAGCGACATGATAAACATGGCCGTCCCGGCGATACTACCGATGCGGTTCAACGTCGCCACCCCGCGGGATGCGAGCCACAAGAACAGCAAAAACAGTGCCAGGCAGATCAAACTGGTGGTCATGGCCGGCACTTCCTGCACAAAACGGCCATTGCCTTGGAACAACCAGCTGAACGCGATCACGATCGTCTGCGGTTTTTGCGCGAGATACGGCACATGGACCACCCAGTAGGTCCATGCGGCGTAATAAGCCAAGCGCTTCGTTGACGTGGCGGCGATCCATGAAGACACCCCGCCTTCCGCATCCTTAAACGCCGACCCGAGCTGCCCCACGATCAGCGCATATGGGACGAAATACAGCACCATGATCAGCACCCAGGAAGTGATCACCGCCAGGCCCTGTTGCGCATAGTTATTGAACACATTGGCCAGTCCCCACACCGCGACAAAGGCGATCAGGGCGACATTATACCAACGCAATTGTTTTTCCGTTGCCATTTTCATCTATCCTTTCAGGTAAACCCGTTGCCTGTCCATTGTATGGAGGACACCTGAGGCAGCAGTGAAAACCCGCCGAATTGCTGGTAAGAATGCGATGGCCGGGCGCTGATGACTCGATGAAACGAAATGAGGAAAAATATTTCTAGTACTTCCCATCATTTTCGGCTTTGAGTGAAATTCTTTCAGAAAATAATTAAAACGCAGATTAAATAACCCGCTATTTCTTGCAATGGTTAATTCACAAGGCTTAATTGTTGACAGTGATTTGAACTCGTTTATAATTTTCACCATGGTTGGTTGAGTACTTACTCAACCCAAGGAGGGGTCTGCGTGGCACAGCAAAAACCGGTACTTTACTACGACACGCTACAAGATGACATTGTGACGAGCGCGAATCAGGACTATCAGCTCGCCGCCGATTTCAACTGGCTGCGGGATAGTCTTGGCTTTCGCGTGGGGCAGCGCCTGGTTTATCCAACGGCGCGCCGCATCGGCAGTGCTTTTTGGCGTACGCGCCTGGCCGCCCGCTTTGTCGGTCGCGCCAAGCTCACGCCGTATGCGGATCGCGGCTATTTTCTCTATGGGAACCACACCCAGACATTTGGCGACCCACTGCTGCCGATGGTGCTGGCCGGCCGCAAGCAGATCGTGCACACGATCGCGTCGCCGGCCAACTTGGGCATGCCGGTGATCGGCGGCCTGCTTCCCTATGGCAACGCGCTGATCTTGCCGCAATCGACCCACCAAATGGGCGAGTTCTACACGGCGATCGAGCAGGTGATCGCGAGCCATGAGGCAGTCGGAATTTTCCCCGAGGCGCATTTATGGCCTTGGTACACGCAGATCAGACCCTTTTCCGATTCCGTGTTCCATTATCCAGTGGCGATGCACGCGCCCTCTTTTTGCTTCACCACGACCTACCAGCGCCATCATGTGACAGTTTATGTCGACGGCCCATTTTGGCCCGAGCCGAACCTGCCGCGGCGCGCTCAGCAGCGGCAATTGTGCGACGAGATCGCCCGGTGCATGACCCGCCGCAGCCAACACAGCACTTATTCTCGCATCGATTACCGGAGGCGCAGCGAATGAATATCTTATATTGCGGCGATGCGTCGATGGCGCCGGGGGTCCTACTTTCAGTGATGTCGCTGGTCGCGCACACCGCGGAAAAATTGCAAGTCTTCCTATTAACAGCGCAGCTCAAGACCGCTGACCGGTCGTATGCCCCTTTGGCTGCCGCAGATGCTGCTTTTATCGACCGGTGGCTACAGGCCGCGCGTCCCGGCAGTCGAGTGATGCGGCTGGATATCACCACCCAATTTTTGCGGGAGCCGCCAACTGCGAATATGGCGACGCGTTTCACGCCGTATTGCATGCTAAGGCTGTATGCCGATCAGATCAGCGCGTTGCCCGACCGGCTCCTTTACTTAGATACCGACGTGATCGCAGCGGCCGACCCCAGCGATTTTTACCATCAAGACCTCGCCAGTGCCGAGGTGGTCGGGGTGCTGGACCATTATGGCAAATGGGCGTTCCACACCCGGCTGGGGTTCGACTACCTGAACTCCGGCGTGCTGCTGATGGACCTGGCGGCGCTGCGCGAAAGCGGGCTGCTGGCGGCCTGTCGCCGGCGCTGTGCCAAGGTGAAAATGTTCATGCCGGATCAATCCGCGTTGAACAAGCTGGCTGGCCCGAAAAAACGGGTGGCCAAGCGCCGGTATAACGACCAGCACGGCCCTCATGCGGACACCGTGCTTCTCCATTTTTCCACGCGGCTGAAATTCTTGCCAAAATTCACCCCGATCTCGGTGAAACCCTGGGAGGTCGCCAAGGTCCATGACCAGTTGAACTACCATGCGCAGGACGCGCTGCTGGCCGACTTTGAGACGACACTTGCGCAAATGAAAGGACAAACTCATGACTGAACCCTACCGAATTTTTTTCTCCGTTGATGATAACTATGTGCCGGCGCTGACGATCGCGCTACGGTCCCTGGTGGCCAACACCGATCCACAGAAAAGCTATCACGTCACTATTTTGACGGAGGGCTTGACCCAGCCACACCAGGCGCAATTGCTCAAGGAAGCCAGCGCCAACGTGACGGTCGATTTCAATTCGATCACGGATCGGCTGAAGGCACGCATCACCGACAAGGGCAACACACTGCGCGCGGATTATTTCACCTTCACCATTTACTTCCGGTTGTTCATCGCCGAGCTGTTCCCGACGCTGGACAAGGCCTTGTATCTGGACGCCGACACCGTGATCTTGACGGATGTCGCCGACCTCTTTGAGCTACCACTTAACGGCAACTTTTTCGGCGCCGTGCCGGATCCATTTATCGCTGGCGACCCAGTCACGGTGCGGTATGCGGAAGACGCGATCGGCATTCCTGTCAGCCATTACGTCAATTCCGGCGTTCTGATCATGGACCTCAAGGCGCTGCGAGCGGCCGGCTTTTCCGCCCATTTTCTCAACTTGCTCAATGATTATCACTTCGCCAGCCTCGCGCCGGATCAGGACTACATCAACGCGATCGCGCAGCACCGCATCCAGTTTCTGGACCCGAGCTGGAACACCCAGGGCACGCAAAAAGGCATCGATCAGCCGCATATCGTGCATTTCAACTTGTACGATAAGCCGTGGCATTATGCCGATGTGGCCAACGATCAGTATTTCTGGCAATACGCGGCGGGGACGCCGGAAGAAGCCGGCCTGAAAGCGACCCAAGCCGCTTGGGGCAAAACAGGTGAGCAGACCGATGCCACGAACCAGGCCAAATTGATGCAGTTGGCCCGCGATATCGTGACGGTGCCGGTCACGTTCAAAAATATGCAAGCGCAAGGGGTACAGGTGGCGTTATGAGCAAAGTGCTCGACCGCGGACTACGCGACCCGGTCATCGCAAACATCCGCGCGGCGATTCAAGCAAAAACATTCAACGTGAAAGTCGAAGTCAATGATCCCGGCCTGGACGCAGCTGAAGAAGCGGCGCTGCTGGCGGCTTTTTGGCAGCGGTACCCAACGGCGAAGTACCGCCTCAATAACTGGGTGGCGCGGACGCTGGTGCACACCGCCACGCGCGTGCAATTCGCCGGCATGACCGTCAGCGGCAAGGAAAACCTCGCCCGCGTGTCAGGTGGCGCCATTGTCACCTCCAACCACTTCAATCCGCATGAAAATATGGCGGTGCGCAAGGGGCTGGGTCTGCCCCGCTTGTTTATTGTGTCGCAAGCGACTAATCTGAAGATGCCGGGGCTGCTCGGCTACATCATGAACTACGCGGACATCTTGCCCCTGGGCAGCGACGTGACCTATCTGGGGCGCACCTTTCCCGCGCGTCTGAACCAGGTGTTGGCAGCGGGCCACAAGGTGTTGATCTATCCGGAACAGGAGATGTGGTACAACTACATCAAGCCGCGGCCGCCCAAGCGCGGGGCCTATTTTTACGCAGCACAGGCCCATGTGCCGGTCATCTCCCTATTTGTCTCGACGCATGTCTTGGCCAAAAAGGAAGCGGCCGATTTTTACCAGATCGGCTATGCGGCACATATTTTACCGCCTATTTTTCCAGATAAGCGCTTGTCCGTCCGCGAAAATAGTCAGCAGATGATGGCCACAGACTTCAAGCAGAAACAAGCCGCATTCGAGGCGGCCTACCAGCGTCCCTATGACGCACCATTTACCGCGGCCGACATCGCCGGCTGGATTCCTGGAGGCGACAAGCAGTGAATGCCAATTTGAAACTTTATGAGCAGCAGCACCTGCTCGACGACATGACCGAAAAACAAAAGCGCGTCTTGTCGGCGGCGATCGATGTGTTCGCCGAAAAAGGCTATGCGAACTCCAGCACAAAGGAGATCGCGGCCCGCGCCGGCGTGGCCGAGGGCAATATTTTCAATCGCTTCACCAACAAACGGGGCCTCCTCGAGGCGATCGTGAATCCGGTGATCGACCAGATCTTCCCGTTCACCCTGCGCGACTTGATCGACAACCAGCTCTCGAAAAATAATCAGACGCTGGCCGATTTTATCGACGGCATCATTCGCGACCGGTTGGCCTTTGTGATCGAAAATGCACGGGTGGTCAAGATCTTCATCGGGGAACTGTTTTACCATGAGGAAATGCGCGACCTCCTGATGAAGAGCCTACCCAAGCCTTACTGGGACCGAGTGCGCGATGAACTGCGAATCCTCCAGGCACTGGGCGAAATGGTGCCGTGGGACCCCCAGGAAGTGCTGCGCCTGATCTGGTCAACGGTCGGCGGCGCAGCGATCGGCTATCTGTTTTTCGACCAAGCCCTGACGGAAACAGCGATCAGCCACACCGTTGAGGCCTTGATCAAACAATTACGGCCATAAGAAAGGGACCTGGCTCGCGCGCGGTTGCGCATGTCCAGGTCCCTATTGTTGTCGGCTCAACCGCGGCGCCGCACCGAAAAGCCGAGATGCGGCATGTCGAGGCCATAATAATGCTTCACGATGCGGCCGCGGACCAGCATCCCGTTTCGAATCGCAACATTCATCGAGGCAAAATTGGTGTCGCGAATGATCGACCAGCACTCGGTGACCCCAAGTCCCCAGGCATAGGCCTTGGCCCCGCGCGCCGCCTCGATCGCATAGCCCTGATGCCAGGCGTCACGCTCAAAAAGATAGCCGATCTCCAGTACCTGCTGGCCGCCGAAGTCCTGATGCGTCAGCCCACACTGGCCGATCAATCGATCATCACTTTGACGACACACCGCCAGCAATCCTAACCCCGGTTCGCGGTACCGTGCCTGCTGATTGGCAAGCCAGGCCGCTACTTCCGCATCTGAAAAGGCGTGGGCATAAGCAGTCATCGCCAGCGGGTCTTGCAAGGTCCGCGCAAGCGCCGTCAGATCAGTGCCGACCAGCCTTCGCGTATACAGCCGCGGCGTTTGATAAATGATATTTTGTGCGTCTTTAGTCATCAGTTGACTCCATCTGTTTTCGAAAATCTGTGACGATCTGTTGGTGGGTGCCTGCCAGTGGTTCCGGCACCCCATTGAGGGGGAACCAGCGAAACTGCAACGTCTCGTCATCGCTGATCACGGGCTGGCCTGCCTCGAGCCGTGCCACAAAGGCGGTGATCACGGGATAGAACTGATCTCCGTTCGGCGCCGTTGTGAGCCGGTCTCCACCATAGACGCCAAAGAGCTGCAGCCGGTCCTCGTTCAATTCGAGGCCGCTTTCCTCACGCACTTCACGGACGACCACTTGGCCCGGTCGCTTCCCGGCTTCCATCAATCCGCCAACCAGACCCCAGCGCTTTGTCGGTTCATTGCGCTGTTGCAACAGCAGCCGGCCTTGTGCATCCAGGAGCAAGACGCAACTGCCTGGCAGAATCAGGGGGCGATGCCCGACCAGCGCTCGCAAGTTTTCTACATAGCCCATTTCGTGCCGCTCCTTTCGCGCAGCGTTTCACGTGAAACTAATCCACCCGGGTCAGTTCGTCGAGTGTGCGTCCCTGCGCGTCACGCAACTCCAGCCAGCCGTTGGTGTCACCGAAGTAGAGAAACAGGCCCACTTCATTGACGCTGCGCAAGCTGACATCCTTGATCAACGTGAAATGAGCGATCGCGCCGGCGTTATCATCCCGCAATTTATCGCCGTACTTGGTGCCATAGCGCAGCGAGCCATCCTTGTTCATAAGCGGTTCTTGCGTCAGGACCGCGCCAGCCTTAACGAGCATTTCCTTGGCCGCGACCCAATAAACCGTCGCCCGGCTACCATTTCGGCTGACCGTAAACGGCGTGGTGACCAGCGCTTTATCGAAGCGGTGGCGGGCTTTGGCTGGATGCGGCTTCGATGCGGCCGAAGCAGGCGTTGGGGCTGGGACTGGCGCTAAGTGAATGCCAAGTCGACTAAGCACCTGGGTCAGCAGGTCAAAATTCGGCGCCAGGGCCTTTTCTTGCGCCAGCGGAATCACCGTCACCGGGCTTTCCCCCTGCTGATTGGCAAGCCAGCGCGTCACAAATTCCGGTTCAACGGTCCAAGGTAAGCGCAGGACACCCTGCTCATCGGCTTTTTCTCGGTCCGCCAGATGTCTGTCCTTGAGATAAAAAACGACAGTGTGCGCGTCTGAAGGCACATCATTCAGCGGTGAGAAGATCAGTTGGCCTTGAGTATTGGCCAAAGTCACCGTGGTTGTGGCCCCATCGAGTTGGACGTTCATTTCGATCATAGTGAGCCCTCCTTTTGGCCTTAGTATAACCTACTGCATGGCGTCGGTCACCTGATGGCATGCACCGGCGTGGCGGCAAAGGCTGCTCGTCACAGCACGCGCCGCGCTATCGCCCCTTGCCACCTATTTTTCGCAGACGTGTTTCTTCTATTATATAGGCGCACGTTTCCACCCAATAAAAAAACCGCCCATCACTGGACGGCTTCGCACATATTAGTCTTCTGCGACGAAAGGCAAGAGCCCCATGATACGGGACCGCTTGATCGCAACAGTCAGCTTGCGCTGGTTCTTGGCGCTGGTGCCGGTCACCCGACGCGGCAAGATCTTGCCACGTTCGGAGACGAAACGCTCCAGCAGGTTGGTGTCTTTATAATCGATGTATTCGATGTGGTTTGCGGCGATGAAGTCGACTTTGCGCCGACGACGGCCACCACGACGTTGTTGAGCCATGGAATTCACTCCTTCACTGATAGGATTTTTAGAAAAAACGTATTGGAATGCCATTCAAGCCGAGGCTTAAAATGGCAGATCGTCGTCCGAGATATCGATTGGCTGGCCGTTATTGGCAAACGGATCGTTATTGCCCGCACCATCACCTGACTGCGGCGCATTGCCTTGGCCAGCGTTTGATGGGGTGGACGATGACGACGTTGGGGCAGCGGCACCACCAAAGTTCGGGGTCGATTGACCACCGAAGCCTTGATTGCCGCCAAAGTTTTGACCGCCAGCATTTGGCTCAGACGGCCGTGCCTGCGTGGTTGCTTTGGATTCAAGCAAGGCAAAATTGTCGACGACGACTTCAGTCACATAGACGCGCTGGCCCTGGGCGTTGTCGTAAGTCCGCGTTTGCATGCGGCCCTCGACACCGACCAATGAGCCTTTGCGAGTAAAGTTGCTGAAGTTCTCTGCGCTTTTGCGCCAGATCACACAATTGATAAAATCGGCTTCCCGCTGCCCTTGGGCGTTGGTGAAGTTACGATCCACCGCCAGTGTGAACGATGCAACGGCGGCGCCAGCTTGCGTGTAACGCAATTCTGCATCACGCGTGAGGCGGCCGGTCAATGCAACACTGTTGATCATCCCTTTAGCTCCCCTTTCGTTTTAGTTGCCTGTAGCCAGTCCGTCAGAACTAGTCTTCGCGCTTAACGATCATTTGACGCAGAATGTCGCCACTGATCTTCGCAAGACGATCGAATTCATCGATCGCAGCTGCATCGGAAGCCGTTGCATTTACGATATGGTAGATGCCTTCGGTGTAGTTCTTGATCTCATAGGCAAACTTACGCTTTTGCCAATCCTTGGAATCAATGATGGTAGCACCATTTTCCTTCAGAATATTGTCAAAACGCTCTACCAATTGGTTTTTCGCTTCTTCATCCAGATCAGGCCGGATGATATAAGTGATCTCATACTTGGTCTCAGCCATTGACGTTTCACCTCCTTATGGACTTTGGCCCCTTTTTCCTAGGGGCAAGGAGTAAGCGCAACCCAAATAAGGTTGCACACTCACAAGATAGTAGTGTACCATACCACCTTTGAAACCTCAACTGAAAACTCCGGCAAGCCCCCTGACGGACAAGGGTGCACGCTGAATTTTTCGCTGATAAAAGAGATTACGCAAGTCGGCGAAAAAGGACAGGGCTTTGGTAAAAATAGTGAGGTACCTGCCCGGCCTAGACGCTCAGCATGTCTGCAGCAGCTACCCGGCTATCCCGCGGACCGCCGCACCCTGAATCATAGTTGGGCTTCGCGCGGCAGGTCTGAGACATCTAACTGGGTCCGGCACTCGGGGCTAAGTTCGACCCCAAGTGCCAGCCCCTGTTAGCTGCTCAGACCTGAACGCCGCGCGCCGCACCCTTTTCGAGTTGGGCTTCGGCCCGCATGGCGGAAGCATCTAGGCGTCTCATGTACGTATGGCCAAATACGCCATACGCCCACGAGCCGCCCTAGCTGTTCCGCCATCCCGCGGACCTCCGCACCCTGATTCAAAAAAACGAGCCGCCGCCCGTTTTTCCGTCGTCCAGGGCATCAAATGCTGATGGTCTGGATTCGCATAATGTTTTTGTTCAATGAGATGTCTTCAATGACATCCGCGTAGCTGATATTTTTCGGCAACTCGATTTCATAGATATTCGTATAGACCTGCAGATCATCGTTTTGCGTCACCTTGAAATTCACATCGTTGACGGTGATATGATGCGCCTCAAAATAATCCTGAATAAACTGCTTGGTCTCCAGCTTGTGATGATACTGAATCTCGAGCCGCTTCATCGGATTGACGTGAATCACCCGCTGCAGCAGCGTCAGCACACCGATCACCACAATGGCGGCGGCCAGCGCGATCGCATAGTTGCCCATGCCGATTGCGATGCCCAGCCCGGCAACGGCCCACAAACTGGCGGCGGTGGTCAGCCCGCGAACGGTGCGGTGCTCGACCATGATCGTCCCGGCGCCGAGAAAGCCAATGCCGGACACGACCTGCGCGATCAGCCGCGCGTCATCGGCCCGCAGCACCCCGGACAAATTGGGATGGCTGATCGCCATGTTCAGCGCATTATAGCCGATCTCTTTTTGCACCAGTGCCAGGATGCAGGCACCCACACAAACCAGCATGTGGGTCTTGATACCCGCCGGCCGGTTCTTATGTTCGCGGTCATAGCCGATGATTCCCGACACAACGATCGCCAGAAGCAAGCGGCCGACGATATCGATCAGTGTTAAATGATACATTTGCCGTCTCCTTTCTATGAAAAAAGCGGGTCATCACACCCGCTTTTTTCGTGCTGGTGATCAAATGTCGTCGTCATCATCGGCGTCAGTCGAATCCTTGGCGTCATCATCGTCATCGGCGTCAGTCTCCGCGCGGTTCAGCAGGTCTTGGACCTGTTGATCGGCGTCCCCGGCATACTCAGTCGTGTCGGCGTTTTCTTCCGTCGTCGCGCCATCGTCTGCTTCGGCGACTGGTCCGTCAGTGGCGACTGGCCTCTCAGAGGTTAGCCCATCGCTTGGCTGATCGCCTGCCTCTGGGCTATCCGGTTCGTCGGGTTCCGGCTCAACCTTGGTCATCGCAACGACCTTGGCGCCATCATCGACCCGCATCAGGCGAACGCCCAATGTGGAGCGGCCCGTTTGCGAGACACTTTGGATATTGAAGCGAATCGTGACCCCAGAGTCCGTCATTACCATGATATCCTCGCTGCCATCGACCGCGACCATGCCTGCCAGCGGCCCGTTCTTTTCCGTGACGTTGGCGGTCTTGATGCCTTTGCCTCCGCGGCCCTTGGTTGGGTACTCGCTGGCTGCGGTCTGCTTGCCGTAGCCATTTTCAGAAATGACGAAGACTTCCTCGTCATCGCGGAGCACGTCGGAGCCGATCACATAGTCACTGTCGCGCAGGCGAATGCCCCGCACCCCAGTGGCAATGCGGCTCATGCTGCGAATGTCGCTTTCCTTGAAGTGGACCGAGTAGCCCAGACGTGTCGCCACGATCAGGCTGTCGGTGCCGTCTGTTGGAATGACATTGCTCAGCTCATCGCCGTCCTTCATGTGCAAGGCGATCAACCCGTTCTTACGAATGTTGAAGAACTCCTTGACCGGCGTGCGCTTGACGATACCGTTTTTGGTGATGAAGAACAGATAATGCTCGCCATCCCCGCCCGGTGTCACATTGATCACCGTTTGGACCTTTTCCTGATTGGAAATACCCAGCAGATTGATGATCGGGATGCCCTTGGCGCTGCGACCGTATTCAGGAATCTCGTAGCCCTTGCTGCGATAAACTTTCCCTGTGTTGGTGAAAAACAGCAGGAAGTCATGCGTCGATGTGGAGACCAGGTGCTCCACAAAGTCATCGTCGTGCACCCCAGTGGCCTGAATGCCGCGGCCGCCGCGATTTTGGGCCTTGAAGTCCTCTGCTGGCAGGCGTTTGACATAGCCATTATGGGTCAGGGTGATGACCACGTTTTGCTCCTCGATCAAGTCTTCATCTTCGATCGTCAGATCATCGCCGACCAGCAGCTCGGTGCGCCGCTTGTCGCCAAACCGCTTTTGAATATCGAGCAGTTCTTCGTAGATGATCTGGTGCACACGTTCCGGCTTGGCGAGGATGTCCTTGAAATCGGCGATCGCCGCAATGACATCGTTGTACTCGTTTTCGACCTTCTCGCGTTCCAGACCGGTCAGCCGAACCAGACGCATATCCAAAATGGCCTGGCTTTGCTTATCGGAGAGCTTGAATTTGTCCATCAAGATCACTTTGGCGGCATCCCCGGTCTGGGAACCGCGGATGATCGAGATGATCTCATCGATATGATCCAGCGCGATCTTCAAGCCTTCCAGGATATGGGCGCGCGCTTCGGCCTTTTTCAAGTCGAATTCGGTCCGCCTGCGAATGACGCTTTCCTGGTGCTTGAGATAGTATTGCAGAATTTCCTTGAGACTCAGCGTGCGGGGCTCGCCGTTGACGATGGCGACCATGTTGTAGGAAAAACCGGTCTGCATCGGCGTCAACTTGAAGAGGTTGTTCAACACGACAGAGGCGCTCATATCGCGGCGCACATTGATCGTGATGCGCATGCCATCGCGGTCCGATTCATCATTCAGGTCGGTGATGCCATCGATCTTCTTTTCGCGCGCGAGTTCTGCGATACGCTCGACCAGGCGGGCCTTGTTGACCATGTACGGAATCTCCGTGACGATGATGGTCTCCTTGCCTGTTTTGCTGGTCTCGATCTCGGTCTTCGCGCGAACCGTGATCGTCCCGCGCCCAGTTTCATAGGCACGCCGAATGCCGGCCTTGCCCAACACCAAGCCGCCTGTTGGAAAATCTGGCCCAGGAAGCGCGGTCATCAGATCGGCGGTCGTCACATCCGGGTCATCCATCAACAGATGCAGCGCCGAGATCGTTTCGGCGAGGTTGTGCGGCGGGATATTGGTGGTCATCCCCACCGCGATTCCGGTCGCGCCGTTGACCAAGAGATTCGGGAAGCGTGCCGGCAGGACTACTGGCTCTTTTTCCGTGCCATCATAATTATCGGTGTAATCGATGGTGTCCTTATTGATATCGCGCAGCATCTCCAAGGTGATGCGGCTCATCCGCGCTTCGGTGTACCGCATCGCGGCGGCGCCGTCCCCATCGACGGAGCCAAAGTTCCCGTGCCCGTCGACCAGCATGTACCGGTATGAGAAGTCCTGGGCCATCCGCACCAGGCCTTCATAGATCGATGAATCCCCATGTGGATGGTATTTCCCCATGACATCCCCGACGATACGGGCGGATTTCTTATACGGTTTATCCGGGGTGACCCCCAGTTCGTTCATCCCATACAGAATCCGGCGCTGCACCGGCTTCAGGCCATCACGCACATCTGGCAAGGCACGCGCAACGATGACACTCATCGCGTAATCGAGAAATGAGGTCTTCATCGTTTGCGCCAAGTTGACGTTGGTGATGCGGCTTTCTTGACGATCATCCATTGACGTTACTATCTCCCTTCATAGCAAAAATGGTGCTGGGCCGCGTCTAACAATCGCGCCCCGATTTTTTTAGAACTCGAGTCCCCGCATTGAAGCGAGGCAACTTGAGTTAAGCATCGATATTTTCAGTGTCGACGAACTTCGCATTTTCCTCGATGAACTTGCGGCGTGGATCGACCTTGTCGCCCATCAGCATGTCAAAAATACCATCCGCACTTTCGGCATCTTCCGGTGAGACCCGCAGCATCCGGCGCGTGTCCGGATTCATCGTGGTCTCCCAAAGCTGGCTGGCATCCATTTCACCTAGCCCTTTGTAACGCTGAATCTCAGGCTTTGGCGAAGGCGGCAGCTGGCCCAAGACATCCTGCAGCTCTTCATCCGTATCGATGTACCGCATCATTTTGCCCTGGCGCACGCGATACAGCGGCGGCTGGGCGATGTAGACATAGCCGGCATCCAAGAGCGGCCGCATGTAGCGATAGATCAGCGTCAGCAGCAACGTCCGGATATGCGCGCCATCGACATCGGCATCGGTCATGATGATCAATTTATGATAACGCGCCTTGGCGACATTGAAGTCATCACCGAAGCCGGTGCCCATCGCGGTGAACAGGGTCCGAATCTCTTCGTTGGCCAAAATCCGTTCCATGCTGGCTTTTTCAACGTTCAGGATCTTCCCACGAATTGGCAAGATGGCCTGAGTCAGGCGTGACCGCCCAGACTTGGCCGAACCACCCGCCGAATCCCCTTCGACGATAAACAGCTCAGAGATCTCGGGATCCTTACTGGAGTTATCGGCGAGCTTGCCTGGCAGGTTGGAGATCTCCAGCCCACTCTTTTTGCGGGTCGCTTCACGGGCACGCTTGGCAGCGGCGCGCGCTTTTGACGCCACCATCGCCTTATCGACGATCTGATGGGCCTCATCTGGATGCTCGAGTAGGAACTTGTTGAAGGCTTCCGAGAAGGTGCGATCGGTGACCGTCCGTGCATCGGCATTGCCGAGCTTGGTTTTGGTCTGGCCTTCAAATTGCGGGTCCGGATGCTTGACGGAAACAACCGCCGTCATCCCTTCACGCACATCGTCGCCGGAAAGACTCTCATCATTTTCCTTCAGCGAGCCGAACTTGCGAGCGTAGTCGTTGACCACCCGCGTCAGCGCTGCCTTGAACCCGGTCTCATGCGTCCCGCCTTCATAGGTGTGGATGTTGTTGGCAAACGTCATCAAGTTGGTGTGATAGTCATTCGTGTATTGAATGGCGACTTCCACCGTGATGCCATTGCTTTGCCCTTCGACATAGATCGGCTCTTCCAGCAGGTGTTCCTTGCTGCGGTCGAGGAATTCAACATATTCCTTGATCCCGCCTTCAGCATGGAAGACTTTCTTTTCCGCTGTCTCGGCGCGCTTGTCGGTAAAGGTCAGCTTGAGGCCTTTATTCAAAAACGCGAGCTCGCGGATGCGCTGGGTCAGAATTTTATCGTCATAGACCGTGGTCTCAGTGAAAATATCCGGATCCGGCACAAAATGGACCTTGGTGCCATGTTCGTGCTCTGGCGCGTCGCCGATGACTTTCATCGGGGTGTTGACCTTTCCCCGCTTGAAATCGATGTAATAGCGCTTGCCGCCACGGGTGACGACCACATCAAGCGAGGTCGACAGCGCATTGACGACCGAGGCGCCGACCCCGTGCAGGCCACCGGAGACTTTGTAGCCGCCACCGCCGAATTTCCCGCCGGCATGGAGAATGGTGAAGACTGTTTCCAGCGCCGGCCGGCCAGTCTTTTTTTGCAGGTCGACTGGAATGCCGCGCCCATCATCCACAACTGTGATCGAGTTATCCGGCTCGACTTCGATGTTGATCTCGCTGGCAAAACCCGCCAACGCCTCGTCGATCCCGTTATCGATAATTTCCCAGACCAGGTGATGGAGCCCCTGACTGCTGGTGCTGCCGATGTACATCCCCGGTCGTTTGCGGACCGCTTCGAGGCCTTCGAGCACTTGAATCTGGCTAGCGTCATATTCCGCTGCCAATTCGTCTTTCTTTTCGGCTTCTGCTTCGATCTCTTCAGGTGTTTCGTTTGTGTTTTCTGCCACGAGATTGATTCCTCCGTCTTTTGATTATTGCGTGCTAAGCGTGCCGTGGTCGACATGGAAAACAGTCGGCGCGTCGATCAACTCACGCGCGATGCCATCGAGGCTGGTCGTGGTGAGAAAGGTCTGCACTTTATTTTGAATTGCCTTGAGCAAATGAGTCTGGCGCGCATCATCAAGCTCCGACAACACGTCATCCAGCAGCAACACCGGATATTCGCCAGTCTGTGCCTTCATCAGGTCGATCTCGGCGAGTTTGACGGCCAAGGCCGTGGTCCGTTGCTGGCCTTGGCTGCCATAATTGGCGACATTTTTATCATTGACGATAAACGCCACATCATCGCGATGGGGACCGACCAATGTGGTGCCCTGCTCGATCTCCCGCGCGGTGTGCTGCTTGAAAAGCGTTTGCAAGGCCGCCTGCGCCGTTTCCACCGACTGCCTTGCCTCTTCCGGGACTTGGCTTTGATAGGCGAAGGTCAGCTGTTCCCGCCCTTTGGTAATGCCGCCATGTATCGTTGCTGCAAAAGTGGCCATTTGCTGGAGTAAGCTGGTCCGGGCTACGACGATCTCGGCGCCAAACCCTGCCAACTGATCGCCGAGCACCTCCAGATACACCTGGTCGTTGGCTTGATGAAATTTGAGTTGCTTGAGATAGGCATTGCGCTGTTTGAGCATCGTCCGGTAACTCGAGAGTGCAAAGAGATATTTGGCGCTCATTTGGCCGAATTCCATATCAATGAACCGCCGTCGCGTTGCCGGGGAGCCTTTCACCAAGGCCAGGTCCTCTGGGGCAAAAAGCACCACGTTGAACCGGCCCAGGTACTGCGACAATTTTGGCTGCTCGATGCGATCGATGCGGGCGCGCTTGCCCTGAGTGCTGATGATCAGCTCCAGGTCGTTGCTCGTCGTTTCACGTGAAACATGGCCCGCGATGCGCGCAAATTGTTCGCCGAATTGAATCAGCTCCCGGTCGTTATTAGTGCGGTGGCTGCGCGCCAATGCCAGCACGTACATCGCCTCAAGCAGGTTCGTTTTGCCTTGTGCATTGGCGCCCATCAGCACGTTGATCTGCGGTGAAAAATCGACATCCACCGCCGAATAATTGCGGTATTGCTTCAGCGTTAGATGATCCAGTCTCATTACGCAGAAGTGACGGTGATCGCAGTCCCGTCAGGCAAGGCCAGCTTGTCGCCCGGCACCAGTTTCCGGCCACGCCGTGAATCTGGGGCGCCGTTGATGCGCACCGTATTCACAGCAAGATAAGCCTTTGCCGCCCCGCCGCTATCGATCACGCCAGCTTCTTTCAGTAACTGACCCAATGTGATATACGGCGTGTTGATCGTCACGATCGCCATTGTTTGCCACTCCCTTGGTTTGAGTTTTTGAGAATAATCCTACCTATATAGTATACCGTTTATTTGTACCTAAAACAATTCGATTTGGCGATATCAGGCGGTTTCACTCGATTTTAGTGAGAGATAGCCCCTATGTCTAAAACACCCTAAAAACGGTTAAAACGCAAAATTGGGCCAAATTCGACGATCTGGCCCAATTTTGTGTCATTTCTCAAGCACTTCCGGGGTCGGCTCCTGCCGCAGTTCAAATATCAGACTCGTCTGATACTGACCCCGCCAAACAACAGGTTGCGCGAATAGTTGTAGATACGGGTCCTCAAACGGCAGGATAGCAGGCCCGTTGCCACTTGCGACCCAATTTTCTGAAAGCGATGGGTGGCGTTGGTCATTGGCAAAGGCTGAACCCAAATGCCATTGTGCGGCCAAAGTGTGTTGCCCATCGCTCACCGGCTTGGCCGTGACCCAAAGTTGCCAAGGCCCGGCTGCGTCGATCGTGAGCTCGGTCCATGGCAGTGCCAACCGAACGTCTTGGTGCAGTAATTGGCGGACGCCAACAGTCAACAGCGTGCGCTCATCACCGCTGCTGACAAGCGGCAATTGAAAGGCCTCCGCAAACGCGACGGCCGCGGTTGTGGCGCTGGTCGTGTACTGAGTGACAACTTGATACCGCGAGCGGCCGCCGCCAGCCGGCAGATAAAATCGTGAGCGCGTGTCCGCCTGCATCAATTCGCGTTGACCACCAGTTTCGCGATACCAGAGGAAGCGGCGTTGATGCGTCGGTTGAGGAGGGTAACTCACGGGCGCGTCCAGGTAGTCCCCCACCTCGTCGTGTCCTTCCTGTAGCCCGCCTTGCGTGAACTGGCCGGTGAACACATGGCCACCGACTGTGATCTGAAGATGGGCCTGAAACGGTTTATCAGGCGGGCCATCGAGCGGCGGGACCAGCAGCGTTTTCGCTAACGTCTGTTGCGCGGTCAAGGTCATCAATTGCTGCGTGCTGGCCAGATAATAATAGAGCGGGCGCGGGCGATCATAGGTCACGGTGCTGGCTGGGGCAAAAAGCCGGCCTTGATCGTCCTGCCAATACAGTGGCAACAACACGTTCCACGCGACCGTCTGCCCCTCAACAAGCGCCGTCAAATGGGCGGGTGCACTGGGCAGCACATGCACCGTGACTGATCTTGCAGCGACGGTGTCCCCATTAAACAGCGTCGGATAGACAGACAAGGTAAACGTGCCGGTTTCCTTAAAAACGAGTTGGCGGTGCGCATAACCAGCCGCCCCAACGACATCAAAAAAGCTGACCGCCGCGAGCGTTTTTGCAGGGCGATAGACGGTTGTCGCGATCATGTCGCTGGAAAGGCCGCGAATGTATGGGACGGTGGTGGTCGCCGGCTGATCGCGAGCCAGGCCATACACCGCCGCCAAGAGAAGCGGTTCATTGACGACCGTATAAAGATCGGCTGGCGGCGAGATGACTTGCCCCTCTGCCGAAAGTGGGTCATAGGTGACCCCCGCAAAGAGGTCGCTGGTTGCCGCACGCGTCGGCTGACCCGGATTCACAGCGACGGCGATCCAAGTCAATAAGGCGGCGCAAAAAAGAAGCCATCGTCTATTCATGTTGCATCACTCCACTCCTTCATTGTCATATCAACAAATTACGCAGAATGAGCCGCGAGTAACAATGTTTTTTGATGCATGAGTTAAGATACTAAACGCAAACGTTTTTTGCATGAATATGGACCGCCATGTCGATAAAACGGCGGCATCCTGAGACCCTAAAACCAAACGAACGGTATTTTCGGTGAAGACCATTTCTTTTTACAGACAGCAAAAAAGCCATCTGCGTAACACGCGCAAACAGCTTTCAGCAAGTCTATTGCTTTGTATTTTTACGAGAAGGTCCGAACCGGGGTGATCAACTGAATGAATTGGTCACGGTCTTCTGTTGGCACCATGGTGAACGGGCGAAGCGGTGCCGTGAAGGCCAACTCGATGGTTGCTGGGCCGACGCCTTGCAGGGCATCTTTCATGTAATCCGGGTTAAAGGAGATATCCAGGGCCTCCCCTGCCAGACTCGTGAAGGTCAGCTGCTCTTCTACGTTCCCGACATCAGGTGAGTTCCCAAACAGGGTCGCCGTTTGACTGGCTGGGTCCAAGGACAGGCGGACCACGTTGTTGGAGCTTTCATGCGACATCAAGCTCGCACGCTGAATGGACGCTAGCAAAACAGGTGCGGTGAACTGCGCCGTTGTGGAGCTGGTGGTTGGAATCAGACGTGAGGTGTCCGGATAGTTGCCTTCCAGCAGGCGGGAGTAAAATGCGTTGCGGCCAGCGATGAACAGGACCTGATTTTCCGCGAAGCGAATCTCGACGTTTTGAATATCGTCGGTCAGCGTCCGGCTCAACTCGGTCAAGCTCTTGCCTGGGATGATCACATCGTAATGCGCATCCCCTGCTTCTGGCAGTGCCAATGTCCGCTGGGCCAGACGATGGGAATCGGTGGCCACGGCGATCAGCTTTCCACTATCGATCACCAAATGGACCCCGGTCAAGATCGGCCGGCTCTCCTGGTTGGACACCGCGATGACCGTTTGGTTGATCAGCTGCTGCAAGACAGAGGCTGGGACGGTCAAGGCATCCTCGGCGTCGATCTCTGGCAGGTGCGGATAGTTGTTCGCGTCCAAGCCATTGATGTTGAATTCAGAGGCGCCACTCGTGATCACGGTCTGGAAGCCATCCTTGACCTCCAGCGTCATCGTCTTTTCCGGCAGATTGCGGACAATGTCGCCGAAGAATTTTGCCTGCAACACAATGCTGCCGGTCGATTCGATCTGCAGGTCATTTTGCTCGGAGTTGACGTCCAAGGTGGCTTCAATGGAGATATCGGTATTGCTGCCTGTCAGCACAAGTCCTTGCTCGGTCAGATCGAGTTTGAGGCCGGTCAAAATGGGAATGGTCGTCTTTGTCGAGATCGCGCGTGAGACATCGTTCAACGCTTTGCTAAAAATGCTGCGGGTGATCGTGAATTTCATATCTTGTCCCTCCTGAATGGATGCGGTGCATCTATATCTATAGTTTAGATCTTTTTAAGTCGTAGTAGTAGGCACTGAGGAAACTGGGGAAAAGACCGCGGAACTACCAAGGCAGTGAGTTATGCACTGTGGATAACTTGTGGACAAAAACGGGGACGATCCGAGAATTATCCACAGCCCCTTAGCCGCGATTTTTCAACTTGTTTTTCAGTTCTAAGACCTGCGCCCGCAATTGCTCATCGCCGGCGATCGCCTCGGTGATCTTTTCGTGCGCATGGATGACAGTTGTGTGGTCCTTGCCGCCAAACTCTTGGCCGATCTTCGGTAAACTGCTATCGGTCATTTCCCGGGCGAGGTACATGGCGATCTGGCGGGGCATGACGATCTGCTTGACGCGCTTTTTCCCCTTCAGCTCCGTCACGGTCACCTGGTAATACTTGGCAACGGCGTCCTGGATGCGGTTGATCGAGAGGCCCGCATCCTTGTTGTTGGTCGCCAGCCCCTTCAAGGCGTCGGCGGCGAGGCTGGTCGTGATGTCGCGGCCCTGCATGGTGGCATAAGCCTGGACCCGGACCAGCGCCCCTTCCAGCTCGCGGACGTTTGAATCGATCTGCCCGGCGATGTAAGACAGCGTGTCATCCGGAATCTGGAGCTGTTCGGCATCGGCTTTGTTCCGCAAGATCGCGATTCGGGTCTCGAGGTCCGGCGGTGTGATGTCGACCGATAAGCCCCATTTAAAGCGAGATACCAGGCGCTCTTGCAACTTTGGAATCTCGTTGGGCAGGCGGTCAGACGTCAGCACGATCTGTTTTTTGTTTTCATATAAGGCGTTGAACGTATGGAAAAATTCTTCCTGCGTCGCCTCTTTATCGCCGAAAAACTGGATGTCATCCACCAGCAGCAGGTCAACATTGCGGTACTCTTGCCGGAATTGCTCCTGCTTTTTGGTCTGAATGGAATTGATGAAGTCGTTTGCAAAGGCCTCAGAGGTCACATATTTGACATTCGCATGCGGCTCTTTTTTCAACAATTCGTGGCCGATCGCCTGCATCAAATGGGTCTTGCCCAAGCCCACGCCTCCATAGAGGAAAAGCGGGTTGTAGAGCTGGCCAGGTTCTTCCGACACGACCAGCGCGGCGGCATGGGCCATTTGGTTGCCCTTGCCTGTCACGAAGGTGTCAAACGTGTATTTACTATTGAGCTGGGTCGTGGTGCGGAAGGTGGGAATCGGGTCTTCCTCGTGATGATTGGCGATCGTGATCTCCTCGGCGTCATCGCTTGGTGTCTCCTGCATGACCTGAATCAGCGGGTTGATCTCCAGATTCGCGAACTCATACGCCCACGCGACGATCTTCGTCACCAGCGTCTTTTCCCAGTAATCCTTATGTAACTCCGACGGGACGCCGATCGTCAGCGTGGTGTCGGTCAGCCGCAGTGGCCGGACGGAATCGACCCAGGTGTTATAGCCAACAGCCGTCATGCTGGCGCGGAACTTTTCTTGAATAAACGTCCATAGATCATCGATATTTGCCACAGTGGTTCCTCCTCAATTCGCCGCACACAGCCGGACCAGGCCAAATGCGGTGCAACTGCTGCATGGGTCATCAGTTGCCGCAAGAATAAGTTTAGCATTGCGCCTAGGAGTTTTCCACAGGCAAAGCAGTTTTCCACATGATCAACAGGGCTGTGGAAAGTTTTTTGACAGCGATGTCGACAAGTTATCAACAGAATTGTGGAAAAACTGATAGCACCGCATATCACAGATGTTATCCACAGGCCTCCTGTGAAACCGAAGCCTTGATGCAATGCATGTTTCACAAGTTTTCCCCGCTTTTCCTCAGGCCTGTGGATAACGTGTTACACAGGGTGTGAATTTGCGAATAAGCGGCGGATGAACTGTGGATAAGCGGGAAAACTGGCACAGCCTGTTTCACGGGTTGTCCACAAAGGACACGACTTTTGGACAAGTTTTGTGGATAAGTTCTCGGTGAAAAATTTTCGCTTCGCCTTGACGCCAAGGGGTCCCGTCCGTATAATGGGAAGATGTTTGAAATAATGAGTCGCATATAAGTGATCGAAACAGGAGGTGGCAGCATATGAGCACCAAGCGGACTTACCAACCTAAGAAGCGTCATCGCGAACGCGTTCATGGTTTCATGAAGCGTATGAGCACGAAGAACGGCCGTAAAGTTTTAGCTCGTCGTCGCGCCAAGGGACGTAAAGTTTTATCTGCCTAACAACCCACTGACCGCGTCAGTGGTTTTTTTTATTTTTCGGGAAGTTGCGGCATGCGGCCTCTTGATTCAATTGCGTCAGGTCTCTGGATGACCGCTGGGCCGGCGCAATTTTTATTAGTTCTATCCTATATAGAGCTGATTGCCTGTCGCACACCCGGCGCTACCTGCGTCAATGTCGCGATACTTAGTGCACCAGTGCGTCATGTCTTGTATACTTAAACTCAGATTGTGAGGGAGCGTCGTGCGCAAATCCTACCGTATCAAACGAGAAGATGAATTCCAGCACGTGTTTGAGCATGGGCAGTCGGTCGCGAACCGAAATTTCGTGATCTACCATCTGCACCGTGATCAGCCGCATTTTCGCGTTGGCATCTCTGTCGGCAAAAAGGTGGGGCATACTGCCGTCATGCGTAACCAGATCAAGCGTTACATCCGGCAAAGTCTACTCGAGTTGAAACCACAACTCGATCCGCAAACGGATTTTCTAGTGATCGCGCGGAAACCGGCGAAAACGCTCGATATGGCCGGGACCAAACAGAACCTGATCCATGCGCTCACTTTAGCCGGTGTCTTGTCGCAAACGACGACACCTATCGCCGACCAGAATACGTCGATCAAAGAGAGGGATACACGTGAATAAACGGACAACCAAACGCCTGCTTGTCGGGCTAGGACTCGCGATGATCACGGTGGTGCTGGCAGCCTGCAGCAACACCACGGTCACGGAAAACAGTACTGGCTTTTGGGATCGCGGCATCATTTATAATGTCGCGCAGTTCATCCTGTGGCTGAGCAAGGTCTTTGGCGGCGGCAATGCCGGGGTCGGCATTATCGTCTTCACCTTACTGATTCGCATTTTGATCTTCCCGCTCAGCTACATCTCGATCAAGAGCATGTCCAAGCAGCAGGAGATCGCCCCGCAGCTGAAGGAACTGCAGAAAAAATACAGTTCCAAGGACACGGAGACGCAGACCAAGCTGCGTGAAGAGACGCAAAAGCTTTATTCCAAGGAAGGCATCAACCCTGTGATGGGCTGTTTGCCGATGCTGATTCAGATGCCATTCATGTTGGCCCTGTATCAGGCGATCTACCGGACGCAAGAGCTGCAAGCCGGGCGCTTTTTGTGGATGAACCTCGCCAAGCCTGATCCGACCTGGATCATGCCGATCTTGGCGGCGCTGTTTACGTTGCTGACCAGTCTGACCTCCACGATGGCCCAGCCAACGCGGACGACGATGAACTGGGTGATGGTCGGCATCTCGCCACTGATGATCTTGTTCATGGGTGCCAGCTTCCCAAGCGCACTGGCATTGTACTGGGTGGTCACCAACGCCTTTTCGCTGGCCCAGACCTTCCTGCTTCAAAACCCATTCAAGGCGCAGCGTCAGCGTGAAGAGAAAGAGCGCCAGGAACGCGAGCGTCAACGAGCGCTTCGCAAAGCCTACAAGCGTGCACTACGTAAGTAACCTGGAGGAGAATTATGCCAACGTTCCAAGGAGCCACGATTCAACAAGCGATCGAGACTGGTCTTGCCTCGCTGAAGGTGACGCGTCAGCAGGTCAATGTTGACGTTATTCAAGAGGGGAAAAAGGGGCTGTTCGGCCTCGGCAAAAAAGAGGCGATCGTCAATCTCAAATTGATCGAGACCGCCCCTGTTGAGGATGACAGCAAGCCAGCCCATTCGCCGCTGGGCAAGTTGCGCGAAAAGGCCAGCGAACACCTGACCGAACGGCGCATCGAAAAACAGCAAGATAAAGCCCCACGGCGCGATGACCAAACGGCGATCGCGCTGGTCCAGAGCTACCTGGAGGATATCATCCGGGCGCTCGACATCGATGCCAGCATCACTAGCAATCGCCAACATGATCAGGTCTGGTACCAGATCAAAACGCCGAAAGAGGCGCTGCTCATCGGCAAGCACGGCAAGATCATCAATGCGATTCAGTACTTGGCCCAAACTGAGTTCAATCATTATGGGAAAAGCAAATGGACCGTGATGCTCAACGTCGGCGATTACCGCGAGCGCCGCGATACCGCAGTGCGGCGGTTAGCTGAAAAGAGTGCGCGGGAAGTCATTGCCACCGGCACCGCCGTTTATCTCGACCCGATGCCATCCTTTGAACGCAAGGCGATTCACGCCACGCTTGCGGACAACACCTATGTCGAGACGCATTCTGAAGGCACCGATCCCCGGCGGTACGTCGTGGTGACGCGAAAAAATGCCCGGCCATTTTGACATTTCCAGGCCGGACAGTTAGGATAGACCTAAATCAACACGTGATGAAGTAGTCAAAGTGCTTTGTCCGCCACGATCTCTTTTGCTGGAGGTCGTGGCGGATGGTGCGCTTTTTTTATTGCAAGGAGGATGCTCATGGTTTCAACGATCACGGAATATGATACGATCGCGGCAATCTCAACGCCACCTGGTGAAGGGGCGATCTCGATCGTTCGGTTGAGCGGCGAATCGGCGCTTGAAACGGCGCAGAAGGTGTTCAAGGGCAAGGACCTCAGTCAGGTGCCGAGCCACACCATCAATTATGGCCACATCATCGATCCTGACTCCCAGCAAGTAGTCGATGAAGTGATGGTCTCCGTGATGCGCAAGCCAAAGACTTACACCCGCGAAGACCTGGTGGAGATCAATTGCCATGGCGGCATTGTGGCGACGAACCGTGTCCTCCAACTGGTGCTTGGCGCGGGGGCCCGGATGGCGGAGCCCGGCGAGTTCACCAAGCGTGCTTTTCTCAATGGCCGCATCGATCTGACGCAAGCCGAGTCGGTGATGGACCTGATTCGTGCCAAAACGGACCGAGCGATGCAAGTCGCAGTCGACCAACTCGATGGCGATCTCCATCATCTGATCACGGCGCTGCGGCAGGAGATTCTGGAAGTCCTCGCCCAGGTCGAGGTCAACATCGATTATCCGGAATATGACACGGATGAAATGACCACCCGCCTGCTCAAGGAAAAAGCCGCCCTTGTATTAGGCCGCATCGATGAACTGCTTGCCACGGCGCGGTCAGGCAAGGTCCTGCGGGATGGCTTGGCCACGGTGATCGTTGGTCGGCCAAATGTCGGCAAATCCTCGCTGCTCAATCACATGTTGCGAGAGGAAAAGGCGATCGTCACCGATGTGCCTGGCACCACCCGCGATGTGCTTGAGGAATATGTCAACGTCCAAGGCGTGCCGTTGAAACTAGTCGACACGGCTGGGATTCGCGACACCGAAGACAAGGTGGAAAAAATTGGTGTTCAGCGCTCACGTGAGGCGATCACCAAGGCGGATCTGGTCCTGTTGGTGCTAGATGCCAGCATGCCACTGACGGCCGAGGATCGCAGCTTGATTCAAGCGACTGCAGCCAAAAAGCGCATCGTGATTCTCAACAAGCAGGATCTGCCGGATGCCCTGACGGTGGCCGCGCTGCAAGATGTGCCGGCCGAAGAAGTGATCGCCACCAGCATGCGCACCCAACAGGGGATGGATGTCTTGGCGGATAAGATCGTGCATTTGTTCATGCAGGGCATCGACAATAGTCAAAGTCAGGTCATGGTGACAAATGCTCGGCAGATCGGCCTTTTGCAACAGACCAAGACCAGCCTGCAGAGCGTGCTGGTTGGCATCGAGGCGGGGATGCCGATCGACCTGGTGCAGATCGATATGACGGCCGCTTGGGACAAACTCGGCGAGATCACCGGGGATGCGGCCCCAGACGAATTGATCACCCAGCTATTTTCCCAGTTCTGTCTGGGTAAATAGGCGTCATTATTTCCCGGGAAAACAAAGGAGCAATCATGCCAGAAATACATGAGTACGAAGCAACGCAATATGATGTGATCGTGGTTGGCGCCGGCCATGCCGGCTGTGAGGCCGCGCTGGCTGCGGCGCGCATGGGCGAAAAAACACTGCTGATCACCATCAGCCTCGAGATGTTGGCCTTCATGCCCTGCAATCCGTCAGTCGGCGGGCCGGCTAAAGGCGTCGTTGTGCGCGAGATCGATGCCTTGGGCGGGCAAATGGGTAAAAACATCGATGCGACCTATATTCAGATGCGTATGCTCAATACCGGCAAAGGCCCGGCTGTGCGCGCGCTGCGGGCCCAGGCGGACAAGGCGGCGTATCACCGCACAATGAAAGCAACCATCGAACAGACCCCAGGCCTTGATCTGCGTCAGGGGTTGGTTGAACGCCTGTTGGTTGAAGACGGGGTATGCGTCGGGGTTGTGGCGTCGACTGGAGCGCGTTATCGGGCCAAGAGCGTCGTTTTGACGGCCGGTACGTCTTCCCGCGGCAAGATCATCATCGGCGAGCTAATGTACTCTAGCGGCCCCAATAATAGCCTTCCGAGCATTCGGTTGTCTGAGGATCTTGAGGCGCAAGGATTTACGCTGCGCCGCTTCAAGACCGGGACCCCGCCGCGGGTGGAAGGGGGCACGATCGATTTTTCCAAGACGGAAGAACAGCCTGGCGATAAGGAGCCGCACGCCTTCAGCTTCATCACGCCAGACAGCGTCTATCTGAAGGACCAGCTCTCGTGCTGGATGACATACACCAATGAGACCACGCATAAGATCATTCGCGCCAACCTGGACCGCGCGCCGATGTTTTCGGGTGTGATCAAAGGGGTGGGGCCGCGCTATTGCCCATCGATCGAGGACAAGGTCGTGCGCTTCGCCGATAAGCCGCGCCACCAGCTGTTTTTGGAGCCCGAGGGCCGGGATACGAGTGAGTACTATGTCGGAGATTTTTCCACGTCGATGCCCGAAGAGATTCAGCTCAAGATGCTACATTCCGTTGCAGGACTGGAACATGCCGAGTTGATGCGGCCGGGTTATGCCATCGAGTACGACGTGATCGAGCCGTGGCAGCTGACGCATACACTTGAGACCAAGGTGGTCAAAAACCTGTTCACCGCAGGCCAAATGAACGGCACAAGCGGCTACGAAGAGGCGGCAGGCCAGGGCCTGATCGCCGGCATCAATGCGGCGCTGCGGGCACAGGGCAAGGACGGCTTTACGCTGCAGCGCTCGGACGCCTATATCGGGGTGATGATCGATGACCTGGTCACAAAGGGCACCAATGAACCGTATCGACTGTTGACCAGTCGCGCGGAATATCGCTTGATCTTGCGCCACGACAACGCGGATCTGCGCCTGACGGAAAAAGGGCGCGCGCTTGGCCTGATCGATGATGCCCGGTTTGCGGCATTTGAAGCTAAAAAACAGGCGATCAGCGCTGAATTGGCCCGCCTTGAGACGGTTCGGCTACGCCCGCGTGATGTCAATGACTGGCTCGCTGAAAAAGGGGCGGCCCCCCTCAAAGATGGCGTGCTAGCCAGCGATTTTCTCAAGCGTCCCGAAGTCAGTTACGCCGATCTGATGCAATTCACCCCGGCACCGACACCGCTGGATCATCTGATCGCGGAGCAAGTCGAGATCGAGCTCAAATATGCAGGCTATATCGCTAAGGAGCGGCAGAGCATTGAGCGGCTCCAGCGCATGGAAGGCAAGCAGATCCCCGCGCGCATCGATTATTCGGCGATCAACGGATTGGCCACAGAAGCGCGCCAGAAGCTGACAAAGATCCAGCCTGAGACTTTGGCCCAAGCCAGTCGCATCAGTGGCGTTAATCCGGCAGATGTCGCGATCTTGTCGGTGTATGTGACACAAGGAAAGATCGCCAAGGTAAAACCGGCGTGACCAAAAAACCACCCGCATTTTTCGCGGTGAGACGAACGCTGCTAGAATGCGGGTGGTTTTTTTCATGCTATTTTGCTTCAGCTGCCAACTTCTCAACAAGCTGCATCGCTGCCTCAACCTTGGCTGGCGTGATCGCTGGGTCGATCAGACTGAAGGACTCTTCTGGCTTGGCGGCCCAAGCTGCCACTGTTTTGGCCTTTGCAGCGACGTCTTCGGTCATATTGACAGCCGTCAGGTTATTCGGCAGGCCGATCGTCGCGTAAAACGGCTGCAGTTGCCGTATTTCGTCGGCGTCCCCAGTGTAGGCGAGCTGGACCAGAATTCCGTAAGCCACCTTGCTGCCATGCAGGACATCGTGGGTCTCTGGCAGGTAGGACAGCCCATTATGAATCGCGTGTGCACCGGCTTGCCGGCCGTCTGCACCGCCGAATCCGCCGACGTCACCGGCCAGGCCGATGATCGTATCCACGGTATCTGTGAATGCAGGGGTCGCGTCGCCAGCTGCGAGGGCGTCCAGCGCGTCTTTTGCCTCGCTTTGCAGGGTCTCGAGAATCACCTTAGCCGTGGCGCGACTCAGACGGGTGAAGGCAGGCAGCTGATTTTCGCGGCCGCGGGTCAACCCTTCCATTTCATACCATTTCGCGAGCGTGTCGCCGATGCCAGCGACAAAATAGGCCTGCGGGGTCGTCAACATGATGTCCCAATCGACAACTGTGGCATATGGCGCCTGCGTGAAGTAAGCCACGCGTTTGAAGGTGTGATCTGGGTGATAGATCGCCCCGATCGGCGTGAAAGGCGCGCAGTTTGATGCCAGCGTGGGCACGCTGATAAAAGCAGCGCCGAGCACCTCGGCCACCACTTTCGCCGTGTCGAGAACGCGCCCACCCCCAATGCCGATGACGGCATCGGCGGTTGGCGCCTGAGCTGCGATCGCCGCCCCGTTTTCGTCACTGGCACTGCCATCGTAATGAAAGATCGGCCAGGTGATCGTGTCGGTGTAGTGGGCCTTAAAGGCGGCAAAGGACTTGGTGCCGGTGACGACGATCGGTTGTTTGAATGGGGCGAGAATGGCTGGCAAGTTCTGGGCCGCCCCCGCTTCGCTAATATATCGGTTTGCGCCTGGGCGCAGTTCTTGCATCAGATTCATTCGATCCCATCCTCTCATTTTATTTTAATATTTCTCTACTCTACCAGAGAACCCAGGGAAGTCAACGCTTTTATTTCCCGGGAAACATGGCAAGCGGGAATAATGTCGGGTCACGGACACTTTTCCTTCGACATCGCTGTCGCGATCGCGAGAGAGGCACGGGACGAAAAAAAGCCCACCGCAGCAAGATCGCGGTGAGCCCTACGTTTTTTTAATAGCCGATCAGCGCACCGTCAGGAGGCTGATCAACACGCCTAGCAATACGACTGCCAGCACACTTTTGCTGATCACGCCGCTTTTTGTCGTGGTCTTCGTGCGCCACTCAAGGCCCAGTAATGTGAGCGTCACAAGCAAGGCGACCACGCACATTATCATTAATTTGATCACAACACTCATGGCGCTGCCTCCTCTTGGCCCGGTGGAACCGAGCTGACTGTGCCTTTATTGTCGCGCACCGGCCGCTGAAATACAAATCCTTACACCTCAAGGTCGAAAAACGGGTTGAGTTGTTTTTGAATCTCATGGATCTGCATCAAGTCGATGTGTGGAAACAGGCGGTAGATAAAGGCCGCAAAGGTGTCGCGATGGAATTTATAATCCATGCGGCCCATCCGCTTCTGATGGGTGTCCGAATTGATCTGCCACACTTCCAGGTTATATTGCGCGTCAGGGATAAGACTGATATAGGCGTTGTGGTCGTCGAGCCAGACGACCGGGTTCATGGTTGATTGATCGAGCAAGATGGTTCCCTCCAATTCGCTTATCCAAGACGTTCTGCCCCCGGGTGGCGACACGAAGCCGCACAGCAGACCGTCGCTGTGAAATCAATTATAGCAGAAATCGCTGATGAAATTGGGCTAAAAAAACGCGGCCCAGCTTGTGAAGTTCGGTGCACAAGCGGCCACGAATGGCGGTGGGATTGGCCAAAGTTCTATCGCTAGACACCTGTTCAACATTGTGAGCGCGGGCTTTATTTCTCCGCAGCCGTGCGGGCTTGGCCAGGTTCAAAAATATTTTTTGGCCAAGTTCATCTTCGGTTTTCTTCACAATGTTGGGAACCAGTCCTGCCGCGGGCCATCTCTTATTATACGAACGTGTGTTTGCAAAAGCAATCTATTTTTAGTGAATCGCCACCAGTGCGCCCGGCAAGTTGATGATCAGATGGAGGGCAAGGGACCATCGCAGATCGCGGGTGCGCCGATACGTGAAGCCAAGGGCCAGTCCCATCACGGTGTAAATGACCAGAAACCAGGAGAGGTGTGGTTCGTGAAGCAGGCCGAATGCGACCGCGGAGCAGCTCACCGCGCCAATCGTGTTGATCGCGTTATCTTTGGTCCAAAAAAGGGTCATGAAGATGCCGCGGAAGACTAGCTCCTCGGCAAGCGGCCCGATGAAGAGCACCATCACGAAGACGGTCCACGGCCACAGATGTTCGAGCTCATTGATGGTCTGCTGATTTTGGGGCACGCCGACTCGCATGATCAGGGCGTTGGCCGTGATGATCAGGGCATACATCGCCACGACAAGCCCGATGCGGCCAATCGAAAGCCGCGCTGGTCCAATGTGCAGGGGGTTGGCTCGGCGCAGGCGCCAGCGATACAGCCACAGCAATAAGCCGATCTCGATCGCGCCAGCTACGGCAGTTGTTGCGGCCATGAGCCAGTCGAAATTTGGCGCGGTGGTCGTGGTCATATGAAACGCCGCCCGCAGCGCCACCATCGGCACTTGATAGGCGGTCACGCCGATTCCGAGCAGGATAAAGCCGAGTACGGCTAACGTTTTTTTCAACAACCAAGGCATGGCGCATCCTCCTTTATCAGATCAGGCCGAAATGCTTCAACGCGTTAGGAATACCAGCGTGCTGGTAATCATCGGTCTGATAATCCGCGATCGCGGCGACATGAGGCAGCGCATTGCCCATGGCGACCGCGATATCGACCTGTTCAAACATGGCGATATCATTGTTGCCGTCCCCGAACGCGTAGGTCTTCACATCGGCGAACTGCGGCTGCTGGCGAACCATGTCGACGCCAAAACCTTTACTCATGCCCTTGTTCACGACGTCCAAGGCAAACGGCCCATTGCGGTAAAACGTCAGCTCGGGGAAGGCCCGGACGTAACGGGCGCCAGTCTCGATTCCGGTCGGGGTACGCGGCGTGAATAGCAGGACCATGGGCACGGGCTGTGTGGTCGCAAAATCGGGGTCGATCACCGGGGCGGGTTGTTTGACCAGCTCGTAATTCCCGCGGGTATTTTCGTCTGCAAAGGTCAGTGCAACAGCCTGGTCGCTGTACATCGCGACCGGCAACTGATCCTCGGCCGCCTGGGCTAACAGGCGCGTGAGCTGAGGTTGGCCGATCGGGCTTTGAAACAGGTGCTGCCCTTCCAGCAACAGATCACCGCCGTTTGCGCCGACCACGGTTGTAATGCCTGTTTGCGCCTGCAGATCCGCCGTTTCCCATAAGTTGCGCCCGGTGCAGATCACAGGCAGGCAGTCGTTTGCTTGCAGCGCCTTGATCGCTGCCAGGTTTTCCGGTGGCACCTGCTTGTCATCATTGAGTAGTGTCAGATCCAGGTCAAAAAATACGATTGCTTTCGTCATGAGAGCCTCCTTCGTTCATTGGGTCCAGTTTACCATAGGCAGGCGGGAAAAATATTTCCCAGGAACAATGGCACATCTCGCGCCCGTCCCGTGGTATCAAGGTTTCTAGCACCACCGATTTTACTGTGGCACAGTTTT
>NZ_BOLS01000011.1 GCF_016861785.1 Lacticaseibacillus mingshuiensis
TTGATCACGCTGTCGCCGTTGAAATCTGATCGCGCCAAGCCCCACAAGCAAGGCGCCCGCAGTATCCTAATCTAAAATCACGCAAACACACTGGCAATGCTTAAAACGACACCTCGACCGGTGTGTTTGTCGTACATAGGGACCAAAATATTCATTTTCGATTCTGATCTTTTTTCAAAAAAGCGAGAATCGACGAAAAATCTAAACATGCACAAAAATTCGGCCGAAATTTGGGCACATTGACAAAACTGAAAAAAAGAGGTGGGACAAAACAAAAGTTTTGTCCCACCTCTTTTTATAGGCAAACAGCCATTACTTCGCTGCTTCGAGTTCTTCGATTCGAGCTTGAGTCGCCTGCAATTGGGCTGCATAGTCCGCCTGCTTGGCCTTTTGCTCGTCGATCACCGCAGCCGGTGCCTTGGCCAAAAAGCCTTTGTTGCCAAGCTTCTTTTCAACGCGCTCGATCTCTTGCTGGAACTTCTTCACGTCTTTTTCGAGCTTGGCGATCTCCTCGTCTAGGTCGATCAGTTCCGCCAACGGGACATAGACCGTTGCGCCCAAGATCACGGCACTGGCGGCCAGCGCCGGGGTGTCGATGCCAGCGCCAAACGTCATCGTCTTGCTGTGAACGAACCGGTCGATGAAGTCGCGGTTTTGCTCGAAGATCGGCGCCAGACTTTCATCCTGCAGCTTAACCATGATGTCGATCGGGCTGGACAGTGGCGCATTCACATCGGCGCGAATGCCACGAACGGCACGAATGAGCTCGATGATCGCCGACATCTGGGTCACCGCTTCGGCATTTTCAAATTCAGGATGCACAACCGGATAGCTCGCCGTGACCAGGGATTCGCCAATGTGTGGCATCGTCAACCAGATCTTCTCGGTAACAAATGGCATGATCGGCTGAAGCAGACGCAACGTTTGATCCAGCACATAGCGCAGATTGACGCGTTTGGCCGCCTTGGCCCGCTCATCATCGCCGGTCAAGACCGCCTTGGCCATTTCGATGTACCAATCGGCCAATTCATTCCAGATAAAGTTGTAGAGCGCCCGGTCGGCTTCGCCAAACTCGAATTTATCAAAAAGATCGGTGACCTGCGCGATGGTGTCATTCAAGCGAGCGAAGAGCCACTGATCAGACAGATCGAATGTGGCAGGATCTGGCTGCTGGTCGGCGGTGGTGTCTTCGAGATTCATCAGGACAAAACGGCTCATGTTCCAGATCTTGTTGATGAAGTTCCAGGCCGAATCCATTTGCGTATACGAGAACCGCGTATCCTGGCCCGGCTTGTTGCCTTGAGTCAGGAACCAGCGCAGCGCATCGGCCCCGTATTTTTCGATGATGTCCATCGGATCGATTCCGTTGCCGAGTGACTTGCTCATCTTCCGGCCCTGTTCATCGCGCATCAGGCCATGGATCAAGGTGTACTGGAACGGGCGCTCGCCGGTGAATTCGAGGCCTTGGAAGATCATGCGGGCGACCCAAAATGGGATGATGTCGTAGCCGGTGACCAGCGTGTTTGTCGGGTAGTAGCGCTTGAAATCCGGCGCGTCGGTATCCGGCCAACCCATGGTCGAAAATGGCCACAGCGCGCTGGAGAACCAGGTGTCGAGGACGTCATGATCCTGCTCCCAATTTTCCGCGTCTTCAGGGGCTTCCATGCCGACATACAGCTCGCCGCTTTGCTTGTTGTACCAAGCAGGAATGCGGTGGCCCCACCACAGCTGACGAGAAATGACCCAGTCGTGAATGTTTTCCATCCAGTTGAGGAACGTGTGCTCGAAGCGATCCGGCACAAAGGTCACTTTGTTGTCGCTTTGCTGGTTCTTGATCGAGGCTTCGGCCAGTGGCTTCATCTTCACGAACCATTGGGTGGACAGCCGTGCTTCGACCTGAACCCCTGTCCGCTCGGAATGCCCAACGGAATGGACGATTGGATCGATCTTGATCAGATCACCGCTGGCCTGCAGATCTTTGACCAAGGCTTTGCGGCAGTCAAAACGATCCATCCCCTCATATTTGCCGGCATTTTCATTCATCGTCCCGTCGTCGTTCATGCAGTTGATGCGCGGCAGGTCATGGCGCAGGCCAACTTGGAAATCGTTGGGGTCATGGGCCGGCGTGATCTTAACGGCACCAGTTCCGAACTCCGGATCCGCGTGCTCATCGGCGATGATCGGAATCTTGCGGCCGACGCCAGGCACAATGACCTCTTTGCCGATCACATCTTGATACCGAGCATCATGGGCGTTCACGGCAACGGCGGTGTCGCCGAACATGGTCTCCGGGCGGGTCGTTGCGATCTCGATACCGCCTGGGGTGCCATCTGCGTATTTGTAGATCAAATGGTAAAATGCGCCCTGATCATCTTGGTGAATGACCTCGATGTCGGAAAGCGCTGTGCGTGCCTGCGGATCCCAGTTGACGATGTACTCACCGCGGTAGATCAGGCCCTTGTTGTAAAGATCGACAAAGACTTTCCGCACCGCCTTGGAGAGGCCGTCATCGAGGGTGAAACGCTCGCGGGAATAATCCAGCGAGAGCCCCATTTTTGCCCATTGCGCATGGATGATCGCCGCATATTCATCCTTCCAGTCCCAAACTTGCTGGATGAATTTATCGCGGCCGAGATCATAGCGACTGATGCCCTGCTCGCGGAGCTTGGCTTCGACCTTCGCCTGCGTCGCGATGCCGGCGTGATCCATCCCCGGCAGATACAGTGTGTCATAGCCCTGCATCCGTTTTTGGCGAATGATCATGTCCTGCAGCGTCGTATCCCAGGCATGGCCCATGTGGAGCTTGCCGGTCACGTTCGGCGGCGGAATGACGATGGAATAAGGTTTCGCCTTTTTATCGCCGCTTGGTTTGAAAACGCCTTGATCAAGCCACTTTTGATAGCGGCCCGCTTCGACTTCCTGAGGGTCGAATTTCGGCGCAAGTTCTTCTTTACTCATATTTTTCCTCCTGCGTGTGTCTGACAAACAAAAAAGCCCGTCCTAAAAAATAGGACGAGCATGCTCGCGGTACCACCTAACTTGAAGGTGCCACAAACGGCGCCTTCCACTCAAGCCTTCTAACGGGTGGCCCCGGCCGCTTCTACTGACTTCAAAGCGGCTGCTCGCAAGCTACAACGATCGGTTTTTTCAAGGCTTGCACCATCCGCCTTGTCGCTGAAAAAAAACTCGACCGCCCTCTTGTTCATCGCGTTACCGTCATTATAGGTGGGCAGCGCCAGCGCGTCAACGGGTCGCAGAAGTTTCCTTCTGCGAAAGATGGTTTGCCGCCACAGCTGCCAGCAACGCAATAAGGGCCAAGCCCGCCAGTAGCGCAAAGCCCAAGCCGCTGCCCAAGCGTGTGGCCGCGCGCACGGAGCGCCCTGTCCCCACCGCGGCAATGACCGCCGCCAGCATGCCAGTCGAGAGCGAGCCAGAGTATTGTTGCATCATGTTGAACAGCGAGTTTTGATCTGCCTTGTTGGCCACCGGCACCAACTGACTTGCCTCGGACATCGTGTTGCCAAAGCCGCTATTGAACCCGATGCGCAACACAATGAAGAGCAAGGTGATCAGGGCCAGCGTCAACTGACCGGTGAGCAGCGAAAACAACCCCGTGCCAAGCAAGACCAAGGCGCCACTGAACAAGATGAGCCGGCGCAACCCATGCTGGTCGTAAAGACGCCCGGCAAAAGGCGCAACGATGGCCCCGATCATGGCCCCTGGAAACAGAATCAGGCCAGCCACCAACGCATTTTCCCCAAGGACGTCTTCAATAAATAGAGGAATCAGAAACGAAGCGCCAATATTGATGAATTGCAGGAGAAAATACGTCACCAGGCGCAGGCTCAGCACCCGATCGCGCAAAATATGCCAATCAAGGAGCTGCGTGCCGCCGCGCCGAATATGAATCACCTGAGCGCCGAGCAACACCACGGCCACCGCCAGCCACAGCCAAAATGACCTGCTGGTAAACCCGGTCTGACCCGCTGCGTTGAACGCCCAGACCAAGACGGCGAAAAAGAGTGAGAGCAAGGATAGCCCCAGCACATCAAACTTGCCGGCGGTGCGACTGGCCTTGGTCCGAATCGTCGCCTCACCTAGCACTCCGACCAGGATGATGAGTGGCACGATCACCCAAAAGATCCAGCGCCAGCTCAAGGCGTTGGTGAACAGCCCGCCATATGTGGGGCCGAGCGCCGGCGCAAGAGAGATCATCATCTCCGCCAAGCCCGTATAGGTCCCGAGTTGCCGCTTTGGGACGCGCGTGAAAATTATTTCGAACAACAGCGGGGTCGACAGCCCGGTAGCCAGCGCCTGCAAGAGCCGCCCTGTCATCAGCAGGGCAAAATCTGGCGCCGTGGCACACATGACCGCGCCAGCCAGGCTAAATAGAAAGGCCGCGCGGAAGATCTGACGGCCATCAAAGCGTTTGAGCAGGTAGGCGCTGGCCCCCATGACAATGGTGACCAGGAGCAGATAACCAGTGGTCACCCATTGCACGGTGGTCAACGACACATGAAGATCCGCCATCAAGGTCGGAAACGTGACGTTCATCGAGGTCTCGATCAAAATGCCAAGAAAAGAAAGTAAAGCCGTCGCCAAGATCGCCAATTGGGTCCGGCGTGTTAATCGTTCAGTCAAACTAGAATCCTCTTTTCACGGCGACCCGCGGCCATGCAAAAACGCATCCGCCAGCCCGCCTGTAATTTTTCGTTACAGCCGGCGCTAACACGGATGCGCACCCAGACACTTTCACTTGTCGCTTAGTTTAACACGTTTTTCCCCATCGCGCCATGGCTTCCGGTTAGTCGGCAAGCTGCTGATGATGGGCCGTGAACAGTAAACTTTGCAATTCAGACGTCAGATCGATGTAGCGAATCGTCGTCGTCGGCAGGCAAACAACCGGCTGTGGCGCAAACGTCAAGATCGCGTCGATGCCGATGCCCTCCAGCGCCGGAATCACCTGCGGCTGCGCGCTTGACGGCACCGCGATGATCGCCGTTTTGATATCTGGCGTGACCCGCATCGCAAGCTCGCGAAAATCATACACCGGCACCCCACCGATCTCGGTGCCGATCTTCGCCGGATCGATATCAAATGCCATCGTGATATTCAGATCCGGGTTGCGGCGAAAATTGTTCTCAATTAGCGCCGCGCCTAATCCCCCGCAGCCAACCAGCAAAATATTTTCAGCGTCCTGCACCTCAAGCAGTTTGCCAAATTCGTCGACCAGCGTATCCACACTGTACCCATACCCACTTTTTCCAAGCTCCCCAAAACTGGAAAAGTCGCGACGAATCGTTGCCGATGGGATATGAATGATCTCGCTCAACCGCTCTGAGCGAATGCGCTTGACCCCTTGCTGCTGCAATTGCTGGACCGCGCGATAGTAAAGTGGAATACGCCGCACCGTTGCCTTTGACACCCGCGCTCTCGCGTTCAGCATCGACGCCACCTCCGTCCCAAAAATGTTTGTTAATCCATTCACATAGTAGCGTATCACCATGACGGAAATGGCGCAAGCATTAAGTGTTAGCGATTACATCGAAGCCGTTTTGTGGCCCCTGCAAAATGCAAAAAACTCGCCTCACCGTCATTTGGTGAAGCGAGTGTCTGAGGACTACAGCAATTCCGAAATAATGTCCTGTTGCTGATCCATGAACTGATCGGACCCCTTGATGACGGTCGTTTTGACGCCATCAAGGGCGCGCTGCATCAGCCCATCGATGTCGAGCTTACTTTCAAAGTAGCGCGCGCGATCAAGATTCGGCTTCGTCTTCGGTGCCGGCGGAGCAAAAATTGTGCAGCAATCCTCAAATGGCATGATCGACAAGTCATACGTGTCGAGATCCTGGGCCACTTTGATGATCTCATTTTTGTCCATCGTCGCGACTGGCCGAATGATTGGGAACGTGGTGACATCATTGATGGCCACCATGCTCTCCAGTGTCTGGCTAGCCACTTGGCCGACTGATTCGCCGTTGAAGATCGCCAGTGCCCCCACTTTTTTCGCCAAGGCCTCTGCCAGGCGCAACATCAACCGGCGTTGCACCGTCATCAGATACCCTTCCGGCACGTTTGCCTTGATGGTCTCTTGAATTTCTGTGAACGGGACCTGCATGAAGCGGATATTGCCGGCATATGGTGCGAGCTTGGCGGTCAGTTGCTTGGCCTTGTTCAACGCACTGTCGCTGGTGTATGGCGGCGAGAAAAAGTGGACCATTTCCAGATCGACGCCGCGCTTCAGGGCATAATACCCAGCGACAGGGGAATCGATGCCGCCTGACAACATCAGCACCGCTTTGCCCGCCGTGCCGACAGGTAACCCACCGGCACCGAGAATCTTGCGTGTCGACAGATAGATCGCCTCTTTGCGCACCTCGACGCGCAAGATCAGATCCGGATCCTTCATCTTCACGACCAGATCCGGCCGCGCCTCAACGAAAAAGTCACCCATGTTCAGATTCATCGCGTTGGTGTCCAGTTCAAAACTGTGATCCGACCGACGGGTATTGACCTTATAGCTACTACCGAGCGGCGCCGTTTCATTCATCAGTTGCAAGGCCGCTTCGTGGACCTTCGCCATGTCTTTTTCAACGGCAACACTTGGCGAATAGGACTGAATGCCAAACACGCGGGACAGCCGATCCATGACGGCATCGGAATCCTCCCCGTTCAGCTCAATGTGCAAACGGTCGCGTTTCGGCCGAATCGTCAGCGCCGGAAACTCATGCAGCGCCTTAGTCACATTGCCATTCAGGCGGCCGATGAACGCTTGGCGATTTTTCCCCTTGGTGGACAGCTCGCCGTAGCGGACCATGATCTCAGAATATTGCAAACAAATCTTCCTTTCAGTTGTGGGCGGGTTGTGGCATCAATGGCGCAAACTTCGCATAGAGCTGGTCAAACGCGGCATTGAACGCATCGGCCTCGGCGAGGGTGTTGTATTCGTCCAAGCTGACGCGAATCGCGCTGGTGGCGACGTTCGATTGAATATGCATTGCCTGAAGGGTGCTGCTTTCGGTGCCTTTTTTCGAGCTGCAGGCACTGGTGGTGGAAATATAGATCTCGTGCTGTTCAAAGGCATGGACGATCGTCTCGCCGCGAACGCCCTTGATGGCAAAACAGAGAATGTGCGGCGCAAAATCCGGCGTCTCTTGACTGAAGATGACCACATTATCGAACTGGCGCACATGGTCATAAATACGCTGCTTGATCGCGCGCTGCTTGGCGACTTTTTGGTCCTCGTCGGTCAAAAGCAGGCGCAGGGCCTTGGCCATCGCAGCGATTGCCGGCGTATTTTCGGTGCCGGAGCGCAGGTTACTTTCCTGCCCGCCCCCTGTCAGCAATGGCGCAATGTGCCGCGTTTTTTTCGCATAAATAAAGCCCGTTCCCCGCGGCGCATGGAACTTGTGTCCGGAAAAGGTGATGAAGTCGATGCGCGGATCGCGCAACGCCGGCATCAGCCCCTTGCCGATCGCCTGGACCGCGTCAACGTGAAAATGAATCGCCGGAAAATCGTCCAGCACCCGGGCGCAGGCCTGAATCGGTTGCTCGGCGCCGATCTCGTTGTTCACCGCCATGATCGACACCAGAATCGTGTCCTCCCGTATCGCCGCCCACAAGTCCTCGGGATCGATAAAGCCGCGGTGATCGACAGGCAGGTACGTGACCTCAAAGCCGAGACTTTCCAGCTGCTTCATCGTGTTGATGACAGCCGGATGCTCGACGCTGGTGGTGATCAAATGGCGGCCAAAGGGGCGTTTCTCGATTGCCGTACCCTTGAGCACCCAGTTGTCGCCTTCCGTGCCGCCGCTGGTGAAAAAGATCTCCTCCGGCTCAGCCCGAATCAAGCCGGCGATCTGTTTGCGCGCGCTTTGCAGCATCTCATCGGCCTTGGTCCCGACGGCATGCAGGCTGCTGGGATTGCCGAAGAAATACTCGCTGACTTTGCGGTAAGTGTCGAGCACTGCCGGCAACGCCTTGGTCGTCGCAGAATTGTCAAAATAGATCATCGTTGTTCCTTCTTTTAAGTAAGTTGTGGCAAGTATAGCAAAAGCACGCTCTATTGTACATTTTTTCTAGGCACGAAAAAAGGAAGTGGGCCAAATGTCGCTTTTGGGTCCGACAGGTAAGTGTTCCAAGCGCCAGGTCCGAACTTGGGACCAGGCGCTTGGATCCTTAGCTGCTCGGACCCGGACATTTGGCCCACGACACTGCCATCACATTGGTGCACTATACAGGAACTGGGACAAAACAAAAGTTTTGTCCCAGTTCCGCGTTGTCTCATCTGTCCCGCCGCCGTCCTTAGAACAACGAATCAGTCCGCTGGTTCAGATAATCATTTTCCACTTTTTTATAGCTGCCCGGCTCGACCTTTTCAAGCGCGCTGGCAATAGTGTCGGCTGCCGCTTGATAATTGTAGCGCGAATACTGGGTCTTGCTTTGAATGGCGGCCTTGGCCACCTCTTCGTGATTGGTCTTGTAACGGTTGGCGTATTGCAGCAATTGCTCCGTCATCCCCGCTGCATCGACCAATGCGCGGCTTTGGTCCTTGAGCTGATCGATGTCCTCGGCGATCTTGATCAGATTTTTTGCCACCTCGTCCATGTCGATCTTGGTCTGATTCAGATCATCATTAAGGTCGTCCACTTCTCCCGTGACTACCCGGAAAAAGTCGAGGTAGGTCTTCGGCAATCCTGGTAGCGAATGCCGCGAGACCTCGTACTTGATGTCGCGCAGATCCATCTCAAATTGGGTCGCGGAGTCGTCTGCTTTTTGCTCGCTGGCACGAAGCCCGACCACGCTGGTATTGATGGCAACTTGCTTGGCTTCGATGTCATGCAAGGCGTTTTTCGTCTCGGTGAACTGATCCAAGATCACAGAGTAGACGGCGGTGTTTTGCTGAATCGCATCCTGGGCCCGCGTGAAGTCCTCGTTCAGGCGGTTGATCTGGTTCTGCAGACTCGCCGCGTCCTGGAGCTCGTTGTGATTCAGCGTGTAGCTTTCGTTCAGGTGATTGAGCTCACGCATCAGCGTGTTATTTTGCTTGGTCGCATGGGCGATGAACTTGGCCAGTGAATTGTGCTGACTCATCACCGCTTTTTGGGCGACCAATTCTTTTTCCATCACCGCATACAAGGCGTCGATACTCGTGGCCACATCATCCGTATTGGCCTTTAGCGCGTCCAACTGGAGCCCGGCGATCTGCGTTTGCGCCTTGGCCAATTTGGCTTGAATGACCTGAACCCCACCAGGCACGTCTTCTGTGAAAACAAAATGGCGCTGGGTGAGCGTTTCGTGGCCGGTCTCGATCTCAGTCAGCTGGGCCGGAAATTCATTGACCACGGCGTTGACCAGTGGTGGCAGTGTTTTGACCTGATCCTGCAAGGTGCGGACCTGCTTATTGACCGCATCCAACTGCGATTTGGCGGCCTCGTGATCACCGGAATCGTTGGTCACACTGACTTCCTTGAGCGCCTCGCCAATCGTCTCAAGGGACTGCTCCAGGGTGTTCAGGGCCTCGCCGAAGGAAAAACTCTTCGCCAGGATGGTCTTGCGGGCCTCTTGATAATCATCCCGCAACTTGAGCATGCGGGTCCGGTTCTCGGCTTCGCTGGCCTTGAGCTGGGTCAACGCGGTCCGCACCTCGCCCAGTGCCTTGCGGGTGTCGAGCATGAGCTGGTCGATCGCCTTCATGCCGCTATTGACGACAGAAAAACGAAACTGCCGGTTGGCCTGTTCGACATCCAGCAACTGTGTCTGCAGATCCGTCAGATTCTTTTCGGTGAGTTGCTGATACGTGCGCTGCCACTTGGTGAAGGTCTTCAAACTTTCACCGGACAACCGCAACTGCTCAATGCTGCGAATCATGCCGGTCAACTCACCGGTATCCAGCGCCGCTACCGTTGCGTCCAGCTCCTTGATCTCATGCGTCAGATGGGTCTGCCACGCCCAGATCCCGACCCCCGCCAGGATGACAACCAGCAAAATAATTATGATCATCCAAAACATACTTATTACACCTTCCGCTGACCCCCGCGCCGCTTCATTGCATTTTCAGTGCAAGTCCTTTAAAATTCAGCTAATGAACTCACTTGCACCGCGCGTAGTCCTTATCTCATAGTATCGCAAAAAAGGGCTTAACTTAAAACCTATTTCTGCTATTTTATAAGAAAAGACGGCGCGCGGCCTGATATTTGGAGGCGCAACCATGTCAACCATCGATAGCTTATTGCCAGCCCAACTAGATGCCTTGTCTGCCGATGAGACCAACCCGATCACCATTTTGGCGAATGCCAGCGCGGTGATCAATGCGGCGATGTCGGATCTCAACTGGGCAGGTTTTTACCTTTATAATAGGAAGACAGACTCGCTGGACCTCGGCCCCTTCCAAGGCCTCGTCGCGTGCACCCACATTCGGCCCGGCAGTGGTGTAGTCGGCACCAGCTTTGCCGAAAAGCGCGCCTTCGTCGTTGCCAACGTCCACGAATTTGCGGGCCACATCGCCTGCGATGCCGCTTCAAATTCGGAGGTCGTCGTGCCTTTGATCGTGAATGGCGAAACGGTCGGTGTTTTGGACATCGACTCCCCGCTGCTTGCCCGGTTTGATGAGGACGACCTGGCCAGTTTGCAGGAAGCCGCGACGGTGTTAAGCGCGCACCTTGACGCCACGTTGCTCGCCGCGGTATACTAGTTCGCGTGTAAAATAATGCAGCAGTGAACGGCATGGTCGGCTCCAGTTGTGCGACCCGTTGAGGAGAGCGCAGTAACCGCGGCTGCAATGGCGAAGTGCTTAGCGCAACTGTCCGTGTGTTGAGTTCACAAATTCATTATTTTACTCCAATAAAATTTTTGGAGGAAATACCTTATGTCTCGTTACACTGGTCCTCGCTGGAAGCAGTCCCGTCGTTTGGGTCTGTCCCTTTCCGGCACTGGTAAAGAACTTGCTCGTCGTCCGTACGCCCCTGGCGATCACGGTCCTAACAGCCGTCGTAAGATCTCTGAATACGGCACCCAGCTGAAGGAAAAGCAAAAGCTTCGTTGGATGTACGGTTTGAACGAGCGTCAGTTCCAGAACTTGTTCATCCGCGCCGGCAAGATCAAGGAAGGCACCCATGGTGAAAACTTCATGGTCCTGCTTGAGACTCGTCTGGACAACATCGTTTACCGTCTCGGCCTGGCTTCCACCCGTCCGCAGGCGCGTCAGCTGGTTTCCCACGGCCACATCACGGTCGATGGCAAACGCGTTGACATTCCTTCCTACGAAGTTGCCGTTGGTCAGGTGATCGGTCTGCGCGAACGCAGCCAGAACCTGGACATCGTCAATGCTTCGCTTGAAGGTACGGTTTCCCGTCCTGCTTACGTCACCTTTGATGACAACAAGAAGGAAGGCTCCCTCGTTCGTCTGCCGCAACGCGACGAACTTGAACCAGACATCGACGAAGCGCTGGTCGTTGAATACTACAACCAGAAGCTGTAATCAAAAACGCCACCAAAGCTTTTGCCGGACATTGCCCGGTGCAAAGCGGTGCAACAAAAACGTGTCAGTCTTTCGAGGCTGGCACGTTTTTTTGCGGAAAATTAGCTTCAAGAATGGTTGTGAATTGAGCCCGCCTCTTTCAGCGCGCCCGCCGTCGCGTTTTGGAGTGTCCCAATCAAAATGTGTATGTCATCCAGACTTTCCTCTTGGCCATGCAGTAACCACTCACGCCAAATGCCGTACACGCCTGCGCTCATAAAAGTCACCCAGTACCTGCGCTTGGTCGCATCAAGATCTTCCCACTCACTGCCTTGAGCGTAGTAGCGCGCCATATTGTCGGTGAAGATCTGCTGAATAATGTATTCGTAATTCCGCGTGGCGGCTAATGCCAGATCTGCAGAAAAATCTGAAAAGAATGCCGCCATATCCCGCAATTTTTCCTCAGACGGCACCTGTCGGATCACATCCTCAAAGATCTCCTCGATCTGAGGCGCGAAATACGCGTGAAGAATGTCCTCTAGCGCCTGATAGTTGCGATAAAATGCCATCCGGCTGACGCCAGCGCGCTTGATCAGATCAGTCACCTTGATCTCGTTCAGGTCATGCATCTGCAGCAGCTGCAAAAGCGCAGTCGTCAAATATTGTTGCGAATCCTCTTTGATCTGTTGCGCGTGCTTCGTCGCTGCCATATCACTTTCTCCTTTATGTCACACATGCCAGTAACCTGCTTGTCTCGAACTCGACGACAGTGTACCTTAATGACGCTGAGGTTACAAATGTTTCTCAGTTAAAGAAAACAAATGATTCGCAGCGGCAACTCGCGCGGAGCCAATACTTGACTCATCTGAGAACAACGCGAGATTGCTGCAGGACATGAGGAGGACAATTAAAATGGCAACCTATTTAGTCACTGGTGGCACCGGCTTCGTTGCAAGCTGGGCAATCGTCACCTTACTCAAACGAGGCGAGAAGGTGCGTACCACCGTTCGCTCAGAAGAAAAAGGGAAAACACTCAAACAAGCCTTGAGTCAGTACACAGACACGACCGCCCTCAGTTTTAAGGTCGCAGATCTAACTGATGCAATCTCATGGTCTGCTGCGATGCGAGACATCGAGTTCGTCTTACACATTGCTTCACCAATGAGCGCTGACAATCCAGATGATGAGGCGGCCGTGATGAAGCCAGCCATCGATGGGACGCTAAATGTTCTCAAGGCAGCAGTTGCAGCCCATGTCAAACATGTGGTGATGACATCCTCACTGGCAGCCGCGACCCCGCCAAGTTCGGAGACCAATCAGGCCATCGATGAATCTTATTGGACGGACCCAACGAATCCTGAGCTTAACGCTTATCGCCGATCAAAAGTCCTGGCAGAGCAAGCCGCATGGGACTATATGAAAACGCAAACTGAGACTGCCTTCACGACCGTTCTTCCTGGCGCTATTTTTGGTCCAATTCTGCAACCGCAAAACACCCACTCGGTCCAGGTCATTCAGCAAATGATCGTCCGCCACGTGCCAAATCCCAAGATCAGCTTTGAGATCATCGACGTCCGGGACCTGGTCGATCTGGAGATACGGGCTGTGAACACTCCTGCCGCAAACGGCCAGCGCTATAACGCGATCTCCGAAAGCATTGCGATGCGCGACATTGCCAAGACATTGAAGAGCGATGTTCCCGAACTTGCGAGCCGCGTGCGGACGTCCCAACTGCCAGACGCCATCCTTCGACTCGCCGCAAAAAAGGCACCTGAACTGAACGCAATTGTCGGGATGCTTGGCCGCAAATTTGCGCACACCAACCAGAAAGCCATTCGCGAACTAGATTGGCATCCCCGGCCGGCCAAAACGACCGTGATCGATACAGCCAAAAGTCTTTACGCGTTTAATTTATTGAGCTGACACCTCTAATTGTCTGATTTCTTCTGGGACCGCTAACCACACCTCACCTCTAAATCGCGATATAATGAGACCCAAATACAGACTCCCAGGAGGTCATCATGGAGATCGCAGTCAAAGAACAGCTGATCGCGCAAACAACGGCTCGGTACGCCCCGAACATCCCTGCCGCCAGTATCCACAAACTGGCGCTACTGGCAGATCAAGTCTATTTTCCCCGCAATAGCACCATTCTTGAGCTTGATGAGCCGCAAGAGCAGGTCTATCTGATTTAAGACGGGCTTGCGCGGTCCTCGGCGGTCGATGAACAAGGCCATCTGATCGTGAAAAACTTTATGCTGGAAGGCGATTTTCTCATCGGCGAAAGCCTGTTTTCGGCCACCAGTACCGAAAGCTTTAGCGCGATCGAGGACCTCCATTGTTTGCGGTTTGCGGCCGCGCAGATGAAGCCCATTTTGATGGCCGACGCGGCCCTGACGCAACTGTACATCGCGGTGCTTGAGGACACCCTGCGCTACAAGATGCGGCGCGAATACGGTTTTCAAAATTTGGATGCGGCGGCCCGCTATCAGGAATTCCGGGCGCTTTTTGGCAAGGCGGAAGCCCGGATTCCGCAAAACCAGATCGCCTCCTACATCGGCATCACGAAAGAAAGTTTGAGCCGCATCCGCAAGAACCTGGCGAGTCGTTAACATAGATCAACGCGCCGCGCCCCACCCCTTGGTATTCTAAGTTCATCAAATAGATGGAGGTCATGACAATGACAACTTACGAAAACCAACAAGCGTGGCGCGATGTGCAAGACTTTTTACCGGCAGCTTATCACTATACTGAGACATACCACCCGGTCGAAGAACAATGGAACTGGCGCGGGAACGGCGTACACCTGGACACTTTCCGCAACCCGAACGCAAAGGCGAAGATCATTCTGTTTCATGGCGTTGGCACCAACGGCCGGCAGATCTCGATGATCATCGGCGGCCCGCTCGCACAGGACGGCTACGAAACGATCACCGTCGACATGCCGACTTATGGGGTCACTGATGTCGCGCCGCACACGATCATCAGCTATGATGACTGGGTCCAGTGCGGCTCCGACCTGATCGACAGCGAACTCGCAAAGGATGATCGGCCGATCTTCCTGTATGGCTTGTCCGCCGGGGGCATGGAGACCTACCATGTCGCGGCGCGGAACAAAAAAGTTCGTGGCATTATCGGCATGACCTTTTTGGACCAGCGGAGCAAAGACGTCCAAATGACCACGACCAATAACTGGTTCTGGGGGACGTTCGGCATTCCGCTGACGAAAATGGCGACTAGCATCGGCTTATCCGGCTTCAAGATGAAAATGAGCATCCCGTCGAAGATGTCCGCCCTGGTCAATGATCCTGACTGCTTGAAGATCTTGCTCAAGGATCGCACATCCGGCGGCAACCGGGTCTCGATGCGCTTCATGAACACGTATATGACCTATGCCCCGGATATCGAACCGGAAGATTTCACCGTCTGCCCCGTTTTGCTCACCCAACCCGATGCGGACCGGTGGACCCCGCAGCGACTCAGCGATCCATTCCTCGATCGGCTGACTCAGGTCCAAGTCACACGCACGACCCTGCGCAACGGCTCGCATTACCCGATCGAAGCCACCGCCTTGGCCGATCTGCATGACGCGATCAGTGACTTCCTGCAGCGTAACCTGTAAGCGGCCACCAGCCTCACGCCCCTCAACTCGAAAATGGCGACATCCAGCTCGGCAATTGTGCCGAACGGAATGTCGCCATTTTTGATCTGCAAAAGAGAGCGCTTGCCTGTCACACGATGGCAACTAGTTCGTGATCAGTCCTCATCCGGATCGATCATGGTCAGCTCGATTCGTTCACGTTCCATATCCACCTCTGTGATCCAAACAGTCACAATGTCGCCGACAGCAACGACACTGCTGGCATCACGGACATGTTTTTTCGCCAGCCGCGAGATGTGGACCAGACCGTCGTGCTTGACGCCGATATCGACAAACGCGCCGAAATCCACCACGTTCCGCACCGTGCCTTGCAGCTCCATGCCAGGCTGCAGGTCTTCCATCGTCAACACATCCTTGCGCAAAAGTGGGGCAGGCATCTGATCACGCAGATCACGGCCCGGATGCTGGAGGCTGGCCACAATATCCACTAAGGTCGCGGCTCCGACTGTTCCCAACAGTGGCACCGGATCAACTTTTGTCAGCGTCGCCGTTTTTGCGGCGTCGCCAAGATCGGCCGTCGACAGATTTGCGGCATGAAGCAAGCGCTTCGCCACCCCATAGCTTTCCGGATGAATGTCCGTATTGTCCAGCGGTTCAACGCCGCCGATGATGCGCAGGAACCCGACTGACTGTTCAAAGGCTTTGGGGCCAAGGCGCGGTACATTTTGTAACGCCATCCGCGTGGTGTAACGGCCGTGTTCGTTGCGGTAAGCCACGATATTGGTCGCGGTCGTCTTGGTCAGCCCAGAAATGCGCGTGAGTAGCGGCACGCTGGCAGTATTGAGATCCACGCCGACCTGATTGACGGCCCGTTCGACCACGGCATCGACCTCGCTGGCCAGGGCCTTTGCCGGCAGGTCGTGTTGATATTGGCCGACCCCGATCGATTCGGGATCGATCTTGACGAGCTCGGCTAACGGATCCTGCAAGCGGCGGCCGATGCTGATCGCACTGCGCTGTTCAACTTGCAGCTCAGGAAATTCGTCGCGGGCCAGCTGGCTGGCGGAATACACGGATGCCCCGGCTTCGTTGACGATCACGTAGAAGATCTCGCGATGAATTTTTTTCAAGGTGTCGGCCACAAACTGCTCGGATTCGCGACTCGCGGTACCGTTGCCGATCGCGATCATGGTGACATGGTACTGCTCCAGCAGGGCGGTGAACTCCGCTGCAGCCACAGCGCGCTTGGCAGCAGGCGCAGGCGGAAATGGATAGATCACGGCCTTGGTGAGAAATTTCCCATTTTCGTCGATGACGGCGAGTTTGCACCCGGTCCGATACGCCGGATCAAAGCCCAGCACCACGCGGCCCTTGAGCGGCGCCTGCATCAACAGATTGTACAAATTTTTCCCGAAGACTTCGATCGATTTGGTGTCGGCGGTCTCCGTCAATTCATTGCGCAGGTCGCGCTCGATGGCTGGACCGATGAACCGCTTGTAGCTGTCCTCATACGCGTCTGTGACAAACTGCGTCGCCTGACTGCGCTGGTGGTGGCCGATCAGTCGCTCATGCAAGTGTTGCAAAATAGGGCCGGTGGCGACTGTCACCCTGACCGTCAAAATTTTTTCTTTTTCGCCGCGATTGATCGCCAGCGTGCGGGTCGGAGACATCTCGTTGACCCGCGCGCTGAAGTCATAAAATTGTTGGTAGACCCTTTTTTCATCAAGCGCTTTGGCCTTGGGCTTGAGTGCGACCTCGATCTTCCCGTTTTTGGTGGTGTAGGTGCGGACCCAGTTGCGTAGCGCGGCCTGATCCGCATAATTTTCTGCCAGGATCTCATGCGCGCCAGCCAAAACCTCGGTGACACTCTTGACCTTCTTGGCCGGATTCACATAGCGCCTCGCTTGCTGGCGGAGGTCCTCGGCGGGAAAACGGCTGATCCAATCCGCAAATGGGGCAAGCCCCTGCGACCGCGCGACCGTGGCTTTGGTCTGGCGTTTTGGTTTGTATGGCAGGTAGAGATCTTCCACATCCTGCATTTTGGTGGCGGCATTGACCTGTTGCGTCAACTTCGGCGTGAGCTTGCCCTGTTCCTGGATGCTTTTCAGCACCGCGGCTTTGCGGTCTTGCAAGGCCGTCGCACGCTGAAAAGCGGCCTCGATCGTCTGTATCTGGACCTCATCAAGACTACCAGTGCGTTCCTTCCGATACCGAGCAATAAATGGCACCGTGTTGCCCTCTTGCATCAGTTCAAGCACCGCGCTGATCTGGCGGCTGGTGATGCCGGTGAGTTCATTTTTCACGAGCTGTAGTGTCTGTGCTTCGATCATGCGATCATCCCTTATTTTTTTCTGGGCGATTGTCCCTCACTATGTTTAACATAAGATCGCAAAATCGTCCACGATGAGGATCGCGGATGAAGAAGCCGCTTCAGGGCAGTCAGTCGTGACAGGAAAAATTGGCTGGTGTCGGCATTTCAGAGCCCAGCCCCCTCCAATTGCGCCGTACCGGCCGCACCGTGGCCAGTTGCGAGGCCATGCGGTTTTCCACTGGTCTTTACTCGTGAAGCCCACCCTTGTGCCACGGATCCATCAAACTGACAAGCAGGCTCACCCCCATGATCAGGCAAGCCCAGATCGCCAGCCAGTGAAAGCCTTGAAAAAGAATCGTCCGCAGCAATGGCACCAGGTTGCTCGGCAATTTTGCAGCGGAGGCAGCACTGCTGATCGCGTTGAGCTGATCGATCTTGAGTTTGCCAGAATGCGCCGCGATCGCGTGGCGGAAGGTGGTGTTGAGACTCAGCGACAACATCGACAGCACCAAGGTGGAGCCAATCGTCCGAATCAAGGCGTTGAGCGCGGTGGCCGAACCCACTTGGCGCTTTGGCACCGCGTCCTGGACTGCGACTTGGGCAGTGCTCGTCACGACCCCCGCTCCCAGGCCAAACAAGCCGCCCGCGACGACTACGAACCCGACGCTGCTCGTTTGCCAGATAAACGCCAAGATCAGCACTGCGGCGAACATCACCAAGCTCCAGCGCCGCACCACCGATTTTTCCGAATGGCGTGCAAGCAGCGGTGCGTTGAGCCGGGTCCCGACGGCCAGCATAACGGATGATGGCACCAGCAAAAATCCACCTGCCAGGGCCGTCAGTCCGTAGACCCCCTGGCCCCACATTGGAATGTAGCTGTTGACGAAACTTAAAACGCCGTATTGGCAAAACATCAGCACATTTTTTGCCATGTAGGACCAATTGCGAAACAGCCCCAACGGAATGATTGGATCAACGGCGCGATGCTCGATCCAAAAGAAGAACACGCCAACGACCACCGTGATCACGGCCGTCGAACCGACCAGCCCCAGATTCGGCGTCTGTGCGCCGAGTGCCTGAATCATCAGCATCAGTGCAATGATCGTCGTGGCTAAGCTCAATGCCCCACGATAATCGATCGCCTGGCGGTTTGGCGTGAACGACTCCTGGTAGTTGCGACAGATCAGCCACATCATGAACAAGCCGATCGGAATATTGATAAAAAAGACCCAGCGCCAGCCCAAACTATCCGCGATCCAGCCACCGATCAACGGCCCGATTGCAGATGCGATCGAATACGCCGCATTGGCATTGCCGACCTGCTTCACGCGTTGTGCGGTGGGCAGTTGCGTGCCGTAGATCACATATGGCAGTTGCACCATCGCGCCAGCGCCGATGCCCATCGCCAGGCGCGCGCCGATCAGCATGTACATGTTGACGGCGAGGCCCTCAGTCAATGAGGCAAGCACAAAAATTCCTGTCCCGATCAAGATCAGTGGCTTTGTGCCAAACCGTTCCGCGAGTTTGGTCCAAAGCGGGGCTGTGACCGCCATCATCAGAAAATAGGCCGTCAGCACCCAGCTCATCAGCCGGATCCCACTGAGGTCATCAACGATTGCCGGAATGACGGTTGCCACGATGGTCGATTCCAAGCCGACCATCACATTTGACAGCGCAAAGGCACGCATCGCAATGTTTTGTTTTTTGTTGTCCATGCTGTTCCTCCTCATAGTTGCAAGCACAACCTTACGCGGTTACACTAGGTGTAAGTCAAGCAATGCTAAGGAGAAAAAATGCGAATTCAAGAAATGGCCGCGAAATACGGTCTCACCACATATTCACTACGCTTCTACGAGCGAAAAGGCCTGCTCCATCCGGGGCGTGACAGCCGCGGTGACCGCGATTACTCCCAGGAGGACCTTGCCGCCCTTGATCGCATCGTGCTGTATCGCCGCGCCGGCCTGTCCGTCGAGCAGATTCAAACAATTTTCGCTGGCATGGAAACAACCGAGATGATCGCGCTGTTGACCAGGACACGCGCACAAGTGGTCGACCAGCTCGCCGAGATGCAGGAGACCCTCACTTTTTTGACCGCCAAGATCGCTCACGAACGCCAGCGGCTGGCGACGGGCGGTCAGCACATCCCGACCCCGGCAGAGGATGCGGCATTGGGGTTGCCGAAGGATGTCTCTGGAAACGACATCGATCGCCATTGATCAGCTCGCGTCCATCTTTCGACTGATGCAGACAGGGCATATTTTTTATATACTCATGAAAATCAGTTATTTGGAGGACTTATGAAAAAGACATTCAAGAAGGCCCTTGCGTTGGCTTTCATCCCGTTACTGCTGCTGACCGCCTGCAGCCAGCCGCAGACCACCACCACGACCACCAGTCAGGCAAGCTCGACTCAGACGGCCACGCCCGCCAGCATGATGGCGGCGATCGAAGACCGTGGCCTGCCGATCAGCAACCAGCAGGCGCTGGATGAAAACGCGTTGGCAAAGCTCGCCAGTCAGGTCGGCGGCGACCTGACCAGCGCCGCGACGTTCACCAACGATACGGGCGTCAAATTCGTGCTCGTGATCACCAAAAGTAGCGCCGATGCGACGGCGGTGCGCAGCTACTATGCCGGCCAAAATTGGCATGTCACCAGTGATCCGAGCCGCCGCATCGTTTTTGCGGCCGAGCGTACGCTCAAGCAGAGCTGGTTTGATAAATACAAAGTGCCTGTTTTGCGCAGCTGAGGACGTGCGACCTTGCATTTTTCCGGTCGCCGCGTATACTGTTGTCATCACAACAAAGAAGGTGCCCCGATGACCGATGATGAATACGATGCCTTGATCACCAAGCTTGGCAAGCTCAACGACGCGCGCCAACAGCTGGAGGATTATGATTACCCCAGCGCCATGGCGAAGGGCTACTCCGGCCGCGGCCTGTCGCTGCAGGAGATCAAAGACAAGCTCGCGGCATTGAACGAAGAGATCACGCAACTGGAAGCCAAACGCGATAGTCAGGAATAACAAAACGGCGATGCCTGTCCGATTTTTCGGAAAAGCATCGCCGTTTTTTTCTCAATTTTACTCACACTGGCCGGTCACTTAGGCCGCTTTTGCCTGCTTACTCAAGGTCCGCAACCCCGGTAAGGAAAGCATCACGATAAAGCTGATCAGGTACAGCGCGGACAAGAAGCCCATGGTGACCATCAAGTTGTAGCGGTCCATCAACAGGCCAATAACCACTGAGGAGAACCCGCCGATCGCCCGGCCGACGTTCATGATGACGTTGTTGGCCGTGCTGCGGATTCGCGCAGGATAAAGCTGGCTGATGACCGCGCCATAGCCGCCAAACATCCCGTTGGAGCAGAAACCAACGATGGCGCCGATGAAGACCAGGACGGTGGCGGAGCGCGCCAGCGTGATGGCAAACACGATCATGGCACTGGCCAAAAGAAACAGGCCAAACGCCCAACGCGGGCCAATCTTATCCAAAATGTTGCCAAATACCACCATGCCAAGGCACATCCCGACGATCGTTGCGATCATCCACAGCGCGGAGCCGGAAACGGATAGCCCTTGCTGCTTTTGAACGATCACAGGCAGCCAGTTCATCAGGCCGAAGTAACCGGCGATCTGGACAATGGTCATCACCATCAGGCCCAGGGTTTGAGCGGCCAGATGGGGCGTGGCAAACAGCGCGCCGAAACTGACTTTTTCATGTTTGACTTTTGCCTCGGCCCGCGCCGCCAGAAAATCATCGGATTCCTTAAGGTGACGGCGCACGAAGAAGGTCAAGATCACCGGGAAGACCCCCAGCAAAAATAGCGCGTGCCAGCCCCACCGAGGAATGATGAAGGACGCGGCCAACGCGGCGATGATCGCCCCAATCTGGCCGCCGATCGCCGCGACAGAAGTCATTCGCCCGATCTGGTGCTTGTCAAAGCTTTCCGCGATCAGCGCGATGCCCACGCCATACTCCCCACCGGCCCCGATGCCGGCCAGAAAACGCAGGAAGTAGATCATCCATAAGTTGTTGGCAAACGCCATGGCCGCCGTGGCGATGGCGAAGATCAAGATAGTGTGCGAGAACGTTTTGACTCGCCCGTATTTATCCCCGAGCAAACCAAAAAGTGCCCCGCCGACTAACATCCCGATGTTGGTGATCGAGCCGATCAAACCAGCCGCCCCACTTGAGATGTGGAGTTCGGCGATGATCGGGGTCAAGGAAAACGAGAGAAACATGATGTCCATGTTCTCCAGCGAAAACCCTGACGCGGTGGACGCGATCACGAGTTTCTGCTCGTGAGTAGCGCCGTCAACAGTGTGCACTTCTGCTTGATTCATATTCAATTTTGCCTCCAAAATGGCCGCTCTCTGTCGGCCGTTATTTTGTTCTGATTCATTGTGGCACTAGAATGCAGGCGGCGCAAGGGGCAATTAGGCGATGCGCGCGCCAGATAACAATTTGACCGCGTGTGCGCCGCTCGGTTTCGACGCAGATGCCGATTCTGCCCGGACTCGACCCATCCCGCTATTGATCACATTGATAGCGGTTCCGTTAGCTTGCCTCACGCCGTCTGAAACGCACGCAGCAAGAACCGAAAAAGAATCAGTTGCGGCAACGCCCCCATTTGCAAAAAAGCCGGGCCTCTGCCCAGCTTTTTTAGTCGTCGGTCCCAGTCAGCGGCTCAAGCGCCTGATAACTGATCACGATTTTCGAATTCAATTCCTCTTTTGCGGCTTGTGAGATCTTTGGGCACGCGGAAAAATCGATCATGCAGGAATTTTTATAACGCTTTGTGATCACGCCTTGCGCCTGCTTGCCGTCCAGTAGCGCAGAGCGAAACCGCATCACTTGTCCTTCATGAAACTGCGCGTTGACCTCATTTTCTTCGAACAATTCCCAGTGCTGTTGTGGTCTTGCCATCACAGACTCCCTTCATTGTCCGTCGCTCAGTCCGGCCGCGGTCCGCGACGTCGGCTTCCGCAGCTTGGCCCCCCATCGTGGCGAGCACCATTGTCTTCATTATACCTGAGTGCGGCGAGCTTTTGGGCCCGATTTTTAATTATTTTATAATTCTCACAATCAAATCCATTTCCGGTATTTCTTACATAAGACTATCCCGGCACAATTCACCCCACTATTTTTTAATAAAAATAGGTCTGGCTGTGAGGCCCCAAAGCAGACGGCGCGGCGGGTTTGTGCTACACTGCCGCTGTGAGCGAAAGGAGAGACAAACATGCATGAGATTCCAGAAACAATGGCAGCGGTCGCAAACTTGGTAGACAAGGCGCGGGCGCGGGGCGAGCAGACCAGCGAAGACGATGTGATCGGTGCAGGCCTTCGCAACTGGATGCAGGAGTTGCTAGACGAGGCAATCGAAGGCGGCTATCTCACCGCGGCCTGGACCCCGACTGGCTTTCAGGTGACGGATATCAACGGCACCGTCATTTACGCTGGCGCCGAGCTCGTGGCGTCCGCGCAGATCGCCTCGTTCAAAACCGACGCGCATCGCACCCTGATGCACGTCCAGACCACGATGCGCCAACTGATCGATACTGGGAAAATTCCGCTGTGAGCGAGGCTGCTTGGGCATGATGGGACCAGACACTGCGACGTTGATGCTTGCAACGTTGACACTGGCGATCGGCTTTTATAGCGGGCTGACCACGTGCCACCTCACCCATGCCGTTCCTCGGGCAATGCTGCGAGCCGTTTTCGTCGTATTACTGGCCGCGTGCTACCTCGCGTACTGGAACCATGGCATGCCCGCCGATCAAAGCAGCTGGGTGATCATCGCAGGTGGGTGTTGTGCGATGTGCTTCCGCTATGGGGAACTCTTGGGCGATCGTGCCGAGGGCAAAGAATAAGTTTTTCGTCAGCGTTCACAACGCCTCTCAAGGCCTGTTTAGTGTGTCTCGAGGCGCCAACCGAGGATCTTTGTCGGTTGGCGTTTTTGCGTTTCCACAACCAGGAAAACTTCATTCGATCCAAGTGCCCTGCCCACGTCGAAATGCCAAGTCCCCAAATCGAGACCTGGCATTTATTGCGAACACCCCCGACAAATCCTGACCCCAATCTTCACCGCTCGGCAAACTCGCGATGCAGTCGCGTGTAGCGTTGATACAGGGGCTCCCCGATCAAAGTGTCATACTCCAAGCGTCTGATGTGGAACGCCGCAAGCGCTGGCATCAGGAGATGCATCCCCCCAAAAGCCAAGAAGTCGGCTGTCTGCACACCCAAACTTTTCTTTGAATCCATGAGCAGCCCCTGCAGTGTCACGCGCCGACCCGTTTCAACATAGATGAATGCGGCCAGATGCCGGAGATCTGCGGTCAGCTGCTCGACTTTAATATCGGAGCGCTGATCGAGGACGACTGTAAAAGCCGATGCGTTGATGGCCAGAACGCGTGCGAGAATCGCGATCAGGTAGGGATAAAGTGGATCTTGCTTGCCACTTGCCAGTTGAAACGTCCGGAAAGGCAACCACAGAAGTTGTGCTTTCATCGATCGACCGACTTGACCGAGCACCTTATTCAACCGCTGGGGACTTGCGATATGCGCCTTTGATTCCGCCCCAGGATACCAGCCCGCAGGATTGAGGCCTTCCGTCAAGGACTGACTGAACCGGGCGCCTTCCGCCCAAGCAGTGAGCGAGACCACCATTTGGGTCGGGTCGGTAAAGGATTCATCCAAAAAGAGAACCGGCCCCTGTTTGCCAACTTGCGCGGGAAGTCCGATGGTGGCCAAAGGTGTTTTCCCGCCGACTGCGATCGCCGTCCCCAGCGCTATTCTTTTCTGGACGGATTACTCAAGTCCAGGTGGCATTTGGCGTGTCCCTTTTTTGAGTTGCCGCAAATAGGACTTGACCTTCCGCTTCGTCACGGTCGTCGTTCGCTGCTGCCGCAACACACGCGTCACCGTGGTTGGGGCCAAGCCGATCTGCCTGGCAAGCTCGGCGCGGGTGACGCCATGTTCGACCAAGTATTTGAGCGTCACTGTCATGGTGGACCTCCTTGTCCGGCTGAGCATATTGTTACCGCTTTCCCCGGCGTCGTTTTATAATCATCTTGTCTAATAGATTACGTTTTTTAAGGAGGAGATTTCAGATGACCAGCTATCCACGAAGAGATCCTGTTGAAGACCGCCTGCTGACACCGGAAAATAGTGCGCTGCTCGTGATCGATTATCAGCCGACCCAGATCAGCTCGATTCGCTCGATCGACCATCCGACCTTGATCAACAATATCGAGATGACCGTGAAACTTGCGCAAGCGTATCAAGTGCCGATCATTTTGTCGACCGTGAACGTCGCTACCGGCCGGAACAAGGACACCGTGCCCCAATTGAAAAAACTGCTCGAAGGCACACCAACGATCGACCGCACCAGTATCAATGCGTGGCAAGACCAAGACTTTGTCGAAGCCGTTAAAAACACTGGCCGCAAGCACCTCGTCATGGCTGCCTTGTGGACCGAAGCCTGCCTCACTTTTCCAGCGCTCGACGCCTTGCGAGAAGGCTATTATGTCCATCCGGTTGTCGATGCGGTCGGCGGAACCTCCGTTGTGGCGCACGAAACGGCCCTGTCGCGCATCGCCCAAGCCGGCGCGGAGCTGACCACCAATGCCCAGTTGGCCTGTGAATGGCAGCGCGACTGGAATCGCACGGCCACCGTCCCAGATTTTGTCCAGCTGCTACTTGGAGCCGGCGACTTTATCTCACTGGAATAGCGACGATCGCGCGCGGTTACCAAAAACGCGATGAGACGCAAAAGGAAGTGGGACAAATGTCGATCTTGGGTCCGACAGGTAAGTGTTCCAAGCGCCAGGTTCGAACTTTGGACCAGGTGATTGGGACCTTAGCTGCTCGGACCCGGACATTTGGCCCACGACACTGCAGTAACATTAGTGCACCATACAGGAACTGGGCCAAAACAAAAAGTTTTGGCCCAGTTCCTTTTTTGCGTTTTGGGCAAACGCCGACACACGGCGCCCCAGAACCGCTCATCTCATTCTCGCGGTTTTTGCTCGTCCTTGGACGCCTGCAATCGCTGCTCCCGCGCCGCTTTTTGCAACTCGAACCACTTGCCCATTTTCTGCTCAAATTGGGCCTGCTCGGTCGGCGACATATGATCAAAACGCCGCTCGACCTGATGGCGCCAGCGCGGATCAACACTCGTATCTAACCATTGATGTAGATTGAAGACGTCTGCGTCGCCCCCATCCGCCCTGCGTTTTTCAACCGGTGTCTCGTGAGCTGCAGTCGTCGCGCGTGACCCGCGGCCAGGTTCCTGTCCGCCTGTCGTCCTGGGCTGGCGGCCCGGCAGCGACCCGCTCGTGCGGCCCGAGGCTTCACGCCAGGCCTTGCGAAAATCGCGCACCCCATCGGCTGTCAATGACACGAAATCCGCTTGCTGGTCGCTAGGCAAAGTCGCCACATCGTACATCTGCTGGCGCGCCTGACTGTTGAGCAAAAACATCAGAATCGGATACGCCAGGTAGAAAATGACGGCAAAATCCGGCAGGAAAAAGGCGACGACCAACATTGCCAGACTCATCAAGTCCAAGTAGCGGTTGGCGGTGCCGTAGATCTTGGTGTAGACCTTCTGCATCTCAGATTTTTCCGTGTATTGCAAATGGACGATTGCCTTGGCGAGGTAGCGAAACAGGAAGTTGACCGCGACCTGCAACCCGCCATACAGAATCACCGACACGCGTGTCGTGTGCAAGGCCATCATGTTCGTGAACAGCGGCATCAGCGCCAGCAGCGCCAAGAAAGCCATGTCGAGAATCAGGATGCGGTACGTCATCGTCTCGATCTCGGAAAACGCGGTCCCATGTTGATACCACATATTGGCCACGAAAATAAAACTGACCAGGAAAATACCGACCGCTTTGCCCAGCTGCAGATAATTCGCCCAGGAATCATGCATGACCGGCGGAATATTCAACACCATGATCGTGATGATGATCGCGATGATCGCATCACTGAAGGCGTCCAGCCTGTTCTTTAATTTTTCCATGTGTGCCCTCCTATGCGTCTAACAACCCGGCGTAAAGCGGCGCCAGCATCCCCACTCGGCGCTGAATATCGGCCCACAACTCATCCGGTGCGGCGAACAACGGATCCGTGGCAAGATACGTCTGCCCGATCAGCAGCTCCCCTTTTTGCGTGGTCGCATAGCGCTGGCTGAGTTTGGCAAAATTCGTCGCGTCAAGTGGCAGCACCGCCTTTTGCGTGTGATCCCCGGAAAGCTCGAACTGAGTCGGCAAGCTGTCCGCCTGCGCGCCAAGGCGCGCAAGGTCGAATTTCACCCCAGTGGCCTTGCTTTCCTGAAGCAGCGCCAGCCACACAAACAGGCGATCATCCCACAGCCCCACCTCGATGTGCGGCTGCATTTTATACCCGCGGGTACTTGTCGCCAGCGCCAGCCAAGTATCCGGCGGCGGATTTTTGTGCCGTCGCAGATGTTTGGCCAGATGCACGGTCTGCGTCGGCAGGCCCTCGGCGGCGAGCTGATCCGCCAGCGTTTGGCCGGCGATCACGAATTTAGGATCGAGCAACGTGCGAATTTTTCCTAACCGCCCGGCCAAGGTGGGGTCTTCGAAGATGGTAAAGTCAGCCGTTGTAAACACGGCGTTCACCCTTTCTGCTATACTAGATAGGACCTATGTTAGCGCTTTTGAGCATTCGATAACAGCCCCCAAGGAGGATCCCGATGGCAGACGACCAAAACCAGATGCAAGACCACCTCAACTCCGCGCTGTACGGCCCGCCGCAGACCAAGCCTGACGAACGACGCCACTACCTCGGGTCGCTGCGGGAGCGCACCGCGCTGTTTGTGGACAATCAAACGTTGCGCGAGCCAACCACATTGGCCCAGGTGCAGCCCCTGCTCAAACAGTATGCGGCGCAGGCGAATTTCAAACTCCTGCTCAATGGCAAACTGCCGGCTGAGCTCACTGCCCCTTACATGACAGAAGCGACGCAGCTTGGCCTGCCATTCACCCTTGTTTCGGATGAGACGGCGCAGCCTGAAGAAACCGCGTGCGGCCTTTTGATCACCAGCGACGAGGCGATCGATCACGCCGACATCTTTTTGCCAAAGCAGGCGGCCCAGGCGCCAAAGGACAAACCGAGCCTGTTTGACCGGCTGTTTGGTGAGCACTAGCGCAACCTGACAATGCAGGACACAAAACGCGCGGCAGTCGCCTGCGCGTTTTCTTCATTAAAGAAGGGATATTATGCAACAACCACTCGCATATCGCATGCGGCCACGCAACTTGGACGAGGTCGTCGGTCAGCAGCACCTTGTTGGCCCCGACCAGATCATTCGCCGAATGGTGGTGGCCAAACGCCTGAGTTCAATGATTCTATATGGCCCGCCTGGCACGGGCAAGACCAGCATCGCCAGCGCGATCGCCGGCACCACCAAATACGCCTTTCGCATGCTGAACGCGGCCACCGACACGAAAAAAGATCTTCAGATCGTGGCGGAGGAAGCCAAGATGAGCGGCACCGTGATCTTGCTGCTGGACGAGATTCATCGGCTGGACAAAACAAAGCAGGACTTTTTGCTGCCGCTTCTTGAAAGTGGCAGCATCGTCCTAGTTGGCGCGACCACCGAAAATCCTTACATGAGTATTTTGCCTGCCATCCGCTCACGGTCGCAGATCTTCCAAGTCTTCCCGCTGACGCCTGACGATATCAGCGCGGCGATCGACCGGGCGCTGGCCGACAAGGAACGCGGCCTCGGTAGCTACCCGGTCCGCCTGGATGAGGATGCGCGCGCGTTTCTCACCACCGCGACCAACGGCGATCTGCGCAGTGCCCTGAACGCGCTGGAGCTTGCGACGTTGTCCACACCGGAAACGGACGATGAGATTCACCTGACGCTGGCCGTGATGCACGAATCGCTTCAGCAGCGCGCCATCGCCGGTGATGCCGATGGCGACGCGCATTACGATATCATTTCCGCCTTTCAAAAATCGATTCGCGGCTCCGATGTCGATGCGGCCCTCCATTACCTCGCAAGACTGATCACGATCGGCGACCTGCCAAGTATTTTGCGGCGTCTCTTAGTCATCGCCTACGAAGACGTCGGCCTCGCCAACCCTCAGACCGCGAGCCGAACGCTCACCGCGATTCAATCGGCGGAGCGGCTCGGCTTGCCTGAGGGGCGCATCCCCCTCGCCAACGCCGTGATCGATCTGTGCCTCGCGCCGAAAAGCAACAGTGCGATGAGCGCGATCGATGCCGCGCTGGCCGACATTCAAGCGGGCCACGCCGGCAGTATTCCCGACGATCTGCGCGATGCCCATTACAAAGGCGCCGCAGCGTTGGGCCACGGGGTCGGCTATCAGCTCCCGCACAATTTTCCAGGCGGCTGGGTCAAACAACAATATCTGCCGGATACGCTGGTGGGCCATCACTACTACGCGCCGAAAAATACCGGCAAGTATGAACAGGCCTTGGCCGCCCAACTGACCCGCCTGCACGATTTGGAAAAACGCAGCAAATGAAGCGCTGTCATTCCCGCCATTCTGTCTTTTAAAGCGGTTTCGCCCAAGCAAGGATTCTTGCGCGATCGGCGGTTCAGTGCTACCATAGAGTCATGGAAGTTCTAAGGTGTGCGCGCTTCCCATCTATCAGTTGACCGAACAGTCTCACCACATTGGGACCGGAAGTGGCAGGCATCGTGTTGTTCTTTCACTGAATGACTGACGTGCATGTCGTCTAGTCCCACCTACTGAAAAGCGGGTTTCAACTTAACGGGAAGAAAACGGCACCACTAGGCTTTCGTATAAAGTGCAAACTTTAGGCCGGCATCTGCCGGTTTTTTCTTTGCCCAGCAATCAGCCGCGCAGTTGTTTTGCCGCAGGGCTTTGTTACAATGGTTTCATGATAATTTTTGCACACGAAGGGACCCGCTTATGCTGATCAGAATCGTCTTTGTCTTGTACGCCATCTTACTCTTTGCGCTCGCCGCTTACCTGTTTGGGTATAAAAAACACGGCTTTCTCACCCGCCAGACCGTGTCGGAAAAAACGGGCCAGGCCTTACGCAACTATGCGTGGTTCATTTTGATTGCCGGTGTGATCGCCTTAGTGCCGGTGATCTGGCAAAACGCAATCGTCGATATTCTCGCGCTTTTGATTGGCGCGGTGAGTGTCGGCGTACTTGGGCTGCGCCTGCCAACCCTGATCGAAGATGACGAAGAATAGCGTCTGGTTTCATTTCATGCGCCAATAAAGTACAATTAAAGCGGAGGTGATGGCAATGTTACAACAATACAAGCATATCTTGGTCGCGATCGACGGCTCTTATGAATCCGAGCTTGCCTTCCAGAAGGCGGTTGCCGTCGCGAAACGAAATGACGGCGAACTCGATCTTGTCAACGTGGTAGACACACGCTCTTTCTCGAACGTGTCGAGTTTTGATACCAACATGGTGGAATCAGTGGCCGCTACCGCCAAAAAGACGATGGAAGACTACATCGACCAAGCACATAAGGCCGGTCTGGAAAAGGTCACCTATAGCATCGAATACGGCGCGCCGAAAACACTGATCGCCCGCGATCTGCCAAAGAAGCTCTCGATCGATCTCATCATGATCGGCGCCACTGGGCTCAATGCGGTCGAACGTCTGTTGATCGGCAGCGTCACTGAATACGTGACCCGCAACGCCGAATGCGACGTCCTCGTGGTCCGCACCGACTTGAACAACAAGCCGGCCCTGGCAACCACCAAGGCACCAAAGAAACAGGCGCCAAAGAAATAAGGGTGCGTAGCGGGGCGCTTTGGGGTGAGCGGCTAATTTGGGAATGGCGCTTGGGGCCGCACTTAGCCCCGAGTGACAGTCCCAATTAGACGTCTCACCCCTGCCCCGCGAAGCCCAACTGGAAAAGGGTGCGGAGGCCCGCGGGCTGGCCGGGCAGGTAACTTGTCTCGTGCACTTGAGGCGGTCTTCGCCTCGAGTGCACGAGACAGTTAGATGTCCCGGACATGCGGGCCGAAGCCCAACTATAAGGGTGCGTAGCGCAGCTTGCGTTTCGCCCGCCACACCAAAAAGATCGCCCCACCAGACACTAAATTCTGTCTGGTGGGGCGATCTTTTGCATCTTTCACGCCAGTTCGCGCCGGCTGGTCTCAGTCTCCAGGGCTGCTAACAGCTGCGGCGAGTGGTTGACCCGGGCAAGCGCCACGGCGATCTGATAATTTTCATCTGCGCGCTTATCGGCCAAGGCATCATACGCCCGTGCCTGGAGCGCGTACAATTCGTCGAGCAGAAAAAGGCTGTCGTGTTTTGTTGCAAAGTCGATGCCAGTTTTCACATTGGTCAGGACGGCCGCATACTCTTCTAATTCGAAAAAGACGCGACTGATGTGCCAAAAGATCGTGATCACAACATCGAGGTAGCGGCCTTCCGGAAAAGGCGCATCATGAAGCAGGGCCAGCGCCTGGTCGATATAGACCCGTGCGCGTTCATGTGTCCCTTTTTCGGCATAGGCGAGGCCCAGGCCCAGCGTCGCCATGATGGTGAGCAGATCGCGGTCCTTGACCAACATCGGCGTCAGCACACGGCCGAAGTAATAGATCGCCTCGTCTGGGGCTTTATGAGCAAAAAGCTCCACCATCCCCGAGTAATAGTTGAACCGGCGCTTGTCCTCTTCCGTGGTGAGTTTTTCCGAACGGACCTTGGCCAAAAACTCGGCGGCTTGGGGATAAGCCCCGCGGCGCAATGCCTTGTCAGTGTCGCTGAGTGATTGCTGAATGCTGTCGTGATTAGCGACGACGATATCATCCATGGTGATATCCAGCCGCCCGATCAGACGCATCAAGATATTCATACTCGGCACCTTGTTGCGCTTTTCGATCAGGCTGATGGTCGCCTGGGTGCAAATATCCTTGGCCAACTCGGCTTGCGAAAGGCCTTTGAGTTTGCGATAGTAGCGGACCCTTTCCCCCAAGATCCGCAGTGGTCCCTGTTCTCGTTGCATGACTTACACTCCCTTAGCTGGTGCCTGCGTCAGGCAGGCGAGTTCCCTACGCTCTTTTTTCCATAACATTATTATACTGGCGAGTATGAGTTTTGGCTAGTTTTTTCGGGCGCGTATCGGCGCGTATCATTGAAGTCTAAGCAAACAAAAAAATTTATAAGATTGTGTTTCAGCGTAAAGATAACAGAATATAAAAAACCGCATCAATCGATCAGATGCGGTTGCGGAAATTTTCACGTAGTCAGACGAAATTAATAGACGTCGATTATTTTTTGTAAATAGTCAATGACACCCTTCGGCATGTCAGAGCGGATGATCAGCGCCTCCAGCAAGCGCGAGCGGTTGTACCAGCGGTTCCAAAACGCCTCCGATTCGCGTGGTCGCATGGTCGTCACGCGTTTTTGCCAACTCGTTAAGCACATCACGAGCGACTCCGCGTAAAACTGATGCTTCACTGCCAGGTTGGTCAGGTAGCCCGCGATGCGCTGATCCTCGCCGAAGACCAGGGCATCATCCATGCGCTGCCACCCTTCCAGCACCGTGGCCATCAGGAAGAGTTTGTGCCCGCGGCTCAGCGCCTTGACCTGACTCAACTCATCGGCGAGGTTGCCGATATGCGTGTACGCGTGCGCCCACCCCTGCGGATCGACATAGCCGCGCCCATCGCGCTCGAGGATAATGTAGGTAGCAAAATTCAGCGTGAGCGCCTCATACGCTTCGGCCGATAGCACGTGATAGCGGCTGTCCGCATACACGAGGCCGGATAGCAACATCACCGCAAAACTGCGCAGAAAGACCGCATCATTTTGCGGCTCGAGAATGTGCGCGAACAGCACATCGGGTTGCTGGAGATACGTGGCCAACCAATCGATCTGGGCAACGGTGAAGGCATCCGCCTGAAACAGATCACCCATCAGGAAAAAGACGCCCTTGTCACGTACCGCAGGACTGAGGCTCGCCAGGTGGTCCATGAGAAAACTCAACTCTTCATCGCTGATCTTGGGATCGTTGCTCCCTTTGATGCGCTTGCTGATCGACGAGATCCGCGCGAGGGCACGCATATCATCATCCGGTGTGGTGATCGGGGTCTCTTGAAAAGCCGGCCGGGCGTTGTAGATCTCACCCAGCGCATCTGGCAAGTGTTTGAAGACCTTGCCATCGAGCAATTGTTTTCGAAGCGTCTGCATCGCGTCTTTGACCGTTTGCACGGCCTCTTGTTCAGTTGCCATATGAGCCTCCTTCTGTCATAGCAAGATCGGGCGGCTGATCTTTTCAGTCGGATGGGCAAGCACCCAGCCAAAATCGTTGACCAGCGGCGTTTTTTTCACCCGCATCCCCGGCTGGGCCATGATGGTGAACGGATAATCATACGCCAGGGCTTGCTGCATGTATTGGGTGATCAGGGCCTGGTTCATCAGGCCATTGAGATAGATCCGGTACTGCGGATATCGCGTGAGTACCTCGTCGAGCAGGTCAAAAATGCGGGGATCATGCAGCTGGCCGATGGTGACCGCCATCGCCACCCGCTCGCGAAAATTGCCAAGGAATTCGCGCTTTTCATCCGGCTTGATCGTCGACAGGCCCAATGCCTTCGCCTTGATAAAATCATTCAGATCTTCTGCCACCGTGCCCACCTGCCTTTCGCGTTCCATTATAGCATTTCATGGGTGCGGTGCGGGCTGGGCGGTCTGAGCAGCTAGTGCGGCCTCCGTACTTGTATCCATCCTCCGCGCTCACCACTTGCTTTCCCCAAAGATCGACACGCCTCTATCTTCGGTCATATCAAAAAAACCGGAACAACGAGCATTCCGGTTTCTAAATGGCATGCGCCGCGACCCAATTTTGGTCAAAAGCTCCAGCCCATCGCGACTTGGCGCTTACCCGACCGAACCGTCCATTTCCATGGAGATCAAACGGTTGAGCTCCACCGCATATTCCATCGGCAGTTCCTTGGTGAACGGCTCAACGAAGCCCATGATGATCATCTCGGTGGCCTTGGCCTCGGAGATACCGCGGCTCATCAGATAATAGAGCTGCTCTTCTGAGACCTTGGAGACTTTGGCTTCGTGTTCCATTGCGACGTTTGCATTATGGATCTCGTTATACGGAATCGTGTCGCTTCGACTTTTTTCGTCCATTAAGATCGTGTCGCACTCGACATGGCAAAACGCGCCATCCGCTTTTTTCGTGAAGCGGACCGTGCCGCGATAATCCACCGCACCGCCGTCTTTGGCGATCGACTTGGAGACGATGCTGGATGAGGTGTTCGGCGCATTGTGGATCATGCGCGCACCGTTGTCCTGATCGACGCCGGCACCGGCCACCGCGATCGAGAGCATCGTGCCGTGCGCGCCTTCGCCATCGAGGTAGACGCTCGGATACTTCATCGTGGTCTTGGAGCCGAGATTGCCATCGACCCATTCCATCGTGGCATTCTTCATCGCCTGGGCGCGCTTGGTCTCCAAGCTGAAGACATTCTTGGACCAATTTTGAATCGTGGTATACCGCGCATAGGCGTCATCCTGGACGAACACCTCGACCACGGCGGCATGCAGGCTGTCCGAGCTGTAATTCGGCGCCGTGCAGCCTTCCACGTAATTGATATGCGCGCCAGGCGAGACAATGATCAGCGTGCGCTCGAACTGGCCGGTATTTTCCGCATTGATGCGAAAATACGACTGAATCGGCACATCCGTTTGGACCCCTTCCGGCACATAGATGAAGCTCCCGCCGGACCAAACGGCACCATTGAGGGCCGCAAACTTATTGTCGGTCGGATGGACCAGTGTGCCAAAATACTGGCGCACCAGGTCCTCATGCTCGCGCAACGCACTGTCCATGTCCATGAAGATGATACCGAGCTTATCGAACTCGTCCTTCATGTTGTGATAAACAACTTCCGATTCATACTGGGCGCTGGCGCCGGCGAGATACTTGCGCTCCGCTTGCGGTACGCCCAGCCGATCGAATGTGTTTTTGATCGTGTCCGGCACATCTTCCCAATCGCGGTACGTCTTGTCAGTCGCCTTTTGAAAATACAGCATGTGCGCAAGGTCGAGGTCTGACAGATCTGGCCCGTAATCCGGCATCGCCAGCTTCAGATAGGTGCGATAACTGGCCAAGCGGTAATCGAGCATCCACTGGGGCTCCCCTTTTTCCTTGGAGATCGCCCGCACCGTGTCTTCCGTCAGCCCGCGGCCGGTGGAAAAAACGGGCTTGATGTCATCTTTAAAGTCGCCCGGATTGTCATCGGGTAAAAAGTCGATGTCCGCGGCGACCTGTTCGTTGTTTTTCGTATTCTTCGTTTCAGTCATGTCGCTCCCCCTTACTCAAGGCTTGACTTGCCGCCTTCCAGGCCAGCGTGGCGCATTTGATGCGGGCAGGAAAATCATGGACGCCCTTTAAGATCGCCGCATCCCCCAACGCCTCTTCGGCTGGGGCGTGGCCATCGATCACCAAAGTGGAAAAGGTCTCGACAAGTTGTTGCACGGCGGCCGGTGTTTTTCCGATGATCAGGTCAGTCATCAAACTGCCCGAGGCCTGCGAGATCGTGCAGCCGCTGCCGGAAAATTTGGCGTCGGCGACCCGTCCGTCGCTCAGCTTTAGCTGCAAGGTCAGCACATCGCCGCAGCTGGGATTCTGCAGGGTGACACTGTGGTCGTAGTCCGGCAGTGTCCCGTGGTGCCGCGGGTGATAGGCTTCATCCAAGATGACTTGGCGATAGAGTTGATCCAGCTTAGATAACGGCATCAAAGACCCTCCTTGCCGACTGGACGGCCGCGATCAGCCGATCGATGTCCGCCTCATTGTTGTAGACGCCCACACTCGCGCGAACGGTCGCCGGCACGCCAAGCCGCGCCATCAATGGCTGCGCGCAGTGATGCCCGGCGCGCACCGCGACTTGTGCCTCATCCAAGATCGTGGCGACATCATGCGGATGCACCCCGGTGAGGTTGAACGAGACAATGCCGATGCTGGCCTCGTCGCCGTACAGCTGAATGCCATCGATCGCGGCCAAGCCCGTGCGCAGCCGCGCGACCAACGCCTGTTCGTGCGCCCGCACCGCAGCCAGGTCCAGCGTTGCCATGAAATCAAAAGCGGCCCCGAGCCCGATCACGCCAGCGATGTTCGGCGTGCCCGCCTCGAACTTCAGCGGCACCTCGGCCCAGGTGGTGTCTTGATCCATCACCGTGTCGATCATCTCGCCGCCAAATTGCACCGGCGGCATTTTTTCCAGCAAGTCATACCGCCCGTACAAGGTGCCAATGCCGGTCGGCCCGTACATCTTATGGCCGGAAAAGGCAAAGAAGTCCGCCCCCATGGCCTGCACATCGACCGGCAGATGTGCGATCTGTTGCGCGCCGTCGACGACCATGAAGCCGCCATTGGCATGAACGCGGTCGGCTAATGGCCGAATCGCGACTGCCCCACCGGCCACGTTCGTCACCGAGGCCAGCGCCACAATTTTCGTGCGCGAACTGATCAACTGTGCGACCTGGGCCGCATCGGTGTTGCCATCCGCCTGAACGGGCGCGATCACAAATGTCGCTCCGGTCCGCTCGGCCAGCTGCTGCCAGGGAATGAAGTTGCTGTGATGCTCCGCGCCGGACACGAGAATCTCATCTCCGGGCCGCACCACCACTGGGCCAAAACTGGCGGCCACCAAATTTAGGCCATCGGTGGTGCTACGGGTATAGACGATCTCCTCCGGCCGCGCCGCATGAATGTGCGCGGCGATCTGCTGGCGGACCGCCTCGTATTTTTCCGTGGTCGCATAAGCCAACTGGTACAACCCGCGATGCACATTGGCGTTATCTTCAACATAATAATCGTGCAAGGCAGCCAGCACCGCCTGCGGTTTCTGACTGGTCGCCGCCGAATCCAGATACGTCAGCTCTGGATGCGCCGCGAAAAATGGAAATTGCTCACGCATCCGCATTCACCAGCGTTTCATCGATCGTGTCAAATAATTCCTGCTTCAATTCGGAATCCGCGATCTCGCCCAGGCCCGCTTCCAAGAAGCCGCGAATCACGAGGCGCTTGGCCAAAGCTTCCTGGAGCCCGCGACTCATCAGGTAATACATTTGCCGCGCGTCGACTCGGGTGACTGAGGCGGCATGGCCCGCCGTCACATCATTTTCATCGATCAACAGAATCGGATTGGCATCGCCGCGCGCATCTTGATTGAGCATGAGCACCCGATTTTCCTGCTGGGCATCACTGCCTCGGGCGCTCTTCACAATGTGGCCGATGCCGTTGAAGATCAGGTGCGCCTTGTCCGTGATCACCCCGTGCTGATTGATGTGGCCAACGGTTTTTTGCGCCTGGTTCGTCACCGCGGTCACATAACCGACATGCTGACGCCCGCTGGCAAGCACGCCGACGTTGATCGTCGCATGCGCCCCGAGGCCATTGAGGTTCACCGTCGCCAGACTTGCGCCGCTGTTGTGGGAAAAACCGGCGATGGTCCAATTCAGCGTGGTGCCGGCGCCAAGATCGACGGTCCGCTGCACCACCGCGACCGGCGCGATGAAGGCATCATAGGTGAGCCAATCGACCGTGGCCCCGGCGTCTGCGCTCAGCCACACGCCCACCCCCAGCACATCGCCATCAGCCTGCCAACGCTCCTGCAGCACCACATGCGCGTCCTCGCCGACATGAATCTGAATCACGCCGCCGCCAGTGGCCGGGCCGCGCAAAACGATTGGCGTGTCCGCATGAAAGCCGGCGGGCACGTCGATCGTGGTCACCTGTTGCGGCGCCGCCAACAACCAGCTGTCCAGCCCGTTGACCGGCTTTTGCGTCAGCCGATGCGGATGGGCCACTGCGACCGCAGTCGGGGCGACCACATCGGCCGGCGCGCAAGGCGTGTCATCCTTGCCCTGCGCCAAATACCGCGCCAAATGAATTTTCGGCGTGTTTGGCAGTGTCAACGTCTCAGGCATTGGCGTCACCCACTTTGAGATGCTCGTACCCTGTCTTTTCCAATGACTTCGCCAGATCCGCACCACCGGTCTCGATGATCTCGCCGTCTTTCATGACCGATACCACATCCGGCACGATATAATCCAGCAGGCGCTGGTAATGCGTAATGATCAGACTGGAAAATTCCGGCCCGCGCATCAAGTTCACGCCATGGGCCACGATGCGTAGCGCATCGATGTCCAGCCCGGAATCGATCTCATCCAGCATCGCCAGGCCCGGGTGGACCATCATCAGTTGCAGAATCTCGTTGCGCTTTTTTTCACCGCCGGAAAAGCCTTGGTTCAAATAGCGATCCGCCATATCCTCAGGCATCTTCAAGATCGCCATCGTCTTGTCGAGGTCCTTCAAAAACTGCATGATCGGCACCTGATCGTCTTCCGGCCGCCGCGCATTGATCGCCGCCCGAATAAACTCCGCGTTGGTGACGCCGGAGATCTCCGCTGGGTACTGCATGCCTAAAAACAGGCCGGCCCGGGCGCGCTCATCCACACCCAGGGGCAAAATACTTTGGCCATCGAGCACAATGTCGCCCTGGGTCACCAAGTAGCGTGGGTTGCCCATGATGGTCTCGGCCAAGGTCGATTTCCCGTTCCCATTTGGCCCCATCAGCGCATGAATCTCGCCGGATTTGATCGTCAGATTCACCCCGCGCAGAATTTCCGGATGCTCGGGTTCTTCCTTGACTTTGACATGCAGATCTTTGATCTCTAAAATACTCACAAACGTCGCCTCCTAAAGCTTCTTGCCTAATTGTACGGCATCTAATTGTCTAAAACAAACGGCGACAACCCGTCTCTTGATCCAGGCAGACCATCCAACTCAATGTACCATATTTTACGAGCCAGCTCGCCTCACTTCAAAACAAATTGAGAAGCCCCGCATCATTGGCCGCGAATTTGTTATGATAACTGGGTAAATTCAAATCGAAAGGAACGTCCAAGATGGCCAAAACGCAAACGCCCAGTCCCTATGAACAGGCACATCCGCATTACGTCAAAAAGCTAGGCCGGCTGATGGTGCTCTTTATCGGCGGAGGCTTCCTCCTGGCTGTGGCTTGCGATAGTTGGATGACGATCAAAGGCTACCGCGGCCCCTGGTATCTCGGCCGCGACAGTTTTGGACACATGGCCAATACCAATATCAGCCCCTTTGTTTTCTTCTTGATCTTGGGGCTGCTTTTGACCACGCTCGCCGCCCTGCTCATGGACTGGCGGGGCACATGGCAACGCGCCCGAACCGCGCCGAAACCATTTATCGGAACGGTGGTCGCGATCGCGGTCATGATTGGGCTGTTGGTTTTGTTTGGGCCAGACATTTGGCATTTTCTCAGCCAAGTCGCATAAAGCAGGGAAAAACAGGCGCAGGTTGAGTCACGACCGTATGCAGAAAGAAGGAAAATGGAATGAAATTGGACACACAAACAATTTTGATCATCGGCGGGACCTCTGGTTTTGGGGCGGCAGTCGCCGTTCAGGCCGCAGCGCAAGGCGCCAAGGTGCATGTGATCGGCCGCAATGCAGACCGGCTGCAAATTTTTTTAGCCAGCCATCCCGAGCTGACTGGCACCGCACTGGACGCCACTGATGAAGCGGCGCTCCAGGCTTTCTTCACCACCCATGCGACATTTGACCATCTCGTCTCCATGCTGGGCGGCGCGGCCAGTGGCGGCTTTCTCTCCGATCGAACCGCTATTCGTGAGGCGATCGAAGGCAAATTTTTTGCCAACCTTCAGCTTGCCCAGATCGCGTCCCCACATCTTCTTCGCAGCATGACGTTCACGGCCGGCTCGGGTGGCCACCCTAATGACGCGGCTGGGGCGATCGTGGGCAACCAGGCGATCGCCACCATGGTCCAGGGGCTGGGGGTCGAACTTGCGCCGCGTTTGCGCGTCAACGTGGTCTCCCCGTTTTGGACGCCGACTGGTCTGTGGCGCACGATGCCGGACGCGCAGCAAAAGCAGCAAGCGGACGCCTTGGCCAGTAGTATCCCGCTTGGCCGCGTCGGGACGATCGATGAAGTTGCAGCGGCCTACCTTTTCGCCATGACAAACACCTTCATGACAGGCCAGGTCCTGCACATCGATGGCGGCGTGGATCTTTAGCCGTTGCTCGCACCGGCAAGACGACAGACAAAAACACCAGCCCACAATGGACTGGTGTTTTTGTGCCTGACAGCTTAGTGATGCAATTTTTTGGCAATGATATCGCCGACAAACTGAACGATGAAGACCATGATCAAGATCAAAATCGTGGCGACCCAGATCACGTCGTTCTTGAAGCCGTTGTAGCCGATCTGAATGGCGAGGTTCCCCAAGCCACCACTGCCGATCGCCCCAGCCATCGCGGTCAACCCGATGACCGAGATAATGGTCAGAACGCCGACACGGACGAGCTCAGAAAGGCCTTCGCGCAGGTAGACACGCCACACCATGGCCAGCGGCGAGAGACCCATCGCTTCGGCCGCTTCAACGACCCCAGGATCGATGGTCAACAACGCATTTTGCACCTGCCGCGCGAAAAACGGGGCAGTGCCTGCGACCAACGGCACCAACGCCGCAGTCGGGCCGATACCGATGCCGACCAGCGCCCGAGTGACTGGATCCAAGACGGCGAGCAAAATGATAAACGGAATCGCGCGGAAAATGTTGACGAGCTTATCGAGGATAAAATACGCCGGGCGACTTTCCCACAAGCCGTGGTCGTCGGTCAGCACCAGCAAGACGCCGAGCGCAAGGCCGATGACGCCGGCGATCACCGACGTCCAAAAGGTCATGTAAATGGTGTCCTTGGTGGATTGGATGAAGCCCGTGTCGCCGCTCCAGTTCTCAACGACATTTGGCATGATCTTCTCGATCCAATTTTCTAATCCGGTCATGCGGGGGTCTCCTCCTTTCCATCCAGGGCGACCACGGTCACATCATTGTCATGCAGATAGGTAAAGGCCCGCGCAAGGTCTGCGCTTGTCCCGGACAGCACCACGATCAAGTTACCAAACGGGGTGCCCTGCAGGATCTGGATGTCGCCAAACAAAATGTTGGCCGTGACTTGGTAGTCTTTAAACAGCGTTGCGACAAGTGGCTGGTCCGTGCTCGCACCGACATAAGTCAGCCTGAGCAGGCGATCGCTTGGCGCCAAATTTTGCACAGCCGGCTCTTGGCGAACCGCTTCAAGCGCCGCATCCAACTGAATGGTGGTGTCGATGAAGTCCTTGGTCAGCTGCTCTTTCGGCTGGGCAAAGATCTGAAGGAGATCGCCGCGCTCAATGATCCGGCCGGCGTCCATCACCGCGACCTTGTTGCAGATCTGCTTGACGGCTTCCATTTCATGGGTGATCAAAACGATCGTCAGGCCCAACGTTTCATTCAGATGCTTGAGCAGATCCAGAATCGATGAGGTGGTTTTGGGGTCCAGCGCGCTGGTCGCTTCATCAGAGATCAGGATCTCGGGGTCACTGGCCAACGCCCGGGCAATGCCGACACGCTGTTTTTGGCCCCCGGATAATTCCGCCGGATACGCATCCGCGCGTTCGTCCAGACCGACGAGTTTCAGCAGGCTATCAACTTTGGCCTTGATCTCCGCCTTGCTCTTGTGGCCTTTTAGGGGAAAAGCCACATTTTCAGCAATGGTGCGGGAATTCATCAGGTTAAAATGCTGGAAGATCATGCCGATGCGCTGGCGCTCCTGGCGCAACTGCTTCGCGTTCAGGCTCAGCATGTCTTGCCCAAGCACCAGGCTCTTGCCACCGGTCGGGCGCTGCAACAGGTTGATCGTGCGCACCAAGGTGGATTTGCCGGCGCCGGAATACCCGACAATGCCGTAGATATCGCCTCGGCTGACGGTCAGATCGACATGATCGACCGCGTGTACTTCCTGCCCTTTTTCACTGAACTGCACATCGATCTGTTGCAGCTCGATCACTGTTTCACTCGCCATGTTCTTCCTCGTTTCTCTTGATTACTTCCAAGCTGGAACGGCTGCGCCTTTGTAGTACTTCTTGATCAAAGCCGCGGTGCGATCAGACTGATAAGCCTTCACGATCTTCTTGTAGGTCTTGTTGTCCTTATCCTTGCTGGACTTTGCGGCGATGATGTTGATCCATGGATGCGCCGCCTTGTTCAGATCGGAAACGGCGATGGCCTTGTCTGGGTTGAGGTCGGCCGCCGCAGCGATATCGTTGGTGACGATCGCGGCTTGCACATCGTTCAGGCTACGGGCAACTTGGGCCGCATCCAATTCGGAGATCTTCAGGTCAAGCTTGTTGGTCTTGATGTCCTTGACCGTTGGCTGGCTCGCATCATCCAACTTGATGATGCCTTCCTGATCCAGCAACTGAAGCGCACGCCCTTCGTTAGATGGATCGTTTGGTACGGAGACGGTGTCGCCCTTCTTGAGATCCTTCAGCGACTTGATTTTGTTGGAGTAAGCGCGGATCGGTGCGATGTAAGTATCGCCGACAGACACGATCTTGGTGCCATTCTTCTTGTTCCAGTTGCCGAGAAAATCATAGTGCTGGAACGAGTTGAGCTGAATGTCGCCGGCTTCCAGAGATTTGTTTGGCTTGTTGTAATCACTGAACTCGACAAGCTTGATGTCGACATTTTCCTTCTTCAGGCGCTTTTGAATGTCTTTCCAGATCGGCAAGTCGTTTGCCATGATGCCGACCTTCACGGTATCAGGGCTGCTGGCACTGCTATTCCCACAAGCCGCCAAAGCCAAAACTGGTGCGATCACTGCTGCTGCCAAAGCTAATTTTTTTAACAATTTCATGATGATTATCCTCCTAATGTTTGCCCCAAACGCGGATCGTTGCCACAAAAAAAATCCGCTCCTAACCAAAGTTAGAAGCGGATCATCCGCGGTACCATTCTAATTCGACCGTGCGTGCACACACAGTCCTCGCTAACGGGTCGTTTTCAACCCGTGTGCAAGATAATGGTTGCCACCCATTGCAGCCTTACCGCCAAGCGGTTCGGTGCACCGATCCGTGAGCCATGTTCGCGACCACCTGCTTCCCCGCTCTCAGCTAACCGGGTTTTCTGTGCAGCTCAGTGATCACTACTCTCTCACATCGTTCGTTTGTTGCGTTGAATTGACTATGATACTAATCAACTTTCAAAGCCCTGTCAAGCAGTTCTCGCAAAATAATTTTCCATTCTTGCGCCACGCCGCGTCAGGCCTTGATCTCCGCAATCCAATTATTCTTGCGCTCAGGGTCGTCCAGCAGCGCCGGGGTCGCGTTGGCCGCCTCGTTCACGGCAACGACTTGCCCAGAAAGCGGCGCATCCAGATCGAGCACCGCCTTTTCCGCCTCAACGGATAAAAACGCGTTGCCGACTGTCACCGTTTCACCAACGGCTGGCAACTTTGCAAACTTGATCTTGCCAAACGCTTCTTGCGCGCCTTCCGTCAGACCGATACGCACCCGGTCATTTTCTGTTTCCTGCCAAAAATATTGCGCCATGAGTTATACCCCCTGCTTCTGAAACGAATCGTTATCGCCGGAAAACATATAGCTTTGATGATGGAACCGCATCGATAAGACCATCCCCACCGACAGCATATTCGCCAGCAGGAACGACCCCCCTTGTGAGATAAAGGGCAGCGGAATCCCGGTCAGCGGCAACAGGCCGATGTTCATCCCGATATTTTCAAAAATGTGGAACAGAATCATCATGATCACGCCGGTGGTGATGTACGCGTAAAACTCGTTTTTCGTGTCGAAGATCACGCGGATCATTTGGTAGATCAACAAGAAAAACAGCAAGATGACGATCGCGCAGCCCAAAAACCCAAATGCTTCGCCGATCACCGAGAAGATCATATCCGATTCGCGCACCGGTACGGTCACTTTCAGGTTGTTGAAGCCCCGCCCCGTCATTTCACCGGAGCCGATCGCCTTCATCGACTGCCACAGCTGATACGAATCGCTACTTGCCGCGCCAGATGGGTTGCGCCAGGAATCGATACGCGCGAACTGATAGGCCTTGAACCCGAGCTTGTCCAAGATCGCGCGGCCCCAGTCGGTCGTGACCATGGTCAACGCCCCGGCGCCGACCACACCGACCCCTGCACCGACGGGAATGATGATCTTCCAGGTGACCCCGGAAACCAGCACGACCCCCGCGTAGATCGCGGCAAAAACCAATGAGGTCCCGAAATCGTTTTGGAGCTTCAAAAGCACGAGCACTGGCAGCGTCCACAGCAGCATTTCGCCCAACAAACGCCAGTCGTTGAGCGTGGTGTGGCGAAAACGGGCGTTGTGCTGCGAGACCACCCGCGCCATCATCAGAATGTAGGCGGGTTTCATGACCTCAGAAGGCTGAAAGGTGATGCTGCCCATCCGAAACCAGCTCTTGGCCCCGGTGTTGTTGAAGACTTGTGGGTCATACTTGACCAGCACCAGCACCAATAACCCGATGCCCAGCGCGTACAATAGCGGCGCCACCCGCCAGAGCTGCTCGGCATCAAACTGCATCACGATGAAAATGCCGACGCCGCCGATCACATACCACACCGCCTGCATGATCATGGCATGCCGCGGTGTGCCGATCGTCGGACTCGTATCATGACTGACGGCCATATAGATCGCCACCATGCCGACCAGCGCCAGCAGCATCACGGATAAAATGATGCCGTAATCGATTCGGTTGCCCTTTTTTTCAGGCGTCACTTCCTGCGCCATTGCACGCACCTCTTTCCTTGTCCTATTTTCCAAAAAGGCCACCTCGGCAACAAGTCCGACGCGGCCAAGATAACGAAAAATTAAGCGCGGTGCAGATGATACTCCGAAATGAGAAAGTTCGTCGCGTCGTCCATCGTCTTGAACCGGTTGGCCGTTGTCGCGCCGGCGACGTAAGCCAAGAAGCGGTCCTCTTCCGTCTGAATATAGCCGATCTCATTTTTCCCGACTGTCAGGACAGTGACGGTGTGCCCATTGCGCGTCACTTCTTCTTCCGTGACACTGATACGTTGTTCTTTTGCCATATTTACCCTCGATGATAGTTAAAATTCGCTGCTTCGGCCATATTCTTCTCTGGATCCGGGTTGCGCCGTAGCGTGAAAAAGTCCGGCACGGGATCGAGCCCGCCAGGCACAAATGGGTTGCACCGCAAAATGCGCGCCAAGCCCATGATCAACCCTTTGACGGCACCGTGTTTGAACAGCGCCTGGATCATGTACGTCGAGCAGGTCGGATAATACCGACAGCTCGGCGGCAACAGCGGCGAGATAAAGCGCTGGTAGCCTTTGACCAGCCACATCAAGACGCGTTTCACACTGCTCGCCTCACTTCAGAAAATCAAAAATATGTTGCCAGGTCTCCGGGTCAAAAACAGCCCAGGGATTCCCGCCGCCGATCGCATAGCCGAGCATTGCCCCTAAAACGATCATGAGCAATGCCAATAAAAGACCGCAGCCCAATTTCTTGGTCACACGCTTTGCGTGATCCGTGTTCATCTGCGGCCCCCCTGCCTTAATATTGCTTGTGATGTGCGATGTTATCCAGTAATGTGCCAGTGCCCAATGCGACGGCGTCCAGTGGATCATCCGCCAGCAGGACCGGCACCTTGAGCTCAGAGGCAAACAGCTGGCTGATGCCCTTAAGCAATGCCCCGCCGCCTGTCAGCATGACGCCCCGATCGATGATGTCCGCAGACAGCTCCGGTGGCGTCTTTTCCAAGACATCCTTGGCCGCGGAAACGATCTGCATCATGGTATCATGCAGCGCCTCGGCGACTTCCGGCGAGGTCACTTCGACCTCACGCGGCAAGCCCGTCGCAATGTCGCGCCCACGGACTTCGATGGTCTCTTTTGGATCAGCTTCAAACACGGCGCCGATCTGAATCTTGATCTGCTCGGCTGTGTGCTCACCAATCAAGAGCTTATGCTTGTTTTTGACATAAGCCGCGATCGCCGCATCCATCTTATCGCCCGCCAGACGCAAACTGCGACTAGTGACGATCTCGCCCATCGACAACACCGCGATGTCCGACGTCCCACCACCAATATCGATGACCATGTTGCCCTGCGGCTGGAAAATATCCAAACCGGCACCAACTGCGGCCACCTTTGGCTCGAATTCCAAGTAGACACGGCCGCCGCCGGATTTCTCAGCGGCCTGAATGATCGCCTTTTGCTCGATCGACGTGATGTTGGTCGGCGCGCAGATCAGAATATTTGGCTTAGATAAAAAGCCCTTCACGTTCAATTTATTAATGAAATACTCAAGCATCGCTTCGGTGATGTCAAAATCCGCGATCACGCCGTCTTTAAGCGGGCGAATCGAACGGATGTTGCCAGGGGTGCGGCCGACCATTTTGTAAGCCTCGGTCCCTACCGCTAACACTTTGCCACTATGTGTATCGATCGCGACTACCGACGGCTCATTCAGAACAATGCCCTTACCCTTGACATTGATCAGTACGTTGGCGGTTCCCAGATCGATTCCGATGTCTTTTGCCATGATCTCTTCTCCTCAATATTCGCTAACAGTGCATTATACCACAGACGCTGCGCCTACTTGAATATCAGCGGCAGACTCTGCGCGCTTTGAACCAGCGATAAGACGAACTCGCTGACGTTATAGCCGATCGCGATCGCAAGGAACATGACAAGCAGCTGACTGGCCCGTACCTGATGCGGCTTGAACCATTTATTCATGTCTAAACTCAGCAGCAGCTTGAACGTCAGGGTGATGAAAAAGAAATGCGACAACAGCGTCACCAGCCCAGAAAGGCCCATACTCTGATACATCCACACCCCTCCTTGATTGACCACTGGCTTTCATTATACCGATATTTCGCGGTAAACGCGAACCGGTGAGAGGTCTTAAGAAATTATTCTGAAAATAGCGGGTGGGGGCTGGCGGCCGCAACGCAAAATGCCCAAACTTTCTTTCACCCCGACCATCCCGCGCACCTTTGCACCCTGAATCAAAAAAAGCGACAGCCACCTGTGTTGGACACGGTGGACTGTCGCTTTTTGTTTAGTTGCCGTTTTTGACGTTGATTCGGTTGATGGCGCGCTGCAGGGCCACTTGGGCACGCTGCAGTTCATCCGTATCCTGAGTCGTTTTGGCTTCTTCAATGCGCTTTTCGGCGCGCTGACGAGCCGCTTCGGCACGGGACAAGTTGATATCACGCGCACGTTCAGCGGAATCGGCGACTACGGAGACGACGTTGTTGGACATCTCCATGAAGCCGCCATTGACCGCGATCGAGTCTTCGTGGCCTGGATTATCGACCCGGCGCACACGCACCTCACCGATCTCCAGAGGCGCAACAACTGGCTCGTGATTGGCCATCAGCCCCATTTCGCCAGAAGTCGTCTTCACGATGACCATGTTGGCATGGTGATCATAGACTTTACCATCCGGCGTCACGATGTTGACCGTCATCGGCGTTTTTTCATCAGCCACAGGCCCTCGCCTCCTTAATTGGCGGCGGCGGCAGCAGGCTGGTCAGCCTCGTCCGCATCGTCAGGGGCAAAACCCATCTTCTTGGCCTTTTCGACCACTTCTTCGATGCGCCCGACCTGACGGAAGGCATCTTCGGGATATTGATCCATCTTGCCGTCAAGGATCATCTTGAACCCTTTGACCGTTTCTTCAACTGGGACATAAGACCCTGGCTGGCCGGTAAACCGCTCAGCGACGTTGAAGTTTTGTGACAAGAAGAACTGGATCCGGCGAGCACGCGCAACGGTGATCTTTTCGTCGTCGGACAATTCATCCATCCCCAAAATGGAGATGATGTCCTGGAGTTCACGATAGCGCTGCAAGACCTGCTGGACCTGGGTCGCAACGGCGTAATGCTCATCACCAACGATTTCCGGAGTCAGCGCACTGGAAGAAGATTCCAGCGGGTCAACGGCCGGGTAGATGCCCTGCTCAGTCAGGCGACGCTCGAGGTTAGTCGTCGCGTCCAAATGGGCGAAAGTCGTCGCCGGCGCTGGATCCGTGTAATCATCGGCAGGCACATAAATGGCCTGAATCGATGTCACAGAACCCTTCTTGGTCGAAGTGATTCGTTCCTGCAACTGACCCATTTCGGTGGCCAGCGTTGGCTGATACCCAACGGCAGAAGGAATACGACCAAGCAGCGCGGAAACTTCTGAGCCCGCCTGAGTGAAGCGGAAAATGTTGTCGATGAAAAGCAAGACGTCCTGGCCTTGGACATCACGGAAGTATTCCGCAATGGTCAGGCCAGTCAAGGCGACCCGCATCCGGGCGCCAGGCGGCTCGTTCATCTGACCAAAGACCATGGCCGTGTTTTGGAGCACGCCTGATTCCTTCATTTCGAAGTACAGGTCGTTCCCTTCACGCGTGCGTTCGCCGACACCGGTAAAGACCGAGATGCCGCCGTGCTCTTCGGCGATGTTATGAATCAATTCCTGAATCAGAACGGTCTTGCCAACACCGGCACCACCGAACAGACCAACTTTACCCCCACGCAGGTAGGGCTCGAGCAGGTCGATGACTTTGATCCCGGTCTCGAGGATGTCAGAGCTCGTGCTCAGATCCTCAAAGGCGGGCGCGTCTTTATGGATGCCGTCGCGTTCGTGATCAGGGCCAAATACTGGACCGTCATCGATGCTTTCCCCAAGCACGTTGAACACGCGCCCAAGGGTATCCTTGCCGACTGGCACCGTGATCGGGCCGCCGGTATCTTCCACTGCCATGCCGCGCTGAAGCCCATCAGTGGACTCCATCGCGATGGTCCGCATCACGCCATCGCCAAGTTCCAAAGCGACTTCGAGCACCAGCAGGGAGTCGTCGGATTTATGGACATGAAGCGCGTTGTTGATCTCAGGCAGATTCTGATCAAGAGGAAATTCAACATCGACAACAGGGCCGATCACTTGCACGATTTTACCAATAGTATTACTCAATGAAATCGTCCTCCCTGTTGATTATTCAAGTGCTGCAGCACCGCCAACGATCTCGGTGATCTCGGTCGTGATGGCCGACTGTCGGGCCCGGTTATAGGTCACAGACAGATGAGAGATCAGATCATTTGCGTTATCGGTCGCACTCTTCATCGCGGTGGTCGACGCGGCATGCTCCGCTGTCTTCGCGTCCATAATGGCCCCGAAGATCAGACTTTCAGCATACTGCGGGAGAATCGCTTCAAGCACTTGTTCTGGATCCGGTTCGGTGATGTATTCGATCGGCTTGTCCGATACTTCATCGACATCAAGGTCAGAGATCGGCAGCATCCGTTCAGCGCGGAAAGCCGATGTCAGTGAATTGACATGATGGTTGTAGCAGACATAAAGCTCATCAAAGACACCACTATCGAACATCGTGACCGCGGTCTTAACGATCTCCCGCACCTCGTTAAAGGTCGGGATATCGGAGACCCCGCGGTACTCATAGGCGAGATTGACGCCACGGGCCTTGAAAAAGTCCGCGCCGACCCCACCGACAGCCATGATCACATAGTCATCGGCAGCCTGATGATCTTGTTTGATCATCTGCATCATTGCCTTCAGAATAGTGCTGTTATACGCCCCGACAAGGCCACGGTCAGAGGTGATGACCAGATAACCTGTTTTCTTGACAGGACGCTGCTCCAAAAGTGTGGCCAACTGCAGACGTGCTTTGTTGCCATCGCCGGCAAGCTCTGTGGCTTGTTCGCGTTCGATGGCGAGCAGCTGAGCGGCCGCCAAGTGCGTGACGATCTCACGCACTTTACCGGCATAGAGCTGATATTCACCAGCTCGCTTTTCGATCTGGGTCAATTTTGCCCCGGAGACCATCTGCATGGCCTGCGTGATCTGACCTGTTTTCTTGGTCGAAGCGATCTGGCGTTTGATGTCCATCAATGATTCAGCCATGCGGCACCTCCTTATTTCGCGGCGCTGCTGGTGAACCCATCGGCAAAGGCCTTGATGAGTGCATCAAGCTTATCAGTATCCGGTAATTGGCCTGTTTCGGCGATGGTCTTCAAAAGATCCGCGCCGTTGCTATCAGCATAATCGAACAGTTCGTTTTGGAACCGAGTGATATCATCGATCGGCACTGCATCCAGGAAGCCGTGGGTCAGCGCGTACAGGATCAAGACCTGCTTGGCCACTGGCAACGGCTTGTGAACGGGCTGCTTCAGCACTTCAACCGTCCGGCGACCACGATTGAGTTTGGCCTGAGTGGCCGCATCCAGATCGGAGCCGAACTGCGTGAAGGCTTCCAGCTCACGGAAGGACGCGAGGTCCAAACGCAAGGTCCCGGCAACTTTCTTCATCGCCTTGATCTGCGCATCCCCACCCACTCGGGAAACAGAGGCCCCAGCATCGATCGCTGGGCGTGTGCCTGAATAGAAGAGGTCGCTTTGCAGGAAGATCTGGCCATCGGTGATCGAGATCACGTTGGTCGGAATGTATGCAGAGATATCGCCGGCTTGCGTTTCGATGATCGGCAAAGCCGTCATCGAGCCCCCACCCAGTTTATCGGACAACTTCGCGGCACGCTCGAGCAAACGGGAGTGCGTGTAGAAGATATCCCCTGGGTAGGCTTCACGACCAGGCGGACGACGGAGCAGCAAGGAGAGCTCACGGTAAGCCGTGGCCTGCTTGGACAGATCATCGTAAATGATGAGGACATGCTTGCCGTTGTACATGAACTCTTCGCCCATCGCAGCACCGGCATAAGGCGCGATGTAGAGCATTGGGGCAGGTTCGGACGGCCCAGCAGAAAGCACGATGGTGTAATCCATCGCCCCGTATTTCTTCAGGGTCTCGACCTGGGTACGCACGGTCGAATCCTTTTGACCGATCGCAACGTACACACAGATCATGTTCTGGTCTTTTTGGTTGATGATCGTATCGATCGCGATCGAGGTCTTCCCGGTCTTACGGTCGCCGATGATCAATTCACGTTGGCCACGACCGATCGGGACCAAGGCGTCGACCGCTTTGAGCCCTGTCTGCAATGGTTCGAAAACAGACTGGCGCTGCATGACGCCCGGTGCCTTGACTTCGATTGGACGAGTATGGTCGGTCTGAATCGGACCATTGCCGTCGATGGGCTGACCCAGCGCGTTGACCACGCGCCCGATCATATTTTCACCGACAGGCACTTCCATGATACGGCCAGTTCGCTTGACCTGGTCACCTTCACGAATGTCGTCAAAATCCCCCAAAATAATGATACCCACATCATTGGTCTCGAGGTTTTGCGCCATCCCGTATGAGCCGTTGCTAAACTGCAACAATTCACTGGCCATCGCATTTTCAAGGCCTGTTGCACGTGCGATCCCGTCACCGACGTAGGTCACCGTGCCGACTTCTTGAACATCGAGGTCATCATGGTAATTTTCTAGTTGTTTTTTGATGAGAGAACTGATTTCCTCAGTCTTGATGCTCATCCGGTTCACCTCTTCACTTTCGCTATTTGGCTGTCAGCAATGTGTGGAGCTTCTTCAGTCGAGTGGCGACTGTGCCATCGATAATGGCGGTCCCAGTCTCGACTTTGACGCCGCCCACAATGTGCGCATCAACCTTTTGGGTAAGGGTCACACGCTGGACGTCAAATTTCTTTGCGATTGCTTGGCGTAATGCCGCTGCCTGATCGTCGGTCAAAGCAACAGCTGTGGTCGCGGTCGCGGACAAAATGCCGTTGGTCGCTTCATAGCGTCGCTCATAATCGTCGATCACATCTTTGAGCCCGCCGATGCGGCCGTTGCCGGCCAAAATCGTGAGCAGATTTTTCACCAAGTCACTGGCGCCATCAGACATGGCGGCCACCAGCTCAGTTTTTGCCTGCTGCGGGACAGTCTGAGATGTGAGCAGTTGCATCAGGCCAGCTTCTTGCTCGACCACGCCGAGCAAAGCCTGAAGTTCATCATGGACCTGTGATTGAAGCTGCTGGTCTTCAGCCGCTTCAAACAAGGCCTTGGCATAGCGCGGTGCCACAGCGCGATCAGTCAACGCCATTGGCATCACCTAAGCCTTTGATGTAATCGTCGATCAGCGCCTGCTGATCGGCTGCGTTCAGTTCCTTACCGATGATCTTCGTTGCAATTGCAACGGAGAGTTCGGCAACGTCGTCCTTCGCACTCGCAAGCGCATCTTGGCGCTCTTGGGCGATGTCGGCACTCGCATTTTGCTTCAACGTCGCGACTTCTTGCGTCGTGGTATCGAGCATTTGCTGACGCTGCTTTTCACCGTTTTCCTTCGCCGTATTGACGATCTTGACGGCATCGGCGCGGGAGTTCTTGAGCTCTGCCTCACGCTTTGCTTGGAGGGTCTGCGCCTCATTACGCGCGTTTTCTGCGTAATCCAGGTCACCATCGACCTTGGTCTGGCGCTCTGTCATGATCTTGGTGACTGGTTTCCACGCAAAATGCCCGACCAAAATAAGCAGGACAACAAACGTCGCGACCAGAAAAAGCGTATCACCTAATGTAGCCATTGATCATGCCACTCCTTTCTAGACAAGATAGTCGGTGCTTACTTGGCGAGTAGCAACATGAACGCGATAACGATCGACATGATCGGAACAGCTTCGATCATGCCGACACCGATGAACATGGTCCCACGAAGCTGACCGGAGATCTCCGGCTGGCGTGCCATACTCTCAAGCGTCTTGGAGATGACTTGGCCGTTACCATAGGATGCGGCAAGCGCGGCAAAGGCGGATGCGATAGCAGCTGCGATGTAGTTCATATTCTTTTCCTCCTATTATTCCGAAACTACCTTGTGCGAGGTGTAGACCATCGCCAGGGTGACAAAGATATATGCTTGGATCGAACCAATGAAGACTGAGAACCCTTGCCAGATGATCTCCAGCAGGAATCCTGCAACAAAGCTGACTGGACCGCCAGCACCGGAAAATGCAAGCTGTCGAACAAGCAGAAGCAGGACTTCCCCAGCATAGATATTCCCATAAAGACGTAGCGCCAATGTGATAAAGTTGGTAAACTCTTCGATCACATTGATCGGTGCCAAAAATGCAACTGGCGAAACGTATCCCTTCAGATACCCGGAAATGCCCTTGACAGCGACCCCGAAGAAATGCGACATCACTAGGACGATCAGCGCGAGGCCCATCGTGATCACAGGATCAGCAGTCGGCGAGCGGAACCAGGTCAAACCGCCAGCATCGACCTGGAAGATCAGCCCAATCTGGTTGCTGACAAAGATGAAAACAAACAGCACCAATGCCAGAAGCCCAAATCGATTGCCTTCAGGACCCGGCATCGCCTGTTTGACGATTCCATTGGTGAAGTCGATCAGATATTCCAAGACATTTTGCTTGCCCCCTGGTCTCAGCTGCGGCTTGCGCGCCAGCCAAAAGAGCAAGAAAAATACGATCACGGCGGAGACCAAGATCGCAATGTCGTTGGTCAGATTGAAATGGAGCCCGAGAAATGTAACATAGGGATATTTTTCGTTCACAGAATTCACCTCCTTGCAAAACTGACTCGCTAGTATGTATGAAAGCCGCAAGCGGCCGTGCTTGCCAGCGCGCGAGTTTTAAAAATCGCGGTATGACGGATACAGATCCCCCAAAACACAACCATTACTGTAACACCATTCACATGAAAAGACAAAACGATTCATGGTTTTTTAATGCCTACCACACGGGGCTTTTCATCGTTTTTTTCAGTGAAAGCGGCTTCTTTTCAGCCGGATGGCGGTGCAGTTTGACAAGTGTATGACGGACGCCACGCAAGCGCGCGACACTGAACCGCAACTCCCCTGTTTTACACCTTGTAAGTACGAAATGCTAGTCATCCCCGCAACTTTAGAAAATCGTAAGCTGAAAAAGGGTGCGTAGGCTCGCGGGATGGTGGGGTAGCTAACTTGGCTTGGGCGCTTGGTGGCGCTCTTAGCCACCGAGTGCACAAGACAGTTAGATGTCCCCACCATTCGAGCCGAAGCCCAACTGCAAGGGGTGCGGAGCGGGGCGCTTTGGGGCGAGCAGCTAGTTTGGCCCAGACGCTTGGGGCTGGTCTTGGCCCCGAGTAACTGGGTCAACTAGATGTCCCACCCCTGCCCCGCGGAGCCCAACTAAAAAAGGGTGCGTAGGCTCGCGGGATGGTGGGGCAGCTAACTTGGCTTGGGTGCTTGGTGGCGCCCCTTGCCACCGAGTGCACAAGACAGTTAGATGTCCCCACCATGCGAGCCGGAGCCCAACTGCAAAGGGTGCCCAGACTCACGATGCTCGAAAACGGCGGCATCAAAAAAGGTTGAGCTTTCACTCAACCTTAATAGTAGCATCTTTACTTTGTCCCAAACAACCGGTCACCTGCGTCACCAAGTCCTGGCACGATATAGCCATTTTCATTCAGATGATCATCGAGCGCAGCGGCGTAGATGTCGACATCCGAATTTTCGTCTTGAACAGCCTTGACCCCTTCAGGCGCCGCAACCAAAACGACCAGGCGAATGCTCTGGGCGCCGCGCTTCTTCAGCGCCTCGATGGCCATGTTAGCGGAGCCACCGGTCGCCAGCATTGGATCGACAATGATCATGTCACGCTGGTCGATGTCAGCAGGCATCTTTACGAAATACTCGTGCGGCTTAAGCGTCTTTTCATCGCGGTACATGCCGACGTGGCCGACCTTGGCTGCCGGAATGAGTTCCAAAACGCCATCGACCATGCCCAATCCTGCGCGCAAGATCGGCACGATGCAAAGCTTCTTACCAGCGAGCTGCTTTTGAACCGTTTTGCCCATCGGGGTCTCGATCTCGACGTCCTCCAGTGGCAGGTCGCGCGTGATCTCGTACACCATCAACTCCGCGATCTCGTTTGCGATCTCGCGAAACTCTTTGGTGCCTGCATTCTTATCCCGAATCAAGGTCAGCTTATGCTGAATCAGCGGGTGGTTCAAAACCGTAAATTTGCCCATGCAAGGGTCCTCCTTCGATCATATGACATGCGCCTTGCCGCCCACGCGGGGCAACAAGGCGCAACTGTAAGTGCACAAAACCTTTCCTATGATAAAGGATGAGCCCCTGTGAGCGCAAGTACTGACTGGCGAATTTCATCAAGTTTTGCTTGATCGTCGCGCTCAGCAATGGCCCGTGAGATCAAATGGGCGACTGTCTTGCATTCAGCCGGGCTAAAACCGCGCGTCGTGATCGCCGCAGTCCCAACGCGAATAGCCGAAGTCTTGAACGGCCCATTTTGCTCGCCAGGAATCTGATTCTTGTTGGCTGTGATCATCACGCTGTCCAGTAAGTCTTGCACCTGCCGGCCATTGAGCCCGTAGCCCGTTACATCGACCAACACCAGATGATTGTCGCTGCCGCCCGAGATCAACCGCAGCTGCGGATCATCCAGGAAGCCCTCGCACATGGCTTGCATGTTGGTGACCACGGCCTTGGCATAATCCTTGAACTCCGGACGCAGCGCCTCGCCCAAGGCAACAGCCTTTGCCGCGATCACGTGATCCAGTGGGCCGCCTTGCGTGCCGGGGAAAACAGCGGCGTTCAGCGCCTTGCCATATTGTGCCTTGGCCAAGATCATGCCGCCGCGGGGGCCGCGCAAGGTCTTATGGGTGGTGGTCGTCACGACATCAGCATACGGCACCGGATTTTGGTGCTGCCCACCCGCGACAAGCCCGGCGATATGCGCCATGTCGACCATCAAAAACGCGCCGACGCGATCCGCGATATCGCGGAACTTGGCAAAATCGATGGCGCGGCTATAGGCAGAGGCGCCGGCGACGATCATTTTCGGATGCAGCTCAAGCGCCTGCTCGAGGATCCGGTCGTAGTCGAGCAACCCGGTCTCGGGGGCCACGCCGTAATGATAGAAGTGATAGATCTTGCCGGAAAAATTCATCGGCGCCCCATGCGTCAAATGGCCGCCATCGGTCAGATCCATGGCCAGCACCTTGTCCCCATTTTCCAAAAAGGCACTGTAGGCGGCTTCGTTGGCCTGCGAGCCGGAATGTGGCTGAACGTTCGCGTATTCGGCGCCAAACAACTCCTTTGCGCGGTCGATCGCCAGTTGCTCGATCACATCGATGTATTGATTGCCGCCATAGAACCGGTGGCCGGGATAACCTTCCGAGTACTTGTTCGTGAGCACGGAGCCCTGGGCGGCGCGAACCGCCGGACTCACAATGTTTTCTGAGGCGATGAGTTCAATGTTGTGCTGCTGGCGTTCTTCCTCATCGTGAATCGCACCAAAAACGGCCGGGTCTTGCGTCATCATGTCCATAAAAAAGCCCTCCATTTTCAAGATAGCCTCATCATATCAGAACATTGTCATTCAGTCTTGCGAAAAGTGTTCGTTCCCAGCGGATTTTAATAGGCGGTTCATGTAAGCGGCACCGAGGCCATCTGCCGGAAATGCTTGGGCGAGAATCAGCGTCACCGTGGGATGCAGGTCGAACCAGCGCAGCCCCGCAAACAGCGCGTGCGTCGCCGTGGTGACATCGCTGCCTAGCGTGTACGTCGGCACAGCCGGGTCGACCGTCGTCAAAATATCATCACAGGCCAACACCCCAAATGGCTGACCACTTGCCTGCGCCCAGTCGATCGCGGCCGGAAATTGCGCCGGGGTATCCACCACCACGACCTGAGCCGCTGGGGCGTAATGTTTGTATTTCATCCCAGGCGCTTTGGGCGTCTCCTTGGCGCCAACGTGATGATGATCGGATTGCACCTCGCCGATCACCGGCGCCAGCTCGGCCGGGCCGATCTTGCCGGGCCGCAAGATCGCCGGTGGCTGCACGGTCATGTCGATCACCGTCGACTCCACCCCAACCGTTGTGGGCCCATCATCGAGCACACCGGCGATGCGGCCGTCAAAATCATGCAGCACATGTTCGGCGCGGGTGGCGCTGGGTTTGCCGGAAATATTTGCGGATGGCCCGACGATCGGCACCCCCGCCTCGGCGATCAACGCGCGCGTCAATGCGCTGGCCGGCATCCGAAACGCCGCCGTCTGCAGGCCGCCTGTGACCACCATCGACAAGGCGCCAGGCAAAATCGGCAGAATAATGGTCAACGGACCAGGCCAAAAAGCGGCCATCAATTTTGCGGCATCCGGTGTCACAGTCGCAAACCGTGCCACCATCGCGGGATCCGCGACCGTCACGATCAGCGGGTTATCCGCTGGCCGATGCTTCGCCTCAAATACCTTGAGGGCCGCCTTCGCGCTGGTTGCATCCGCCCCCAGCCCATAAACGGTCTCGGTGGGAAAAGCGACGACCTCCCCCGCCCGAATCAGCGCCGCCGCTTCCGCCAGATCATCCTTACCAAATTTTTTTGTTTCCATTATATATCCCCTCGTCTCGTGCCTTGGTTCAGATCGATTTTAAAATGCCAGCCGCACCATCCGCGGATGGCCGGCCATATCTTGCCGGAACGTCGCCGTCGCTTCCGGCACCGCCGCCGCAAACAACGCGGCCAGGGCGGGCTGCTGATGATAGCCAAATTCTAGATACACGCACCCGCCTGGCGTCAGATGGGCGCCGACCTGCTCGGTGAACGCTCGAAATAACGCGAGCCCCTCCTCTTCGGCAAACAGCGCAAGGCCAGGTTCAAACTTGAGCGTGCTGGCGTCCATCACCGGCGTTTCGCTGCGCGCGATATACGGTAGATTGGCGATGACAAAATCAAAACGCTGATCGCCCAGCGCCGCAAACAAGTCGCTTTGCACAAAAGTCGCCTGACGCTTCAATCGTGTCGCGTTCCTCTGGGCAACGGCCAAGGCCGCAGCTGACACGTCGCTGAGCGTCATCCGACAATTCGGCAAGAGCTGTGCCAACGTGAGGCCGATCACGCCACTGCCAGTGCCAACATCCAGCCCGCTGGTCGCATTGGCCTCATCTTCAGCCGCCCAGGCCACCAACTCTTCCGTTTCAAATCTGGGAATCAAAACAGCCGGTGTCACGTTGAACAGGTCCCCGTAAAACGGGGCGACACCGACGATGTATTGCGGCGGCTCATTGTTTTGCAGGCGGGCGACATCTTCTTGAAACTGCGCCCACAACGCAGGCGGCATCGCGTCGCCGCGGTGGAGCTGCAGGCCACTGGGCGAAAAGCCGCCCCGAATCTCAAGCACATACCGCGCCCCATCCGCATCATTGCGACCGGCCAGCTCACCCGCCGCCCAGCGTAGCGCCTGGTCATAGGTCTCAGTCATTGATCGATTCCAGCTTATTCGTCTGATCCTGCACGATCAGCGCGTCGATGATATCCGCAAGCTCCCCGTTCATGATGCGGTCCAACTTGTTGAGGGTCAGATTGATGCGGTGGTCCGTCACCCGATTTTGCGGGTAATTGTAGGTCCGGATGCGCTCCGAGCGATCTCCTGAACCGATCGCCGTTTTCCGCTTGGCCGCATATTCATCCGCGTTTTGGCTTTCGTAAAAATCATAGACACGCGAGCGCAAGATCTGCATCGCCTTGGCGCGGTTTTGCTGCTGGGAACGTTGGTCTTGCATGGTGACCACGATGCCTGTCGGTAAATGCGTCATCCGCACCGCACTGGACGTCTTGTTGATATGCTGCCCACCAGCACCGCTGGAGCGGTAAACATCGGTGCGAATGTCTTTGGGGTCGATATCGAGATCCACCTCATCGTATTCCGGCATGACCCCGACCGTGGCCGTTGACGTATGCACCCGGCCGGCGCTTTCTGTGACCGGCACGCGCTGCACGCGATGCGCCCCATTTTCGTATTTAAGCTTGGAATAAACGCTCTCGCCGGTGATCAAAACAGAAACTTCCTTATAGCCGCCGACCTCGGTTGGATTTTCATCGATGATCTCGGTGGTCCAGCCCTGCTTTTCCGCGTACTTCATGTACATCGACAAGAGGTCGCCGGCAAACAGGCTCGCCTCGTCGCCGCCAGCCGCGCCGCGGATCTCCATGATGATGTTCTTATCATCGTTGGGGTCCTTGGGCAGCATCAGCCGCTTGATCTGATCTTCCAGCTGGCCCTGCTCCGGCTCAAGTGAAGCCAAGTCCTCCTTGGCCAACTCCTCCAGTTCGGGATCCTTGCTGGTCGCAAGCAGGTCCTTGCTTTCCTCGATGTCGTCTTTGACCTGCTTGTATTTGCGGTAGGCGGCGACGACCTCGCGCATGCTGCCTTCCTCTTTTGACAACGCCATGTAGCGCTTCGTATCCTGAATGACTTCCGGATCGCTCATCAATTCCTGCAGTTCGTCATAGCGATCCAGCAAGCCATCCAACTGTTCAAAGATCTTATCCATGTTGCCTCCTAGGCCTTTAACTCTTCAGGCGGAAAATAATAATGGTGCCGGCAGACCGGAAAATAGCTCTCGTTGCCGCCGATCTGTATCTGCTCGCCGGAATAAACGGGCACGCCGTCATGCACGCGCAAGTTCATCGTGGCTTTTTTGGCGCAGAACCAGCAGATCGTTTTCATCTCTTCGATCTTGTCGGCATACAGGAGCAGGTATTTAGACCCCTCAAACAACTCATTCTTGAAATCATTTTTCAGGCCAAACGCCATCACCGGAATGTGGAGCTCATCGACGACCTTCGCGCATTCAAACACGTGATGCTTTTCCAAGAACTGCGCTTCATCGATCAGCACGCAGGCCGCGCCGGCATCCAGTTCCTTGACTAGGTCAAAGACGTTGGTGTCGTGGTGAATCGGCACAGCCGCGCGTTCCATGCCGATGCGGCTGGCGATCACGCCCACGCCAGATCGATCATCGACCGCGCTGGTCAAGATGATCACTTGCTTGTGCTGCTCCTCATAGTTATGGGCGACTTTCAAGATCTCGATCGTTTTCCCCGAGTTCATCGCGCCGTAGCGGAAAAATAATTGCGCCATGGTGAAGCTCCTTCCTTATTCTGCACAAACAACGGGCGTCTGCGCAAAAACACTGGCTCCAGTATACCAAATTTCACGAGATTGAACACGGCTGGCGGTGGCAAGCGGTTCTCAGTTTCGGTGATTTGGGTGGATGAAACTGGTCGATGAGTCGCCGCCCTGTTTCTCCGCTTAAGTTTTGCCGTCGTTCCGCCGCGGGGCCTGAAGATATGCTATCATCAAAGATAAACAAGGGGGGACGCAATTGACAACGCGCAATTCCGCCAAAGCCGGCCTGGCCACGATCGTCGGGCGCAGCAGCTATTGGTTTTTACACACATTTCTCAAAGGCGGCAGTTCGCTTCCCGGCAAACTCGCACAGCGCATCGACCCGAGCGTTTTGGCCGCGCTGGGCAAAGATTATGACGTGATCGTCGTCACCGGCACCAACGGCAAGACGCTGACCACCAATTTGATCGTCAAAGTGCTCCGCCAAAAATATGACGACATCTTGACCAACCCCACCGGTAGCAACATGATGCAGGGCATCATCGCCGCCTTTTTGGCCCATGGTCGCGGCAAGTCCCGTGCTGGCCAACGCAAATTAGCGGTGCTGGAAGTCGATGAAGCCAACGTCGCCCCGGTCGCCAACTACTTGCATCCCAAGATGTTCGTGTTGACCAACATTTTTCGCGACCAAATGGACCGCTATGGCGAGTTCTACACGACTTACCAAAAGATCCTGAACGGGATCCAGCTAGACGCTAGCGCCCAAGTCATCGCAAATGGCGATGCGCCGATCTTCAGCTCCCGGCCGCTGGACAATCCCGTTTCCTATTATGGGTTTGAATTGGCGGACCAAAGAACGACAGACGTCATGGCCCCGCCGAACACGGATGGCGTGCTTTGCCCCGTTTGTGAGCACATTTTGCACTACCGCGGCATCACTTATGCCAACCTCGGCAATTATTTCTGCCCGAATTGCGGCTTCAAGCGTCCCGCGCTGGCTCATGCCGTGACGGCGGTGCGCGACCTCACGCCGACCAGCTCCCAATTTGCGATCGACGGCCATGAATTTTCCCTGCAGATCGGTGGCACGTATAACGTCTACAATGCGCTGGCTGCGTACACGGTCGGCGCCGCATTTGGCATCACCCCCGCGCAAGTCAGCCAAGCGTTTGCCTATGACGAGAAAGTGTTTGGCCGCCAAGAGGAGATCAGCCTCGATGGCAAGGCCGTCACCTTGATCTTGGTGAAAAATCCGGTCGGGCTCAACGAGGTCCTCGCCATGATCCAGCGCAATCAGGAACCATTTTCCTTTGCGATGCTGCTCAATGCAAAATACGCAGATGGCACCGACACTAGCTGGATCTGGGACGGCAATTTCGAACAATTGGTTCAAAGCGGCAAAGCCACCAGCTACCTGGTCGGCGGCGAGCGCTACAAAGATATCGCGTTTCGGATGCAAGTCGCCGGCGTGCCGGAAGCCGAATTGGTTCAGCGCCCCGATCTCGGCGACGTGATCACCGCGCTCAAAGAAGCCCCAAGCCAGCATGTCTATGTGCTGGCGACCTACACCGCCGTGCTGCAGTTGCGCAAGAAATTAAGCGAGGCTGGCTATATCAAAGCTGGTTTTTAAAACAGGGTGCGGAGGGTGCGCGGGCTGGCCGAGCATAGAACTAAATTCACAACCTATTCCTAACAAAAAGGCGACACGCAGAATTATGCGCGTCGCCTTTTGCTTATTCTTCAGCCTTGCCCGGCGTGGACGTGATGATGTCCATGTCGCCGGTGAATGCCCAGTGTTCGATCTGATTTGGAATGATGAAGTGGATGCCTTTTTTGATCGGATAGGACTTGCCATCCGCTTCGAAGGTGCCGTTGCCGGCCAAAACAGAGACCAGCGTGTATGGCGCCTCGCGATCAAAGTCCAAGGACCCCTTGAGCTGAATGCGATAAACAGAGAAGAACGGTGACAGCGGAGCGGTCACAAAGGTCGTGACAGTCGAGTCGCCGCGTTTTTCCGTTTGAATGTCGAGCTTTGGATCCTGGGATGGCACAGTGGTCGTGTCGATGCTTTGCTGCAGGTGCAGCTCACGCTTTTTCCCATCGGCGCCGACGCGGTCGTAATCATACAGCCGGTATGTCGTGTCGGAGCTCTGCTGAGTCTCGAGCACCATGATGCCCTTGTTCAGCGCGTGGATGGTGCCACTTGGAACATACACAAAGTCACCAGTCTTGACCGGCACCTTGCGCAGCAGATCGTCCCAATCGCCGTCATGGATCATCTGCGCCAATTCCTCGCGGGTCTTGGCGTGATGGCCGTAAATGAGATACGAGCCGGGATCGGCTTCGATGACATACCAGCACTCGGTCTTGCCGAGCTCGCCGGGACGCTCGTGGGCCTTTGCGTAGGCATCATCTGGGTGCACCTGCACCGAGAGGCTATCGTTGGCATCGAGGATCTTCGTCAACAGCGGGAAGACTTTCCCCTGCTGATGGCCAAAATACTCCTGATGATCCGCCCAGGCCTGGTCCAGCGTCAAGCCTGCCAGCGGACCATTTTCGATCACGTTCGGGCCATTTGGATGCGCCGAGATCGCCCACAGCTCGCCGATCTTGCCGTCTGGAATGGTGTAGCCAAAATCGGTCTCAAGCTTGCGCCCGCCCCAGATCTTTTGATGAAAGACTGGTTCCAAAAAAATTGGTTCCGTCAAAATGTTCACTCCTATCCTGTTTCGTACAGGCCTCATTCTAGCATATTCAGGCCGGTGATGAAGCGCTTGCGAGAAATCCGGCCACGATTTCGTCACGCCTGGCCAAAAAATCTAGGTTGACCCGCGGATGCACGCGGTTCGTCAGCACGATGAGCCCGCGCTGCAGTTGCGGCTGCAGGAGCCAAAACGTGCCAGTGTACCCTGTGTGGTACAGCCACAACGCCCCGGCCCCCTGGCGCAAGTCCCAGCCCAGGGTGCGTCCCAGTCCATTTTTCGTCTGGTCACGCACCAGATCGCGGTAGGCCAGCGCCGGAAACGCAGCCGCCTGACGCGTGCCAAACACGAACTCCGAAAATCGCACCAGATCACCCAACGTCGCAAACAGTCCGGCAGCGCCGCTATGTGCCCCTAAGATCGCACTTTTGGGATCATGCACCAGCCCGCGCCGCACCCGCTGCGTCGTGTCATCATAGCTGGTTGGGACGCACTGCGCCGGATCCGGGTGAAAACTCGCCCCACTCAGCCCAAGCGGCGTGAGCACCCGCGTTTCGATCAGGTCCTGAATCGGCGCCCCATAGATCGTTTCCAGCGCCCAGCCTACCAGCAGCAGATTAACGTCCCGGTAAACGACTTGCCGATCACATTCACCCGTGACCTGCATCGCCTCGATCAACGCCGCCTTCAGTGCTTTGGCCGGCAAGCTGTCGCGGTGTGGAATGTAGCCCTCAAGCCCCGACGTGTGCGTCAGCGCCTGGCGAAATGTGGTCGGCTGGTGAAATCCTGGAATAAAGTCCGCCAATGCCGCATCCGGCGTCACCCGTTTTTCCTCAACCGCTTGTAAAAAGACGGTGGTGGTGCCCAGCACCTTCGTCAGGCTAGCTAGATCATAGGCCATGTTCGGGCGCAAGGGTTCCGCCGTGGGCAACACCTGCGCCATGCCTGCCACATGCGTTGCAACGCTGTCTGGCGCCAAGACTGCCCAGCTAGCCCCTGGCACAATGTGGTCGGTGATCAATTGCGTGATCGCGTCATCTGTTTCTGTCATACGGACTCCTTTTGCGCTACAGCACACTGAACCACATGGTCAACCGGTTCGGCCCGGCCGCCATCAAGTAGCGCTTCTTTTCATCATAATGATAGGAGCTTCCCGGCGCGGTGGCAAGGTTCGCGCGCAGCAGCCGCAAGATCAGCGTGTTGGGTACCACCAGATTGACATACTTGGCGCCAAAATGGTCCGGCATGGGCGGCAGCGCGCGTGGGTCCTCCTCCAGCGTCAGCATGATGTGCATGGTGGCGTTGCCGACCGTCAGCGAAAATTGGCCAGGTGACTGCTTGCCCGGCAGCTCGTCAAACCCAAGCACCTGCGTCACATACGGGAGCGTCTCTGCCAGCGAATGCACCCGCACGACCAGTTGCCCCAGGGTGGTCCCGACCGGCATCGTGCGCTCGTCCGCCCCGCCCGCAAACAAAGCCGGTGCAGCGGCGATTCGGTCCGCACTGCGCCAGCGATACCCCGGCGGCTTGGTCGGTCCCTCTTCGTCATAGGCAAACGTCACCGCATTGCCAAGCGGATCGACCGTCGTGAAGCCCAGCCCCCAAGTGGTGGTAAAACCTTGCACCTTTTCCCGGGCGGACACCCGCCGATACGCCGCCAGCAGGCTTGGCCGAGTGGGCAGCATCACCGAAAACCCGCTGAGGCCCGTCAACGGCCCATTTGGCTGAAGCCCCACGACTTCTTGCAAGATCAGCAAAACTTTGCGGTCAGCGTGAATGCCCAGCATCACCTGCTTCTCTTTTTCCTGAAGGGTCTCAAACCCCATTTGCCGATACCAGTCTGCGACCGGCTCAGCCTCCGCCACTTTCAGCGCGATGAAACCGATGCGTGTGGCCGCATCCAAAATAAAATGCCCCTTCACGACCATCGCCCCCTTTGCGCAAAGCATACACGCAGACGAGGAAAAAAGCTGGAATCCGGTCTGGAAAAGGGTGCGCAGGCTCGCGGGATGGAGGGGCAGCTAACTTGGCTCGGGTGATTGAGGCGCACTTCGCCTCGAGCACACGAGACAGTTAGATGTCCCCGCCATGCGAGCCGAAGCCCAACTGCAAAAGGGTGCGCAGGCTCGCGTTTAGGGGTGGGCAGCTAGCTTGGCCTAGGTGCTTGGTGGCGTCCCTTGCCACCGAGTGCCTAGGTCAGCTAAATGTCCCACCCCTGCGAGCCGAAGCCCAACTGCAAAAGGGTGCGCAGGCTCGCAACAAAGAACGTTGCCCTGCGACAAAATATCGTTGTCCTAGTGCCAGTATCGCGCCCTGATGTTACAGCAGTGTCGTGGTCCAATTGTCCGGGTCCGAACAGCTACGGATTCGATCACCCAGTCCAAAGAACGGACCTGGCGCTTGGACCGCTTACCTGTCGGACCCAAAAGCGGCATTTGTCCCACTTCCAAAAAAAGATCCGGCCACCGCCGCAATGCGACGAGGCCGGATCAATATTGTGCGCTTAGATCTCAACATTCCCAGAGAACTGACTGTTGTACAGATCGGCGTAGAAGCCGTTTTTCGCCATCAATTGATCATGGTTCCCGGTCTCGACGATCGAGCCGTGGTTCATGACAATGATGTTGTCCGCATCCCGGATCGTACTCAGTCGGTGGGCGACGACGAAACTCGTCCGGCCCTTGAGCAACCGACCCATCGCGTGCTGGATGTGCACCTCAGTCCGGGTGTCGACGGAGCTAGTCGCTTCATCCAAGATCAAGATGTCCGGATCGGCGACAAACGCCCGGGCGATGGTCAACAGCTGGCGCTGGCCTTGCGAGATATTGGACGCGTCTTCGTTCAAGACCGTGTCGTACCCCTTCGGCAGCTGACGGACAAAGTTATCCACATGCGCCGCCTTGGCTGCTTCAAGGATCTGCTCCTTGGAGGCATCTTCGCGGCCATACTTCAAGTTGTCCCAAATGGTGCCGGTGAACAGCCAAGTATCCTGCAGAACCATCGCAAAATGGCTGCGCAAGTCTTCTCGACTCATGTCACGGGTATCCGTGCCATCGAGGCGAATGGAACCGCCTTTGACATCATAGAAGCGCTCGAGCATGTTGATGACGGTGGTCTTGCCGGCCCCGGTCGGCCCAACGATGGCGATCATCTCGCCTGGCTTGACGGCCAGCGAGTAATCTTCCATCAAGATCGGGCTGCCATCATAGCCAAACTTGACGTGATCCATGACCAGTTTGTTCGGATCATTTTCAACGGCTGGCACAGGCAGACCAGAAGGCTTGTCCTCCATGTCTTTTTCGTCCAGCACTTCAAAGACACGTTCCGCAGAAGCGACGGTGTTTTGAATGGTGTTGGCGAGGTTGGCCAGCTGTGAGATCGGCTGGGAGAACTGCTGGGTGTATTGCAGAAACGCCTGCACATCCCCAATCGAGACAGAGCCGTTGGAAACGCTGATGCCCCCGATGATGGCGACGAAGACGTAACCGATGTTATTCAGGAACGTCATCAGCGGCATGATGATGCCAGAAACGAACTGCGCTTTCCACGCGGCATTGTAGAACTGCTGGTTTTCCTTTTCGAAGTTGGCCATCACCACGTCTTCACGGTTGAAGGACTTGATGATCACCTGGCCGGAATAATTTTCTTCGACCTGGTTGTTCAAGAGACCAAGTGCTTTTTGCTGAGCGGCAAAATAGCGCTGCGACTTCGGGGCCACGATGCCGACAATGACCAAGGAAAGTGGAATGGTGACCAGCGCGATCAAGGTCATTTTCCAACTGATCGTCAGCATCATCCACAATGTCCCAATAAAGGTGACCGTCGATGTGACCAACTGCGTGAGACTCTGTTGCAGGGTTCCAGCGATGTTATCCATATCGTTGATCGCACGGGACATGATATCCCCGTTGCTGTGGGTGTCGTAATAATTGATCGGCACCGTCTGCATCTTGCCCTTGAGCTCCTTGCGCAGGTCATACACGGTGCGCTGAGAGATGCGGGTCATGATGTACTGCTGCAAGAAGCTAAACAGCGCAGACGCCAGGTACATGAAGATGACGATGATAATGATGTTCTCGATCTTGCCAAAATTGATTGGGAACTCCGTCATCTTGATGCCGGCCTTTTGCATGGCGGCACCCTTCATGTAGCCCTTAAAGATCTCGGTGGTCGCCTGGCCTAAGACTTTTGGCGTCCGGATCTGGAAGATCGCGGACACGATCGCCAGCAGGACAACGATCACGATGCCGGCCAGCCGGGACTTCATGTAGCCGAACAAACGGAACGTGGTGCCCCAGAAATTCTTTGGCTTTTCAACCAAGCCACCCGGGCCATGGCCAGGGCCGCCGGGGCCGCGCATTGGACGATTCGTCGATTTCGTATCTTCTGCCATTACGCTTCGTCCCCTTCCCTGATCTGCGACTTGATGATCTCTTGATAGGTATCATTGGTTGCCTTGAGCTCGGCATGGGTGCCGCGGCCGACCATCTTGCCGTCTTCCAGCACGAGGATCGTATCGGCATCCGCCACCGTCGACACACGCTGGCCGACGATCACGACAATACGCGAGGAAATCTTGGCGTCCTCTTTCAGTGCTTGACGCAATTCAGCATCCGTCTTAAAGTCCAGCGCGGAAAAACTGTCATCAAACACATAAACTGACGCGTCCTTGACTAAGGCGCGGGCGATCGCCAACCGCTGACGCTGGCCACCGGAGAAGTTGCCGCCGCCTTGCTCGACGTGATAATCCAGGCCTTCCGGATTTTCGCTGATGAAATCCTTGGCCTGCGCCACTTCAAGCGCATGCCAGATCTCATCATCCGTCGCATCTTCGTTGCCGTATTTCATGTTGTCGCGCACGGTGCCTGTGAACAGGTTGGCCTTTTGCGGCACAAACGCGATCTGGCGATGCAGTTCCTGCAGATCCAGATCCTTCACATTTTGGCCATCGACTTCAACGGCCCCTTCTTCCACGTCGTAAAAACGTGGCATCAGGTTGACCAAAGTCGATTTCCCAGCCCCGGTCCCGCCGATGATCGCCAATGTTTGACCGGCATGCATGTCAAAATCGATGTCGGTCAGCGCAGGTTCTTCAGCGCCGGCATAGCGGAACTTGACGTGATCAAAGCGCAACTGCGGCTTGTCCGTCGCCATTTCTTTTGGCGTCGCCGGGGACTGAAGCGTCGTGGTCTGAGCCAGCACTTCGTTGATTCGGACCGCAGACGCCTGGGCGCGCGGAATGAACACGAAGATCATCGACAGCATCATGAAACTCATGAGAATCTGCATCGCGTAAGTCAAAAACGCGATCATGTTCCCTGTTTCAAGCGACTGCTGGGCGATCAAGTGGCCGCCCCACCAGGTGATTCCGATGTTGGTCCCGGACATGATCAGCGTCATCACCGGAAACATCAAGGCCATGATGGAAAAGACTTTCACCGCGTTGTTGGTGTAATCCTTGTTGACGCCATCAAAACGGTCCTGTTCGAACTGATCCTGACGAAAGGCGCGAATGACGCGGACCCCGGTCAGGCCTTCACGGAAGACCAAGTTGATGTTATCGGTTTTCTTCTGCATCGCGCGGAACAGCGGCACGGCGAAATACATCACCACGCCCATGAACACCGCCATGATCGGCAAAACGATCAAGAAGATGTTGGTCAGCGCCGGGCTCTTTTGGTAAGCCAGAAACGCCGCGCCAACCAGCATGATCGGCGCCATGATCATCATCCGCAAGATCATGACCCAGACGTTTTGAATCTGCGTCACGTCGTTGGTGGTCCGGGTGATCAGGCTGCTTGCGCCGATCTGATCCATCTCATCATGCGAATAGTTGATCACTTTGCGATAAACATCTGAGCGAATACGTTGGCCCAGTTTCTGTGAGACCTTAGACGCCACATACACGTTGGCGACACTGGCGACCACACTTAAGATCGCAAAGGCGATCATTTTATACCCGGTCTTCCAGATATAATCGATATCGCCAGTCACGACCCCGTTGTTCACGATGTCCGCGGTCAGATTGGGCAGGTAAAGACTTGAAATCACCTGCACGATCATGAACCCGACCGCGGCCAGGATCGCCCACAGGGAGACCCTGCCTTTTGCGAGTTTGATCATTGCTTCTCCTCCTTTGTTTCACCGACGCCGAACTGCAACCAATCAAGTTGCTGGTCCAGACGCCGTTTTAATTCATCCGAACTGAGCTGTGCCCCACTGGCCAGCTGATTGAAATAATGGCCGATCGATTGCATCAACATCCCAAAGAGCTGATGAATCAAGACGCGCAGATCATCATCTGCCTTGACCCGCAGCCGGTCGCGGTCCACATTTTCCAACAAAAAAGACGCGAACTCGCCTTTCTTGGGGCCGTGTGGCGGCATGACCGGCCCAGTGCCTTCCCTCGCCATCTTATCCGCGGAATGAAAATCCATATACATGAATAGGTTGCCATAAAAGGCGTGGTACGGCCCAGTGGTGATCGTCTCGACCAGCCGCTCGACCACCTCATGCATGGTGGCAAACAGATCGCCGTGATTGGCGCTCAGTGCGTCTTTCAGCCAAACATTTGCACTTTGCCGAATCAGGTCCAGCAGGTAAAAGAAGACATCACTTTTATCTTCAAAATATTGATAAAAACTGCCGCGCGGAATGCCGGCTTCTTTGATAATATTGCTGATACTGGCATCGGCAAACGGCGCGCGAGAAAACTCGTTGTAGGCCGCGACGATCAAGCGTTGGCGCTTTTCATCTGCAAGCCGATAGAAGGTGGATTTAGGCATGGCCGCTCCTTTCATTGGGGTATGACGTTCTGTCATGTGACAAGTTGTCATTCTACGCGTCATGGTCATGCGGTGCAATGCTCTGTCTCGATTTTCACAAAAAAGTCATATTTAGACAGCAAACGGGTCCGCCTCTGGCCGCGGCCAGTGAGCAGACCCGTCATTTCTGTTTCTTCTATAAACTAGGCGTCGCCAGTGCAGCTGCCTGAGAAGCGGTGAGGTTCACCGCCACCACTTGCCAGGTGCCGGTAGTCTGATCAAAATCAAGCCGCGTCACACTGGTGTTTTTCAGTAAACCGATCGGCACCGACTGCGGCTTGACCCACTCGATCATGGCCGACAAACTCAGGCCATGCCCGACCACCAGCACGTTGCCGGATACCGGCGCCTGATCCGCGAGGCGCTGGAACACGTCGCGCATCCGCTTTTGCAGGGCCGGCAAGCTCTCTGCCTGGCCTGTGTCATCCAGCTTTTGAAAATTGCGGACCAATTTTGCGAAGCGGTCGCCGCCTTGCCACACCTGGGGCATCGCGCGCAGGCCGTAGCGCTGAACGGACAGGCGCATCACCTGGGCCGAGCTCATGCCTTCCAGCCCGCCGAAATAATATTCGCGCAGGCTGGCCAGGCGCATCAAGGCAGGGGCAGACGGCGTGGCCGCCAAAATATGCTGAGCGGTGGCAACGGCGCGCTTTCGGTCCGAGCTGTATGCCTGGGCAAACGGCACCTTGGCCAGCGCCGCACCCAATGCGTCGGCCTGCGCGACCCCCTTTTCAGTCAGCGGCGCATCCGTCACCCCCTGCATGTGCTGCTTGCGATTCATCTGTGTTTCGCCGTGACGCACTAGATAAAAATGGACTGTCATCTCGCATCCTCCATTCTATACATCGAGCTATTTTCATGCTATCATGCAAGGCGCAGGGCAACCAGCGACTTAAGACGGAGGCAGCGCGATGAAAATTCCCACGCAAGTTCTTGAATATTTGCACACCCATCCTCAGCAGGTCACATTGATTCGCCGAGGCTATTCAAATGTCATCGCGTTTGCCCTTTCTGACCAAGTCATTTTCCCATGCCAAGCGGAACTTTTTCCCGAGGAACGCCTCAACGCCTTTCGCTTGCCGGATGACTTCATCGTCAGCAATCAAAAATTGGTGCGCTGGCTGGCGGAGCTGATCGCGCCGGATGACCCCCAGGTACCAGAGGAGATCTGGATGACCACGAGCCACATTTCTGGCTCCGGCCATCTGTTCATCGAGGTCTCCTTTGAGTGAGCCCGTCAAAAAACTGCTGGCCCGCACCCTGCGCGCGTGTTTGCTCGCCGGCCTGCTGTGGCTAGGCGCCTTGAGCTTTGGCCTGCGTTGGCTCAGCTTCGCCGCCTTGGCCTTATTGATCTTCGCCGCCCTTTGCATCGGCTACGCAGGCTTTCTTTGGCTGCTCGACCATCACCAATGACCACCTCTAGTTTAGCACGCCGGCCAAAAGACCCACTAGCGCCATGTTTGCGGAAAAAACGCCACTTTTTAAAAAAGTCTGCAAATGCGGTTGACAGCTGGCGTGGTATTTTGTAAGATATTATTCGTTCGTTAAGTGCTTCACACTTATTGGGTAGTAGCGAAGTGGTAACGCAGTGGACTCTGAATCCATAATCATAGGTTCGATCCCTATCTACCCAATCACGACATGCAAAGCGGCGCACCGGAGCTGAAAAGCCTGGTGCGCCGCTTTTTGGCGTGCCGATGAGTGTGGCGGGTTTGAATCGCGGCCCCCAAATCTCGATAATATATGTCCGTTCATATGTTGGGCAATCGCAAAGAAAATTGAAAATGAAGATGTGGCGCACAATCAGTATGTCGTGGGAAGTCACTAAGAGCGAACAGAGAAGCCGCAGAACCAGACCCGCTCACCCTTTCGCCCCTTGCGTTTTAGGCGTACACTGGAATCAGCTTGAGAAAAGAGGGACACCAATGAAAAAATTGACTGCGTGCACATCGATCCTCGTTGGCAAAAATGCCAGCATCGATGGCAGCACAATGATCGCCCGCAACGATGACACCTTCCACGTCCTAGCGCCGCACCGCTTTTACATGCATCCGGCCTGGCATGGTGAAAAAGACTTGACCGTCACCTCACCGCTGAACGGTTTCACCGCCCCACTTCCGGAAAACGGCTACCGCTACAACGCGGTGCCAAACGTGGACACCGCCCAGTTTGGCGATTACGAAGAAAGTGGCATCAACGAAAAGAATGTCGCAATGTCTGCGACTGAAAGTACCTATGGCAACGAACGCACACTTGCCATCGACCCACTTGTTGAAGATGGACTGGATGAAGATCTGATGGTCAACATGGTCCTGCCTTTCATCGAAAGCGCTCGTCACGGCGTTGAATACCTGGGCCAGCTGATCGCCCAATACGGCTCGCCAGCTGGCAACTCGGTTCTGTTTGCCGATAAGAACAGCGCCTGGTACATGGAGATCGTCACCGGCCATCACTGGGTCGCCCAGCGTATTCCCGACGATGCTTATGCCGTGGCCGCCAACCAAGTCGCCATTCAGCAGGTCGATTTTGACGACCCAGACAATTTCATCTGGAGCAATGGCATCCAGGAATTTGTCGAAGCCAATAACCTGAATCCTGACAAAAACGGCTGGAACTTCCGCCACATTTTCGGCACGATGAACGAAAAAGACCGTCATTACAACACGCCGCGTGTCTGGTACGCGCATCACATTTTAAACCCGGAAACCCCTGAAGAGCCGGAAAGCGCCGAGTTGCCGTTCATCATGCACACCGACCACAAGATCACGCGCGAGGACATGGCTTACATTCTCGGCAGCCATTACAACGAGACACGGTTTGACCCGCTCGGCCACGGCGACGACGCCGACAAGCTGCGCTACCGCCCGATCGGCCTCAACCGCACGCAGAATTCGCACATTCTGCAGCTGCGCGGCAACAAGCCGGCTGGCCAAAGCGCGATCATGTGGCTGAACATCGGCATTCCAACTTACTCGCCTTATGTGCCGTTTTACACCAACGCCACGGACACGGATCCGAGCTACTCCCAGACGCCGCTGACGCTGGACCTCGACACGGATTCCGCCTACTGGTTGCACCGCAGCCTTGGCATGCTGGTCGAAAGTCATTACAGCAAGTTCATCCAGCAGGACCGCGATTATCTGACGGCGCTCAACCAAACGTTCCGCGCGCATGTGGCCAAGACGGATGCCGCCACCGCCGAACTGGTCGATAAGGACCTCACCGCGGCGCTGACCCAAGCGAATTACGACATCGTGGCCCAAGTTAAAGCCACCACAAAAAAAGAGATCGCTTCCTATTTGATGCAGGGCCTCGAGCAATCGCGCCTGACCTTCAACATGGATAAGAACCTGTAACCAAGTCACCAACCAGGCCACCTGCCGCATGATCGCGCAGGTGGTTTTTTAGTGCCCTGACGTCTTATAATAACGCTGGAGGTGATCGCCATGTCAAAAGAGCGGGTCAACGCACTGAGCGACGGCGTTTTTGCCATTTTGCTCACGATCTTGATTCTGGAATTCAAGCCTGAGACCATCGCGCCTGGGTCCTTGACGCATGTGGTCCTGCAGCAGGGTCCCCTGTTTCTGATGTACCTCATGTCGTATTTCTACGTCGGCACCAGCTGGCTGTTTCATCATGACTATTTTCAATACGTGAAAAAAACGGACCGGACGCTCAACATCTTGAATCTGCTGGTGTTGTTCACGGTGACCCTTGTCAATTACGCGATGGTGCTGCTCATCGAGGCGCTGACCAACGGCAACACCCAAGACATTCGCGTGGCGATCATCGTGTACGATATCGTGGCTTTGCTGATCTCGCTGTCGTTTCTGGTGCTGTATCGCTACCTCGAGCATCACGCCGAACTGCGCTCTCTCACCGGCATTGAGCAGCACTATCAGCGCATTCGCCTCGACCCCGCCCGCAGCGTGCTGATCTACCTGGCGTCAATGATCGCGGCCCTTTTTTCCAATGTGCTGGCGGGCCTGCTACTGGCGGCCGGGGTGCTGTTTCATTTCATCGCCTACCTACGTTTTTCGCGTGTCATCCACATCGGCGTCAAGCAGAAATCTTCAGATTGAGTAAAAAAACGCGCCGGGCTGTGCCGCCTCGCTGCGAAGGTGATACGCTATCGCAGATATGAGGTGAAAATTGGTATGAATCCAAAACTGATGCGCGGCTTTCGGCTGTACAATCTAACGCTATTGATCGTGACGCTGGGAAGCCTCGGCCTTCTGCTGCTAGAATTCCTAGGTGTGATCACCGCCCCAAGTCGACTGGCCCGCATCCTGACTGCGGTACTGCTGCTATTATTTAGCGCGGATTACCTGCTGCGGCTGTGGCTGGCAAAGGGCAAGGCCAATCTGCTGGCCAGCAATTCCTTCCACCTGTCCGCCTTGGTCCCCACCAGCGGCGTCCTGTCGCCCGAGCAGGTGAAAACAGTGTGGCAACGGCTGCGCCAATTGCGCCAGCGCCTCGTAACGCGTCTGCGCGATAAGACCGCCACGTTTCGGGCCCATGCCTCGCGTTTTCTGCATCGCGGTGGGTTGATCTATTACTTGATTCTCTCGGCGCTGCTGATCATCATCGTGTCCGTGATCTACGCGATCGCCGAGCACCAAAATTACGGCAACGCGCTGTGGTGGGCGGTCGTCACCGCCACCACCGTTGGGTATGGCGACATCTCCCCGCACACCTTGGTCGGCCGCATCACCGCGGTCGTCTTGATGTTCAACGGCATTGGGTTGATCGGTACCCTGACCTCCTCGATCACCGCCTATCTGGCCGACGATCGAAGCACCGCCCGCAGCTCGGTGGCAGAGGAGATCGCGCGCTTTGACGCCCTGCAAAAAAGCGGTGCGATCAGCGCGAAAGAATATGCGCATGAGAAGCGGAAACTGCTCAATAAGCGATAACCGCACAAAAAATCAAAAACGTCTGACCACTTCAATTTGCGGTCAGACGTTTTTTGATTTTGGCGAATTTTTTTGCCGCGGGCCTACGCAGCCTTTTTCAGTTGGGCTCCACGCGGCAGGTCTGAGGCATCTAACTGGTGCCGGCACTCGGGGCTAAGGGCGGCCCCACGCACCAGACCCTGTTAGCTGCTCAGACCTGGACGCCGCGCTTCGCACCCTTACAGTTGGGCTCCGGTGCGCACCTACGCACCCTTCTCTGCCAGTGTCGCCCAGAAGCTTGGAATGCCCAGCGCATCCAGGCGGCCATCGCCGTTAGTATCTTCGTACATGTCCACGAACTGCAGGCCGGCTTGAAGCTGGCCGCGCAGCTGCGTCTCCAGCGTGTGGGAGAACTGAATGCCGTCTTCCATCACATCCTTGCCAGCCAGCAGCGCAGGGTCCTTGATGGGATCAAAGGGCAGGCCGCGCACAATTTTTTCCTCGGCCTCATCCACGATGTAGTTGAGTCCGTTGTCCAGCCCGACCATCAGCCGCCCGCCCGGCTTCAAAATGCGCGCGCATTCGCGCCAAAGCGGCAGGACATCCTGGATGTAACAATTCGCGACCGGCTGGCAGATCAGGTCAAAAGATGCATCCGCAAATGGCAGCGGCTTGGTCATGTCGCCTTGCACAACGGTGAGCGAATACTGTTCGCGCGCCGCCACTGCGCGATCGCCGGCCAGTTGCGCCGAGGACAAGTCAAACACGGTGCCGACTGCGCCCATCGCGGCAAAAAGCGGCATCTGTTGGCCGCCGCCGGATGCCAGGCCAAGCACCTGCCGGCCGGCCATGTCTTGGAAAAACCAATTGCGTGGCACCGGCTTGGTCGGGGTCAGCAGCATTTTCCACTCCCCGGCCTGGGCCCGCTGATAGGCCTCGTGGCTGATTGGCTGGCCCCATTGCCACCCTGTTTTGACCCAGTGATCGATCACCTTGGCATTGGTCGCCGTATATGAATTCTCTGTCATGATAACGCCTCCTCGCTGCGCTCAATTTTACCCGAAGCCACGAAAAAAAGCACCGGTCGTCGCCGATGCTTTCACCTGGCCCCCGACGCTTTGTGGTCAAGGCCGCTATGTTTGGTGCCGTCGAAAGGTGATGCCGGTAAGGGGGGGCGCCGTTAAGATCTGGTACCGTCAATTTCTGGTGCTGTCAGATTGGCGCGCATTCAGATTTCGTGTACTCAGATTTCGTGTACTCAGATGTCGAGTACTCAGATTTAGCGCATTCAGAATTTGGCGTGATCAAGCCGGCTGCAAGTCCTTGTCATCGCGGGTCATCCGCGCCTCATCTTTTGACTCCTCGTGATCATCCGCGTCGTCTTCCTGGCGTGCGATCTCTTCTTCCGTCAGCATGTCCTTCACGTGCATCGACACGCCGACCACCGTCATGCCAGTCATCTCTTTGACATTGCGCACAATGGCCTTGGTTACTTCGGCAAAAACAGCCGGGGCATCCTCACCATAGCGCATGGTCGCATCGAGTTCGACTTTGACATTTTGATCATCATCGACAGCGACCGCCACGCCCTTTGTCGGGTCCTCATTCTTGCGGAAAAAGTCGGTCATGTCATGCAGCATGCCGCCTTCCAGACTCAACACCCCGGCCACTTCGCCGCTGGTGCGGTTGACGATCTTTTTCAGCACACTTTCATCAAACGTCAGCTTGGTCTCAAGTTCAGGCGCCATGTCCTTGTCCGGTGTCATCCCCGGGCCATGCGGCAGATCCTTGTCCATATGTGGGGGCATCGGCTTTGCGTCCTTCATGTCATCTGTCATGTCGTGCATCATCTCATCATTTTTTTGATCTACCATATTTGCTCCTTTGAGGCCTTGGCCTCGGGTCACTTGGTTGTCTGTTGCCATTCGCGGCGCGTCAACACGTCATTGATGTGCAGATTCAACTCGACTAGCTGCAGGCCGGTCATGCGATCGATCGCATCGGCCAGCTTGGCGCACAGTGTATCAAAGATGGCCTGCGCGTCGGCGTCGTATTCCAGCAACGCGTTCATGTCGATCGCCACTTGGTGTTCGCCGACTTCCGCCTTGATGCCTTTCGTCTGGCGCTCTTGATTGAAGGTCTCGGCCAAACTGTCGACCATCGAGCCTTCCATCCCAAGCAGCCCGTCGATATCTTGCGCGTTGATGGCGGCGATCTTTTCCAGCACCTTATTGTCAAAAGACAAATGCGAATTACTTTTCAGCGTCTCTAATCCGTTATCCGTGATCGTCTGCATCCTGTCACCTACCGATCCTTTTGCAGCTGGCGCTTGCCAGAGCGCAACCAAGCCATCAGCTCCTTGCGCGCAGGCCACAGCCAGCGTTCCGTCATGTAGCCAGCGATTGCAAGTAGCGCGGTCAAAAGCATGCCCCAAAAGCCGAAGCGAAGAAGCACGATCGCGATCGCAAAACCTGCAAGCAGGCCAATTGTGCCAGTTTTCATGGGCGCCTCCTTACAGCACGCGCGCGGTGCCGCGCGGGGCTTGACTGACAGGCATCAGGTGCACTTTCACCTTTTTGACCTCAGTGCCCAGCAGTTGCACCACCTTGGCGCGGGCCGTTTCTTCGATGCGCTGCCCTTGCGCCGCCAGACTCTGGCCGCTCATGCTGATCGCTTCGACCATCACCTTGGCCGCCTCTTTCTTGTGCATGGTCACGTCCACACTGACGCCTTTGACCGCATGCTCTTTTGCGACCGCCTTGGCCACCGCGCTTTCAACGGCTTGCCGAGAGATCGCCAGTGAGCCGCGGTCGCCGGTCATCACCAGCTCTTGATGGGTCGAGCGGCGAAAAAGCGCGACCAAAAGCATCGCCACGAAGACGATGAACACAAGACTGGTCAAGGTCAGCATAAGAATGCGGCTGATCGACCAGTGGTCAAGCAACCACGTGTCCACCGCGGCGACCGGCCAAAAATAAGCGGCGATGAGCAGTGTCTGACAGATGCCGAGCAATGCGACTAATACCAGTGCGACTTTTGTGAGCGGTCGCATAAAACCTCCTGACAAAGACACCGCCGAAATATTTTTCGCCGGTCAGCCTTTGTTGACTATGCGCGTTCGCGCTTGCTGCCGAGCGTGCCGATCAACAGCGACACCACGAAAACCACCACAATGGCGCCGATGATCGCAGGGAAAATGGCCATGCCCGCCACGCTTGGTCCCCAGGAACCCAGCAAGGAGGAGCCGACCCATGCGCCAACGAGACCGCCAATAATATTGCCGATCCAGCCACCAGGCAGATCACGGCCAACGATCAACGACCCGATCGCACCAATCACCGCCCCAACGATCAAGACCCAGATAAAATGCAGCATTGTCATCACCCTTTCTCTTCTTGATTTGGGCCCTCTGCCCTAAATCAAGCGTACCGAAATGGTGTCAAGACGCGCAATAAAGATGCTTATCTCGACTATTAGTTTGCGGATATTCAACTGGCGTCGGCCGCGATCTAGCTTGTCCTGCAATGGCTTTTGCGAGATGACTAATCGGGTTAAGTAGGTGGCGGCGTGGGCTTGCAGCACGTCAAACGATCACAAATGAGTCCCCCTTCGTTAAATCTTAATGATGGCCCGCTATACTGGAAAATACATTTGGCCCAGACAGATACGAAAAAAATATCGCAAAGCGGCATCGTGATCGTCTCAATTCTCGCCGCCGGTCTCACCTCACGTCCAAAGACTGATCGACGGAAAAAGCTGATCACTATTTTTGGGGGAATCATGAAAAAACGTGTATTGGCAATTTTGACAGTGCTCTCTGTCCTATTCGCCTTAACAGCATGCGGCGCGCAAGCTGTGAAGCCAGACTATACCGAAAAGACTGCGGAGACAGCGCTCAACGCCGGCAAGGATCTTGAGGGAAAAACCGTTCAGTTGACAGTCGACAAGCTCGCGCCAAATAGCATGTTCGGCTACAACATGCAAACTGGCAAACACCTCAACTTTGTCAGCTCATCAAACCCGAAAGTTAAAGCGGGCGACAAGGTGACCGTGAAAGTGACGAAGGTGCAGTCGATGATGGGGTCGTTCATCATTACCTATAGCGATCTGAAAAAATAGGCTTCAGATGAAAAATTTGCTAAACAAAAAGCGCCAGAACCGCGACGAGATGCGGTTCTGGCACTTTTTCCGATTCATGTATCACCCGTACGGGATTCGAACCCGTGTTTCCTGGCTGAGAACCAGGCGTCTTAACCCCTTGACTAACGGGCAATGTCCTCAATTAAGCACAAGTAATAGTTTACCGGATTCTCCGCACATGTCAACAAAAAATTCCCGAAAAGACCGGCGACTGTCGATTTTGCGGCTGGCCGCGGTATAATCAAGCAAAGGAGATGAGCCCATGGATGTCATTTTCCACATCGACGAACCGGCAAAATGGCCGGTCGTTCTCAGCAATCTTCACAACTACATCACCGCGGCCACCGATGAAGGCGTGCTCGGTGAGATCGAGCTTCTCGTTAACGGATCGGCGATCACCGGAGTCACGCAGGCCAGTTCCGTCGCGTTTGCCGATTTGCAGGAGCTCGGCGTCACCGTGGCCGCCTGCAGCAATGCGATGCGCGGCCACGCGATCACGTCTGGGGAACTCAAGCCCGGCGTCCTCGTCGTCCCCGCAGGCGTTGTCGAACTGGTGAAAAAACAGCATGCCGGATTCGCCTATATCAAGCCGTAAAGCAAACAGCGTCCGCGTAAAATGCACGGACGCTGTTTTTGTTTCTTTTTCTCATTTCAGATCATGCGAATAAGACACCCATCCCTCGACTCGCTGGCCTAAGGTGTCGTACAGGCGCTGGGCATCAGTATTACTCGTGCGCGTCTGCCAGTCGACACGACTGCAGCCGAGTTGCCGCGCCAGCGCAAACGTCGCCGCGATCAGGGCGTGGCCTGTCCCCTGGCCGCGCAAGGAAGCCACCACAAATAGATCATTGAGCGTCAGTGTTTTAGCCAGCGCCCGTGTGTCAAACCCAAAATACAGAACCGCAAACCCAACGAGCACCTCGCCCTGAGTCGCCACTAGTAAGCGGCCGAACTCGGGCTGGCCCGCCAGCCGCCGCAGATGCGCCGCCATTTCCGCATCGTCAAATACATGCGGCACCGGACTTAACGCGTAATAAGCGTGCACCAACGGCACCAGTGCCTCAGCATCATTTTGCTCGGCCAGCCGCACCTGAATTGTCTCTGCCATCGTTTTCTCCCTGTTTCGTTTACACTCAGTGTCGCACGCAACAGACCGAAACGCCAGCTTATGGCCGCAAATGTGAGACTGCCTCGTGTCGCTCAAGAATTTTCTCAGCGCGATCGCTCATTGCCCAGAAGACGATCAAATGCACCGCAATGAGCCCGCCACTCACCAAAAGGAACATGTCATCCCCCACCTTTCGCGAAAATCATAGCAGGCGGATGTATCAGAAGATGGGCTGCAGGGACGGCTTTTGAAAAAGTTGTGTACAATTTTTGTGTCGTTTTCGTTTTGGCGTATACAAAAACCGCGGCGACCAAACCGCGGCTTTTTCGCTTCGAACGACTGACAAGCAGACTTACTTTGGTTGTTCAGGTTGCGGGCGTTTGCGCAGTACCCACAGCATCGCGCCAGCCAACAGAATGAGCAGGCCAAACGCGGCGGCGTTACCAGCCAGCACTCCACCTGGCGTGCCATGATCGAGCAGCCCGGACACGGACAACAGAATGCCGGTCAAACCGACAATGGAGCCACCTGCGATCAACCCGGAAGACAAGCTGACGCCATTTTGCACGCGCTTCGCATTTTCCGCTGGCTTGCGGCCTTCAACAACCTTGCGGATCAAGGCACCGACCAAAATGATGGCGGTGGTGGCCATTGGCAGGTAGAACCCAATGGCGACGGTCATCACTGGCAATTTTAAGAGATGCAGCACTACGCCCATCACCACGCCGATGAAAATGATCGTGAATGGCAGTTTCCCGGTGAGGATTCCTGAGGTCAACGTTGCGATCAAATTGGCCTGTGGCAAAGCAAACGCCGCATTGTCGCTGGTGTCGGCGAGCTGCCCCGCCAGCAGCACGATCACGCCGACCACGGTGATGGTGCCGAGCACCGCGGCAAGCAGGAACCGCCGCTGCATTTTTGGCCGATCCGCTTTCATCAACTCAGTGGCCTTTTGTGTTTGCGCATAGCCGCCGCCGATACTGATGGCGGTCACCACGAAAGTCGCCAGAAGCAGCAGCGACCGTGTCTCACTTTGACCCGTCCAACCAAACGCCACGAACAGCACGGTCAAAAGAACGAGCGAGGCGATGGTCATGCCGGACACGGGCAGATTGGACGTGCCAAGTGTGCCGGTGAGATTGGCAGCGACCACCACGAAGACAAAGGCCATCAAGATCGCAAGCGACCCGCCAAGCAGCCCGATCAACAGACTGCGGGAGAACAGCGCAGCCAGTCCGATCGTCGCCACAATGGCAAACCCGAGCAGCATCATGCCAAACGCGGAGCGGCGCTGGGTGCCACCGAGCGCACTTTTCAGCGACCGGCCGATCACTGGCACCAATTTCAGCGCGCCGATGATCCCGCCTGCCAGCATCATGCCGGCGCCAAGATAACGAATGTAGCCGCCGGAAATGCCATCAAACGCGAGCTGATTGATCGCGCTGTCGCTGGCATTCCACACCGTTGCCCCGCCATGCGCCATGTCGGTAAAATACCCGATCAGTGGCACAACGGCGAAGTTAGCCAAAACTGAGCCGGCAAACATCTGGACCGCGACCTGCAGCCCGACGATAAAACCGATCCCGGCCAAAAGCGGGTTAACTTCCAATTCGAATTTCCACTTAAAGTCTTTTGCCCCGTAAAGCACGAAATGGTTGTTGATCCAGCCAAGCATCGACCCCGTCAACATGGTGAGCGTGCCGCCAATGGCAAAGCCGCTGGCCATCATTTTCAACCCTTCCCCACCATTGGCCGAGGCGCGAATGGTCTCGCTGATCGCCATTGCCTCTGGATAGATCAAGGTATCCTTTGAGTCGATCAATAAATGATTTTCAACGATCGAGGCCGTGCCAATGCCGAACAGAACGCCCAGCGTGCCGACGAGAATCGCTTCAAAAAAGTTGATCGACGCGCCGATGAGCAGCACTGCCGGCAGGACGAAGATCATCCCACTGGCGATCGTTTCGCCGCCCGAGGCCATGCCCTGCATCTCATTGGTGCCGGCAAAGCCTTGCCGCTTCGCAAATGCGCGCACGACCGCAGAACCGATGATCGCACCGGGGATTCCGGCCGCGACTGTTAGTCCCGCCTTCATACCAGAATAAGCGGTTGATGCCGCAAACAAGATCGCCAGCAGAATGCCGACGGATAACACGATGGTGGCGCCAGTGCGCGAGCGCGCTTTGACACCGGTTTTGGGAACGCTGACAGGTTTTTCCATCGCAAAGTTCCTCCTTATCAAGATAATGATTAACCACCTTGATTAAATCGTAGCATCTTGACTAGCCCGAGCGCTCACATGAACACTTGAACAGGAAAAAAGGGTGCGGAGCGGGGCGTTTTGGGCTGAGCAGATAGGTCGGCCTAGACGCTTGATGGCGCTCTTGGCCATCGAGTGGCTGGGTCGACTAGCTGTCTCAGCCCTGCCCCGCGAAGCCCTACTAAGGGTGCGGAGGTGCGCGGGATAGTCGTGCGGCTAACTTGGGCTGGGTGCTTGATGGCGCACTTCGCCATCAAGTGCACAGCCCAGTTGGACGATGCGACCATGCGCACCGAAGCCCGACTGAAGGTGCCGAGCAGGGCGTTTTGGGCTGAGCAGATAGGTCGGTCCGGCCCGGCATTCAACGAAAAATCGCCACATAAAAACCCCACCGACGCGCGATGGGGTCCTGATCAATAGAGTTGTTTGGCTTGATTTTGATAGCTGTGAAATGCCGGTATGGTCAGCTCGCGGTCGTGCTGAGTGAGTACCAACACGGTGGTATTCTGTAGCCCACCATCAATAAAATCATAGATTGCCGCATCGCGAAACCCGATCGCAGCGGCATCCTCGGCTGCATTGCCGTAATACACTGTTTTTATATTCGCCCAGACGATCGCGGCCAGACACATCGGACACGGCATCGCAGAACTGTACAGCGTGCACCCGCTCAGGTCATGGGTGGCCAGCAACGCCCCCGCCTGGCGCAGTGCCATGATCTCGGCATGGGCAGTCGGATCATGCTGCGCCAACACCTGATTATGCGCCGCAGTCAGAATCGCGCCATCCTTAACGATCACACAGCCAAATGGGCCGCCTTCGCCGCTGATCAGATTGCTTTCAGCTTCTTTTGCCGCCTGCGCCATAAATGATTTGTCATAAGTCATTTTCTGCGCCTCATTTCTTGTATAATCAAAAGAAAAGCCATGGAGGGTTCTCATATGTCAAAAAAGCATTCGTTGCGCACCTTTGGTATCATCACCACCGCGTTGAGCGGGTCCCTGCTTGCGACCAGCGCCGCCAGCCTGGCGATCGGCATCATCGCGATCATTAAGGGCAACCGTTAAAGAAACACCATCGCATCGGCCGAAGCGCCTGGGCGATGGTGTTTTTTAGTCAGCCAAGCGATGCAACATTTCATCCAGCAGTGAATGCGTGAGCCGGCTCGTTTGTGGCTCGACCGGGTTGGCCGTGGAGTTAGCCACTGCATCGACAAACGCGTGGACCAACGGCGCAAACCCGCGCGTTTCAAGGGTGGGTTCCCAATCCGGCGCCACCTCAGTCGTCACGCTACTGTCAGCAAAGTGCTGCAGCTGACTCAGATTTTGAACGCGATACACCCCAGTTGGTGTGGCGACAGTGGCTTCCTCCAGATTGGCGCCAGCGACCAGGTTGATCGCCGCCTCACCATGAACCCCATTGCCCGTGAATGTGATGCTGGCTTGCTCGAGCAACCCCTCTTTATTTTTATGTAAGCTGAAGCGCGCGTTTGGCTCTTCTGGAAAATTGGCCAGCGCCAGCGCGGTATCCAGGGGGTGAATCAACAGATCATAAATGGCTTCTGCCACTGGCTGGGGCGCGTTGACACGATTTTTGACGACCGAGATCATATTTTTATCCGGCAACGCGATCAACTGCTTGTCCAGCGGGGCAAAACGTCGATTAAACCCGACCGTCAGCAGTTTCTGGTGCTGCGCGGCCAACAGATAAAGCGCCGTCACCTGCGCCATCGAGGTGGCCAGCGGCTTGTCGATGAACACATTGACCCCGCGGCTCAGAAAATGTTCCGCGAGTTCATAATGTGCCGGTGTCGCGGCATGAATCATCACTGCATCAAGATTGAGACCATCCAGCGCCGCGACCTCGGTGCCAGCCGCCACCATGTGATACTGATTGGCCAAGGTCGTCAGCTTAGCCAGATCGCGAGTCATCAAATAGAACTGGACCTTATCCTGCATCTGCGCGTAAACAGGCAGATAAGCTTTCTGGGCAATATTGCCCAGGCCGATCACACCGATATTGAGCATCCCTTCACCGTTCCTTCTTGTTTCGATAGCCTAACGCTAGCACACCAAGCAAGACCGGTCAAAAGCTTTTCAGGCGTGGCCGGAGAGTGGTGACTATTTTTATATAAAACATAAATATTCCGTGATTTTCCGCGCGCGGCCCTTCATAATAGGAAGTGTTGGCAAGTCCGTAGCGGTGCGGCGCCAACACCATCAACATCATTGGAGGAACGATCATGACATTATTAATTGGATTATGGGTGATGCTGGCCATCATTGGCGGTGCCACCGCAGGAATCCTGAGTCACCCCACAACACGGGGCAAACGCTCGGCGAAAATTGGGCGCCTGCTGACCGTTGGCGCAGTGCTCTTGCTACTTGTTGGCTGCGGCGGTTCGCCATCCGGAAAAGACTCAAGCAAGGCGGATTCGGCACGCTCGTCGAAGATCGCCAGCAGTAAAGCGAAAGCCAAGCAAGCAAAAGAGGAAAGCGAAGCAAAAGCCTCAAGTGAGGCAGCGGCTTCCAGCGAAGCAGCCGCGTCGAGTGAAGCCAAGTCTTCATCGATCGCAGCGGCCTCATCAAGCAAAGCGGCCGCAACGAAAAAAGCGGCAGCGGCAAAGGCAGCGGCAGCGAAAGCAGCAGCAGCCAAAGCCAAGGCAGCAAAGGCGGCCGCAGCCAAGAAGACCGCAACCAGCCTCGCCAATCTTACATACAGCGGGACGCAAACGATCAACGTCAATGGCGGCAAGCCGACTTTTTCCAGCGCGGATCTCTCAACCTCGCGTGGCGCGTGGGAGAGTTACAGCGCCTTGGATCGGCTCAACCGCGCCACAGACGCCGAAGCACTGCTGAACAAGAGCTTGATGCCAACTGGCGAGCGCGAAGGCCTGACCTGGAACCCGACCGGCTGGCACAACAAAAAGCTCAAGAGTGGCTATCTCTACAACCGCAGCCACTTGATCGGTTATCAGCTTTCCGGGGAAAACAATAACCCGAAGAATTTGATCACCGGCACGCGCTCCCTGAACAGTCCGGAAATGTTGCGCTACGAAATGGACATTGCCTATTTCCTCAAGCAAAACACGCGCGCGTATGTCCGCTATTCCGTCAAGCCGGTTTATCGCGGCAATGACTTACTTGCCCGCGGCGTTCACATGATGGCCCAATCGGTCGGCGCAAGTGGTATCTCCTTCAACGTTTTTGTCTTCAATGTTGAAAGTGGCGTCACCCTAAATTACGCAGACGGCACCAGTACTGTCAGCGCAGCCCAAACTGCAGGCGCAGCCACTGCTTCATCGCAGAAAAAGGCGGCATCCAGTGCCACCACCAAGAAGACCCCGACAGCAGGCGCTGGCGAAGTGATCACTGGTCAAGGCAAGATCATCGGCAATTCACGGTCGAAGATCTATCACGTGCCTGGCCAAGCTGGGTATCACATGAGCTCTGAAAATGCAGTCTATTTCCAATCTGAAGCCGCCGCCCAAGCAGCCGGCTATCGCAAAGCAAAACGATAATGTCCTAACAACGTGGTCCTCCCTTTTCTGGGGAGGATCTTTTGATTCCCACTCATTGTTGATTACGGGATTGATCACAGGCCCTCTGGGAAATCTATGTACCCTCGATCCAGTCGGGCCTTTGACCGGACCGGGGGCCACACAAGTTGCGAACGGCAGGCCCTCGCCAGTCGCAACTTGTGTGAATACATTGCTCTTTGAAAACTTTGTGGCATCCGTGCCGCCGCCATATCGATTGCTGGTGCAGTAAGCTTAAGTCATGTAGGCTTAGAATTTCGGTGACCTTCCCGCTTCCGAAGAAGCAAGCGTCGTTCTCAAGATGGGCCGCATACCCGGTGCTGCAAACAAAGGTGGGCTGCACGACATTGTGTGGATGCCGGTAATGCTTATTCAACTTTCAAAGAGCGTGACATGGCGTTGCCGCCGGGGACAGAGCAACAATTATGACCCGCCAAAGCGAGTCGTTCGTCTTTCATCTCGGGTGGATCTTTGAGTCGCCGCCATATCGGACGCTGGTGCAAGTTGGGTGACATATAGGCTTAGAATTTCGGTGACCTTCCCGCTTCCGAAGAAGAAGGTGTCGTTCTCAAGATGGGCCGCATTCAGCTCCTGCAAACGAAGGTGGGCTGCACGACATTGTGATGAAAGACTAGGGTGGGGACCCGGGCCCCCATGGTGCGTGTGCTGAGTACCTGCTGTACATCAGGCACTCTGTAGGTGTGGTTGATTCTCCTCAGCCCGGTCAGATAGGGTAACGCGCAGACGGCACTATCTGGATGCCGCCATGCTTTCCAGGGGGTCGGTAAGGCCACCACCTTCTCAGGCCTTACACTAGTAAAGCGTTTGCCGAGGGGTCAAATGTGAAGTGATTCTCTTAAATGTTTTGTAAAAGATTCTGGATGCCGAGATGACGGGCTTTAGGACGGATCAATTCGGCCAAAATCTTTTCAAATTTTAATTCTACGGACTAGACCACGCTCCTTTTCGTTGGATCATTTCAGCTGGCCGTGATCCGCTATGTACCCCCGATTCGATCGGGCCTTTGACCGGACCAGGGGCCACACAAGTTGCGAACGACAGGCCCTCGCCAGTCGCAACTTGTGTGATTGCATTGCTCTTTGAAAAACTTGGTTGGCATCCGTGCCGCCGCCATATCGATTGCTGGTGCAGTAAGCTTAGGTCATGTAGGCTTAGAATTTCGGTGACCTTCCCGCTTCTGAAGAAGAAGGTGTCGTTCTCAAGATGGGCCGCATTCAGCTCCTGCAAACGAAGGTGGGCTGCACGACATTGGGATGAAAGACTATTGGGAACCCGGGCTCCCATGGTGCGTGTGCTGAACAGCTGCTGTACATTCAGGTGTTCTGTTGGTGTGTTGTTTCCCTCGACCGCCCATGGAGTCGAATGAATATGCGTGCGACAGTCTCCACTTGGGGCATGCTCATTCGGGCGTCGGCAAGAGCCCACCTTCCTGACCCTTACATAATATTAAGCGAGTGGGAGCCGGAAAATGTGATCGGAAATTTTGAAACGTTGATGTACTGCGGGTTCCGGCAATCGCTGAAAATCCGCGAATAGTTCATGCTTTATACTGAAATTAGTGGTCATGGACGCACACAAGACAGAATAAACGATGCAATTTTAACCGGCCTAAACTCGACGACAATTTCGAGTACTGCGCCATCATTTCATCTCCAACGGGACGTAGCAAAAACTTTTGTGATAGCGTCACACCCAGTAATGACAGTGTTTTGAGACTCTTCGCGCATACAACCTCGCGTCTACAAGGCCGTGCGGACAAACAAATGTGACCGCATCGCACAGGTTGATTGCTTCGCTTTGAATCGACAGCCCACTTTCACGGACCACGAGACCATGACTATAAATCTGACGAGATAGACAATAGAAGTCTGCGCACTCCAGGTCCGGGCGTGCTGAACTGGTGTGATGCCGTCACATTATTTTTCTTCAGCGCCGCGGGAAAAATGCAATCGGCATTCTCTGAAAACGGCAATCGCGCTATTGTGCTGGCAGAGATCGAGTTCCGCATTCCGGCAGAACGCACGCCCCCGGGGGGGAGCAAATATAAAAACTTTCGTGATGGCGTCACACCCCATCACGACAACGTTTAACGGCGATGCGCCAAGCGCCGACGAGAAAAATTGCGCACAAAAAGACCGCCAGCACTGTCATCAACGCATGAACGAAACCTCATTCACGGTCTGCACAATACTAGCGGTCTATGATGGTGCTTTTTACCTCATTGAACCTCGCGTCATTACAGGCGTGCGGTCAATTCCTTGGTCATATCTTCAAAGCCAGGACGGCCGAGAAGCGCAAACATGTTTTTCTTATCCCTGGCAGTCTCGATAGCCTTACAGAGCGCCTGGCGAGGCCGGAACGGCGGCTTTTTTACCTATATTTTGTCCAGCATCTACACCATTTTCTACACCAATATCTAAACCGTGTGTTCTTTTGGCCAGCAAACCTAAAGGAAAAAGCCCCGCCCTGCAAAGGGTGAGACCGCAAGAAACGATGCACCGTTTTAAAAAAAATTCGATGATATGTAATGCCATTTTAGCACATCATATCGATATGCCAATTTGGACCGCACAAAAATAGCCCCACCCCGCGTTAGCAGAGTGAGGCAATGATGAGCTGTGATGAGATTTAATGAGCTAGAACGGATTCCCCGTCCCAATACTGATTTGCAAGCGGTCCAAAGGCTGCCCGAAGTTGCCGGCGTAGCTGTCAGTCAACCCGGCCACCGAACGGCCGTCATCACAGACAGTCCGCAACCATCCAGCTTGCGTTGTGGTCTGTGACCGATAGTAAGCTTGGCTGTAAGCTTCGCCCGCTGGCGTGATGTAAATCATTTCGACCGCGTCGATGGTCTTGCCGAGTGTGCCAGCATAGCCGTTGACGGCATCCGTGTGACTGTATCCCGTGACCCACGGTAACCACTGGCCACCGATCACGCGGACGCGATATTTGATTGTCCCGTGGCTCACCTTGATGCAAAGCGCATCATGCTTGTGGTTTGGATTGCCTGCAAAACCAGATGAGTTTGAGTTGTTGAAATTGGTAACAGCTCCAAGCCAACCATATCCTTGCTGATGCAACTCGTAGGTGACGTTTACCGCTACTGCCGCCTTAGTCCGTGTCGTGTGATTGACCACAGTGGGTGTGGACGCCTTGGCGGTTGCCACGGGTTTACCACTGATTGCCGCATACTTGGCCCACGCCAGCTTGTCGCCGTAAAAGACGTCGAAATCCAGCGATGCGCCCCAACCGGATAGACGACCAGATGACGTGTATTGGAACATCGCCATGGACGGCCAGCGCTTGAGGGTGCCATACAAATCGCGAGGCTGGTAGCCAGAAACAGTGTTGTAGTTGTTGTATTGGGCAATCCACACGCCGTAACCGGCATTGACCACGCTTGACCAGTCATAAGCGTTCTCGACAGCCAAGCTCATGTAGATAACTGGACGAACGCCTGTCTTTTGATAGACGTAATCCAGCCAAGCCTTAGCCCACGTAATGCTAGGCCGAGCTGGTTCGTAGTCCAAGACAAGCATAGCTTTGCCGATATACGGCTTAACAGTCGCTAAGAAATGATCGGCTTCAGCTTGCACATTGCCATTGGAGGCAAAGTGGTAGAAACCTAGCAATGAGGGTGCGTTGGCGATTTGGTCAGCCATTGCCGGATTTGTGTAGCTGGTGGATTCAGTTGCCTTTACGATACGAAAATCGCCGGGCATATTTGGAATCCCAGTTTGATAATTTGCGATGTCAATACCGTTTAATACCATTCTATTTTGCCTCCTTATCTACCTCGATTGCGCGGTTTTCAAACTTCTTGTAGGCATCGAAGTACATTTCGTGTTTATCGCCGTTGTATGTCAGTTCGTAATACATCCCATCAGACAACGTCGTATACGCCAATGCCTTGCTGTTCTGCAATGTTTTGGATAGCCACACAATGTAAATATCATCTGGTGTCAGACTTACATTGTCGGTCTTATCAAGATGTTCGTTTGCATAGTCGCAAACCGTGCGCTTTACTAAAGCTAAAAAACTGTCTGTACCCATTTTACTTGTCCTCCTGCTTTGGCTTAGCATAGGTCAAAGCCTGAGCGCTGTCAGACACGCCCGCAGTAGTCGGATCAGTCACAACCCCAAGAATCGCAAGCAGAGAAAACACCGCATTGATCACTGCAGTCAGTTGGGTGCCAAGATTAGCAAAGTCCCACTTATACCCAAACACTGCGGCAATTGCCTGAATGACTAGGAGTAATGCCGGCACTGCTGCCAGCCAGAATTTTCCGCTCAATACTCGTACTTTCCAATTAATCTTCATGTTGAACCTTCCTTTCAGTTTTTGATCTGAAGTTGTAAAACCTTGTTGTACAGTGCTTCACCCGTTCCATTTCCGCCCAGGGCTTTGTAGCTGCGGAAAAGGTAATTCAAATCGTCAAGATCGTCGGTACTGATATACCCGGCCCCGATGTGCTGATTGCAAAGCATATAAACATCATGGTGCAACAGGCCGACAAGCCCCGTATAAATCGCCTTTCCGTGTTTTCGATGCGTCTGCCACCGGCTTAAAAACCAACCCAACAAAGCCCCACCGCCCAACTCTACAAAAATGTCTAACCAACTCTTAAAATCCACATCATTTCACATCCAATCAACAAAAATAGCTGTCCCACTGACCAGCATCAGTCTGTCCAATACTGAATCGAGTTGAGCTGAATAGTTTTGGCGTCTGTGACCATCGCTATTACCTCAAGTGACCCATCCGTGTTTGCATACACGCGAGCCATGTCGGTGCTATTTGAGCTTCCTTGTAAACAAACAAAACCTGACAGCTGCTTTGGTGCTGCATTTGGAATATTGGCAAATTTTCCTGCCTTAATTGGCGTGTCCAGGAGACCGCGAAGAAACACATGATTACCAACTTTTCGCCATTGCGGGGTGTTCGTAGAATGGGTAACAAAGCCATTGATCATGACCAGGTTTTGCCAACCGGTATCAGAATAGACATATTGATCTGTATATGATTTAGCACTGGCAAGTGTTGTGGCGTCCTCAGAGTCCGCATAACTTTTAGCACTGGCAAGTGTTGTGGCATCCTCAGAGTCTGCATAACTTTTAGCACTAGCAAGTGTTGTGGCGTCCTTGCTATCCGTCTCAGACTTGTTGTAGAAGTCTCCTTGATTATATGCACTCAAAACCGTTTGAATGTCGGTATTCATGGCATCGATTTGTTCCCGAAGGGAGTTGAGCGTGCCATCAATAATCGTGATGTAGTCATCAGCCTGTGTTTGGCTCATGTCCACGGCGGCTTTGATGACAAAAGCCACGTCAAATGTTGACTCCGAACCATCCGCATCTAAGAAACTAAAATAGGCTGTTTTTATTTTTCCTGGTGCCGCAGACAGGGCATTGGGAACCTTATATGTGAATTCACCACCCGCTGTATCGACCACCGTAAACCCGGTGCTGTCAGCTATCACGGCGGCACCGTCTGCCGTATTAGCCTTGAACATTGGGGTAAAGCCGTCGAGAGATATTGCTGTGCCATTGTCAGACAAAGTCGCATCGATCACCACGGCTCCAGTCTTGTCACCCTGACGTAAGAACACGGGCTCTGGAGCGATGGTGTTTTTTGAATCAAGAGTTACTTTGTACGTTCTGATTGCCATTGGGTATCAGTCCCTCCATTTTTTCCAAGCCTTCATAAGTGTCTTTTGTATCAACGAGGCGCTGATCCTCGAATCCTCGGCGCTTGCCTTTAAGCTCCCAGCCAAATGCTGAATCAGGACTGTCTGACGAAACGATGAAGTAGTCCTTGCCGCGTTCAGAAACCCAGAATTGCGCGTCACTGTATGCTGTCAAGAACACTTGATAAGGCTTATCCGTGTTAATCAAATCAAAAACGAGCGGATCAATGTCCACTCGCACTGTTTCGTCTTCTCCCGTTTTGCTCTCGCCAATATCGCCGACATAGTTTTCTGCCAGCTCGTATGCCGGAGTTGCGCGAAGACCATCACGAGTAACCTGCACAGCGTTTTTTGATCCGTTGTAGACATTGAAGTCACCAAGAACAGATACTTTAGAGCTTTTGACCTCTAGCTGATTTCCAGTACCTCCATTGGCACTAAGCTCTATGACTGACGGATGAGTGATCCACATACCACCAGGCTGACTGCTAGCGATTGCTGTTACCAATTGCCCATAAAGACCGTATTTTGGGTCATCATAAGTAGCACTATCCAAAATCTTAAAAACGCTCTTATATGGTATGGTTCCGTCGTCTTCTGCTTTTGATGGATCCGATATTCCTAAAGATAGCGATTTGCCTTGATACGTGTTTAGTGTGGTACCTGTGGTTTTTTTAGTTGCTATGTCATAAGCGGCGCTGAGTAAGCCTATATTATTATCCAAGTCGCTGAACGTCATTGTGCCGGATCTAAGCTTTATCTTGTAGTGATCACTAGCTGTTTCGAATGCGATTCCGGAAATCAAATCGCCAAACAGCCTATCGGCGACCACTCCATCAGCAGTAATCGCTGTTTTGAAGGTTTGGCCGCCATCTGTTGACACACCAACGCCTGCGCTGTTAAGGATTACGACTTTGTTAGCGTCACTCTTATCAATGGCGATGATTCCCTGATCTGTAAAGCTAAGCTCTGTCCTTGCTGCGAGAAGACTATTAGTAGCTAGCTGCACTTGCGATGTTAGCCATTCATTAGGCACTGGAATCTTGCCAGCGGCTACGTTAGATAGTGTTGATTGTGATGTCTTCTGTTGTTCAGCAAATGCCAAGCGGCCACATTCAACCTCCGTTTTGGTTCGAGTGCCGCGAATATCATAATCACTGGTTACTTTGATGATTCGAACCTTATCACTGAAATTAAGGCTCTCATCAATCACTGTGATATAGTCGCCGGGGTTTGCCATCGCGTAGTCATACCCGACTGATTGCAGATCAACGAGGTTAAGCGTGAGTGAAATTGCCCAGCTACTATCGACGGCTTTTTTGACAGCCGCAAGCAAGTTGTCAGCGATCGTATAGCGCTCGTCAGCAACCGGAGCGGCTTCAATAGCACCAAATTTTGGATAGTAGTAGTCATACAGTGGGGACTTGTACTCAACCTTCAAGCGGTCGCTCGTGGTGTCGTCTGGCTTGCTGTATGCACCATATCCGCGGCCATACGTGGCAAAATTGGTGTTATCCGTTTGAATTTCAGCCGTATCAAGGTTGAATTTCTTCCGGACAACGGTTGATAGATCTGATCCCATTGCTGGGACGATATGAACTACTGTGCCTTCAACAGAGAACTCAACTTTTGCTTGATCGATGATGCCGTTGAATAGCGACAGACGGTCACTCATGCCCCAGTCTTGCTTTTCAAAAGCTTCGACTGAGGCTGTATTGTCATACGTGTACCCAGTGCCAGAAAACAGGGCATCAAGGTAGTTGCTTAGTGCATGCGATCCGTTCCAAGTCTCGTAGAACCCGGTCTTACTCATCTTGTAGAAGAAGGCCTGAACCGCGCTGAAGGTGATCGTGTTGTCCTTATCATTCTTTGTGTATGTGACAACAACATAGCCCTCACCAAGAAAAGAGAGCGTCCAGCCTTTGGCAATATTATTCTTAACATCTTGGCCAAAATAGATTGTCCCAGATAACGACTTCTCACCATTCACAGCATCGGTTTTCTCAATCTCACACTGGGCTTGATATTCATTATTATCAACGTCTATGAATGTAATCAATAATCACGCCTCCTATGCGTATAGATTTTGGAAACTGAGAATTCGGACCGCGCCTGGCACGTTACAGGTAATCCGATTCGGCTTATCTGGTTGCAAAATAAAATAGGCCTTGTTCGTCTTGCTGACGATACTTAGCCCATTTTGGGTGTAGCTAAAACCATTCAGTAAGATCACATCACCAGCGGCTACAGCATTGCTAGACGTCAGCTCAGCGTCATCAATTTTGAAAGACAATGAAGACGCCGAACCGGTAGCAGTTAGCTGAACAGTGAAGCCTTGCTCGAGTTGATTACAAGGAACGGTGCCGCGGTATGGCACATTACTGCTAACATCAATTTCTGTCGGCGGTGTCTCACCGTAAGGCAGCTTCATCGTCTTGAATTCTGCTGTTAGCTTGTACAAGAGTGTCCCATTGACGTTGCCAACCAGCTCCATCTCAGGTGCTTCTGTATAAACAAGGAACCGCTTGTGGGACGGATAATCTTTCAGCCTATCGTAGTATCCTCCGGACGTCTCGCCAGGACGTTCCATCGCCACACTAGGCGTTGTTTTCAGCTGGGTAATGTAATACCCGTTCGGATCGGAAAGCAGCGCATACAGCTTCTCACGAAGTGCCTCTTCCTCGTCCATATCATTAGCCCGATAGTAACCGGTAATGTCGATTGTCTTGTCTGTATGCCATCCTCCAAAATCAATGTTCCCGTTGCGCTGATCGAGCTGCATATTGTTTCGAGTGACTGACGGTGCCGATTCCTCGAATTCAGTAATCAACACCTTGTATTGGCTTAGGTAGTATCGGCTACCATCTAGCTTTTCAACTAATAGATCCATATACTACCCTCCAATCGGCCGGAAGTAGCTGCTAACGGCTGCGTCATTGGCGTCAGCCTCTTTTACCATGCTGTTAATTCCGTTCTTATCAACGTTGTTTTGGACGTAGATGTTTGGCGTGATTCGTTCGCTTGCATCAATTGACTGAGTGACGTCTCCAGAGCTGAACTGTGCGCCCGCGTTTGACAAGTTGCTGATGTTTACCGACATATTGTCAGAAATTTCGCTTGCCATTCCAGAAACCGTCTTTTGAACAGCTCCGAATGACTTTTGCAGTCCTTGATTCAAACCACCCATGATTGCATTACCAGCAGGGATCAACAGCTTGGCATCGTAGCTAATAGGCCCTTTGTGCTGGCGAATCCAAGAAGCAATACCACCGACAAAGTCCTGAACCTTACTCCATGCAGCCTTTAACCCACTGAAGAAGCTGTCCATGATAGCACGTCCAGCATCGAGCAAATTGAAGTGCACTAATGCATTAAAGCCATTTTTGATACCATTGACGACATTTGAGACGATATTAGTAAACCCATTCCAAATGTTTCTGGCTCCATTGACAATGTTAGTAGCAGCGTTTATTACGGTTGACTTGATGTTGTTCCATGCTGACGAGAAGAACGAGGTGACTCTACTCCACAGCCCAGAGAAGAACCCTGGCAAAGCATTCCAAATGTTCTTGGCTGTGTTTACAGTGCCATTCCACAAACCAGATAGGAATGATACCATGCCGTTCCACAAGCTCTTCGCCGTTGAAACAATACCGTTCCACAACCCGCTGAAGAATGATCCAAGGGCATTCCAGATTGCAGAAGCGCCTGAAACAATACCGTTCCATACCGCTTCGATAACAGATGTGAATAGATTCCATGCTGTTTTGGCATAGGTTGTGATCAAACTCCATACTCCTGAGAAGTATGTGACAAGTCCCGTCCAAATTTGGCTGGCTGCCGTAACAATGTTTGTCCAGATAAGTTGAAGATCCGCCCCCAACTGTGTCCAACTTCCCGTGAGAAAATCTAACACAATCAGAATAGGACCCATAATGACAGCCTTTAACATATTCCAAACACCAGTGGCAATTGATACAATTCCTTGCCAAATTGTCGTTAAAGCAGGCCCAAACGTGTTCCATACGGCCATTGCAGCAGAAACAATACCGTTCCATAGTCCTGAAAAGAATGAACTGATTCCTCCCCATATGCTAGAAGCAATGCCAACTACTCCATTCCATATTCCAGAAAGAAATGATGTTAGCCCATTCCAAGCGCTCGTGGCACCATTTACAATGCCAGTCCATAAATTGCTGAAGAACGTAGTTACTGAATTCCAGCCATTTTGAACGCCTTTCGCAGCGCTATTGAATGTTTTAGTAATGCCACTCCATAGCCCACTAAAGAATGAAGCAAGACCACTCCACATGCTCTTTAGGCCAGAAACAAAATCAGACCAGATTTTTTGGCCAGTTTTTGTTTGAGTGAAGAAATAAATTAGCCCGGCGACTAGCGCTACAATAGCGGTCGCAATCAGGACAATAGGGTTAGCACTCATCGCAGCATTAAGAGCCCATTGAGCGACAGATGCTGCTGTTTCTGCAATTGAAAATGATCTTAGAAAAGTAACAATCGAAGATACAATTGAAAATCCTTTAAAGGCAACAACGGCGGCGGCAATTGCTACAGCAAAGCTTTTGACGATGTCGTTGTTGAAAGCAGATTTAATGAATTGCCCAATATTTTTCAGAATACCAATCATTCCATTTAAGGCGCCCCCAACTGTCTTGCTTTTGGTTGCAATCAGCGCGATTGCCACGCCCGCTGCAATAAACCCAAGAGAGACTGGCCCAAGCGCACCTGCAATCACGGAAAAATTGGTAATCACTGTACCGATAACCGTTGACAAAATGCCAAAAGCTACAAGCACAATCGCAATAACCGGCGACCAAGCAATCATGTTTTTAAGGAATGCTGCCATGGGGGTCTTAGCGCTTGCCAAATTGCTGGCAAGGTTGCCAATCGTGTTAAACAATTTCACCAATGCTGGAGCAGCAAGATTAATTCCGGAAAATACAAGCCCTTTAAGATCGTCCCCCATTTGGTCAAGGGCCGCCCCTACGTTCTTGTTCATATTATTAGCGTTATCATTCAAATATTTTGACGCTTTTGATGACGATGATCCAACGCCCTCAAGCGCACCTGAATAGGCGTCCCATTTAGATTTACCATTACCGGCACTCTTAGAAACAGAATTGATTAAAGGCAACATGGCTTTGGCACCGGCAGCCCCATAAAGATTGGTTAGAACAGCAATTTTACCAGACTGGCTTAATCCGTCCGTAGCTTTTGCCACCTCTTTAAGAATTGTCGGGAATGATTTAAAGTTGCCTTTTGCATCTGTGTATGTGATACCCAATTCTTTCATCTCGCCGGCAGCAACCTTTGAAGGACGAGCCATCAATGTTAAGGCATGAGCCAAATCTTGTGACCCCTGTGCAGCCGAAATGTTGTTCTTGGCCATAATGCCACTAGCTGTAGAAACATCGATAATTGACAAGCCCAAAGTTTTGGCAGTGGCGCCAACGTTTGAGAACACTTGGCCCATGTCACCAATACCTAAACTGGATAGGTTCGCATTATCAGCCAAGATGGCAGAATCTTTGGCAGCATTGGCAGCACCATTGCCCCAAATATTCATAGCGCCCTGGACAGTGATCGCTGAAGCTGATAAATCTTCGCCAGTAACAGCGGCAGCCTTAGCAATCGCTGGGAATTCTTTCTTAAGATCACTGACGGAAGCACCGTTACGAGCCATCTCGACCATGGCAACTCCGGCCTCTTGTGCACTGATCGGCAGTTGTTGCCCAAGGGCTACCGCTTCCTTTTCTAGATCATTCATATTACTTTTAAGATCTTTTGAGCTTGATCCGGCAATTACGGCTGCTTTGTTTATCGAGTTTTGAAAATCTCCGTAGCTCTTGATTGAACTTACTGCCATTGCGCCAATAGCAAGGCCAGCAACAGTGCTGGCCTTGCCAATGTTTGTCATGGCACCGCCGACTCGCTGACCGGCATTAGAGGCGGCGTCAGTACCAGATTTAACGGATGTTTGAAGCTTGCCCATGGCGGCCTGGAATGGCGCGATGTTTGCTGTGAATGTTGCGACTACGTTTGCCATTAGCTACCACCTCCAAATGCGGCATTGAGTTTCTTAATCATTTCTACATCAGGCTTTCTTTCTCGATTTCCACTGCGTTTGAGTACCTTTTGTTCGGCTTTGTCAATGTTCTTGTAGCCAACCTTGACTGACCGTTTAGGGTTCTTCGCGTTCTGAATGTTGGCAATGTTGACAGCAAGCTCCATCAAATCACGGCGCATATCGACATCACGCAAAAAAGACCCCTCCAACATCGAACGGGCTTCCCACATGTACAAATCGAATGGCATATTGGGATCGTATATCCCATGACGAGCAAAATCGGTTAAGAGAGACTCTTCTTCATTGCGTCCAGGGTATCCTTGGTCGCTGCTGCTTGAATCTTCTCCTCGTCGGTCTGGTTCTTCTTGTCCGTCAACGCTTTGCCGTATTTTTCGGTCAAGTTCAGCCAACGTTGTGCTGCATGTTTGAAAAAACCGGATTCATGAAGCTCCTGCTCAACTTCCTTGAATAATTCTTGCGACTTGCCATCTTCTTCGGCCTTGTCGAGCACGTCCATGACGTCGTCGTCGGTATATGACTTTGGCAGCAATACACGCAGTGCTTTGAACAGCGCCATATCATCATCAGTAACAAATGCCAGCCAGATGCTTGAGGCACCATCGTTCGCGCTCTCTGAGGAGCTGTACAGCTTGTTTGCACGGAACAACGCGCGGAAATTAAACTTGGCTTCTACAGGTTGACCTTTTACTTGAATTTCTAACATGAATATCCTCCTAGATTGTCGTCTCAGATCGGCCGTAGCCTACTCGTCTCTGTGTGCGACTAATTAAGCGTGTGACGTGGTTGTAGTGGTTGTAGTGGTTGACGTTGCAGAGCCATCCGCAAACTCGCCGGCTTTTTCGCCTGGGCGTTCGAATGCATAGAGCTGGTCGAGCATTGCAACCTGCTCATCTGAAAGCGGGAACGTGCCCGGCGTACCGTCTTCGTTCTTGTCAGCAAGTTTGCCGATGATGTTCAAAGTGAAGTCAATCTCGGAGAAACTGTCTTCATCTGAAATGTCGGCACTATCAACTACACCGTACCCAAACATTGCTGGATAAGCCTTGTGGTCGTCTTCTACAACGGCCAGACGTGGGTCAACAATGACACGCCATACTTTCACCTGACGGCCTTCATGCTTAGCGTCAATGATGATTTCATGTGCTTTATCGCCCGGAACCATGTACGTTGTCAGTTCAATGCTGTCTTCGTTGGTGGATGCGGCAATAATACGACCCATCTTGGTTTGTTCATCAAGAGAATCACCTTCGATACTGGTATCTCCAGATTCTTGGTGAGCCGGCAAAATTGCAGGACTGCCAACGGGTGCTACTTTAGGATCTGTCGATTGGATAAAGTACCAAACGTCTTTACCACGATATGGGGTGTCCTTTACAAACTCGATACCGTTATTAATAACTGCCATTTTAATAGTCTCCTTCTAGAGTAATGATAAGCATGCAGCGGCGTAATGGTTTGCTCTCGCCCATGCTTGTGTCGATTGAATTAGATGCCGTTAATGACTGCCATCGTGTCACCTTGCTCAGCGAGTGCTTCACCGATTGCACGTATTCCTCCCACGTTGCGGGCGGCGTATCGATGCTGTCGTAGATGTCAATCTGCTGACTGACGCTGGACAACGTTCCAGTCTTAGAGGACATGTCAGTGTCCACGTGAACGTTTATGAAGACCAGCGGAAGCGTGCTCTTAGCGTCAGGTTGGACAAACACCGGGTTCAATCTATCTGCGGTTAGCTGTGTCTGCACGGCCTCATACCATTCGGAAAGTATCATTTGAACTTCGATGCCTCCTTTAGCTTGTTCATCGTGTTTCTGATAAACACAGACTGCCCCCAATCAACAGCCGGACGCATGAATGGCTCGGCCGACATCTTGTAGGTTCCGAATTCAACAAACGAAGAATATTCTTTCTCTGCCTCAATGGTGCCCGTGACTGAGGTCGAAGTTTTTTTAACAGGCTTGACGTTTATGTTTCCTGCCATGACGCCCGTTCGCTTAGGCGCAATCTGCCTGGATTATTCATAGAATTTCAAAAAAGCAGCGCAATCCCACGATTCACACGGGACTGCGCTGCTTTGGTGTTTCA
>NZ_BOLS01000012.1 GCF_016861785.1 Lacticaseibacillus mingshuiensis
TATGGTCGAGCAGCTAGTTTGGCCTAGACGCTTGGGGCCGGTCTTAGCCCCGAGTGACTGGGTCAACTAGATGTCTCGAGCATGCGCACCGAAGCCCGACTGAAATAGGGTGCGAAGGTGCGCGTATATGGTCGAGCAGCTAGTTTGGCCTAGACGCTTGGGGCCGGTCTTAGCCCCGAGTGACTGGGTCAACTAGATGTCTCGAGCATGCGCACCGAAGCCCAACTGGATAGGGTGCGAAGCCGAGCGTCTAGGTCTGAGCAGATAGTTCGGCCTGGGCGATTGATGGCGCCCTTGGCCATCGAACGACCAGGACGACTATCTGTCTCAGACCTGCTCGGCGAAGCCCAACTGGATAGGCTGCGAAGGCTCGCAATGAGCGTTGCCCAGCGCCAGCCAAAAAGTGGTGCACACGGTCAAACTCGTCTGTGCCACTTTTTGCGTCCTTCCGCAGCCGATTTTTAACGCTCGTATACGTTGGCAAAAAAAGGCAGAAATATGTAATCGGTTTCCGCTATAATGAGCAGGTAGAAGCCGCCTCGAGCGGGTCGATCTTTTCACTGAAGGAGTATGATCATGACACACTATATTGGAATCGCAGGCACAAATGCGGCGCATTCGACCAATCGCCAGCTGATCGCCTACATGAAGCAGCATTTTGCGGACCAGGCAACGATCGATATCGCCGAGATCGGCGGCTGGCCATTGTTCATGAAAAATCCGGGCAAAAAGTTGCCAGCCCAGGCGACCGCATTGGCCAAACAGATCGAAGAGGCGGATGGCGTGATCATCGCCACCCCCGAATATGACCATGCGGTGCCGGCCGTTTTGAGCTCGGCCTTGGCCTGGTTGTCGTATGGCATCGATCCGCTGGCCGGCAAGCCGGTGATGATTGTCGGCGCGTCATATGGCTCGCTGGGCACCTCGCGCGCGCAGGCCCAATTGCGCCAGATCCTCGATTCACCAGAAGTGCGTGCCAGTGTGATGCCGAGCTCCGAATTCTTGGTCGGCCATTCGCTGGATGCCTTTGATGAAAATGGTGACCTGAAGGATCCGCAATTGGTCGCCCCGCTGGATGTGTTGTTCAAGGAGTTTGGCGTGTTTGGCAAGATCACCCAGGAGCTCGTCGGGTCCCTGGCGGCCATCAAGAAGCAAGCCAGCTCTGTGAATTGGGTCAAAGATTAGGAGGAACGTCATGAAATTAGTTGCGATTGCCGGCTCCATTGCCGAAGAGTCTTTTAACCGCCAGCTCCTTGTATTTGCGGCCAATCAATATGCGGCCCAGGCGGACATTGAAGTGTTGAACATCAACGACGTGCCTGTTTTCAACCAGGACGAGGACACCGGCGCAAATGCCGCGGTCCTGTACCTGGCACGCAAGATCGAGCAGGCAGACGGCGTGATCTTCGCCACCCCAGAACATAACCACACCTTGGCCCCAGCCATGAAAAATATTATCGAGTGGCTGTCCAACAAGCTCCACCCCCTGGCCAACAAGCCGGTCCTGATTCTCGGCGCGTCCTGGCATGATCAAGGCTCCTCGCGCGCCCAGTTGTCCCTGCGGCAAGTGTTGGAAGCCCCAGGCGTCGGCGCCTTGGTGATGCCTGGCGACGAATTTTTGCTGGCCAACGCCAAGGATGCGTTTGATGAGTTAGGCAACCTCAAGGACCAGCGTACCGTCGCGTTTTTGGGCACGGTGATCACGAAGTTCGTCAAGTGGGTCCATGTGCTGGCGGCGATGCAGGAGAAAAAAGCGGCCCAACCGTGGCTGCAAGAGGATCTCACCGGCCACCATCCGGTCGATACCTCGATCGATCTCCCGCGCAGCGACGATTGGGTCGAGCAAGGCGCGGCCAAAACCGGCGCGGTCAATGGCGACAAATATGTCGAGCTCGATCGCGGGCTTTTGACGGTCGATCAGTTGAACTGGTTCCTCAACTCCATGCCGATGGAATTGACCTACATGGATGACAACGACCAATTCATCTATTACAACCACGCACTGGATCACGACGACATGTTGGCTTCGCGGTATCCAAAACAGGTCGGTGACATGGCCTCCGAGGTGCACCCGCCACGCGCCGTTGCCCATGTCCAACAGGTGATCTGGGCGCTTCGCCAACATCAGACTGACCTGGTATCCATGCCAGTGCCAGGCAACAAGGTCAATGAAAAATACATCATGCATTTTTATCGCGCCATGCGCGACGCCGACGATCGGTATCGCGGCGTGAACGAATGGGTGCTGGACATTTGGCCGATCATCGCGGACTACCTCAAGCGGACGGGCCAAAAACTCGTGCAGGATCCAAGCCACAAAGCGGATGCGACAACGGGCGCTTCTCAAGCCGGCGCCTCTGCCAAGCCAGATGCCTCAACGGGTGCTTCCGAATCAACCAGCACGCCAGCCGCAACGCCGACGCCGGATGCGTCAACTGGCGCATCCGAGTCCAGCGCGACGCCAACCCCAACGCCGGACGCCTCAACCGGGGCTTCTGAATCCGGCACCGACACAGCGGCCGATGCGTCGACGAGTGCTTCGAAAGCCGATGCGTCGACTGGCGCAAGTGAGTCGGTACCGACACCTGTTTTTCCAGATGCCGTGACCGGCGCGACGGAGATCTGATTTGAATGTAAATAAAAACCACGCCCGACTTTGGACGTGGTTTTTTGATTCCAGAAAAGCGAGGTCGATACTGCCTAAAATTCGACAGTCGATTCCTGATTTTTCACGGTGACATCCGCCTCGCTGAAAGTCAGGGTAAAGAAGGTGCCATGTGCCGCGTATTTTGCCGTCTGTGGGAATGCGGCCATGTATTGCGCGAGTTGGGCCTCATCCGGTGTGAGGCCATTGATCTTGGCGGCGTGGACCCGCACGACATCGTTGGTCTCACCGATCGGCAGGGTGGTGAAGGCGGCGGCGTCATGTGCGGCAAATTCCGCGACCTTGTTGGCATTGCCCGCCGTCATGAACAGCAAGGTGTTCACCTCTTTCAAATACGTGTACAAGACGATGCGGACATCTGGCGCGCTGCCATCCGTGGTCAAGCTGGCAACGGCGACCTGGCCGGATTCTGTCAAAATACGTTGTGCTTCTGTTTTTGCGTCCATAAGAAGGACCTCCATTTCTGTGTTCCCCTTCATTGTAGCCAGGCCTGCAAGCGCTTTTCAAGCCGCATCGCGATTTTGTCATAAAAGTGCGGACAAAGCTTGCAAGCCGGCCGCGTCTTGCTACAATAAAGCAGAAATCGAAAGCGCTTTATTGGAGGATAAAAATGACGACAACATTGCACGACGCGGCGCGGTTCACTCATCTGCCGCTGGGCGCGATTCACCCGGCCGGCTGGCTGCAGGACCAGCTGCGCATTCAGGCAAACGGCTTGACTGGCGGCCTTGAAGATCACTGGGACGATGTGAAAAATAGTGCCTGGAAGGGTGGCAACGGCGAGGATTGGGAGCGCGGCCCGTATTATCTCGACGGCCTGGTGCCACTGGCGTACCTGCTCAACGACGAAAAGCTGATCGCCAAGGCTCAACCATGGCTCGAGTGGATCTTAAACAGTCAACGCGAAGACGGTCAATTTGGCCCGACCACAAATGACGACTGGTGGCCGCGGATGGTCGCGCTGAAAGTTCTGATTCAGTATCAGGAAGCCACCGGCGATGCACGCGTCGTGCCCCTGATGACCAAGTACGCGCATTATCATTTGGCGCATGCCGAGGCGCAGCCGCTCACGGATTGGGGCGAGGCGCGCGGCTGGGATGAGATCATGAGCCTGCTTTGGCTTTATGGCAAGACGCAGGACGACCAGCTTCTCGACCTGATCGCGATCTTGCGTAACCAGACGGCCGATTGGGCAGATCTGTATAAGAATTTTCCGTTCCGCCGCTACACCCGCTTTTTCTCCCACCAAAATCATGTCGTGAACGTGGCGATGTCGCTGAAGAGTTATGCGCTGGCTTATGAACTGGATGGCGATGCGCAGGCCAAAGCCGATTTTGAAAATGCATGGGCGACGCTTCAGACTTATCACGGCCAGCTCCACGGCCTGTTTTCCGGCGACGAATGGCTGTCCGGTACCGATCCCACGCAGGGCACCGAATTGTGTTCGATCGTCGAGGCAATGTTCTCGTTTGAGACGTTGACCGCTGTTTTTGGCGACAGTAGTCTTGGCGACCGCCTCGAACGCCTGGCCTTCAACGCGCTGCCGGCTACGATCAGTCGTGACTGGACCGCGCATCAATATGATCAACAGGTCAACCAAGTTCGCGCCGATGTTGCCCATCGCAATTGGACGCAAAATGATGACCACGCCAACACCTTTGGCCTGGAACCGCATTTTGGCTGCTGCCTGGCCAACATGCATCAGGGTTGGCCAAAATTCGTGGCCAGCACCTGGCTCAAAGACCGCGATGGCCTCGTGTGCATCTCGCCGGTGCCGGCCACAGTGCAAGATGGTGCGCGCAGGATCGACGTCACCAGCAACTATCCCTTCACGCTGGGCGCCGGTTTCGCCGTGACCACTGATGCCCCGTTTACCTTGAAATTGCGTGTGCCGACCTGGGCGACAGGCACGACCCTGACCGTCAATGACGAGGCACAGCTGCTGACCCCGCAAGACGGCTATCTCGCGCTCACCGTCCAAGATGGCGATCAGCTGACCCTGGCATTTGCCGCAGAGGTCCGTTTTGCGCCGCGCGCCAACCGTGCCACCGGCGTGTTGTACGGCCCGCTGCTATTTGCCTTGCCGATCAAGGAACACTGGCAACGCCTTTTTGGCAACCAGCCGTATCCTGATTTTGGCCTGACCCCAGAATCCGAGTGGCGCTATGGCTTGTCCACCCATGCCAAGTTTGACGTCGTGGAAAATTCGGCGGCGGCACTCGTCAACGGCCAGGTCTTTGATAGCCTGCATTCGCCGATCAGCATTCGCACCACAGGCTGGCGCCTCAATAATTGGGACATGCGCGGCAACTCCGCGGACGAACCGCCGTACAACGTGGACGCAGGCGAGGCGACCGCACTTGAACTGGTCCCATATGGCGGTGCCAAACTGCGCATTGTGGAATTTCCGACGATCGATCCGCGGCCATAAGCGCATAGGCCGGCCCCGCACCAAACCGCTTCACCCGGCAAGGGACGCCGCCTGCTCTTTCGAAAGCTATTTCGCCGGCCCCTGCAAGCCGCTTCGCCGCACTTGACTCACCCAGCTGAATCAACTTGTTGGCCGCTTCGCTAGGTACCGGCGCGCCCTCCCCGTTATACTTTGCTTACAAGCAAACAACGGGGAGGGCTTTTGATGTGGATCGGGTTGCTTTACGCGGTGGTCATCGTCGTCTGCAATGCCCTTGGCGCGATCTCCGGCATGGGCGGTGGGGTGATCATCAAGCCAGTATTCGACGTGATCGGCTATGACAGCGTCGCCTCAGTCTCATTTCTGTCGACCGCGGCGGTGTTCACCATGTTGATCGTCTCGACTATCAGCCAGGTCAGCCATGGCATCCGGCTTCAGCTGAAAATGGTTCTCTGGCTGGCAGTCGGGGCGCTGGCCGGCGGGCTACTGGGGGAGCGTGCCCTCACCGGCTTGTTGGCCACGCTTGGCGATGCCCCAGTGCTCGCCATTCAGATCACGCTCACCATTTTGACCATTCTATTTGCGCTTCTCAATTCCGTTTACCACTGGGGAACGCTGGCGCTAAGGGGCGCCGGGTGGGTCATCGCGTGTGGCATCCTCTTAGGGTTTTTGGCCAGCTTGCTTGGCATCGGCGGGGGGCCGATCAACGTGGCGTTATTGATGCTCCTGTTCAACATGCCGATCAAGGCCGCCACGGTGTATTCCATCGCCACCATTTTTTTCTCCCAATTGGCAAAATTGGCCTCGATCGCGGTGGCTGGCCGGCTGGGCGATTTCGACTTGGGCATGCTGTGGTTTATCATTCCAGCGGCGATCATTGGCGGCTTGCTTGGCGCCCATTTCAGCCATGTGCTGAGCCCAGCCAAGGTCACACGCGTGTTTCAGCTGATGCTGGTGGCGGTGATCGTGATCAACCTGTATAACGGTGTGATGCTGGTGGTGCGGTGACCGTCCTGTATGGTGCACTAATGTGACAGCAGTGTCGTGGGCCAAATGTCAGGGCCCGAGCAGCTAAGGTTCCATTCACCTGGTCCAAAGTTCGGATCTGGCGATTGGAACACTTACCTGTCGGACCCAAGAGCGACATTTGTCCCACATCCAAAAAAGAGGCGCAGACTGAAAAATCGGTCTGCGCCTCTTTGAATCCGATGAAGCTTACAAAACAGAGATCTGCGAGTTCACATCGTAGCGGTCGGTCTTCAAGATGTCGGCCCCAGCGGCTGGCTTGCCGATCGCGATGGCCATTACAGGCACGAAGCGTTTCGGGTCAAGGCCCACTGCGGGAATGATCTTCTTGAAGTCGTAGCCGGACCACGCATTGGCCTCATAGCCATGTGCCCGGGCTGCCAGCAGGAGCTGCATGCCCACCATGGACCCGTCGATCGTCGCGTCCAAGGTCAAAAATTCTGGCGAGGCATTTTCATACAGCGGCAGGAAGGAGTTGAAGATCTGGTCCAATTTTTCCTTCGAGATCTTGCCGGCTTCATAGACCTTGGTCCAGACGTCGCGGTAGACCTTGTGCGATTGCGTGTCGCCGGCGATATAAATGATCGCCGAGCTGGAGTCGACTTGCGGGTAGTTGAACTTCATCGCCGCCTGCTTGAGTTTCTCCTTGGCTTCCGGCGTGTCGATGATGACAAAATGCCAGGACTGCAAGTTGCACGCGGATGGCGCGGTGGTTGCTTCTTGGATCATCGCGGTCAATTCGGCGCGGTCGATGGTCACGCTCGGGTCAAATTCGCGGACCGAATGGCGGTTGAGCATCACGTCTGCAAAATCATTGTTCTTAAATTCTTCTGTCAAAAGAATGCCTCCCTTTGCAAGCTATTGCCGATGGGGACGGCCCATATTCGCCGCCCGTTATGTTCAGTTTATCACCAATGAAACCGGTGTCAATTGGCCTGGCGACCCGATCCGTGCCCAGCCCCAGTCACAGAATCTCAAGTTGATCGCCGGTTAGCTCCTGCGCCAGCACGTCGCAACCCGGCGTTTCCAGATACAAAAAGGCGGTGGTGGCGAGGTCATCTTGTTGCGCCAAATAGCGGCCGCCACTGCGCCAGCCCAGCGACTGAAGTGTCACCCGCAGCCCCGTTGTGAAGCGAATCGCGTCGGCCAGATGCCAGCGATACAGGCCAAACCGCGGCTGACTTTGATACAGGCCATCTGGTTTGATCACCTGAGGCAACCCAAGAAATGGCGTCGAATAGCGCCCGTATTCGCCGGCGGGTTGTTCGAAGTTCCAGGCGCCGCCAAAATAGTCCTCAGTTCCGGTGCCACAGATCGTCGGAAATTCCCGGTCCTCATCGAGGTAGAACTTCATTTCGCCTTCTCCCCACCAGCCTGTGCTGTGGGATTCATACGCCAAGTACGTCCCGACATACTGCCCGCGCCCGCTGATCTGCGGCACCAGCTCGTGCACCGTTTTCGCAGGCAAGGGGTCACTGCGGCGCCAGGTCGCGTGAAAATAAAGCGTGTCAGCCGGTACTTCCTCAAGTGTGTAGTCGACCTGGTAGTAAAGCGGAAATTCCCGGTCGCCCAAATTGATCAGCTGAATGCGCGCATTTTTGCGAAACGGCATTGCCCAGTAACAATTCATTCCGCCGGCCGGATTGACCGCGATCGGCATGGAATTGACGTTGCACCGCTGGCCCCAGCCTTCGCAAAAAAAGTCGCCAAGTGGCACGTTCACGGCCGGCACCGTGGCATCGTCCCAGAAAAACTGCAGCACTGTTTCGCGCCAGACCTCAGGCGGGCAGGTGAGCCAGATGTGCCGAATCACACCCGGTCCGGTGATCGCTCCGACCAATTGCGTCGCGCCTGGTTCCACCATCACGGAAGGCGAGACCTTCCAGCCGACGCCGAGCTCGCGGGCGGCTGAAGCGCCTGTGCCAGTGGTGGCGCGCCCGCCGCCACCCGGTGTCCCCGTCGAATTTTCCGCGGAAATTGAGCGCGACCGTGCCTCGTGCCAGCGACTCGCATCTGTCAACAATGACATCTTGTTTCCTCCTATGAGACCGTTTTCATCAATATCATCCGACTTTGGCGCCGAAACACAAGTCTCAGTTTTGCGCCGCCGCGATACAACCACCGTCAAACCGCGCCGCGCCGGTGTTTTGAAAAAGACTACCCAACCTGCAAGCGCTGTCGTAGACTCGAGCTGACAAGAGAAATTAGGAGGAAATCCAATGAAGACGCTGTTTTTGATCAACCATTCGCACACGGATATCGGCTACACCGACCGCCAGGAAGATATCGCCTTGCAGCACGTCGAGTTCATTCGCCAGGCGATGGCAATCATCGACCAGGAACTCAAGGCAAATGGCCACACCGATTTCGTTTGGACCTGTGAAAATTACTGGCAGGTGCAGAACTTTTTTAGCGAAGCGACCGACGCCGAAAAACGCCGCTTCGATGAGTATGTCGAGCGCGGCTACATCGACGTGTCGCTCAATGCCTTCAACATGACCGAGTTGGTGGATAAAGACGTGTTGACGGATGTGCTCGGCGAAGGGCGCGCCTGGGCGAACACGCTGGAGCGCAAATTGGATTCCGGCATGGCCTGTGACGTCAACGGTTTCGGCTGGGCCTATGCCGACGCCTTGCTGGACAATCAGATCGACAATTTCTTTACCTGCGTGCACGGCCATCACGGCACCCCGCCGCTGTTTGAGGACCAGGTGCCGTTTTGGTGGCAAACCGCGGACGGCCGCAAGCTTCTTGTCTGGAACGGGACGCATTACCAGTTTGGCGACGAGCTGTACATCATTCCCGGCGGCCAAATGAGTTACCTGATCTCCGATGAACATAACGGCGACATCACTTCGCCTCAGATGCCGATCGCACACGAGCGCATTTTCAAGTACTTCGAGGCGCTGGCGGCGCGCGGTTATGCCTACGATTTTGCCCCGGCCATGATCTCCGGCTATGTCTCGGACAATGCCGGGCCCAATGAGGCGCTGCTGGCGTCAATCGCGGCCTGGAACGCGCAATATGGCGATGAGATCCGCATTCAGCTGATCGGCCTCAATCAATTTTTCGCGTATCTGCGCAGTCAGGACCTGAGCGCCTTGCCGACGTACAGCGGTGATTGGAACGATTGGTGGGCCGATGGGGTGGGTTCGACGCCGGCCGCCACAAAGATCTATCGCAACGCCCAGCGCCGGTATCACGTGGGGCAATTGCTCGCGACCCCAGCTGAAAAACAGCTCCCGACGGCGGCCGCGATTCGCCATCAATTGATGTTGTATGCCGAACACACTTGGGGCTATTCGTCTTCCGTTTCCGAGCCGTGGAACACGATGGTCAACGAGCTCTCGTTTCGCAAGGCCGCGTTTGCCACGCAGGCCTCAGTCTTGGCCAACAATTACCTCAACCAGCAGCTCCTTTACGACTACCACATGGCGACCCCGCGCGCCAATCGCCACAAGACGTACAAGGTGATCAATCCGCATGACCGTGCCGTCGACGTGCCGGCCGTGCTGAATTTCGAGTATCCGGAGCTGCTGGAGGGCCACCGGATGAGCGACGCGCTTCTGCCATATCTGGAGGTGGTGGATCTGCAGACCGGCGCCACGGTCCCACGCCAGATCGCAGGCACCCCGCGCGCCTATGAGGTGACCATCACCGCGCATCTCGCGCCAAAAGAGACTCGCCGTTACGCGATCAGGCTCGGGAAAAACGCGGCAGTCGATTCCCGTTATCTAGGTTTTGCCCGCGGCACAGAAGGCGTCCGCGACATCGCGCATTCCGGCGTGGCCAGCGACCTCGTCATCGAGACCGATGATTATGAATGCCGGCTGGATGGCACGATCGGCATCGCCTCACTCACCGACAAGTCAACGGGCCGCTCGCTGTTACGCGAGGACGCGCTGGTGCCTGCATTTTACGGGGTATACGAAGTGACCCCGGTGAAAACGGATCCATGTAACGAGCGCCGGCGGATGGGCCGCAACCGCAAAGGCAATGGCGTTCAGCGCAGTCTGTCGCAGCTGACCGACATTCGCACCATCGCGGATGGACCGATCTATCAGACGGTCGTACTCGATTTTTCACTGACCGGCACCCAGCTTTATTCGGTGCAACTCAAATTCTACAAGCACCTGCCGCTGATTCAGACCTCGGTGCGCGTCCACAAAGACAGCACCTGGGCGCCGGAAAATCTGTACGTCTCTTTGCCGTTTGCGGCGACCAGCGATCTGTATGCAGAAAAGATCGACCAACTCTTCCGCCCGGCGATCGACCAGCTGCCAGGCACCAACGCCGATTTCTGGGCGCTGGACTCGGGCTTCTTCTATCGCGATGAGGCGGGGAAAACGCTCGGCGTTTGCCCGCAGGATACGCCGCTGATCACCTTGGGCAGCTTACGCCCACACCAGATCGCGTTGGCTGGCCCAGAAACCGCGGCGAAAAATCACGAGCAGGTCTTCGCGTGGCTCATGAACAATTTCTGGGAGACCAATTTCAACGTCGACCTCGCCGGCTTCTACGAATTCGAGTTCGACCTCTTCACCACAACCACAACTGACCTCGACGATGCGCAGGCCGCACTGCGCACACAAGCACAAGGCGTGATCAGTATCGCAACGAATGAAAAGGAGGGTGCGTAGCCGAGCGTTTAGGGGAGGAAAGCTAGTTCGGCCTGGGCGGTTGATGGCGCACTAGGCCATCAGGCGACTGGGACGACTAGATGTCCCGCCCCTGCTCGGCGAAGCCCAACTGAGGGTGCGTAGCGCGGCGTTCAGGTCTGAGCAGCTAGTCGAGCCGCCCCAGTCGTACGCAAAAAGGCGCAGACCAACCTCTCTGCGCCTTTCTTGTGGCCAGCGAATCCATCCGACCCGCTAGACACAGCTCAACCCGCCAGAATCCGCTCAAAACGGTTCCGCCTCATGCCCATCGCTGGCGAAGTCCAAAATAAACCGATAGCGGTCCGCCGCATAGTAACAATCGCTGTATTCGCGATAATCCCCGCTGGCGCTGGCCACCACGCGCTGACGCCGAAGCAGCGGCCGGGCGTTTTTGAACCCGAAAATCGCGCGCAGTCCGGCATCCGCGTCCAGCGCCGTGACTTCTTCGCGCTGGACATGGGGGATGATCGCCTCCGCACGCAAAAAGGCATAAAATGAATGGCCACCGTTGAGACTTTGGCGTAAACGCCCAACAGAAAGCGCTTGTGCGGTAAAATAAGTCTGAAACAAGGCGACCATACCGTCCGCGTCAAACACATGGCGCGTCAGGCACAACAACGCCGTTCCAACTGGCACTTGAAGCCGCTGCGCCAGGCGTGCATCTGCATACGCCGGATTGAGCGTGAAGCGGGTCTGTTTTTCCGCGGCGAAGCGTTCCTGAATGAATCCGGTCGGCGGGGCGATCACCGTGGCGGCCGGCGCGAGCCGGGCCGCACTGGCGACCGTCGCGCTTGATCCGCGACGTTTCTGCACGGACTCGGCGGCGATCAAGACGCCGATCGCCTTGCGCACGGTAATGCGACTGACCGCATAATGCGCCGCCAAGACTTCCTCGGCGGGGAGCGCATTGCCAGGCGCCCATTCGCCGGCCTGAATGCGGCGCGTGAGATCGATCGCGACTTGTTGGTATAGGGGAGCTTGCGAGTTTGCCATAGAAGGCCTCCATGCCCCCGATTCTATCACGTATTAAGGAGAGAAAACTATTGAAGCAATATATCTTATTTGACGTTGGCGGCACCGGCATCAAGGGCAACACCTTCAGCGAAGACGGGCATTTCGGCTGGACGCAGCCAAAACACTATGCGGCCAAATCGGATCTGCCAACAGACGCGTTGCTCGCGCATTTTGCCGACTTGATCTGCGATGTCGTCGACGCCAGTGGCATCGCGCCTGCCGATATCGCGGGGCTCGCCTCGTCTTTTCCCGGCCCCTTCGACTATGCGGCGGGGAAGAGTTTGATGCACGGCCGGCGCAAATACGACAGCTTGTATGGCGTCGATCTCAAAGCGGCATTTGGCCAAGTGCTCGCCGATCATTACGGCGTGCACGTGCCCGTGTTGTTTGAAAATGACGCCACCGCATTTGGCCGCGGCGAATACGCGATGCGGCCGGACCCAGCCAGCAAGCGCGGGATGTACATCACCCTGGGCACCGGCACCGGGTCGTGTTTCATCATCGACGGCCAGGTGGTCACCGACGCCCAATACGGCTTGAACGATGAGGGGATGCTGTACCCGGTGCCGTTCAAAGATGGCGTGATCGATGATTGGCTGTGCAACCAGGGCTTGATGCGATTTGCCAAGGCCGCCGGAAGTGATGCGAGCGACGGCGCCGCGCTGGCTGGCCGCGCCGAAGCCGGCGACCCCGTGGCCCAACAGGCGTTCCGCGATTTTGGCGCCGCGATTCAAGACGCGCTTTTGCCATTTGTGTCGCGCTTTGCCCCAGATGACCTCGCGATCGGCGGCGGTGTCTCCGCTGGCTTTGCCCTGTTTGCACCGGGCATGCCCGAGCTCCAGGCGCAAGTGCCGGTCCGCAAGAGTGCCCAGACCAGCCTGAGCACCATGCGCGGCCTGGTCGCCATTTTGGAAGACGCACATGACTGAAAAACAGGCAGTGGCCGGCCTTCATCCAGGCGTGCCCTATGACCGCGACCCGCAGATCGAGGCCACCGGTCAAGTCGCAACAGGCACCGCCGCCATCGTGGCCGCCCTTCAACACGACCGCCTCAGTCGCCACGCCAAGCGCATCGTGATCGACTGTTTCCCCGGCGTGGACCAACAGGCGATCCGGCAACTCGCCGAAGCGACCTGGCCAAACGCCGACCTCGTGAGCGCCGACGACTTCGCCATTGCCCCAGCCGAATTGACCGCGCAACTCGCCCAGCAGCTCACCGATGACCGTGTCTTTGGCCGCCTCTCGCATCAAGTCTTCGCCGACTTTTTCCCGGCGACGACCCGTCAAGAAGTGAAAACATGTCTCGACGCAAGCGCGCGTCAGATTGTGGTGATTGGATGCGCCGCGAGCCTCTTTGTCGACCAGCCGGACCTGCTCCTCTACGCCGACATCACCCGCTGGCAGCTCCAACTGCGCCTGCGCGCCGGCCAACCGAATTGGCACGCGACCAACGGCGACGAAGACATGTTGCGCAAATATAAGCGCGGTTATTTCTTCGAATGGCGCCTTGGCGACCGCCAGCGCAACGCCGACATGCCGCACCTAAACTGGTACCTCGACACCACCGCGCGCGACGCCCCGCGCCTCGCCTCGGCCGTGACCCTGAACGCCTGCCTGGACAGCGCCGCGCACCGCCCATTTCGCCTTGTGCCCTATTTTGACCAAAGCGTCTGGGGCGGCCAGTGGATGAAACAGCAATTTGCCCTTGATCCAAGCGTCCCCAATTACGGCTGGGCGTTTGACGGCGTGCCCGAGGAAAATAGTCTGAAGTTCGCCCTCACCGGCGGCTTTCTTCGCGTGCCGGCCATCGCCCTGGTGCACCAACGACCGATGCAACTGTTAGGGGCGCTGGTCCAAGCGCGTTTTGGCAACGAGTTCCCGATTCGCTTCGATTATCTGGACACCATGGGCGGCGGCAACCTCAGCCTCCAGGTCCACCCGCGCATCGATTACATCCAAGACAAGTTTGGCATGACGTACACCCAAAGCGAGAGCTACTACATTCTCGAAGCAGGGGAAGGCGCCAGCGTCTATCTCGGCGTGAAAAATGGTTGCGAAAAGGAGCCACTTTTTGCGGCGCTCCATGCCGCCCAGGAAACCGAGCAGCCTTTTGATGACGCAAAATTCATCAACCGCGTGCCGGCCCACCGCGGGGATCATTTTTCCATTCCGGCGGGGACGATCCACAGCGGCGGGGCCAATACCGTGATTCTCGAGATCTCCCAGACGCCGTATATTTTCACCTTCAAGCTCTGGGACTGGGGCCGCATCGGCTTGGACGGCCGGCCGCGGCCCGTTCATCTGGCGCATGGCGAGGCCAATGCGAACATGGCCTTTGATGCCGATTTTGCCCGCCGCGAGCTGATCGATCCGATCGAACCTGTCGAAAGCGGGGATGGGCACATAGAGGAACACACCGGCCTGCAAGCCCTTGAGTTCATCGAGACGCGGCGCCATCACGTGGCCGCCAAGCCGATCACGATCGACGCCCACCACGGGGTGAACATGCTGAATCTCGTTTTGGGCACCGCCATTCGCATCGAGTCCCTGACGAATGAGTTTCCCGCCCAAACCTACCATTTCGGCGAGACCTTCATCGTTCCGGCCACGATCGGCGCGTACCGCGTGATCAATCTGACGCCAACGGAACCGGTCCTCTTGATGCAGGCCTTTGTGAGGGAACAACGATGACAAAACGCACACGGACATTACACGCCTTGGGCACCCGCATCAACCTGACCGTTTTCGGCGAGCAAGACGATGCGGCGCTTGAGGCAGCCGCCGTCTTGATTCAAAAAGAAGAGGACCGGCTCACCGTTAATCGACCGCAATCTGAAGTGATGGCGGTCAATCATGCGGCGGGGGAAAAGGCTGTCGCCGTTTCCAGCGCGACCTATGACCTGATCGATCAAGCCGTGGCCGCCAGTCGGGAAAATTTTGGCTTCAACGCCTTGATCGGGCCGCTGGTCAAACGCTGGCAGATCGGCTTTGCAGGCGCGCATGTGCCGGCGCCCGATGAGATCGCTGAAGGCCTGGCACTGAGCCACCCGGATGGCGTCCAGCTGGATGGGGCCGCGCAGACCGTGCGCCTGAACACCGCCGGCATGGAGCTGGATCTGGGCGGCATCGCCAAGGGCTTCATCGCCGATCAGATCAAGGTGCTCTGGCAGGCATATGGCGTAAGCGCAGGCATCATCGACCTGGGCGGGAATCTTTTGACAGTCGGACGGTCGCCACGCCGCGAAGATGGCCAGTGGGTGATCGGCGTGCAGGATCCCGGCCGCGCGCGCAGTGTCGACCTGGGCACAACGATTTTGCCGGCCTGCTCCGCCGTGACATCGGGCATTTATGAGCGCTTCTTGGTCAAAAATGGCGTGAAGTATCACCACCTGCTGGATCCGCGCACCGGCTGGCCGCTTCAGACCGACTTAGCCGGCGTCACGGTCTTCACGGCGACCTCCATTCAAGGGGAGCTGGAAGCCAAGCGCCTGTTTTTCGCCGGCCACGCCCCGGCGGACTGGCTCGCCGACCCGACGCATCTCGGGGCGGTCTTCGCCTATCAAGATGGCCGCAGTGAGGCGCTGGGATTGACGCTGGCCCGGTAGATTTTGCAGACGAGACAAAAAAACAGCGACCCGCAGCACGAAATCATGCATGCGGATCGCTGTTTTGTATTCGGTTTGGGTGCATCCTTGTACCCTGTAGTCAGGCTCCGGTGCGCATGGTCGAGACATCTAGGGACGCCCAGCACTCGGGGCAAAAAGCGCCCCAAGCACTAGACTAGCCTAGCTGCTCGACCATCCCGCGCCCCTCCGCACCCTAACGATGCCACGACATCTCCAGCACCGGCTCCCCCTGATCGACCGTCCGCCCGCTCACGTGAAAGTCGTGATGTAGGTAAAAATCACCCGCGCGCGAATTGGCCACATAGACCTCAAGTGATAAACGCGCATGGGCCGCTTGGCAGGCCGCCATCAACAGCCCGCCGATGCCGCGATCGCGCCACGTTGCGTCCACAAATAGGCCAGCCAAAAAGTCGCCTTGAAGCCCGGCAAAGCCGACGATCGCTGCGCCGTTTTTTGCGACGATCAATTCCGCCTCGCCCAGTGCCTCGCGCACCGCAGGAACATTGGCTTGCCAGTAATGCGGGTCAATAAAGCCATGAGCGTCGAGGTTGCTGGTGAGCCAGATCGACATCAATTGATCCAGTTCGGAGGCAGTCGGGTTTTCCAGTGTTGTGATCTCAATGGTCAATGTGGTGGCGCTCCTTTGTCAGTCGAGTTTAAGCATCAATTCTAGCACATGGCGCGCCGCCGTTTCCAGCTGTTCGCGCGTCAAGTCCCCGGACGCCAGCGCCTCGATCAAATTGCCTGCCTCGCCATCCGGCATCTTCAAGTCGTTGCCGGCCGCGATCTCTTTGGCGTGAAACGCCCGGTTCCACCAATCCGTCATGACCAGCCCGTCAAAGCCCCATTCGCCGCGCAGCACATCGTTTAACATCTCCCCGTTTTGCGCATTGAAGTTCTCGTTGAGCATATTGTAGCTGGTCATCACCGCCCACGGTTGGGCCAGGTGAACGGCGATCTCAAACGGCCGCAGATAGATCTCGCGCAGCGCCCGTTCGGACACACGCGAGTCGCTTTCGCCGCGATTTTCTTCCTTATTATTGCAGGCAAAATGCTTGATCGTCGCGCCGATATGCTGGTTCTGAATCCCAGTGATCTCAGCCGCCCCACACAGCCCATTTAAAAGCGGATCCTCGGAAAAATACTCAAAGTTGCGACCGCAGCGCGGATCTCGATGGATATTCAGCGCCGGCGCCAGCCAGACCTCCAAATTATTTTCCTTCATCTCGCTGGCCATCGCGGCGCCAAATTCTTGGAGCAACGCCGGTTCAAACGTTGAAGCGAGCAGCGTCTCGCACGGCCAGGCAGTGGCGGACTGGCCGATATTGCGCTCGACCCGAATACCGCCAGGGCCATCCGCCGTCATCACTTCCGGAATCCCATGTTGCGGGAGCCCGCCAAAGCCGCCAGTATTGGAGACACTTTGCTGAACATGAATGCCCGACACCAACGTCGCCAGTTCCCCATTGGTCATTTCGCCGACCAGATCTGCCAGCGACCCGCGACCCTCCGCAACATCCAGCAGATTGAGGCCGGCCACGCTTGGATCATTCCAGTCTTCCGGCCGGTCCACCGGCTGAGGCGTCAGACGCCGCACCTGGGTCAGCGGCAGCGTCGCATCCAGCGGCACACGGGCACTGCCATCATTGACGGCTGTCTTTTGCACGTCATCCGTCGGCAAGGCTTCGTAACTGCCATCCGCCAAGAGCCGCTTCGCCAGCTGATGCGGCGTCACAAGACTGGCCGCTTGGCGCACGATGCGATCGGCGGGCTCACGGTGATGCCAATCCAGCGTTTCAACGTCCGCAACTGAGGTGCCCAGGCTCAGCGCGTAGTCGCCGCGCTCCAGCACAAACGCGGATTTCGCGATCTTGCCGAGATCATCGAAGCTCGCGTGATCGTCCAAGTTGAAGCGGAGAAAAACAGTTTGCGCCTCGCCCGGCTGAAGTAGCCGGGTCTTTTGAAACGCGACGAGTTCCTTGGCCGGTTTGCCAAGCTGCCCCTGAGGCGCGGACAGATACAATTGCAGTGTCTCTTTGCCGGCGCGGTCGCCTGTGTTCAGCACCGTTGCCGTCACCTGGAAACCGTCGGACGCTTCGACTTGCCCGTCAGTGCCACCCGCCTTTGAAACGGTCGTGACGGTCGTGACAGCTTGCGGCGCAACACTGACGCCGCTGATCGCAAAATGGGTGTAGGATAACCCAAAGCCGAAGGGATAATTGACCTGTTTTCGCGCAGCGGCAAAGGTCTCGAAATAGCGATAGCCGACGAAGATATCCTCGGTGTAATCGACATAATCGAGGGAGTCGGTGAAATGCGCGGCGCCCGGGTAGGCATCGTCGCGGCCGGCAAAGGTGTCAGGGAGCTTGCCGCTCGGGGTCGTGTCGCCGACGAGCAGGTCCGCCGCGGCCGGGCCGCCTTCTTCGCCGCCTTGCCACGCCAAGAGGACAGCCTGAATTCGCGGATCATCCTTGAACCAGTTGGTATCGACGACGCCGCCGACATTCAAGACCACGATCACATGGGCAAAATTCACGGTCGCAGCGGCCACCATGGCGTCCTCTTCCGGTGCCAGATAATAGTCGCCATCGCCGGGCTTGAGCTGGCGGTCATTGCCTTCGCCGGAAAAACGGCCGATGGTGATGATCGCAGTGTCGGTGAAGCGCGCCGCGGCCTCGATCAGCGCGGGGTCCAGCGCCGGCTGCGTGGTGCGGCCGACTTCAATGTTCGCCGCGCGCTGCGTCTGCACACTTTCTCGGTAAAAATCGCTGAGTGGGGCAAACACGCTGAGTTGCCCGGCTGCCTCTTTTTCCGCAAGCCCGTCATTCAGGCCGTGTGCATAGGGAGCGACCACATCCGCGCTGCCACCGCCGCCTTTGACATAGTCGAATTGGTTGGTGCCAAACACTGCAAGCTTGACCCCATCCGTCAGTGGCAAGGCGTTGTCGTCATTCTTCAACAGCACCATCCCCTCGCGCGCCAGGCGCCGCGCCAGGTCCGCATGGGTCGTGGAGCTCGTGATTCGGGTACCGTTTGGGCCAAGTGTCGTGTTGGGATGATACTTGAGCCGCGTCCATTTTTTCATAGTATGTGTCCTTCCATCGCCAAATTTTCGCGTTCGCGTGAACGCTTTCATATGTATTTTGGGCTAATGGGCGGAAAAGGCAAGGGGAAGGGGCAAAGTTTTCGGCTGGTGCTGGGCAGAAAAATGAGCCAAAAAAATAGGCCATCGCTGACCTATCTGAATCTCGGCTGACCGATCCAGCACTAGCGACGAAAAAAGACGATCACTAAACCTTTCCGGAGGATGTGACTAGCCCTGTAGACTAAGATCGTAACTTCGACCGCTGTTTCGGTTCTGCGTTCCAGATGAGGGAACCCCGTTGTCGCATGGACCTCCTCGAATCTCAGATTACCATGGATATCGAGGGATGAAAAGCACTTTTGGGGAATACCAAAAAGTCGTTGGGAATACATAGAATCATTTTTAAAAATAACGTTAATGAAAACGGACAAGGCGCAGAATGTATTTCTCTAGAAGTCTGCATATTCTTTTAAAACAATAATTGTATTGAATTTATTTGAGCCGGTCCTACGATTTTTCTTCCCAAAAGATAACGAGCCGTGCTATCCTGATTAGACAGAACAGTGAACGGCGGTCGGCAGTTTCGATCGGAAGGAGATGGTGCCTATGGGCCCAACGAACGACTCTGACCGAAAGGGGGTGTCTGAGTGAGTGTCGCAGATTGCCTTGAACTGCTCCTTCAACTTGGTAGCTTCATTATCATGTTGATCGAGTTGGTTCATGGCCGAAGCAACACGAGCAATAAAAAAGACCGTCACTAACCTGTTGGGGGATGTGATGGTCTCGTAATATTGTGATCACCGAAACTCCGGCCGCTTTTAACGGTTCTGTAGCTTCAGGTTAGGGTCCGTGTTTGCCGCACGGGCTCTTTTCGTATTCAGTATATCATGGCCCAGCCAACTTTGGGAAGGGTTTTGAGCAGGGATATCTCTGCTTTTGGTTTGTCACTCAAACCCAACGCTCTGCCCGGTCTCGGTGGCCTGGAAGATCGCGTCGATCAGCCGCAAGAGGCGCAGGACTTCCTCATTTTTCACGATGCGCGCGGCGCCGGCCGTGATCACGTCATGGACATTGTCGTAGAAGCTCTCCGCAAGCGGCGTCCCGGCTGGCAGAGCGGCATGGCGCACCGCGTTTTCAGCCGGCGGGGCCATTGTTTTCGTCAGGCCGACGCCGGCTCTGATCGGGGCGGGCGCGGTGGTGTCAACGCCTGTCGCGATGACCTGCTCGCCGGCCAGGTCCCAGTCGATGATCTCGGCCGTGCCCTTGGTGCCCTTGACGTACCAGCGGGGCAGGGAGATGAAGTTCGTGGTGCCGACTTCGACCACGCAGCGGATGCCACTGGCAAAATCGAGCCGCACCGTGAAGCCATCGTCGCAATCATTCCCCAAAATGGTGCTGGTCTCCGCAGTCACGCGGCTGATCGGGCCATCCAGCAAAAATAGCAGCTGGTCCAGCAAATGCACGCCCCAATCGCGAATCATGCCGCCACCGTATTTGGCGTAATGCCGCCAATCGCCGGGAATTCCGTTGGCCCCATGCACGCGACTTTCGATGCGGAACACATCCCCGATCGAGTGGCTTTCAACGATCTCCGTGATCACGCGAAAATCGGGATCCCACCGCCGATTTTGATGCGTGAAAAATTCGCGGTGGGCGTCTTTTGCGACGGCGAGCACTTCCTCCAGTTCCGCCGGGCTCATCATCGCCGGCTTCTCCGAGATCACATGCTTGCCGGCGTTCAGCGCCTGAATCGCCAGCGGCTTGTGGCGGTCATTCGGCGTGGCGACCAGCACCAAGTCGATCTCTGGGTCGGCCAGCAGCGCGCCGTAACTCGGATACGACACGAAGCCGTCATCGGCGATCGCTTGCTGGCGCGCCGGGTCAATGTCGAACGCGCCTTTCAGGTGAATGTGGGCGGCGTCAGGAATCAGCGCGTGCGCATGATACGAGCCCATGCCGCCATACCCGACGATCGCCATCGTCAATTCTTTCATGAAAAATGCCTCCAGTTGTCAATTTAATAGTAGGAAAAATTCGCGGACCCGGACTTATGCTTCGCGGTCAAAACGCAAGCCAAAGCACTGTGTTGTCGTGGGCCAAATGTCCGGGTCCGAGCAGCTAAGGTCCTCAAGCGCCTGGTCCAAAGGGCGGACCTGGTGCTTGAGAACACTTACCTGTCGGACCCAAACCCGCCATTTGTCCCACTTCCCCTAGATCGTATCCCCCGTCCACCAGGTGGCGCCGGGGGTCTCCTTGATCAGGACGCTCTTCAGATTTTTCACCGCCTGATGCAGGCCTTCATCCACCGACATCAACGGGTCCTCGTGCTCGATCGACACCACATAGTCATACCCATACAGACGCAGGGCGGACATCATGTCGGACCACGTCTTCATATCATGCCCATAGCCGACCGTTCGGAACGTCCAGGCGCGGGACTTCATCGCCTCGTATGGCTGCATGTCCGTCAGCCCGTGCAGGTTGATGTTGTCCTGATCCAGGTACGTGTCCTTTGCGTGAAAATGCACCAGCGCGCCGGCCTCACCGAGAATCTTCACCGCCGCAACAGGATCGATGCCCTGCCACCACATATGACTCGGATCCAGATTGCAGCCGATATTCTCGCCAGCCGCATCGCGCAACTTCAACATCGTGTACGGCGTGTGGCACAAAAAGCCGCCGTGTAGCTCGATGCCGATCTTGACACCAGCCGCCCCGGCCTCGTCATTGATTCGTCGCCAATAAGGCACCAACCGTTTTTCCCACTGGAACTGATAACTATCGCTGTATTCAGTGGGCCACGCGATCGTCGGCCAATTAATAGAAGTATCCGTTTCATTCCCGCCGGACACCCCGGAAAATTCGTTGACCACTGGCACGTGCATCAGCTCCGCCAACCGAATCGCGTTGTGCAGCGTCCGGTCCGCCTCAGCCGCAACCGCCGGCACCGGCGAAATTGGATTATTGTGGCAGGACAGCGCCGAGATCGTCAGCCCATGCGCCGCCACCTTCTCCAGATACTCGCGCCGCTTGTCCGAGCTCGCGAGCAATTCTTCCGGATTCAAATGTGCCGTGCCGGGATTGCCGCCTGCGCCGATCTCGATCGCCTCAAGCCCCAGACTTTGCGCCTTGTCCAGCATCTCGTCAAACGACAACGCGTTGAATACAGGCGTAAATACACCGAGTTTCATTCTTCCAACCTCCCAATCAATTTCTTGAGATAAGACGCATTTTGCGCCGCGGCGGCCATGGGCGACATTTGGCTGAAGGTCTCCTGTTCGACCACCAGCCACTCGATTCCATGCGCCTGCGCGAATTTGGCGTAATCTTCTAATGGCAAGTCGCCTGTGCCAAGCACCACGCTTTCCCGCGCATCCCCGACACCGGCCATGTCCTTGATGTGCAACATCGCCACCCGGTCCGCATGCGCCTCAAGCCACGCCAGCACATTTTTCCCCGCATACGCGAGCCAGTAAGTGTCGACCTCCAGCTGCACATGCGGCGCCCGGCGCGTGAGCTCGTCCAGCAAGTCGACGCCCGCAAACGCCGTGAACTCGTGCCCATGGTTGTGATAGATCAGGGAAAAATCATGCGCGGCCAGCCGCAGCGCCAGCGCCTCGAGCCGAGCCATCGCATCCGCCCATTCATCAAGCGAGGCAAAATTCATCCAAGGCACGATCACATTGTGGTTCCCGAGTTTCGTCTCATAAGCCATTACCGACTCAAGATCCTCAAAGTTCTCCAGCCCGATGTGACTGCCTGCGACGACCATGCCATCGCACGCGACGTGATGGGCGAGGGTGCTCGCCGGCTGGTCAAAATAGCCCGCAAACTCGACCCCGTCATACCCCATGTCGCCGACTTGTTTGAGCGTGCCCAGCGAATCGGCCGCCATCGCCTCGCCCACGCTATAAAGCTGAAGGCCCGCCCGCAGCGGTTTACTGGTTGGCATCTGACAGATCCTCCAAGGCCTCGAAGTGGTCAAACAGCCGCTCGCGGGGATGATCCGGCGCACACCAGCGCACCGCGTTTTGAATCACGCGCTGCACATCCGGATTGTAATAACTCCGATACGTCTCATGCCCCGGCTGGAAATAGAAGATCTTGCCGTTGCCGCGATGATACGTCATCCCGCTGCGAAAGACCTCGCCGCCCGGGAACCAGCTGATGAAGATCAAGTCGTCCGGCGTCGGCACATCGAATTGCTCGCCGTACATTTCCTCTTGCTCAAGCTCGATATGATCGCCGATGCCCGCCGCGATCGGATGCGACGGCTTCACATTCCAGATCCGCGCGTGATGCCCGTCCTCGCGCCACTTCAGGTTGCAGGACGTGCCCATCAATTTCTTGAAGATCTTGGAAAAATGGCCAGAGTGCAGGACGATTAGCCCCATCCCGTCCATGACCCGTTGCCAGACCCGGTCCACCGTGGCGTCTTCAACGTCGCCATGCGCCATGTGTCCCCACCAAAGCAGGACATCCGTCTCGTCCAAAACACTTTGCGGCAGGCCGTTATCCGGCTCATCCAACGTCGCGGTGCGCACGCGCACATCCGGCGCCGCCAAAAAACTCGCCAGCTGGCCGTGAATGCCCTCCGGATAAACGGCGCGCACCGCGGGCTCACTTTTTTCATGCCGAAACTCGTTCCATACAGTCACACGAATCATGATCTATCCTCCTAGAAGAAAACTGGCTTGCGGGTACTGGACGACTGATAGATTCCCTCGAGAATCTGCGTGACCACCAGCGCCTGCGCCGGCTGCACGATCGGCTGCTTGCGGCTCTTCACTGCATCGATCCACTGCCGCGCCTCCGTCAGCGCCGGATCATCGCCTGCACCATCGAAAAAGTCCACCCCGCCGATCGTCAGATCCACGTCTTTTTGCCACAACATCTGATGGTCCTCGCCGTTGATCGTCAGGCCGTGGTTCATATCCGCGCCGCCCTTGGAGCCGGCCAGCGTCGTTTTGGCCTCGCGCACATCCAGCGTGTTGAGCGCCCAGCTGGATTCAAGAAAAATGCTGGCGCCATTTTTCATCACGACATAACCAAACGCGCTATCTTCCACCGTGAACTTCGCCGGATCCCAGGGTCCCCAGGCGTTGGCGGCATGCGGGTTGTCGCCGAGCTCGCGGTAGGTCTTGCCGACGACATAATCCGGCTCATAATTAGCCATCATCCACAGCGTCAGATCCAGCGCATGTGTGCCGATATCGATCAGCGGCCCGCCGCCTTGTGCCTCCTGGTTCAAAAAGACGCCCCACGTCGGCACCGCGCGCCGGCGAATGGCATGGGCCTTTGCAAAATAGATATCGCCCAGCGCGCCTTCCTCGCAGATCTCATGCAGATAAAGGGAATCCTTGCGAAAACGGTTCTGATAGCCAATCGTCAAAAGCTGGCCCGTGCGCTCCGCCGCCTCCAGCATCGCCTGCGCCTGCGCGTAAGTCTTCGCCATCGGTTTTTCGCACATCACATCCTTGCCCGCCTCAAGCGCCGCGATCGTGAGTGGGGCATGTTGGGCATTTTCCGTCAACACATGCACCACATCGAGATCCTGCTTGAGCAGTTCCTTATAATCCGTCCCCCAGGTCGCGCCCGGTGCGCCATACTCGTGGCACGCTTTCTCCGCGCGCTCCGGGATGAGGTCACAAAATGCGACAAGTGACACATCGGAAAGCTTGCTGAGAGCCGGCAAATGCTTCCCGTTGGCGATTCCGCCGCAACCAATGATGCCGATCTTGATAGTCATAAAGATCCTCCTTGCCGAAAAACCGGCTTTCTATTTGAGTCGGCTTTAGTATAATGATGACATGAAGCGCTTTCTTCCCAGGAACAAGACAAAATTGTGCCGAATAATGACAGGGTGCGGAGGCCCGCGGCGTTCAGGTCTGAGCAGCTAACAGGGTCTGGTGCTTGGGGCCGCTCTAAGCCCCGAGTGCCGGACCCAGTTAGCTGCCTCAGACCTGCCGCGCGGAGCCCTACTATTCTGAAATGGCGTCGCACCCACATAAACGTTCAGTCCCCACTGCTTTCAAACCCAATCCCGGAGGCTCCCCCAATGTCCACCTTCATCGAGATTCCCGTCTGGTCCGAACCGCTTCCGTTTCGCTACTTTGAAAACGATGGCGGCGGCCCTGTTTTTCCCCATCGCCACAAAGAGATCGAGATCATCCAGGCCGTGCAGAACCAGACGCGCATCGGCGTGGGGGACCGCATGTACACGCTTGAGGCAGGGGACATCTTCTTTTTTGCCGGGGGCCAGCCGCATTATTTTCTGCCGAGCCCGAATTCCTTGCGCAACGTCTTTCAGTTCGATATTGCGATCTTTGATGTGCAGTTGATGCAGACATCGCTGTCTGGCATCAACGAGACCATGCTGCACCGGCCGCCGTGCTCCCAGGACTGGCCCAAGCCCGTCGCCGCCGAAGTCACCCGAATCCTCGCCGCGCTGCGCCAGGCCGCAGGGGATGGGGGACTGCGCGCCACCATCATCGGCAACCTCTACCTGCTCCTGGACTGCTTCGTCCACCGCCTGCCCGAACTCAAAGATGTGCCCGCCCACAGCGCCGACCCCAACATCCTCCGCGCCCAGACCGTCACCCGCCAGCTCAACTTGATCTACGACTACATCAATGACCATTACTTTGAGCCCATCAGCCTGCCTGCCATCGCTGGGCTCGTCGGCTTTAACCCCCAGTACTTCGCGCGGTTCTTTAAACGCAACACCGGCTCGACATTCGGCCGCTTTCTCCTCAATTACCGTGTGATGAAAGCCTGCTTTGAACTCACCGAAAGCGATGACCCCATGCCCGACATCGCCGAGCGGTGCGGCTTTGGCAGCGTCAAGACCTTCCACCACGAATTTAAACGGGAAATGCAGACCTCGCCGCTTGAATACCGCAAGCGCATGCGCAAAGAAGGCACAGGCTGAGCCGTGCAAATCGCAGAATAAGCCTGACCCGCCGACCGAATGACCGTGCTCGACGATAAAGCCCAGCCCGCCCCCAAATGACCGTACCTGACCACGAGGCCCAGCCCGCCTTGGGAAAAATAGGCACGCGCCAGCCGCCCACAGCGCCGCCCAATTTTTCAACACAAAGCACTTGCAACTTGGGAACAAATGTTCGACAATAGAAACGACAAACGAAACGGAGGGCAAAGCGATGGATGTGGACGAATTAACAGCATACTTGGATGAGAACTCGAAGGTGGTCAGCAACTTTCGCGCCAAGATGATGGCGTATGAGGTGGAGAAGAATAAGCGCCGGCAGCCGGCCAAGCGCTGGAACCAGACGCAACTCGACCGCGCCGTCGATAAGTCGCAGGCCACGTTTATGAAAAGCGTGTTCGACCAGCTGAGCGGCTCGATCAGCGCCGACAAATCCGCCAAAGAGTGGGCGACCTTCATCGATGACAACGAGATCGCCGACAGCCTCGAGGAATCCGTGGACATGATCGACATGGACGAGGCGTAACCTGACCCGCTCCGCAACTGCGGGCACACAAATAGCGTCAACCAACTTCCTTCTCAATAGAAGGAAAGTGGTTGACGCTATTTTGGTCGGCCCGGGCACGCGCCGCAGAAACGCCATCCCGCGGGCCACTCTGTCCAAGCCCAAACCAATCCCAGCCCACCGCGGCCGCCGCGCGGCCAAAACAGTTCCTGATTCCCTGGTATGTCCTGGGTTTTGCCGCTTTTTGCCTGCTGGGAAGCGTCATCCAATTGCCAAAATTCGTCGCGGCCGATGCCCATTGGCTCTCAGGCTGGCTCGAAACCACGGCCCTTGCAGCGATCGGCCTGCGTCTGGACCTGCGCGCCTTTCTCAAAGAGGGGAAGCGCATCGCCTTGTTTGGCGGCGGGACCCTGGTGATGCAGGTGGCGCTTGGCGCGTTGTTGGTGCGGCTACTGGTGCGGTAAAGTCCGCACGCCAATCTACAGAACGCGACGCCCCACTTTAACGCCCGATGCGCCTCGTCCAGGCATCTGACCACGTTTCAGTTCACCACCTATCTTTTTCCAGTATCAGATGTGTTACACGAAGCACGCTCGAAATCCCGAGAGGCTATTATCAACATAAAAGGAAATGACGGGAATCGTTGGGTTTTCGCGAATTTCGTAAGAGCCGCGGGCACACGCGCTTTGGCCGGTCGGTCAGGCGCGTGATGAAAGGGTGAGTGCAGTGACGCAAGGGCAATACCGCTGTGATCAAAAACGTAATTACAAGAAAAAACGCTTCGACGAGCAAACGCATAAGTGGGTCACCGTGGTCGCATTATTGGCTATCGGGACAACGGCTGGCGTGGTCGCGCAAACACCAATAAGCGGCACGAACGTTCAGACTGTCCGTGCCGCCGATGCGGACTCGGATGGCCATTATTCACTGACATACACAGATCCCTCAACCGACACCTCATCTTTGGTTCAGGATGTCGCAGTTTCAGGTCAGCCAGGGACCGTGATCTCCGATGCCGCCAATGATACCTATTCCGCGGCTAACATCAACACCGCCGCGGGGGCCTTGGGCTCGGGAGACCTGGCTTCGTATGTCCTTGCCGACGACCCATTTGGCGAAAATCCGTTGCCGGCGATGACCATCACTGCGGATACCAGTGACAATCAGGTGCTTCAGCTGCAGAAAGTTGTTGCAAAAGGTATCTGGGGCACCTGCCATTGGTACATCGATACCGATAACGTCCTGCACATTGGGCCAGGGACTGGGACGGATACCAGTGCGGCTGTTTCACCATGGACGCCATACATGGCGACAGTCACTAAAATCTCAATCGATGGGAAAGTCACTTTTCCTGCTATCGCCGATTATCTTTTTGGGTCGCTTTATAGTAACCCAAATTGGGCCCAACTGACCACGATAACAGGATTAGCCAATGTTGATACGTCACAGACGACTAGTTTTGTTGGCACCTTTAAGTTCGATCTTAAGCTTACGTCCATTGATGATCTGAGCGAGTGGAATACCAGTCATGTAACAACGTTCGCAAACATGTTCGCGGATACCGGTTCGATTCTTACCCCATTTGAGATGGATCTGTCAGACTGGCAGACGGGCAGTGCAACAAGTCTAAATTCCATGTTCGATCACTGCTACGCCTCGGATCTAGGAAGTCTTGATAATTGGGATACCAGCCATGTCACGGACATGACTAATTTGTTTTCCTATGCCCAGTCACTCACCAACATCGGTAAGTTGACCAACTGGCAAGTAGGCAATGTCACCACGATGTCTGGTATGTTCAACATTGCTAATAAATTGACAGATATTGGTGATCTCTCCGGCTGGGATGTCAGTAAGGTCACGAACATGAATACGGCGTTCGGCTCAATGACCAGAATAGGTTCGCTTGGCGATCTCGGAAGTTGGAACACAAGTAGTGTCACAAACATGACGGCCATGTTTGGTGGAACCAGTGTGGCCAGCCTTGGGGATATCTCTCACTGGGATGTCTCTCATGTCACTGTTATGAGTGCCATGTTTTCAGGTATGCCCAACCTGACTGTGCTGGATCTGAGCGGCTGGGATACGAGGAGCGTGAGCGCGCCAACAAGTCCGACTGGCTCGTCATTTAATTTCTTCACGCCAGATACAAGCCCACTGACTTCGTCGATTGCTTCCGGCCTGCAACAAGTCACCTTTGGCCCTAATTTTACTCTTGTGCCATATTTGCCCAATCCCACCACAGACGGGTCCGACAATACAGTCTTAGAAAAAAATACTGGTTATCCGTTGATAATGGTACGGTGGATCATCCGGAGGGGCTCACCAATTTATCAAATTCAAAATGGTTTAAGTCAATGTATACCAGTGCCGTCTATACCGGTATTCCCGGCACTTATGTCTTGGCCGCCCCTCAGGATACCGCGACGGTGACCTTTGTGGACGATGATGACAGCCAGAAAGTAGTCAGCACCCAGGACATTGTTGGGGACCGAGGGACGGATGTGGCCTATACCTTGGATGTCCCAGAGAACTACGAACTGGCGACTGGCGAAAGTGCGACCGGGACCGTGGCGGTGACGCCCGATGATACGGATGATTTCACCGTCCATCTGACTCACAAACATAGGACTGATCAGCAATCTAAAACCTTCACCCGCAAGATCACCGTCACCAAGCCTGACAATACGGTAACGACGATCAACCAAAGCGTCACGTATAACCGCACCGTCTCTTACGATATGGTGACTGGGGCACTCGACGCAAGCGCAACTGGTTCATGGCAGCTAGAGGATGGCGACCCGTCGATCACTGGGGATGATGGCCAGCCGGTCGGCATCTGGGAGGCCTACACGCCAGATGCCATTGAGGGCTATCAGGTCGTGGGCTCCGATGGCTCGAGCGCGGCGAAGCAAGTCACCGTCGATCCGGACACGACCCAGGACACCGAGATCGACTACACCTATCAAGGTGCGACAGCCACCGCGACCATCACCTATGTGGATGAAAATGGCGATCCGGTCGGCGATCCGGTCACGGTCTCAGGCAACATCGGCGCCAACGTGACCTACACACCGCAATTGCCAGGTGGCTACGACTACGCGAATCCAGGCGACGCGGATCCAAAGACCATCACGATTTCCACAGGCTCGGATGACAACGTGATCATCAAAGTGGAAAAATGGCACTCCGAATTCCCACAAGCAGGGAGCGCCAGTGGGCTGGTCCTGCAGGTAGCTGGGGCGGTCGCGCTATTGGCCGGAGCAGTGGGCCTCTTGCTCTTCAGCCGCCGGAAACGCGAACACTAAATTGAATAGTTGATTGAAGCCGCTGACTCGAAAATGGGTCGGCGGTTTTTGCGTCTCGTGGGCCAAGTCATTCGCGCCTTTCACATGAGAAACCCCGTCATGACGCATGATTGCGCCGATTTTTCGCTCAAAATTGAAACAGTTTTGATACAGCTAAGTGTGTGGCCGGTGATCGCGGGCATACTGGAGATCGGGTATCGAATCTGTGGCGCGAGTCTGCTTCGTGGCCACGTATGGATCAGGCCTGCGCCAGTAAGGAGATTCCACCATCCCGCGTGCCTCCGCACCCTGAAGTTGGGCTGCGCGGGGCAGGGGTGAGGCATCTAACTGGTCCCGTCACTCGGGGCTAAGGGCGGCCCCAAGCGCCAGGCCCAAGTTAGCTGCTTACCCCTAAACGCCCCGCTTCGCACCCTGAAGTTGGGCTTCGGTCCGCATGGTGGAAACATCTAGGTGTCTCAAGCACTCGAGGGCTAAGACCACCCTCAAGCGCTTGAGCCAACCTAGCTGTTCCACCATCCCGCGTGCCTTCGCACCCTGAAGTTGGGCTTCGGCCCGCATGCTCGAGGCATATAGGTACGCCCAGCGCTCGGTGGCCAAGTGCGCCACCAAGCACTAGGCTACCCTATCTGCTCGAGCATCCCGCGTGCCTTCGCACCCTGATCAACATGGAGGAGTAATGTTATGTGGCAGACTTTAACGAATTCTTTTCGAAAAACACGTGGGCGTCCTCAGCGGTGTCCTCAGATCGTGCTATTATCCGCGGCCGCACTGACCCTTGGCGTCACCTATGTGGGAATGGCGCCGACAGCATTTTCCCCGCAAGTGGTGCATGCGGCTGATCCGGCTGACCGGGTGACGTTGCGTGTGCGGTTCCAGTATCAGTCCGATCCATACGATGACCCGCGCATCATCGCGACCAAGAGTTATTCCGGGCCAATTGGGGCCAGTGTGACGAGCTGGCTACCGGATGGGTACACGACGGAAAATGGGGATTACAGTGTCGCGTACACCCTGACGGCGGGGGCAAATACGGTGGATGTACTGATGCTCGCCGAAAGCGTCAATGTCACGACGAAGGTAATCGACTCGCGCGGTAAGGTAACCTTCAATTACGTGACCACGGCGGGGACGGTCGTTGGGACCGATACGATCAGTGGCAAGCCCGGCGCGACAGTTTCCTCGGCGGTACCGATTCGCTATATGTTAGCGAGCGGTTCTGGCACCGTTGCGACTGCGGTGGCGCCGGCGGATGGCAGCGACACCACCGTCACCATTCCCGTGATGCTCGATCCGAATTATACGACCCAGGCGGAAATGAGCGCGACGATCAATTTTGTCGATCAGCTCACTGGCTCGAGCCAGACCGTGATCATCACAGGCAAAGCCGGGTCCTCCGTGACAGTGCACTATCCCAATGAGCTCGGGGATGCCGATTATCTCCCGGCCACATTTGTCTACACATTCACCAACGCAGCGAACGGCCAGGGGACAACCGTGCCGGCCTGGCCGATGCAAGTCGCGCTGTACACGTTTTACACCGTCAATAATCGTGGGGCTCAAACGCCTGTCTATAAGATCAAATATATGGGCAAGCCCGGGGCCTTGATCGCGCCGACCGACATGTTCTACGATCAGGAGAACATCAACACGGCGGGTGGCGTCAAAGGCAGTGGGCCGCTTGCTGGGTACATTCGCACGGACGACCCATTCAGCCTGACCAATTTGCCGAGCACGACGATCACCACGGATTCGACCGATAACGTCAACGTGCAGGTGACCAACGTGGTGGCAAAGGGCATCTGGGGCACCTGCCGCTGGTACATCGATACCAGCAACGTGCTCCACATCGGGCCAGGCACCGGCGCTAATTCCATAGGCGAATCGCCGTGGCGCATCTACAGTAATGCCATCACCCAGATCTCGATCGATGGCCACGTGATCTTGCCAGCCAATTGCCGGTTCCTGTTTGGCACAGATGCGGCTGGGAAAAATGCGGGGAATTATCAGCGCCTCACGCAGGTCAAAGGACTTGCCAATGTGGATGCCTCGCAGGTGCAGGATCTGACCGCCATGTTCCAGCTTGATTCAAAATTGAAGACGGTCACGGGCCTCGATGATTGGGACGTCCAAAACGTCAACTGGTTCAGTTCCATGTTCGCCAGAACCACAGCCCTGAGCAACCTCGGCGATCTCTCGCAATGGGACACCGCCGCAGCAAAGGCGATGGACGGCATGTTCAGCGCTTGCGCCGTCCAGAATCCCGGTGATCTGAGCGGCTGGCAGACTGGCAACGTGATCGACATGTCGTTCATGTTTTACAACACGATGAAACTGAATTCGGTGGGGGACCTCGGCAACTGGGACACCAGCCAAGTGACCACCATGTCGCACATGTTCGCCTTCACCGCGCTCAAGACGCCTGGCCACCTGGATGACTGGAATACCGGAAACGTCACGGCGATGGACTATCTGTTTGCCCAAACCTCGACCCTGAACGATATTGGGAATCTGTCAGGCTGGGATACCAGCAAGGCGACCGATATGTCCTTCATGTTTGACGAAACGGCAGCGTTGACTGACATCGGTGACCTCGACAACTGGGACACGCACAACGTCACGACCATGTTGGCAATGTTCCAAGTGACCCAATTGCGCAATATCGGCAGCCTCGCGAAGTGGAACACGACCAATTTGACCACCACGCAAAATATGTTCACCCAGGCCGTTAATCTTGAAGTCCTGGATTTCTCCAACTGGGACACCAGCAAGGTCACGAATTTTACCAGCATGTTCGAGGACATGGATGCGCTGCGCCAGATCACCTTTGGCCCGCATTTCAATATCACGCCGGACATTCCAAACGCCACGACCACCCGTTCCTGGGTCTCCGTGGATGGCGGCACCCTCGATGCGCCCCAAGGATTGACCGACCTGACCACCATCCAAGGCAACACCGTCACCTCGACGTACACCGGGCGCAACGCCGCGACCTATGTCCTCTATTCCCGGCAGGCCAGTGCGATCATCACGTATCAAGATGAAAATAATGACCAAGTCGGAGACAGCGTGACGCTCACCGGCAACATCGGTGACACCCTGACCTACACGCCGCAACTGCCACTGGGCTATGACTTTGCGGATCCAAATGACGCCAAGCAAAAAGCCATCACGATCACCAACACCGATACAGACAATGTCCTGATCAAGCTGGAAAAATGGGTCTCGCAATTCCCGGCGGCCGGCAGTTCAAGCGGCCTGATTCTGTCGATCGTCGGCGGGTTCACCCTGTTGGCTGGGCTGATTGGCCTGATCTTCAGCGTGCGGCGGAAACGGGATTGATCGGAATTACTTCTCTCAGCGATTATTGTGCAGGTCCTCTTTCGGGAGGAGCTGTTTTGATTCGAGCAGACATTTCGCCGACAATTGGTGAATAAGTCAAATCACAATGTAGCACCCTCATATAAAATGTGCTGAGTAGACAAAACAGGTCTAAAGCTCCGTGTGCGATCAGCACTCGAAGTTTTAGACCTGTTTATGGTTATGTCAGTGGATTAGGCAACACTAGCCGTTTGTTTCGACATCTTTGAGGCTAGGTGCGTCATCCGCCAGCCAAACATGCAGCGACAAAGCGGTATTGGCAAGTTGCGGATAATAGGAAGGAAAATCCAGCTTCCGCACCGTCGCCAGCATCGACTCCACCTCGCTCAGGCACGCGTTGTCTTTTTTGTCGTAGTAATTTGCGTAGTCATTGTACAAACGGCGATAGAAATGAGGCGCCATGTAGCGCTCCTGGATGTGGGTCTCGTTGAACATGCCCAATAGCTTCTTGAACACGCCGTAATCGCGGTGATTGATCGCGACCTGGAAAGCCTGCACGAAGATCTCGCCGATCGTGGCCATGTTGGCATCCATCTGACTGACCTTGTTGATGCGCTGAAGATATAGCGGTAGGAGAATCAAGAGTTCGTCCACGGACAAAATTGGCAAGAGGTTGTACAACATCATCTGCTCGTAGGAATACCACGTCTCTGTTTTATCCAGATAATTGAGCAGGTCGCGCAGCTCCGGCATCGCATCGATCACCTGTCCATGATGTGCGTAGAAGTCCGCGTACACCTTCATCGTCAGATACATGTCGTGATCGGCGACATAGCCTTCCTCTTGCCAGCTCTTGTACACAATGCGGCTGGCCTCGCGAAAATTCTCAGGGTTCTTAGTCGCATGTCCTTCAGCGACGAGCTGGGTCATGCGGTCCGTTTCGGCCACCGCCGCAGCCGTGTCACGACCAGACAAATTGGCGAACTCAAACATCATTAAATTGATCCGTTTGAGCATCTCCATCAGGTTCTCGGCAGAGGTATCGATCTTACCACTTTCAAAACGCGAATAGTTCACGCGCGACATGATGTCGTTGTACATGTATTTCGCGCTGAGACCTTTGTTCGTGCGAATGTCTCTGATCGTCGGTCCAATATAACCCATAATGGGTCCCTCCTCACCACCAGACGCGCTACTCTCCCCACAGAAAAACGTGCCCTGTTGTTATTAGTGTGCCTCTTTTTTGTAGCTGATGCAAACAAACACTGAGCACACCTTACCAAACCGGATTGTATCAATATAATCGCTCAGTTTTGGCTAGTGTAGCAGATATGCGACGTTGATGACAATAGAAAAACAACCCGCAAATTAAAAGAATTATGTATCAGATGCGTACGCTTTTGGTTATCGCCGGCCGAATCCCTCTATGATGACGTTATCGAAAGGGGGAATCTAGGATGACCAGACGAATCGACTTAACGGGTAAGCGTTTCGGGCGGCTGGTCGTGGTGAGTTGGGTCGGCCACGCCGGAAATGGGAATGCGATGTGGCATTGTCAATGTGATTGCGGGAACACGCTTGACGTGGACAGTTATCGCTTGCGCAGGGGCACCACGCAAAGTTGTGGGTGTTTGCGCCGCGAACGTTCGCGGGAAGTGATGTTGACGACACCGGTGCTGCGGGAACACGCCGGGTGCGCCGCACAGCTGGGCGTTGCGAATGGGACCAACGTTTCGGCGTCGCTGAATATTCGCGTGACAAACCGCAGTGGGGTGGTCGGCGTCAGTTTTGATCAGGCCAGTCAGACTTGGAACGCGCGCTTGATGGTGCGCGGGCGCATTGTTTTGAACCAGCGTTTCCACCGCTCAATGAGGCGGTGGCCGCACGCCGGGAAGCGGAAGCACGCTATTTTCCAGATCGCACGCGGACCGCTTTACCACCTGCCGTCAATCAGAACACTGAAATGACCCATTAGAACCCGGGGCCGCACGGGATTTTAAAAATTCTCTGTATCAGATGTGTATCACATTGTTTCCGGGCTTAGCAAATTCCATAAGATGTCACTGTGATCAAGTTCAAGACGTATTGACCAGCTTTCACGAGCTTGGTTTCAGTCGCAAGGAAGGTGATGAAGTCGGACACAACAAGCCAATTACATCGCAGCAAACATAAGGTGGTGAGAGATGTTGACTAACCGGTTGCGCGTTTTCGCGTTAACAGTCGTGACATTTCTTCTGGCCATCAGTTGGTCGCAAGGGTCCACGGCGCAGGCGGCAACAAATGCGCCGAGCATCACCATTCAAAAACAGGTATCCGCAAAAAGCGAAGCCGGCACCGCCCAGACAACGGTGCCACTGGCCGGCACGCGATACCACCTTGTGAAGGTGCAGGCCCTTTCTTCCAAACAAAAGATCGATCCAGCAGATGCATCGTCCTATCAAGTGGTTGGCGGGACGGATGCATTGGATCAGATCTTAGTCACCGACCAGCAAGGCACCTCGACTATCAGCGGGCCTGAGCTGACCACCGGCGATTACCTGCTCGCGGAGTTAAAGGGCCCAGGCGTCCCGCAGCCCGCAGCGCCGATCGTTTTTTCTCTTCCTTATAAAATGGCTGGCCAGCTCATCAGTGACTTTGTTTATACCCCCAAGTCCGGGCTGGTCGCTCCGTCTGAAGGTGGCACCAAGAAGCAGACGCTTGGCGGCACCATCGTCGGTAAGGTCAAAGACAAAAAGATCATGCAGACCAGTGGTATCATACCCGCTGTGGGGTACAGCCTCTTGGTTCTTGCGGCCGGTGTGATGGCCGGATCATTTGTCCTTTTGCAATTGTTCAAAAAGCGCCGTGCCCATTCGGCCGGCAACTGAGCTGTGGAGCGCAGGTCTGACCTGCGTATCTTGACCGCGTGCTAGACGCGATCTTCGGAGGAATGATAATGAAAAAATCTGTACGTTTACTTTATACAATTGGCGTATGCGGCCTGGCCTTGGGTGCGCTCACCACAACCGCAGTGACCTTGGTCAATAACGGCCAAAGCACGATCGCGGCAGGCAGTTCATTAGTTTCAGATGACACGTCTACTCGTAGTATCACCATTCATAAGTATTCCGGCACAACGCCTACGACTGCTGCGACTGGGACAACTGCGGATGCCGATTCGATTGATACGACTGTTCACAAGCCGCTGTCTGGGATCAAGTTCACCGTTCAAAAAGTGACTCCAGTGAATGGTGCAAAGAACATGAGCGCCGCTGATGCGACGACTTACACGACAGACGGCGACGCAACGACCACCGCTGCCACTGATGATGATGGGACAACTGTTGCAGATCTTGGCACTGGCACAAGCGCTGATGGTTACTATCTGGTAACTGAAGTGGCTTCTGCAGCCGTTGCGACTCCAACCGATCCATTCATCGTCCACGTCCCACTGACCATCGCCGGCGTATCTGGCGGGGATGCAACGTTGGCCTACGATGTTAACGTGTATCCAAAGAACGATACGGAAAATATCACTCTGAACCCGAACAAGACCTTCCCAGATTCATCCAAGGCTGAATCTGTCAAAGTTGGTAGTGATGTTTCTTGGAATTTGCAGGTCGATACGCCAAAGGATATCTATACCGCCGGCAGCGAAGAGGATGACTCGGATGCTATCTACGCGAAGGACCTGACCATTTCCGATCCTATCAATAGCAAAACTCTTGCTTTCAAGTCGGTTGATAGTGTGAAGGCAATCGCTGAAGACGGGACTGCGACAGATCTTGTGGAGACTGACGACGACTATACGGTTTCCCACTCCTCTGATGTGACTGGTTATGATGTTGTGATGATTTCCCTGACTAAGAGTGGGATGAAGAAGGCCGCTGGCTCCAAGAATATTGTTGTCCAGTTGACAACCACGATTCAGGATGTGACCTCTGACGCTTCCATCGTCAACACGTTCGACTCGTTCTACACCCCGTCGACTGGCGGTACGCCGACGCATGAATCCACAACGCCTGGCGATCCAACCAATCCTTCTGACCCAGGGAACCCAACAGACCCAAAGGACCCGAACAAGCCTGACACCCCAGACCCAGATGACCCTGGTGATAACCCAGAGGTTGTTTATGGGAACGTTGATATCCTGAAGACGGACGATACCTCTGACGCAACACCGCTGGCTAACGCGACCTTCAAGCTTGCAGCGAGCGAGCAGGATGCCAAGGATGGTAAATGGATCACAGATAACGATGGCAATGTTATCTCCGGTACCACTAAGGCTGATGGTACACTTGAATTTACTGGCTTGCTTGTTGATCCGACGACCAAGACCCAGAAGTACTACCTCGTTGAAACTGACGCACCAGCCGGCTACAACGTTGACGGGACTGTTCATGAAGTCACCGCGCAAGCCGATACCACCCTCGATGCGACTATCAAGGATAGCGACAACCTGCTTCCAAACTTGCCTATGACCGGTTCCGATGCACGTCTGTTGATCCTTGTCACCGCGTCTGTGCTGATCGTTGGCTCTGGCTCGATGATCTACATCAAGCGTCGCAAGGACGAAAAGAACGCCTAAACACACGTATTTTGAATAAGAGCTTCGAGCCGGGCTCGGGGCTCTTGTTCTTTCCCGGAATAATATGTACCGGGTAAAATGTGGTATCCAGGAGGTGAGGACGATGCGCCATTGGTCAGATCGAACATTCTACCTGTTTTTCGGCTTCCTGTTTGCGCTGGGGCTGATCTTGCTATTGCTGCCGTTTGGTTTTGACGTCTATCATGACTACCAAAGCAAACAAGCGACCGTGGTCTATGAAAAAAACGCCAAGTCGCCGACCTCCAAGCAGACAAAAGACATCGAGGCGTACAATGCCATGATCGCCGCTTTTCAACAAGGCCAGCCGCCGAAGCGAAAAGTAAAGATCACCGACATTCAGCCGGACCTGCATGACCCCATTGGCTTCGTGCGGATTCCCGCCATTCACATTGCCGGCCAGACGATGTACTTCGGCGACTCAGATTGGGTGCTCGACCGTGCGATCGGCACGATGCCCGGCACCTCTCTGCCAAGCGGCACCAACACGCTCACCGTCATCACCGGGCACTCGGGCCTCGCAAACCGCATCGTCTTTGACAACATTCGCTACCTGAAAAATGGCGACATCTTCTACGTCACCAGCTTCGGGCAGGAAAAAGCCTACCAAGTCTACCAGCAAAAGGTGGTCGATCCCAATGCAAAATCAGCCATCAAGGCGACCTATGTGCAGCCGCACAAGGACATTGCCGTTTTGTTGACGTGCACGCCCTTGTTTATCAATACGCATCGGTTGATGGTCTACGGCAAGCGCGTCTCGCTGAAGACAGCGGCGAGCCATACCGTCACCACCCGCGATGGCTGGGGCATCGAGCGCCTCTGGATCTTGATCGTGATCTTACTATTATTGCTGATACTGATCTGGTTCCTGATCAAACAGCACCAGCGGCGAAAGGAGAAGGAAAAGGCCAATGCCGAAAAAGCAGCGCAAGAACAAGCAGCCCGCGAAGCAGGCGAGCGAGACGCCGGCCAACCAGCCGAACTCGGAACGCACCAACCAGGCGAACCCGGAGAACCACGACCAGGCGAACCCGGCGACACCGACGGACACTGAAACGCCAACGAACGCCGCCGCCCCGTCAACACCGGCGAACCCAACTGAGACGCAGCCAACCGCCCAGCCGCCGCGCAAGGTCAAGCATCACCGCGTCTACTATGCCTTTTTCACCCTGACGCTTCTGCTTGGGGTGTTCCTGCTGCTGCTGCCGCTGTTGTTCAACTGGCGAGAAACGCTCCAGCGCCAGCCGAAGATGCGCGAATACGAGGAAGCGTACATTCCGCCGACCGACAAAACGCTGGACCTGATCAACCGCTACAACGCCATGATCGACGCCAAGCAGCACAATAAGTCCCACGAGAACATCGACATCACGCAGATCCAGCCGGACCTGAAGTCGCCGATCGGGTATATCAACATTCCCAGCATCCACATCAAGAACATGCTGATCTATTTTGGCGACTCCGACTGGGTGCTCAACCGCGCGCTGGGCACCATGCCGTGGACGAGCTTGCCCACCGGCGGGAAAAACACGCTGGCCGCGATCACCGGGCATTCCGGCCTCGCCAATAAGATCTTCTTTGACAACATTCGCTACCTGAAAAAAGGCGACGTGTTCTATGTCAACGCATTCGGCCGTAATCGCGCCTATCAGGTAACCGGCCACAAAGTCGTCGCGCCATCGGGTAAGGCCGCCGTCCAGTCGTTTTACGTCCAGCCTGGCAAAGACCTGGTCGCCCTCATGACCTGCACCCCACTGTTCATCAACTCCCACCGCTTGATCGTCTATGGCAAACGCATTCCGATCAAGTCGGCGAAAAAAGTGGTCACGACCACCCGTGACCGCTGGAGCCTTGAACACATTTGGTACCTGACCCTGTTCATCCTGATCTTGCTCCTGCTGATCTGGTGGCTCATTCGCCGCTACCGCAAACGAGGCATAGAAAAGCAAAAGAAGCGCATCGCCGAAGAACAGGAAAAAGCTGAAGAAGAGGCAAAGACAGCGGCCGACGCAAAGGCGGAAGCAGACGCAACTGCCCAAGCATCTGTCGACCCCGCCAACCCCGACGATAAGTCACAGCACCACACTGAATGATCCTGCGAAAGGAGCGTGCCCGCGATGAAGCGACTGCTCAAATGGTTCGCGCTGCCGGCCATCGTGATCTTCGGCAGCCTACTGCTCCTGATCCGCGGCTACCACGTGTTTTTGACCCAACCGGCCAGCACCATGCCGGTCGCCTTCCAGACCACAGCCGCCGCCAACCTTGCGCGAAGCGGGCAAAACTCATCGGATGAGGCCATCCAAGAGGCGGACCTCAAGCTCCTTTTGGCCGCGCGGCAACAGAGCACCGGCTTGACCCAGCGTTACGGGGTGGGGCGGCTTGCGATTCCAAGCTGCCAGATCAGCCTGCCAATTTTTGGCGAAGCCACGGACCTGACCCTCAGCGCAGGCGTCGCGCTCTATTACCCCAAGCGTGGGCTCAGCGGTGGCAACATCGTCATGGCCGCGCACAACTTCTGGGGTGCAGGCGATCTGCTTCTCAACAAGATCGACCGCGCCAAAGTCGGCGACCTCATTCTCGTCTCCGACCTCAAGCAAGTCTGGCAGTATCGCATTGCCGTCAACCAGGTCGTCAAGGACACCCAAGTCGACGTCCTCGACAACACGCGCGACGACCGCCTGACCCTGATTCGCTGCGAAGGTGGGGCAGGGACCCAATACCGCCGAGTTGTGATCGCTAAGCTGCAAAAAACGCGAGGTGCCAAGTCCACCGAGTCGGCCCTCGGCATTCAGACCACGACCCCAACCACCAGCGGCTTCACCCAATTTGAAAATCAGCTCGGTTGGCTCGTCGCCCAGTCGCTGAGTCGGCGCTGGCTCGTTTGGCAATTATGGCTCCTCGTGCTGGTCTGGCTCCTCATGTGGGGCATCGCCAGCTGGGGCTACCTGCGCCAACGCGACTGAGGACTGTCAACTGAAACGAACCAGCCCTCGGCAAACTCTGTCAACTGAAACGAACCAAGACGCGGCCGGCACCCCCAGTCGGCCACCAGAATAGCGGATCCGCGTCCTGCTCATGCAGCGCGCGGGTCCGCTTTTGTGTTCATTTGTTTAACCGATTTAAATTGTCGGCAATCTAGCCACGAGGCATCCGGTATGGTACAATCTATCTCGTGATGTAGAACACAAGCAGCGTTTGAGAGGAGACTTTTTTGATGAAGATCATCGTTATTGGTGCCACCCATGCTGGCACATTTGCCACGCAACAGATCCTGACCGAACATCCAGATTATGACGTGCATGTCTATGAACGCAACACGAATCTGTCTTTCCTGTCCTGCGGGATCGCCTTGTGGGTGGGCGGTCACGTCTCGTCGCCCGAGAAAATGTTCTACTCCTCGCCCGAAGCCCTGAGCGCGCTCGGCGCCCATATGCACATGCAACATGACGTGCTCAGCGTCGACACCAAAGCCAAGCAAGTCGTCGTCAAAGACCTTGTGAGCGGCAGCACGACCACCGAAACATACGATAAGCTTGTCGTGACCACCGGCTCTGCGCCACTCACCCCGCCGATCCCCGGCATCGACGATCCGCGCGTGCACCTCGCCAAGAACTGGAGTCACGCCAAGACGCTCAAGGACCTCACCCCTGAGATCAAGTCCGTCATCGTCATTGGCGCAGGCTACATCGGCGCCGAGCTCGCCGAACAATACGCCCTGAACGGCAAGCAAGTCACCCTGATCGATGCCCTGCCACGCGTTTTGGCGAAAAATTTTGACAGCGACATCACCGATCGCGTGGAAAAACTCTACACCGATCACGGCGTCAAGCTGGCCCTCAGCGAAAAAGTCGTTGGTTTTGAAGGCGGCGACCAGCTGACCGTCACCACCGACAAAGGCAGCTACACCGCCGACATCGCTGTTCTCAGCATCGGTTTCCGCCCGCACACCGACCTCGTTCGCGACCAACTCGAGACCCTGCCAAACGGCGCGCTCATTACCGACGAATACATGCGCACCAGCGACCCGGATGTCTTTGCCGCCGGGGATTCCGCGACCGTGCACTACAACCCGACTGGCAAGGCTGACTACATTCCGCTGGCCACCAACGCCGTGCGCCAGGGCATTCTCGTGGGCCATAACATCGACAAGCCAACCGTTGCCTACATGGGCACGCAAAGCACCAGCGCCGTTGAGCTGTTCGGCATGACCATCGCGGCATCCGGCCTCACCACAGAAGGCGCGAAGGCCCGCGGCGTCGAAGCGGCCAGCGTGACGATCGAGCAGGATTATCGCCCGGACTTCATGTTGACGACGGCGAAAATTCTTGTGAGTCTGACGTGGGATCCAGAGACGCACCGCGTCCTGGGTGGGTCCGTCTTCTCGAGTCATGATGTGTCGCAGTCGGCCAACGCGCTGTCGATCGCGATCCAGGCCAACATGACGATCGAGCAGCTCAGCATGGTCGACATGTTCTTCCAGCCCAACTTCGACCAGCCGCTCAACTGGCTGAACGCCGTCGCGATGGAAGCTGTGGCCAAGGCTAACAAGTAAAATCAATCCTGTATATATGAGGGGGTCGCACTGTGTGCTCCCGGGTGGGCTCCGGCCGAAAATCGGCTGGAACGCTCCCAAGTGACTTTGAGCCCGCAAAAAGCGCGGTCTCAAAGCTCACTTTCGGTGTAAGCGGCAGAGCCGCTAACACCGACGAGGGGGCTGAGCCGTTTTCGGCCGGAGCCCACCCTCATATCCAGCATTGATGATACTTGGTGGGGCTGGCCACGGCTTGCCAGTGCAACGGGTTTTTCTGTTACGCGTTTAGTCGAATGGCTGAGATCCATGTCCAACCGTGATTGCCAAATAGATTTTTAGATCAAGAGGTCACTCATCGCGAGTGGCCTTTTTTTGTTGGCCGCTCGTTTGCATGCTCATTCGTTCGCTCAGATACCCAAGTCGTGACTGTCCGCGCCCCCAACCGTCCTAAAAATCACTATGCAACCGCTCGTTGACAAAATGCAACGCCCAGGTGGTAGGCAGTTTGGCTTCTTTCTGGCACAATTAAGACAACAAGTTGTCAGGAGGAGATAGGATGTTCGCAGATAATTTGATCATCTTGCGCAAGCGCGCCGGGTTGACGCAAGAGGCGTTGGGGGAGGCGCTGGGGGTCAGTCGCCAGGCCGTGTCGAAGTATGAGAATGGGTCCGCGGAGCCTGAGTTTGCCAAGCTCGCGCAGCTGACGAAACTGCTGAATGTGGATTATAATGCCCTGCTCGGCGACCCGACTGCGGGGACCACAGACGGCCAGTCCGCGGCGCACCCGATCGCCCCGGGGCACCTGATGATTCGCTCCTTGGTCAATGGCAAGCTCGTCCGCGTTTTTGGCTTTAGCCTGGCGACCAATCTGTCGTTTCGGAAAAACGCGGGGAAGGTGACGCTGATCGGGGAGACCGACCAGCACGATTTCTTTAATACGGGGCAAGTCGAGCTTGGCCGGTATGCCACCCGCGCGCAAGCCGAGCGTGAGGTGACCATGATCGAGGCTGCGATGGCGGCGGGCGAGGGGACGTATCGCCTGCAGTTTGCGCTTGCGCCGAAGGAAAAATAGGTCGCCTTGCCCGCAACGCTTGCGGGACCAGGCCATCGCACACTATTTTCCACGCCACACAAAGACCCGCTCCGGCGAGGCAAGCGCGAATTGCTTGCCCGGCTGAAGCGGGTCTTTTCACTGAGGCTGTGGGATCGATCGCTTCTGGAGGGCTGGCGATCGACGTTGTCAGTGCTGGCAGACGGCAGGTCGCATCAGTACGCCTGCCGACTCGCCAAATGAAATGGTTTCAGTCAACAAATGAATTCCGACGAGAAGCGGCTTAGTTCAAGCCCGTCGCAAGGGTCCAGGTCAAGGTCGTTTCGTAGATCCCGTTTTCAACAACGGAGGTCTTCGGCAAAACGAGCTTGATGTTGGTCTTGTTCCAACCAAAGACGTTGGCACCTTCGCCTTCGCCCGCCGCGGCACTTGCCACCTGGTGGTTCGTGTCACTGCCGGTGAGGTTCATGGAGATCGTGTTGGTCAAGTCGGAAACAGCGGTCAAGGCGCCACTTGGGGTGAAGCCGTCGTCCTGCGTTTCGTTGGTCAACGCGTAAACATCGCCGGTCTGGCCATATGCCGTGTTGAGCAGGGTGAGGGTCGCATCGTCGATGGTCTTGCCAGTAGATTCGCCAGCGTCATTGACCAGAGACAGCGGGCCGTCCGCCTTCACGTTCAGCGTCCATGTGCCGGCTGCGCTGTCCGTCTTGCCAGTCGTATCCTTGGCGTTTTCGTCGGCCGTGCGCGTGGTCTGCTTGTCAACGACCGTGGTCCATACCTTGCCCTGGACGTTTGCAAGCGCCGCGTCATCGGTGTTGAGAATCGCGGTCAAGTTGGTGCTCCCACTCTTGTAGTTCGGGTAACGGTTGTTGTCATCCTTCGCCACGTTTTTCCCATCAGCGGTGAAAATTGGGTACTCCGAGAAAAATTGCTCGTGGTTCCCGAAGTCGAGAATCTTCGGCACCATCTGCAGGCGCAGGTAGCCGGTGTTGCCGGTCGGGGAGGTCTGACCAAATGAGATGCCCGCTGTGGTTTGGGCGTCTTGTGGCAGTGCCTGGCCGCCGTTGATCTCGGCGTTGCCTTCAACCGTTGCGGCATTAGCGGTGAGTGGGGCGATCGCACCGATGGAAAGCAGTGCGGCGCCGGCGATCATCAAACCAGTATATTTCTTGAATTTCATCGTGAAATTCCTCCTAATAAAATATTTTCTACATCGCGGCCCAGACCGCGGTATAAAACCCTGTTAAATTACCCCAGACGATCAGAATAAGTTGATCGTCTTCCATGTATTGAAATCGTTGTACGTCTTGACGGTAAACACGAGACTGACAACAAATGCGACCAGCAGGAGAGCCGATAAAATGATCAGCGCCCATTTGACCTTTGGATAAGAAAACCTAGCGATCAGTCGGCTCAATGGCATCACCTCCTTTCATGCGACTGTGCCGCCGCCACCCGCGCCAGACCAAGAGTCCCAGCACCAAGATGACCAACCCAATGCCACCGCTTTTCACATACCGCCAGCGATCCTTCGCCCGGTTGAACGCCTGCTTGGAACTTGCCTGCACCGCACCGCTTTGCGCCACATGCAAGTACTGCACACGCGTGGTGGACTTGCCCGCCAGCGTGAAGGTCGTCGTCATCCGGTACGCGCCGGCCACCAGCTTTTGCCCCTGAAACAGATGCGTCAGGGAAAATTCGGTCTGCGGGGCGATGCGACTCAGCGGCTGGCGAAAAGATTGGGATAAAAAGCTACTTTCCGCATTCGTCAACGTGATGGTCGCCGTCGCATCCTTCAAAAGCGCCCGCGCAGCATTCGTAATCGTCGCCTCAAACACCACACCCTTGGTCGTCGCGCGCAGGGTCGGCTGGGTCACCGCCAGCGAAGCCAGGCCGCTGACCTGCTTGCCGCGCCGCAGCGCCACCGCAATCGTGTAGGCCAACTCTTTGCGCACATCGCGCTGCCCCGTGGCCGGCACCAGCGCCGAAAACCGTAACGCGCCCAGGTAGTAGCCGGCAGGGGCGGTCTTTGACGCCGCCACCGTGATCGCCACGTTTTTCTGCTGGCCCGCCGCTAACCGCACCGACTTTGGCGCCTTGATGAACGACCCGGCACTTGGCATCACCAGCTGACTGGCCGGCGACTCCTCGGCCTCATACACCACCTGGCCGTTCGTCTTCGTCGTCGCATTGAGCACCGCGATCGCCACCGTGATGGGCTTCTCACTGGCGTTGTACGTCGTCACCGTTATCTCGCGCGCCTCGGTGGTCGGCAGCGTCAGGTCAAAATAGCCCGCTGCCTTGCCAACATGATTGTCGCTGGGCAACACCGGCGCCACCATCAGGCCTTGGTCGCTGGCCGCAGACGCAGCCGCCACCGGTCGTGCGCCGGTCAGCGTACCGCCCAGCGCCCAAGCGCCCAGCAGGACCGCTGAGACGAGGGCCACATGCAGCGCGAGGCCGCGCAACCCGCGCCGCAATGAGGCCCAGCGCCACCCAAGCCTGTTTTTCAGCCCCGCGGCCGCAGTTTGATTGCCCATCCTAATGCCCCCAGACTCAGCAAAAGCGCCACGCCCGTTCCGATGCTCGCATACAGCCAGTGGTTGACCGGCTTGCGAATCGCCTGTTTATTCACCGTTTCCGCCGCCGCGCTGGTGACCTTCATCTGCTTCTTGAACGTCCAGCTCACCGGGAACCGATTTTGCGTATTGACGCCCTTGACCGTCACCTTGATCTGATATGTGCCCGGCTTCATGGTGTCGTAGCTCCACGAAACCGGGAACACGACTTTCGAGTTTGGCGCGATCATCAAGTTCGTCGCCTGATAACTGCGCACCGCACCATCCGGACCACTGATCGCCGCATCGACACTGACCTTGGACATCGCCATCGCCGCCGTGTTGCGCAGCGTGATGCCAAGCGCCGGATGCTTTTGATAGAGAATCGCTTCCGTCATGTCGTATTTCAAGTCGGGAAAAATCGCATCATCATGCCCGCGCAACACCACCCCAACCGAATACGCGTAGTTGGAACCCACCGCATTGGAGCTGGTCGCGCCCTTATCGACATGCTCGATGAAGTGCCAATCCCCATAGATCAGGCCCTTATAATCGCTGGTGGGCATCTTGATCGTGGCGCTGATGACCTTCATCTGCTTGGGCGCGAGCTTGATCGTGTCATCACCCGCCGCCAATTTTGCCAACGTTGTGAAAGGATGCTTCAGCGAGCGGTCCAAGTCCTTCGTGTTCGGCGTGAAATCGATTCCGCCGCCGATCTGCGTGTACGCATTCCGCAGGTCACTTTTCACCGTGATATTCTTATCGGAAAAATTCTGCACGCGCATCTGAATCGTGTGCGTCGTGGCTTTTTCATACACCAGATCAAAATAGTTGAGGTTCATATTCGTCTGGGCATCCGGCAAGACCGGCTGCACCTCAAAATCCGTTGTTTCCGTTTGGCTCGCGGCCTGGGTCGCTTGGCCCGGCGCCAAGGCAACCAGCCCCAGCACCAGGGCAAGCGCCCACCCCCATAATTGTTTACGCAACCGTTTGTCCTCCTATGGCACAAGTGACAGATTCCACGTGAGCGTCGTCTCATACCGCGTGTGATAGCGCGTGGTGCTGGCCGGCACATGCAAGCCAACACTCGTCGCGCCGCTTGCCTCATCGCCGAAATTCAGCCGCCACGTCCCAAAGCCGCTGGTGTCGTATTTCGTGCCAGCCGCCTCAGCCGTCGTCGCGTCCGGATCCAGAAAATGCCCCGTCCGCGTCAGCGTCGCCAAAATTGTCGGCGTGGTCGCCGCGGGATCAAGCGCCAGATCCGCCGGCGCCTCATACGTCGCATCATCTGCCGTGGCCCATGTCGGCGACGTCGCATCATTGGTCCGCTTCAGCGTCGGATTGAGCAAATGCAGCGTCGCGTCCGTTAACTCATGGGCAGTGTGCAGATCCGCATCCTGCGAGTCCGGGTTGGCAGTTGACGTGAACTGCCCATCCTGCTTGACACTCAGCTGCCAGTTGGCCACCCCGTAGTAATCCTCGATCGTCACCCCAAACGGCAACGCCTGATGCGTTTTTGCCTGGTTCTCGCCGATATAATACGTGCGGTCGACCTGCTGATCCGTGAACTCCCCGAAATCAAGCGTCTGATCCACACTTAGCTTCAACATCGGCCGTTCATACCGGTACGTGATCACCAGCGGGTCCGTATCAAACTGCGGATCCAGCACACTGGCCTGGTCAAAACTCGCCGTGGTGAGATCTTCGCTAGTGGCCTGATCGACCACCGTCCAGCCAGCGATCGACTTCGGCCGGATCGCCGAGCCATCCACCGTGGACACCACCTGCCCAACCGGCCCCGTGACCGTGACAGAAGGGGCGATCTCAGTCGGGTCCGCCATATCCGAGCTGCGGTCGACATACCGGAACGTCACCGTCCCATTCACCGGCGGCAAGTTGATCGTCGTCTGATTCGACTGCATCGTCGTCCCGCCGCTGACCACACTGGCCTGATTGAGAATCGTCTCCGCCGTCCCGGCCCGTGCGATCTTCACCTGAAAACGCACACTGAACCCATCACCATCCGCGATCGCATACGGAAAATTGATCGTGCCATTCTGCTTAAAACTCGTGTCATCCGCCGCCTGGAACGCCCCATTCGTATCCGCATCCGCGATCTGAAGCGACCCGTTTTGGTACACCGTCGACGCATCCAGCAAGTCCTTCAACACCCCGCTGCTCAGCCCCGCCAAGTTCGTGAAGTCCAGCTGATACGTCACCAGATCACCATCATGACCATCTGTCGCCGTGGAAAAAGTGGTCTCGCCCGTCGAGTCATTGCGCAACGATTTTTTCAACACATACTCCGCAGGTGGCTGACGCAACTGATACTGATACGTCACCGTGTACGGCGTGGTCGCGGAAAATTGGCCGTGGTCCTGGCCATCGGGCGTGTTGGCCGTGTAATGCTCCGTGTACTGATACCAATCGTTTTGATACTTGATCCACGCCGGCCGCCGCGTCGCCGCATCCCATGAGTTATTCGGATCCCCGGGAATGATCACCGGCGTTGCGATCGCCTTGCCCGTCGTGTCGACAAAATTCACCGTCACCGGCTGGGCATTTTGCGGCGTCTTGATCAACGCCACCGCCTGGAACGTCGGATTGGCCCCACTTGCACCCGTGTAGCCGTAATACACCTGATCCGATTTGAAATACGTCAGGACATTATCGATATGGAACGTGCTACCCTGCGTCGGGTCGTCATCCAGCGAATACGTCAGATCCCCGCCGAGAATGCGCGTCCCGTTTTGGTAAGTGACCTGCGGCGTCCACGTGACAACAAAGTGCCGAAACTTACCATTAGACAGCGGATTTTTCAGCTGAATGTACTGCAAGTGGCCAACCGTCCGAGAATTCGTCGACTTCAACGGATCATCCCCGGGCCGCACCACGCCTAAATGGCCGACGCCGAATGTGTTCGGATAATTGATATCGAACTGGTCATCCGCGACCCCAGAGCCGTTCCACCAGCTATCCATTTCGATGGACAGCGCGTTGTGAATGTAAGTCTTGACGATGGCGGTCGTGCTCGTGCCGTCCGTCGACCACGGATACGCGCCGAGCCCACCACCAGGGGAGCCATACGCGCCATTGCCCGCCGGATCATTTTGCAACGTGAACGTCATCCCATCGGCATCGTGCTGCGGGTCCGAGCCAAAATAATGCCAGGTGTCATAAGTGAAGGCACTATTTAGATCGATCTTGTTTTTCGACCACATCCCGCCAATCTGCCAGCTCTTGGTCTTGGTTTTCCCAGTCACCACCAGCGCCTGCGGATAGGAAGTACTGAACGCCGACATATTCGGAAAATTCGACGGATTGGCCGTACTCTTATTGAAATAGTCAGACGCCCGCAGCGTCGAAGCAGGCGGGGCCACAGGAAACCCATCCGCCGCAGCCTGCGCCGGCCGCCCCGGCAGCAGCACTGTCGAGATGATCAACATGATCACCATGAATAATGTCTCAGCCCGTCGTTTCAAAGCGATACCCCCCAGTCCAACCATTCGCCGTTATGTATCTGCCTTGAGTGTAACAAACGGTTATTTCTATTCACCGCAAGTTTCGTAAATTGTTATTGTATTAAATGGTATATTGCAAATGTGTGTTATAAAAGTTAGCTGGATCATTGGCGAATCTGAAACCATAACGTCTGTTTTCAGGACACATGGCAGGCTGAAAGTCAACGGACACAAGTGTCCTGTTTGGGGATGGGACGGGATTATTTGAGAAAAGGTGGGCAGAAGTTCTGCAAAACCTGAAACGTGCCTTTTGAAAGTTATTTTAATGATGAGAGCCACGTTCTTTAACAATTGGGGCCGTGTTTTTTCACCGGCTGGTCGGCGCGTTTCTTCCTATATAGAATGCTTGGGACGTAGCACCTAAAATTGGTGAGGTGTCAGCCCGGAAAATGCTGAGACGCACGACCGCAAAAAAGCCGGGCAAACATGTGATCGTGTTCGTCCGGCTCATGCCTAGTATTCAATTATTCCACGCGCCAGCTGTCCGTATAGCCGCCCGGTTTTCCCTGGCAACTGCGCCTGTTACCCCCGCACAGCCTTCTCCAAGCTCTCGCGAATGGCTGCCTTGACATCATGCGCCCGGATACCCAGCACCGGCATCGTGTCCTGCGGGTCCAGATACAGCTCGCGCGCCTGGATCTGGCCCGTCGTTGCGATGTGAATGCCGTGCTCCTTGCCCTGAGCGGCCACCGCGGCGTCCATCGCCTCATATTGCGCCTGGACCTGCTCGTACGTCACCACCGGAATCTGCGTTTTGCCCACTTGCCCCAGCGCCTCAACAATCATCTCGTAGAAGTCCTTGTACGTCATGTTCAGCGCGTCGATCGCGTAAGTCCCGCGGTGTACCCCGTTTTCCAGCGCGCCGACTGCGGCCTCCGCGACCTGCTCGACCGTGACCATCGCCGTTCCGCCTGGCAGGGCAGGGAAAACAGGCTGGTCCCGGATCTGATCGACGAACATCTTCCAAAGCGGCATCCGGCCTGGCATCGTCCCAAAAATGTAAGGCAACCGCAGCGACGACACCGTCATCTTGCTCTCGCCCTCCGCAAACGCGACCTGTTCCTGAAGCAGCCGCGTGTTCGGATAAGGATCATTTTTCAGCCCAGGCATCGAGTCCGCCCAGCGCTCGGAAAATTCTGCAAAGTAGGAGCCAAACACCACGAATTTTTTCACGCCAGCACGCGCCGCAAGTCGGGCGATGCGCTGCGTCGGCAATACATTCGCCTCATAAAAGAAGCTCAGCGCCGGCGCATCTGGCACCACACGCTCATCCGCGCCAGCCGCGTAAACAAATCCCTCGCAATCCGCAAGTAGCGCCTCGATCGCCGAATCCGACAGCTCATTGATATTGCCAAGCGACAGTTCCACCTCACTTGGCAACAAATTGTCCGCCGGCACCGGTGGCAAGGCCATCGTCTTCACCTGATACCCGCGCGCCAACAATTCCTTCGTCGTGTAATACCCCAAGAACCCAGTCCCGCCGAGCACAAACACTTTAGACATAAGAAGAACTCCCTTCGATGAGTGACCTGTTATTGACTTCACAATAAGTGTACGATGCTCGTGACTAGAAAAATCGGCAGAAAACCGTCAATTGTTCGGGAGGCTAAACCATGACTGAAAACTATCCTTACGTGAGCGCCGACTACTTTACCGATGACTATCGCCCCCAGGAAATGCGCCTCTGGGCCGAAACGATCACCCGCCAAGACAGCTCCCATTATGCCAACGAACCCGAGTTTTACTACGTTTTAGCCGGCCACGGCACACTTATCGTCAACACCCAGCCTATCTCCCTAGCAGCCGGCGACCTCATCCAACTCCTGCCCTATCACGTGCATCATTTCGGCAGGGAAAATCGGGCGCTGCAAGTGATCCATGTCCGCGCTTCGCTTGGCCTATTGCTTCTGACGGCCACACAGCAAGGGCGCTACCGAGCCGCTTTGAAAAACTTTGAGCAACAGCCGCCCCTTGTCCACCTCAACCCCGCCCAGCAGGCAGCCCTCACGCCGCTTTGCCAATTGGCCCTGAACGCCGGCAACGACGCCCAAAGCGCGAACCTCAACGTCGCCTTGATCAGCCTGCTCGAACATTTCCTCCAGATCGGCAAGCGCGCCATCCTCCCGGCCCCGCCGACCCCATACCAGGCGCTGGCCTATCTGCAGCTGCATCACCAAGCCCCGCTTACCGCCGCCACAGTGGGCACCGCGCTGGGTTGTTCCGGTGAGGCAGTGGAGGGGATGTTACAACAAGTGACCGGCCACGATTTTGCCACCTGCCTCGACCAAGTCCGCATCCGCAACGCCACCGGTCTCATGCAGTTCCCCGAACTGACCCTGCGCAAGATCGGCATGATCTGTGGCTACCGCTCACCCAGCACCTTCTACGCCCGCTTCACCGCCATTCACGGCATGACCCCAGGCGCGTATCGGGCGGGGGAGAAGCCGGGAAACGACGCGCAGCGAGAAGATAAGCAGAGACAAGATAAGCAGAGACAAGATAAGCAGAGACAAGATAAGCGTGCGGGCGGTGAACAGGCAACTGAAATGCTCAGCGTGAACGACGGCTGGACGATCGGTGCCTACCTCGTGGAACACTGCTGCGACCCACTCACATTGCCAGCCCTCGCTGCGCATTTTCACCAATCCGACGAGCGCGTGGCCCAGCTGCTTCAAGCAACCTTCAACGCTTCGTTTCCTCAGCTAAAGCACCATCTTCGTGTTCAACTGGCCGCCTCGCTCCTGACAGCCATGCCCACGCTCAGCATCGCCCAAGTGGCCCAGAAGGTCGGGTATGGGGATGTGACCACCTTTATCCGGCAATTCAAACGCGCGCTGGGCGTGACACCGGGGGCTTGGCGAAAAGAAGAACGACAAGCACCACGGGCATAGAAAGTAGGCGGAATATTATTTCCCTCTATATTAGAGGCGGTGGCACACGTTTCGCGTGATACCCGATCAGCGTTTGCTAAGCGTGCCTGACTGGCATCGACGTAGCTGACAATTGGTCTACACATTAGAGTTCGATGAAATTTCAAGAAAGCGCTTGACCGAAAACGTTTTCGGAATTATGGTTGTTTATGAAATCACTTACAAGTGCGAAATGGAGGCGGGAAGATGCATACACGCTATACGATTGTTCGAGCGCTTGCTGGACTGATTGACTTCATTGTTGCTTATGTGCCAGCTGTGATCATCTTTGCTTTTGGACTTCATACGTCGACTCGCAATGCCGATCTGCTCGGCCAAGCAATCTTCGTCTTGTACAATATCGTGGCTTTGACTGGTTTTCACGGGCAGACTGTCGGCAAATATTTCGGCCATTTGAAGGTCGATACGGCTAAGCTCGCCAGTCAAAACGTGATGTTTGTCGGCATTCGCGAAGTGACGAAAGTACTATTCTTCACCCCAGTGATCGGGATCCCGTTGCTGATCGTCAACTTGGTTGTCTGCCTGCTTAAAGGTCGAACAATCGAGGATTACGTCGGACAAACGGTTGTTACAGTCGTCGAGCCAAGGGAGGTCGCCAATGAAACAAAATAAGGCGATCACCTCTAGCCCGTTGTCGAATATCCCAACCGGTCCACTGCTTGCGATCGTATTCATTACGGTTGTCTTTGCGGCTTGGCTGGCCTGGCATTTTCGAGAGAATTACGACCCTAAGTCTTTGATCAAGTGGTATTGCTGGTATGCGGTTCCGCTGTTGATCTTGGCACTGATCTTGCACGTTCAGGTTGTACTTGTGCTCGCGACCTGGCTGGCAGGGGCAGGAATCTTGGCATTTCGGTCGAATCATTACTTCTATGGGCGCTAAATTTTTTGCCAGTTTCGAAAACGTTTTTGTTAGCGATTACAATTTAATTGGATGGAGTTAAGCAATGGAGACAACAATTAGGTACCCCAAGGACGATCCTTGGCGCATTTCAGAAGCAACGTTTGATCCGCGGTTTTTAGGCAAGTACGAGACGATCTTCGCATTAGGTAATGGGTACTTGGGTGCCCGTGCCGCCACTGAAGAACGGTATGTCGGGGAAAAACGTGACACATTCATCGCCGGGACATTTGACCGGTTCGATCGAGATGAGGTTACGGAACTGCCCAACATCCCAGATGTCTTCGCCGTTACGGTCATCCTCGATGGCCAACAGCTCGATCTGAACCAGGGTGAGGTCAGCGAGTATGACCGAACATTGAATGTCAAAACTGGTGAGCTGACCCGGAGCTTCTTATGGACATATGCGGGGAAGCAATATCGGTTCCAATCCTCTCGTTTCGTTTCATTCAAACAGCGTCATGTTCTCGCGGAGCGCATTTCGATCACACCAGTCGCGGCTAACGCAAACATTCGGTTGACCGCCGGCATCGATGGTCAGATGACTAATAATGGGACTCAGCATTTCAATGATGACGTTAAACGCCTTTACCCAGGCCAAGTCCTTCAGCTGAGCGCAAAGACAGATCAGTCCGAGATCTATTTTGTCCTGACATCCGAGCATCGGTTCTCGACCGAGGGTGTGACGATGGGCAAAACAAAAACAGAGATGTTGCGGCGGCAGCTGATGTCGACCTACACCGCCGACATCGAAGCCGGCCATCCCTTTGTCTTCACTAATATCACCAATGTATACACGTCACGGGACATCGATGTTATCTACAAAGATCGCAGCAGTCTTCAAGCGCAAGGACTTGAAACCGCAGAGGCACTGAAGCCTTTCAGCTATGAAACTTTACAGAAAGAAAGTGCTCAAGCCTGGGCAGACAAGATCTGGGATGCGATGCCGATCACGATCGACGCCGACGAGAGCCGTGATGCGTTGGCCATCAATTTTGCCCGTTATCATCTGGCAGTGATGACGCCAGCGCATGATCCGCGAATGAACATTGGGGCAAAGGGTCTTTCAGGGGAAGGCTACAAGGGCCACACCTTCTGGGATACCGAGATTTTCATGCTTCCGTATTATATCTTCACCTACCCAGAAGTGGCCAAGAAGCTTGAAACATATCGGTTCCTGAGCCTTGGCGGGGCACGGCGAAAGGCTTCAGATAATGGCTATCATGGGGCGCAATATCCATGGGAGTCTGCTTGGATCGATGATGGCGAGTCCACGCCAGTCTGGGGGGCGACTGATATCGTCACCGGCAAAGCGACTAAGATCTGGTCGGGCTTTATTGAACAGCACATCACGGCAGATGTGGCGTATGGCATCAACGAGTACATTCAGGCGACAGGCGATCAGGAATTTGCTGAGACGATGGGCCACGAAGTTATTCTCGATACCGCACGTTTCTGGGCAAGCCGGCTGGACTGGAATGAAGACAAGCGCCAGTATGAGATCTTGGACGTGATCGGTCCGGATGAGTACAAGGAGCACGCCAACAATAACGCCTTCACCAACCACATGGCCAAGTGGAACATGCAACTGGGTCTGGACCTGATCAAAAAGTTGCGTGACACCGCTCCGGCGGAATACACGCGGTTGGATGACCGGTTGAACCTCGACCAGTTGGAACAGGAAGTCAGCGAAAAAATTGACAAGTTATACTTGCCTGAGCCGAACGCAAATGATGTCATCCCTCAAGACGATGACTATCTGAGTAAAAAGCTGATCGACCTGGCACCATACACGGTGAATGGCAAAGTTGGCAGTCTATTTGACCATTTCAACCTGGATCAGGTCGACCAGATGCAGGTCACCAAACAAGCGGATGTCATCTTGCTTCTGTTCTTGTTTGAAAAGCATTTCTCCAAAGACGTCAAGCTGAAAAACTGGGAATACTACGAGCCAAAAACGACTCACGATTCCTCGCTTTCGCTATTGACCCACACAATCTTTGCCGCTGACCTCGGCGATAAGAAGATGGCTTATGACTTCTATCAACGGGCACGCGACATCGATATGGGACCGAACATGAGCAGTAGTGATGAAGGGATTCACGCTGCCTCGATCGGTGGTATTTGGTCCATGACTGTCTTTGGATTTGGCGGTGTTCGTTATCTCGATGGCAATCTGCGCATCGTGCCGAACCTGCCAGATGCTTGGCATGAATTATCGTTTCAAATTTGGTGGCATCAGCAGAAACTCGCGATCACCGAGACGCATGATGCGCTAAAGATCAAGAATTTGACAGGAACGGCTGATATCCAGCTGGATTCTGTCGGGGGATCCTACACTGTTTCAGGGCATGACGAGTTAGTTATCAAATTGGCATAAGCCAGGGGGGAAACACCATGAAGAAATTTGGAAAACGGCTCTTATCGATCGGCGCGACCGTCGCCGCAGTATTGACACTTGCAGCATGCGGCAACAAGTCAAACTCCAGCAGTAGTGACTCGACCAACTTCAAGGGACAAAACTTGAAGATTGGTGTCTGGATCGGCAACGATAACGAAAAGAAAGGTATGAACGACTTGATCAGCGGCTTCGAAAAGAAGACCGGCGCTAAAGTGACCGAAAAAGTTTATACCGACTTTAATACTCAGATTCAGGCTGACTTAGCGGGTCATCGTGCACCCGATGTTTGGTACATGGACTCCTCCATGTATCCATTCTTCCAGAAGCAAGGTGTCTTGCAAGAGTTGAATAAGAAGGATGTCGGCGAAAGCAACTTCTATCCTGCCCTGACAAAGGCTTACACCACCGATGGCAAGCTGTATGGTGTGCCGAAGGATACCTCGACGCTGGCACTGTACGTCAACAATGACATGTTTAAGAAGGTCGGCGTTTCGATCGACAGCATTCCAAAGTCTTATGAAGACCTCCTCAAGTGGTTGCCTGGGTTCCAAGCAAAGCTTGATAAGGCATACGGCAAGAACAAAGTGAAGGCTTGGAGCTACAACCAGGATCTGGCACGTAACCTCTACATCCTTGAACGTAATGGCGGCAAGCCGATCAAGAGCAACGGCAACGCCAACTTGTCCAGTGATGCGGTCCTTAAGAACCTGCAGCTCTACAAAGACCTTGTTGCGACGGGTGCAGCTGTCACGCCTAAGGGCATTGGCCAGGGCGATAACGGGACTGCCTTTGGTGCTGGCAAAGTTGCCATGATGGAAGAAGGCAACTGGACCTACGAAGTACAAAAGCAGCAATACAAGACCAACTTCACTGTTTTGCCAATGCTTAGCTATGAAGGCAAGCAAGGCGGGATGATCTTCACCGTTGGTTGGGGCGAATACGCAAACTCCAAGGTTAAGCCACTGGCGACTGCTTGGATCAAGTATGTGACCTCCAAGAATGTCATGAAGAAGTACATCACCACCACTGGGACCTTGCCAAGTCGCCCAGATGTCGCAAAAGCAGCGGATCTGACCTCTGACGCTTCTCTGAAGGTTCATCTCGATGCCAACGCTTATTCAACTGTTTGGCAGGACGGTACCACACTTGTCACCGTTAATACCTCCTACCAGAACTTTGTTGCCAATGGCCTGGCAGGCAAGACGACCTTGAAGTCGGCCATGAAGAGCGCTGACGACCAGGCAAATGCCGCGATCGCCAAAGCAAAATAGGCCTTAACAAACGCACTGGGGAGGTGCAATGAGTATGGAAGCACCAGTAAATACGCCAAAGAAGAAACGGTTCCACTTGAACCGCAGTCAATCTGAAGCCGTCCAGGCCTATGCGTTCCTGCTCCCAGCCGCGATCATCGTTTTGGTCTTCTTTGTTGCCGCGATCGTCTTCGCGCTATACATGTCGTTCAACAAAGTCAACATGTACAGTGAGACATACGAGTTCCGGGGACTGCAGAACTACACCAATATTTTTTCTGACGGTATCGCGCTGACGGCGCTGAAGAACACAGCCTTATTCTCGCTGGTCGTTGTGCCGACGCAGACTTTTTTCGCCTTGCTGATCGCATACGCCCTCAGCAACAAGAACATTCGCTTCAAGAAGATGTTTCGCTTGATCTATTTCCTGCCAACGCTGACTTCTAGTGCGGCATTGACCCTGATCTTCATGTTTATCTTCAACATCAACGGGCCAATCAACGGATTCTTTACAGGAATTGGATTGTATAAAGATCCAATCAACTTCCTGCAGGAGCCACAATACGCGTTGAAAGTCATCATGGTCATGAATATCTGGTCGACAGTACCAAACTTTATGACTGTCTATCTGGCCTCGTTGGTGGATCTGCCTGATTCACTGTATGAAGCGGCGGAAATGGATGGCGCCTCGTCCTGGCAGAAATTAGTTCACATCACAGTGCCATATCTGCGACCAATCACCACTTATGTTCTGTTGATGGGGATCATTGGGACCTTCCAGATGTTTGACCAAGCGTACATTTTCTCGAACGGGTCAGGTGGCCCAGACAACTCGACTTTGACGGTCGCGCTGATGGTCTACCAATACGCTTTCGGTCAAATGAACACCATGGGTTATGCCTGTGCGCTGGCGATCTTCTTGGCTGTTGTGATCTACATTGTTTCCAGATTGGCTGAAAAGCTGAATGGCGGCAACGGCTTGAAGGATATGTAAGGGGGCTTGAACAGTGAAAAAAGGTCATATCGGTCGGACGATCCTTTATATCGTCATGACGATCTACGCGCTGATCACCCTTTATCCGTTCTTGTGGGCGCTGTCAGCATCGTTTGAACCGTTGAAAGTGATCGTCAGTGGCAACATGAGTTTGATACCAAAGGCGTTCACGCTCGACAATTATAAGTACATGTTTAGTTCTTCCGCGCTTTTCCCGCGTTGGTTCCTGAACTCGGTCATTGTCTCGGTACTGGGGACCGTGATCAACATCTTCTTGAATACCATGGCAGGTTATGCGCTGGCACGTTTGCAATTTCCTGGCCGTGAACGCATCTACTACGCGTTTCTCTCGCTGATGATGATTCCGGCGCAGGTCCTGCTTATTCCTAACTATTTGATCTTGATGAACTTGGGGATGCTCGACACCTATCAGTCCTTGATCTTGCCGTCTGCGATCAACATCGGCAACATCTTCATGATGCGCCAATTCTTCCTGTCCTTCCCTAAAGACGTGGAAGAGGCGGCCAGCATCGACGGTTTGAGTCGTGTGCAAGTGTTCTTCCGCATTGTGTTCCCACTGGCTCGTCCGTCGATCGCGACACAAGCGATCTTCACCTTCATGGGCTTTTGGAACAACTTCATGCAGCCGATGCTGTATATCACAACACCGAGCAAGTACACCTTGACCCTAGGGCTGCAGTCGTTCACCAACCAACAGGCCGGCGTCCGCTGGGATCACACCATGGCAGCAAGTATCATCTCAATATTGCCGATCGTAATTCTGTATATTATCTTTAACAAGTTCTTCCTTCAGGGGATTAGAATGGACAATGAGAAGTGATACGACCAGAGACCGGAACAGATTCTCGTTCCGGTTTTCTTTGTAGATGGGGGTAATGACAAATGGCAGTGAAGATCTATGATGTCGCAAAGGCGGCCGGGGTGACGTCAAGCACCGTCTCCCGTGTATTTAACGGGTACCCAGATATTAGCGAACACACCCGGAAAAAAGTGTATGAGGTCGCTGCCAAGCTGGGGTATACCCCCAACATCGCCGCACGCACTTTATCTTCGAAATCGTTGAAAACGGTTGCGCTGATCTTGAACGATCTGGTTGCCTCACGCTTTGATGGCGTCTCGATGCAAACGATTCTGGGTGTTTACAACTATTGCGAGACGCACGCCATGCAATTTGTTCTTTACCCAACAACGACAAAGCTGCAGCACGAAAAAACGTTTGATCAGTTCTGCATGGAACGCAACGTCGCAGGCGCTGTGGTGCAGGGGCTGCACATCGATGACCCTTACATTCAACAGATCTCCGAAAGTCAGACGCCGGTCGTGATGATCGACCTTGAGATTCCTGGTGCCAACACGGTCTCGATCTCTGTGGATAATGTGGCGGCCGAAAAAGAGGCGACCCAGGCGATTCTCAGACACGGGAAATCTCACCCCGTCATGATGAATGGGATTCCATCCGCTCAAGTTAGCAATCTCCGCGAAAAAGGGTTTCGCGAAGCGATTCACGATGCTGGATTGAGTCTATCTGATGATGCGATCATGTACGCCGATTTTGATATCGACAAGGCTGAGGCCGCCATGCGCAACGCGCTGGCAAGCGGTCGGGAGATCGATGCCGTGATCTGCGCCAGCGATGCAATGGCAATGGGCGTCATGACTGCCCTAAAAGCGGCCCATCGCCGCGTCCCAGAAGACTGTGAAGTGGTTGGCTTTGATAACATCGCCATCACCGAGTATTCACAGCCGACCATCAGTACCATCGATCAGCATATGGAAAAAATCGGTGGCATGGCCGCTCAGCTGGTCGACAAACTGTTGAATGGTAAAGTGGCACCAAATATGCGGCACATCTTTTCGCCGCATAAATTTATTCAGCGCGAAAGCACTGGCGTTTATCCTGACAAGTAATCACGAGGAAGTGACAGTATGAGTCCTGCCTATCAGATCGCGCTCGAGGATCTCGCAAATCGCGAACCCGACACGGTCGCAACGATTTTTTCCCAAGGGAATGGCACCTTTGGGGTCCGCGCTACAGATCCACTTCTGGCGGTGGATGGTACAGTGGTCAACGGGTTCTTTGAGACCTCGCCAATCATTTATGGCGAGGCGGCCCACGGCTACGCAAAGGAACACCAGACCATTGTCCCTTTACCATCACTGCGGCATCTGACGATCATCGATCAAGCCGGTCACCCTGCGGCCACGCACGCGTTAAAAGACGTTCGGTTGGACATGCAGACGGGCGCACTGACGATGACAACAGAGATCGTCTTTCCAGATGATGACCGCCCACTTGAATTAACGACGACCTCATTGATCGGGCAAGCTGACCAAGATCTTACCGCCTATTTGCTGGGCTACACCTTGACGACAACCGCTTATGAAGGAGTGATCACCTTCACCAAGGGACCGCTGGTTTTCCAGGAAAAAGAATCCGATATTGAACGAGATCCCCGTGTAGTGGTCCGGCCGTTGCAACTTAAGCACGCAATAATTGACAGTAGCGCGACGGCCGTGGTGCAGCGGATTCAAACGACCGAGAGTCAGTTGACCCGCTTCATCAAAACCAGCAATGTTGCGGGGCTGACTCAGACAGTCAAAGTGGCACCCGCTCAACCGGCGCACTTTGAGGCATATGTCCAAGTTGCCCAACAAGATAGTTTTGCACTTGACCTGGACGCTGCCGTTGCGCAACGGACGAAGGCCTTCTGGCACCAATTCTGGGCATCCGCGGCGATCGACATCACCGGCGACGACAAAATGGCGCAAGGCCTTCATTTCAACGTCTTCCAATTGGCCCAGTCGGCTAACCGGACAGGCGAGTATAGTATTGCGGCAAAAGGCGTCTCAGGACCGGGCTATGAAGGCCATTTCTTCTGGGATACTGAAATGTACATGCTGCCGTTCTTCACCTATACCCATCCGGAAATTGCGCGCAAGCTACTGGAATTCCGCTATCGTCAATTGCCGCTCGCACGCAAACGGGCACGCGACATGGGCGTTGCTCAAGGTGGCCTATTTCCATGGCGATCGATCAACGGCGCCGAAGCCAGCGCCTTTTTCCCGGCCGGCACGGCGCAGTATCACATTGATGCCGATATTGCCTATGCAGTGGCCCAGTACTTTGAGGTGACGCAAGACAAAGATTTCATGGAGAAGTTTGGCCTGCCGATTCTATGGGAGACCGCTCAATTCTGGCGCTATTTTGGCGCCTGGAGTGAGCGCGATGGTCGTCGCGTCTTCATGTTTCATGATGTGACCGGCCCCGATGAGTACACGGCTCTGGTCGATAACAATACTTACACCAACCGAATGGCGAAGGCCAACATTGAGGATTTTCTCAGTGCCTATGCGCAATTGGCCGCCAGCAGTTCATTGGATATTGAGGAAGCGGACCTTCAAGCGTTAAAGGATATTGCAGCAGGCATCTATCTTCCCGAACCTGGGGACAACGGAGTCACGGCTCAAGACGACACGTTCTTGAGCAAGCCGATTTGGCCGTTTGCGACCACCCCGGCAGATCATTATCCACTACTGCTACACTATCACCCGCTGACGATCTACCGCTATCAGGTCAGCAAACAACCAGATGAGCTAATGCTTGATATGCTGTTTCCTGATGACAAGGCTGTCTCACAGAAAAAGATCGACTACGCCTATTACGAGCGGCTGGCGACCCACGATTCGTCGCTATCACGTAGCGCCTATGCAGTGCTGGCAGCCAACCTTGGCGATACAGAAAAGGCGTATCACTACTTCATGGATTCAGCATTGCTGGACCTGACGGATCTTCAGGGTAACACCAAAGACGGCCTCCACATGGCAAATTTAGGTGGTAGCTGGATGAGCGCTGCTTATGGATTCGCCGGGCTCAAGGTGGTTGAGGGTCAATTAAGCATTAGCAATCGACTGCCCGCCCAGTGGCAAACACTTGCACTGAACCTGCTCTTCCGCGGCCGCCAGCTTCACATCGTGCTGACCCATGACAACACTGTGGTGACGCTTTTGGCTGGTGAGCCATTGACGCTGGCCGTTGATGACCAAGAACAAGAAATTTCTCGAAAATAAATCAACGAGGTAATAAAATGACAATTACTGGTTTTGTATTTGACCTAGATGGTGTGATCACCGACACCGCAAAGTTTCACTATCAGGCGTGGAAAGAAATCGCGCAGGAAAAACTCGACATCACGATCACCCCGGCCGTGAACGAATTGCTCAAAGGCCGTAGCCGTATGGATTCCCTTGAAGAAATCATCAAATTCGGGCATCAAGAGGGGCAGCATACCCTGGCTGAAAAAGAGGCTATCGCCACTGAAAAAAACGATCGCTATAAACAGTTGATTCAAACAATGACCCCAGCCGACATTCTGCCGGGGATGGGCGAATTTCTGCAAGAATTAGCGGATCACCATTACCCGATGTCGGTCGCATCGGCCTCCTTTAACGCCCCATTTATCATCAAGCGTTTGAAGCTTGAAGACCTCCTTGGCAAAATTGTGGATCCTGCGTCGGTCAAGCATGGTAAGCCCGCCCCTGATATCTTTGAGGCAGCGGCCGACCAGATCGATAGTCCTTATGCGACCACGGTCGGATTTGAGGATGCGACCGCCGGCATCTCGGGTATTAATGATGCAGGAATGTTCTCCGTGGGCATTGGTGATCCGACCATTCTCGACGAAGCTGACCTTGTGTTCGCCTCCACCGCGGATGTCTCGCTCAGTGCGATCGAGCAGGCTTTTGCCTCGAAGAATGCCTAACATGAAGACTGCTTGAGAAGGAGATGAACTGAAACTAATGGGACTTTCAAATCAAGTCATGCTGATCACGTATGCAGATAGTCTTGGCTCGAACCTTCAGGCATTGAATCGCATGCTGGTAAGTGATCTGACGGACGCAATCGGTGGCCTTCATATTCTGCCGTTCTTCCCTTCGTCAGGCGACCGCGGATTTTCCCCTGAGCGCTATGACGTGATCGATTCACGGTTTGGTGATTGGACAGATATCGCGGCGCTGGCGAGTCAGTATTTTTTAATGACGGATCTGATGATCAATCATCTGTCTCGGAAGTCACCGGAGTTCAAGGACTTTATCGCTAAAGGGGATGCATCGCCTTCAAGCACGCTATTCCTCGATTGGGACAAGTTCTGGCCGGCGGGGCACCCCACTCAAGAAGAAGTCGATCAGATCTATAAGCGCAAGGACAAGGCACCTGTTCAGGAAGTTCAAATGGCGGATGGTTCGGTGCGCCACGTCTGGAATACCTTCAGCGATGAACAGATCGATCTCGATGTCACAACACCGGAGACATGGCAGTATCTGACCAAGGCAATGAAACGATTTGCCGCGAATGGCGTGGCACTGATCAGGCTGGATGCATTTGCCTATGCCGTGAAAAAACGTGGCACCAATGACTTTTTCGTCGAGCCCGAGATCTGGGACCTGCTCGATCGCATCTCAGAAGCCGCTGGTGAAGATGGCGTAGAAGTCTTGCCCGAGATTCATGAGCATTATACGTTGGTCGACAAGGTCAACCAGCGCGGCTATTGGACCTATGATTTTGCGTTGCCGATGCTGGTGCTCTACACGCTTTTTGCGCAGGACGCGCGGCCACTGTTGAAGTGGTTGCGGCGAAGTCCGATGCACCAGTTCACCACGCTGGATACGCATGACGGTATCGGTGTTGTCGATGTGAAAGACATCCTATCTGATGACCAGATCGATTTCACGACACAGCAGCTTTATCAGCGCGGCTCCAACGTGAAGAAAGTCTATTCAAGCGCTGCCTATCATAATCTTGACGTGTACCAGATCAACTCGACCTATTTCTCCGCGCTGGGAGAAAACGAGGCAGCTTATCTGATCGCGCGGGCCATTCAAATGTTCGCCCCAGGCATTCCGCAGGTCTATTACGTCGGTCTCTTGGCTGGCGCAAATGACCTGGACCTTCTCGAAAAAACAAAGGAAGGTCGAAACATCAACCGGCATTATTACACTGAGGACGAAGTTGCCGAAGAGGTGCAACGCCCAGTAGTGTCGACGCTTCTTAACTTGATGCGCTTCCGTAATCGAAGCCGGGCGTTCGATCTGGATGGTCAGTTCGAGGCCAAAGCGGTGGACCCGGCACATTTTGTGCTGACGCGCACGAGTCAGGATGGTCAAACCAATGCAACGCTTTGCGTGGACTTGGTCAATGACCAGATGGCGGTCTCGGAAAACGGGGTCGTGATCGACCTGACGAAGCGGTAGCAGTTATCAACATTTGGAAACGTGAATCATTGAGATCAATGGGAAAGGCCAAGTCGCGTGTGTTAGTGACTTGGCCTTTTGCTTTGCCTTGCTGAAGGGGGCGAACAGAGCCAGTTGTTTCATCCAAACCGTCCTGTGCCGGAGCCGCGGCAATACAGCCTGAATAGAAGCCATTGCGGAGGACTACTCAAAAATTTCCCCTTGCCTTTAAAATGGAAGCGCTATACAATACAATCGAAACGTTTCACCAAGGAGGAGAAACTAGATGGAAAATACACAGGTACAGGCACTTCTTGAAGAAATGACCATCGAGGAGAAGATCGGGCAACTTGGTCAACTGAGCGCCGACTTCTTTCCAAACGGGCAGGCGACGATCACCGGCCCGATGCAAGCACAACATATGGATCTGGACACACTTTACCGGTCCGGCTCTGTGCTGGGAATCTCCGGCGCAAAGCAGGTTCGAGCGATTCAAGCCGACTTTTTAGCGCACAATCGGTTGCATATTCCGTTGCTCTTCATGGCTGACGTGGTCCATGGGTATAAGACCATCTTCCCGATTCCGCTGGGGATGGCAGCAAGCTTTGACCCTGAGATCGTTAAAAATGCGAGCGCTGTGGCGGCGAGTGAATCCGCAGCTGGCGGCATTCACGTGACGTTTGCGCCGATGGTCGACCTTGTGCGCGATCCGCGTTGGGGCCGCGTCATGGAATCGACCGGTGAGGACACTTATCTGAATACCGTACTGGCCGCCGCAAGCGTTCAGGGGTTTCAGGGTGAGGACCCACTGGATGAGGAGCACATTGCGGCGTGCGTCAAACACTTCGCCGCTTATGGTGCGCCAGAGGCCGGCCGCGAGTATAACACGGTCGATATTTCGGAGTGGCGGTTCCGCGAACAGTATCTGCCTTCCTATGCCGCAGCAATCAAGGCGCAAGCCCTTCTAGTCATGACGTCTTTCAACACCCTGTTTGGCGTGCCGGCAACTGCCAATCAGCATCTCATGCGCGACATTTTGCGTGAAGAACTGGATTTCTCAGGTGTCCTGATCTCTGACTGGGACGCGATCGGCGAGCTCATCAATCACGGTGTGGCAGGAGACCTCGATCACGCTTCTGACCTCGCGCTCAAGGCTGGTGTGGATATCGACATGATGTCCTTCGCTTATTCCCGGTACCTGAAGCGTGCGGCGACATTGGATGCCGAAACGAAGCGTTTGATCGACGAGTCCGTCCTGCGTATTTTGGAATTGAAAAATACGCTCGGGTTGTTTGAAGATCCGTATCGAAACATTTCTATTGAACGGGAGACAGCGACAGAGCTGAGCCCAGCCCACCTCGTCGACGCCCAGCATGCTGCCGAGGAAAGCATTGTTCTGTTGAAAAATGCCGGGCAGATTCTCCCGCTTCAGCCAGGCACCTCAGTCTTCTTGACCGGCCCTCTGAGCGAATCGAACGATCTACTTGGTAGCTGGTCTTGGCAGGGCAAGAGTACGCCGGACAACACGATCGCGGCGGCGCTCGGCCAGCGCTGTGAGGTCAAGAGCGTACCAGACGTGGGTTACCACGCGCTGAACGAAAAACAATTAAAGGTTGCGCTCGGCGGGGCACACCATTATGACACGGTCATCGCTTGTCTTGGCATCCCGAGCTCCGAAAGTGGGGAAGCCACCAGTATGACGGACATTCGCCTGCCAGAAGAACAAATGACCCTGCTTCGGGCGTTGGCTGCGGATGGCAAGAGGATCATCTCGATCGTCATCGCCGGCCGGCCACTCGACCTGAGTGAAGTCGATGCAGTCTCAGACGCCGTCGTGTTTGGCTGGTTCCCGGGCAGCCGCGGGGCAGAGGCAATCGCCCGCATTTTGACCGGCGAAGTTGAACCTTCTGGCCGTCTGCCGATGAGTTTTCCGCGTAGCGTTGGCCAAGTGCCGATCTACTACAACCAATACAACACTGGCCGGCCGCTGACGCACACACCGAATGATGCCGAAAATAAATACCTGTCCAAATATATCGACGAAGAAAACACCCCGCTCTATCCGTTCGGCTATGGCTTGGGCTACGCGCAGGTGACGCTTCAAAGTCTCACGATCGAGAACACCGAGATGAGCAGCCAGAAGCCAATGGTCGCGCATGTCCGGCTTGAAAATTCCTCAAATCGTGACGGACGTGCTGTCGTGCAACTCTATCTGCACCAAAAAATCGGTGAGACAGTTCGACCAGTCAAACGCCTGATCGCGTTTGAAAAAGTCGCAGTAGGGGCAGGCGAGACAGCGGATCTGTTGTTTTCAGTCACCGAAGACAGCCTACGTTATATGCACACAGATCTCACAAATACCGCAGATGCCGGTGAGTACGAGTTGTTGGCGGGGCTGAGCTCGGATGCGACCCAAGCAGTTGGGTTTACGTTCACCAATGGTTTGAAGGAGAAGTCAGATGATTAAGCTTCGACACGGGAATACCGCGATCGGGTTGAGCGATGCCGGCGCACCGATTCATATTGAGACGTCAGGCATCATGATCAACCAAGTCGATGGCAACGCGCTTGACGGTAGTATGGCGGGCCTCTATCTGCGCGATGGGACGAGTTATCGCCTTTTGACCGGGGCCGAGAGTCGGCTCAACCACGACAAAGAGCAGGTGTCTTGGGAAGGCGTGTTCAGCGACGTTTCCTATAGCGTTCGGCTGACGATTGGCGATTCTGGTTGGTATTGGACGGTCGATCTTGACGGCGAAGTCACAGAAGAGACAACGCTGACCTATGTTCAAGACCTCGGCTTGGGCGCCGCTTCGTTTGTGCAGTCAAACGAAGCCTATGCCTCGCAATACATCGATCATTTTGTAGCGCGCAATGGGCAGCACATCACCATCGCGTCGCGGCAAAATCAACCGCAATCCGGAAAAAATCCTTATCTACAACAAGGCGCCTTCACGCCTCTTGCGAGTTATGCCACCGATGGCATGCAATTTTTCGGGCCAGCCTATCGCGCCGATGCTTCGCCGGTTGGCATGCAAGCGCCGAATCTGGCCAACGTCAAATTGCAATATGAAGCGACGCTGATCGCGCTTCGAACCCCAGCTGGTCAAGCGGCGAAACATGCGGTCTTTTATGCCGCCTTTTTGCCGGATCAGCCACAGGACAACCGAACAATTCTGCTTTCCGAGATTGAATTGCAAGCCGATTATCAGCGCTCTTTGCGGATGCCGTTAGCGCCACGAGTCTATTCGCAGATTCAGACGGAGCCGGTGCTGGGCCCAAGAGTATCAGGCATTCCTTTGAAAGCGCGGGAGATCATGGCCCTTTTCCCTGCTCGCAGCTTAGAAGAGCGTCAAGATGGCGACTTGTTGTCGTTCTTTTTGCCGGACCATCGCCATGTTGTCTTGCAAGCCAAGGAGTTGCTTCAACAGCGGCAGACAGGCAATATCGTGATGGCGGGGCACACCCTCACGCCAACAACGCCGGTGCTGGCAACGACGCAATTCATGGCAGGAGTCTTTGAGTCACATACTGTGTACGGCAACACCAATATGCAGAATCTGACCAGTGACGTGCGCGACCCGTTCAACTTCTTCACGACGGCGGGCCGCCGCATCTATATCAAATTGGCGGATCAGCAATTTCATCTGCTGAGCTTACCCAGTGCCTTTGAGATGGCCTATAACGGGGCGACCTGGTATTACCAACTGGAAGATGATCTGCTGATCATTACAGACGATGCCGCCGCTGACTCGGATCAGTTGACCCTTCATTTTCAGTCGCAGCGAGGCAACCATTATGACCTGCTGATCACGGATCAACTGAACGCAGGCACCATGGGCCATCAGCCCGTTGTGGTGGCACACGGGGAGCAACTCTCGATCAAAGCAGAGTCGGGGATGCCGATGCACTCCGCAAATCCGGACCTAACCTACTGGCTTGATTACAGTCAGCATGACGGGCGCTTTGAGCTTGGCGATACTGCGAACGTGTTGGGTGAGGCGTTGCCATCACTCGAGATGGTCACCGCGAGTTATCGAAACACTTCTGATCTGAAGATCTCAACGGCGCTCGCTAATCACTTCGACGAACTGGACGCGGCAACAATGCGGAAGGCGCATGCGGAGCACATTGAAGACCTCTTGCACCATCTGACATTAAAGGACGAGGCCCCGGCAAGAAAGGACGACGCACAAGAGATCACCACGATTCTGCGCTGGTTCGCCCATGATGCCCTGGTCCACCTGTTATCTCCGCATGGTCTTGAACAATACGGCGGGGCCGCTTGGGGGACGCGCGACGTCTCCCAGGGCCCAGTCGAGCTGTTTTTAGCCACGGGCCACTACGCAGAAGTGCGGCAGATTCTGACGACCCTTTACTCGCATCAATTCGTTGAGACAGGCAACTGGCCACAGTGGTTTATGTACGATGAGTATCGCGCGCAGTTTGCGGATGAAAGTCACGGCGATGTCGTCGTTTGGCCGCTGAAAGTACTCGGGGATTATCTCAAGGCGACCCACGACCTTCAGATTCTGGACGAGCAGTTGCCATACATGAGCGCGACGACCCACGACTTCATTGGTGAAAAGACTTCGCTGCGGGCACATGTCGAGCATCAGCTTGATTATCTCGTGGCGCATTTTCTGGCCGGCACCCACGTTTCGGCGTACGGGGATGGCGACTGGGATGATACGCTCCAGCCTGCCGATCCAGCCCAAAAGGCGACCATGGCAAGCACGTGGACAGAGGAGCTGACGCTTGAGACACTGACGACCTTGACAAGCGCATTGCCAGAAGGGGATGCGCTTCAGCACCGAGCTGCGGCACTCAAAGCTGAAATGGCAACTGACTTCCAACGCTATTTCATGCGCGATGACGTCTTGCCTGGCTTTATTCAGATCGCACCAGATGGGCGGGTCAAAGAAATCATCCATCCCGGAGATCAACAGACCGGTATCGATTATCGCCTGTTGCCATTGTCGCAAGGGGTTTTGAGCGGCATTTTGACCGGAAAACAGGCAGATCATGCGTTGGCATTGATCGACCAACACCTACTTTTCCCAGATGGGGTCCGCTTGATGAACCGCCCGTCGACTTATCGAGGTGGTGTCAGCAAGATCTTCAAGCGCGCGGAGCAAGCCGCTAATTTTGGCCGGGAGATTGGGCTGCTTTATGTCCATGCCCATATTCGCTACGCCGGGGCGTTGGCGGTTGCCGGCCGGCGACAAGAAGCCTGGCAAATGCTGCAGCTGGTCGACCCGATCAAACTGACCGAACGTGTTTCGAATGCCGAGCTACGCCAGGCCAATGTTTATTTCTCGAGCTCGGATGCTGATTTTGCGGATCGCTATCAGGCTCAAAATGATTTTGAGCGGGTGCGGGCGCAGCAGGTTGGCGTCAAAGGTGGTTGGCGCTTGTACAGCAGCGGACCAGGCATCTTCATCGGGACGCTACTCAGCGAGATATTATCAATTCGTAACGAAACGTTTAACCGAGAATCATCGACGGATACGGCCGATTTTGATCCGAATATCCGCATTGATTGGCAGCCATCGAAGGATTCGAAAATCGGGGCGGAGATTGAGGAAACGCGGCCTTAGCGGGTTAAAGACAACCGAGGTCCGAAAAAAATTTTTAAACCAGAAAAGAAAGCGCTTGCGCAAAAAAGGTTCGCGTGCTAGTATCCTATTTGGAGAAACGTTTCACCAAAAATCTCGAGGATACTCAGAGGGGAGCGGCCTGTAATGAGCGCAGCAGATGAGTGATCAATATGAGTATATTCAAGCGATTTATTAAGCAAGGACAGCTTCAGTTAATGGTGTGGCCGGGGGTCATCTTCATGGTGATCTTCAATTTCATCCCGATCTACGGGATCATTACTGCTTTCAAGCACTATACGATTGTTGACACGATGAGCAGCGCACCTTGGGTCGGGATGGAGAACTTCAAGACGATCGTCTCAGATCAGTTCTTCTGGCAATCTGTCCGCAACACGCTCGCCATCAGTTTCTTGAAACTTGCCATTGGATTTGTCATTCCCATCGTGCTGTCAGTGATGATCTTTGAGCTCAAGAATATGCGGTTCAAGAAGATCGTGCAGACGATCTCCTACATTCCTCATTTCTTCTCATGGATCGTCCTGGGCGGGATGTTGATCTCATGGCTCTCGACGAACGGATTCTTCAACCAGATCCTCATGGCGCTGGGAATCATCGACAAGGGGACCAACCACTTGCTGGCCGGCAACCAGTACTGGTGGATCGCTGTTTTGTCAGATCTTTGGAAGGAAGTCGGGTGGGGCACCATCTTGTATCTTGCCGGGATGTCGCGCATCGACCCGACGCTTTATGAAGCCGCCCGCATTGACGGGGCCTCGAAGGTGACACAGGTCAGAACGATCACCCTGCCGCTACTTGGCCCGATCATCTCACTCAACTTGATCTTGACGGTCAGCGGGCTGCTTGGGTCGAACCTTGACCAGACCTTGGTCCTGATGAACTCACAGAACCAGGATTACGCGGATGTGATCAATTCCTTTGTTTATCGGATGGGGTTGACTCAAGGGGACTTCTCGTATGCGACAGCTGTTGGGTTAGGTATCTCGGTCGTCTCCGTCATTTTGCTGATCATCACTGATCGCATCACGCGCAAGTTGAACGACGGCCATTCGGTCATTGTCTAGGAGGCGAGTCGGATGAAAATTGCGATCCATAGTAAGAAGACTCGAAAAGAAGGATTTTGGTTCAACCTAGTCAATACCATTGTCCTGACGCTGTTTTCGCTGATCATCATTGTGCCGATCTGGAATATCCTCGTTTCCTCCGTTTCATCAAACGCAGGATTGGCCAGCGGCGGCTTAATGTTATGGCCACAGGGCTTCACATTGGAAAACTACACGAAAGTCTTTTCCGATAGCAGTATCCCCAAGGCCTTTGGAATCTCGGTCCTCAAGACGGTGATCGGCGCCGGCACGCATACTTTGTTCTGCGCGATCGTGGCCTATGGGCTGAGCAAGTCCCGGTTGATCGGACGCCGGCTTTATACCTCGATGGGTGTCATCACGATGTACTTCGGCGGTGGCATGATCCCGACCTACTTGCTGATCAAGTCCTTGGGGTTGCTGGACACGTTCTGGGTCTACATTATTCCGGCCCTGTTCAGCTATTACGACTGTGTCATCTTGATGAACTTCTTCCGGGAGATTCCTGACTCGCTTGAGGAATCGGCGAAGATCGATGGCGCCGGCGAATGGCGGATCTTTACCTCGATCTACCTGCCACTGACAAAACCGGCCCTGGCAACCATCGTTTTGTTCAACGGAGTCGGCCAGTGGAATGACTTCATGACGACCAAGCTCTACATCACCAAACAATATCTTTACCCGCTTCAGATGAAGATCTATGAGATCATCGTCAACTCTAATCTCAGCAATATGACTCAAAGCGGCTCGACTGACGTGGTGTTTAAGGCGACAACGCGCGGCGTGCAGCTTGCAACAATTGTGATCACCACGGTCCCAATTCTCATCATCTATCCGTTGCTTCAAAAGCATTTCATCGCGGGGATGATGGAAGGTGCCGTTAAGGAATAAGGGGAAAAAGGGAAGAAAGAAGGATATAAAGATGAAGAAGGCTTTTCTAGGCGCGATGGTTGCCGTAGCGGCGTTGGCGTTGGCCAGCTGCGGCAACAAAGAGGATGCAGGCAACTCGAATTTTTCGATCAAAGATCGTTACACTCCGAGTGCAAAAACGCCGGCGTGGAAGCTCGACAAGAAGAAAAAGATGACCACGATCACTTGGTACATCAATTCTGATTGGACGACTCTCCCGTTTGGTGAAGATGCGACCACAGCGAAGATCAAGAAGGATCTGAACATCAACATCAAGTTCGTCACTGGTGACGACTCGAAGCTGAATGCCTTGATCTCAGGTGGTGACATGCCAGACATCGTGACCTTGATGGATAAGACAAGTCAGGCGGCAACGAAGGCGAACAGCTGGGCGTACTCCCTCAACGACCTGGCAAAGAAATATGATCCGTATTTCCTGAAAGTTGCCAACAAAGACACCATGAAGTGGTTCACGCTGTCTGACAACAAGACGTATGGGTATCCAAACTATTCCAACACGAAGAAAGACTACGAGAGCGGCACCATTCCGGTGAATGATAATTTCGTCATCCGTGAAGATGTCTATGACGCCCTCGGCAAGCCGGACTTCACCAAGCCGGGGAACTTTGAAAAGGCGATGAAAGAGATCGCCGCCAAGTATCCGAAGCTCACGCCATTTGGCTTCACCCCAGTTGGCACGACGGCGGGCGGCTTCACCGACAAGCTGCAAGACTTCCTCGGTGTCCCGCTTGAAACAGATGATGGCGCCTATTACGACCGGAGCCTGGATTCAGAATATATCCAATGGCTCAAGACCTTGAACACCGTTTATCGCAACAAGGATATCAGCGATGACAGCTTTACCGATGATGGTGCGACCTTCGATCAAAAGGTCAAGACCGGTCAATACGCGACCATGTTTGTGTCCGGCACTAGTGGCCAAGGCGGGAACTTCACTGAATTCATGAAGAACTCCAAGACGCGTTACATCGCCGTGGATGGCCCGTCCAGCACATCTGGCCGCAAAGCGACATTGAACCAGACAGGGATCTCAGGCTGGCTGATCAACTACATCACCAAAGACGCCAAGGATCCAGCCAAAGTCATGGAACTCTTCACCTATCTTGTTGATCGCCCAGGCCAGATCCTGACCAAGTACGGCATCGAAGGCGTAACCTTCAAGTACAACTCTGATGGCAAGATCGAATACCTGCCAGAAGTCAACAAACTCGAACAAACCGATAACGACCTGTACAACAAGAAGTACGGCATCAGCCGCTTCCTCTACTTCAACAACGACCGAATGAACGCTTTGAAGGCACCGACGACTTCCGCTTTGACCCAGATGCAGAAGTGGGGCGTTGGCAAGCTGTACCCGCATTTCGTGATCGAAAACATCAAGCCGCAAGCCGGGACTGCTGAAGCACGTGTCTATGATCAGGTTCAAACGAAGATGAATAGTACCGTTATTTCCCTGATCCGCGCCAACAGTGACGCAAGCTTTGACAGCACCCTCAGCAATTACAAGGACTTCTTGAAGAAGAATAACTATTCCAACGTTGAAAAGACGCTGACAAAGAATATGGCCTCTAACCGCAAGAAGCTAAACTAAAGGATGTGAAAGAAGAAAGAGCTGCGGAAACTGTAGCTCTTTCTTTGCTTGTTATGAAAGAGATATTTAGGGTCGATGGGCTTTACTACCGGTTGATGACGCTTGCCGCCAATGCCTTCATTATCAATTTAGTGTTCGTGTTGTCCGGCTTGACGGTGGTTCTCTTAGGGCCTGCCATCATCGCGTTGTACCAGATCACCAAGCGCGTGATGGCTGGCGAAGAAGATCATGTGCTCACCACGTATTTTAAAATTATGAAGAAGAACCTTGTCCGCGGCTGGCTACTTTTTGGCATCCTACTGGTCGGGGCAGGCTTGGCGATCGGGTTAACGCTGCTGGTTGGCGCGCTCGGACAATGGGCCGCCGCCGTGATGATCTTTTTCGTGGCCAGCGTGGCGCTACTTCTTGGAACCTTTGCATATGACTTTGCACTCAGTCAAGACAGCGTTCGCCAGGCATTCAACAACGCGCTGATTCTGTTCTTTCAGCATATTGTATACAGCATCGTGATCCTGCTGATTCCAGTCGTGGTGTTATCGCTGATTGGCAAGGTCAATCTATATCTGGCCCTGTGTCTCGGTTTCTTTGTGGCATGTTACCTTCAGATCTACTTTGTCAGGAAAGTTGGCGTTTTTGATGAATGAAGCAGGCGTCTTTTGGCAGGGCCTCATCGATGAGCTCTATGCCAGTGATATCAAGCTTTCAATCGTTCCCTCCAAGGTGGCCGCCACGACGGTCAATGTCGCTGATGTCGCGTTCACGAGCCTCTATGGCGAACGCGTGCATGGCTATCTGATTCAGCCCCAACGCGATCACACCTCCCCCCTAGTGATCGATTATCTTGGGTACATGAATCATCTGGAAGATCCGATGCAGTTTTACCACTGGCCTTCGATTGGGTTTTCGGTGTTGGTGATCGATAATCGCGGCCAAGGTGGCAAGACTTTGGACACGTCTCCCTATGCCATGACCTATGGAAAAATGCCGATGGGTCAAGGCTTCACAGACCCCGACGATTTCTATATGAAGCGCGTCATTGCGGACCACCTTCTGGAGCTGAAAATTGCGCATGACCTCGTGGCCTCGTCTGGTCAACCACTCTTTCTGCGCGGCGGCAGCCAAGGCGGGGGATTGGCCACGATGATCGGGGCACTGTCGCCATATGACTTGACCGCTATCTTTAGCGATGTGCCGAGCCAGTCCAACCTCATGGCGCGCATCGATGCCCGAGCCGGCTCGTATGGCGTGATTGGTGAGTATCTGGCTGTGTATCCGGAAAAACGGGCGGCGGTCGAACGTACCATGCGGTTTTACGACACACAATTCTTTGCCGCGCAGATCAAGGCCCCAGTTTTTGCCTCTTGCGGCGATCAAGATACGACGTGTCCGATGGCGGATTACCTCCCCACTTTTGATCAGATCCAATCCCCCAAGGAATTGAAAGTGTACACGGGGCACGCACACGAAGGCGGCGGTATTGCGAGGATCCGCTGGGAAGTTGATAAGGCCGCAACCCTTGCGCAACGTGTGTGAAAATAATAAGGAGAAATTAGCTGATGAGAATCGCAACCTATAATCTTCGTGTCGATACGGATTATGATAAAGAATGGCAATGGCCATATCGTGCCCAGTACGTGCTTGATCTGATCAAGTTTCATAATTGGGATGTCCTGGCCGTTGAAGAGATTCGGCCGACCCAAGTCAAAGACCTGACGGAAGGCCTTCCCGAGTATCACTTGCTCAGTCAGGAGCGGGATGGGGACGGCACAGGCGAAGGAATCGGTTTACTCTTTAAGGAAAACAATTATAATTTGATTGATAACGGCGCCTTCTGGTTATCCCAGACGCCGGCGCAACCGAGCATTTATCCGGGGGCCGCGTATCCGCGTGTCTGTGTCTGGGCCATTTTGCAGGATCGTGCGACTTGCGTTGAGACCTTGGTCATCTCGGTCCATCTGGATAATATCTCGGAAGAGGCGCGCACGAACGGGATGAAGGTCATTTTGAAGCAGTTGGCATCGCAGATCGCGGCGTACCCGACAGTGATCTTGGGTGATTACAATGCAGAGCCTGAGGAAGCCGTTCACACGCTTTTGACGGAAGCCGCATTTGTGAACGTCAAAACGTTGCCAGACATTCAACACTATGGGCCGACGGGGACATTCCAGAATTTCACCTACACCATGCCCTGGCGCGATCTTGAGAATATCGATTATATCTACGTCAAAGGGTTAAAGACTCTAAAAACTGGGGTGTTGACCGACTCGTTTGACGGCCGCTATGCGTCTGACCATTTCCCGCTTTGCGCGGAGTTGGCGGCTGAATGAGTGGGGCTGTCCCTCATTAATAATAAGAAATTGAATGAACACGAGACGCGTTGCTGTTTTGTGTATCGTCATGCTTAATCAATATCAAGTGGAGGTAACGCGCTTTGGTTGGAATTAGAGAAATCGCCGAACGGGCAGGCGTTTCGATCTCGACAGTCTCATATGCGCTGAACGACAACGCAAAAGTCACTTCGGAGACCCGGGAACGCATCAAAGCTATCGCGGCAGAGTTGAACTACACCCCAAGTCTTGCTGGGCGGATGCTGAAGAAACAAAAGACCAACATGATCGGCCTTTACGTCAATGGCTTCGGTGGTGATTTTTATAGTCACGTGATCGATGGCGTTGCCAACACGCTGCGCGCCCATCACTATGAGTTGATCGTTGGCTCTGGTGGTAGTCGCTCGCGCGCGTTTGTGCCGCAACGATTTGTGGATGGCGCGATCATCTTAGATGTCTCGTTTCCGACTGACCTAATTCGCGAATACGCAGACGCGGGCAACAAACTGGTCGTCATGGATCGTGATATCACGCACCCAAACGTTGCACGAGTCATCGTCAACAACGCAGCCGGTGCCAGACAGGCAATCGATGCGCTTGCCGCCGCGAACGTGGACCATTTCGTGATGGTCACCGGGCCTTCCGATTCGTGGGATTCACAAGCCCGTGCGCAGGCCGCCATCCAGGAAGTGGAGAAGATCTCCGGCAAATCGATCTTGGTCATCCCGGGAGATTTCACCATCGAAGGCGGGCGCAAAGCCGCGGAGGTCATCTGCAATACAGGTGATACCAATATCGGCGTCTTCGCCCTGAACGATGAGCTCGCGATCGGGCTGTATGACGGGTTCAACGCGCGCGGTCGCGTGGTCGGTCAAGACATCAAGATCGTTGGCTTTGATAATGACTATATCGATACTTATTTGGACCCTAAACTCACTTCGATCGACTACTCCAAACATCGCTGGGGCGAAATGGCCGCAGAGACTGTTTTGAAGATGATCGAGACTGACGAGACGCCAGCAGATCAGTTCCTGAAGACAAAGGTGCTTCACCGCGGGTCGCTTGGCGAAAAGCTGACTGACTAACCCCCGGTCGGCCAGCTGAAAATCTCCCTGCTTATATAACTTCATAATATATTTATCCCCCCAACCAAAGAGCCCACCGAGCGAAAACTCGGCGGGCTCTTTGCGATAGGGATGGAATTCCTAGGTGTCAGGTATTTTCGGTTTCCGCTAAACAGAGAGACTGCTCAGCCCCTAAACCCGCCCGCTCAGCACCTCTTCGGCCAACTCAAACCGGTTGGTGATCAACCCTACCACATGGTCCTTGCTGGCGGCGTCGAGCATCTGCATCGGCTCGTCGATGGTCCACAGCCGCTGGGGCATCGCCACATCCGGTAGGTAATGCTCCAGATGCAGCACATCGACCACCGGCAGGGCCGCCGTCACCTCGGCGCTGGTGCGGCCAGATGTGAGAAATGCCAGCGACTGTTCTGGGGCGATGTCGCGCATGATTTTCAGGCTATCGAGATTGAATGAGCAATACATCGTGGTGGGGGCGAGGCCGGCCGCCTTGATCTTGTCGTGGACCTCGGCCTCGATGCCCGGGTAGCGGTGCTTGCCAGTCTTGAACTCAATATTCAGCCGCACCGGAAACTGTCGCGCCAGCGCGATCAGCTCGTCCAGCGTCGGCACCACCTCGCCGTCTGCCATATGCCAGTGGCGCAACTGGCGCAGGGTCATGTCGCAGACCTCGCCTTCGCCGCTGGTGACGCGGTCGATTTTTTCGTCGTGGATGATGACCAGGTGGCCGTCTTGCGTGCGCTGGACATCGGTCTCGATCACATCGACATGATGCAGCGCGGCATAGAGGAACCCCCGCAGACTATTTTCCGGAAAACGGGCCGGATAGCCGCGGTGACCGTGAATCTGAAAGCTTGTCGTGTCGGCCACGGATGGTTGAATCTTGAACATGTTATCACTCCTCTTTGGAAAAATAGGGCGCAGCTGGGGTCTCCAGGCGCGTGTGGATGTGCCAAAACAGGCGGCCATTGAGCCAGGCGGTCAGGCCGAAACCGATGAAGGTGAAAAGATATACAACGCTGAGCAGCCCTGCGCTACCGCCGGCGATGATCAGCCCAAGTGGCCACGCGTTCACGGCGACCAAGGTCAGGCAAGCCAGCCAGTGATGCGCGAAGATCAGCCGCGCGTGATAGAGGATCAGCCGCCAGCCGCCGGTGTAACGGCAATGATAGACCACCGCGGCAATGAGTAGGCTGACCAGAATCAGCGTCGGCAGCCCCAACGCGCCCAGCAACAGGACGCGCCAGGGTTGCGGCAGGCGAAGCAGCGTGATGCCGCTCACCAGCAGGTCGCCGAGAAGCGCAACGCCGACCACTTCAAGGCCGATGCCCAGCCCGAGGTTTTGGCGAAAATGGTGGCGGAACGTTCTGGTGATCGCGGTGCGCGGCTCCCGCAAACAGCTTTCGACTGTCATGATCGCCGCCAGCATCGCCGGTCCCAGGGTCACCAGTGGCAGGCTGGCAACGAGGATCAAAACGTTCAGCCAGATCATCAGGAAAATGTGCTCGAAAAACCGGGTCAGCCGGCCGGTGGGGGCGAGGACTGGGTGCTTCATAAGTTTCGCTGATCTCCCTTCAATACTATGACACGAGGCAGGCGCCGTGACCAGGGGCGGCGCGGTCATTTTACGCACAGTTTGTGGCCGGCCGCGCCTGGTGTTCGAGACGCTTACCTGTCGGGCCCAAGTTCGCCAGGTGGCCCACTTCTACTTGTCGTGGTCCACCTGGCCGGGTCCGAACAGCTAAGGTCTCAAACACCTGGTCCAAGGAGCGGACCTGGTGTTCGAGACGCTTACCTGTCGGGCCCAGGTTCACCAGCTGGTCCACTTTGTTTACTTACTAGATTTGATCCACCGATCATAGGCGGTCTGCTGGATCTTCATATAATCTTTCAGCCCCATCTGATCCAGTCGCTTCTTAAACCCGGCCCATTCCGCCTCGACGCCGCCCTTCATGATCCATTTCGCCCGGCATTGTGAGACGTAGGTGTTGATATCCGTTTGCAGGCGCGCCATTTGCTTCAGCTCCTGCGCGGTGTATTGCAGGTTGGGGTAGGCGGGCAGCGCATACTTATTGAACTGCTTGTCGATCGCCAGTTTCTTGTAGTCGGTGTTGTTCTTGTCGAACACGAGCTTCTTTTCAAACGCCGGCGACATGAACTTCATGCCATCATCACGGAGGGAGTGTTCCCAGGAAAAACCAGAGGAGTTGCCGGTCTTGGGTTCGAGAATCTGGACGTTACCGTTGGCCAATTTCTTGGTGCCGATGCCAAAAGAGCCGTAGAACGTCTGGACGCTGGCTTCATCCGTGTAAAAAGAATCCGCCCAAGCCATGAGTTTTTTGACATCTTTTTTCGCGGCGTTCTTGGTCACGACCAGCTCGTTGCGGTTGTAGCTCAAATGCGTCGGGTCGGAGTTGATGTAGCGGTTGCCATCCGGGCCTTTCAGCGGCGGCAAGGCGACGTATTGATCGCCGTTTTGGCCAAATTCGGTCTCGGCGGTCCAGCACACGGCCACGCCGACGATTGGGGTCTTGGCCTGCTTTTTGGCCATCGAGGTCGCGCCGTCATCGGTGAAAAAGCGTGAGTCGATCAGCCCTTCTGCCATCGCCTTGTGCATCGCGATCATCGCCGTTTTGAAGCGGTCGGTGGTCGGCTGGAAGGTCGGCACGCCGTCGTCCAGCGTGATGTTTTGCGGCCCGTTGGCAGGCACAAACGGGGACAGGACGCCAAATGGCAGGGCGAAGTTCATGATCCGCTCGACCCGGGCGTTGGCCGCCCCGCCGCCGTAAGGAATCTCATCCTTTTTCCCGTTGCCGTTGGGGTCCTTGTCGCGAAATGCGCGCAGCACGTCGAGAAATTCATCGTAGGTGTCCGGCATTTTCAGTCCCAGCTTGTCCAGCCATTTCTTGTTGATAAACAGTTGGTTGCCGATCTTCGGGCGCGGCGCGAGCTTGCTGGGCAGGGAGTAAATGTGGCCATCCGTCGAGGTGCACAGCGCCTTGAGCGACGGGTCTTCCTTAAACGCGCGCTGGAGGTTGGGCATGTCCTTCACATAGTCGTCGAGCTTGAGAATCACGGCCTTGTTTTGCACGACGTCTTGGTCGTTCAACGTTGAGTGCGCCATGAACGCGTCGGGCAGCTTGCCGGACGAGAGGTAGGCCGGTTTCTTGGTGCCCCAGTCGCTGTTCAAGATGATCTCCCAGTCGAGGTCGATGCCGTTTTTCTTCGCGGAATCGTTGATGAAGCCCTGAGCGAATTTTTTGCCCCAATCCGAGCGGCGGGTCAAAACGATGTGAAATTTGTCCTTATCAGCGCTGCTGGCTTTGGCGTCTTTGGTGCCGCCGCAGCCGCTGAGCATGAGCAACGCCGCCAGCGCACCAGTCGCGCCGGCCATCAGTGTTTTCTTTTTCATCAATACTCTCCTTCAGTGTGATCAGCCCTTGACCGAGCCGATCAACACCCCTTTATTGAAATATTTTTGCAGGAACGGGTAGACCAACATGATCGGCAGCGTCGAGACCACGATCGCCGAGTACTTCATCATTTCGGCCAGCTGCTTGAGTTCTTCGCCCAGCGCGCCGACCGTGGCGGCTGAGGCTTGTTGGTTGGTGATCAAGATCTGGCGCAGCAGGAGCTGAATCGGCTGGTAGGCCTCGTCCTGCAGGTAGATCAACGCGTTGAACCACGAGTTCCAGATGCCGACCGCTTTCCACAGGCCGATCACCGCCACGATCGCTTTTGACAGCGGCAAGACGATCCGGATAAAAAATCGGAAGGTGCTGGCGCCATCGATCTGCGCCGCTTCCCACAGACTGTCTGGAATGCTTTGCTTGAAAAACGTGCGGGCCACGATGATGTCGTAACACGACACCGAAAATGGCACGATCATGACTAACGGGTTGTTCATCAAGCCGACATGGCGAATCACCATGTACGTTGGAATGAGGCCACCGCTAACGAACATCGGAATGACGTACAGGATGCCGAGCAATTTTTTCCCGTAAAGGTCCTTGCGTGACAGGACGTAGCCGGCGGGGGATGTTGATGATCAGCGCAAACAGCGTGCCGAACACGGTGTAAAGAATCGTGTTGAGGTAGCTGTGCCAGATCGTCCGCTGGTGAAACAGCAGGGTGTACCCCCGCAGTGTCCATTCCTTGGGCCAAAATAGGACGGCGCCATTGGCTACATCGCGCGGGTCACTGAACGAGGCGATCAGGATGAACCAGAGTGGGTACAAAATTGTGAGGATCATCACACCGGCGAGAAGGTACACGCCCACTTGAAACGCGCGGTCGCCGCGGGAGAGTTTGACTTTCATTGCGGGTTTGGTTGCCATTTGAGACGCACACCTCCTAAAAAAGACTCAGCTTGGCCAGCCGCTTGGAGAACCAATTGACACTGATCAACAAGGTGCCATTAATCAAGGTGTTGAACAGGCCAATCGCGGTGGACAGGCTGTATTGCGAGCTGCCGAGGCCGACTTTGTAAACATAAGTGGAGATGATCTCGCTGGCCGGCATATTCAATGGGTTTTGGAGCAACAGGACCTTTTCAAAGCCGACATTGAGCAAGCGCCCAACGCTCATGATGAGCAAGATGACGATGGTCGGCATGATCAGTGGCAGGTCCAAATGCCAGATCTTTTGCCACGCAGACGCCCCATCGATGCTGGCGGCCTCATAGTAGACGGGGTCGATCGCGGACAAGGCGGCCAGGTAGATGATGCTGTGCCAGCCGAGGTTCTGCCAAACGTTGCTCCAAACGTAGATATGGACAAAATTCTTCGGATCGGCGATCACATCCGGCAGATGCAAGCCGACCAATTGTGAAAAATGTGCCAGCAAGCCTGTCGCCGGGTTGAGGAACAAGAGAATCATCCCGCACATGACCATGGTGCTGATAAAATGCGGCAGGTAGGTGATGACCTGGAACGTTTTTTTAAACCGCTCGTGGCGGATCTGATTACACAAGATCGCCAGCGCCACCGGCAGCGGCGTGTTCACCAGCAGGCTGTACACGCTGATGACCAGGGTGTTCTTGATCGTCAGCCAAAACTGATAGGATCTGAAATACTGAATGAAATTCTCAAAGCCGACCCACTCACTGCCGCTGATGCCAAGCACCGGCGCGTAATCCTGAAACGCGATCACCAGCCCGTAAATGGGAATGTAGGAAAAAATGACCAGTAGCGTCAACGACGGCGCCAGCAAGACATACAGCGGCGCGCTTTTTTTCAGCCGGAGCTTGACGGTCTGCCAGCGGGTCACCTGGCGCGGCCGGGATGGCGCAAGTGGAGCGGTCAGTTGGTTGTCGCTCATGGCGGCCTCCTTTTCTGATGCAAAACACAACGACCAGCGTCTGCAAAGGGGCGATCATCTCCTTTTGGGTATTGTGCTCACTATAAAACGAAAAGCGGCGGCCTTGCCCTCGCGAAACCCGAAATGAGTCTCAAATAATACGTGTATTTCTTGTAAATAACTATTTTACATATCGCATCGAGGCCTGTTTATCCCGCTTCAGACCGGCGATATTCTTGTATTAAGCAATCGATATTAGTTTTCTAATTGTCCCGCTGGTTGAAGATGGCATTGCCTATGGTATCATTTGTCCCGTTAAGACGGCGGCAGGGTTTCGCCGGCACAGGCAGGCGCTGAAAGCCGCGCACGCCTTCGCCGACACCTGAACAGGGGGACAAGAACTTGGCAGAGACGATGCGCCACACCACAGACGGGCAGACCGTCACCATCTTCACGGGGAAAATAGACTGGCGGCTGACGGTCATCACGGAGGCGATCATTCGCATCCAGCGCGCCGATCAGCCGGACCACCGCTCGACCGCCATTGAAGGGGATAAAATGCGGCCGACCGCCTTCACTGTGGCGGCCGTGGCGCGGGGCCTTGCGCTCAAGACCAGCGAGTTAACTGTCTGCGTGACGCCACGCGGCCATGTGGATGTGTACGCCGCAGACGGGACGCCGCTGGTGCTCGACTACCGCGGCCCCCGCGTGCCACTGGTGCGCGACGTGGATGCGGCGCTGGCGCGGCTGGCCGCCAAAGAGGGCCACGAAATGGCGGCCGGCGCGATCGCAGACAGACGCGCGGCCGGCGATACGGGCGGCGCCACAACTGAAGCTGGTGCCATCAAAGACGGGCGCGACGCCGCAACCGCGCCAGCCGCCGCGGCCGCCAGCACTACAGCCGCCCCGGCCCCGACCCACGCGACTGCCCCAGTCGAGCTGATCAAAAAAATGCCCGCGGCCAAGTGTTTTTATGGTCTCGGGGATAAAACGGGTTTTATCAATAAATATGGCTACGAATACGATAACTGGAATACCGGCAATTCGCGGCCGCAACTGGAGAATTTTACCAAGCTGTATAAGAGTGTTCCGATTCTTTATGGTCTGGCGGAGCGCCACGCATTCGGCCTGTTTTTCGACAACGCCTACGCCAGCCACCTCGACCTGGGCAAGGAAAGCGCAGATTATTATACGTATTCGGCGCAGGGTGGGGTGCTCGACTACTATGTGCTGGGCGGGCGGAGCTTGGCGGCGGTGGTCGCCAACTACACCTATCTGACAGGCACCACGCCGCTGCCGCAAAAATGGACGCTGGGGTATCACCAATCGCGCTGGAGCTATCAAACGGCGGCTCAGGTCACGGCGATCGCGACGCAGATGCGCGCGCATGCCCTGCCTTGTGACGCCATTCACCTGGATATCGACTACATGGCCGGGTACCGGGTGTTCACCATCGATCAAGCGCGGTTTCCGGCGCTGCAAGACCTGGCGACGGCCCTGGGCAAAACAGGCATCAAGCTGATCCCCATCATCGATCCCGGGGTCAAAGAAGAGCCTGGCTACCCGGTCTATGACGAAGGGTGCACGCAGGACTATTTTGTCAAAACGCCGAGTGGGCCATTTACGCCAATGAAGTCTGGCCCGGGCAGACGGTTTATCCCGACTTTGGCCGGGCCGCGGTGCGCCAGTGGTGGGCGGACAAGCACAAGCTGCTGACGGACTTAGGGGTCGCCGGCATCTGGAACGACATGAATGAGCCGCAGTCTTTTCACGGCGAGATTCCAGACGACACCGTGTTTTTCGATGAGGACCAGCCGTCGACCCACGCGCAGATGCACAATCTGTATGCGCATCACATGGCCCGCGCGACCTATCAGGGGTTGCTTGCGCAGACCGGCAAGCGGCCGTTTGTGATCACCCGCGCGGCGTTTGCCGGCACGCAAAAGTACAGCACCGTGTGGACCGGCGACAACCACAGTCTGTGGGTCTACCTCCAGATGATGGTCCCGCAGCTCTGTAGCCTCGGCTTGTCCGGTTTCGCGTTCGCCGGCACCGACATCGGCGGGTTTGGCTCGGACACGACGAAGGAACTCCTGATCAGGTGGCTTGAGGCCGGCATCTTCAGCCCGCTGCTGCGCAATCATTCGAAAATGGGATCGCGCTTGCAGGAACCTTGGCAGTTCGACGAGGAGAGCCTGACGATCTATCGCCGCTATCTGGAGCTGCGATACCAGCTGCTGGACTATCTGTATGACCTGTTTGCGGCCGGTGAAAAAACAGGTCTGCCCGTGATGCGGCCGCTGGTGCTGCACTATCAACAGGACCCCGAAGTTCGCAACTTAAACGATGAATTTTTGGTCGGCGAGTCCCTGCTCGTGGCGCCAGTTTTGACGCCGGGCACCACTCACCGGCTCGTGTACCTGCCGGCGGGCGAGTGGTGCGACTTTTGGACCGGCGCCCGGTTGCATGGCGGGCGCTATCTGATCACGCCGGCGCCGCTGGACCACCTGCCATTATTTGTGAAGGCCAACACGATTTTACCCTGGCGTCCGGTCACGCAATCTGTGAACGTCGAAACAGAGCAGGCGTTATCATTTCGCGTGTTCGGCGACCGCGGCCAATACCTCCATTATCAGGACAACGGCGTGGACCATGCCTACCAAAGCGGCGCGTTCAACACCTATCTGGTCAAGGCGGATGGCGCCCGCGTGTCGGTGCGGCTCCTGCATGCCGGCTATGACAAACCGTATCAGACGCTCACCATCGACTGCGGCGGCACGGTGCATCACCTCGTGTATCGGGCTGCGACTCAGCAATATGAGGTGGTGGCGACGGCGCTGGCTGAAGCGGATGAAACGGGCGAACCGGGCGAACAGATCGCGTCAAACGTGGCGGAAAAGGGTGCGACTCGCCTCGAATTAAATCAGGGGCCCGCCCGCGCCTGACCGAATCGCAAAAAAGGAGGCCTCACCGTGACCGTGCGAATCGAATCCACCGGCATGCAGCTGGACTACCCCCTGACCGTCAGTGAAGGCAAAGACGCCTCGATCGCGCCGCATTGGCACACCGACATCGAGATTCTTTACATCCGTGAGGGCGCCGTGGAACTGGGGTTGCCCGCGCGCCGATACCGGCTGGCCAGCGGCAGTTTTTTCATTATTCCGTCCGCTTTGCCGCATTCGCTGGTGAACAAGCATCACGCCAAATGGCTCCAGTACCGCCTGCACCCCGCGATGCTCGCCGCGCTTGAAACGGGCAACGGCGCGTATGCGCTGGCCGAGACCCTGCGCCATCGCCGCTGGTTCAGCGAGGAATGGCCGACCCTGGCCGCCCAGCGCGTTCGCCAGTTGTTGCTCCAGATCAACGCGGAGCATTTAGCTGAAAATCGGCGGTTCGTGCAGCTCATTGCGGTGGCCGGCATCTTTGATTGCCTGACCCGCGACGTTCCCGCTAGCGCTGACCCGCTGCACCTCACACTGCCCCTGACGGACGGGGATGCGCTGACCACGCTGCTCAAGGTGGCCAATTTTGTGGAAGCCAACTATAGCCACCCGTTCACACTGGCCGAGGTGGCGGCTGCGGTGGGCTTTTCACCGCACTATTTTGCCACCTTCTTTCGCAAAACGACCGGCCTCACCTTCATGACTTATCTGACGCGGTACCGGCTGGGCGTGGCGAAATACCTTCTGCGAAGCGCCACCATGCCGATCAGCCTCGTTGCCTTCCGCGCGGGATTTGGCAGTCTGAAGACCTTCTACCGCGTGTTCAAGGCGGAAACGGGGACTAGCCCGCTGAAGTTTCGGGAGGTCGGGGCGGAGTGACGCGTAGTGCGAAAATGAGGCTTGTGGGCGAAGCACAGCGTTGGAGGCGAAGTGCAGCGTGAAGGCAAAGTGAAGCGGGGAAGCGAAGCACATGGCGGCGTGCGCGAAACAACGCACGCGCTTGCATGCCGACAGCCTGGCCTATTTACGTTAGCATATCAGAGCGATAGACTGAGCTCAGATGGAAAGGGGAATGATGATCAATGGCAAACGATAAAAAAGCGACGCATCTCACTGTCCGCATCGATCCAGAACTAAAAAAGGCGGCAACGGCCGTCGTAAACGAGCTGGGAATGGATCTGAACACAGCTATCACCATATTCTTGACCCAAATGGTGCGGGATCGCGGGCTGCCATTCACGCCAACCACTTTGCCAATTGAGACACGGCTGGCATTACGGGAAGCAGACCTGTCAGAACGCCTCAGGACATATCGCACAACTGATGAGATGTGGCGAGACTTAGACGACTGAAACCAGCCCTAACCTCAGGAGGTCACAGGCATGCAACTGATTCACGAAACGCTCACCACGCCGCTGTCCAGCGATGCTGTGCTTGACGGCTACATTCGCGACGCATCCGCCAACATCGAGCCCAACCGCAAGCGCATCGCCGTGATCATCTGTCCCGGCGGCGCCTACAGCTTCGTCGCCGATCGCGAGGCGGAACCCGTGGCGCTCGCACTTTTGGCCCGCGGGCAACAGGCTTTTGTCCTCCATTACAGCGTCGGCCCGGCCCGCCCGTTTCCAACCGCGCTTCTGGAGCTGGCCGCCGCCGTGCGCCTGGTCCGCACCCGCGCCGCAGAATGGGCCATCGATCCCGACAAAATCATCGTGGCCGGTTTTTCCGCGGGCGGTCATTTGGCGGCGAGCCTGGCCGATTTTTGGCACACGCCGGCGCTCGTCGACCACGTATTTTCCCCGGCCGACGTGCAACCGAACGGCCTGATGCTGGCGTATCCCGTGATCACCAGCGGCCCGCACGCGCACCGCGGCTCGTTCCGCAACCTGCTGGGGGATCAGCCGACGCCGGACCAGCTTGAGGCCGTCTCGTTGGAAAAACACGTCTCTGCGCAAAATCCGCCCACGTTCCTCTGGTCGACCTTTGCGGATGACGCCGTGCCAGTGGAAAATAGTTTGCTCCTGGATTATTCACCTCGGTATTTGGGACATGAAATCGCATCTGGCCGGTCTGAAAGCAACGTTTGGAGCGTTGCGA
>NZ_BOLS01000013.1 GCF_016861785.1 Lacticaseibacillus mingshuiensis
TCGCAACGCTCCAAACGTTGCTTTCAGACCGGCCAGATGCGATTTCATGTCCCAAATACCGAGGTGAATAATCCAGGATCTGTTTTGCCTTTGCCTGAACTTGACCGGTGGTTGTTTTCATCGCTGAAGCAGCAGCATCAATCGTTGCTTCAGCAGTAGCACCTAGTTCTTCCATCAATTTGTCGAGTCCTGACCATTTAACGTTAATGTCAGCCATTAGCTGCCACCTCCAGACACAATGAATACAGTTGACTTGCGGTTTACGAATGTCTTGTTGATTGTCCATCTGACGCCATCAAGCTCGATCTCGTTCACAGGCAATGCAGGCTTCTTTACGTGAATCTCATAGGCCATAGTGTTAACGAGGCCGTACACAGACAGCTCTTGTGCACTGGTGACTGGGATTGTCAGGCAAGTGACCGTCTCACGCGTCTCTGTTGGCCTGTCATGCAATGGATCAGCCGGTGGCGACTTCCTAATGAGTGTGATTCGATTGTTGTATCTCATTACACAAACCTCATTCCCGGACGGCGGCTTTGCGATGACTCGCGATAAACGTCAAGACCGTCAGCATATTTAGACAGATCAATGGTTTCCCATGTATTTGAGACATTACCCTCGCCGCTGGCCGTTTTTCCTTCGTCACCAATGCGGTTGTACATCTTAACCACAACGTCCTTAATTACCCATGTAACAGCGGTTGGCACTGTCTGGTTGATTACACCGTCTTGGTTGATATAAGCCAGCACGCGAGCATTTACATCACTAATAAGGTCATTCAGCAAGTCATCTTGCAGCGTATCGGTCAAACCGATGCGAAGCTTCACGCTTGCCAAAATCTCTGCGTTTGTATCTGAATCAGCCATCATTTCACCGCCTTTACTGCTTGAACATACTTGTATGAGCACTTCGACTTGTCAACAAAGCTCAAATCATCTTCAAATGGCGTGTGATTAACATACTGTCCCTTGAAGAACAAGTGTTTGTCATCAACTGTGACGCCAGCATTGTGCATGATCTTGGCTTCATTCCATCGCTTGACCGGATCAGTAGCCCAACAAAAATCGAGCTCATCACTGATGACGGGCCCGATGTTGAAGTACATCATATTCCACAACTGTGACCACATTTCAGCGGTCCATTTTTGGATATTGCTGTCGACTGTCTGCAAATACTGCCACAGTCGGTTGCTGTCGGCATACACCTTGCGCCAGTAATCTGCTGATGGGTGACTGATGACCCACTGGGCGCCGCCCGAGTTGTGATTGATTGTTTCAAGCGAGTCAATCGTAACCCCGATAATATCAGCCATATGGCCAAGAATCTGCTGACCATTTTTGCATTGCCCAATATAATCGAGGCTGAGATAGCCATTAGTATCGCTACAAAGCCATCTATCAGGCTTTGCTTTCAGCTTGCGAAAGTCTGGACGTTTTCGGAATATAACATCGCTATCGAAGTAGAAATAGTCCTCGTTCTCACGTTCAGGGTCTTCCGCTAGATATTGCCACCAAAGCCAAGGCTTCACAGATGGAATATATTGCTTGTCTGAGCGCTTGTCGGTGTACGTGTGTACTTCTACCCCATATTTGCTTACAAGCGTTTCTGGCACCTTATAATCATGCGCAGTGAAGAGCAAAACGACATCTTTCATGTCAAACCCGACACTTTGCAGATTGGTTAGGCAGACTTCCAGCTCCCACTCAAAACGCTTAATGGCAGGTTGACACAAAATAAGCTTCATTCTGTCCTCCAATCAGCCGCCCGGTTTCCCGTACTGTCCTATTTCGATAGGCGACTTAGATCAATTAATTAAGCGTGCGAGGTGGTAGTCGTAGTGGTCGGCGCCACAGTCGAAGTTGTGGTAGTTGCTGACGTCCCGGCAGTGAAGATTGCCTGACGGTTGTCATCGCTGATCCACTGGCCTGCCTTACCAGCACCTTGCAAAGCAACGCCCGCAAAGTTCTCGGATTGAATCGTCCGAACAACGTTGATACCGGTGAACGCACGGCCAATGTTGTCAGGCGAGAAGATGATGGCCTTACCAGCCATGTAACGAGTATGCGTCTTGGTAACAACGATGTCGCGGAAGCGAACAATGCCATTTTCATCAATGTTCACAGCAGAACCTTTGTAGCTGGTTACCAACTGATGATCGATGATTGCGTTGTAAACCTCGGCAGTCACGTATGCGCGGACCGGAACAACTACTTCAAGGTCGGTGTAGCGTTCGGACGCTGCCTCGAACACCTTGTTAACATCATCAACCGCACCCAGATCAGCCGCAGCGCTAGCAACCAAATAAGCGCCCAGCTTGCCGTTGAACAACCGTGTCTTAGCCTGTGCCTGCAAGTTCAAACGGTCGGCAACTGCCGCGTTTAAATCGTTGTTGACAGTGAACTGGTCGATACCTTCGTTGAAACTCCATCCAAAATCATAAGGAACATCGATGTCTCCATAGATGATTTCCTTCATTGGCCCGAAGCGGTTAGAGTTGCTAGTACCAGTACCGAACGCAACGTTGGGATCCTTGCTGTAATCGCCAACGGCTACCGGCACGTCATTTGCCTTGACGCTGAAAGCAATCGCGTTGTTTTGAATGCCATCGAGCGCTTGCAGATCACCGAATGTTGGGGTGAAAGTACTTTGAACACCGAACACGGTTTGCATCATTGCGATAAACTGTTTTTGATAGAGACGTACTGGTAAATTGTTGTTTTCTGTAGCCATACTAGCTACCTCCTATTTTTTCTTGTATTGTGCCATGATTTTCTTGAATGGATCATCAGCACCATCAAGGGCAGAAGCACCATTCTTAGGAGAGTCAGTTTGCAGTTTGGCTTCAACCTGCTTGTTGACCGTTTCCTGAATTGTCTTTTGAATATTTTCAACAGCCGTCTTGATCTTGCCAGCATCACCCAACGCGACCAGAGAGCCAGCAAAGTCAGTTGGAAGCCCTTTATCAACGAGCAATGACTTCGTGCTTGTCGACAATTCGCGCCGATTTAGTTCAGCCTCACGCTTATCTAGTTCTGCCTGTCGCTGTTTCTCAAGCTCTTTGGTCTTTTCATCTTCGGTCATCTTAGCAAGCCGAGCGCCTTCGCTCTTTGCGTCCTCAAGTGCCTTAGCCTGTTCCGCTTGCCATTTAGCCTTAGCTGTTTCAAGCGCCTTAGCTGCACGCTTATCGGCCTCGCTGTCAAGCTGAGCCTGTGTGTACGTGGTCGGTGCCTGAGTGGTCGTTTCGGTTGTTTGAGTTGATTCAATTTCTTCTTGAGCCTGTGTTTCTTCTGCCATGATGGTGCCTCCTGTTTAGCCCAAAACGAATAGACATGCTTAACGACCCCAGCCACACCATTCAGCCCAGCCACGATCACACGTCTATCACTTCACGCTATTATTTTTGAGCAGTTTAGGGACTTGCTCAGGTCACATATTATTCGTCAACTTCATCGCCAGAATCATAAGCGGCCCATGAGCAAAGGCAGTTAGGGTGAGCCGGTATCATGCCATCGGCTTGCTTTAGCGTGTAAATTTCGCCACTATGCTGTAGGCATATGTCGCACGCACCTGAGTTGATAACCCACACAACTTTCTTATATCCGGCCTCACGAGCATTCACAATGCTTTGATGAGCCATGACACGGTCGCTTTCTGTTCTGATAATGCGATCTGACTGATATTTCATGACACCGAACTTCTTGCGAAGCGCTGGGCTCTGTGTGATTGGATTGCTGTGCGTCAGCAGCGCATTCTTCATCATCTTAGCCAAATCATTGCGCAACGCGTCTTGATTCGACCAGATGCGATCGCTCCATGTAGCACCATCAAGTAATTGATCAACAATTGAAGTGTCGGCTTTGATTTTCTTGCCGTATATCGATGATCCGAGTTTAGCTGTTTCTTCAACCAGACTGCCTAGCGATGATCCAATGTACCGAACTACCGAAATAGCCACGGCAGTTGAGTATACATAGGCGGCATATGATAGCAGTTCATCGTTGTTAGCGACTGATTTCTGCTGAACGCCTGCTGACTGTGCATCTCGATCAATACGTTCCTTCAATTCTGGATCGTAGTACCGTGAATCATCAGCGTGTGTGTATTCTTCGTGCTTCTCATTGAATGCATACCAGAACGCCATGAATGCTGCTGTGTATTTGGCAACATCACTTGCGATCTGACGGTGCTTCTTGTCCTGCTTGTCCGCGAACGCCTTGATCCGTTCCTTCGGTGTTTTCGTCATTGTTCGTCAAATCCTCGCTGTACTCACTGTCTGCTCGTTGTTTGGCAATCATATCGGTAATCTCTTGCGGATCAGTGACGCCTGGTGCAAATCTGTACAAGTATTCTTGTGGCAGTGTCGCACCCGCAGCAACAAGCGCTTGAATCTGTGTGATATCATCTGTTGGCAAGTTGTCGCGGAAAGTGAACTGAATCGTATTAGGATCCGTCTTCATGCCACCTGAAACGCTTTGATCCAATGCATAGATAATTGAATAGCGCTGATAAAGCGATTTCTCAAACATTCTCCGCTTTATTGCCGCTAACTCGACAGTGCCTAGCAGTTTGTACTTCATTGCAACGCCAGAAACATTGGCTGCAAAGTTGCTGTCTGTCAGGTCTGGCGTGTGGCTGAACTTATGAATGTCCTCCGCTACACGTTTCTTGTATGCTTCGGTGCCGCTGACGTCATACTCTTTGTTAATATACTTCGCGTCAACGCTTGTCTGCTGACCTGTTGCTGTCATTCGAGACTTGAGCAGCAGCATGTTGGCGTCTTTCTGTTCCTTAATAAGCTCTAGCTTGTCCTTAGCGAGCGTCTTCATTGCTTCGGGATCGTTGGGGTCGACACCGCTTAGAAGCGTGCTGCCGTTAAACAGAGCATCAATATCGCCACTGATTACCAGCAGCGCATCGTTAAGGTCGGTCATGTAGTTGGCTGTGTCCGACTGGGCGGAATCGTATAGGTCAATCAGTGAGATCACGTGTTCAAAGTCACCTGTTCGGAACCGGTTGTTGTCATACTCGACAACGGGAAACACACGAATGATCTCGCTGTGATCCAAATACATTGCGCCGCCAACCGTTGTTGGCTTGTACACGTCATGTTCTGCCGCTGTCCACGTTTCAGGAATGATGTCGATGATTGTCTTGTTGTTCTCATCAACCAACTCTACCGAATGATAGCGAACAGCCATGATTGGTTGCGGATCAACGTCAAGCGAGTAGATGACGAACGTGTCAAGCGGATCTAAGCGCACGCAATGCTCGATTGAGTCACTACCGTAGTAAACGTACTCGTAAGCACGCCCATATCGCGTCATATCGAGGAACAGATCATAGTTGAGCGCGTCCAGGTCGTTCACGCGTGTAATCTGATCGAGCCGTTTGTCATCTTCATCAAGCTTCACATTCACTGGATTACCAACAGAATAGGCTGTCTGGAAATCAGCAATGTACTTGCCGAACGAATGAACGGCTCGATGGTCTGACTTGCCAGTTTCGATGCGCCGTGACTGCGGCTGTAGAATGCCTTCATTCTGTCCTTTGTAATATCGGTCAAGCTTTTTCAGCCGTGGAAGCTGATATTCGTGGTGGTGGAAAATGAACTTCATGATCCGATCCGGAGTGAGGTTCGTAATGTCTTCTTGGTAAAGTAAGTTTGATTCTTCAAATAGATCCATCATGTCACCCCAATCCTAGATTTTTGATTGTCTGAATACGTTCTTGGTTACTCATGTAATGGCCGGCAGTTCTGAACATAAACGGTTCCATCGCATAACGTAATGCATCAATTGCATGGTTATTAGCATCGACTGGTGTGTTCGTCCAGTTATCGAATTTGTCCTTTGAATAAACGTAAGTGTTGAATTCTTCTAGCAAGCCTTTAACACGCGGGTGAACAACAAAATGGTAAGACTGCATGTATTGAATGCCTTGTGAGACGCTGTCTTTGCCCTTACCAGCGCCTATGATGTTCGGGACACCATATACACCGGACAACTCGGATATGAGTCTCTGCTCGGCACTGTCAGCCGTTATCTGCAAGCCGTAGCCTTTGTGTTGTCCGATAGCCTCAGCAATCTGCTGCGTCAGCATTCCTTGCTGATAGAACTCATCGTAGATGTACGCGACACGGTTCTGCTGATCGATCGCCATGAACTCGCCTGCTGTCGGGTCGTGCTTGAACCCGAAGTCAAGGCCAACCGCTTTTGGCAACGATGCAATATCTTCCATATTGAAATCACGCTGCTCGAACAGCCCATCAAACACAAGTCCCTCTGCAATTCCCCAGTCACCATATACGGCAACACGGGCACGATTAGGATTGCGCTTAACCATGTCTTTTAGACTTGCAATGTAATCATCGTCCAGATATGGGTTGTCCTTGTATGTGGTAGTGAACGACTTAGATCGTGGGTTCTTTGTGTCTTCATCGAAGAACTCACGTTTAAGCCAATGCTGATCACTCCACGGGTTGAATGTGATGATTGACTGGTAATAGCCATTAGGATCACTGATCTCGCCACGCATTGTTTCCTCAACGGTCTTGAACGCGTCCAGTGACTTAAGCTCGTATGCTTCCTCCCACCAAGCTCTAGCAAGGACGCCGGTGGTCGGCTGCAATGAGGTGACTGCCAACGGCTTATCCATCCCACGAAAAAACACCTTCTGGCCGGTTGGCTTAAAGGTGATTTCTAGTGGTGACAGTGTGAACTTGAATAGATCGTAAACGCCCAACCTGAATGCTGCCTGTTGGATAGTTGAATATGTCGAATCTTTGTTCGTATATGCGTATTGGCGAAGCACAATCCAGTTTACGTAAGGGTGCAAGATGATCTGCATGATTACGTCTTCAGCAACAGAGAATGACTTGCGCGATCCACGACTACCTTTGTATGTCAGATAGCGTGTTTTGTCATTGTAAAGCGGTGCATAAGCCTTGGGGACGATTGAACCCAGATCAATGTTAATCTGCACTGTCATCGCCTCCGTCTTGCCGGATTGGCGTGATGTTGATGTTGATGTTGCTTGTGTCTTCGCTAGTTTCACGTTTGGCCTTGGCTTCCATGATGTCAGCCTCAGCATTAGACTTGCGAACATCAGCCTTAGTTTTGGCAACCTGCTGGTCTTCGAGCTCCTTGCTTGAGTTCCTGAGCATGCCCTTATACTTCAAATACAATTCAAGAGCTTCGACCTGCTGTTTAGGCCCTGGTGAATACTTCATTGTCGTGTCTTCTATCATCATCTTTTGAAGGTTGTCATATGTCGAGCTTCTGGCAGTGATCTCACGGCCCATTCCAATATCAAGCAAGTGGATAATTGCCTTATCAACATCGAGATCAGCCTTGCGTTCAATCGGCTGCAGTCTCTGTTTCATGTAAGCTTGAATTTTAGGGTTTTTTAGGGTTTTCGCTGCGTTAGCCCCAATGTTGTGTGGCGAATATCCAGCGGCTCTCGCAGCCTCTGTAGCGTTGCCTCCGTTGGTAAGATAGGCATCAGCGAACGCTTTCTGCCGCTTGCTTAGTTTCATCACATATCACCACACCTCCCGCGCTTCTTCTTGTCATCTTTAGTCTTCTTGTCGTGTTCCTCTTTGGCGAGTTTCCCGATGATCCGGGCCTCGGCCTTCGACATGTAGCCGTACTTGGTCATCACCATTTGGCTCATATAATCCCTCCGCTTGACGTACGTCATCGCGTGCGTTATCATAAACTGCGTACGGAACTCCGTACGGAAAGGGTGGTAAACATGGAGGTATTAACTCCGACCAAGGCTCGCAGTGGCCTATATGCTGTCATCACTAACGTTAACCGCGACAGCGCCCCCGCATTGATTGCTGGTGCCGATGATGATAAGAGTGCCTACATCGTTGGCAAGCGCGACTACGAGGCGATGCTCGAAACGTTGGCGCTATTGACTAACGGTCAGTTGCAGGACGCCCTGGCCCGTGAGAACGAGCCGGACGCGCCGGGAACTATTGATGATCTGATTGCCGAAATAGATAACGAGGATTGATCGTGGAAGACTGGATTATCAAATATAAGGCAGCTTCCAAAAACGACATCCGCAGGGTTCTCAAGAGTCCCTATCGTACCAGCTTTCTGAGCATCCTCGACGTCCTGAAAAAAGATCCGTACGCCCCGACACAATCGTTTGAGAAGTTAGCTCCCCCTGGGGCAGGTAAATATTCTCGGCGCATCAATGGCCAGAATCGTGTCGTTTACACGATCGACAAAAGCAATCACGTCATTCGCATCTTATCGGCTTGGTCACATTACGAGTCAATGTAGCCCGCCACGCGGGCTATTTTTTTGCACAAAAATAGCACCGCGTCCGAGGACCAGTGCCGTGTATATGATGGGACGATGACTGTTTTCCGCCGGCTCGTCGCTAGAATAAAACTCTCGTGCCGAGGCACTATGACCGCCAGCAGTTATCCACCGACTGACGGTTGAAACAGAATCTTCTACTTGGAGGAGTAGAAGTTGAAAGAAAGTTGGCCCCTTGGGGGGGTGGGCCATGTAGTCGGCGGGTCTTGAACCAGCCTCCTTCCAGTGCATTTTGCACTGGTGCTCTTCCTGATGAGCTACGGCTACAAATTGTGGTATTGGGTGGTCAACCACATTGCGTCCCGGGCACGCTCTACCTGCTACTTGATTAATACCAGTATAGCACCTGTTTCTTAACTAAGCGCTGAATTTTTTCGGACAAAAAGCGGACTAAAAACGGAATTTTAAGCACTGCCCATGTTTGAATGCTTCTGCGAACCACATCAGCGCTTGACGCTTTACATAGTCCACTGCATCTTTATTTGCTAGGCCCACTCGAGCAGCTATCTCTTCAGCCGTCATCGGGGCGGGGGTGCAAAATGAGTAATAGAGCACCCAGTAAAATTGAAATGGCATACTGGCCAACGCGTTACGCATTGCTGCATACTCTAGATCGGCGTTAAAACGATCAGTGAGCTTGGCCTCAACGGAGTTCTCGAAGCTTTGTGTTCGTGGCATACCATCAATTGAAGGCGACTTGATGTCAACAAGTGGCTCCCCCACCATGCGTGCGTATCGTCTGTATTCTTTGAGCACTTTCCGCGCGTTGTCTCGACTTGCTTGCTCATCCACATCTGGAACTAATGCCATCACCTGCGTCACCCCTATGCTAGAATAGATTTGTCGGAAATATTCGGAGCGTGCCAGTGATGGTGCGCTTTTTTCTTGCCTAAATTCAGAACGGCAGGTCGTCGTCGGAGATGTCGATCGGTCCACCGCTATCTGGGAACGGATTGGTGGCCGCCGTATTTGCACCATGATTGGCCGCATTCGACGCGTTGGCCGATGTAGGCGTAATTGAGCCGGAACCAGTGTTCGACGTCGAATAGGCCCCGCCATTTGCTTCTGGCGTATCCTTCTTCGTGTCCAAGAACGTCACGTTGTCGACATTGACCTCGGTCACGTATACTCGCTTACCGTCCTTGTCGTCATATGATCGTGTCTGCACGCTACCGTTCACGCCGACTAGGCTACCCTTGTTGATATAGTTCGCCAGGTTCTCGGCGGCCTTTTTCCAAATGACGCAGTTGATAAAGTCAGTCTCTCGTTTGCCTTGCGCGTTGAGATAGTTTCGATCGACCGCCAACGTGAACGTTGCGACGGCGGCTCCAGATTGTGTGTACTTGAGTTCCGGGTTACGTGTGAGGCGCCCCGTTAGTGCCACGACATTTGTCATGTTTTATCCTCCTTGATTGCTTCGACGACTACCTCGACGCGCGGGGTGTCGCTGTAGAATTTTTCAATCTTTGCCTCGACAATCTGGTTGTCATCCAGCCACACGATGCCCTTCATCGCGTCCGTGACGGCCTTAAAGACGTTGTCGACGTCTGGCTTCACTACCGGTCGAACGACGCCTTGCGCTTTCTGGGCACGTAGCTTCGAGCTACCGGCTTTTTGGATTGACCGGAACATCTTTACCTCGCAGCGGACAGGACCCGATATGGGCGGTTCTGTGACCGCCTGCGTGGTAAACTGTCGCACCAGAGCTTTATAGTTGCGAGATTTGGTGGGATCGTATGCACGCCCCGTCCGCGTGAAGCAAGGTCTCCCCTGCGCTACCGGTTCCCCCGGGATCACGATCATCACCATTTATGTTTCCTCTGGTCGAGGATCGTCTCGACCCCCACAGCGATGAACGCGATCAGGATGAACCCGATAACGATTACCGCAGACGCCACGATCGGCATAAACGCCCACATCCACGAGTACGTGGCAAATCCGAAGGCCTTAGCCGCTACCAGAATGAGTGTCAACAAACTAACTAACCCCAGACCTTTCTGTGATGTGCTCTTTTCATCGTCGTCCATGCTTTCCCCCTAATACGACTGTCCCCGCGGTCCACAGCGCCAGCCCGAGCAAGCCGCCCGACACCGCGCCGAGGATCGTGCGAACGATGATCCCGATTTCGTGTATCATCACCGATCACCCCCGAGATGGATGCTGCTGTCGATCAGCTCATCCAGTGTCATTTTCCCGCCATAATGCTTGCGTTCGGATGTCAGCTTGATAGCGGCCTCGTTGTCCTCGCGTGCCTGCATCATGCGGCGGCGCTTCTTCTTGATCGCGGATTTCTTACGATGCTTCATATGTCAATCCTCCAGAACGTACACAGCCGCGGCTATCAAAGCGACATCAACAAATGCCATCGTAATAGTGATAAACCAAAGCCCTTCAACAGCGGTCAGTACTGCGACTAACGCGCAAACAATGAATGCGAGCACAGTGACCGTGCAATAGACAATCCGCAATTCCTTCATACCGGCGCCTCCAGTAGCTTCGGATTCTCAAATATGTTCCCGATGACCTCGTATGTTCGATAAAAATTATTGTTCCAGATGCTATATTCTTCCCCATCTCCCGATTTGTATTGAAACATGGGGCGACAATCACCATACTGAACTACACCACTTTTAGGAGTCTCGTATTTTGTTTTAGGGTGAGTAACAATAATATCGCCTTCGTAGATCTCTCGGCCGTTCTTGTCGTGCAAGCCGATGTACTGCATAATCTCGAATTGATCTGAGAAACCATCATTGCCCGATTCCGGTCCTGCTTCTCGGCCTGCCTCAATCCAGTCAATTTTGCCATCGTAAAACTCAAAATAATCTGGAATCATCATTGTATTCGTGTTATGGTCCCAAACTCTGAACTTAATCTCCCGCATTTTCATCGTCCTCCCAATGTCCACTGGTTATATAGCCTGCCCCATTCTGAATAGTCGTCACCGCACCGTCTTCAAAAGTTACGCTACTGACAACACCATAAGTCTCTGTATCAGTAATGCTAGATTCTTCGATTTTGGTCACTTTGCCATGATTTTGATACACGGACCGGTCATTCTGAATATCGAAAACAGGCAACTCACCCACCTTGTAACCGCGATACCGATATGGGTTCTCAACTTCAACAGAATCTTGTACCCAATGTTTACTCATTTCGCTTCCTCCAATTTCACGATTTCGCCGGTTTCCTCAACGCGCCAGACGCCTAGCACCCATGCTTTTGCCATTGTTTCTTGCTTGCGCCGATAGCCTACATCATCGAACCCGTTGGCAATGTCTCCATCTTTGAATGCCATCCACCACCTAACGCTTTCAGGCCGCATTTCCATACATAGCGCATCTGCCAAGGTAGTATTCCCGTGCTTGCATTCTTTGATCCATTCACTAACCGATTTCGGAATCACCGGCAGATCGTCTGGCAAAGCGGCGGCGTAACGGCGCTTATAGTCGCCCAGTGACTCACGCGGCCATCCGTTGAAATAGATTTGATAACCCGCTAGGCGGTCAAGCACGGCATCGAATACGTCCTGCTTCGTTTCTTTAGTCATACGATCATCTCCTCAAATATTGATTCAAATATTGGCACCGGAATGCTGTTCCCGGCCTGTTTGTATAGTGCCGTCTTCCCATTCACGCTGGCCGCGGCATCGAAGTCAGCATCGGAGTACCCCTGCAGTCTCCAGCACTCGCGTGGAGTCAGCAGACGGAACCGGCCGTCTCCGAGCGGCACCACACCGCTGTTAGGATTACGGTTCTGCTTGGTCGTTATCGTCCAGCTCCACCGGTCGATTGGCATCAGTCGCCCAGCGAACGCACCACCAGAGGCGCCAGGCAAGCGACTTAGCATCGAAGGACTGTCGATGATGTAGTCATCCTCCACGCAGCTCTCCAGCAACTCGCTGATTGGCCGCATAGCTGACTGTCTCAGCCGCCAAAAGTCGAATGGCTGTCCGCCGAGCACTGACACCGTGAACACCCGCTCGCGATATTGTGGCAGGCCGAACTGTCTAGCATCCAGCACGGCGTTTGTGGTGGTGTAACCGAGGCCATCCAGCACGTCGCAATATTTGGCGTAGTTAGCCGCCATGCGTTTCTGAAGCACGCCTTTGACGTTCTCCCAGATGATAATGCGTGGACGCCACACGCCCATTTGCTCAACGATCTTTAGCGTCTGCCACATGAGACTCGACCTCGTGCCACTGCCTTCATCTGCCCCCAGCCTCCGTCCGGCAATTGAGATGTCCTGGCATGGTGATCCGTGGATGAGAATGTCCGGCTTCAAATCATATCCAATGACGTTCTGCGGATCATACTTCTGGCCATCAAACATCGCGTTGTATGACCGCACGGCTGCTGCATCTATCTCAACATAATCGATCGATTTCACCGGAACGCCAAGATTGCGGAGGGCAATGCGAGGTGATCCGATGCCACCGAATAGCTCTAAAATTTTTAGAATAGGCTCATCTCCTGACTCATCCAGACGTCCGCATACGGCACAAGGGCTTCATGGCTTGGCCAGTCCGGCAACTGTATGGCCACACCGTCTAATACAGCCATACTCACTGGATACTCGCCATGTGGGTACTGGGTGCCGTGGTAGTATGCTGTCATACTTGCTTCCTCCCGATCGCCCATGCTCCAACGCCGATTTTCGACACTATAACGGGCTCGCTCAGTGTGATGTGCACTCGCTGACGATCGCTCTGTGCCCACCCATGCTTTGATTGCCGGTTAATCCACGGATAGCAAAGTTCCTTGTATTTGGCCGTGAAGTAAGACTTACCGCTTTCGAAGCCAATAACTTGATAACTCATAGTTCCTCTACCTCGATTTCCACTCGCGGTGTGTCGCTGTACCACTTGCTTCCTCCTCCGGTTCCACCGTGGACTACCGTCCCTTCCACGATCATGCATCACCTTTCAGTTTTGCCATACGTTCCGCCAGCTCAGCCTCCTCATCAGGGCTTAACTCATCACCAGTTGCTGGCTGATCAGCATTCAACCATCCTGGCGTTGCCTCCTGCCGGCCGCTCGGTTCCTGCAGCTTCGCGGGCTTGCTGGTATCGTACTCGCTCATCCAGCCGTGCCCCTCAAACCAGTTACCCGCCGTCTTGATAAATCCCGTCTGCACGTGGTTCAGTGCAATATAGGCCTTATATTCGGCAATCTTGGCCAGGACGGCAGCCTTCGTAGTTTCCCCGCTAGTCACCGCCTGCACATACGTTTGTTGTGCCTGGGCAAAGTTTCCGCCTTTGCGTGGGTATGCGGGCCATAGCTCACTAACAAACTCCTCGGCCGGGCCGATCACACGCTCATTTCCCCCGTGGGGGGTAAGGGGGGTGTTCTTAATAGTCAAGTCATAGTCAAGTACTGGTAAGTACTTATGCGGGGTAGTCTGGGGTACTGGTATGGGGGTAGCCTGGGGTACTGCTAGGGTGTTGTCTGGGGTACTACTAGCAAGTTGCTTGGGGTGCTCGCCGTATAGCTGAACCAGTTTGTAACCCGGGCTTTTCTTTGACTTACTTCCGGGGGTGTACTCAATCAAGTGTTCTTGTACCAGCCTATTCCGTGCGGCTTTAACGCCCTCTTCGGTTAGGCCGGTGCGACTGGCTATGATCGAATTGCGCAACCTGAATTGATGCTCCATTTTGCCCTCGTCGTTCGCGTAGTCTAATAACTCGCGATACAGGCATACCTGGCCCAATGAGAGCTCCAATTCTTCTGTGAGCAATTTACGAAAAGCCCGACGCTGCTTGAAATAATCCATCTTGGTGTCACCCCCTAAAACGGAAGCGGCGGTACTTCACCATCATCACCCGCCCCGGCCGTTTCTGGATCCGGCGCGGTCGTTACCATGTCCTGGAACGCCGCTGACAACGCAACGAAATTCTCAAGGGTCAGTGACCCAAGTTTCACGGTCCCGACGTTCGCACGTTGGACAACCGCCGTATATACCTCGTTGGCATCACGATGTTGTTCCTTGGAGAACGCCTTGATCCGGTCTAGCAACTTCTGCTTGTCGTCATTGCCCGCCATACGTTCCGCAGGCGCGGCTTGTTGCGGGGGCCGATGTTCTTCCCGGCGTGGCGTTGAACGTGGCTGTGTGGTACGTGTGGGGCGCTGTTGGGTCTCCTGCGTGCGATTGGAGGCCGCGTTCCCGTCGTCGTCCGCGTCTCCAACCAGTCCGAACGCTGTCTGCAGCGTGTAGCGGCGCGCGTACGTTTCGGCGGATCCTAACTCCTGCGCCGTGCCCTTACCGGCCGGCATCGTCAGCGGTGAAAACTCGATGTACTCGCCTGAGTCGTGGAAGATGATCGTTTGGACCGTCACGCCTTGCTCGCTGTTGCATACGTCCTGGGTCCATGACAGCCCCGTGCCTTTTGTCCCGGCGTCGACCGACTTGATGACCGCCGACAGGTCCGAGTACTTTGACTTGGTGAACGGGTTCGTCGCGTTTTTGTCTGGTTGCTTCACCTGCTCGCGGAATTTGCGCATATCCTTGATCAATTCGATTGTGCTTTCTGACCGTTTCATGGGCGGGCCTCCTTGATCGGCTCGTAGTCGATCCCGTTTGCCTTCATCCAATCCGCCAGCGCCCACATCTGATCAGCGGTCGCGGTGATCCGGAACGCGCGGACAAATTTTCGTTCATCCTGCTTTGGCTCCGGCTCAAGTTCCATCTGTTCAACCGCCACGACTTCACCAGTCTCCGTATCGACCGTTTTTTCGCCGATCTGTTCCTGGTTCAATGCTGCGACCGCTGCGGCGGCCTCTGCGCGTTTCTGCGCTGCCTCCGCCTCTTGCTTCCGCTGCATCATCGCGGTGTCCATACGTGGGCGAATATCGACGAAGGACGTGTGATCGTCAATCTGGGCAAGCCAGCCGCTCGGGTCCATGTCGTTTGCCGCGGCATATGCCTTGACCGCCTCCCGATCAGCGATTACCTTCTTGGCGTGGTCCTGAATGCCCAGGAGATCCTGGCCCAGTTCGCGGATAAATGTTGATTGTGACGTTGAAGCATTTAACCAAGTCGGCCGCACCGGAACGTTCGCCGGGTCGATGCCGTATTCCGGAGCCACTTCGTTGATCGTTTGCTCGACCATCTGCCGCTTACGTTCCCGGTCTTGTTCAGCAAGCGCCCCTGCGGCCGTATCGATCGGTTTAACGGCCTTATCGATGATGCCGATTAATTCATCGACCTTTTGCTTAAACGCGTCATACGGTTGTTCATACGTTTTATGGATCGAAATACGCCGATCGTTGACCTGCTTCTTGAGCCCATTCAGTTTCGACTTGACCTTCTTGGCTTCCTTAACGGTTGCCTCGTTGACCTCCATCGACTCGAACTGTTGCGTATATTGCAATAGTTGCGACTTGAGCTCGTCGAAGTGATCGAACTCGATTGTTGCCGGCGTATAGTCGACCGTGTACTTGATCTCGTCAACGGCCACCATAGACGTTCCGCTGTCATTAGTTGTCATGTGGCATTGCCCCCAATTTCTGTTCTGCGTATTCTTGCAGGTCATAATCCGCCACGATGTCGCCGTATGCTGCGATAATCATGTACTCGGCATCAGGATCCACCTCTTCGCCGCGCCAGTCCTTTTCGCCATCTCGCATCGTGTACCCGTCCATGCCGAACCATTTCTCGAGGTAGGCTGGAAGATCCTCAACAGACACCGTGTCGTCGAAGATGTCGAGGTACGGTTCCTTCCAGCGAAGCAAGTCATGGTTCTGCCAGTCCTTTTCAATTCCATACATTGATGTGCTCATCACTTCGCCGCCTTTCGCTCAAGGCCGCTACGTGCTACACTGAATGGGTAAATATTATTGTTAAAGTTCTTAGCTCCGGCGGTTGCCTCCGCTGGGGCTTTTTTTGCGTTCAGCTCGGCAATGTCTTGCTCCGTGTAGCCGAGTAGCTTCGCAGTGTGCTTGTTGTTTGCGAGTTTCTTGTCTACCCAGTCCATCAGCGGGCTTTCTGTCAGCGCCCACAGGCTGAATACGATTGCGATGATCCAGATCAAAATGTTCAGCATTTTTGTTACCTCCAATTGTGCGTTGTCATGTACTCATCAACCGCGCGCGGCCAATACCGGCGCTGGGTTCCGTTCGGGTAGCTGGGAAAGCTCGGGTCATCCAGAATGGCGCTCAGGTTGTCACCCTCGGAGATGCGGAGCATCTTTGAAGCCTCAGCACGCGTCATGCCTTTCTGCGGCACCAGCTCCCGAACCGCCTCTTTGACTAGCTTCGGCAGCTCAGGGCGCAACTGCTCGGCGACCAGCTTCGCCAGCTCTTTGGTGAACTCATAGTTCGCCGTTGTCACGATGTCCATGTTCAAGCCCCCTCAAGATCCCAATCTTCCAAGATAGCTGCCAGATACGATTGCTCGGATCCAATCTGTTCTGACAGCTCCTTGACGTATCGCTCGACCGCTTCGCGATCATCCATCGTCCGTGCGCCCCGGCGCTTGCTCAGCACCAGCAGGATCTGATTGTCGAGCCGCTTCCGGTCGTCCGCTTCTTTCTCTGTTGAGAAATAGTGTGCCTGCGGCGTGTCCTCGATGCTCTTGTCTTCCACGATCTTCAACCCAACCAGCGCCAGGCCAGCTTCCAACTTGAAACGATATTCGCCAATGACCTTCGCCACCCGGATCAGCATTAATTCTGGGATCGACCCCCGGGCACTCCAGTTGCTCATTGCCGACTGACTGATGTGGATCTCCTGCGCCAGCGTCACCTTACTTATACCGGTGCGATCTAAGGCATTTTCAAATTGCTTGATAATGTTTGAAGTCAAAATTCCATCCCTCCTTTGGGTATTCCGTACCGCCAAATTCACGCTTGTTTGCGTGACAATAATTAAAGAGCAAGCCCCGCATCCGCAAAGGCTTCGCTGACCATTTGATCCAGTTCGTTCTTGGTCAGCAGGTAGAACTTCTGCAACCCCTCATCGCTCAGCATCTCAAGCTGCGTGCGAGTAACATCCGGCTTCAACTTGGTGATTGCTTCGTAGTACCGTTCGCGGTTCATAAACTCACCCCCTTCAGTAGCTGCTTGTATTGCTCAAACAACTTTCTGGCTTCCGGTACCTGCTCATCCGTCAGGCCCGCCATACTGCGTAGGCCGAGAATGAAGCGCGCAATCGAGTTAAAGCCTTCAACCAGCCTATAAGCCCCCGTAGAGCCGTCTGTATACTTGGCCGCGTAGATGATGCGTAGCTCAGACTTCACATCATCCTTGAAGGCTTTGGCCTCAGGATTGAAGCCGCCGGTTGGTGATAGTTCGCTTCGCATTTCGCGGCGAAAGTCCTGGTCATTGAGCAGATCTTTGAACGCTGCCTTTAGTTCCTCTCGTGTTGCTTCCATCAGTTCTTCACCTCCGTTCCCATCAGGTCCTCAACCGTGATGTTGAGCGTGATCGCCAGTCGTTTGAGCGTATTCCAAGACGGATCAGTGCCACGCTCAATGGCACTGATGGTGGTCTGTGGAACACCGCTAATGTCTGCTAGGTCTACTTGCGACATGCGGGCCCGTTTCCGATATTCGCGTACTAGATCGCTTGCCTTCATAAATCCACCTTCTTTCGGTTAGTAACATTTTGCCATCTTACAGCAATATATTAGCACAACGTGGCTGCTGGTCAACAACATTGTGCTAAAATGCCATAAAATTCTGGTAGCTTGGTACACTTTGCTCATAGAAATCTTGAAAGGAGCCTTGCTGTGGAATATCAAGATAATCTGATAAGTCGTCGGCTCGAACAGATACTTGAAGAACGAAATCTCACCGCTAATCGTCTGGCGATGTTAGCAGGCGTTTCCCAATCCTCAGTTAGTGCGATTATCAACTTACGATCCGTTAACCCCGGCGTAGTGACTCTTGCAAGAATCGCAGACGGCCTCGGAATGTCCCTCACGGAGCTCCTAGACTTTCCGCCGTACAACATCCGCCCAGATGGCACCAGCGCCGCCAAGCAACGCGACAAGTGGGAACAACTGGGCGATGCACTCACCCCCGAGGAACAGGAGCGCGTGCGGCGGATACTGGCCGGGAATAACAAGATCGAAAAATGAGGTGCCAAACGAGAAGCGTCCCCGCGTTTCTCGAAGTTTTGTTGTCAACTCATTTTGAATAGAGAGGTATCAATGTTGGAATACGAACCTGCTAGTGCTTTTTTGGCACAAGTGAAATTGCAAGATATGCCAGTTGTCAGTGGGAGCTTGATTACCCGTTTTTTTGAAATTGCAGACGCCCATCATTGGAGCAAATTCGACATAACAATCAGACTAACCGACACGGCTAAAAAATCCTTGATGAGCGCACTGTCGTCTACCGCCCCAATCTCTATTTACTCGGTTACCTCATGGTGTGCTTCCCTCAACATCAGCGTGCGCGACTTCTTCGACTTCCCCCCTTACAACGAGGTGGAGAAATGAAAGGAGGTGATTAAAATGTGGGACGTAACCTTCATAAATACCCAGACCGGTTTGCCTAAGACCATTCCTGATGTAATTTCGATCGTTGCAAAAATGGGAGACAAAACTGAGAAACTTAATCCGCAGACTCTCGTTCACGAAAAATCAAGACTACGTGGATATTCGTTTACGGTCTTCACAGCCAACGACGATCCATTTTCACTAGGCACTAACTGGATTCCAGAAAGCGCTGATGGTGACTAATCTTTCGGGGCATCCTTCGGGGTGTCCCTTGTGTTTACAAGCACCATCGTTACCAATGTGCCGAATGTTTTAGAAACGTCGTCATCGTCGTGCAAGGATGCAACTAATATGTGCTGTATCTTTTCGTTCCCTGCCTTTAGTTCTCTGGTGATATCAGCGGAGAGCTCTTCCCAGCCTTGGACCCGCCTCTCGTCGTGTTCTCTCTTGTTCATTTGACTGCCTCCTCGCCAGCGCCCAGCAGCAGATTAAATGCGCTGCGTCCCTGCGGAGTGATCAGGGTCTGCGGGTAGCCCATCTTGTTGTCCTTGATGGTGAAGTAAGTGTTGGCATATGCCGCCCGAGGCTTGATGTACTTGTGCGCGTCGCGGTAGACGAAGCCCTGGTCAATTAGCCAGGTGATAAATTCATTCTGGCGATGGCCTAGCATCTTGGCGGTGTCACGGAAGTTGGTCAGCGTATTGCGCTCGACCAGGTCATCGAAGTAGGCGGCCTTTGGTGTCATGAGAGCGACGTTCGCATTCAGCGATCGGTTCTCTACTTTGAGTTGCGCGTTCTCATCCTTGAGGTACTCATAGCCGCGCTTGATAACTTCCTTCGGGTCATTCCACTTACGCTCTACCTCGATGAAGTAGGCACGGAACGCTGCGCCCTTTTGCGTCTTGCTCATGAGTGCTAGGTTCTTGGCCATGTCTACCGTGATGGCATAGTCATCAAATCGGCGTTCCGTACCGTTGCCGCTTCGAACGACCGTACCTTGAGGTACACTCGTAAAATCAGTTCCATCTACGAATCCGGTGAAGTTCTGTTCGACCCACTGGCTGAACCGCTTCTTCAACTCCAGCCCCTTGTATAGCTCTCGTGCTGACACAACTTGCTCGTGCCGTGCATTGACGACTACTTTGATCAATTCGTTCATTTGACTGCCTCCTGTCTTGGCGACGTTTTGTAGCTAAATGCTGCAAAAAAAATTTCTTCCTTGGGAGCTCCCAAAATATCTTCAATATGTTGCATTGCCGCTGGCTTTGGGTTTCGATAGCCTCGCTCCCATGCATCAACGGTTTTGGGTGACACGCCCAGCATTTTTGCAAATGAATCGGAAGAAATATTCTTTTGTTTCCTTAATTGCTTAAGCTTATTCAAAGTAATCACCTCCCGCTACGTTTCGTAGCCTTTCGATATTTCTAATATAAAACTACAAAACGTATCTGTCAACATAAATTGCTACAATTTGTGCGTGTTAATTTTTTGCTACGCTTTGTAGTATTTAATCAATAGGAGGTTACACTATGTTCGGACAACGGCTACATGATTTGCGAACTGAAAATGCCTACACCCAAGAAACTCTGGGCGAAAAGCTTGGCGTATCTCCTAAGACGATCGGTACTTGGGAGCGCGGTACGAGAGAGCCACCGATGAAGGCTATTGATAGACTCGCAAAACTTTTCGATGTTTCTGCTGACTATCTGATGGGCCGCTCTGATAAGCGTCACTATTATTCCCTCACTGAGAAGGACCAGAAGTCCATCGACGAAGAGCTAGAGCGTATCATCAACGGGCTAGACGACAAGTCAGGCGTCAACTTCTTCAAAAACGATGCCGAGATTTCAGATCACGATCGCGAGTTGCTGGTTGCCTCACTGCGCAGCTCTCTCGCCTTGGCTCACGAGATGGCCAAGAAGAGCTTCACGCCAAAGAAGTATCGCGGCTCCGAGTCCGGGGACTAAGAAGGTGGCCAAATGCGATACGAAGCAGAGTCGGCCATCGTCAAAGCACGCAGCATCATCAACCGATACAATACCCGGGACCCTTGGACTGTTGCCGAGTATTTGCCCGGCGTCCAGGTTGTTAAGCGAGACCTCGGTGCAAACATCATGGGCTATACTCTCGTAGCGGCAAGAAGAGCCATCATTAACCTAAGCACGGCGCAGAGCTATTCAAGTGCCTCTGGCGTCCTGGCACACGAATTGGGGCACTCACAGCTAACACGGTCCGCGGACACTAATTACTTCTATCGGAATGCATCCGTGGCACGAACCGGCTCAGCCGAATACATTGCCAACTGTTTCATGTTTCAGTTTATGTTTGGCGACCGCGGTGGCATTAACCCATTGAACTACGATCAGATTCTCGAGGAGTACGAGCTTCCGCAGTGGATGGTACGATACTTTGAACTCATTAGATGAGCTACGTCCAAATACTGACGACGGTAAAAGCTGAATACTCAAAAGGGACGATATCATGCACGTATGCATTGTTGATGGAGAAAAAATTGGCGCTTTAACTGGATCTGTCAAAATATCTGACGGCGGTTTTGTATGTCGCTCCCATTGGAAGTCAATGAAACTAAATACCACCACAGATACAGTGAAAATTGCCCCGCTCCTAACCTCAGATGACATTAAGCTGATTTTATCGGGAGTCATGGATGGACATGCCTATATTGAAGCGAAGTCTGGTCAGAATGAGCGCCGCAGCCGGATACAGAAACAATTTGCCGATGCTGGGGTCTCTGATATTTGGGGAACAAAAAAAGAAGTACAGGCACTTCCTGACATAATCAGGGATAATGAAACCATTAAATACGCCACGAGTGGCGTCGCGGACGGTAATACAGTGCTTATGGTCTCTACTGACCAGCGCGTTCTCTTTATTGACAAAGGCCTCCTCTACGGTATCAAGTCTACAGAGATACCGCTGAACATGGTCAATGCCATCTCGTATTCGAAGGGGTTGATGCTAGGCTCAATCACTATCACAAACGGAGCAACGGTGACCCGCATCGAAAACGTTAACAAGAAAACCGCATTATTGATGGTCCAATCAATAAACGACGCTCGCGAAGGAGCATCTCACCCAAGACAGACGAGCAATCATGCCGGGTCCCCAGAAAGTCAAACGTTGGCCGACGAAATTCGTGAACTTAAAGCACTGGCTGATGACCGCATCATCACGCAAGATGAGTTTAACGCCAAGAAGAGGAAGCTGCTCGGGCTGTAAGCCGTCAGAAGCCCAAATGCCGACGAACATATTGAAGGAATCTTGATATGAAAATGGACTATCCCAATATCTACGCAACAAGCGCTGCCAGGTTCTCTATGGAACCGGCAGCGCTATAAAAAGGTAAATTGCTAATATGACGGCACAGACCGCTGCGGCGATTACCGGCAACAATTTAACATTGGAGGTCATCAGTATGGCAGATCGAACATTCACTAAGGAAGAATTGGCAAAATATAATGGCAAAGACGATCCCCACAAATATGTGGCAGTCGATGGTGTAGTATACGATCTAACGTCTGTTAAAGCCTGGGCCGGAGAAAATCATCACGGTAATGTTGCTGGTCAAGACCTCACTGACATCATCACTAACGTCTCTCCCCACGGCAAAAAGGTTCTCAGCAAAGTGCCTATTGTTGGTAAGTATATTGGGTAGCCGTTCTGTTTCCCCCTTCGGTCGTAGGTTTAATTCCTACATGTCCATGCCCCATTCCGGGGCTTTTCTTTCACAGTTCAAAAGAACATACGTTTGTACTTCAACTGCAGAAAATCCAAAAAGGAGGTAATATCTTGGCCACGATCAGCAGTTATCAGCTAAAAAATGGACAAACACGCTGGCAAGTTACTGGATACGCCGGCGTCAACCCTGGCACTGGAAAACAGATAAATTTTCATCAGCGCAGCTTCCTAACTCGTGAGGCCGCCAAAAACTGGGCTAAGCAAAAAACGGCCGCCCTGATTGATCAGTCCGCCGTAAATCATTCAAAGGGAAACATGCGTATCGCAGACTGGATGCATGACTGGATACAGAACTACAAGCTCAATGTCAAAGAAGGCAGCATGATCGTCTACCGCTACAACATAGAGAAGTACATCATCCCCAACGTAGGAAGCTTCACATTAGCGCGATATAGCCCAGGACAGCACCAGCGGTTTATCAGCGACATGCTCGACCACGGTGGCAAAGGCGGCGCTCCCTTGTCCTTCAACTCGGTTCAGATCATCAACGCCACCCTTTCCAACGCCCTAAAAAAGGCAGTCCAGCTCGAATACATCTCTCGCAACCCTGCTGTTGGCGTTGAGTTCCCCCGTTCTGTGAAGCAAGTCCATCCAACACTTCATTATTGGACGCGAGAACAAGCTGACCGCTTTCTAGCGACTGCTCACGAAGAGAACGACCCTGTGTGGTACTACTTCTTTTTGACAATTCTTGACCTAGGCCTTCGTAAAGGCGAAGCAATGGCACTGAAGTGGTCTGACGTTGACTTCTCGACTAATACGATAAACATTAATAAGACCCGTCTCTATCGTGCCGAGACCGGGCCAAATTCAGGTCTAGTGGTCCTGGATGATCCTAAGTTTCCGGCCTCATTTCGAACCCTGTATATGACTGACCGGCTGCGTACAGCGTTGCTAGAGTGGAATAGGACATGGTATCCGCGACCAAAAATCCTAAGCCTGGACGAAGACGCACCAGCCCACGGTGGTGAAGACTTTGTGTTCCGTATGCGTGCCGCTCCTCGTTTCTACGGAAAGGTGCTCAGAGACCGCTCAACCAACGGCGCCTTTGAACGTATTCGCAAGTCCACAGGATTGCCAAAAATCGTCATTCATGACCTCCGCCACACGCTCGGCGTCTTTATGCGAGAATCAGGCGTCCCACTCGAGGATATTCGCGACGTTCTGGGACACAAGGATATCTCGACGACGTTGATCTACGCAGAGGTCACTCCGCTAGTAAAGAAAAATGCTACTGCCAAACTTAACGAATATCTCGTTGGCGACAAACAAAAAAAGCCCACAAAGCGACCGGGATCGGCTAACATCTAAACCGATTTCTACACCACGGAGGTGTCCCGCCCACTTTATGGGCTTTAGTTTTGCTCTTTTATTGACCAGATAAAACGGCCATAACCATCGCCATTACAGGCGTGCGGTCAATTCCTTGGTCATATCTTCAAAGCCAGGACGGCCAAGAAGCGCAAACATGTTTTTCTTGTAAGCTTCAACGCCAGGCTGGTTGAATGGGTTGATGCCATTCAGGTAACCGGACACGGCAACGGCTGCTTCAAAGAAGTAGATCAAGTAGCCCAAGGTGTAGGCATCCTGCTTTGGAATGGTGACGGTCATCACAGGCACGCCGCCATCGGTATGAGCCAGCACAACGCCCTCGTACGCCTTACGGTTAACTTCGGACATCTTGCGGCCTTCCAGATAGTCGAGGCCATCGTTTGAGCCTTTTTCAACAGGAATGGTCAGCTCGTGATTTGGCTGGTCGACCCAAACAACGGTCTCCATCAGGTTGCGCAGACCTTCCTGGATGTATTGACCCAAGGAGTGCAGGTCAGTACTGAAGTTTGCAGATGATGGGTAGATACCCTTTTGATCCTTGCCTTCAGACTCGCCCATCAATTGCTTCCACCATTCGCCGAGATACTGCAAGGTCGGTTCGTAGTTTTCAAGCAATTCAGTCGTGTAGCCCTTGCGATACAAAATGTTGCGCAATGCGGCATACTGATATGCTTCGTTCTTGGTCAGATCCGCGTCGCTGTATTCGTCGCGGGCATCGGCAGCGCCCTTCATCAAAGCATCAATGTCGCCACCAGCAACGGCGATCGGAAGCAAGCCAACTGCGGACAAAACAGAGTAACGGCCGCCAAGATCATCAGGCACAACGAATTCTTCGTAGCCTTCAACATCGGATTCATGCTTCAAAGCGCCTTGTGCGCGGTCAGTCGTCGCATAGATACGACCTTTTGCACCTTCCTTGCCGTATTTCTCGACAAGTTTAGCCTTGAGGATCCGGAATGCGATCGAAGGTTCGGTCGTGGTCCCAGACTTGCTGATGACGTTCAAAGAGAAGTCGCGGTCGCCGATGATGTCGACCAGATCAGCCAGGTAGCTGCTAGAAATGGAATTGCCGGCAAAATAAACTTCTGGCAGTTTGCGGCCTGGTTCGTAGTTGCGGAAGGTGTGGGACAAAAAGTCGATCGCCATCCGCGCGCCGAGGTAGGAACCACCAATACCAATCGCAACGAAGACTTCGGAATCACTTTGAACCTTTTCTGCTGCCTTCTTGATCCGGGCAAACTCGTCCTTGTCATAGTTGACAGGCAGGTCCAAGAACCCACGAAAATCGTTGCCAGCGCCGGTGCCTTCACGCAGCTCCTTATCAGCTGCGGTGACCAGTGCCTGCATCTCGCCGAGCTCGTTTTCGTGAACGAACTTGCTCAGCTTCGATGAATCAAAAGAGATATAAGCCATTATCTGCATCCTCCTAAATTGTTCCTGAAACACTTTCAACTTTAACCGCGCATATATGAAAAAGCAAGGTAGCCCAATACGAAAAAATCAGTTCTTTCGTATCCGCTACCTTACTCATGTGGTTATTTCATGATTCCGAGGACGACGCCGCCAGCGATAATGAGCAAAGACCCCACTGTCACCCACTGCATCTCCTTGTGCGTCTTATGTTCACCGAGCAAGTAAATCGAGCCAAACGTCGAGATCACGATGCCCATTTGCGCAAGCGAATAGGAAACGGCGAGGCCGACCAATGTCATCGAATAGAGCTGAAATGCGTTGCCGGTACCCCACAAAAAGCCGGTGAGGATGTTCTTGACTGTTTCTTTTTTGAAGGCATCGTGGCCGATGGCAAACAGCAGTGCGCCGATCACCATGCCGATCGATTGCGGCAACACAACGCCGGTGGTCGAGACTTGGCCAGCGTTGATGATGATCGTGTAGCCCGCATAACCAATGGTCGAGATCAGCAGCGTCCGGATGCCTTTTGCGTATGCCAATGGCGTGCCAGCGTCACCGCCTTTTTCCTTCCGCGAGGTCAAAAATGCCCCTGCGACCAGAAAGACTAAGGCGAGTAAGCCAAGAATGACCATTTTGCCCGTTTTCCATTCGGCGAATAATAGCGCGCCGGCCAATGTGTTGGCCACCAGTTGCATCCCGGTGGAAAGCGGCACGGTCATCGACACGCCGATATATTTCATAGCTTGGAACTGTTGGCTCTGGCCCAACGCCCAGAATAAGCCGGCAGCCAGGCCGATCGCCCACACTTTCACATCCATGGCCGGGCGCATCACAAGCCAGGTGCCAATGCCGAAGATCAATGCGCCAAGCGTCATCCCCAGGGTCTGCTGGTAAGCATTCCCGCCAAGTTTGCCGCTGACAAGGCCGATCGAGCCCCAGGCAAGGGCTGGAATCAGCGCGATGATGATGGTCATGTCATTTTCCTCTTTTCGTCGAAGGTCGTGTGTCTCTTGCAAAATGTAAAATACACAAGTAGTCATTCTATCGTGATTTCGTTTTCAATTCAACCGCATAATGGCGGGCATCACGCTATGAAAACGAATTCTGAAATCGGTGCCATCTCACGCCCAATTTTCAGACAAGGCGATAATAACAGGCTTTTTTCGAAAAAACCAGCCAGACCACTCGGCGGCCAAAAAAAAATAGCGAAACGCACCGCTTGACCGCCCTGTCTAGGCGCTTCAAGCAAATGAGTTTCACCAAATCATGAAATCCAAAAATATTTTCAGAAAAACCCGTTAGCCTCGTCCATGCGGCCAGATCAGCTTATAAACGAGGTACCCGATAGCGGCGCCGATCGTGTTGAAGATCACGTCATCGATGTCGGCCACGCCGGAGATCAGAAGAAATTGTAGCGTTTCAATGACCAGCGACAGAAGCAGCCCGCGCGCACTGACCCCCAGCAGGTTCTGTTTGCGGCTGGCGACCAGCGGCAGGCCGAAGCCAAATGGCATGAACCAGGCGATGTTGCCGGCCGATTGATACCAAAAATCAAATTGCGACAAGCCTTGCCTGAGCTTGAACGTCTCGACGAGGGGGTGAAAATTGATCACGGACAGCGGGCGGTCAAAATGGAAGACCAGTTGCCAGGGGTAATAGACATCGCGGAAAACGGTGAGCATCATCACCATGATCACATAGCCGGAAAACAGTGTCACCAGCAACTCATGGCGGAAATGTAGCGGGCGGCGTCGCAATAGTTTCCACGCCCAGCGCAACGCCATCCATATCAATAGGTAGAGAATTGTCTTGTCCATGCTGTACAAAACAAGCCGCACCAAAGGAAAATGATTGATGCGGGTGGCAAAATGGTCGGCGATCAGCCGGTATAATGGGCCTAAAAACAACATGGCGACTCCTCCAAACTCGCATCAATTGTACCAGACCACACCGCCCCATTTCGCACCATTCAAGATTTTAATCCTTTTTTATTTTTACGAGTAAGTGGCCGCCGCCGCTGGTTTGCGGCACACCCCGACCGATTTTTTCCGTGGGCTGGTTTGCCCAAGCACGCGGCGGCGGTTACAATAGGAAAGACTATTTTAGAGAGGAGAAGTTCAGTGAAGCGACTGATAACTCGGCTGCGCACCACCCGCATGGGATTTTTGGCAGTGCTGCTCGCCTTGATCTGGCTCAAAACATTGTTCGCTTATTTTGTGGACTTCACCCTCGGTGCCACCGGTCTGTTGCAGCAGATCATACTTGTGATCAACCCGCTGGGGACCAGCATCCTGCTGCTCAGTTTTGCGCTGTACATCCGGCGGCCGCGGCGTGCCTACATATCGGCGTTAATTATTTATTTTCTAATGTGCGTGCTGTTGATCGCCAACGTCCTTTATTACCGCGAATTCTCCGATTTCATGACGGTGACCACAGTACTGGGTGTCTCGAAGGTCTCACAAGGCCTGGGGGCGAGCTCGCTGAACATGCTGGTCTGGCATGATCTCGTCTATGTCCTCGACTTTGTCTTGATCGGCGCGGCATTCCTTCTTTTTGCCATCCGCAACTTGATCGCCTATCTTCAGCAAAAGCCGCTTCATTGGCCGCATTTCGGCTTTGTCTGCGATCCACGCCAGCCGACCTATCACCTGCCGCAAGCCGTATCAACAGTTGGGGTCGCGCTGTTTGCCGTCACCATGATGACCAGCGAGCTCAACCGTCCGCAACTGCTGTGGCGCACGTTTGATCGCAACTACATCGTGAAATACCTCGGGCTGACGCCATTTACGATCTACGACGGCTTCAAGACCGCCCAGAACAACCAGGTTCGTGCCAGCGCCGACAGTGCCAACATGAATCAGATCCTCGCCTACACGAAAAAGCATGCAGCGGCCCCAGATCCACAGTATGATGGCGTCGCCAAAGGCAAAAATGTGATCATCATCCATCTGGAAAGCTTCCAGCAATTTCTGATCGGCACCAAGATCGACGGCCAAGAAGTCACCCCGTTTCTCAATTCGTTGATCAAGCAGCCCAGCACCTTGAGTTTCTCAAACTTCTTCCACCAAGTCGGCCAGGGCAAGACCTCCGATGCGGAAAATATGTTGGAGACTTCTACCTTTGGCTTGTCGACTGGATCGCTTTTTTCCTCGCTGGGCACCGACAACACCTTTGAAGGGCAGCCTGCGATTTTGGAGCAGCGGGCCGGCTACACCACCGCTGTTTTCCATGGCGGCGCAGGCACCTTCTGGAATCGCAACAACGTTTATAACAGCCTTGGCTACAATTACTTTTTTGACGGCAACTTTTATAAACATGACACCGGTCAGGATACCGATTATGGCATCAAGGATAAGTTGATGTTTGGGGAGTCGATCAAGTATCTGGAGCATCTTCAGCAGCCGTTTGAGGCTAAGATCATCACGACCTCCAACCACTACCCATTTTTCATCACGGATACCGACAGTAACTTCCCGGATGCGAATACGTCAGATCCGTACATCAACGGCTATTTCCGCACCGCGCATTATCTCGACCAGGCGCTGAAGGAGTTCTTCGACTACCTCAAAGCCAGTGGTCTTGAGAAAAATACGCTGGTGATGCTGTACGGCGACCACTTCGGCATCTCAAATGATCGCAATCAGACGCTGGCCTCGGCGCTTGTCATGGACGCCAAGAACTGGGACAGCTACGACGACGCTCAGATGCAGCGCGTGCCACTGATCTTCAGCATGCCGGGGCTCAAGGGCGGCATCAACAATACTTACGGCGGTGAGATCGATGTCTTGCCAACGCTACTGCACCTGCTGGGCATCAGCACCGATTCTTACGTCCAGTTCGGCACCGACCTGCTTTCGCCTCAGCACGACAGCGTGGTCGCCTTCCGCAATCACAACTACATCACGCCAAAATACACGGTGCTCGGCGATACCGTCTACGCCAATTCAAGCGGCGATGTCGTCACGCCAGATGAAAAGCTCAAAAAAGAGCTTACGGCCGACCAGCAGCATGTTGATGAAAGTCTGAGTCTGTCGGACATGTTGGCGAACCAGAACTTGCTGCGCTTCTACGTGCCTAAGGGCTTCACCCCGGTCGACCCGACCATCTTGGACCACGCGCATAGTTTGAAAAATATGCTGGCGACTGAGGAAGCATTGGGCGATCACTCGACCTCGCTTTACTCACAAAACGGCGATCACTCCACGGCGGACTTGTTCCAAACCGATGCCCCAGAACTATCGACCGACCGCTCGCCACTGACGACCTATCCGGATAAGGTCTTGCCGCAAGTCGACGCGGCAAAAGAGGCAGTTGAATCAGGGGCGGTCATCAAGAACGGCGTCGTCACCTCATCCAGTAGTAGCGCAACAAGCAAACAAAAATCAAAACGATGACAGGGTGCGGAAGCTCGCGGGATGGTGGAACAGCTAGGTCGGCTCAGGTGCTTGGTGGCGAACTTGGCCACCGAGTGCATGAGACGCCTAGATGTTTCCGCCATGCGAGCTGGAGCCTGACTAGAATAAGGGTGCGGAAGCTCGCGGGATGGTGGAACAGCTAGGTCGGCTCAGGTGCTTGGTGGCGAACTTGGCCACCGAGTGCATGAGACGCCTAGATGTTTCCGCCATGCGAGCTGGAGCCTGACTAGAATAAGGGTGCGGAAGCTCGCGGGATGGTGGAACAGCTAGGTCGGCTCAGGTGCTTGGTGGCGAACTTGGCCACCGAGTGCATGAGACGCCTAGATGTTTCCACCATGCGAGCTGGAGCCTGACTAGAATAAGGGTGCGGAGCGGGGCGCACAGGGGTGGACAGCTAGTTCCGGCTTGGGCGTTTGATGGCGCTCTTTGCCATCGGGCGACCGGGACGACTAGATGCCCACCCCTGCCCCGCGGAGCCTGACTAGGGTGCGGAGGCCCGCCGATGCGACCAGCCAGTCACCCATTTGACCCACGTTTAACAAGAAGACCCAGGACAAAAAGCACCATTTTGTCCTGGGTCTTTTCGTTATTTCCAGTGCAATTATTCCCGTCAAATTCATAATTTGTTCACACCCCGCCGCTATACTGGTGTCATTAAGGTGAGGTGAAAGCATGCGTTTTCTCGAACGGGCGCTCAAGGCGCTGAACTATCATCGCCGAGCCTACATCGCCACCGCGGTGTGGACGCTGGTGTTTACCATCCTCAGCCTTTTTCTGCTCACCTTTCAGGCCGCCAACCGCGGGGCGCTTGCCGCCTTTAAGGGGCGACTGGGGCAATTTGATAAATCCGCTTTGTCTGGCGCTGCCAAGCTGATCGACCAGGTTGAAAAGACGTACGCCACTGTTGGCCAGCGCCTTCAGCTGACTTGGTGGATCGGCGTCCTCGTCAGTTTGCTGGTGTGGATCGTTTTTGCACTATTGTTCGCCCATTTTCGCCGGCAAGAGACCACCGCGTATCTGATGGTCGGCAAAAACGCCGGAGACATCACTGCTCAATATTTGCTTGAAAACGTGCTGGTCTTCACCGGCGTCTATGTCGTGTTATGGCTGCTGGCCACCTTGTTTGGCGACACAGCGGCCAGCTGGATCAACGACCTCAACCGGCATTGGTTCGACACGCAGCTCACCAAAAGCGGCGCCTCCGAAGACTTGCGCACGATCACAAAAAAACTATTTGCAAACCGCCTGACCGAATTCAATGATCAGGGGCTGATCTTCCCCCATCGCGGCCCGCGCCCCATGGAGGCCGGCATTGTTGGCATGCTCCCCACCTATTTAGCGGGACTAGCGACCATGCTGATCGGCCAAGGCAGCGTTTTTCTCGCGGCGATCACCGCGACCAAACGCCGAATGCTTCATCATTGACGAAAGGAGTCTTTTCATGCAGATCTTTCATGTTCGCGCCGCCCAAGCCTTTGCTGCCCGGCTCGACGCGCTGTTTGCCCCTTCACATCTTTATTACCTTCAGCAGCCCAGTGACGACGTGCGTGATGAGACTTTTCGCCGGTATGGCCAAACGTTTATCGCAAACGGTGCCAGAAAGCTCCTCGCGACGATCACCTTGCCGGATGCCGGTTTGGTCCCGTATCTGACGGTGCGCGGCAACCTGCTCATCAACGGAGAAAGCTTACCATTTGACATTCTTCCTAAAAATTTGCGCAGAGACAGCGACTTTTTGGATCAGCAGGCCTCAGCGCTGACCGACCAGCAAAGCCTGTATATCCAGCTGTTTCGCGGACTGCTGGCTGGTCGCCAATATCTATTGATGCGCGATCTGCCAGCCAGCATGGATCCCCAGGAACGGCGCCTATTTTTAGCCTGTGCCGAAGCGGCCCTGGCCCACAGCACCGCCCGCCTCTTGATGTTGACCACCGATACGGCGCTGATCGCCGCCAATCCACAGACGAGTTTTCAAACGACGCCAGACCTTTTCAACGACGCCAGCATGCCGAACGCACGATTATCCTAAGTGCACGCAAATTCAGCCTACGCAAAAGCGGGCAGTGCCTGTCCTCATCGACAAGCACCGCCCGCTTTTTGCGTCCGTTGATCAGTACAGATTATCGTCTTCGCCAGGCGCTGTGTCCTTCAACGTGTCCAAAAAGGCCATTTCCGCTGGCGTCAGCTCAAACTCTAGCTGCGCATTTTGGCTGATGTGTTGTGGTGCAGTCGCCTTGGGAAGCGGCAATAGGCCGTGTTGCAAGACATACTTGATCGCCACCTGGGCAACAGATACGCCATGTGCGGCGGCCACTTTTTGCACGTCTGGGTTGTTCAGCAAGAAGCCGGTCGCAAGCGGTGAAAATGCCTCGACAAGCATGCCGTTATCCTGAGCCGCCTGCACATTTTCCGCTTCCGTGAAGCCGATATAATACTGCAGCTGCAAGACCATCGGCTGAATCGTCGCGTGGGCGTACAGGTCTTTTTGGTCCCGGGCATTGAAGTTCGAGATGCCGATCGCCTTGACCCGCCCACTTTGGTAAAACTCTTCCATCGCTCGCCAGACCTCGCGATTTGCCTCGCGGTAGTCGCCGCCCAGGTCACTCCATGGCCATGGCGCGTGGATCAGGTACAGATCGAGCTGATCGAGGCCGAGATTGGCCATGCTTTCCTCGATCGCCGTTTTCGCCGCTTCATAGCTCTTTGCATGCGCCGGCAATTTGGACGTGATAAACAGCTCATCGCGGGCGATGCCGGAATCACGCACGGCTTTGCCGACACTGGCCTCATTTTTATATTGCCACGCAGTATCAATGTGGCGATACCCAGCCGCCAACGCATCTGCGACAGCCTTATAAGCGATCGGGCCATCCGGAATCTGCCATGTGCCAAAACCGACCTGCGGAATCTTGACGCCATTGGAAAGCGTATATGTATCTGTTAATTTTGTCATCGAGTCACCTGCTTTATTGTTTGCAGTCGAGTATAGCACTTTGCGAAGCAACCGACGCGTGCTGACAGCGACAAACTTTTTACTTGCCAAAAGCAAACACGCGTTCGTATAATAATGGCGAGGTGATTCGGATGGTCTATGAAAAAGAACCGCGGCGCGTTGTCTTCATGATCGACAACAAGTCCTTTTATGCCTCAGTCGAAAGTGTGATGCGTGGGCTCAATCCCCTAAAGTCGATTCTTGTCGTGATGTCAGAGCAAGCCAACACCAATGGCGGCTTGATCTTGGCCACCTCACCTGAAGCCAAACGCCTGTATGGTCTGAAAGCCAACGTCTCGCGGCAGCGCGACTTACCGGATGAGGCACATCTATGGGTCGTGCCCCCGCGCATGAATCTGTACATCAAGCGAAACCTGCAGATCAACGATATTTTTCGTCGTTTCGTCGCCGATGAAGACTTATGGCCTTACTCGATCGACGAATCGCTGCTAGACCTGACCAAAAGTTGGCAGCTTTTTGGCGACTCCCCGCGCGCCGTCGCCGAGAAGATCCAGCGCACCGTTCGGCGAGAGCTCGGCTTATACACCACCGTCGGCATCGGTGAAAATCCGGTGCAGGCAAAAATCGCGCTGGATGTCTACGCCAAGCACACACCGGATCTGATCGGCGAGATCACCTATCGCACCGTGCCGGAAAAGATCTGGTCGATCACCAACTTGACCGATGTGTGGGGCATCGCCGATCGCACCGCGCGTCACTTGAACAAACTCGACATTCACGATATGGACGAGCTCGCCCATGCCGATCCGTATCTCCTTAAACAGGAACTGGGTATCATCGGCACCCAGCTGTTTGCCCTCAGCTGGGGCATCGACCGCAGCAAGCTTTCGCAGCGCGTACCGACCCGTTCAGCCAGTATCGGCAATTCCCAGGTCCTCCCGCGCGATTATGCCTTGCAAAGCGAGATTGAACTAGTGATCAAAGAGATCGGCGAACAGGTGGCGGCCAGGCTGCGGCATCACCACAAACAAGCTGGCAGTCTCAGTTTGGGCATCGGTTTTTCCTACGCGGCAAGCGAAGAAGATGGCCGCGGCGGCTTTAATGGCAGTATGCGCATCGCCCCGACCAACCGCAACGACGCGATCAATGCGGCACTGCTTCAACTGTTCCGTGCCCGCTGGGAAGGCCAAGTCATTCGAAATATCGCCGTTTACACCGGGCGCTTAAGTCCCGATACAGGCGAGCAACTCGACTTATTTGAGCCACTGCCATCACAACTCCACCGCACAGATCTCGCCCGCACCGTGGATCAAATTCGCGAGCGGTTTGGCTTCACCGCCCTTGTTTACGCAAAATCTAAGTTGCGCGGTGGCACCGCGATTCAGCGCGCCAGTCTGGTCGGTGGCCACAACGGCGGCAACAGTTATGAATAGAAGGCTTGCCAATGGATCGCCGAGATGTTGATTTGATTGTCGCCCGAATTCAGCCACTTTTTGCCCAACGCCGGAATACCCGTTACTGGCTACTGATCGCCAACGACCCTTATGACCACGCCATCAACTTCTTTTTCAATCAGCAGTCCCTCGGCCACCGGCTGAAGTCCACCCCGCTTCATAGTGCCACCGGCGACCTCAGTGAACTGGAACAGGTGATCTCAGCGCTGGGCCAGCACTTCCAGTTTTCTATCGAATACACCGGCTTTACCGGCATGCGCTGGCCCAGCACCTGGCATTTGATCGAAAAGAAAAAAGAATCCGGGGAGTAAAGAGTCCTGTGGGTTGGAGCAACGATCGAGGGTGCCGTCACAGACTGGTGCGAGCGCGAAAAGGGGGCAAAATCCGCATGCGCGTTTTGCCCCGATCCTGCCTAAAGTGAAAAGTGAAAATCTTCTTCGTCTGCAAGGGCCATGACCTCGATGACGGCCACCCCGTGTTGATCGGCGGCCTGATGGAGCAGGTAATCCCGAAGATCAACGGCAAAATAGGTCTCGATGCTGTGCTCGATCGCAGCGAATAAATGCTCCCCTTGTGAATGAAAAAGGCGCTCCTTGGCCCAAATATGGCGGCAGATCGTACGCCCCGCCAGATTGATACAGACAGGCAAGTGGTGGCGCGCCCCGGCCACGACATAATTCAGCTCGCCTTGGTGAAAATGGATAAACTGGAGCCCAATCAACATCCCCGCCGCCACAAGCAGGACGCCGGCCAATGTCCCACTGACCGCGACCAACAGCCCGCTCCCGATGCCAACTGCAGCCAGGCCCGTCGCAAATAAGCTGAGTGCCACGATCGCCGTCGTCAACGCCAAAGCCGGCAAGATCATCAATAAGCCGAGCAAAATCAACGCCGCCACCTTTACTGGACGCGTCATGTCCATCACTTCCCCCACAAGCAATTTATTTAATCAAATTATCATCTTCTCACCAAAATTGCAACTAGATATTAATGGGGCGCCAATCGTATCAACGATCGGCGCCCCATCTTTCTCATTTTTCAACGTGTCTGTTAGCCCAGCGTGATGCCCGCATCATTGAGTGCCGCATCTACCACCTGCATCACGGCTTCACTGTGCGCCATCCGTCGATCCGCTTCAGCGTGATCCGCCAGGCGAATGAGCCGCTCAAAATTATCGAACTCTTGGAACATTCGGTGATCCGACACCCGCCGATCCACCTGGATGCTCGGCTGGCCATTGAGGGTCTCGTCGAAGCGCTCAACGGTATTGGTCGGCCCTTCAACAATGATGGACCCCGCGTCGCCTTGAATGCTGGACGTGACCGGCGCCGCGCAATCCTTGGCGGCGATGCACAGCGCCTGGCAGGTCGGATAAGTCAGCGTCAAAATACCCGACGTATCCACGCCGCGGTCGATATTGGCAAAATAATGCACCGCCACCGGCTTGCCCAGCAGGCCAACCACAAAATGGATATTGTAAATGTTCAAGTCCATCAGCGCTCCGCCGCCCAGCTTGGGGTCAAAGACGGGCAGCACCGTTCCCGCCTTGAAGGCATCATAACGTGAAGAATATTGCGAATAGTTGCAGGACACGATCTTGATATCGCCGAGCTTAGGCAGATCCGCCTTGATCTGCTGATAATTAGTCAGATACTGATTGGTGATCGCCTCAAGCAGCAGGACCCCTTTTGCTTCCGCGATGTCTTTCAAGGTCTCAAGCTCTGCCAGATGGAGCGTGAACGGCTTTTCGCAGATCACATTTTTGCCAGCCTCGAGTGCCAGTTTGGCGAAACGAAAATGCAAGGCATTGGGCAAGGCGACATACACCGTATCCACGGCCGGATCCGCAAGCCCCTCATTGATATCGGTATAGACATGCGCGATCGGAAACTGATCAGCGAGGCGGGTCATTTCTGGTTCATCTTGTGGCAATCCGCAAATGGCCGCCACCTCGATCGACGGCAGTGCCTGCACCATCGGCAAAAAATCATGCACGATCTTCCCTGCGCCAAGAATCGCAAGCTTCATGTCATTTGCCCTCTTCCTGGTCGACCAGCGGCTGGATGCCATCCTGCAAGATCTGTAGCTGAAGCAAGGTCTCTTCGTCCTTGACTGCTTTTGGCTTGCCATTGATCAGCGTCTCATACAAGCCCGCATACACGCGACTGTAATCGCCAACGGCCGACACGACTTTTTCCTGATGATATTGGCCGTTGTCATCCACATACGTCAAGGTCCCGTAATCCTCCGGCCGGTCCAGCCCAAAGTCCGGATGCGTCGGCATGTAAAACATCTTCAGATGCGTCTCCTGTCGATCCATCCCCTGCTTGATGAAGACGCCGCGTTTGCCGTACACGGAAAAACTCGGCCGTGGCACCAACCGGAAAAAGCTGGATTTCACAGCGACCTTGATCTTGCCATAATACAGATCTAGGTCAAAATAATCGTTCATCTTCCCGCGCCCAAGCAACTGGCGAACATCACTGTGCACCGAATCCGGTTTGCCAAAATAGGAAATGATCTGATCCAGCGTATGGCACGCATGACCATAGAGAAAACTGCCGGCTGCGGAGAAGGTGCTGTTTTCCGGGGTGTCCGGGCGGAAGTAATCGAAAGTATCCTCGACTTCAAGCAGGTCGCCAAGCTTGCCGCTTTCGATCACCTGCTGGACAGTGAGAAAATCGGAGTCGAAGCGCCGATTTTGGTAACACTGAATCATCAGGTCTTTCGCCTGGGCCAGATCAAACAACTCACGCGCCTCGGCAACCGTCTCGGTGAATGGCTTTTCCACCAGCACGTTTTTACCGCGGGTCAATGCTTCCTTGGCCAGTGCAAAATGCGTCTCGGCCGGCGTTGCGACCACCACCAGCTGAATCGCGTCATCATTATAAATATCGTTGATGTCCGTCGTGTAATGAACACCCGGGATGCGTGCCCAGGTGTGATCATCATGCCGGGCATAGATCGTCTTGACGGTGATCTTGTCCGCCTGCTTCAGCGCAAACGGCAGATGATAGCGGTTGGTGCTTTTCCCATTGCCAATATATGCGATCGTTAATTTTGTCATGATGTGAAGACCTCCATGTAGGGTTATACTCAGTGTAACAAGTTCTTTGCTTTGACGGCGAACGTGCTGCCACTTAGGCCGAAACCGACCAGCCTTTCGATTGGAAAAACAAGGCGGTTGAACATTTCGGCCAGATTGGAGATAGGATGTTACTCACAGACGCATTGACGCAAACAGAAGGCCTGACCGCGACCGAGCAGCGGCTGGCTGGTTATATTCAAACTCATCTCGCCAGCATCCCCGCCCTTTCCATCGAGGAGCTGGCCGCCAAGACTTACACCTCACACTCAGCAATCGTTCGTTTGGCAAAAAAGCTCGGGTATGCCGGGTACAAAGAGCTCCGCGTGGCGATCGCCCAGGCCGCAGCCGCCGCGCTTCAAACGCCGGAGCCGGTCGATGCGAATTTTCCCTTCATGCCGACTGACAGCACCATGACCATCGCCAAAAAAATGGCCGATCTCACCCAGGCAGCGGTGGCGCGCGCGCTGACGCAACTGCAGCAGGCCGACCTTACCCACGCCGCCGACCTGATCGATGATGCCAAGCGCATCTTCCTGTTTGCCAGTGGCGATTCACAGATTCGGGCGCGCAGTTTGCAAAATCGGCTGATCAAGCTCAACAAGTTTGCGGTGATCGCGGATGAGTATGCTGATGAGGCCTGGACCGCGGCGAACCTGACCGAAGACGACTGTGCCATCTTCATCACGTATGGTGGCAAGACGCCGCGCGCCGAACAACTGATGCAGTTTTTGACCAATGCCGGCGTGCCGCTTCTCCTATTGAGTGGCAACGTCAACTCGCCGCTGAATCAATTGGCGGATGTCGCGCTGATCATCACCCAGAAGGAATTCGATGTGATGAAAATTGGGACCTTTGCCTCACAAGCGGCGTTTGACTATGTCCTCAATGTCCTCTTCGCGCTGGTCTATGCCCGCGATTATCAGCATCATGTCGGGGCGTTGCGCCATAAATATCAACAGCTGGAAGATCATCAGTTGAGCTGATTTTTCCGGAAAATTACTGGCTACAAAAAACGGGCGGCGCTGTCATCAATGACAATGCCGCCCGCTTTTTGCGTCGCACTCATTCAACTGAGATCAAGGTCACATCGGTCACCCCACGGGATGCCCGCAGCACATCCAGCAACTCGTCGATCGTCCCTTCCAGATTAGAGATATCAAACGAGATCACCACACTGGCCCAATCATGAATCGGAATGTTCTGGTTGATCGTGATAATACTGCCGTTCGCCGCCGAGATCGCGTTGAGCACCTCAGACAGGATTCCGCGGTCATGATGCAACATCAGGGAGATCACAGCCTTACGCTGCGTCAGACCCGCCTCGGGCAAAAACACGTAATCTTTGTACTTATAATAGGTGCCACGACTGATACCGACTCGCTTGACGGCCTCTGAGACCTGCCGCACCTGCCCATTTTCGATCATCGTGCGCGCCCGGATCACCTTGTCAACGACCTCAGGCAAGATCGAGCTGTCAACAATGTAATACTTTTGCATACCCCGCACCCCACAAGTTAATTTACGCTCATTGTAGCACAAAAGGGAAAAAGGGTGCGGGGCGGGGCGTTTAGGACTGGGTGGCTTGTTCGGCACAGGTGTTGGGCAGCGCACTCAGTCCCCTGCAATCATTGTGCCAATCCCTCATGAATATGGGACAGATTCCATTGCATCATGGTCAGGTAGGTATCGCCGTCCTGACCTTTTTTGGCAAGGGAATCCGTGAAGAGTGTCGCGTAGATCGGTTTGCCACTTTCCTGGCTGACTTTTTGCATCGCTTTTTTCGACACCGAGGTCTCAACGAACAGCACCGGCACATCGCTGTCGTCGATCTTGGCCAGAACGGTGCGCAATTGCTCTGGGGTCCCTTGAGATTCGGTGTTGATCGCCCAGATGAAGGTCGGCGTCAGATCATAGGCCGCGCTGAAATACTGGAACGCGCCTTCGGATGTGACCAACAGTTTTTTGGCCGCCGGGATGTCGGCAAATTGCTTTTTGGCCGCCTGATCCAACTTGGTGAGCTTGGCGATGTAGGCATCGGCGTTGGCCTGGTACTCTTTTGCGTGCGCCGGATCTTTGTCGATCACAGCCGCTGTGATATTTTTGATGTACCGAATCCCATTGGCGATATCCAGCCAGGCATGCGGGTCCGGCGATTGTTTGTCGCCATTTACATACCGGGCTGTGACGCCTTCAGACGCCGCAAAGACTTCCTTGCCATCGCGTTTGCCGGCATTTGCCACCAATTTTGTGAACCAGCCATTGCCGCCAGTCTCGAGCTTGAGCCCGTTATGGAAGATCAGATCCGCGGCCGCGGTGGCTTGGGCGTCGGATGGCTTCGGCTCATATTCGTGAGGATCTTGCCCGCGCGGCACAATGCTGTACACTTCCGCGCGACTGCCGACCACTTGCTCGGTCATGTCTTCCAAAATCGAATTGGTCGTGACAATGCGCATTGTGCTGGCATCGCCCATCACCCGGACCGGTTTGGCATTCACGAACCACAGGACAAAGCCGGTCACCGCCGCCAACAACAGGCTGGTGATACCCAAGCGTTTAAGCATTGGCCGCACCACCCTTCAGCTGACGGAGCAGGCCCTGTTTTGGCGAGAGAATGAACGAGAGCAAAAACAGGACGGCGGCGGTCAACACGATTGCTGGGCCGGACGCCCAGTTGAAGGTATAGCTGAAATACAGCCCGATCAATGCGGACACGGCGCCGATCGACGCGGACAACACCAGCATCACGCCCATGTTCTCCGTCCACAAAAAGGCGGTCGCGGCTGGGGTGACCAGCATCGCAACGATCAAGATGATGCCGACTGTTTGCAAAGCGGACACGGTCACCAGCGTCAACATCAGCATCAAGCCGTAATGCAAGACTTGCACTTTCAGTCCATAAGCTTGTGCGTAATGCGGGTCAAAGGAAGAGACCAGCAATTCCTTGTAAAACAAAACGGTGAATAGAACGACCACGACCAACACCGCATTTGTCAGTAACAGATCGGAATCGGAGACTGCGAGCACGTTGCCAAACAGCACATGATGCAGGTTCGTCGAGCTTTCCGCCAGCGAGATCAGGATGAACCCTAAGGCGAAAAAGGCGGAGAAAACGATGCCGATCGCGGTATCATTTTTCAACTTGGTGCGATCGGCCACAAACCCGATCAATAGGGCGGCCAAAATGCCGAAGAAGGCGGCCCCGAACACGACGTTGATGCCAAGCATGTAGGCAACGGCCACGCCCGGCAGCACCGCGTGAGAGATTGCATCCCCCATCAGCGACATCCCGCGCAAAATGATGAAACTGCCGATGATGCCGGACATGACCCCGACCATAATGGCGGTGATCAGTGCTGTCTGCAGGAAATTGTACTGCATCAAGCCGTTGAAAAACGCGACAAGACTAGTCATTGAAGGCCACCTCCTGTTTGCCCGCGGCGACCGCTGAATCGGCCTTGCCTGATCCAAACAACACATTACCAAGATCTGGCGAGAACGCCGCCTGAATATTGGCTTGCGTGAAAACCTCAGCCACGGGCCCGTGCGCCACGACCCCCGCGCCTGGACTCATGATCACCAGTTCATCGAAATACTGGCTGACCTTGTTGAGATCATGATGGACCACCACGATTGTTTTGCCCGCCGCCCGCCATTCCTTGAGAATGCGGATGATCTCGGCCTCACTTTGCATATCGATGCCGAAAAACGGCTCATCCATGAAGACCAAAGGCGCCTCCTGAACGATGGCCCGAGCGACGAACACGCGCTGCAACTGCCCGCCAGAGAGGTTGCCAATCTGGCGATGGGCAAAGTCACTCAATCCGACCTTTGAAAGCGCCGCCTTGGCTTGGGCACGCTGCGTTTTACCAGGCACCTTGAACCATCCAAGTTTCGGATAGGTGCCCATCACGATCACATCCAAGACGTCGATGGGAAAAGTTAGATCGATCTCCGCGCGTTGCTCGATATAGGCAACGGAGGCCGCTTGTTTCACCAGCGGAACGCCATTTAATTCCGCGTACCCGTTCACCGGTTTCACCAAGTTCAGCATATTTTTGATCAATGTTGATTTGCCTGCGCCATTTGGTCCGATGATGCCAGTGATCTTACCCGGTACAAAATCGACAGACACATCAGAGAAGATCGGGGTCCCTTCGTATGCCGCGGACAGGCCCTTGACTCTGAGCATAGATAATTCCTCCCTTGGTTAGGCAAGCCTAACTTTGTCTATATCGTCATTCTACCGAACGTTTCTGATAAAAGCAATTTCTAATTCCTGCGACACATTTGATTCTAATGAAATCGGTTTTGCCTGTAACGACATAAAAAAACACCCAGCCGTAGCCGAGTGTTCTGATTAGAAATGTCTGGTCTCATTTTGCAGTGCGCGACGCTTGGTAGGCCCGCCAAAAATTGCGTAGCGAATAGCCTAACAAAAAACCGAAGACGCCGATTACCAAGGCGCCACCGACCAGCGGCAGCCACTTCGGGCCACCCAGCCCATTCACGAACAGCAGGACACCACTGCCCATCAACGCAGTGTTTAGTAGAATCGCCAGCGCCAGCCGTAGCCAAAGCCACCGCTGCGATGCGGGCGAAACAGCTACCGGAAGAAAAAGAAATTCGCTGAGAATATAGAATGCGTCGACCAGGACATCTGCCATGCGGATAACCTCCTATTTGGTATACGTGATCGGGGCTTGCTTTGGGGCCGTCTCCTCATCCGGGAAGGTCAAGGTAAACGTGGTACCCTTGCCAAGCTCGGAATCGACCTTGATCTCGCCACCATGCAAGGTGACCAGTTGATGAACGATCGCCAAGCCCAGTCCAGATTCGCCGTACTTAGTGTTTTTACGAGATGGATCAGCTTTATAATACCGCTCCCAGATGTTTTTGACCTGATCCGGGCTCATGCCGATACCACTATCGGTGACCGCCAGCTCAGTCTGGTGATAGCCCGCCTTCGCACGCACCGTGATCGTCCCATTTTGGGTAAACTGAATCGCGTTTTGCGTGATGTTGAAAAGGACCTGCACAAAGCGATCATGGTCGGCGAAGACCGGCACCTCTTCTGCGGCCTCAATGGTGATCGTGTCGCCAGCGTCCTGCGCCTTTTTCGTCAACTGCGAGACGATGTCATGCAGCGCCTCTGTCGCATTGAAAGTCTGCTTGTTGAGCATGATCTGGTTGGTCCGAATTTTTTCGTAGTCCAGATTTTCGTTGACCAGTCGGATCAGACGGTTGGTCTCCCGGCGCATCAACTGAATCGACTCGCCCTTGCTCTCTTCCGGAATCGCGTCATACGCGAGGCCTTCCAAGAGCCCATTGATCGTGGTGAGCGGCGTGCGCATCTCGTGAGCCGCATCCGCCATGAACTGCCGGCGCCGCTCTTCCTGGCGCTTGATCTCCGCCTGGCTGGCGCGCAAACTCTGCACCATGTCTTGAAAATCGTTGGCCAGCGCCACGACTTCATCGCGCTGGCTCCCCTTGACCTTCACCTCGACGTCGTAATCCCCTTCCGCCACCTGGTGGGTCGCCAGCCGCAAACGATTGATCCGCCCCGTCTGGTAACGCGCGACAAAATAGGAAATGACGATCGCCGCCAGCATCGACAACAGAAAGGCGATCAACAAGTTATGCTCGGTTTTTTTGATCGACGCCTGAATATTGTCGACCGGTGCATACGCGGCGATAACAAACAGCAGTTCATTGTCCAAAAAGACCGGCTTATAATAGATGGTCATGCTTTGCGCCTTACCATCTGCCGGATTGGTCGTCAGCTCAGGCAGCGCGACGGCATTGCCATTTTTCAGCTGCTTCCAGTAATTGCTGGCGATCGGCTCGGCACCACCATTGGCCGCCTGAGCCGGGTAACGCGCATTGTTTTTGGCATCATAAATAATGAAATGCACGTGCTGGTCCTTGAGAATCTCCTCGGAGTTTTGGATGAACTGCGAATTGATCAGGTACGTGTTGCTATCGACCGCCCGATCCTTGAGCACATCGGTATATTGTTCAAGCTGATCGAAGCTAGTCTCCCAGACGTTACTTGTCGTGGAGCGGATAAACAAAATGGAGACGACCGCCAGCGTGACCAAGATCACACCGAAAAAGGCGAGCATCTGCTGGTAGAGCATCTTCATTTATCAAGCCCTGAATCATCGAATTTATAGCCAACGCCCCAGACCGTCTGGATGATCTGCGGGCCAACCTTTTCGATCTTCTGCCGAAGCTTTTTGATATGCGCGTCGACGGTGCGTTCATCGCCATAATATTCGTAATCCCACACCAATTGAAGCAGCTGTTCCCGCGAGAACACCTGCTTAGGATTTTGCGCCAGCGTGTGCAGCAAGTCGAATTCCTTGGGCGTGAGGCCCTCGATCGGCTCGTCATCCAAAAACGCCTCGCGCGTCTTGGTGCTGAGCTTGAAATGCGGCGTCACCACGTCATACTCAGCCGTGGTCTCCGGTTTGACCTCGGCCGGCGCGTCGCTGACTTCGGCGCGCCGATGTAGCGCCTTGATGCGCGCAACCAACGTGATCGGTGAAAACGGCTTGGTCACATAATCATCTGCGCCGAGCTCCAGGCCGAGGACCTGGTCACTTTCCGAATCGCGCGCCGTCAGCATGATCAGCGGCACGGTTTTTGACGTCTTGCGAATCTCCTGGGCGACCTGCATCCCATCCATTTTCGGCAAGTTGAGATCCAAGGTGATGAGATCGAAGCTGTCAGGGGCCGCATTGAACTGGGCGAGCCCCTCCTCGCCGTCATACGCGTTGACCACGTCCCACTGTTCCTTCTTGAAAAACATGTCCATCATCTGGGCAACGCTTTCGTTGTCCTCGATCATTAAAATCTTCATTATGAGGGGCCTCACTTTCGTTGATCACGGTAGCCTTGCCGGTAGCGGTGAGCGGAACGCGCCTTGAGCGCCTCGTCCGGATCCACATAGTCGGTCGGCATCGCGTCATGAGCTGTCAAATATTGCTTCAATTTGCTTTCAGTATAGGTGAACATCGGCAGAAACAAGAGCACGGCCAAAATCAGCCAAATGATGAAAAAGCCTTCCCAGTGTAAGGCTCTGATCGCAGCCCCCGCCGCGATCTCAAGCGTCCCGGTCACCAGTAGTGCATTGCGCGCCCATTTTTGCGCCAACACGAACCCCTCATCCGTGACGCGGGCCAGGTATGAGACATACCCGTAAAAGCTACTTGGCTTTTTTGCCGGTGCGATCAAAAAGAGGACACCGATCACAAACTGGACAGCGCCAGCGATCATAAAAATCATACCGAATTCTCCTATCACCAAATTGTAACTTATATTTTATATCCAGCCTAGCACCCTGGCCAAACTTTGACAAACCTTTCTGGTCCATGCTATCATGACGGTTGCAACTATCGGGGGTGTAATGGTCTCGACATTGGTCTTCGCGCATGTAGTGCACTCCGGAGGCTCGGCTCCGTCATCAACGGAAACAGTTAATTTAACTGCAAAAAACGAAAATTCTTACGCCCTGGCTGCTTAATAACAGCTTAGCGTGATCTGCCCGTTGTCGCTCAAGCGGCGGTGTCAGGTCTCAAATCATTGAGCTACGGCGTCTCCTGCCGCCTGAGGGAGCCGCAAGAGATTCTCAGGATAGCCCTCGCGCGTTAGCCTAGCCGGTTGGCGCGGCGCGTTGGCGAAATTCAAATGAATCGACTATGAGTGTAGAGCTGGGTGTAGCAGGGCTGATGGACAGGAGTTCGATTCTCCTCACCTCCATTGGGTAAATATCAATTTTTCCACAGTTACTGGTGTAATAGGCTTTCTTGGTGACGATCAGTTCCTGATCAGGACCAACTAATCGTGTGAAATGCAGTCACAAATGGGTCTCCAGCCGCAGAGTTTGCGGCCAGCGGAGGCCCTTTCTGTTTATAAATGAAAGGACTGGTAACAATGACCCAAACACGTCTGACAAATCGACCACGCAAACGGCGCTGGCCAAAGATCCTCCTCGCGATCGGGCTGACGCTCATCATTTTGATTGGCCTAGGCGTCGCCTTTTTCCCGCAAGTCAATAATGGCCTGCGCACACTGGCAGGCGGCAACACTCCTGCCGATAACGTGGTCAAGGACCAGATCGTTCAGCGCATTGACGCGGCAAAAAATGGCAACCCAGACACCGACGCGACGCTGGATCAGGTCGCATCGACGCTCAAGGCCACCAAAATGAGTACGATCGTCGCCGCCGCCCAGAGTCAAACCAAGGCGGCGGACTTACTTCAGAGCGCCGCCAGTCTATCCAGCACCCAAGCCAAGGCTGCAGCGCAGGTGCTTTTTTCCGAAAGTCAGCTGCAGCCACTGCGGGAGGCCCTGGCCAAAGGTGATTTCTACGGGGCGTACAAGGCTTATAAGACTGTCAGCGAAACAGGCGCCGCACAAGCGCTCAAAGCCGCGATCGTCAATGAGCAATGAGTGTAAAAAAGTCGAGGTCAAGATCCCTCGACTTTTTTGATTCCGTCTCGTTTTAGGCGCGCCGTTCTTGCAAGCGGTACGCGATGGCTAAAAAGATCAGCCAAGCGATCGCCAGGAGTTCCGCGATCGCCGTTTCTTGGCGCAGCATCATCACCACCGCGATCATCAGCAAGAAAGCCAACACAAACCAGTCCGCCACAGGAAATAGCGGCGCGGGAAAGGCAGTCTTGCCGGGATGTGCTTTTTTGAACCGGAGATGCGCCAAAATGATCATGCTCCACACAAACAGGAAGCTAGTCGTCGCGACACTTGAGATGACGCTGAACACGTGATCCGGCAATACCATGTTGAGCAGCACTGCCACCGCGATCACAAGCGCCGAGCCGACGATCGCGCGGGCTGGCACTTGGCGGCGCGACAAATGAGAGAACCAGTGCAATTTTCCCTTCGTCGGCAGCGTGAGCGAAAACAGCATGCGGCCGGTCGAAAACAGGCTAGAATTGCAGGCCGACGCCGCGGCGGTCAGCACCACAAAGTTGATCACATCCGCCGCGATCTTAATGCCGACATTGTTGAACACCTGAACAAACGGACTGGCATTTGCACTGAAGGTGTTCCAAGGATAAATGCACATCAGGACAAACAAGGCCCCAATATAAAACAAAATGATCCGCACGGGTAATTTGTTGATGGCCTCGGGAATCACCTTCTCAGGATCTTGCGCCTCACCGGCTGTCATCCCGACCATTTCGATGCCGACGAAACTGAAGGTCACCATTTGAAACGATAAGAAGAACCCACGGACCCCAGTTGGAAAAAAACCGCCAAACGCCGTGAGATTGTGCAAGCTGGCATGGCCCACCGCGGTGCGGTAATGAAAGCCGATCATCACGGCCCCGATGGCGATCAACGCGATGATTGCGGCCACCTTGATCAGCGCAAACCAAAATTCCGTTTCGCCGAACGCCCCCACAGAGATCAGATTAAGCAGCGCCAGCAACGCCAATGCGATCAGTCCAGGCACCCATTGCGGCAGGCCTGGGAGCCAGAACCGAATGTAGAGTCCGATCGCCGTCACTTCCGCCATCGCGATCGCGATCCAGCAGACCCAATACGTCCAGCCGGTGATGAACGCCCAGCGCGGCCCCAAATAGCGGTTGATGAAATCCACAAAGGAGTGCTGATCGACATCCGACAGCATCAGCTCACCCAATGCGCGCATCAAGGCAAAACACATGATGCCAGCCAACAGATACGCCAGCAAGATCGACGGGCCCGCCAAGTGAATCGATTGGCCCGCCCCCAAAAATAAGCCGGTCCCGATCGTGCCGCCGATCGCGATCAATTGGATGTGGCGACTCTTTAAACTGCGGGCCATTTGCGGCTGGTGTGTGCTGTGCTGCGTCAATCAACATCGTTCCCTTCTATTCCTTAGAATCAGTATACGCGGCAAGCGGCCCAGCTTCCTCCCAATGACGAATCAAAAAGCGGCATGAATCGCGTCACGCCGCTTTTATTACTACTTTCATGAAAGTTGTTCACTGCACGATGATCACGCGCTGTGGGTCCATCCGCCGCTTCAAAAACTTCGCGACGAACTTTGGATCATCTTTAAACCGCATTTTCACCACGGTCACCGAACCGACCATCGCCTGCATGCTGGTGCCGCTAGTCCCATCTGCCTGCAACCGAATCGCGGAAAAGGTGCGGTAGGCGCGCACACTACCCAGGCCATTGATGACGGCACTGGTGGTGAGCCCGCGTTGCCAAAAAGCGAAGATCAGAAACATCCCGCAGATGAAAAACCCGCTCACATACTCATCCACGGTCTTTGAGATCACCAGGGTCATCGCCAGAATCAGGCCGGCTGCAACCAGATAAAAGATTCGCCAGCCCCGCCGCGCCCGGGCCGCGTAGACCACCTGCCGCCGAAACAGCCCGACTGCCACAGCCGCAACGATGAAGACGACGATATATAAAATACTCGTCCACTGCATCACAGCACCTCTTTTCTAAAGAAGGTGGGCCGCCCAAATGTGCGACCCAGCCTCTTATTTTTAACCTAAATGTGCAAGGCGCACAACATCGCGGGCGATCATCAATTCCTCGTTGGTTGGCACCAGAAGTACGGCGACCGGCGAGTCATCGCTGGAGATCACACGTTCAACTGTGTCGACGTCATTCAAAACAGGATCGAGTTTCGGGCCAAAGACGGACAGGCCATCGATGATTCGCTGACGCATCTTCGGATCGCCTTCGCCCATGCCACCGGCAAAGACCAACGCGTCGATGCCGCCCATTTCGGCAATGTAGCCGGCCACGTATTTGATGACGCGGTTGACGAAAATGTCGATCGCCAGCTGTGACTGTGGGCGAGTCTCACGCGTTTTTTCCAGTTCACGCATGTCAGGTGACAATTCCGACAGCGCAACCAAGCCGCTTTCGTTGTTAAGAATGTCGATCATCTCTTGCGGATCCTTCAAACCGAGCTTTTGCTGCAAAAAGGCAACCAGCGACGGATCGATGTCACCGCTGCGCGTGCTCATCGTGATCCCAGCCAACGGTGTGAAGCCCATCGAGGTATCAAACGATTTGCCATCTTTTTCCGCGGTGATCGAAGCACCAGAGCCCAAATGCAAGGTGACCATCTTCAAGTCCTTGAGGTCCTTGCCAAGCATCTCGGCTGCACGATGGGACACGTAGCGGTGGCTGGTCCCATGGGCGCCATATTTACGCGCGCCAAACTTTTCGTAATACTCGCGCTTGATCGAGTACAGGTAATTCATTTTCGGCATGGTTGTGTGGAAAGACGTGTCAAAGACGCCGACTTCCGGCACGCCTGGCAGCAGGTGCATAAACGCCTGAATGCCGTCAGCTTCAGCTGGGTTGTGCAGTGGCGCATAATCTGACAGTGCGCGCACTTCTTTCAGCGACGCCGCATCGATCACTTCAGATTCTTTAAACCGTTCGCCGCCTGCGACGATGCGGTGGCCAATGCCTTCGATCTCTTTGTAATCGCCGATGATCTTGAGATCGATCAGCGCCTTCAGCAACAGGTCAACGGCCATGTCTGCCGTTGGAATGTCCTGGTTCACTAAGTATTGCTGGCCATCGCCATACTTGACCTTGAATTTGGAATTCGGCAGGCCCATCCGATCGACCATGCCACTTGCGATCACGGTCTCCTCTGGCATTTCAAACAATTTGAACTTCAACGTCGAACTGCCGGCGTTGATAGCGAGAATCTTTGTCATCAGTACATCTCCTTAAACGGGATCGATCAATGACCCCTGGTTAATTTCAGTGGTGCGCGGGGGCGAGGTTGGTCGCCGCCCAGCGATTCACGTCGCCGATAAAGCGACTGAATGCCTGTTTATCATTGAGCGCGGGAAATGTGCCCAACAGAACTTGGTTGACGCGCTTCGCCGAACCACCCGGCCGCTGCAAGACCAGCAACGATTTTTCAGCGGCCTTGCTCGCAAAGAAGTCCTCAGGCAGATTCAAGAGGCCCTGCAGGTAGGTCGTTTTTGCCAGCCATGCGGTCAGGCCCTTCGCTTCATCCGTCTGAAAAACGTTGCTCGGCACGAAAAACAGCCCGAGTCCGCCAGGCTTCAAGAAGTGCAGGCTCTGCTCAAGTAGCAGATGATGCACATACGAGTGGCCAGACGCAGCGGCCGTGGCAAACTGCTTGGCGCGCTCATCCACCGGATAGTACCCGACCGGCAGATCCGCCACGACCAGGTCCGCCTGCGTGACCGGCGGCGTGGCCAGCGCATCTTGGTGAAAATACTGGGCATCTTGATGCTGCAACTGACCGCTCATGGCCGCAAATGCTAACAGGTCCTCGTCATTATCGATCAGCACCCCTGTTGTGGTCACCTTCAATGCGGCATGCAACTGATTCATCACCGCAAAGATCAGATTGCCACTGCCTGCCACTGGATCGACCACCGTGACTGGGCTGCTCAGAGAGCCCGCAAAGATCGTGACGAGATATGTCGCCAGACTCGCCATTGCATCGGGCGTCACCTGTTTGTTTGGCTCGATGCCATCGCGCCTGATCGCCTCGACCAACAGTAACTGCAGCGCCTGACGGATGTCTTCTGCAGAAAAAGCACCCAGGTCGATCTGATCATACTGGTCCTGCATCTTGGCCGCCGTTTCTGCATCCGGCTTGCCGTCCTCCTGCTTCACAGCTCCCGCTTGGAGGTTTTCGCCAGACTCGATCGCACTAGCCAAAAAGCTGGTACCCAGCTGTTTCGCCAGCATCGTCGTTGTTTGCTCTAGCACTGTGTAAAGCGACTTCAACTCGTTTGCCAAGCGTCTCCCTCCTTTGATAATACAAGTTCCATTTTACCTATGAGACAGACCAGTTTCAAGGTTTTAAAAAAGCCGATGGGCACGGTTACAACCGCGCCGCATCGGCATTCACTCATGGCCCGTCAGACAGGTCGGCCTGCCAGTATGCCCGCCAGGCACTTTGAAGGCGCACTGTCAGCGTCTGACTGCGCTGTTGATAACTGAGACGCCACTGCGTCATTTCAGCCATGAGCGCCGCCCCGGCCAATGTCATCAACGCAAAAATGGCGATGGCAACTATCAGTGCACTACCGCGTCGCCGCATCCCCCTCACGCTCCTTTGGTGACGACTGGGACAGAATCCCAGAAAATTCGATCTGTTGTGGCGTCTTGAAGGTCCATTTGATCTCCCCATTGGCTAACGGTGCAAGTGTCCACTTGGCGATGCCGATCGCGAGTGGATTAAAGCCTGGGGTCCGGAACAAATACGGCCCAGTTGGCTTGATCCCCGCCGCGACAGTCAGCGCGCCAGCTGGGGTCGTCACCTGCCATTCATCCCCTGCCTCGGCGTGGTTGATCGTCATCGTCGTCGCCTGTTGCGCCATCTCCTCCAGCCGCGTCTGGGCGCTCATAGCCAACAAGTAATCCCGATCTGGCCAGGCCGCCACCAAAAATCCCCGAAGGACCGGCCGCCAAAGTAAAACGACCGCCACAAATAATGCCACCGCGATCATGGCCTCGACCATGGTGTTACCGCGCCGTCTCATTCCCGGATAGGAAAAATTCATAGTGGTGTCCCTCCCCCGTCACCAGGATGCCGGTTTCGGTCAGCTGAATTTGCCAATTCTCGAGCCCGTATCTGACAGTGGCCGCCAATTCGTCAGTCTTTTGGCCCCGCCCCTGAAGCTCGTGGAGTCCGATCAGCGCCGCCTCTTTGGCCGACATTTCCAGCCGCGCCGGCTTCACATTCCGCAAATAAAAAGATTGAATCAGGACCAGCCATGACGCGGCGAGCACCAGCACCATTAAGGCCGCAAGATGTTCCGCCATGGTACTCCCCTTTAATCGCGATACCACCGCAATTCCCCCCAACTCATCTGTGAACTGACCGACTCGCTGTGGCCATCCGCAAAATCAAAGATCAACGTGACTAGCCCGCTGAATGAATCACCACCTTGATAGACCATTTCCGCATCGGCTGGGAAAAAAACATTTTTTGCCTTGGGCCAGCGCAAAGAGACCCCTTTTGGCAGAACAAAAGTCTGCGTCGTGACGGCGGTCTCCCATTTTCCGGCGCTCATTTTTTCCGGCCACGGCCCCACCCGCACCCACTGGTCATAATAGGAAGCAACCAGTCGTGCGCGTTGTCCAGTTCGCGCCGTCGCCAGTCTTTGGGCGCGCCAGCTTGCCTGCCAAGCCTGCATAAAATGTTGCGCAGTCTGCCGCGCGATCAGCTGATTGGCGCCTGTAAGTGCAGCGGTCAAAAGTAGCGTCGCCACCACAAGACTGGCTAGGACCTCGATCAAGGTAAACCCCCGCCGCCTCATGGGCGAATCCGAAACTGCGGCGGGTCGCTGGTCAGATCAAATGTGGCGGTCCCAGTTAACCGATCCAGCTGCTCCTTGGAGATGATTCCTTGCGTCACGAGATCCTGCGTACTGGTCGGTTTCACCCAGCCAACCTGCTGGGCGGTAATGACGAGTTGCGCGTTGACTGTTTCGACCAGTATCCGATTATTTTGGCGATTAGCCTGCTGAACTTGACTGTTGATCGTTGCGACCAGTGCCACTGTGAGGACCACGATCAAAACGATGGCGGCCAAGACTTCGATCAGGGTAAACCCACGTCGTCTTTTGTGTCTCATGTTCCCATTCCTCCGATCTGTTGATAAAGAGGCAATAAAACGGTCAGATAGACCAGCACGATCTGGCTACCGATCACTAAAAACAGCAGCGGCTGCACCACCGCGACGGCCTTGGCCAAACCACTCTGCAATCTGGCAAATTGCTGTGCCGCCAATAACTCGATTCCATTGACAACTTGTTCGCGGGGTAAACCCAGCGCAAGCAGTGCGGGCAGACTTTGCGGAATCAACGGATGATGAAGCACCTCGGCCACCGTTGCCCCACCACTGAGGCTGACTGTCGCCTGACGCCCAACTTTGGCAAGCGGACCGGCTGGCATGGCCCCCAGATGTGCCAAATAATCGGTCAGTTGCTGGCCCGTAAGCAGGTAGGCCTGGCTCCCAGTCATGAACTGGTATTGGTAAAACAGGGTCATCATGCGCCGAACCACAGGCACGCGCATGGCAAGGGTGGCACGCGCGGCGGCCGGCACAAACCGCCACCCTAACGCGCCGAAACCGCCTGCGAGTGCCATCGTCCCTGACAGTCCGATCGACCACCACGCAGCCGGACCAACTGGCAATTCAAGCAAGGGTAATGCAACGGCCAATAGCGCGACCTGCAAAATCGCTAGCAGGCCCAGCAGCACCGCTGGATAAACGAGCTGTTGCGCCAAGTGCCGCCGCTGCATTTGCTGCATCTGCATCAAACTTGCACTGGTGGCCAACGCTCGGCTCAGCGCCCCATGTCCTTCCGCCAAGGTCACCTGAAAAACGATCGGCGAAGCGAATCCCTGACCCGTCAGCGCCTGACTGAAGCGAACGCCGCCTGTCAGCGCGCGCTGCAAGGCATTGAGCACCGCTGCTGCTTGCGGCATGGCGATCAACAGGTAGCTGATCGCCGTTTGCAGGGAAAAACCGGCCTCGAGTAATTGGGCAAGCGTACTCGCAAATTGAACTTGCTGGCTGGAAGAGAGTCGTTTGGCTTTTTTCATGCGCCGAACAGCCCCCTTTTTTCAACGGCTGGCAACAGATCAAGCTGCGCATGAATCACCGGCTCGACCGCAAGCTGTAAATACCCACTGACGCGCAACGCTGCTTGGACATATGGGGCGGCGATACCCAATGCCTGTAATCGCATCGCCACCCCTTGCGCAGAGCGCGCATGAATCGTGGTCAGGACGACGTGGCCGGACAATGCCGCTTCAATGCCGGCCTGCGCCGTCGCACGATCCCGAATCTCACCGATCACCAGGACATCGGGGCGATGCCGCAGCGCGGCCTTTAACAGCGCCTCGTAGGTCATCCCTGCTTGGGGATTGACCTGCAGCTGAACGAAGGCCGGCGCGAGAATCTCCACCGGGTCTTCGATCGTCAGCACCATCTTATTTCTGGCCAACTCGCGCGCAACTTGATACAAGAGTGTCGTCTTTCCGGCGCCAGTTGGCCCCGCCAACGCGATCATGCCGCCGCTCTCCGCTGCATTGACCAACGTCTCGACAAGCGGCCTACTATAGCTGTCGAGCGCCGGAATGCCATAAAGCAAGCGAATGACCATGGTCTCTCGATCTAAATGATCGCCCACCGTCGACAGACGCATTTGCGCCGCGACATCCGTCAACGTCAGCCGCCCGATCTGCACACGGCGCTGCTCGACCAGATTCATCCCCGCCGCAAACTTTAAGGTGTTGAGCCACCGTCTGCCTTCTTCACCCGGCAACGGCTCGCGTTGACTGAGCCCGCCCGGTTGCCGCTTGACCAGCTGATAGTCCTTGCCATCCGGAATCAAATAGACATCACTACTCGATTCCGCGACGGCCTGTTGCAAATACATCACGACTGGATCCATTTTTTCACCCCCGCATTGAATGATTTCGCAATTAGGGAAAAAAACGCACCCAGTCGAAAAAAGAATCAAAAAAACGCGTGACTCAGTTTCCCGAATCACGCGTTTAGTAAAAGTGCTCAGTCTTCGTCTGGCTCGTCTGGCCATTCAGCCGACGTGTAAACATTTTGAACGTCATCGTTATCTTCCAGGGCGTCGATCATGTTCTGGAAAGTCTCGACCTTGTCCGCCGGAATCGCCACAGTGTTTTGCGGGACCATGGTCAATTCAGCCGTGCTGAAGTGGAAGCCTTGTTCCTCCAACGAATCGCGAACCGTACTGAAATCTTTTGGATCAGTGAAAATCTCGAATTGGTCGTCGGATGATTGCAGATCGTCGGCGCCAGCCTCCATCACTGCTTCAAGCATCTGATCCTCATCAACATCGAGGCCTTCGCGTTCGATCACGAAGTAGCCTTTGCGGTCAAACATATAAGAGACCGCACCGGCGCTTGCCATCGTGCCGCCATGGCGGGTGACCGCCACACGCACATCCGAGCTCGTCCGGTTCTTGTTATCGGTCAAAGCCTCGACGAGAACGCCGATACCTGCTGGCCCATAGCCTTCATATTGAACTTCATCGTATTGTGTCGTGTCGCCGCCCTCGGCCTTATCAAGCGCGCGCTTGATATTGTCTTTCGGCATGTTGGCAGCACGGGCCTTGTCCATGACTAGTCGAAGCGAAGGGTTGTTGTTGGGGTCAGAACCACCTGTTCTCGCAGCCATAAAGAGCTCACGGGAGATCTTTTGAAAAATTTTGCCACGCTTGGCATCTTGGGCGTTCTTACGACCTTGAATGTTATGCCATTTGGAGTGTCCTGACATGATTAACCCTCTTTTCTGATTTTTAAAGCCAAAAATGGCTCATAAACGTTTGTAGTATACCAAAAAACAGACACACGAACAATAGAAACAAGGTGCGAAGCGCGGCGTTTAGGTCTGAGCGGCTAGGCTGGCTTGGGTGCTTGAGGCGTACTTGGCCTCGAGTACACAAGCCACCTGGACGCCTCGGACCTGCCGCGCGGAGCCCAATTACAAGGTGCGAAGCCGAGCGCTTAGGTCTGAGCGGCTGGGCTGGCTTGGGTGCTCGAGGCGTACTTGCCAGAGGTACCCACGCTGATCTCAAGGTGCAAACCCGAGCGTTCACATCCCCTAGCCCCACCGCTTCGGCCGCCGCCACGCCATCAGCAACACGATCAGAATCCCCACACAAGCGGCGCAAGTATCCAGTAGAACGTCCTGAAAAAGCGGCGAACGGCCTCCCGTCACCATCTGATGTGCCTCATCCAATGCAGCCACCCCACAGGCGGAAAGGCCAACCATAACAGCCCGCAATCCCCGTGGCTGAATATTTTTTCGCAGCGCGATCATCATCACCCCTGCCAGTATCAAAAAGGTCAGGACATGCGCCGCCTTGCGGATAAAAAATTCGATAAAGTTGAAATACCCCAGATGCGCGATCGAGATCGTGGTCCCGGCGTAATCAAAATCAACACCCGCCAATTGCGACCGAAATGGCTGACTGGCCAGCATTTTTTCAAACAAGGGAATCAGCGACTGCTGGCGATAGGTCATGGCCGAGCTGATGAACAGCGCCACCAACAAAGCGCCGCCCACGATTAACCAAACATTGCGTTTCAACGAACGCCCCTCTTTCTTAACGCGCACCACACACGTATACTGACATTAATATATAGCAAACGGAGGCTTAATATATGAAGTATTCGATCAACTGGAATCTTGACTCGATCTTTCCCGGCGGCATTGCATCCCCGCAGCTGAAAGCCCGGATGGCAGATTGCGAAGCGAAGATGCCGACCCTGGAACAAGCCATTAACGACTGGGACGCGGCGAGCGACACTGATTTTTCACAGGCCAAGGCGATTCTCAGCCTGCAAGAAAATGTCGAAAATGGCCTGGCCACGATCGCCACTTTTGCAAATATGTCCCTTAGCGCCGACACCAGTAATCAGCAGGCCGGCGTCGTGTTGAACCAGGTCCAAGTGCTGGGCACACAGCTGCAGCAGATCACCCTGCCGTTGATCAAAAAGCTGACCGCGTTGGATGATGCGACATTTTCAAAACTCGTTGCGACTCCTGGGCTGGATACTGTCGCGTTTGGCCTCAACGAACTGCGCACCCAGGGCAAAGAGTTGCTCGACGACCAAAGCGAGGCGATGATCAGCCAACTCGCCTTGGATGGCTTCAACGGTTGGAGCAGTCACTACGATACGTTGAGTGCTGACCTCCATTTTCCAGTCACCATCGACGGCAAGCAGCTTTCTTTGTCAGCTGGTCAGGCGCAAAATCGCTTTGAATCGGACCCAGACCCGAAAGTCCGCGAGACTGTTTTCAACAGCTGGGAAACGACCTGGTCGCAACACGCCGCCCCGTTTGCGGATACGCTCAACCATTTGGCCGGTTTTCGCCTGACGAACAACCGCCTGCATGGGACCACCGACTACATGCACAAGCCGCTGCAACTCAATCGCATGAGCCAGACCACTCTCGATCAAATGTGGGCGACTGTTTCGGCAAATAAAAAGCCGTTTGTCGCCTACCTCGACCAAAAAGCCAAGCTGATGGGCACGGCGCAGATGACGTGGCATGATCAGTGGGCCCCAGTCACGGTTGGCGATTACACCCCAAAGGTCTACACGTTCGACGAAGCCGCTGAATTCATTATCGCAAACTTCGCCAAGTTCTCCCAGAAAATGGCCGACTTTGCGGAATACGCCTTTGACCACGCGTGGATCGAGGCCGAAGATCGACCAGGCAAGCGGCCAGGCGGTTACATGACCTCTGTGCCGGATGTCAAAGAGGCCCGGATCTTCATGACTTTTGACGGTTCAGCCGCGGGCGTCTCCACGATCGCGCATGAACTGGGGCACGCGTTCCACTCGAGCCTGCTCAAAGACATGCCGAGCATGCGCCGTGATTACGCCATGAACGTGGCAGAAACAGCGTCCACATTTGCCGAATTGATCGTTGCGGATGCCACGGTCAAAGCCGCGACTTCCCCGGAAGAAAAGCTCAATTTGTTGGATGCCAAAATGAGCAATCCGTTGGCCATGCTGCTGAACATCCATGCACGCTACCTTTTTGAGCGCAGCTTCTATGACGCCCGGCAGCAAGGCACTGTCACGGTCGACCAACTGCGCACGCTGATGACGCAGGCACAAGAGACCGCCTATGCAGGTGGCCTGGCCGATTTCGACCCGATGTTCTGGGCCGATAAGCTCCACTTTTTCATCGACGATGTGCCGTTTTACAACTTCCCGTACACCTTTGGCTACCTCTTCTCCAGCGGTATTTATGCCAAGGCCCAGCAGAGCGGCAGCAATTTCGAAGACGATTATATCGCGCTGCTCAAGGACACCGCGAATATGGACACCGAAACGTTGGCGAAAAAACACCTCGGCGTCGATCTCACGAAACCGGACTTTTGGCAGCAAGGCATCGACCTAGCCGCCAAAGATGCGCAGACCTTCATCGACCTGTCGCAACAATATCTATAACCCATTGACCCAAAATAAAATCGCCACCGAGGCAAAAATCTCGGTGGCGATTTTTTGTGTACAGATCGGTTTATCCCTGCGAAGCCCTTATTCCACAGTGACCGATTTTGCCAAATTCCGCGGCCGGTCGACGTCATAGCCGCGGTCCAAACTGGTAAAATACGCCAGCAACTGGCCCGCCACGATCGCAACCAGGGGCGTCAGACGCGGCTCGATCGCCGGGACGACCAGGTCATCGCCCACTTCCGCCAGGTCACTGGTCGCAATGATCGCCACGTGGCCCCCGCGCGCTGCGACTTCTTCGGCGTTGCTCCGCGTGCGAGCGGCCGTTAATGGATCCGTGACAAACGCAACGGTTGGCGTGCCCGGCTCGATCAGCGCGATCGTGCCGTGTTTCAGCTCGCCCGCCGCAAATCCCTCTGCATGGACATAGGAGATCTCCTTGAGCTTCAGCGCCGCTTCTAAGCTCACCGCATGATCACTGCCGCGGCCGATATAAAACGCGCGGTCCTGGCCGGCAAAAAGCGTGGTCGCCAGTTCGTGAAGGCGCGCCTGTTGATCGATCAAAGTCTGCTGCCCGGCTGCGGCCATGCTTAACCAGTGCGTCACATCAAACTTGGTGGCTGCCTCGGTCCCTTTGAAGTCGCCGAGCGCTTTTGCCAGCAAGGCTTCCACCGCGACCTGCGCCGTGTATGCCTTCGTGGAGGCCACAGCGATCTCGGGGCCGGCGTGAAGGGCGAGCACATGATCCGCCTCGCGGGCCAATGTGGAGGTGACGACATTGGTGATCGTCAGGGTCGGCGCCCCCATTTTTTTCACCTTGACCAAGACCTCGCGAATGTCCGCGGTCTCACCACTTTGCGTGAGGAAAATAAACAGTGGGTGGGCAGACAGCAAAGGCAAATGATACCCAAATTCGCTGGCCAAATGAACTTCAACGGGCACATACGCGAGGCTCTCAAACAGCGGCTTGCCGATCAGCCCAGCATGATAACTGGTTCCTGCCGCCACGATATACAACCGGTCCGCCGCCGCCAATGCTGACAAAAGCGCTGCAGGCATCTCAACTTGCCCATCTGCCTTCGTGTAGGCCGCAAGCAATCGCCGCATCACGATCGGTTGCTCATTGATCTCCTTCAGCATGTAAAACGGATAGGGACCCTTATCAGCCTCGGCCGCATCGATCGTCACGGTGATCGGCGCGCGGTCGATCTGTTGACCCGCCAGATCCTCGATCTGAACCTGCGAGGCCATCAGCGTCACCACTTCCCCATCATTGAGCTCAAGGAACTGGTCCGTCAGCTCGATCATGGCCAACGCATCCGAGGCAACCAAGTTGAACCCGTCCCCCTTGCCGATCAGCAGCGGACTTTTATTTTTCGCGGCATACAACACCGCCGAATCATCGCGGTCAGCCAGGCAAAATGCATACGAGCCTTCCAGCAAGCCAAGTGTTTTGACAAAAGCGTCATGCGCCGTCAGCCCACCTTGGGCAAAATGGGCGATCAGCTGCACCACCACCTCCGTATCCGTTTCGCTCGCAAAAGTGACATCACTCAAATACGTCGCGCGCAACGCCGCTGCATTGGTGATCACGCCATTGTGGACCAGATAAAAGCGCCCATCCGCAGACACATGGGGGTGCGCATTGGCCTCGGTGGGTCTGCCATTTGTGGCCCACCGGGTGTGGCCGATGCCCATCGTCCCTGTCACATCGGGGCCAATTGCCTGCGCGAGTGCCGCGATCTTACCCACGGCCTTCACCAACCGCGCAGATCCGGCGCCGGCCGTATAAATACCGGCCGAGTCATAGCCGCGATATTCCAGTTTTTGCAATCCTTGCAGCAAAACTTGCGGCGCATCCTCGCGCCCGATCACACCGACGATTCCACACATAAGACAACATCCTTTTCTTTGAACGGGATTGGCACAGCTGATATCCCCGTATTGGTTTTTGGTTTAACATTGTCTACTGTATTTCGGCTATCACATAAAGTCAACATTTTTTAAAACTGGTATAGGTAATTTTAACATTATTGGTATAGGTCAATTTGGCAAAAAAAAGATGCCCACTCCGTCTCCGGAAAAGGCATCTCTTTCTTGTACACCCACTGATTGGTGTGCGATTGGTCAGTTGCATTGCGTTGAAGCGGTCAAGCCGAAGCCTTAACGTAACGTGGTTGCAGGACTTCGCGTTAGTCCGCTGCGCCCATCTGCTCCTCGACAACGGCCACAATGCGATCCACGTAAGTATTGACCAGCGGCTCTGTTTTCGCCTCGGCCATCACGCGCAGCAGCGGTTCGGTCCCACTTGGGCGGACGAGAACGCGGCCATCATCACCCATGTCCGCTTCAACGGCGTCAATGGCGTCTTGAATCGCGGGGTAAGCCTGCCAATTGTTTTTGTCAGACACTGGGACATTGACCAACTTTTGCGGGTAGGTCTGCACCGGGGCCGCAAGCTCGGACAATTTTTTACCCGTCCGCTTCATGATCGACAGCAATTGAAGCCCCGTCAGCATGCCATCGCCCGTGTTGTGATAATCAAACAAGATCACGTGGCCGGACTGTTCGCCGCCGATATTGTAGCCGTGCGCGCGCATCTCATCGGACACGTGGCGGTCGCCGACTGCGGTCTGGACAGACTTCATATCAGCCGCCGCCATGGCCTTGTACAAGCCGAGATTGCTCATCACAGTCGTCACGATCGTATCCTGCTTGAGCCGACCTTGGCGCTTCATGTCCGCGGCGATGATGTACATGATCTTGTCGCCATCGACGATCTGCCCCAACTCGTCGACCGCGATGCAACGATCCCCATCGCCGTCAAACGCCAGCCCAGCTTGTGCGCCTTTGTCCACCACCAGTTTGGCCAGCGCCTCCGGATGCGTCGAGCCAACATTCTTGTTGATGTTCAGCCCATCCGGATGCGTCGCCATGGTGTCAAAATTAGTCTCAACATCCGCAAACAAGCGTGAGACAAGGCCACTGGTTGCGCCATTTGCGGCATCCACGGCCACATGGATACCCGACAGATCATCACTGATGGTCTGTTCCAAAAACTGGAGGTATTTCAGCGAGCCTTCCGGATAATCCGAAACGGTGCCAAGGCCTTCTGCAGCTGGCCGAGGCAGCGTGTCTTCCGGGGCATCCAGCAAGGCTTCGATCTCCTCTTCGGTCTCGTCGGACAGCTTGTAGCCATCTGGGCCGAAAAACTTGATGCCGTTGTCGGCAGCCGGGTTATGGGATGCGGAGATCTGAATGCCGGCATCGGCACTTTGCACCTTGATCAAATAGGCCACGGCCGGGGTCGTGATCACCCCAAGTGAGAGCACCTCGATGCCGACCGACAGCAGGCCGGAGATCAGCGCATCCGCAAGCATCTGGCCGGACGCACGGGTATCCCGCGCGACAAGGACTAACGGGCGCTTATTTGGATCCTGTGTGTGCTGGGTCAGAACATACCCGCCGCAGCGGCCCAGGCGAAAAGCCATTTCCGGGCTCAATTCCTTATTCGCGATTCCACGCACACCATCGGTTCCAAAATACTTTGTCATGATCTTTGCCTCATTTCATTTTTCTCAGTCATTATCGGAGGAGGAGCTACTGCTGGCGCGATCGGCGCTTGAGCTTGAACTTGAGCTTGCAGCCGACTTGGCGACGCTGATCGTCACCTTAAGCGACGCAGGCGACACTTTGTTGAGTTTCGTATCCACCCCACTCAAGTCGAGCGTCTTGGTCGTATTTTCGGTGATTCCAGAAACGTCGACTGGCACTTCAAGTGAGTCGATCTTATTGAGGACGGCGTTGGCACCGTAAACTGTCACGTTTTTGGTGCTGGTCGTCAGCGCATAGACGAGCGAGTCGTTGGCGGTCCCTGTCTGCTTCAGCGTCACCGGAACTTTTTTGCTTGGCAGCGAGACTGGCAACTTCACCGTCACGGTTTCCGGCGACAGCACAACATTGACCGTATTGCCTTTTTCATCCAGCGCCTGAAGAAGGACTTGCTGGGACACATCGGCCTTCGTGTTGCGCGCCATCACAATATTCGCGACGACTTGATAGATCCGGTCGATCTCGCCCTTGCCTCCGGTCGCCTCGGCCGTGACCGTGGACAGACTCGGCGTCCCCGCTTCATAATCCGGGGCGAGGCTGTCCTTGTTGTATTTGACCTGAATCGGCAGCTGCAGCGACTTGCGGTCCTGAATCTTGATCTTCACCGTTTCCGGCTTGATCGAATAAGTCAGATCCTTGTTCAGCCCATCTTCCTTGAGTTTCACCGTGTGCGTGCCGACACCAAGGCCACCGAGTTCCGCAATCACGCGAAAATTCATCGTGTTGGCCGTCACCGTGACCAGACTGGCACTGCCTGACAGTGTGACTGACACCTTGTCGGGATACCCCGTGATGAAATACTTGTCCGTGTTCGCGTTCAGCTGAAGTGGGACCTTCAGCGTGCGGGTGGTCGTGGCGGTGATGGCCGTGTTGTTGGTGCGGTTCTGGCGTGTGTTGTTCAGATTTTCCGCATTAACATAGGCAAACAACCCGATCGCCAGCAGCAACGCCAAGATGCGATAGAACCATTTACTTTCCCATAATTTATCAAAATGCATCACTTCGACCCCCCTTTATGCGTGAGGCCGGCGAAAAACTCCGCAAAGCGGCTCTGCTTTGCTTCATCTGCAGGCACCAATTGGGCAGTCAAAAGCTTGAGGTAATCTTCGCGGGTCAGATCACGAATCAAATTATTGTTTGTCGTGATCGTCACGCCGCCAGTCTCCTCTGAGATCACGATCGTCAAAGCGTCCGTCACCTCACTGATCCCGACCGCGGCGCGATGCCGCGTCCCGAGCTCTTTGGGAATCAGATTGCTTTCCGACAGCGGCAGGTAGGCAGCCGCGACCGCGATGCGATTATCGCGAATGATCACCGCCCCATCATGCAACGGGGTGTTGGGAATGAAGATATTGATCAACAGCTCCCCAGACACATCGGCATCGATCGGAATCCCTGTTTCAATGTAATCCTCAAGTCCAGTCTTTTGCTGAATGGTGATCAAAGCACCGATTCGACGTCGGCTCATATATTGAATCGCCTTGTCCAACTCTTTGACGAGGCGCACTTCGATCTCGTGCTCATTAGGCTTGTTCCATGGCATGATCGAGCCGCGGCCGAGATGCTCAAGCCCGCGCCTGATCTCCGGTTGAAAAATGATGACCAAGACCGGCACCGACCACGTGATGATCAGATCCGTGATCCAGCCCAGCGTCCGCAGTTGCAGATACCAAGAGACGATCTTGATCGCCGCAACGACGAAGACCCCCTTGAACAACTGGACCGCCTTTGTCCCGCGCACCAGCATGATCAACCGATACGCGAGAAACCATACCACGAGGATATCGATCGTGTTGGCCACCGTCGACCAGCGCAACAAGCCAGACAAAAAAGTCTGCATGTCAACTCCTCCATTTCCGATTTGCAATTAATTATACCACGAGCAAGGAGCGGGGGCGCGCGGTCCTGAGAAAGGGTGCGCAGCCGAGCGTTTAGGGGTGGGCAGCTAGTGCGGCCTGGGCGCTTGATGGCGTATTTTGCCATCGGGCGACCAGGACGACTAGATGGCCCACCCCTGCTCGGCGGAGCCCAACTGTGAAGGGTGCGCAGACCCGCGGGATGATGGGGCAGGTGATTCCCTCGTTTGTCAAATCCCCGCCTCGCCGCCTGTCACCACCGAAAAAAACTTCTGTCTCAATACAGAAAAAATGAAATCGCCGCCATTCCTTGCAAAAGTTCGTGAAGGTTTTTTCAGACTTCCCGTCAGCTCGGCGTTTCTCGGCGCAACCGAAATGGTGTGAAAAACCATGTGTACACCTGTTACATCACGTTTTCACGGTGTTTACAAGTAGCTGTTGGCTCGCTACGATAAAGAAGAACAACCAAGGAGATGGCAGATCATGGCAACAACAGTTACACAGTTAAAACCGCAATTGAATTCACAAAACAAGCCCGAGCTTGAGATCGAGTCTCTCGTCCGCCAAGCACAAGTGGCCTTCAACGCCTATCAGCAGTTCACCCAGGCGCAAGTCGACGCCGTTTGCGAAGCCGTCGTCAAAACAGCGATCAATCATGCAAAAGACCTCGCATTTTTGGCCTGGAAGGAAACGGGTCGTGGCGTCGCCGAGGATAAGGCGATCAAAAACATCTACGCGAGCCAATACATTTGGAACAACATCAAAGACACCCACACTGTTGGCTTGATCGATGAAGACCCGGCCAATGGATTGACCCGCTATGCCGAGCCATTGGGCATTATCGCCGGCGTCACACCAGTCACCAACCCAACGTCGACCGTTATCTTCAAAGCTTTGCTGGCATTGAAGACCCGAAACGCGATCATTTTTGGCTTGCATCCCCAGGCTCAACAATGCGGTGCGGCGACCTGCCGCCTGCTTGAGACAGCTGCTGAAAAAGCCGGAGCGCCGGCCGGTCTGATTCAGTACATTCATACGCCGAGCATCGAGGCCACCAACGCGCTGATGAACGATTCGCAGATCGCGCTGGTACTGGCGACGGGCGGCCCCGGCATGGTGAAAGCTGCCTATTCCACCGGCAAGCCCGCGCTCGGGGTTGGCCCTGGCAATGCGCCGGCTTACATCGAGGCCTCGGCCGATATCGACGCCGCAACCACCGACATCGTCCTCAGCAAATCTTTTGACAACAGCATGATCTGCGCCAGCGAAAACAGCATCGTGGTTGACCGCAGTATCTACCCCCGCGTGAAAGCGGCGTTTCAAGCGCGCGGTGCCTATTTTGTGCCGGATCAAGACGTCGCAAAGCTCAGCGCGGCGGTCATCGATCCACAGCGCCACACGGTCCGCGGCCCGATCGCCGGCCAATCCGCAGAAAAGATCGCCCGTGCCGCCGGTCTCCATGTGCCTAAGGGAACTAAGCTGCTGATCGCAAAACTCGATGGCATTGGCGTCAACTTCCCGCTATCTGGGGAAAAACTCTGCCCTGTTTTGGCCTGCTATGTCGCACCAGACCAATCATCCGCATTTTCCCTTTGCCGCGCACTGCTGGATCACGGCGGCCTCGGCCACACCGCCGCGGTGCATACCACCAGCGACGATGTGATCACGGCCTTTGGCGAAGCGATGCCTGCTTGCCGGATCCTGGTCAACACACCTGCCAGCCTTGGCGGGATCGGTGGCCTTTTCAACAAGCTCACACCCTCGCTCACCCTGGGCACCGGCTCTTACGGGAAAAATTCGATCTCGCATAACCTCACCGTGATGGACTTGCTCAACATTAAAACGGTCGCCCGCGCCACACGCCACCCAAATGAGCTCATCGGCGAACTGCGCGATCTGATTCACGAAAATTAACTGCGGGTCGCGTCACGAGCCTTCCACGTCCGCTTATTCGTCAAAACATCGGACCTAGGACAAAGCAAAGGTTTTGTCCCGGGTCCTTTTTGGTGCACTAATATTACAGCAGTGTCGTGGGCCAAATGTCCGGGTCCGATCAGCTAAGGCGCTACGCAATTGAGCCTGTAGGACGCAGGCGTCTAACGGGCTCATTATCCACTCACCTGGTCCAAAGTTCGCACCTGGCGCTTGGAACACTTACCTGTCGGACCCAAAAACGACATTTGTCCCACTTCCTTTTTTATTTAACAAATATTGCTATGAGACGCCAGCGACAGCTTCCGGCTTTTTCCCATCAAAACCGCCGAAAATGGTCTCGGCGTCTAGCAAAGCGTTAAAATATGGGTGAAGCGACCAACTGCCGCCCTCTTAATTGTAGGAAGGAACATCAGAATATGACTGCATCCGATCAAAAACGTGAGCGCTTTGCCGCCGCGTCAAATGAAGACGTGCTTGAGACGCTGCACAGTCGCGTCGAGGGCCTTTCATCGGCAGAGGCAACGGCCCGCCTGACCCAATATGGCCCCAATCGTATCACCCGCGCAAAGCAGCAATCTCAGCTGAAAATATTTCTCAAGAACTTCATCAGTCTCATGGCGATTCTGTTGTGGGTCTCCGGGCTCATCGCCATGCTGACCGGCACGCCGGAGCTTGGCATCGCCATTTGGCTGGTCAACATCATCAATGGCTGTTTCAGTTTTTGGCAGGAGTTTCAGGCGAAAAAAGCCACAGATTCGTTGATGGCGATGCTGCCAACCTACACCCAAGTCTACCGAGACGGCCAACTCCAACAAGTCGATGCGACCCAGATCGTCCCCGGAGACGTCTTTGAACTGCAGGCCGGCAACGCGATTCCAGTCGATGCCCGTCTGCTTGAAGCAACCTCGGTCCAAGTCGACCAAAGTGCCTTGACTGGCGAATCGGTGCCAGAATCCAAGTTTGTTAAATACGATCCAGGCGAAGGCGAATTTGCCGAGTCAAACCTGGTCTACGCTGGCACCAGCATCGGCGCAGGCACCGCGAAAGCCGTCGCGATCGCCACTGGCATGAACACCGAGTTTGGCCAGATCGCCAGCCTCACCCAGCAACAGACCAAATCCGCCAGTCCCCTGCAGCGTGAGCTCAACCGCCTGACCAAGCAGATCTCTCTGATCGCGATCGGCATCGGCCTCGCCTTTTTCATCGCCGCGATCTTTTTTGTCCACTATCCCGCGGCCAAGGCCTTCATTTTTGCGCTGGGCATGATCGTCGCCTTCATTCCGGAAGGCCTGTTGCCCACAGTCACACTTAGCCTGGCTCAAGGCGTGCAGCGCATGGCGAAGAAACACGCCCTGGTCAAGGATCTCAATTCAGTTGAGACCCTTGGCGAGACCACGGTGATCTGCTCCGATAAGACTGGCACGCTCACGCAAAATCAGATGACGGTAAATCACATCTGGACCCGCGACAAGACCTTCACTATTTCAGGCGAAGGCTATGTCGCAAATGGCAAGGTGAAAAAAGACGGTCAGGTCATCACCTATCGAGACGACTCGGATCTGAATAAATTGATCACGGTCGCAGCCTTGAACAACGACACCACCGTCGAACAAGACGAAGCCGGGACACCCAAGATTCTCGGGACGCCGACTGAAGCGGCGCTGGTGATCGTCGCGCAAAAAGCTGGCTTTGATGTGGCCGCGGCCGTGGCAGCTGCCCCGCGCCTGAAGGAATTCCCATTTGACTCCGAGCGCAAGCGGATGTCCACTGTGCATCAACATGACGCCCATACCTTGTCGATCTGCGCGAAAGGCTCGCTGAGTGACACGTTGAGTCAGTGCACCACCATTGCAGATGATGGCAAAATTCGCCCGCTGACCGACGACGACAGACGCGCCATTGATGCTGCCAATCGTCATTATGCGGTGCAAGGCCTGCGCAGTCTGGCCGTCGCCTATCGCGAGATTCCAGCCGCAGCGGATCAGGCAGCCCAGGTGGACGCGCTGACCATCGAAACCGCTGAACAGGACCTGACCTTTCTTGGCCTGACCATCATGGCCGATCCGCCGCGTCCCGAAATCTATGACGCCATCGAAAAATGTCACCACGCCAACATCAAGATCATCATGGTCACAGGCGACTCGACCCTGACCGCCAAATCGATCGCGGTGAAGATCGGCCTGACCTCTGACAAGGCCCGCGTCGTGACCGGCACCGAGCTCGACGCAATGTCTGAAGCGGACCTGCAAGAGGCGCTGCGGGGCGAGATCATTTTTGCCCGGGTCGCCCCGGAACAGAAATACAAGATTGTTTCGACCTTGCAGAAAAATGGCGAGATCGTTGCCTCCACCGGAGATGGCGTCAACGATGCCCCTGCGCTGAAAAAAGCGGATATCGGCGTCGCCATGGGAGTCACGGGGACCGATGTGGCAAAAGATGCTGCCGATATGATCCTGACCGATGATAATTTTGCCTCGATCGTCAGCGCGATCGAAGAAGGCCGCACCGTCTACGCGAACATCCAGAAGTTTCTGACGTACATTCTGACCTCCAATATGCCAGAGGCCTTTCCATCGATTCTGTTCCTCTTCTCGCGCGGGCTCATTCCCCTGCCAATGACCGTCATGCAGATTCTCACCGTCGATCTCGGCACCGACATGTTGCCGGCGTTGGGGCTTGGCGCGGAAAAAGCGGAGCCAGGCATCATGCACCAGCCGCCGCGCAAACGCACCGCACATCTGATGAACAAACACGTCCTGTGGACCGCTTTTGCCTGGTACGGCTTGATCGCCAGCCTGATCTCCACCGGCGCCTATTTCTTCGTCAACGTGCAAAATGGCTGGCCAAGCGTACCACTTGCGGCCAGCGGCACCGTTTATGCCCGCGCGACGACCCTCGTGTTAGGTGCGATCGTCTTTTCGCAGATCGCCAACGCGCTGAATTGCCGGACAAAGACTGTGTCCGTGATGCGGTTTGGCATTTTCTCCAACCACCGCATCTGGTTTGGCATTCTGTTTGAGATCGCCCTCTTCGCCTTTCTCGCGTATACCCCTGGCGTTCAGGCACTATTCAACACGACCGCGATCACCGCGGCAGACTGGCTCTTCCTCTTTATCATCCCGATTCCGATCTTTTTGATCGAAGAGCTACGCAAATACTTGGTGCGCCGGATGGCCAAGACCATTAACTGACTTCTGAAGTCGCGGACCGTTGCCCGCGACTTTTTTTGTCCAAAAATTTTCTGACACCATTTTTTCGCCATGCAAAAAGGCCGAGGAGCTGTCCCCGACCCTTACTCAAATTGACTCCGCCTTGGCTGCGATGTTGAACTGAATCGCCGCAAAGTCGTCGTTTTCATGCTGCGCGACATATTGCGTGGCCTCACGATTGACCGCCGCCAGATCGATGCCCTGCTTTTTCGCCGCGAACAGGCACCCACAGTAGCATTGCCGATACACATTATATTCGGCGCACATTTCCACGGAGCGCTTGTAGCCGCCCCGCTTCTTGAAGTCGCTAGGCAGATACGCCACATTGTAAAGATGCTGGATCTCAAGGCCCCCTTCGTTGATCCACTGCGCATTTTTGCTTGGACTGATCGTCAGGGTGCTGCCGAAATAATCGAAACCCAATTCCTGCGCTTTGGCGGCCACCGCATCCAGTCGAAAATCATAACAGACTTTGCAGCGTGCGCCGCCTTCTGGTTCATCCTTCAAGGCCTTGGTCTGTGCCAGCCAATCACTTGGCCGATACTCGGCACTGATGAAATGGACGTCATTGCCTGTTTTTTGATTGAAATCGAGAATGAACTGTTCCTGAACAAGCTTGCGGCGCTCATATTCCATCCGCGGATGAATGTTCGGGTTGTAATAGTAGATCGTGACATCCGCGAATTGCGTCAAATATTCCAACGTGTACGTGCTGCAAGGCGCGCAGCAGCTGTGCATCATGAGCCGCGGCCGGGCGCCATCGCGCTGCCAGCCGGCGATCACTTCCTGCAGAATCCGATCAAAATTGATTTTCTGTCCTTGTTCAAACTCCGCTGCGATCTGATCATATTCCAGCATGCCTCACACCTCACTTTGTCTTTTTATTATGCGGCAAAACGGCAGCGGTCGCAATGACAAGGTTCCTTGGGTTGAAGTATCATCAACTGACCGGCAACTATGCTAGACATCGGGCTAGATTGGCTTCTGATCTATTTACGTCAGAACGATGTGTTAGTTTTGGTGCTGGTAGCCACCGGATCACACAAAAACTTGCTCGGAAAATGAGTCGTCCATTGCGGGCGGCTCTTTTTTTGCTTCGTTGCTTCCCAGTTTGCGCCTATCACTTCTTCTGCTTGAGGCCAATCATCACGTGCGCTATTCGAAACTGTGGACCGGCAACGACGGGCGAAAATGTGGTACAGAAAAATGTCCCCAATCCGTCCCACACTTTGATGAGAACGCCCGGGCAACGAAACAAAAAAGCCCGAGACGAGCGCCGTTATATCGGCATTCTCATCTCGTGCTTTAGTGTTGTTTTCCCTATCTCCGGTACATCTTAAACTCAAGAAAAAGATCGTTATACAGCCCAACTGTCTTCGGCGCTAAATTCCGATAGACTTCCGAACGATCGAGCACCTCTTTGCCTGGATAGAAGTTCTTGTCGTTGCGGACATCCTTAGGCAACAACTTCTTCGCCGCATCGTTTGGCGTAGAATACCCGACATAATCCGCGTTTTGCGCCGCATTTTTCGGATCGGTCATGAAGTTCAAGAAGGCGTAGATCGCCTTGAAATTCTTGGCCGTCTTTGGAATGACAAAGTTGTCGAACCAAAGATTAGAGCCTTCGCTTGGCACGATGTAATGCAAGTGGCTGTTGGAAGCCATCATATCCGCGGCCTCCCCGGACCAATCAACGGCCACGGCTGCCTCATTGTCCGCCATGTACATCTTGATCTCATCCGCCACGACGGCCTTCACGTTTGGCGACAGCTGATCGAGCTTGGCCTTGGCCAGTGCCAGCGTTGTCGGGTTGGTCGTATTCATCGACTTGCCAAGCGACACCAGCGAAAAGCCGAGAATGTCGCGGGCCGAGTCGATCAACATGATGTTCCCCTTCCAGCGCGGATTCCACAGATCATTCCAATGCTGGAGTTCTGAGGCCTTCGCGAATTTGTCATTATAGACAATGCCCAGGGTCCCCCAAAAATAGGGCAGGCTGTACTTGTTGCCGGGGTCAAAACTCTGGTTCATGAACGAGGCGCCATAATTGGAAAGCCCCTTGAGCTTGCTTTTATCCAGCGGAATGAGGAGCTTATCTTCCGCCATTTTTTCGACCATGTACTCCGATGGGACGGTCAGATCATACGAGGTGCCACCCTGCTGAATCTTAGTGTACATCGCCTCGTTGGAATCGAAGGTCTCCATGTTAACGTGATAGCCGGTCTCTTTTTGAAACTTCTTGATCAGCGCGGGGTCGATGTAGTCACCCCAGTTGGCAAAATTGAGCGTGTTACTGCCAGTTGCGCCTTGGCTGCGTTGCAGGTCCTGGCTCCAAAATGCGAGTCCGAGCGCGACAGCCAGAATCGCGACTGCCATACTAATGAGCCGCTTCATGAATGATCGCCTCACTTTCTTTACGATGCTTCGCCTTGCGCGACTGACTGCCTTGCTGGATAAAGTAATACCCGATCACCAGCAGCAGCGCAAAGATGAACATCACGCCAGACAAGGCATTGATCTCAAGCGAGATGCCCTGGCGTGCGCGCGCATAGATCTCGACGGCAAGCGTTTGAAACCCGTTGCCGGTCACGAAGAAGGTCACGGCGAAATCATCCAGCGAATAAGTGAACGCCATGAAAAAGCCAGACAGAATACCCGGGGTGATGAATGGCAACACCACGCGCGCCAAGGTCTGTGAATTTGTGGATCCCAGATCGCGCGCCGCATCGAGCATCGATTGCTGCATCTCCTGGAGCTTTGGCAACACCATCAACACCACGATCGGAATAGAAAACGCAATGTGGCTCATCAACACAGAGCCAAAGCCCAGCGGAATCTTCAACGCGGTGAAAAAGATCAAGAAGCTGGCCCCGATGATAACATCCGGCGAGACCATCAGAATGTTGTTCAACGACAGCACCGTGTTTTTCACCAATGGCCGCACAGTCCGCGAGATCGCCAAGGCCCCAAGCGTGCCAACGATCGTCGCGATCAAACTCGACAGCAGCGCCAGCATCAAGGTGTCGACCACGATCTGAATCATGCGTGTATCGGCAAACAATTCCGCGTAATGCGCCAAGGTGAAGCCATGAAACCCGCTCATGCGTTCGCCTTCGGAAAAAGAATAGGCGATCAGATAAATGATCGGCACATACAGCATGACGAACACAAAGATCAGATAGAGGTTGGTCCACTTCCATTTTTTCATGCGCGCTTCGCCCCTTTCTTCCGCCGCTCTCCCGTCAGGAACATGATGATGAACATGGCCACGATCAGGACAACGCCGATGGTCGAGCCCATCCCCCAGTTCATGGTAGTGAGGAAATGCTCCTCGATCGCGGTCCCAAGCGTGATGACCCGGTTACCGCCGATGAGCCGTGTCAGCATGAACAAGCTCAGGCTTGGAATGAACACCGCCTGCACGCCGGCTTTGACCCCGCTCATCGTCAGCGGCAAGATCACATGCGTAAACGTCTGGGACCATTTTGCCCCAAGGTCGCGGCTCGCGTTGACATACCCCTCGTCGAGCTCCTCGATGCCGTTGAAGATCGGCAGAATCATGAATGGAATCTCAATGTAACTCGCCACGAAGATAAAGGAAAAATCGGTGAACAGAATTTGCTTCGGCGCGATGCCAAAGAGGCCGAGGAAATTGTTGACGCCACCGTCTTGGCTAAAAATACCGATGAACGCATACGCCTTCAGCAGCAAATTGATCCAGGTCGGTAAAATGATCAACAGCAGCCATAGCTCCTTGTGCTTGGCGTAATGCAGCAGATACGCCGCTGGATATGAGATCACCAGCGTCACCAGGGTGATCAAAAACGCGTACCACACGGAATTGATCGTCATCATGATGTAGGTGCCGGACTGAAAATAGGTCGCATAATTGCCCAGCGTGAACTGGCCGTCAATGTCAAAAAAGCTTTGATAGATGATCAAGATCACCGGGGCAATGACAAACAGCACGATCCACAAGGCGTATGGCACATAAAAGGCGAGACTTGTCGCCGTGTTTTTCTTCATCTCGCCCCTCCTATTCGCCTTCGTAGCTTTCAAGACGCGCGTCGAAATCTTCCTCGGATTCGTTCAAACGCATGACATGAATGTCCTCTGGATCAAAGGTCAGATCCACGCGGTCGCCATCTTTGGCCGGATTGGTCGAATGAATCAACCACTCATTTTTCGCGTCATCGTACGCCACGATCTCGTAATAATCGCCGCGGAAGAGCTGGGTGTCCACGTCAACGGTGACCTTGCCCTCGCCGACCGCCGTGATGTCCAGATCTTCCGGCCGCAGCACCACTTCGACCGGTTCGTTAGGCCGCATCCCCGCATCGGCACATTCAAATTCTTTTCCGTTGAATTCGACGACAAAATCCTTGACCATGTGGCCGGAAACGATGTTGGACTCGCCGATGAAATCCGCGACGAAGTGGTTGATCGGCTCGTCATAAATATCGACCGGCGTCCCGCTTTGCTGGACCTCGCCATCGCTCATGACGAAGATCTCATCGGACAGCGCCAAGGCCTCCTCTTGGTCATGGGTGACAAACAGGAACGTGATGCCCAGGCGCTGCTGCAATTCACGCAGTTCGTACTGCATGTCCTTGCGCAGTTTGGCATCAAGTGCCGACAGCGGTTCGTCGAGCAGCAACACCTCTGGCTCCAGCACGATCGCCCGGGCGATCGCCACACGCTGCTGTTGCCCACCGGAAAGCTCAGAGATCTCGCGGTTTTCATAGCCCGACAAGCGCACCATTTTCAACGCCTTATCGACACGCTCTTTGATCTCGGCTTTGGGCCGCTTTTGAATGCGAAGGCCATACGCCACGTTGTCCAACACGTTCATGTGCGGAAACAGCGCATAGTCTTGAAACACCGTGTTGACCCGGCGCTTGTTGGCCGGCACGTCGTTGATCTTTTCGCCATTGAAAAAGACTTCCCCTTCGCTGACATCCAAAAAGCCAGCGATGGCGCGCAAGATCGTGGTCTTCCCCGACCCCGATGGCCCCAGCAAGGTGTAAAACTTGCCCTGCTCGATCTCGATGTTGATGTCCTTGAGCACCTCGGTGTCGCCGTAGCGCTTGTAGACATGCTTCAATTCAACGATAACGTTGCTCATTTCCCCCAGCTCCTCACTAAAGATATGATGCGGTCGCGACTAGGAGCACCTCGGAGATGCCCTTGGCCGCATTGACGATGCGATGCTGCTGCGTCGCGTGAAAATAAATGGTCTCGCCAGATTTGGCGATGTAGCGCGCCTCGCCTAATTCAAGCGCGATCTTACCATGCGTCACATAAATGAAGGTCTCAGCAGGCGATGGCTCAAAGGTCTTGAAGACGCCTTCTTGCTCAAAGCGAATGCGCACCGGCTCCATTTCATTCTCATTGCTTTCCGGTACCAGCCACCTGAGCTGATAGCCGCGCTCTTCGTCGCTGTATTCAACTTGGTCCGCTTTGGGATACACGATCTGCTCGCGGCGCCCCTCTGCGAAAAATTGTGCCGGCGTTTGCCCCAGCACATTCAGCAAGTCAAAAAAAGTTTCCATCGACGGTGAGCTTTGATCGTGCTCGATCTGAGAGATATACCCCTTAGTCAGATCGGTGCGCTCCCCAAGTTCCTCTTGCGTGAGGTTCTTTTGAATGCGCAGATCGCGGATCTTTTGCCCGATGTCCATACATTGCCTCCAGGTTTCGTTAAACTAAACTTTTTGTTTAATCACAACTCCGCCTATTATATCGGCTCCGCTAGATTTTTCAAGCATTTTGACTCGCATTTTAGAATGTCATGAAAATGCAATGTTGGTTTACTGGCAGTCGCACTGGCAGTTTACCAGAATACTAGGATCTTCATGTTCGCTGACAAAAATCATCATCGCGCGTCCCGCTTCGGCGAAGCGCTGGCGAAGCGTAAAAAGGAAAGTGGGACAAACGTCGGACCTGAACATTTGGCCCACGACACTGCTGTCACATGACTGCACTACAAAAGGGGCCTGCCCCGTATCTTTGGACTCGGCCCCTCACTCATCACTTCCTATTATCTATGCCTGTGCGACATCGCCGCCCCTATTCTGACTTGGTCTTGGGTTGATGCTTAGATGCTGTATATCTCTCTGGAAAATAGCCATATTTTTGCCGATCATCACCTCCGTCGACCCCCGGGTGATCACGCC
>NZ_BOLS01000014.1 GCF_016861785.1 Lacticaseibacillus mingshuiensis
CGCCACAACTTCTATTTGATAACGGCCTGTTCTGGGATTGCCCTCAACGACTGGCTAACTTGTTCTTGCAATTTACGATTTTATTTAAATGTCGAAAAAGCCTGATCGATCTGTTGATATTCCGCCGGGCTGAGCGTGATCTTGAGTGCCGCGACATTGGCGGTCACCTGTTGTGGCACCCGTGCGCCGGGAATGACGGTCATGATCGCCGGATTTTGCAAATACCACGCGAGAATCACTTGCGCAACGGTGGCGTCATGCGCCTTGGCCACATCCCGGACGTCCGCCAGCCCCGTCATGATCGCCGCGTATTGGCTCGCCGTGAAGCGGGGGAAACGCGCGCCATCCGCCGCACTGTACTTGCCGGTCAAAAGTCCAGACGCCAGCGGGAAGTATGGCACAAAACCGACGCCGGCCTTCTGTAGATACGGCAACAGCGTGCCCTCGGCCTCGCGGTGCACCAAGCTATAATTGTCCTCCACCACATCGACTAACCCATCACGATTGGCTTCCTTCAGTTACGCCAGGGAAAAATTCGAGACGCCGATCGCCCGAATCTTGCCAGCTTGCTTCAACTTGGCCAGCGCCGCGACCGCCTCATCCTTGGGCGTCGTCGCATCCGGAAAATGAATGTAAAACAGATCGATGGTGTCGGTCTTGAGGCGGCGCAACGCGTCATCCACCGCCTGGGTCAAGAACGCCGGCGAGTTATTGGGCCGCCAATCGTTTGCCGGATCTTGGGCAGCCTTGGTCGCGATCAGCACATGCGACCGTGCGCGGGTGCGCTGAAGCACCTCGCCGATGATCTCCTCGGAGCGCCCCTTGCCATATATGTACGCCGTGTCAAACAGCGTGACGCCATCCGCCAGCGCCTGCTCGATCACGGCAAACCCATCCTCATCGTTGAGGTCCTTGAACAAATTGTGTCCGCCGACCTTATTCGTGCCTAGGCCAAACGCAGGAAATTCAACAGTCGTATGCATCTGCCAACCTTCTTTCTGTATGGCCTTATTTTAAGCCATGGCTGGCGAAAATTCGAGGCAAACGCCCTTGATCAGCACAACCCTGAGACGCAAGAGTCACAAAAACTGTCTGAGGGCACAGCAAACAGGCCGAAGCGTGCTCCGGCCTGCCAAATTTTAGGTTGGATCCCTTTCCCTCTTCATTTTCGAGATTCCTCCCGTCGGTGTTAGGGGAACTTATTCAGTTAGAAATTGGGTGGTACATTTTTCCGGTACTTCCCAGTACCGGGTCCGTTTAAGCCCTTTGGGTCACCCAACATGTAACAGGTGACCGTCATTGCGTCGCTCGGGGTAGGTCGCGGGTTGGATCCCGCCGGACTGACCAACGCTGGGAGAAAACTCGTGGCCAGCTCCTCCACGCCTCTCAGTGTCGAAATTAGTATAACACAGGCAAACGCTGCCGTCAACTATTTTGTGAATCTTTTTTCGCCGGTCCAGTTAAATTATTATTCAGAACAAAAAGATGAGTTTCCTCTAGTTTTCCTAATATCATTGCATTCGCCTCATTCGACGGCCTGCGTTCTAGATACATATAAGATTTTTGATCTATAAAAATTTCACAAGCAAATTAAGTGACAAATAACGGAAACCAGTCTAAACTTTTTGGCAAACTTGGAAAGAAGTGACCAAAATGGCGACCCCAAAACAGATCATCACGTTGTATGGCTGGATTCTCGGCATCGTCAAGGCGGACATGATCGACCCTGTGACGAGCCACGTCACAACTGGCGTCTATGTAAAGATTGGCGCCGACTGGATGCAAGCCGGCGCAGAGGAGCCCCGGCTTCCAATCGACTCGATTGTTGTCTATGTCGACGTGACCCCAGCCCTACTTCGACGAGATATCTTCAGGATGGATATCGCCGGGATGAACAGTTTCACCGGCAAAGTCGCGACGGGTTATCTCACGGCATCTGGGTCGCAAACCAAATGGCGATTGATTCATCAATCGACTCTGACTAAAGAAATGGGACGCATTGAAGCAAAGTGGCTGGGTCAGCAAAAACATGACAAGGCCCTCGCCCCGCGTGACCTCACCCGGCTCGATCGTCTCTATCTCCGTTACACGAAATCCGAGCTGACCCTCGACCAACTCTATGACCTTCAAACGAAACTCGTCAAACCATACCGAGGCGGCCTCCCGCATGAGTTGGTCGCAAAGCGGCGGGCCGAGCTCGCCCTCATCGCAGAAGACGATGCCAAAAACGGGGCGCCGGTGCCGCTATTGCTCAATACCAAGCCTGGCGACTGGGTGTATCAGGCGAAACTCGACGGGTGGGTCGATCCAAATTTCATTGAGAAACCAAATCTTGATTATGAGGCCAAGCTCACGCTGCTGATCGAGCGGCTTCAGGGCGAGGCCACTTACCGCGCGCGCAATCATGTGCCATTTTTCGAAAAAGGTGATCTGCCGTCCGATCTGAAACAACACCATTTTCAGCCGCAAAGCTAATTTCGATAGGAGATGCTAATTATGGCCGAAAAAACGTACCAAGCTGACCTTTCAGCGACCATTACCGGTGGCGTCACAGAGTACGTCCAAAATGCGAGCGGTCAGTTCGTTCCGCGAGATTTCGTTCACTTCAAGCTTAGTCTGGTGAAAACGTATGTACAAGATGTCGATCTCGATACCGAAGAGGCGCTGATGCCGTTTTCCACAGACTTCATCGCACGCAACGTCAACGTGGGCGACCAGCTTAGTCCCCAGCACCCGGTCACGCTAGCTCGAATTCAGATCTATTCTGCAGATGCGGTACAAACCTGGAATAAGCAGAAAGCATCCGCGCGCGATCAGCTTGTTCTAGCCGCACAAAACTTTGCCCGTGATCAAAAGAATGGCAAGGCAGTAGTGGAAGCCGCCAAACAATTTGCATCCGGTAAGGGCACGTTCGAGGCAATGCAAGCCAGTGAAGTCCGCGCGGCTGGCCAGTTTGTCAAAAAGCCCACGGGTCCACTTGGCCGATTGCTTTCGCGGCAGCGCCAAGTATGGACGCGGTATCAGGCACAACCCGCACCAAAGCCAAGGGAACGCACGTTGATCATTGGGCTTTCGCTTAATGATGTCGATTCCTCTGAGATCGATGACGATCGGATGCCGTACAACGAATATCGCATCAAAGACCCCGTCTATCGCCACCAGCTGTTTTTGTGGTGGAAGAATCGCGAAGATGGCGTCCCGACTGGTGATAGGAGCGCGATCGGAATGCCGCATAGTCTGTCGTACAAGAGCGAGATCATGCTCGGAGAAGATGATTTCCGGCAACTAGAAGCCGCTAAAGAGCCAGTTGGGTCCGACTCAAAACCAGCGACTGGGGAAGCGCTAACCCCTGCTGACACCAAGCCAACAACTGAGGAAAAGGTGCCTGACTTGGGCCCAAAATCAGAAGCTGGGGACAAGCCCAGTGACCTGGACTCAAAGCCAGAACCCGAGGAAAACCCATCCGCCCCTCACCCACATCAAGCGTCCGATGAATCGCCAACTGTCCCCGACAAGAAGCCAGAGGACAGCCCCGCGGATTCCGCCACACCGCCGCAATAACCCGTACAAAAAAGCCGAGGCCCTCACCCTGCCTCGGTTTTTACATAACTTCTCTCTCTGCCCGCCTACCCGATCCACTTACCCAGCAGCAGGCCGAGCACCAGTGCGCCGCCGCCCAGCGCCACGCTGCCTAGCCAATAGGATAGTGCCGCGCCCCACCGCCGATTTTTCAACAGAATAAAGGTCTCGGTCATGTAGGTGGAAAATGTGGTCAGTCCGCCGCAGAAACCGGCCAACAGGATCACCGACCCGCCCCATGTGGCAAATAACCCGAAAAATGTACCGGCAAGAAAAGCGCCCAGGAGATTGACCAGCAGCGTCGCCAGTGGCAAGTTTGGCCACCGCTTTTTTCCCCAAATCGTCACCTCATAACGCACCACGGCGCCGCAGCCGGCCGCCGCTGCCACCGCGATCACCATATTTTCACCCCGTCATGCGTGATGCGCCGCGCAAGCAGGTACCCCAGCGCGCTGGCCAGTAAGCCGCCGACCAGGTTCACGGCCAGCAAGCCCAGCGCCTGTGCCGGCCGATCCGCCAGCAGATTCGCCACATTCAGCAGCAGCGATGAAAATGTGGTGAAGCCGCCCATCAGGCCCGTGCCAAGCGCCAAGATCAGCGTTTCGGGCAGGTCGAATTGCATGGCGATGCCGTACGTCAATAGCACCAGCAAAAAACTGCCGAGCAGATTGACGCTGGTGGTGCCCAATAAGGTGTCGCTATCATGGAGGCGCTGGCTGACCGCAAAGCGCAGGCCCCCGCCCAGCGCGCCGCCAAGGAAGACGGCCAGATCATTTTTCAGGTGCGTAGACATTTAGATCCCCTTCCCAAAATAAAGACACCTACCCCAATCGACTGGGATAGGTGTCATCAACTCAAACGTTTAGGCGAACACCTTCGCCATTTAGATGCGTTTTAGTATACACAGTGAGCGCGGCGGTGGCAAGGATGGATCAGCCCTCACCAAGCCCACGTTATTGCCAAACCGGCCGTTCCAGCACAGGCCACTCCTGAAAGGTACGCGAGGTCAGATCGGCGGTGCCAGTCGTCAAGAAGCACGCCGCCCACAACACAAGTGGCGAACTGTTTGCCAACGTCAAAGAATCCGGTGGCATCAAAAGCGCGCCCAGCGAATCTTGTCCTTGAAACTGAACGGGATCACTTAGCAGACCACCCGCTGCAGCCGTCAGCGAGTAAAAAACGCACAGGTGCTGATTGAGATTCCAGCGTTTGTAGGCCCAGGGGTAAACAAAACTGACGGCTCCTAACTGGCGGTCGATTCGGCAAGTCAAGCCAGTCTCTTCGCGGACCTCACGCAAAACTGTTTTGTCTAAAGGCTCCGGTCCATCAAGACTGCCGCCTGGAAGGTCATAACGATTTTGATACGGCCCACCGCTTTTTTTCATGACGAGAAGCTGGCCGTCGATCGCAATCACACCATAACAGCCAAAAGCGCGATGTAGTTCAACACTCATTTTGTTTTCCTCCAAGCCTCCAGCCAGTTGAACCCGGAAGGTAACGTCTATTTCCAAATATGCCTTACTTTGATTGTACGCTTTAATGGACGTTCGAACTACCTGATCGGCGATAAGCGCCGTCCGCGTCCCTTTTTCCCTTGCACGGTTTGATTTGAGGGTGTAACCTGTGGATGTACAAACGAATAGGCGATGACGTTCGCCATTAATAATTGACTATCAATTGATGACGTCTACTAGGTCCGCACACGTGCGGGTCTGGTAGGCGTCTTTTCTTTTTGGTAGCGGAAGGAGCTGCATTATGTCAGTAGTCATTGAAAGTGTTAAAGCCCGGGAGATCTTCGATTCACGTGGCAACCCAACCGTTGAGGCCGATGTCATCTTGTCTGATGGCACGCTGGGCCGCGCCGAGGTTCCATCAGGCGCTTCCACCGGTGAAAAAGAGGCCGTTGAGCTCCGCGATGGCGGTGACCGGCTCCAAGGCAAAGGGGTCCTCAAGTCGGTCAACAACGTGAACACCGAGATCAATGCCGCACTCAAAGGCCAAGATCCGTTCAATCAGGGTCACATCGACCAATTGATGATCAATCTCGATGGCACTCCGAACAAGGCACGCCTTGGCGCCAACGCGATCTTGGGTGTTTCCATGGCCACCGCCCGCGCGGCTGCCAACGCGCTGCACACCCCGCTGTATCGTTATCTTGGCGGTACCGATATCGAATTGCCGCAAACGTTCCACAATGTCATCAACGGCGGCGAGCACGCGGACAACGGCATCGACTTCCAGGAATTCATGATCACCCCGGTCGAGCGCACCAGCTTCCGTGATGGTTTTGAAAAAATTGCCAACACCTATCACACCTTGAAGAAGGTCATCGAAAAGGCTGGCTTCACCACAGGCCTGGGCGACGAAGGTGGCTTTGCCCCGGACCTGAACAACTCCGAAGAGGCCTTGAAGATGTTGCACGAAGCGATCATCCAAGCCGGCTATGTGCCTGGCAAAGAGATCGCCATCGCCTTTGATGCCGCGGCTTCTTATTTCTACAACCGCGACACCAAGAACTACGATTTCGAAGGTAAGACTTACACCCCAGATGAAATGAGCGATGTTTACGCTCATCTGCTCGATGAATTCCCAGAGATCATTTCGATCGAGGATCCATTTGGCGAAGAGGACTGGGACAATTTTGCCAAGTTCACCAAGCAATATGGCGACCGCGTTCAGATCGTCGCCGATGATCCGGTCTGCACGAACCCGGCCCTGATCCGCGAGGCGATTCAAAAAGGCATGGCGAACTCTATCCTCATCAAGCTCAACCAAATCGGCACGGTCTCCGAGACGCTTGAGGCGGTGCGCCTGTCCCGCAAGAACGGCTACACGACCATGATCTCCCATCGCTCCGGCGAGACTGGCGATACCTTCGTCGCTGACTTCACCGTTGCCGTCAATGGTGGCCAGCTCAAGTCCGGTGCGCCAGCTCGCTCCGAACGTGTTGAAAAGTATAACCAGTTGCTGCGAATCGAAGAGGAACTCGGCGACGATAGCACCCGTCTGGCCCACTTCCCAGATGACGTGACCCTCGACTAAAAAAGGGTGCGCAGCGCGGCGTTCAGGTCTGGGTAGCTAGTTCGGCTTAGGTACTTGGTGGCGAACTTGGCCACCGAGTGCCTGATCCGACTAGATATCCCAGACCTGCCGCGCGGAGCCCAACTAGGGTGCGCAGGTACGCAACTGAAGCAAATTCAGTGTTCCTGACACACGCGGTGAAAATTTCACCGTTGACGATTCATCAGCGCAACAGTTTCACCTCAGCCTCGCCGCTGGGGCAGTGCCGCCGAGTATGGGCGACGGTACTGCCGGGGCGGCGACGCCCTTTGTGATAATAGGCAGGATGCGGGTCGCGCCAAGTACGCGGCCCCTTTCTTTTGGAGGAGATCAACATGGCAGATACCGGATTAAGTGAACAAGAAGCGGCGGCCCGCCTGAAAGCGGATGGCCCAAACGAGGTCGCCGAGGCGCCTTATTCGTTTTGGCGTGCGGTGGCGACGCGGCTGTGGGAGCCATCCGCCTGGATCTTGGAGGCGGCGCTGGTCGTTGAGCTTCTGTTAGGCAAAACCGTGCAGGCCGGCTTCATCGTCTTGATGCTGCTATTTGCTGCGGTGAATGGCGCGATTCAGGCCGGGCGCGCGCATCGCGTCCTGGCAAGTCTCTCCCAGCAATTGACCCTTTCCGCGACCGTGATGCGCGATGGCAAGTGGGACGTGCGCCCGGCCCGCGAGCTTGTGCGTGGGGACCTCATCCGCCTGCGTCTCGGCGCGATCGTCCCGGCGGATGCCCAGCTCGCGGCAGGTGGTCCGATCCAGCTCGATGAAAGCAGCATCACCGGTGAATCCGAAGCGGTGACCCGGAGCCAACACGACCCTGTTTTCGCGGGCACCGCGGTTCTGACCGGCGATTGCTTGGCCACGGTCACGGCGACGGGCGCCCAGAGTCGCAGTGGGAAAACGCAGACGCTGCTTGCGACAGCCAGCGCGCCTGGGCATCTCCAGCGCCTGCTCGGCCAGGTGATCAAGGATCTGGCGCTCGTCGACAGCGTGCTTGTCGTGATCTTGCTGGTCGCCGCCTTGGTGCGCGGGCAAAATTTGATCAGCCTCCTGCCGTTTTTGGCGATGCTGTTCATCGCGACCATCCCCATTGCGATGCCGTCGAGTTTTGCCGTCGCGAATTCAGTGGAGGCCAACGTCCTGAGCCACCAGCATATTTTGGTGAGCGACCTCGTCGGCATTCAGGAAGCCGCGGCGATGGATGTGCTCGTGGTCGACAAAACTGGGACGCTGACGGCCAACAAGACCGCGGTCCAGCAATTTCTCAACCTCAGCGCGCGGCCGGATGCCCAAGTTCGCCAGGCAGCCGCGCTGGCCTGTGATCCGATCGCGCCGAGCCCGCTTGAACAGGCCGTGCGCGACTTTGCCGGACCGCTGCCGCAAACAGTGACCGATTTTTCCGCGTTTGACGCGACGCGCGGGTATTCCCAGGCGATCACCCCACTTGGCGTCGTCCGGCTCGGCGCCTTCGCCAAGCTTTCGTCGCTTGCGCAAAATACCTTCGAGCCCCCAGTCGCTGCGCTGAAAACAGGCCGCAGCCTCGCCGTGATGATCGACGATACCTTGTGCGGCGTCTTCATTTTGGCCGACACGCTGCGCCCGGATAGCCAAGCGGCGGTGCAGGCGCTGCGAACCCGCGGCGTGCAGGTGATCATGCTGTCCGGCGATCACAAGGCCACCGCCCAGCAGATCGCCGGCGCGGTCGGCCTCGATGGCGCAGTCGCGCGGTTTACCGACCTGTCTGACACCGCCGATGTGACGGCGTTGGCCGGTATCGCCGAGGTGCGGCCGGAAGACAAGCTGACCATCGTCAAGCGGCTTCAAGCGGCCGGCCACATTGTCGGGATGACCGGCGATGGGGTCAATGACGCCCCTGCCCTGCGCCAAGCCGAGGTCGGCGTCGCGGTGGCCAATGCGGTGCCGCTCGCCAAGCGTGCCGCAAAAATCGTCCTGCTCACGCCCGGCCTGACGCCTTTGACCGCGATTCTCGATAGCGGCCACCGGGTGTACCAACGCATGCTGACTTGGACCATCACTAAATTATCGCGGACGGCTGAGCTGACGATTCTCCTAACGCTGGGCGTTCTCCTGTTTGGCCGCGTGCCGCTTGCCCTCAACGCCATGGTGCTGGTCGCGATCTTGAACGACCTGGTCACCTTGGTGCTTGGCACGGATCGCACCACCATCACCCATCGCCCAGAAGTTTGGGGCCAGCGCCGCCTGTTGCGGACGGCCAGCGTGCTCGGCGCCGGCTGGACGGTACTAGGGCTGGCCTTGTTGATCGGGTTGCACCTGGCTGGGGTCTCGGCTGGAGGCATGAGCACCCTGCTGTTCAACTATTTGATCGACAGTGCCATGCTGACGATCTTGATCACCCGCACCGCCCGGCCATTTTGGCGCAGTGCGCCCAGCCTGGCAGTCGGGGTCGCGATCTCGGTGAACGTGATCCTGACAATTGGCCTGTCGCTGCTTGGCCTTGGCGTGACTTCCGTGTCGTGGCAGGCGCTCGGGGCCGTGCTGGCGCTGACCGTGGTGGCGGCCGTGCTTTTGGATGGATTGTATCTGCGCATCAATCAGCGGCATCGCTCGTAGTTCGCCTTGATTGCCCTCACTAGGACGTAAACCGAAAACGATCGGCTTGCGTCCTTTTTTGTGCCCCTGAAACCTCTGACCCGAGTCCTTTTCCCGTGGCCGCATCCCCCTGTTGCCCGTCATCGCCGCTGCATGAGAAGCCCTCTCATCATATTTTTCATTGACGTCAATCTTTGTTTAGGATAGCCTAAGTTCGGTAAAACGTACTCGTTACGTTTTGGAAGGGAGGTGATCTCATTTTAGAAGCTCGTCAACTCAGCGTCAGTTATTCCCGCGGCCAGCCCGTGCTCCAGGCCGTGTCATTCACCCTGCCGGCCGGCTGCCTCGTTGGCATCATTGGTCCCAATGGCGCCGGCAAGTCCACGTTGATCAAAGCGATGCTGTCGCTCATCCCCCATCGCGGCCGCACCCTTTTTGACCAGCAAGACTTGCACGCGGTGGCGCGCCATGTCGCGTATGTCCAGCAGAAAAGTGGCCTGGATCTGACGTTTCCGATCACGGTCCGCGAATGCGTGGCGCTTGGCCGCCAAGCTGACGCAAATGCGTTCGGTCATGTGCGCGGCGCAAAGGAAGCCGTCGCACAGGCTCTGGCGCAGGTCGGGATGGCCGATTTTGCGGCCCGGCCCTTGAGCCAGCTGTCTGGCGGCCAGCTCCAGCGTGTTTTGATCGCCAGGTGCCTCGTGCAAAACGCGCAACTGTTGGTACTCGACGAACCGTTTGTCGGCATCGATGTGCAAAGCGAGGCGGCGATCATGGCCGTGTTGCGCGCACAAAAACGGGCCGGCAAAACGATCTTGATCGTGCACCACGACCTCAAGACCGTCCCCGATTATTTTGACTGGGTCGTGATGCTGAACCGCGCGCTGATCGCTGCCGGGCCGGTCGCGACCACCTTCACCCCTGACAATCTTGCGGCGACATACGGCCTGCCGCACCCCCCCGCGAAAGGAGCGCCCGATGCTTCAGCTATTTTTCACTGACCTGGCAGAATTTCATTTTCTGCAAAACGCTTTGATCACCGCGGTGGCAGTCGGCATTGTCGCCGGGGTGATCGGCAGTTTCATCATCTTGCGCGGGCTGTCCTTGATGGGCGACGCGATCTCGCATGCCGTGTTGCCCGGGGTCGCGCTGTCCTTCATGTTGCACATTCCGATGGTGATCGGCGCGGCCGCGTTCGGCATTTTGGCGGCGACCATCATCACGTTGATCAAGCAATTCAGCGCGATCAAAAGCGACACCGCGATCGGCATCACCTTCAGCACGTTTTTGGCGCTGGGCGTGATCTTGATCGGCCTGGTCCACACCACCACCAATCTCTTTCACATTTTATTTGGCAATGTTCTGGCCGTCCAAGATGGCGACCGCAACCTGACGCTGGGCATTGCCGCCGCGGTCCTGGTGCTGGTGGCCCTCTTTTTCAAGCGCCTGCGCCTGACGTCATTTGACCCCCTGATGGCGCAGGCGATGGGCATTCGCACGAATTTTTACCATTTTCTATTGATGATCATGCTGACGCTGGTGGCCGTTGTGTCCATGCAAAGCGTCGGCACCATTTTGATCGTCGCCCTCTTGATCACGCCGGCCGCGACCTGCTACCTATTTGCGGACCGCCTGGTGGTGATGGTCATCGCCTCGGGCCTGCTCGGCGGCCTGATCTCGCTGGTCGGCTTAGTGTTCGGCTACACCCACAACATTGCAGTTGGTTCTTGTATCGTCATTCTCGGCGCGCTGGTCTTCGTCGTCTGTTTTCCATTTTCCAAAAAACAGCACCTGATCACGCTCCCCCTTGGAGGAAAAAATGTTTAAATCAATGACCCGTCTCTTGCCCCTGACCGCCGCTGTGGCCGCCTTGATCGGCCTTGCCGCATGCGGCCATACCCAACCGAAAACATCTGAGGCCACCAAACCCATGCTGGCCAAGACAGTCTCAGTCGTCGCAACGGATACCATCATCGGCGACATCGCCAAAAATATCGCCAAGGATAAGGCGACAATTCACGTCATCGTCCCAGTGGGCCAAGACCCCCATGAATACGACCCGAAACCAGCCGATGTGTCGGCCACGGGCAAAGCCGACGTGATCTTATACAACGGCATCAACTTGGAAAATGCGCCCGGCGCCTGGTTCACCAAGATGATGGCCAACGAAGGCCCCAAGGCACAAAAGAAGTCCTTTGCCGTCAGCGATGGCGTCGAGGTCATTCACCTGCAGGGCAAGCAGGAAGCCGCCAAGCTCGACCCGCATGCCTGGCTCAGCGTCGGCAACGGCATTATTTACGCGCAGAACATCGCCAAGCACTTAAGCGATGCTGATCCGAAAAACGCGACGTTCTACAACAACAATATGGTGGCCTACACCACCAAGTTGGCAAAACTACATAAAGAGGCCCAGGCTAAATTTGACAAGATCCCGGCCGCGAAAAAACTGATCGTCACCAGTGAAGGCTGCTTCAAGTATTTTGGCAAGGCCTACAATATTCCGTCCGCTTATATCTGGGAGATCAACACGGAGGAAGAAGGCACCCCGGCGCAGATCTCGACTTTGGTCCGCAAGCTTAAAAAGACCAAGACCCCGGCGCTGTTCGTCGAAAGTAGCGTCAATGGCAAGCCAATGGCCACCGTTGCCAAAGACACCGGCATTCCGATTCACGCCACCCTGTTCACTGACTCCATTGCCGCCCCAGGTCAACAAGGCGACAACTACTATGACATGATGAAGTGGAACCTGGATAAGATCGCGGAAGGGCTCTCGAAATGAGAGCTGGCCGCATTTGGAACGATTGGGTGTCGTTTGCGTTGTTCCTGACTCGGGGCCGCTGACCGGGCTGAGGCCCCCACACGACGCACCCTTTTCAGTTGGGCTTCGCGCGGCAGGTCTGAAACAGCTGCCCATCCGCTACGAACCCATACGTTGTCGCATTCCCCCATGCCTCAACGCGTTGGTTCAGCACGCGGCGAAGTCATTGTGCTAGCTCCCCTGTTTTGGAACCAGATATAATAGAAGAAAAGGAGGATCACTATGTCATATTCTCAAACCAAACTTGTTTTGAACCAGCTTGTCGCCGATCTCAGCGCGCTGGCAGTCCACGTGCATCAAGTGCACTGGTACATGCGCGGCCCGAATTTTCTGAAGCTGCATCCCCTGATGGACAAATACATGGATGAGCTCAACGACCAGCTCGACGTCGTTTCCGAACGGCTGATCACGCTGGACGGCTCGCCATATGCCAGCCTCAAGGAATTCGCCGACCACACGACGATGGCCGATGAGCCCGGCGAATGGGGCGTGGCCACACCGGAGCGCCTGCGCGGCTTGGCGACGGCGTACAGCCGGCTGGCGGACACCTACCAGCGCGGCATCGACGTGAGCGGCGACGAACACGACGATGTGAGCCAAGATATCTTTATTGGCTTCAAGGGCGACATCGAAAAAAAGATCTGGATGCTGAAGGCCGAACTGAATGAAGCCCCTGGCATCGATCCAAGCTAACCGAATGCACATAAAGAGGCGGCGAGCGTATGGCTCAGCCGCCTTTTTGGGTGCCTTTCGTGGGGCCGCTCAACGGATCAGCGCGACCCCGCCTGATCGATCAAAGCTCCTCTTGTTTTTCCTTGGCGATCTCCTCTTCAAGTGGCGATGGCGGCCCGATCAAGGTGGACCAGGCGGCCAGGCGTGCGCGCAAACTCGGCGTCGCTTGCGGGCCATTTTCCAGCTCGGCGGCTTCCTTGGCGTCCACCTCGTCGGCAAACACGCGCCGGTATTCCTGCAGCACCCGGCCGAGCTGCTGGACATAACCCCAGTGATGGACGAGTTGCGCCGCGTTCATTTTCGACAGCACAAACAGGCTCAGCGAGGCGTATTTTCGCACCGCGATCGGCGTTAGGGCTGGCTTGGCCTCGGCCACCTGCAGGTACATCGCACCGAGTTGGTGAATCGCCTCGAGGTCACTGCGCTTGAAGCCGGTGTGCACCGTGCTGCCGAGGTTGATGCGGTACTGATAGACCGGCTCGTCGACAAAATTGATGCGGGAGACCCGCGGCAGGAGCTGACCGATCAAAAACGCGTCCTCCATCAGATTAAAATCCGCAACTGGCAGCGGCGGCTCAAACAGGTGGGCGGCAAACAACTTATCCCACAAGTAGCCGCGCATTTCCTTGTCCTCCAGCCACAGCCGGTACATCTCATCGCCGGTCGCCGAGAATGTCGGGGCGTGAAAGGGGCGGCTAAATTTGGCCGCGGGGTTCCAGTACGCGTAATGATTGACCGCCGCGATGTCGGCCTCCCCGATCGCATTTTGCATGGTCGACAGCCAATTGGGCAACACCATGTCGTCGCTATCCATGAAGGTGATGTAGGCGCCGCGGGCCTGGTTCAATCCGACTTGGCGCGCGATCGCCTGACCGCGGTTGGGCACATGACTCACTTGCAGGCGCGCATCGGCCGTCGCGTAGGCATCGAGGATCCCCGGCGTTTCATCCGTCGAGCCATCGTCGATGAGCAGCGCTTCGAAATTGAGATAATCTTGGGCAAGCAAACTGTCCAGCGCCGCCTCAAGGTATTTTTGGGCGTTATAAACGGGCATGATCACCGAAAGCAACGGTTGTGTCATAAGAGCCTCCGCGTTGATTTTAGCATAGCCGAGGGCTTTTCTGGGCCGCGAAGTCTTGGAAAAAGAGATTCTTACTGAACTAGCAAAAGCGCGCACCCCCATTTCAGGGATGCGCGCTTTTGGCGGACTTACGCTGAACTCAATCGACCGACTTCAAAGCGGCCAGCATGTCCACATTTTTCAGGGTGCGACTGACGACCCAGCCGAGCGCCGCGGTGATCATGGCGATCAAGAGTGTCGGCCACAGGAAGCTCGTGCCGACCAGCGCCGGGTTGAACATCACTTCATCGGGCGGCACCACGGCCAGGATGTAGCGGAACAGCACATCCCCGATGCCAAAGCCGACCAGAATGCCGATGCCCGTCAGCAAAATTGTCTCGCGATAAATATACATCGTGACCTCATTATCAAAGAAGCCGAGCACCTTGATCGTGGACAACTCACGGATCCGCTCCGACACGTTGATGTTGGTCAGGTTGTAGAGAATCACGACCCCGAGCAGGCCAGCGACAATGATCAGGACCAGCATGATCTTGTTGAGAGATTTCACGATCGTGTCGATCTGATTGGTCAGCGTCGTATTTTGCACGACACCCGCCGTTGCCGGCAAAGCCATGAACTTGGCTGCCTCTTTTTCAACATTCGCCTGACTGCGATCTTTGAGGATGACCAGCTCGCCATTGGTCGTGTAGTCCGTCGCGAATGCTTTTTCATAGGCGGTGCGGCTCATGATCATGAAGTGGCCCATGTACATTTCGGTAATGCCACTGATGGTCACGTGGCGCGTCACATCGCTGGCGTCCTTGAAGCTGATCGTATCGCCGACTTTGGCGCCGACCAGGTTGGCCAGCCGCTCCGAAATGATGGCGCCGCTTGCCTTGAGTGGCAAAGTCGTTTGCGTTTTGCGGTTGCGGGTCTCGACATATTGATCAAATTTCGCGGTCGTCTGAGGGACGATCAGAGTGATGGCCTGACTGTCATTATTTTTCCCGGCGACCTTGCTGAGGGAGTCGTAGTGAATCGCCTTGGTGGATTTGATGGCGGCACTTTCCGTCTGCTTTGCGAATTCGCGACTGGCGGCCGAAGTCAGGTTGCTATTCTTGGCGACGATCATATCGTAATGGATGATGCCGCCGAATTGCGTCTGGCTCATGCCACCGATCGATGCGCGGACGCTGTAGCCGGTCAGCAGCAGCGCCACCGCGCCGGCCACGCCGAAGATGGTCATCAGCATGCGCTTCTTGTAGCGAAAAATATTGCGCGCCGTCACTTTATGGGTGAAGCTCATATGATTCCACAGCGGCGTGATGCGCTCCAGGAAGATCTTGGACCCGGCGACCGGCGGCTTTGGCAAAAGCAGTTCCGCCGCATTCGCTGCCAGCTCGCCTTTCGCGCTGAGATAGGCTGGCAACACCGCAGATAGCAGGGCCAGCGCGATCGCCGCCAGTGTCACCCAAGGATGAAAGGCCAGCGTGATGCGCGGCAAGGTAAAGCCATCGCTGTAGGCGTTGTATACGATCAGGGGGAGCAGCGTGTGGCCCGCCACCACGCCGATCAGCGTGCCGAGCATACTTGCGGCAAACCCGTACACGGTGAACTTGCGCGTGACGTCTTTTGGCTCGTAGCCCAGCGCCCGCAATGTTCCGGCGTTGATGCGCTCCTCGTCGACAAAACGGCCCATCGTGGTGAAGGTCACCAGCGCTGCCACGAAGTACAGGAAGATCGGGAACACGTTGGCCAGCGCATCGATGATGTCGGAAACCGTGGTGTAGGTCTTGTACCCGATTCCGCCGGGCATCTCGCGGCGACTGTACGCGGTGTATGTCGGCAAAGCCAGCTGCTTGACCTGCTTCTTGGCGGCCGCAAGCTTGGTTTCACCTGATTTGATCTCCGCGCGGGCGGCTGGGGCCTGCTTGGCAAAATCGGCAGCGCCTTTCTTGTACGTCTGCTCTTTGCTTGCCAGCGTCTTTTTGGCGGCCGCCAGCTGGGCTTCGCCGCTTTGTTGTTGGGTGGCCAGCGTGGCCTTGCCCTTGGCCAACTCGGCTGTCTTCGCCTGACAGTCTTTAAGCCCCGCGTTGTACGTGGCCAAGTTCTTCTCATACAGCTGTTGGCTGGCCGCAAGCGTTTCGGCGCCTTGCGTGATCTGTGTTTGGGCAGTGGCCGCTTTGGCTTTGCCTTGCGTATACGCGGTGCGCTGGGTCTGGTAACGCGCCTCGCTGGCCTCGTATTGGTTCTGTTTTTGCGCGAGCTCAGACTTCGCGGCAGCCAGCTGCTTGGTGCCCGCCGCGAGCTGGGCCATGCCAGGGTCATAGGTGCCCGACTGGAAGGTGGCATAGGCCTGCTGGGTGGCGGTCAGTTTGGCTTGGGTCGCCTTGAGTTGCGCGGTCAATTGTGCCTGCTGAGCCGTGCTGAGGCCCGATTGCGCGAGCTGTTTTTCCAGCTGGGCGACGGCCGCCTGCAATTGCGCGAGGCCGGTCTTGTATTGCGTGTTGGCAGCGGTCAGTTGCTGCTTTTTGCTGGTCAGGGTGGCCTGGGTCTTGGCGATCGTCTGCTGGCCGGTAGTTAATTGCTGCTTTGCAGCTTTGAGCTGGGCCGAGGCGTTGGTGAGCTGCTTTTGGGCCGTCGTGAGTTTTGCCTGGGCCGTCGCAAGTTCCGCGCGCTTGGCTGCCAGTTCTTGGGCACCGGCCTTGAGTTTTGTGTCGGCTGCGGCCAGCTGCTGCTTCGCAGCACTCAATTTGGCAGCCGCGGTTTTCAGTTGCGCGGCGCCGTCATCGAGTTTCTTTTGCGCCGCCGTCACCTGCGTGGTCAGCGCTTTTTGCTTGGCCGTCAGCTCCGCCTGGCCTGCATCGAGCTGGCGCCGGGCGGCTTGCAGCTTGGCCTGGGTATCGGTCAACTTTTTCGCCGCGGCATCGAGCTTAGCCTGATTGCTTGCGATCGTCTTATCCGCCTCAGTTTGAAGCTGCGCGAGGCGATTTTTCGGCTGGGTCTTCAGCGCCTTATCGATCGCGGTCTTGTGCGTCTGCAGGCGGCCCTTGTACGTGTTGCCATACGGATCGACGGCCTTCAGATCGGTGAACCGCATCCGCGCCAGCATGTAGACATCCGAGTCAAAGGCGCTCGGCAGAATCACCGCATAGCCGTTCAGCTCGCCGGTACCAGCCGTGGTCTCGCCCATGTTGACCGAGGACAGGATCTCGCCGGAGGACACGAAGCCGACGATCTTGAACTTGGTGCGACGCAGGACTTTGGCGCCAGTCGCATCGGCTTTTTCCGTGACGCGCAGGGTGTCGCCGAGCTTGTATTGGCCCTGATAATCGGCGTCCAAGGCGACTTCATTGACCGCGGTCGGCATCCGCCCGGCTTTGACGTCGTACGTCGAAATGGTGCTGGGCTTGCTGAAAAGACGGAGGCTGGTGGTTTTTCCTTGGATGGTCACATCTTTCAGATAGCCGTATTCGACCTTCGAGGTGCCCTTCACCTCTTTGAGTTTTGTCTGGTCGCTTTGATCAAGGCCGTAATCGCCAATCACCGTCACATCCGCGACATTCAAACGGTTCGCATAGTCGGCGCCGGTCGCCCGCATGTCGGGGCCTGCGACTTTCAGGCCGACGAGCGCAAACGACCCGATCGCCATCAAGCCCGCGATCGACAGAAACCGGCCTTTGGACTTGCCGATCGCCTGCCAAATATCTTTCCATAAAATATGCTTCGTCACGCTCACTCACCTACCATTCAATATTCTCGATCGCCGCCGGATGCGCGTTTTGCGTGATCTGGGAGACCTTGGCGTCGCGCATGTGTATCACGCGATCCCCGATCGGCGCGATTGCCGCGTTATGCGTCACCACGATCACGGTTGAGCCGTGCTTGCGGGCCATGTCCTGAATGATCTGGAGGACCTGCTTGCCCGTCTCATAATCCAGCGCGCCGGTCGGTTCATCGCAAAGCAAGATCTTGGGATTTTTCGCCACGGCCCGGGCGATCGCGACACGCTGTTGTTCGCCGCCAGACAGTTGCACGGGAAAATTGTCGATGCGCTTCGCCAGCCCGACGTCGATCAGCGTCTGCGTCGGGTCCTGGGCGCCTTCCACGATCTCGGAGGCCAGCTCCACATTTTCCTTAGCGGTGAGGTTCGGGACCAGGTTGTAGAACTGGAAGACAAACCCGATGTCCGTACGCCGATATGCCGTCAGTTCACGTGAGGAAAAATGGGAGATATTCTGGCCATCGATAATGACATCCCCACTACTATTGGTGTCCATGCCACCGAGAATATTCAAGATCGTTGACTTGCCAGCGCCGGATGCGCCGAGGATGATCGCCAGCTCCCCTTTTTCGATCTGAAAGCTGACATCGTTGTTGGCAAGAATCTCGGTCTCGCCCATTTGGTAACGTTTGGTGCTGTGCTTGACGTCGATGTAACTCATTTCGCTCACTCCTGTTTTTTAAATAATGAACAACACGTTGATTTGTTGATGGCCCAAGTATATGATTGTCTATGGGCCAGTTGCAATAAACAGATTCACAAAACGTGTTGATTTTCGCCCAAAATGAACGCAAATCGACAATGTGTTGTTTTTAAAAAGGGAGTGATTGCGTGCCAGAAATGCGGCCGCAAACAGAAAGAAAGATCAAGCAGGTCTTTACGCACTTGATGCAGACAAAAGGATTAAATGACCTGACCGTCAGTGACATTGCACGGGGCGCGAACATCAACCGCGGGACGTTTTACCTGCATTTCGTCGACAAATTCGCCTTGCTTGCGTATTTCGAGGACCAAACCATTGACCGCCTGACCGCGATTTTGACGGCCCCCTGTGGCGAAGCGGAAAATGCCTCGCCAATCGATTTTATTTCCCGGGACACGGTCTACCAGGCGCTGGTCTATGTGCAAGGCGACCGCGAGTTTGTGCAGGCGCTGACAAGCGATACTGGCGACCCCAAATTCGTGGCGCGCTTCAAGGGGATCCTCGCGGGATTGCTCGACGCGCAGGCCGCCAAGTCGCCCGAGTTCACCTTCAACAAGGTCGGGTTCCCGGCCGATTACGCCAGTGAGATTCTCTTATCGACGGTGGTGTCGATCATCCTCCTGTGGCTGCATAAAGGCGCGACCGAGGACCCCGCGATGATCGCCGACATGATCGACCGCTGCAAGACACTCGCGCCGGTGGAGCTGTTTCGGTGAGTGAGCTGCACGCAAAAAAATAGCGGTGCCGCCCCCGGTTGGGGTGGCCCGCTATTTTTTGTGGCGAAGTGCTTGGCGTATGGAACCGTAATTGATTGTAGGAGACCGCTAAATAATGTTGGCGACCGCCATTGTTGTGGCGCCCTTTTTCACATGCGGCGGGCTCGGGGACACTAGATCGTAAAAGGCCGTCCACTTAGCGTTTCGCCCAATGTCCAGAGCTGCTTCGCTAGGGCCGGATCGATCGACCATGGCCTGGCGCCGAATTTGGACTGGCTGTCAGCGGCCACCGCCGTGCCGATGTTGCAATCTTCAATAAACACCCCGCCCTTATCCACTAACAACGGACTGGTCGCGGCCCAGAGCACAGAGGCCGCGCCTTGGCTCGTGCTTTTGAAATAATCATACTCGGCCTGGCCGCGTCGTTTGGCCTGCAGGGCATGCCACGCACTGATCAGCCGTGTCCCCTGCAAGTCGTTCATCACCACGCCGGCCGCCCGCTGCAGGTGCGCATTTTGATTAATGAAGCGGCCCAGTCCGGTGCCTGGCACGAGTCCGGGATGCACCGCGAACGCCCGTACATCATCTTGCTTGGCGCGCCGGTCGAGGTCAACGGCAAACAAGATATCCGCCGCCTTGGATTGCGCATACGCCACCCGCGGATCATAGTCGCGCCGCTCGAAATTAGGATCGGTGAAATCGACGCCATTCCAGCTTTGGGCGCGGGAGGACACCACGACGACCCGCGCACCGGGCGTTTTTTTCAAAGCCGGATACAACGCGGCCGTCAGCTGAAAATGGCCGAGGTAATTGGTCGCCAATTGTGATTCGTTACCGCGGGCGTCGCGGTGCAATGGGGCAAACATAATTCCCGCGCATTCGATCAGGAGGTCAAGGCGGTCATGCTGGCGCAAAAAATCAGCCGCAAACGCCGCGATCGACTGCGCATCCATCAGATCCAGCACGCCGACTGTGGTGTGCGGCAACGCTCCCACCGCCGCTTGCGCCTTGGCCAGGGTACGAGCCGGCACCACCACTGTTGCGCCGGCTTTCACCAACGCGCGAGTGATCATCAGCCCGATGCCACTATAGCCGCCTGTGACGATGGCGACCTTTCCCGTCAGATCAACGCCGCGCATCACTTGGCGGGTCGTTGTTGTTTTCGAAAAGGGACTGGCGATCGGTACTTGCTGCGTCAACTGCGTCATTTTTTCCATGCTCCTTTGGCGTGACACTTGTCACATTCATTGGCTCATGATAGGCTCAGGTGACGCAAAAGACAAGGTGATCACGGCCAGCTGTGACAAGTCGGGGGGAATTGTAATGGCAACTTATAGTCAGGAACAACAAGAACTCAGCCGAGAAAGCCTGCAGCTGGCGCTTTTTGACCTCATGCAACACCAGGCTTTCGCCAGCATCACCGTCAGTGCGCTGGCCGCCCGCGCCGGCATCTCGCGCATGGGCTTTTACCGCAATTACGACACCAAGGAGCAGGTGCTCAGCGACTATTTTGATCGGCGCGTCGCCCCCTTTTATGACGCGCTCTCGGCCAGCGTGGCCCAAGGACCGGCCTCGATCAGTCAGGCCTATTTTGCCTACATCGACCGCCACAGCACACTGTTTGAGGTGCTAATTCAAAGCGGCGCGGAAAATGTGCTGATCGACCGGTTCACCTATTACGTTGACCGCTTCTATCGTGACCATGTCAAAACCGTGCCGTTCACGGGCGACTATGCATTTTTTTGGACCAGCTTCGTGGCAGCCGGCCTTTACAAGATGACGATCGACTGGCTGAAAACCGGCAAGCGCGCCTCAGTGGCCACCTTGGCGGCGATCGCAACCAAGCTGGCGGGGTGACGTGACAGATAGCGCACTGGAGATATTTTTCTTAAAACAAATTTTTCCCTCTTCGGCTCTTTGGGGGCAAAAATCACGGGTATATAAAAAGAGCAACTCTTTTAACGAGAGTCGCCCAAACGTTAGCGTAAAGAGGAGCCTGAGTAACAACTCAAAAAAGCCTAGACCAAAGTGAATCAATGTTTAGCGACCAAGCTTTCATAATTGTCATGAACAGACGCGACTCGTCCTGTTGAATCAGCCATAAACCAGAAATGAAACGGTTTTCCCTCATATGAGAACTCAATATTTGACTTCATAGGTGAGGTGCGAAGGCCAAAGTCCACAACTGGACTATTGATCTATCGGGAAGCATCGATTTGCAACCCGCAGTGAGCTCGCAAACCATAATACGACGACTCATTCAACCGGCAGTGTCAGTGTGAACGTACTGCCTTCCTCAAGCTGACTGGCGACAGTGATCGCGCCGCCCAGTTCGTGGGCAACCGCCTGCGCGATGTATAACCCTAATCCATGGCCCCCTGTCTTTGTGCTTCGCGAAGTTTCGGCCCGATAAAGGCGCTTAAAAACATCTTCCAGATCACTCGGTCGAATGCCGATGCCGTGATCGGTCACTGCGATCTGAAGTTGCTGGTCAGCCAGCGTTGCGGAGATCTCCAACGAACTCCCACAAGGTGAATACTTTAACGCATTATTGATCAAGTTGTAGATGATGCGGGCTATTTTATCCCGATCCGAAATAATCTTCGCGTCTGGCGGCAAAATCGACACATGGACTGATCGGGTGTCCCTATCGAGTTCAAACTGGAACTCAGATAGCGTTTCAATCAAAAGTTGGTCAATCAACACCTCTGATCTGACCAACACCGGTGGGTTAGCTTGCGTGTGTAGCGAGATGTAACTGAGCTCTTCAACTAGATTGTTTAAACGGTCGGTTTGGCGGTCGATGGTTTGCAGATAGTCTGGCACCTCTTCGCGGGCGATGACGCCATCCAGGATTCCTTCGACAGTCGAACGAATCGAGGTGATCGGCGTTTTAATGTCGTGGGACAATTGTGCGATCATCATATCCTTTTCATGCTCACTTTCTTTGAGTGAAGCGAAGGACGCCTCAAGGTGGGTCGACATCGTGTTGAAGTCGGCAGATAACTCGCGAAATTCAGACGGACCGATAACATCATGCACCGTATTAAAATGATTCTCAGTGATTGCCTGCGCCTGAGCCTTTAGCCGCTCCAATGACTGAAACGTTGGGCGCAACAGTAATAAGTCAACCACCGCGCCCAGCGAACTGGCAATCAACGTGATCAGTACTAAAAGAAAGCCGCTACTTTGAACAATAAACATTTTGTTGACGGCCCACACCACGGCAACGATCGTGATCAAGATCGACAAAAGGTGCCCCATCATGATCAGATATTTAAGCTTCATTCCCTATACCTCAATTTTGTAGCCTAACCCCCAAACTGTTTTGATGGTGGGCGTCTGTTCGTCACCATAAGAGCAGAGTTGGGCGCGTAACGCGTGAATATGGACATTCAAGGTGTTTGCATCTACCTCAAGATAAGCCTCGCCCCAAACAATTTGATACAGCTCCGTCTTCGAGAAAACATGTCTCGGGTTGCCAGCCAATAGCCACAGGAGTTCAAAATCCTTAGCCGTCAGATCAAGTGTTTGGCCTTTCACGGTCGCTTCGTGCGCAGTGTAGTCGACGCGCAAATTACCCAGTTGGGTCTTATCTTGCTGGCCTCGAGACCCATTGATTCTGCGTAAGATATTTCCAACGCGAAGCACCAATTCCCGAGGACTGAATGGCTTGCTGATAAAGTCGTCTGCACCAAGGTTCAGTGCAAAGATCTTATCTTGATCTGAGGTCTTGGCCGTAATAAACAAGAAAGGTTGATCCGGATTTAACAGCTGGACCTCATCAATCAGATCATAGCCATCCATATTGGGCATCATGATGTCCGTGATCACGAGGTCGACGTGTTGATGTTTAAACACGTTCAACGCCTCGGCCCCGTCTGCTGCAGTGAGCACAACATAGCCCGCGTCCTTCAAATACCGCTGATTAATTTCCATAATGGCAGATTCGTCATCTGCCAGCAAAATTGTCTGCACCACGGTTTTCTCCTTAAAAAAAGAATAGTACTACACATAATGTATAATACTATCCCCCAAATTCAAATTATTTTGCTTATCAATTTCCCGCTGAAGACCCGCTCTAACCAGCCCGCCGCTTGCTATTGATTCCGACCGTGGTCCCAACCACAGCAAGCAACGCGAGCATTGCTGTTCCAAACAGGGTGAGCCCTTCGTTGACCGCGTCGCCAGCCTGAGGTAGCAACTTTTCAGAAGGCATCTGGGAGGACATCTGACTCGATTTGTCAGCAGCTTTCTGCATCATGGCTGGCTTCATAGCCGTATCAGAACCAGTTTTTGTGGTCATGCCACTCTTGGCTGGGGCCGTCATCGCAGCCATCTTGCCGGTTGAAGCGCCATGACCGCTTGGCTTAGACATGGCCGCGCTCTGATCGCCCTTTGATTGACCTGGGGTGGTCATGGCTTTCTCAGGCACATTGATGGTGATCTGAACGCCGGCCTTGGTCGCGACCGGGCTCGTCGTGATTGCTTTGCCATCGCTACCGATCGCATAGATAGTCACGGTTGCACCGTAAGTCTGCGTGCCATTTTTGCGGAGCTGATCAATCAACGCTTGACCTGTTTTCCCGGCAAGATTGCCGCCAAGGACCACCGAATAGGCATATTCCCCCTTAGCTAACCCACTTATTGGCAGAATTGGCTTGTTCATGGCCGTCCCATTGTTCGACCACGCCGCGAGATTTGAACCGCTCAGCAGAAGCCGGGTGAGCATCCCATCCCCACCGAATGCCTCAAATGGAATCACCTGATTAACGCCCGCGGTGAATGGCCCATCGCCCTTGGCCGCCACTAAATAGGCTGCCGGCACATTGATCTGGTTCTTAATGTTGCTCGTCAAGCCTTCAACATTGAGCTGAATACCTGCCTTTGTCGCAATGACCTTCGACGTATCCGCCTGACCGTCAGCACCTGCAGCGTATAGCTTGACTGTTGCGCTGTATGTCTGGGTGCCATTCAGCCGCAACTGATCTAACAAGGCTTGGCCCTGCTTGCCCGCAACATTGCCAGCAAGATCAACTTCATAGAAATACTGACCAGTGGCAAGGCCTGAGATTGGCAATAGCGCGGTGTTCATCGCGGTTCCGTTATCAGACCATGGTGCGGCCACAGAACTGTTTAACAAAAGACGTGTCAGCATGCCATCCCCGCCAAACGCCTCATATGGAATCACTTGGTTGACGCCTGCCGTGAACGGGCCTGATTCCTTCGCATTTGCCAAATACTGTGCAGGCACTGTAATTGCGCTGCTAACCTGGTTTGTCAGGCCGGTGAACGAGATCCGAATTCCCGTCTTTGTCGCCACCACGTTCGTTGTATCAGCCTGGCCATCACTACCCGCGGCATAAACTTTTAGTGTCGCGCTGACTGTTTGCGTTCCATCTTCGCGTAACTGATCCAGCAGGGCCTGGCCTTGCTTTCCTGTTAAGTTACCCCCAAAATCCACTTCATAGAAATACTGACCACTAGCCAGCCCCATAACCGGTGATAACGCGGCATTCGCACCTGTCCCATTGTCAGACCATGGGGCAGAAGCGGCACTGGTCAACAGCAACCGTATCAGCATCCCATCACCACCAAACGCTTCGAACGGAATGACCTGGTTGACCCCGGCGGTGAACGGCCCATCACCAGTTGCATTGGCCAGCGTCTGAGCCGAAACCATCAAAGTCGAAGTCACTTTGGCGGTCAATTCGCTGGCCGAAAGATTTGAACTAACTGCCGGCGTTGACGCAGCGCTGGCGACCTTCTCCAAATCTGCAGGTGTGGAAGTTGAGGTCCCTGATGCCTCACCTGTCGCGGCAGAAGTGGTTGAGGCCACTGGTGTCGTCTCATCAGCCTGTGTTGATTGAGGCGCGGTCTGAGCGTCCGGTGATGACTGAGAAGTCGTCGTCTTATCCATAGTTGCGGATGCTTGAATGGCAATTGGCTCAGTGGCCGCACTCACCGCGGTGATTGTCCCACCCAAACCACCGGCCAAGGTCGCAAGAACGATCGCACTGTACACCCAGAATTTTCCGACCTTATATGCCTTGTAATGAACCCGCATGTCCCGTAATGCAGCCTTTACAGTATGTCGAGAATTACTCATCATCATAGCCTCCAAATAGTGTATAAATTTCAGTCGCCATTACGCGTTCCTGTTTAGGGTCCCAATGTATCATCAGAGGCTTAATTGACTTGTAGTAAATTCTTAACAGACTATTAAATCGGAAGTAAGCGCTGTCTCTTCTCGCGGGCCGCCATCAGTCCACGACCAGAACTATTTATTTTACTTTTACCACTGGTCCAAATCAAAACGAGTCATGAAGAATCTCAGCTTAGGTCCCAACAATCACCGTCCGACTGTTTTTGGGGTGTAAAAAAACGCCTTTCAAAGGCAACCGAATCAGCTGCGCATGAAGGCGTCTTTGACTACTCACCTTTCAATTTATCCCGAACACCGCATTCTCATACAGCCAGTTGGACACCGCATCATTCCCAATCAGATAAAACTTCTGCAGCTGGCTCAAATACCAGTGCATCTTATCATCGGGAATGGCAAGAATACCGGCGCCGGCGTGATAGAGAATCGCATTGGCGGCGACCAGTGCCGTCCGCTTATTGCCATCGTAAAAGAGCTGTGTCTTGGACAAATACAGCATCGTCCGAAGCGCGGTCTCAGTCGCACTTCCGGCATTCTCTTCTAGCCCCTGTAGTGTGGCCGTTGCGATCACTGCATCCGGCAATGGCGGGACATAATCATCGCGACTGAGACTGACCAGCACATTTTCCGTCCGAAGCGTCCCGGGCCGCATCCCCCCACCACCTTGCACGACTGCATTCAGTTGCGCGATTGCGGCCAGATCCATCTGAGGGAGCGTCTTCGCCAATTCCAGCGCATGCTTCAAGTTGAGGATGATCTCAATCGCCTCAGGCTTCACGCCGGCGACGGTGACATTGTTGAGAATCGCCTCCGTGTCCAGCCGAGTGGTTGCAAGCCCCTCGAAATGACCGGCGCTGTAGACGATCCCCGGCAAATTTTTTTCAAACAACATCGCTTCTTGCGAAGGCGTCAGGTGAAACTTGTTTTGCATCTTGCCATTTCCTCTCAGCAATCGGTCTGTCGCGTCGATTTTTTTCAGGATACAAGAAAGCGACCCTCGAAAGGAGGATCGCATCGTTGTCGTAAAAATTGAGAGACGAAAGATTAACGCTTGGAGAACTGGCTCGCTTTGCGGGCTTTCTTCAAACCGTACTTCTTACGTTCCTTCATACGAGGGTCACGTGTGAGCATACCGGCGCGCTTGAGGGGACCGCGGAAATCCGGGCCAACAGTCAAAAGAGCGCGGGAAATGCCGTGACGAACTGCCCCGGCCTGACCGGAGAAGCCACCACCGTTAACGTTGACAAGGACATCGTAGCTGCCCTTTGTCTCGGTGATATCGAATGGCTGGTTGATATCCAAGATCAAGTTCTCATATGGAAGATAGTCATGGACGTCTTTGCCGTTCATCGTGATTTTACCGGAACCTGGGACCAAACGGACCCGGGCAACGGAGTTTTTGCGGCGACCTGTGCCGCTGTAAGATACTTGAGCCACAGTTGTGTCCTCCTTAGATTAGGTTCGTAATGTCGAGTACTTCCGGCTTCTGCGCTTCGTGAGGGTGCTGGTCCCCTGCGTAAACGTGAAGCTTTAGAAATTGCTGATGGCCGAGCGTGTTCTTGGTCGGCAACATTTTCTTAACGGCATATTCGACTAAGCGAGCTGGGTTGTCCTTCAAAAGGTCGCCAGCCACTTCATGCTTCAAACCACCTGGATGTTGACTGTGGTGATAGTAGATCTTATCCGTTGCCTTACGACCGGTCAGCTTAACTTTGCCGGCGTTGATGACGATCACGTTGTCGCCCACATCGGTATGAGGGGTGTAGGTCGGCTTGTTTTTGCCGCGCAAGATGGTTGCAACGACAGAAGCCAAGCGGCCGAGACTGATATCAGTGGCGTCGATCAGGACCCACTTGCGTTCGATTTCACCTGGCTTAGCCATGAATGTTGTACGCACGATTTGTTTCCTCCAATATTCTGTGCTGTTTGACACGCATTAAGTTTCCGGGGCTTATTGTGGGGCAAACAATACCGTCTACTAGAATACAAAAAAAAGGCGCGCGTGTCAATCATTATCAAAAGGGTGCGGAGGCCCGTGGGATGGTCGAGTAGCTAGTTTGGCTCGGGTGCTTGGCGGCGCACTTCGCCACCGAGTGCACGAGACAACTAGATACCTCGACCATGCGGGCCGGAGCCCAACTGAGGGTGGACCAGTAGCGTCAACGCAACGACTGTTCCCCATCATAGTAAACTTCTTTCAAATATAACCCGGAGGCCGGCGCGGTGCCACGGGCCTGCTGGCGGTCTTTTACCTCAAACAGACGCAAAAAGTCGTGCACATCGCGGCGCCCGGTCCCAATTTCCAAAAGCGTCGCGACCAGAATGCGGACCATGTTGTACAAAAATCCATTGCCGTAAAATTCAAAGACCACCTCGTTGGCCGCCACATCCTCGCGCACCGTTGCTTCATAGATCGTGCGCACCTTGTCCGTGATCACGCCACCGCTTGCCGCAAAGCTGGAAAAATCATGCGTCCCGACCAGATCATCGAGCGCGACACGCACCCGATTCAAGTCAAGCTTATAGGGAAAATGCCCTGTGTATAGCCGCTTGAACGGATCCGTGTAGCGTCCGCGCTGAACGCGATACATATAACGCTTGCCAGTCGCCGAATACCGCGCGTGAAAAGTGGCCGGCACGATCTCCGCCTTGAGGATCTCAACATCCAGCGGCATCAAGCTGTTCATCGCACGTAGCATCGCCTCGACCGGAATATTTCCCGGGTAATCAAATGACACGACTTGTCCAAGCGCATGGACCCCGCTATCGGTGCGGCCAGAGCCATCGATATGGAAATGATCCACCTTTGCCATTTTCGCCAGCGCCTTTTGCAACACGCCTTGGACCGTTCGTTGATTGGGTTGGACTTGGTAGCCGGCAAAATGCGTCCCGTCATAGGCCAAGGTCAATTTATAATGCGTCATTGACGGTTCCCTTTCTAGGCGCGGAGCAACAGCAACAACACCGTGAGCACGATCATGCCCGCGGCGGCCGCCCCGTCTCGCCGGTGATACTTCAGAACGCGAAACTTGCTGCGCCCATCGCCGCCTTGGTACCCTCGCGCATCCATCGCGGTGGCGAGGTCCTCGGCGATGCTGAAGCTATCCACAAACAGCGGAATGAGAAGCGGCACGACCGCCTTCATTTGCTGGAAAAGATTGCCCGAGCCAAAATCCACGCCACGCGCGCGCTGCGCATTCATGATCTTCGTCGTCTGATCCATCAGCGTCGGTACGAACCGCAGCGCGATCTGCAAGACCAGCGCCAGCTCGGTCACCGGCACATGCAGCACACGCAGCGGCCGCAGCAGGCTTTCCACCGCATCCGCCAGTGACAAAGGTTGCGTGGTCAAGGTCAGCAGCGTCGAGATGAAAATAATCAGCACAAAGCGCATAAAGATGAACGCCCCGTTGGACAGACCAAACTGCGTGATCGCCAGCCAGCCCCATTGCCAATACACTTTGCCACCTGTCGTGAAAAAGACCTGCAGCAGCACGGTGAACAGAATCAGCCACAACATCGGTCGGACGCCTCGCAGGAAGAAGCCCAGCTTGACTTTAGACAACCAGATCATGAAAAAGGTGGCCAGGGTCATCACTAAATAGCTTTTCCAGTCATTGGCCAGGAAGATGATCCCGATGTAGTAGAAACTCGCCAGCAATTTTGTCCGCGGATCGAGTTGATGAATCCAAGAGTCCCCCGGTATGTAGCGCCCTAAGATCAATTTATTCATGGTGGGCGCCTCCGATCTGTGGCAACAGTTGATCCGCCAGCTCATCCGAGGTCAATGGCAACGGGTCGAACCGAAAGCCCTTGGCCATCAGTTGCTCGGCCATCGCGGTGGCTTTCGGCAGCCCCAGCTGATGCGCACGCAGCCAATCGGGATCCGCGAAGATCTCGCGTGGACTGCCTTCCTTGATCAGCGCCCCTTGATCCATCACCAGCACGTGGTCGGCAAAATCGGCGACATCATCCATTTGATGCGTCACCAGCACGATCGTCAGGCCCTGGGTCTCGTGGAGCCGCTCAAACATCGTCATCATGTCGCGCCGGCCCGCCGGATCCAGGCCCGCAGTCGGTTCATCGAGCACCAACACCTGTGGCTGCATCGCAAGCACGCCAGCGATCGCGACCCGGCGCATTTGCCCACCGGACAGATCAAACGGCGACTGCGTGAGCACCTCCTCGGGCAGGCCCACCAACGTCACCATTTGTTTGGCCAGGGCGGCCGCCTCATCATCGCTGGCCCCGAAGTTTTTCGGGCCAAACGCGATGTCTTTGGCAACAGTCTGCTCAAACAACTGATTTTCCGCGAATTGAAAAACCATCCCGACTTTTTGCCGCAACGGCTTCAGATTTTTATTATTGGTCTCGGCCGTGATCACCCGGTCGCCAATGGTCACAGAGCCACTGGTCGGCTTCAGCAACGCGTTCAGGTGCTGCAAAAGCGTCGACTTGCCGCTGCCGGTGTGGCCAATGATCGCCGTGTAACTGTGATCAGAAATGGTGGTCGAGACATCGCGCAAGCCTTCCCCGGCAAACGGGGTCCCTGCCTGATAGGTGAAGCTTACATGGTCGAATGTAATGTCCACAGGTAGTTCACCAGGCCTTCCTCGTCAAGATAATGTGCGGGCATGTTGACACCGCGGGAAATAAGCGCATGTTTGAGGCGCTCTGCAAATGGCACGTCCAACCCAAGCTCGATCAGCTCAGGCCCTCGGGCGAAGATCTCCGCCGGGGTGCCGCTTTCCTTGATCGCGCCGTCGTTCAAGATGATCACCCGATCCGCGCTAGCCGCCTCGTCGATGTCATGGGTGATCGATAAAACAGTGAGGCTCTGCCGTTCACGCAGCGCCTGAATCAATTGAAGCACTTCCAGGCGGCCAGCCGGGTCAAGCATTGACGTCGCCTCATCCAAGATGATGATGTCCGGCCGCTGGGCAATGATCCCGGCAATTGCGACTCGCTGTTTTTGCCCGCCGGAAAGCCGCGCTGGCTCCCGTGAGGAAAAGGCCGACATGTTGACCTGCTCCAACGCGTCATCGACCCGAACAATCATCTCGTCGCGCGGCATTCCGCGATTTTCCAAGCCAAACGCCACATCATCGGCCACCGTTGCGCCAACGAACTGGTTATCCGGATTTTGAAAAACAATACCGACCTTCGCCCGAATATCCCAGATGTTTTCTTCGGTGAGCGGCAGGCCCGCCACAGTCACCTGCCCACTGGTGGGTGCCAATAGGCCATTGATATTTTTCGCGAGTGTGCTTTTCCCGCTCCCATTGTGGCCGATAATGGCGACCCACTCCCCTTGTGCGATGTCCAAAGAGACATCCGCCAGGGCCGGGTGCGTCGCGTCGGGATACGTATAGCTCAAATGATCGATCTGAATAGCCTCTGTCATGACGCCCCTCCGTTCCAATGCATAACACGAACATAATACCATATTTTAGCCCTAAGCGGAGGCGATGAAAAGGGAGGGTGCGGAGCGCGGCGTCCTGGTCTGGGTAGCTAGTTCGGCTTAGGCGCTTGGTGGCGCACTTGGCCGCCGAGTGCCTGAGTCGGCTAGATATCCCAGACCTGCCGCGCGAAGCCCAACTGGAGGGTGCGGAGCGCGGCGTCCTGGTCTGGGCAGCTAGTTCGGCTTAGGCGCTTGGTGGCGCACTTGGCCGCCGAGTGCCTGAGTCGACTAGATATCCCAGACCTGCCGCGCGAGGCCCAACTGCAGGGTGCGGAGCCGAGCGCTTAGGGGTGGGGCAGCTAACTTGGCTCGGGTGCTTTGCTAATTTCCACACCCATCATTTCACTTGACCTTTGATGAATTCACAGAATTGACGGAAGCGCTCACAAATGCTAACGTTTTGGGGTTGTTTGAACCCACTTCACAATTTCCGGAGGTCATCATGACACTCACTCTTGCCCAAGCGGATACCTATATCCGCGATCATGCCGCCACCGTCTCCCCGCAATTTCGCCCACAAGCACATTTTTCCGCCCCAATCGGGTGGTTGAACGACCCCAACGGCCTGGTCTATTTTGCGGGCCGCTTCCACCTGTTTTACCAGTACAATCCATACAGCGCCGTCTGGGACACAATGCACTGGGGCCACGCAACAAGCCGGGACCTGATCGATTGGCACGACGAGCCGGTCGCCTTGGCCCCGGATCAGGACTACGACCGCAACGGTGTTTTCTCCGGCTCAGCGATTGTCAAGGATGACACCCTGGTTGTGATGTACACCGGCAACGTCCAGCAAGCCGACGGAACGGTCCGGCAAAATCAGAACATCGCCACCTCGACGGACGGCACTCATTTCACAAAATATGCCGGCAACCCGGTATTGACGGCGGCGGACCTGCCCGCCGGCGCTTCGGTACAAAATTTTCGCGACCCGAAACTCACGCTACACGACGGCCATTATTATGTGGTCCTCGCCTCCTCCGACCGCGACGAGGCCGGCCAGATTCTGCTCTACACCTCCGATGACCTCCTGCATTGGCGCTTCGTGTCGATCTTACTTCGCGGGATTCCCGAACTTGGCACGATTGCGGAATGCCCAGACCTCCTCTCGATCGACGGCCAGGACGCGCTGGTCTTCAGTGCGATCGGGGTCGCAGGCGGCGCCAACGTCAACCTTGCGCTCGGCCAGATGGATTGGCAGACGGGCCGCTTTTCGCCGCGCACCATCCAACCGCTCGATCAGGGTCGCGACTTCTATGCCCCGCAATCCTTTGACCATCTTGGCACGCGTTACCTGATTCCCTGGCTCCACTCAGCAGACGCAATGGATTTTCTCCCCTCGCACGATCAGCAGTGGAACGGCCAGATGGGCAGTCCGCGGGTCCTCCACGTAGATAAAAACGGGACGCTGCGCCAAACACCTGTATTGCCAGCTGGCTACGAAACCGCTGCGGTCGCGATAGATCAGCCGATGCCGGTTGCAATCGCAACGGTCCTGACCGCACATGATGGTCTGAAAGCGGGCCAATCACTAGTGCTTGCAGGAAAACATGGCGCCATCCAGCTCGAGCAAACGACGCAGCTACTGACGATCACAGTCCGAGATGCCATCCCGACGCAACAGCTGTCCCTGCCACTCGCACCTTCAACCGCGTTTCAGATCATCCTCGACCGTTCCTCGCTTGAAGTCTTCACCTCGACTGGGCAAGTTGCCAGTCTCATCTATTTTGCCGAGACACCTTTAACTGAACTACGCACCTCAATTGGCCAGGTCCCGCTCACGATCTGGCATGAAACAGCTAACCGCTAACTATCATATGGCGCCCAGACAATCGTCTCGGCGCCTTTTTCTTGCCACGCGTGCAGCCCCGTATCTCGCGAGATCAGCATGTCCGCTTCACTCACTTTACCCCTCCATATATTTAAGCGAGTGTGCGGCAAAAAAAGCGATCTCAATTTTTAAAATACCCGCTTCACACGATACTTAAACTGGTGGCAGCGCGTCAGTACTGACATGCGCATCACGAACGATACACACGTCTACGCGCATCCCAAAACATGAAGCACAGGTCATGAGTCGAGAGGACCCCCTCGCTTTGTCGCCAGGACTTTGAATTTTTCCCTAACCAGGTTCAGTGCCGAAAAGTGGTGGCTTGAAAACAAAATAATCAGTTCAAATGGTCTAGCCCATTTGCACACATTCTAAATCCCTGTCATATCGGCATTCCTGACCAATTTTAAAATCATTTCCGAGTTCTCGATCACATTCTCCGCTCACGACTCGCTTAACTATATGTAAGGGTCAAGAAGGTGGGCTCTTAACGACCCCCTGGGTGAGCGTGTGGCATTCGGATAGTGTCACATGCGGTTCAACCCTATCCGAAGGGGCTGACGAGAAACAACCACACCGACAGAATGCACGCCCGATCAGCAGCGTTCAGCACCACCCGCACCACGGGAGCCCGGGTTCCCACCAGTCTTTCATCCCAATGTCGTGCAGCCCACCTTCGTTTGCAGGAGCTGAATGCGGCCCATCTTGAGAACAACACCCGAATCTTCGGAAGAGGGAAGGTCACCGAAATTCTAAGCCTATATGTCACCCAACTTGCACCAGCGTCCGATATGGCGGCGACTCAAAGATCCACCCAAGATGAAAGACGAACAACTTGCGCAAGCAGGTCGTTACCGATGCCACGTCCCCGGCGGCAACGCCATGTCACGCTCTTTGACAGCCGAATAAGCTCTACCGGCATCCACACAATGTCGTGCAACCCACCTTTGTTTGCAGCACCGGGTATGCGGCCCATCTTGAGAACGACGCCTTCTTCTTCGGAAGCGGGAAGGTCACCGAAATTCTAAGCCTACATGACCTAAGCTTACTGCACCAGCGATCGATATATGGCGGCGGCACGGATGCCACAAAAGGTTTCAAAGAGCAATGCAGTCACCACACACGTTGCGACTGGCGAGGGCCTGCCCTTCGCATCGTGTGTGGCCCCTGGTCCGGTCAACGGCCCGACCGAATCAGGGTACATAAGCCGAGTCGCAAGGCTTCATCCCATTTGTCCAATCGAGCGCCACCGAGCCCCTGAATCAAAAAAGAGCCACGCACCAAGGCGCAGCTCCGCTATGTAAAAAAATCATTTAATGATGGAGACACCGGTTGCCCGGTGCTCGCAAGCTAGACTCGGCGGCGCTGCAAGCAGTGCCGGGCGCAAGACCCATGCCAGAAGTGGCAGCCAACATCGTAACGCTCCATCGATCAAATGATCAAAGTGAATCGACCACGGGGGCCGATTCGTTTTAGAAATTGTCCCGCCGAGGCGGGAGGTCAAACATTACACCAGCTCGATGATGACCATCGGTGCTGCGTCGCCGCGACGAGGTGCAGTCTTCAAGATGCGGGTGTAACCGCCCTTACGATCTGCATAACGTGGTGCGATGTCGGTGAAGAGTTTCTGCAAAGCGTTCTTAACGACCGGCTTGCCGTCAACTTCTTGGACATCAGCGATCTCCTGGCGAACATAGGCAGCTGCCTGACGACGTGCGTGCAGGTCGCCGCGCTTGCCGAGGGTGATCATCTTTTCAACCGTGCCGCGAACTTCTTTGGCGCGAGCTTCGGTGGTGATCAGACGTTCGTGAATGATCAGATCTGTGGTCAAACTGCGCAGCAAAGCTTTACGCTGAGACTTCGTGCGCTGTAATTTCCGGTAACTCATGGAATTGGCCTCCTTTGCGAATTTTGGTTAATCTTCTTTACGCAATCCTAAGCCAAGATCAGAGAGCTTGTTCTTGACTTCCTCAAGCGACTTGCGGCCCAGGTTGCGCACTTTCATCATATCGGCTTCTGTCTTGTTGGTTAATTCTTGAACCGTATTGATGCCGGCGCGCTTCAGGCAGTTGTATGAACGGACGGACAAGTCGAGCTCTTCGATGGTCATCTCGAGCATCTTTTCCTTGTGCGTCTCTTCTTTTTCCACCATGATCTCGGCGTTCTTAGCTTCATCAGTCAGATTAACGAAGATATCGAGATGTTCGGTCAAGATCTTCGCGGCCAAACTGATCGCCTCACGCGGGGAGATCGAGCCATTGGTCCAAACATCCAGGGTCAGCTTGTCGAAATCGTTGCGGCGACCAACACGGGTGCTTTCCACCTGGTAGTTGACGCGACTGATCGGCGTGAAGATCGAATCGACCGGCAGGACACCGATCGGCATGTCGTCGACCTTGTTCTGGTCAGCTGCGACATAACCGCGACCGGTGCGGACCGTCATCCGGATATGGAAATGACCGCCCTCAGCCACCGTGCAGATATACTGCTCCGGATTCAGCACTTCAACGTCGCTATCGGTGACAATGTCGGCCGCGGTGACCGTGGCTGGCCCTGTCACGTCGATTTCAACAGTGCGATCTTCGTCGGTATTCATCTTCAAAGCGAGCTTCTTGATGTTCAAGATGATCTGGGTGACATCTTCCAGTACCCCATCGATCGTGGAGAACTCGTGCAGGACGCCATCGATCTGGATGCTGGCTACCGCAGCCCCTGGCAGTGAGGATAAAAGGATACGCCGAAGGGAATTCCCAAGGGTGGTCCCATAACCGCGTTCCAGCGGTTCAACGACAAACTTGCCATAGTTGGTGCTTTCGTCAACTTTGGTGATGTTTGGCTTTTCAAATTCGATCATCTAGTCTGTACCCCTTTCAAAACGAGAAGTGAAGTTTTGTCTACCCGACACAAACACGATCGCGGGGTAACAATTACACACGACGACGCTTTGGAGGACGAGAACCATTATGCGGAACTGGGGTCACGTCGCGGATCGCCGTAACTTCAAGGCCAGTTGCCTGAAGTGAGCGAATCGCAGCTTCACGACCAGAGCCAGGACCTTTGACCGTCACTTCGACCGTCTTCATGCCATGTTCCATGGATTCCTTGGCTGCTGCTTCGGCCGCCATCTGCGCTGCAAATGGGGTCGACTTACGGGAGCCTTTGAAGCCCAACGCACCAGCTGAAGACCATGCGATCGCGTTGCCGCGCGGGTCGGTGATCATCACGATCGTGTTGTTGAAGGTGGAGTGGATATGAGCCACACCGGTCTCAACGTTTTTACGTACTCGACGCTTACGAGTAGTTTTGCGTGTTGCCATCGAATTTTACCTCCCTTGATTATTTCTTCTTCCCGGCAATGGTAACTTTCTTACCTTTGCGGGTGCGTGCGTTGTTCTTGGTGTTCTGACCGCGAACAGGGAGCCCGCGACGATGACGAATGCCGCGATACGAGCCGATTTCCTGCAGGCGCTTGATGTTCAGGCTGACTTCACGACGCAGGTCGCCTTCAACTTTAACGTTGTCGACAGCTGCACGGATCTTGTCTTCCTGGTCAGGCGTCAGGTCTTCTTCCTTGACGTTTTCAGGAACGCCGGCCTCTGCCAGAATCTTCTGCGCAGTGGTCTTGCCGATCCCGAAGATGTAGGTCAAGGCGATTACGATTTGTTTACCACGTGGTAAGTCAACACCAGCGATACGAGCCATGTAGATGACACCTCCTATTTATTAAGTGAATTAAGACCCTTGGCGTTGCTTATGCTTCGGGTTGGCAGAGCAAATGATCATGACGCGGCCTTTGCGGCGTACGACTTTGCAGTGCTCACACATCTTTTTGACAGATGGACGTACTTTCATGATTAAGCCTCCTCAGGAAACGTCCCAGGCGAACCTGGGCATTCTGGCAATTACTTGAAGCGGTAGGTGATCCGGCCCTTGGTCAGATCATAAGGCGACAGCTCCACGGTCACCCGGTCGCCAGGCAAAATACGGATGTAATGCATCCGAATCTTCCCTGAAACATGGGCGAGAATCGTCGCGCCGTTTTCAAGTTCGACTTTGAACATCGCATTTGGAAGTGTATCCGATACGGTGCCCTGAATTTCAATGACGTCGTCTTTTGCCACTAAATATTCCTCCTAAATGATGGGTTGCAATGTAAAACGCGCTAAAAAGGGCGAGGCCACTGGCACTCACCGCACATACCGCGATATTGTACCATAATTCCTAGACTTTGAAAACAGTCCGCGAGACGGTGCAAAAGACATCAGTCGTCTACTTTGCCACAGTGGCCAGAATTTTGTTGATTTCTGCAAATACCAAGTCGATGTCTTGGTCCCCGTTGACTGAGAAAAGCAGATCGCGCTGCTTGTAAAAGTCGAGAAGCGGGGTGTTCATTTCGATATTGACCTTGAGGCGGTTCTTGACCGTTTCAGGCTTATCGTCTTCACGCTGGAAGAACTCGGTGCCACCGCAGCGGTCGCACACACCCGGCACCTTGGTCGGATTGTACAACTTGTGGTAAGTGGCGCCGCAAGTCTTGCAGATGAAGCGGCCGGACAGGCGATCGACTAGGACGCTTGGTTCAACGTCGATGTTGATCACCGCGTCAAGCGGCTTGTTCAGGTCCTTGGTGATCGTCTCGAGCGCTTCCGCCTGAGCGATCGTCCGGGGAAAACCGTCCAGCATGTAGCCCTGGTCGGTATCTTTTTCCTGGAGACGATCCTTTACGATGCCGTTGGTCACATCGTCAGGAACCAGCTGGCCCTTGTCGATGAACCCTTTTGCTTCAAGGCCAAGCGGGGTCTTTGCAGCCATGGCTGCGCGGAACATATCGCCGGTCGAGATATGGGCGATCGGGTAGGCGTCTTCAATGCGTTCCGCCTGTGTCCCCTTGCCCGCGCCGGGCAGCCCCATTAAGATCAGATTCAATTTTCTTCCTCCTAAAGCGAAGTGGAAAACGCGATCAGTCCTTCGTCAAGTCGCCCTGGATGAAGCCGACATACTCGCGCTTCATCAGCAAGCCGTTCAACTGACGGACAAGCTCGATCGCAGTCATGACCACGATCAAAAGACTGGTACCGCCAAGCCCAATGGACTGCGGCAAGCCCCAGATGTTCGCAGCAAGCTGCGGCATCAGAGCAACCAGACCCAAGAACAGTGCCCCCACCGTGGACAGCCGAATCAGAAGTGCAGAGAGATACTTCTCTGTTTCCTTACCAGGCCATACGCCGATGATGTAACTGCCTTGCTTGGTCAGGTTCTCGGCCACCTTTTCTGGGTTGACCTGAACGAAGGCATAGAAGAAGGTGAATACAACGATCAAGACGGTGTAGATGATCGTGCCGACCGTCGTCTGCATGTTGAAGATGTTGGACAAGGTTTGATACCAACCAGCATCTTGGAACTTGCTTTGCAGGCCCATCAAAATGGTCTGCGGGGTGACGATGAAGGAACTGGCAAAGATCACTGGGATGACCCCAGCCACGTTGATCTTCAGCGGCAGGTAGCTTTCACTGCCAGTCGCCGCAACGCGCCGCGTGTATTGAATCGGAATCTTGTAGTTCGCTTGCTGGACCCAGGTCACGAAGGTCACAACGATCAAAATGAGGACGATCAAGGCAAGCAGGAAAAATGCCCCCTTGATGTGGTCGCTCGTTTCACCGCGCAACAGATTGTCATTGATCAGCGAGTAGAACCCGCTTGGGAGGCGGGCAATAATACCCGCGAAGATGATCATCGACACCCCATTGCCGATGCCTTTGTCTGTGATCTGTTCGCCCATCCAAGTCAGCAGCATGGTGCCGCCGGTCAGGATGATCCCGATCTGGACATAAGTCATTGCTGTCGGGGCGCTTGTCAGCAACCCGTTTTGGCTCAGCGCCTGGAAACCGGCAGTGATGCCGATCGCCTGGAAGAAGCCGAGGAAAATGGTCAGGTAACGGGTCCATTGGTTCAGCTTACGCCGGCCAACTTCGCCTTGCTTGCTCCATTCCACGAACTTCGGCACGATGTCCATTTGCAGCAATTGAACCACGATCTGCGCCGTGATATATGGTGAAACCCCCATAGAGAAAATCGAGTATTGCGCCAGTCCCCCACCACTTACAGTGTCAAACAGGGGAACCAGCCCGCCTTTACTCAGGCCGGCGATCGCACCTGCATTCACACCTGGAACTGAAATCTGAGCACCGAGTCGATAAACCAATAAAACGCCGAGCGTGAAGAGGATCTTATTGCGGATCTCTTTGACTTTGAGCGCATTGATGAGGGTTTTCAGCATTAGATCACCTCGAGAGAACCGCCTGCCGCTTCGACTGCCGCCTTCGCAGCTTCAGAAGCTTTGTTGACTTGGATCGTCAGCTTCTTGTCAAGCGAGCCATTGGCAAGCAACTTGATGCCGTCATACTCTTTCTTGATCAAGCCGCTTTCGACCAAAAGTGTCGGGGTGACTTCAGTTCCTTCATCAAACCGGTTGAGGTCGGCGACGTTGATAACGGCGTAGACTTTGCGGTTGATATTCTTGAACCCGCGTTTTGGCATCCGGCGGAACAGTGGCATCTGGCCACCTTCAAAACCGAGACGCGTCTTACCGCCTTGGCGGGCCAGTTGGCCTTTGGTCCCTTTGCCGGCCGTCTTACCCTGACCGCTAGAAGTACCGCGGCCCAGGCGTTTGCGATCGCGACGAGAGCCTTCGCTTGGCTTTAATTCGTGCAACTTCATACTCTAGGCACCTCCTTGTGGAAAGATTTAGTCCTTGATCTCCTCAACGGAAACCAGGTGGGAAATTTGGAAGATCGCACCGCGAATTGCGGCATTGTCAGGCTTAACGACGGTGCTGTTCACACGGCCAAGGCCCAGCTCTTTAACGATCTTGCGCTGTTTCGGCAGGCGATGAACTGCACTGCGAGTCAGCGTGATTTTTAATTGTGCCATGGTTCGCCCTCCTAATCTTGTTGCAACTGCGATACGGACAAGCCCCGCAGCTCCGCAACTTGTTCGACGGTCTTCAATTGCTTGAGGCCTTCCATGGTCGCGCGGATCATGTTGATCGGGGTGTTACGGCCCAGCGACTTGCTGGTGACATCAGAGATGCCGGCAAGTTCCATGACGGAACGGACGGCGCCGCCAGCAGCGACCCCGGAACCTTCAACGGCCGGCTTGAGCAGAACTTCGCCAGCGCCAAAGTGGCCGATCACTTCATGAGGGATTGTGGTGCCAACGATCGGCACTTCGATCAAGCTCTTCTTAGCGTCTTCGACCGCTTTGCGAATCGCTTCTGGCACTTCTTGCGCCTTGCCGGTACCGAAACCGACATGGCCGTGCTTATCGCCAACGATGGCGATCGCTGCAAAACGCAGACGGCGGCCACCTTTGACAACTTTGGTGACGCGGTTGATCGCAACAACGTTGTCTTCGAGGTCCAGTTGGTTTGGATCGATATATGTTGCCATGTATTGGTGTTCCTCCTTATTAGAATTCAAGGCCGTTTTCACGTGCTGCTTCAGCTAAAGCCTGCACGCGACCATGATAGAGGTAACCACCACGGTCAAAGACGACAACTTTTTTACCAGCGGCGACAGCACGCTCCGCGACCAGCTTGCCAACTGCGACAGCTTGGTCGGTCTTGTTGTCATCGGCTGAAACTTCTTTATCAAGAGTGGAGGCACTTGCTAGCGTCACACCCGCTACGTCATCAATTACTTGCGCGTAGATGTTTTTATTTGAACGGAAAATGTTCAAGCGTGGGCGCTCGCTCGTACCAGAGATCTTACCCCGGACACGCGCGTGACGACGTTGCCGAGTTTTGTTCTTATCTGGCTTGGAAATCACAATGTTCACTCCTTTGAATGGGTTGCATTTGACAATGCGCCTGACAGGTCAGGCCAGCCAGGTCACGCGGCCAAATGCGCGGCGCGATCCAATAGATGACGCCGCAATAGTTTAAATGTGAGGCGAAGGTGAGAATTACTTCCCAGTCTTCCCTTCCTTACGACGAACAACTTCATCCGTATAACGGATCCCTTTGCCCTTGTAAGGTTCTGGTGAGCGAACGGCGCGAATCTCGGCCGCAAACTGACCAACTTTTTGTTTTGAAATGCCGTGCAGCAAAATGTTGGTTGTCGCAGGCACTTCAATTGTGATGCCTTTTGGCGCTTCCATCTCAACGGGATGGGAGTAGCCAACGGCAAGGACCAGCTTATCACCCTGCATTTGTGCACGATAGCCGACCCCGACCAGGGTCAACGATACGGTGTAACCGTCTGTTACGCCGATGACCATGTTGTTCAGGTTCGCGCGGGTCGTGCCGTGCAGTGCCTTGAAGCTGTCATCAGGGCGTGTGAAAGTAATTTCACTGCCGTCTTGATGCATTTCGATTTCAGGGGCAAAGGCGCGAGTCAACTCGCCCTTCGGCCCTTTAACGGTGACGTTATTACCATCCTTGGTGACCGTAACACCGGCCGGGATGGTGATCACTTTATTCCCAATACGACTCACTGGTGGGCACCTCCTTTAATGATTTAGCGTTTTACCAGATGTAGGCGAGCACTTCGCCGCCAACGTTCTTTGCCCGTGCTTCCTTATCGGTCAAAACACCGTTGGAAGTGGAGATGATCGCGATGCCCAGGCCATTGAGGACCTTCGGCACAGCGTCAGCTTTAACATAAGAGCGCAAGCCTGGCTTGGAGATACGCTTCAAACCGGAGATGACACGTTCGTTGTTCTTCCCATATTTAAGGAAGATCCGGATCATGCCTTGCTTGTCATCTTCAATGACTTCGTAGTCACGGATGAAGCCTTCCCGCTTGAGGATCTCAGAGATATCTTTTTTCATCTTTGATGCAGGTACGACGAGTGATTCGTGACGAACCATGTTGGCGTTACGAATCCGGGTCAAATAATCTGCGATTGGATCGGTCAGGACCATTGATTTAACCTCCTTTGACTTGGTAGTGATTTACCAGCTAGCTTTACGCATGCCAGGAATCTGGCCGGCATGTGCTAATTCACGAAGGCAAATCCGGCAGAGTTTAAACTTACGATAAACGGAATGCGGACGGCCGCAACGCTGGCAGCGAGTGTATTCTTGCACTGCGAACTTTGCAGGCCGGCTGTTCTTAACGATCATGGACTTCTTAGCCAAGTAGCGGACCCCCTTATTTCGCGAAAGGCATGCCGATTTGCGTGAGCAATTCGAGCGCCTCTTCGTCAGTATTAGCAGTGGTTACGATAACAACGTCGAGGCCGCGAACGCGGTTGACCTTGTCATAATCAATTTCAGGGAAGATCAGTTGCTCCTTGACGCCCAGGGTGTAGTTCCCACGGCCGTCGAAGGACTTGGCAGAGATCCCATGGAAGTCACGAACACGTGGCAAAGACACGTTGATCAGCTTGTCGAGGAAGTCATACATCCGCTCGCCGCGCAAGGTGACCTTGGCGCCGATGGACATGCCTTCACGCAGGCGGAAGTTCGCGATGCTCTTCTTGGCCTTGGTGATCAGTGGCTGCTGGCCTGAGATCTCACGGAGCTCTTCAACAGCTTCGTCCAAGTTCTTGGCATTTTGCGTCGCATCACCGACACCCATGTTCAGAACGATCTTTTCGACCTTAGGTGCCTGCATCGAGCTCTTGTAGTTAAACTTCTTGATCATAGCCGGTGCGATCTCTTTGGTGTAGCGTTCCTGTAAACGGTTAGTCATGCTAGTTTAGTCCTCCCTTCCTCTTATTTTGCATCCTTGTCGCTGTCGTCTTTGGCTTTTTTGTCGTCCTTAGACGGCTTTGCCCCTTCGATCACAGCGCCGGACTTCTTTGCGACCCGGACCTTCTTGCCATCCTTCACATCAGAGCCGATGCGGCTAGGCTTGTTGGTCTCTGGATCAAGCAGCATCACGTTGGACACGTGAATCGCCGCTTCTTTGTCAACGATACCGCCCTGTGGGTTGGTATTGCTTGGCTTTTGGTGTTTCTTGATCATGTTGACGCCTTCGACAATGACCTTGTCTGTGTTGAACAGCACTTTGATCACTTTGCCTTCTTTGCCAGCGTCTTTACCGCGCATGACCCGAACGGTATCACCAGTTTTGATTTTCATGAGTTGCACCTCCTATTTGCTCAGAATGATTACAGGACTTCGGGCGCTAAGGAAACGATCTTCATGAAATCGCCGTCACGCAGTTCACGTGCCACTGGTCCAAAGATACGAGTTCCCCGTGGGCTCTTGTCAGCATTGATGATGACTGCGGCATTTTCGTCGAACTTGATGTACGACCCGTCTGCGCGGCGGGCACCAGACTTCGTGCGAACGATGACCGCTTTGACGACATCATGCGCTTTGACAACGCCACCTGGTGTAGCCTGTTTTACAGTTGCAACAACGATGTCACCGATGTTACCGGTCTTGCGGTAAGAACCGCCAAGCACCTTGATCACCAGCAACTCGCGAGCGCCGGAATTATCCGCCACTTTAAGACGACTTTCTTGTTGAATCACGGGTTGGTCCTCCTTTCATCACGATAATAAAATCAGATCTGAACTGCCTTTTCGACAACTTCCAATAAACGGAAACGCTTATTGCGAGACAGCGGACGAGTTTCCATGATCCGAACGACGTCGCCGACCTTAGCGGTATTGTCTTCGTCATGTGCGTAGTACTTCTTAGAATACTTCACACGCTTGCCGTATACCGGGTGCGTCTTGGTCGTGTTGACTTCGACAGTGATCGTCTTGTCCATTTTGTCCGAGACCACGAGGCCTTGATAAACCTTACGATGATTACGTTCCAAGGTAAATGTCTCCTTTCCGATTATTTATTGAGTTCTTGCTGCCGAAGGACCGTCTTGATCCGCGCGATGTTCTTGCGGACCTGCTTCAACCGGGCAGTGTTTTCCAGCGAGCCGGTCGCTTGCTGGAAGCGGAGGTTGAACAGTTCTTCCTTATATTGCTTCTCTTTGTCGAGCATTTCAGCAGTCGACAATGCAGTGATCTCTTTAGCCTTCATTAGATTGCCCACCTACTTCCTCGCGTTTAACGATCTTTGTGCGAATTGGGAGCTTGGTAGAGGCCAAACGCAATGCTTCATGTGCAACTTCGGCTGGCACGCCAGCGACTTCGAACATGATCTTTTCGCGCTTAACAACTGCGACCCAACCGGACGGGGCGCCTTTACCATTACCCATACGAACGCCGACACCTTTGCTGGTGTAGGACTTTTGAGGGAAAATACGGATCCAAACTTTCCCGCCACGCTTCATGTAACGAGTCATCGCAACACGGGCGGCTTCGATCTGACGGTTAGAGATCCAATGCGATTCAAGGGCTTCAAGGCCATATTCCCCAAAGCTGACTTCCTTGCCGCCTTTAGCGGCACCGCGCATCTTCCCACGGAATTCGCGACGGTGTTTTACACGCTTAGGTACTAACATGGATTATTTGCCTCCCTTCGCATTTTTTGGCTGACGATTTGGCTTGTCAGGCAAAACTTCACCGCGGTAGATCCAGGTCTTGACCCCGATCTGGCCATAGGTGGTGCGAGCTTCCTGCCAGGAGTAATCGATATCCGCACGCAGGGTGTGCAGCGGAACGGTCCCGTCGGCATAGTGCTCACGACGCGCCAGGTCCGCACCGTTCAAACGGCCGGAAGCCTGGGTCTTGATCCCTTTGGCGCCGGCACGCATGGTACGCTGCATCGCCTGCTTCATCGCACGGCGGAATGCAACACGCTGCTCGAGCTGTTGGGCGATGCTTTCGCCGACCAGCTTGGCGTCAAGGTCTGGTTTCTTGATCTCGACAATGTTGATGTGAACTTTACGGCCAGTCAGGTCGTTCAGTTCTTTGCGCAAACTCTCAACTTGCACGCCGCCCTTGCCGATGACCATACCCGGCTTAGCAGTGTGGATGGAGATGTTGACGCGGTTAGCAGCACGCTCGATCTCGATGGTCGAAACAGAGGCGTCTGCAAGCTTCTTGTTAATGAATTCCCGGATCTTGATATCTTCGTGAAGGAAGGAAGCAAAGTCTTTTTCTGCGTACCACTTTGCGTCCCAGTCACGGATCACACCGACACGGAAACCGATTGGATTGATTTTCTGACCCACGCGTTATCCCTCCTTACGCTTCTTTTTCGGAGACGACCACTGTGATGTGGCTTGTCCGTTTGTTGATCGGAGATGCAGAGCCCTTTGCTCGCGGACGGAACCGCTTGAGGGTCGGCCCCTCGTCAACATAAGCTTCGCTGACGAAAAGGTTTTGTGCATCTAAGTCGTAGTTGTGTTCTGCGTTCGCGATCGCGGACTTCAGAACTTTTTCGATGATCGGAGAACCCGCACGTGGTGTGAACTCCAGAATCGCGATCGCCTCAGCGACGTCGTGACCACGGATCAGGTCAATGACGAGGCGCGCCTTGCGAGCTGCGATTCGAACGGTTTTAGCCGTTGCTTTAGCAGATTGAATTTCTTCAGCCATGAATCATTTGCTCCTTTCTAGCGTGCTTTGGACTTCTTGTCGTCAGTGGCATGTCCACGGAATGTCCGAGTCGGGACGAATTCGCCAAGCTTGTGCCCAACCATGTCTTCAGAGACATAAACTGGTACGTGCTTGCGACCATCATAAACGGCGATGGTGTAACCGATAAAACTCGGGAAAATAGTCGAGCGACGAGACCAAGTCTTGATGACTTGCTTCTTTTCGCTGTCCGCCTGCGCTTCGATCTTCTTCATCAGATGAGCGTCGGCGAAAGGTCCCTTTTTAAGACTGCGACCCATTGTGTGACCTCCTTTATTCGATGTGATTCAGAAATGATCACTTGTTCTTGCGATGACGTACGATGAACTTCTCGGACTTGGCCTTGTGGTTCCGGGTCTTCTTGCCCAAGGTCTTCTTGCCCCATGGGGACAGAGGAGATGGACGGCCGATCGGTGCTTTACCTTCACCACCACCATGAGGGTGATCGTTCGGGTTCATAACAGAACCACGGACTGTCGGGCGGAAGCCGAGCCAGCGTTTACGACCCGCCTTACCAATGCTGATCAGTTCGTGCTGTTCGTTGCCGACAGCGCCGATGGTCGCACGGTTAACGGCGAGGATCATCCGTACTTCACCAGAGGACAGACGCACGGTGACATACTTGCCATCATCGTTTTTACCCAGAAGCTGTGCATAGGTGCCAGCGGAGCGTGCCAACTGACCGCCCTTGCCAGGTTTGAGCTCAACGTTGTGGATCGTCGTGCCATCAGGGATGTTCTTCAGCGGCAGGGTGTTGCCGACCTTGATATCAGCATCTGCGCCAGAAACGATCTTGTCGCCGACCTTCAATCCCTTAGGTGCCAGGATGTAACTCTTGACCCCATCGTCATAGTGCAGCAAAGCGATGTTCGCGGTACGGTTTGGATCGTATTCGATCGCCTTGACCGTTGCCGTCACGCCGTCTTTTTGCCGCTTGAAATCGATCACCCGATAGAATTGCTTGTTGCCGCCGCCACGATGACGGACCGTGATGTGACCATGCGCATTACGGCCAGCAGTGTGACTCTGGCTTTCAAGCAAGCTCTTCTCAGGGCGCTTGTTGGTGATCTCAGCGAAGTCGGAACCGGACATGTTACGCCGGCCGTTGCTCGTTGGTTTGTATTTAATAATCGCCACGTTTTTTCCCTCCTAGTCGTAAATTTTGATGCTAGTTTTCGAAGATCTTGATTTCTTTTGAATCGGCGGTCAAGGTCACGATGGCCTTGCGCCGCTTGCGGGTCAGACCAACAAAGTTGCCCTGACGCTTCTTTTTGCCGCGAACGTTCGCGATGTTGACCTTGGCCACCTGGACGTCGAAGATCTCTTCAACGGCGCGGCGAACCTGAGTCTTGTCAGCGTCACGCGCAACTTCGAACGTATACTTACGATCGTCCATCTGGTTGCTCGTCTGTTCGGTCACGATCGGGCGCAAAATGATGTCGCGTGCTTCCATTATGCGAGCACCTCCTCGATCTGCTTGAGCGCGGATTGGGTCAGGATCAGTTTGTTGTAGTTCACAACATCCAATACGTTGATCCCATCTGCTGGGATGACTTTGACGTTTGCCAGGTTGCGAGCGGCAAGAACGGTGTTGTCATTGCCGGCTTCAAGAACGACCAGCGCCTTTTCATTGACGTTCAATGCGTTCAAGCTGGCTGCGAAATCTTTGGTCTTCGGTGTGTCGAAGCTGAATGCATCGACAACGACCAGTTCTTTGTCCAACACCTTCTGGGAAAGCGCCGACTTGATCGCCAAGCGACGGACCTTCTTGTTGATGCTGTAGGCATAAGAACGTGGGGTCGGGCCAAAGACGATCCCACCGCCACGCCACTGTGGGCTACGGATGGAGCCCTGACGTGCACGGCCGGTCCCCTTCTGGCGCCACGGCTTCTTACCGCCGCCGGAAACAGCGGAACGGTTCTTAACAGAATGCGTCCCTTGACGAAGGGAAGCGCGCTGCATCACGACTGCGTCAAACAAAACGCTGTCGTTCGGTTCGATCGCCCAGATGGTATCGTTAAGATCAACGGTGCCGTTTTCTGAGCCATCTTGCTTGAATAAAGTAATGTTAGCCATTGGTTATGTCCTCCCTTCGAATTATTTAGCAGCCTTAACGGCACTGCGAATCGTCACGAAGGACTTATTCGCACCTGGGACATTGCCCTTGATCAAGATCACATTGTGCTCAAGATCGGTGGAAACAACGCTCAAGTTCTGCATGGTGCGGGTATGGTTGCCCATCCGCCCTGGCAGCTTCTTGCCTTTGAAGACTTTGTTGATGATCGCCCCGAGCGAACCAGGACGACGGTGGTAACGTGAGCCGTGAGCCATAGGGCCGCGGGACTGACCATCTTTTTTGATGTTCCCCTGGAAACCGTGACCTTTAGAGATCCCGGTGACATCCACGATATCGCCAGCTGCAAATTCATCAGCCTTAACTTCCGCGCCGACCTTATAATCATCAAGCGCTACATCGCGGATCTCCTTAATGAAGCGCTTAGGGGTCGTGTCCGCCTTTTTGGCGTGACCGACGCTTGGCTTATTGCTAAGCACTTCACGTTTGTCGCCGTAACCGAGCTGAACTGCTTCATAGCCGTCGCTTTCAACGGTCTTGACTTGCAGGACGATGTTCGGGGTGACGTCGATAACGGTAACTGGGACCAGTTCGCCGTTGTCTGTGAAGACTTGCGTCATGCCAATTTTCTTACCTAAGATTCCTTTACGTGCCATGGGTACACCTCCTATTTCTGTTGGATTTTAGAGTTTGATCTCAATATCTACGCCGCTTGGCAAGTCGAGCTTCATCAAAGCGTCAACTGTCTTCGGTGTTGGGTTAACGATATCGATGAGTCGCTTGTGCGTACGCATCTCGAACTGTTCCCGAGAATCCTTGTACTTATGCGGCGAACGCAGCACCGTGTAGATGGTACGTTCTGTCGGCAACGGGATCGGACCCGAGATCTCAGCGCCTGTGCGCTTCGCGGTGTCGACGATCTTGTCTGCTGACTGATCAAGAATCCGGTGTTCGTAAGCCTTGAGCCGGATGCGAATCTTCTGTTTTGCCATTGTGTGACCTCCTTCGTCTATTATCATTTAGTAGACTAGCTCCGTGAGAATTATCCGACGCGCTGCCGTGGCAAAGCGGCCGGGCGTGTCGCAACCTCTCACATCCACGCTACCTGGCCCATTCTTGGGCCAAAAGTGCATAGTAACCCAGCTAGATTACACAGCACTCTTGACAGTATACAGAAAAGGTCCCGGCGATACAAGGTTTTTCGTGCGTTCTCACGGTTTTTTTCACGCGGCGAGGTTGTGGGTCGCACCTGCCCGGCGGATCCGGGCAGGCGCCTAGAGAAAATTGGCGAGTCGTGCGTGAAAATTCCAAGGCCTCTGTCTTGACACCGTCTCGCCTACTCGCTAGCATCAATCTAAAAGGAGCTGATTCAGTTGTCTGAAGCCTTATTGATCATCGATTACACTAATGATTTCGTCGCCCCAACCGGCGCGCTCACGGCCGGCCCAGCCGCGCAGGCAATTGCCCCACGCATCGTCGAGCTCGCTGAGACCTTTGCCGCACGCGGCGACTTTGTCTTTTTGCCAACCGATCTGCATGAGCCTGGCGATCCGTATCATCCAGAGACCGCGCTGTTTCCGCCGCATAACGTGGCCGGCAGTTGGGGCCGCGAGTACTACGGCCCGCTTGCGCCATGGGTGGCCGCCCATGCGACCGCCGCCAACGTGCGACCGTTTGCAAAAACGCGCTACTCAAGTTTTGCCGGCACGCCACTTGATCTGTGGCTCCGGGAACGCGGCGTCGAGCGGCTCCATTTGACCGGGGTGTGCACGGATATCTGTGTGCTGCACACGGCGGTGGATGCGTATGACCTGAATTACCCGCTGATCATTCACCAAGACGCCGTGGCGACCTTCAAGCCAGGCGGGCAGGAATGGGCACTGGATCACTTGAAAACAGTCTTGAATGCCGCGCTTGAATGAACACGCTCTGTATATAGGAAGAAATGGCATCCGCGGCAAAAAAGTCCGTCAGCTGCGCGAGGGGGATCGCGTGCTGACGGGCTTTTGCGTACCGTAAACGGATGGTAGTGACTGCGGTTAGGGAGCCGCAGTCAGAGGGTCAGGGTTGTTGTAATTTGCGGCGGATGCCGTAAGCCGCGCCGATCAGCCCCGCATCATTGCGTAGCTTGGCGGTCTTCACGCGACCCAGCGCGGTGTCTTTGATGCGATCAAGGCTTTCGTGGCGAGCCAGGTACTCGTTGATCGTGGCCTGGAGCTCCTTCATGAAGCGGTCGTTGGCAGAGATGCCGCCACCAATCAAAATCAATTCTGGATCGAAATCGGCAAACAGGTTCAACAGCATGATGGTGACATCCTGCTTGAACTCATTGACGATCCGTTCGGCGAGCGTGTCGCCGTTCCAAGCGCGGTCTAGGATCACGCGTGCATCACCGATCAGCTCGGCATCTGCATTGACCTGCTGGCAGGCCAAGTTATAGCGCCGCACCAGGCCCGCCTGAACCGCCCCGCGCTGATTGATCGACTGCGCCTCAAGCGGCAAAGTTAGATCGATGTCATGCGTGATGTTCCAGCCAAACTCGCCGGCCATGCCATGTGCACCGCGGTAGACATCCCCATTGATGATGATGCCACCGCCGACGCCTGTGCCCAGGACAATGGTCAGATAATCGTCGACATTTTGGGCATTGCCCAGCCACTGCTCCGCAATGGCGGCCGCATTGGCATCATTTTCCACCGTGACAGGAAGGCCCGTCGCGGATTCAAGGGTCGCTGCCAGCGGAAAGGCGTTGAATGCTTGAATCGCGCCACCGGTGACCATGAACCCATCACGGCGGACGATGCCAGGCGCGGAGATGCCGATGCCGGCAATGTCGGCTTGGCCGCGAAACTGGGTGACCACTGCCACGAGTTTGTCGATCATCGCCTCGGCGTCATGCTGATCGGTGTCGAAGGCGGCCTTGTCTGTGATGGTCCCTTCGTCATCGACGATCGCATATTTGACGGTCGTCCCGCCGATATCAAAGCTTACATATTTACTCATACTTACCATCCATTTCTGTTTAATACTGCGCAAAGACACGCTCCAGCATCGCGCACTGCAGGTACCCAGTCAGCGAAAAACCGAAGAAGACCCAGAGAAACAGCAATTTCCACTGAAAGATCGGCACATAGATCGTGATGATCACCGTGAGCATGAAGATCACGATCGACTCGATCACGTTTTGAAGGCTCAACGTGAACGCATTTTTCAGCGTCTGACCAATGCCGGCTTCATATCTCGCCGACAAGGGAAAAAGATACCCGCTCATCAGCAAGATCATGGCTAACACCAGCAGCAGTGGCACCATGACCAGGATGCTGGCCTTCACCTGCACCGCGATCCACCAGATGGCTAAAAACAATGCGGCGAGGCTGGCCGCCAGTAGCAGCCATAACCCGATCGTTTTTTTCCACTCCTGGCGATACGCCTGCCAAAAAGTCGTCCACAAGCCGCCGAGTTCATGACTGCGTAATTTGAACAACACGGTGTACATCGCGGTCAGACTTGCGCCAACTGTGACCAGTGGCAAGCTGCCCAGCAGCACCAGCAAGTTGAGCTCGAGCAGAATCGTGCCGGTGTTGAGAATCTTGTAAAGCCGGCTATCTGTTGAAAATAGTTGTTTCATCGGAGGCGCTCCTTTCTGGTGACTTGGCGCAGTATTGAAGGCCGTCTTTCACAACAAAAGGCCATGACCATGTTGCCGTCACAGCCTCTTGTGTCACAAAGATCAGTTTTCGCCTAACTTCTTCTGGTTCTCTTTGATCTTCTCGTTACGTGTCTTGTTGATCTGGTCGATGTTGTTGTCCTTCTGGAATTGCTTGTACTTGTTCAGGACACTATCAAATTCGGCCTTATCCTTGGCACGAATCAAGGAGACCATGGTCGTGCTCCAGTTCGTCTGAATCGCGGAGTAAGCACGAGACTCTTGGGTCCCAGGATCCGGGGCAATGTTTTCGATGTCAAACTGCGGTGTCAGATACTTTTGACCCCACTTTTGCATCTGCCAAACAGCCTGAACATAGGAATCCTTGTTCAATGCCTTCCACTTATCATGGCTCATCAGGAAGAACTCACCAATGCGGTACTGGTTCTGCCAAGCAGAGGCATCTTCAGACTGAACCTTGGCAGCCTTGGCCGTCCACTTGACTTCGCCATTGGCATCCTGGGTATAAGTGTCACCCTCGATCCCGTAGTTCGTCAACATCTGACCCTTCTTGCTCAACAGATATTCGAGCACTTGGGTGGCCTTGGATGGGTTCTTGGTCTTGTTGGAAACATAGGTGATCGTGAAACCGGAGATGCCGGCCTGGCTCAAAGTCCGTTCGCGGCCTTCAGTGGAGCTGATCCCTTCGATCGCTTCATAGGCTTTGTTCTTATCCTTGGACATCCAGGTCTGCAGGTTGGTCCCGTGGTTAACATCGGAGCCAAGCATCATCGTCGCGTACTTACCAGCGTTGATCTTTTCGTTGAAGGCGTTGGAGTCATCAGTGAAGGAGTCATCGGAGATGTTGCCATCAGCGTGGACTTCACGGAAGGCTTCGAGCCACTTCAAGTAGTCTGGATCCAGATCGCGGTCATAGAACTTGCCGTCTTTGGTGATCGGCACACCGAGCATATCCTGGACAACGTTTTCCAGCGAGCTGTTGGCCCCGGAAAAATCGTTGAAGCCAAATGGAATGAGCTTCGGGAACTTCTCCTTGATGGCTTGCATCCCCTTGACGAAGCCTTCAGGAGTGGTGAAGTCCTGATCGCCAATGGCTGCCAGCACGTCTTTGCGAATGACAAACGCATCACGCGGTGCGATATCGCCAGACTTGTAATCGGCGGCCGTGTTGGAGTAACTCGGATAGCCATAAGTCTTGCCATCGCTGAGCTTGTACCAGTTCAAGGTATCCTTGGCGGCATCCTTCATGAAGGCCGGGTCATAAGCCTTGGACAGGTCCTGCAGGGAATACGCCCACTGGTTGGCCGTCCGTGCCACTTTTGAGTTCGGATCAAAGATCGTGATCAGATCCGGCATGCTGCCAGAAGCAAAGTAGGTGTTGAGTTTGGTGTCATCCCCGGTCACGAACTTGATGTCCACGTTCAGATCCTTTTTGATCTGCTTGGTGACCATATCCTTGCCGAATGACTTGTTCCACCAATCCGCGTTCACATACCAGGTCAACTTTTGGTTCTTACGCGTGTCTTTTTTCCAGGCAGGCGTGCTTGCAGTTGGCACCTTATATGGCGCTTTCGGCATGTTCGTGCTGCCTTTCGATGAAGACGAGTTTGAAGAGCCGCCGCCACATGCTGTGAGCGCAACGGCCGCTAGAGCGACTACCCCTAATCCTGCTAGCTTCTTGTGCCAATTCAACTTCATTAAAAACATCTCCCTTAACTCCAATAATGAGTTCTCTAACGCATCTGCCACTGACATGAGCCAGCGCTTATCACTCTTTGACAGCCCCTAACATCGTACCGCTGACAAAGTAACGTTGAACGAATGGATACAAGATCAAAATAGGAACGATCGTGATCATGATTGTCGCAAGCTGCACCCCCCTTGAAGTTGTATTGATCGCGACGGCGGCTTTTAGGCCTGTGGTTGATGCCGCTTGTGATTGAACGATGAGGTTGTACAGACGCATCTGAAGTGGATACAGGCTTTCATTGGTGACATAAAGCTTTGTCGTCATGAAGTCGTTCCACTGCCACACGCCATGGAACAAGGCAATCGTGGCAAGCGATGGTTTGGACAGTGGCAAGATGATCGAGAAGAACACGCGCCAATCAGACGCACCGTCGATCCGAGCTGATTCTTCCAGCGACTCTGGCACCTGGCGGAAGAAGTTCATCAAGATGACCACATCGTAATAGGAAAACAGGGCGGGAATGATGTAGACCCAGAAGCTGTCAAGCAGCCCCAAGGACTTGATCAATAAGTAAGTCGGGATCATCCCACCGGAGAAGAACATCGTCACGATGCCCATGGCCGAGTATAACTTGCGACCTTTGAGGTACCGCTTCGACAGTGGATACGCGACGATCGCACAGAACAAGGTATGTGCAACGACGCCGACCGCCGTTTTCAAAACAGAGATGAAAAACGACTGCCAAATACCGGAATCTTGGAAAACCGCGCGGTAATTATCAAGCGACAGGGACTTCGGCCAGAAGATGAAATTCCCGTTGCTCAGCGCATCGGATGTCGCAAATGAGGAGATCAAGATGTTCCACATCGGGACAATGATGATCACAGTGAAGATCAAGAGAATCGTCGCGTTGATGATGTTGAAGGTGCGCGAACCATGTTTGACGCGGCTCTGCTTTGGTGCTGCTTTTTTGCTTGTCATTTCCATGCTGCACCCTCCTTACAAGACCGACTGGTTGTCGTTGAGTTTCTTCGTCGCTGTGTTGGTAATGATCAACAAAATGACGGAGATGATCGACACCCCGAGGCCAACAGCTGTCGCATAGGAGAAATCCCCCTGCGTCAGCCCAACGCGATAAACATAGGAATTGATAACTTCCGCTTTTGGCTGGTTCTGCGAGTTCATCAAGACCAAGGTCTGATCCAGGTTCGAGTTGAACAGCCCGGAAACAGACAAGATCAGGTTCAACGCGATAATGTTGGTGATCTCGGGAATGGTGATGCTCCAGATCTGACGAATCTTGGAGGCACCATCCATTTCGGCCGCCTCGTAATACGTCGGATCAATGCCAGCCATGGTGGCGAGATACAAGATTGTCCCCCAGCCGGCTTCCTTCCAGACATCCGACCAAGCCGCGATGTTCCAGTATTTCCCCGCATCCAGCAGGTAGTTGCCGTGTGCGTTGATGCCGATGAACTTGAGCACCTCGTTGATCAGGCCGTTGGTGGACAGCCAGTTGATCAACATCCCGCCCAAGATGATCCAGGACAGAAAATGCGGCAGATAGGTGAACGTCTGCACGATCTTCTTGAACGGCGCCCACGGAATCTCATAGATCATGACGGCCAAGATGATCGGTAAGAAGAATTCGACCGTCAGCTTGATTGCCGAGATGCCGACCGTGTTCCAAACGCTTTCCCAGAAATACTTGTCGGCCATGATCGCCTTGAAGTTATCCAGGCCGATCCACTGCGCGCCGCCGATTGTATCGGTGACGGAGTATTGCTTGAACGCTAAAGACAGACCATAGATCGGAATGAAATTGAAGATGATCATGAAGATGACACCCGGCAGGATCATGGACTGCAGCTGCCACTGCTTGCCAAATCCGCGGAACCACCGCTTCGTCTTCTCACCGAGCCCTGGTTTAACGACTTTCTCCCTTGTTTCCACCAGAAACACCCCTTTTAGTAGCATAAAAACGTTTTTATTTTAAAGCCTAAAAAATTTCGCCTAACGTTTTGCAAAGCCGGTTGAGTCGCGAATCACAAGCTCGCCATCCAACACTTGTTCCGTGCCACCGACGCGGCCATTGATCATTGCCAGCAGTTCGTCGACCGCCAGGATGCCTTGACGCGCGATCGGGTTGCGGACTGTGGTCAAGGCAGGCCGGAAATACTGTGAGATCTCGATGTCATCAAACCCCATGACTGAGAAATCTTCTGCCACTTTATACCCCAAGCTGACGATCGCCTTCATCGCCCCAATGGCGGACAGGTCATTCCCGGCGAGAAATGCGGTCGCGGGTTCATCCGCATAATGCAAGTAGGACTTCACCGCGTTGTAGGACGCCTCCTCTTCAAACAACCCAGACAAAACGGGCATCTCATCGCTGTTGAGACCTGCCTCTTCGATGGCCTGCTTGAACCCTGCGTAACGCAAATGGCTATCGTGGTTGTTCTCGTAGCCGGCCAGGAAGCCGAGGCGCCGATGACCGAGGTTGAGGAGGTACTTTGTCGCTTCATACCCTTCCGCCTGAGAGTTGAAGATAAAGCTGCTCATCTTAGGCCCATGTGCCGGTCGGTCCAGCAACACGGTCGGAACCGAATGCATCAGGATCTGCTGGATGTCGTCATCGTTGATCATGTGTTCAAAGATGATCGCCCCATCGACGACATTGCCTAAGATGTTGTTCATCAACGTTTTGTGGTCGCTTGGCACAATGACCTGCATGCCATAGCCAAGTTTGGCAACGGCCCGCGAGATCGCCTCGACCAATACATAGAAATAAGGACCGGACACACTGTCTGTGAAGAAGCCGAGCATCTTCGTCTCCCCGGAGCGCAGCTGCTTGCCCATGAGGTTTGGCACATAATTCAGTTCTGCGGCCGCTTTGAGCACGCGCTGCTTGGTTTCCGGAGTCACCACGTTCACGCCATTCAAGGCATTGGACACGGTTGAGATCGAGACGTTGGCCAATTCAGCCACGTCTTTGATGGTTTTTTTCTTCACGACAGTCACCACACATAAAAACGTTTTTATTTATATTCTTAAGATACCACGGGCCGTTTGCTTTGGCAAGCGCTTTCACGAAACTTTTTTAAAAAGTCACGGTGAGCAAGCTCGCTTCCCCTGCGTTGACGGCGATCGTCAGCACTTCATCCGCTGAATTTGCGGGCATGGTGGCCGTTGCGGTAGTGCCGCTGACGGCAAAAGTGACGGTCTCCCCATTGAGCTGGGCGGTGAGCACGGCATCTTTTGCCTCATGTAAGGCGATCGTTAGCTGCCATGGTGCCTTGTGTGCCGGCGTCAGGTAGGTCACGGATTCGCCAGGGGTCAGTGTCAGGACGAAGCGGTCCCAGTGGCTGTCGAAGCCAAAATTAGAAGGCTGCGGCTCGGCGATCGCGGCGACGGTCATCGGCGTCGTCGTTCGGTAGCCATCGAAGTTCTTCGGCGCATTCGCCCCCTGGCAATCGGCATCGCGAAAATCAGTCGCCCGTAGCGTCATGCCAGCCGTCCGCAAGACAGCCGCATCCACGTCCGGATTACGCTCGCAGTTGACCAGCGCCATGTTCAATAGGAGCTGTTCAAATGTCGCCGCGGCCTCAGCGTAACCGGGATGCACGCCACCTTTGACATAGGCAATGATCGCGTCCCAGCCAGCCGGCGTTTTGACGGTCACGCTGCCGTTGCGCTTACCCATTTTTTTATATGGCCAGAAGCAATACCCGATGTTGGCATCCGTGCAAAATTGTGTCAGCGCGCTGTACCATTGCGGCTTATTTTCCCCTGTTTCGCCAAGCCACAGCGGCACGTTCAGACGGTCGCGCAATTCAAGCCACGGCGTGAATTGTGCCTTTTCTGGATAGCCACCGTAACGATGGAAATGGATGACCATGTTCTCGTCAAAGACATGGGTGAAAACGCGCGGGTCAGAGGCCCAGTGATGGCCTTCCAGACTGAATAAATGGGCTTGGTCCACCTGGCGAACGGCCGTGATCGTGGTCTCGTAAAACGCGGCCAACCGCGGCAGCAGGCGATCATAGTCGACCAGCGTGCCAGTTGCGGGGCGAATCGGCTCATTCAGCAGATCATACCCGCCAACAACCGGGTCATCCTTGAACCGCCGGGCGATCTCCGCCCATAATGCGACGCCCTTATCGAATTGGTCCTGATCCACAAATAGCCGCGGAATCTCGGCCACCGCGTTGTCGATGTTTGCCCCAGTCTGCCCGCCTGGCGCGGCATGCATGTCGAAGATCACATACAGATCCGCCGCCCGGCACCAGCGCACCACATCCTCGAGGTACTGAAAGCCAGCTTCTTTGAAGTGGCAACCAGGCCCTTCTTCAAGAAATAGTGCGGCATCAAAGGGCAGCCGAATGCTGTTGTAGCCTTGATCTTTGATATATTGCACATCCGCCTGGGTGAAAAAGACCTGGCGAAAACGTGGCCAAAACGCGGCGGCTTTTTCCGGCCCAAGCAGCTCTGCGACGCGCGCCTCAATACGCCGCGGGCGGTCGAAGTTGTGTGCGCCTTGTGACTCCCACATGTAGCCTTCCGGAAGCAGCCAGTTGCCAATACCCCATCCTTGCAGAATCACTGGGCCTGCATCATTGACAACATCTTGTCCTTGCCTTCGCAAAAAGCCCTGAACAGTGTTTCCCATCTATTCTTCCCCTTTCTCGCAGGTGTTCCCTGCTGTCAAGGAAGAGTATAACCGATTACAGCTAAAATAAAAACGATTTTTGCAACCGGTTGCACGACATTGATCGTCTGAGACACCATGGAAAATAGACGGAAAGCGCGCCGTATCACGCTCTTAGCGCGGTGCGCAGAGCCGTCGTCAACTGCCAAAAAGAAATTGTCTGGCCGGCTGGTAACTCGATGGTGGGCACATCGGCGGAGCCTCCTCGGATGCGTGAGGAATATCGGCCCGAAACGCCTTTTTATGGCAAAGAAAAAGCCCCGTCTCAGCTTGCACTGAGACGAGGCTTGTCCAGCAGCTCGGCTTACGCCTGACCGCCGTTCTTCTTGATGATCTCTTCCTGGATGCTCTTCGGCACGGCCTCGTAGTGGTCGAACGTCATGGTAAACGTCCCACGACCCTGCGTGGCAGAACGAAGCGTCGTCGCGTAACCGAACATTTCAGCCAGCGGCACCTGAGAGTTGACGAGCTGGGCATTGCCACGCGCTTCCATGCCTTCGACACGGCCGCGACGTGCAGTGATCTGGCCCATGATATCACCGAAGTATTCTTCAGGAGCAACGACTTCAACGTGCATGATCGGTTCAAGAATCACCGCACCGGCAGCCTTAGACGCATTGCGCAAGGCAAGAGAAGCCGCAACCTTGAAGGCTGCTTCCGATGAATCGACTTCATGGTAAGACCCATCATAGAGTTTTGCCTTCACGTCGATCAATGGGTAGCCAGCCAGGACACCATTTTCCATAGCTTCCTTCAGGCCCTGTTCAACAGCTGGGATGTATTCACGCGGAACCACACCACCGACAATGGCGTCTTCAAATTCGAAGCCCTTGCCTTCGTCGTTCGGGGTGAATTCGACCCAAACATCACCATACTGACCTTTACCACCAGACTGGCGAACGAAGCGCCCTTCTGCGGAAGCCTGCTTGGTGAAGGTCTCACGATACGCAACTTGCGGCTCGCCGATCTTCGCGGCAACCTTAAATTCACGCTTCATTCGATCGACCATGATGTCCAAATGGAGCTCGCCCATGCCGGCGATCAGCGTTTCACCAGTTTCTGGGTTGGTCTCAGCCTTAAAGGTTGGGTCCTCTTCAGAAAGCTTTTGAAGCGCAACATCCAGCTTGTCACGATCTTCCTTTGAATCAGGCTCGATGGAGACCTGGATAACTGGTTCCGGAATCTCAAGGGATTCAAGAATCAGCGGATGATCAACATCGGTCAGAGAATCACCAGTGGTGGTGTTTTTCAGCCCGATCGCCGCAGCAATATCCCCGGAGAAGACTTCTGGAATCTCTTCACGGTGATTACTGTGCATCTGCAGCAAACGACCGACACGTTCACGGTTGTTCTTGGAGGCGTTCAGGACATACGAGCCCGCTTCCAAAGTCCCACTGTAAACACGGATGTAGGTCAAACGACCAACAAACGGGTCCGTGGCGATCTTGAATGCCAGGGCCGCAAAGCTCTGGTCGTCGCCGGCGCGCAGTTCAACTTTGTCACCAGTGTCAGGATCCGTCGCGTTGTATGGGCGAACATCCAGTGGGGATGGCAGGTAGTCGATGACGGCGTCAAGCAACATCTGCACACCCTTGTTCTTGAAGGCGGAGCCCGCAAGCACTGGGTAGAAGTCGAGGTTCAAGGTCGCCTTACGAATCGCAGCCTTGATCTCGTTCTTGGAGATCTCTTCGCCTTCGAGGTACTTGTCCATGATGCCATCGTCAACATCGGCAACGGCTTCGATCAGCTCGTTATGAGCCTTTTCAGCTGCTTCCTTGTAGTCGTCTGGAATATCGACAACATCCCACTCGGTCCCGAGTGCATCTTCGTCGTACAGGTCGGCCTTCATTTCGATCAGGTCGATGACGCCTTTGAAGTTATCTTCGGCACCGATCGGCAGCTGAACGGCATGGGCGTTGGCACCCAGGCGATCGTGAAGGGTCTGGACAGAGTACTGGAAGTCCGCGCCGATCTTATCCATCTTGTTTGCGAAAACAAGCCGCGGAACGCCGTACGTGGTGGCCTGACGCCAAACATTTTCAGTCTGCGGTTCAACACCGGACTGGGCATCCAAAACGGTGATCGCACCATCCAAGACACGCAGGGAACGTTCAACTTCGATCGTGAAGTCCACGTGTCCTGGGGTATCGATGATGTTGATTCGGTGATCCTTCCAGAAGGCCGTGGTCGCAGCACTGGTAATGGTGATCCCACGTTCTACTTCCTGGGCCATCCAGTCCATCTGCGAAGCCCCATCATGAGTTTCGCCGATCTTATGAATCTTACCGGTGTAGTACAAAATACGTTCGGTCGTCGTGGTCTTACCAGCATCGATATGGGCCATGATCCCAATGTTGCGGGTCCGGTCGAGTGAGAATTCTCGCTTGTTGGCCATGTGAAAAGTTAACTCCTCTCTGTTTTCATTTCTGATTGGTTCGGTTTACTGAAATTATGTGGCAGGATAAAACAATTGGCTACTATATGCCAAGGTGCGGATATAATAGCCAAAAGCATCTTACCAACGATAGTGAGCGAACGCACGGTTGGCATCAGCCATCTTATGCGTGTCTTCACGTTTTTTGACCGCAGCGCCGGTGTTGTTAGCGGCATCCATGATCTCACGCGCAAGGCGTTCGTCCATGGTATGCTCCCCACGCTGACGGGAATATTGCACGATCCAACGAAGGCCGAGGGTCGTCCGGCGGTCTGGCCGCACTTCGATCGGGACCTGATAGTTAGAACCGCCGATACGGCGAGCTTTAACTTCAAGGACCGGCATCACGTTCTTCATCGCTTGTTCAAAAACATCAAGCGGCTCGTTGCCGGAATCTTTTTTAATGATATCAAACGCATCATACAGAATGGTCTGTGCCTTACCGCGCTTGCCGTCGATCATCAAGTGGTTGATCAGGCGGGTCACCAGCTTGGAATTGTACACTGGATCAGGTAAGACGTCGCGCTTTGAAACACTGCCTTTACGTGGCATGCTGTTTGCCTCCTCTTAACTTTTGTTTTCGCAATTGCGAAAATGATCGAATTACTTCTTGCTCTTTGGCTTCTTGGCACCATACTTCGAGCGGCCCTGCATACGGCCGTCAACACCGGCAGTATCAAGCGTCCCACGGATGATATGGTAACGAACACCAGGCAAATCCTTTACACGGCCGCCACGGATCAGAACAACACTATGTTCCTGCAGATTATGGCCGATGCCCGGGATGTAAGCCGTCACTTCGATCAAGTTAGACAGACGTACACGAGCATACTTACGCAAAGCGGAGTTAGGCTTCTTCGGGGTCATTGTCCCGACACGAGTGGCCACCCCACGCTTTTGCGGAGCTGGATTGTTGGTCAGAGACTTCTTCATGCTGTTGTAACCGAAGTTCAACGCAGGAGAATCTGACTTGGTAACTTTAGATTTACGACCTTGACGCACCAATTGGTTAATGGTAGGCATTCTAAGGTTCCTCCTTCCTGATTTTGGTAATGCTGTAAGTCCACACATCCAGGCGGTTCATTTTTTGTTATAAAAAAACGGCCGCGCAGGCAATGAACTGGCAATTCACCAGTTCACAGACCAACGGCCCGGACAAACTGGAAAACGCACATTTGATAGTGTACTATCCCTGCCCCAACGTGTCAAGGTCGCGCGGCGAAAATTCGCGGTGGCGGCCCGTTTTTCACCGGCTGCAGGGCGCTTGGGCGCGGCTATAGCTCACGCCGCATCAGCTGCACGGCAAACGGGCGGCCGTTGATCTGGGCGGTGGCATCCCCAAATGCCGTAAAAGCCATCGCCTGCCAAAAGCCTCGGGCGTTTGGGTTGTTTACGAGCACCGCCAGGGTCAAGACCTGCACGCCACGTTTTTGGGCGTCAGCCACCAATTGCTGCACGACCTTGGTGCCCCACCCCTGATGATGTTCGGCAATCAGAAGCAGGCCGATGTAATCAGTCTTGGCGTCGGGATACCCGTGCAAAATATCGAGCACACCGCGTACCTCTTTGCCTTCGCGAATCAGCGCAAACAGCTTGCGGGTCGCGGAAATACCATCCGGCCGCGTCGCCAGATCGCGGCGCACGCTGCTAGCAGTCGGCACTTCCTGGGTCAGGTCAAAATAAGCTTGATTGGCTTGATACACAGTCAGGGCTTGCTGCAACTGGTATTCCTGAGTGATTGGTTCAAAAGTGAGCATCAATAAATTCCTCCCTGATCAGGATACGCGTTGCGCGAGGCGGACGCAACGATGGACCGCAAAACACCGGGGCCGCGATCGTCGGCCACTGTCAGGCGCCCCATTTCGCATGGCCAGCCGTTTGCGAAATCTTTTGGAAGAACCAAGTGGAAAGTCAAAGTGGAGGTGCGACATGCTTTTTCTGGCAAAAATCATCCTTGCGATCACGCTCGGCATACATGGCCGCGCGCTGTGGCACAAGCAGCATTGGCGCTGGTTGGGGGCAGTTCTGTTTCTCCCGCTGCCGTGGCTCGACCTCTGGGGCCTAGCGATATGGACCGGCCTCAGCCATGCCGCGCTGGCCGACGCGCGCCGCGGCAGTGTGGCGGCCTGGTGGCTCGACAGCTGGGCGATGGGCATGCTGGCCTGGCAATGGCGCGCACTGGTGACGCCGACCTGGTGGCTGATTGCAGGTGGATTTCTGTTTCTCACGATCTGTGGCTGGCTCGGCAGCGCCGACACCGTGATTTTGGCCGTGGTCGCGACGGGCTGGCCGCCGCTAATTTTTGCCTGGTGGCTATTGATCGCCTGTACATTTGGCCTAGTTCAAAGCCGCCTTGCGCACGACCGGGAGACTCCCTTCATCCCCGCCATGGCGCTGGCATGGGGGCTACTGGTGATGTGGGTGTAGCGCCCCACTGACTAAAAAAACAGGCGCTGCACCCATTTCTGGATGCAGCGCCTGCATATCGCCTGCTTAATCTTCAGAATCTTGCGTCGGGGCACTGCCATCCGCAGCGTTTGCTGCATCTTCAGTGGCCATCTTCTTGGTCAGCGCGTTGATCGAATAGACCCCGTTAACTGACTGGCCGACCGTCTTTGGTTCCATATGACGGTAGGTCGCCATCCCGGTCCCTGCCGGAATGATCTTCCCGATGATGACATTTTCCTTCAGCCCAACAAGCGGATCGTTCTTCCCGCGAATTGACGCATCGGTGAGGACACGTGTCGTTTCCTGGAAGGAAGCGGCGGACAAGAAACTGTTGGTCTCAAGAGACGCCTTGGTGATCCCGAGCAAGACCGCGCGGCCCGTGGCTGGGATGCCGCCGGAAACCAGCGTGTTCTTGTTGCGCTCGGTGAACTCGCTGACATCAAGCAATGTGCCTGGCAGAATGTCGGTGTCGCCTGGATCCATGACACGGATCTTCCGCAGCATCTGACGCACCATGACCTCAACATGCTTGTCGGCGATCTCAACACCCTGCATACGGTAAACTTTCTGCACTTCAGAGAGCAGATAATTTTCCGTACTCAAGACATCGCGCACCTTGATCAACTGTTTTGGATCAATGGAGCCGCCAGTCAGACGGCCGCCGCGAATGACGTGATCGCCTTCTGCGACTGCAACAGATGAGGCATATGGCACGGAGTAACTGCGCGTGTCGATCTCACCTGTGACCGTGATCTCGCGGGTATGCTCGGCTGGATTTTCATCGATCGCGGTGACTTCACCTTCGACCTCAGAGATAACCGCGAGCCCCTTTGGATTACGGGCTTCAAAGATTTCCTGGATACGAGGCAGCCCTTGGGTAATATCTTCGCCACCGGCAACACCACCAGTATGGAAGTTACGCATGGTCAGCTGGGTACCAGGTTCGCCGATGGATTGCGCGGCAACGGTCCCAACCGCTTCACCAACTTCGACCTGCTCGCCGGTCGCAAGGTTGCGGCCGTAGCACTTCTGGCAAACACCATGTTTCGTGTTGCAGGTGAAGACGGAGCGAATCTCGACGGTATCAACGCCGGCATCAACGATCTTTTGCGCGAGGTCTTCGTCCAAAAGTACGCCTTTGCCCGCAATGATCTCGCCTGTTTCAGGATTTGCAACAGACTTGAGCGTGTAGCGGCCAACAAGACGGTCGTACAGTGGCTCGATCATTTCGTTGCCTTCGCGAATCGCGGTGACAGTCAGCCCACGGTCGGTGCCACAGTCCTCTTCGCGGACAATGACATCCTGTGCAACATCGACCAGACGCCGGGTCAGGTAACCCGAGTCAGCGGTCTTCAAGGCGGTATCGGTCATCCCTTTACGCGCCCCGTGAGTCGACATGAACATTTCCATGACAGACAGGCCTTCACGGAAGTTGGACAAAACAGGGACTTCCATCATCCCACCGTTTGGCGCGGCCATCAGACCACGCATCCCGGCAAGCTGCGTAAAGTTTGAAATGTTCCCACGGGCCCCGGAATCACTCATCATGGAGATTGGGTTGTTCGGGTCGAAGGCGTCGATCAGCGCCTGCTGAATCTCATCCTTGGCGTCGTTCCAGATCGAGATGACCCGGTCATGACGCTCATCGTCTGTGATCAGCCCACGACGGAACTGTTTGGAGACCGTCGCGACCTTCTTATGCGCCTCATCAACGATCTTCCCTTTTTCAGGCAAGTTTGGCACGTCAGCGATCCCGACTGTGATGCCGGAGTTCGTTGCCTGGGTGTAGCCCAAGGTCTTCATGTCATCCAGCAGATCAGACGTCCGCTGCACTTTATAGTCCTTGAAGACTTCCGCAATGATGTCAGACAGGAAGCCCTTCTTAAACGGCGTGACGATCGGGGCATCCATCAAGAATTGATGAATGTCTTCACCTGGTGCGATAAAGAAACGGCTATCGACGCCATCTGTGATATTTTCCTTCGTCGGTTCGTTCAAATACGGGAAGTCTTCCGGCATGATCTCGTTAAAGATCACTTTGCCGACACTGGTGATCATGACTTGGTGCCGCTGTTCATCAGTGAATGGCTTGGTCGGCATGGAGTCAACGGCAAGGCCGATACGGCTGTGCAGATGCACGACCCCATTTTGAAGTGCCATCAGCACCTCATCCTTGTCCTTGAAGATCATGCCTTCGCCTTCGCGACCCTTTTGCTCCATGGTCAGGTAATAGTTACCCAGCACAACGTCCTGAGAAGGCGTTACGATCGGTTTCCCATCACGAGGGGCAAGGATGTGGTGCGCCGCCAACATCAGCAGGCGGGCTTCAGCCTGGGCTTCATCAGAAAGTGGCACGTGGACCGCCATCTGGTCCCCATCAAAGTCAGCGTTATAAGCTTCGCAGACCAGTGGATGAAGACGGATGGATTTGCCATCGACCAGGACCGGCTCAAACGCCTGAATCCCGAGCCGGTGCAAGGTAGGCGCGCGGTTTAGCAGCACTGGACGTTCCTTGATCACATCTTCAAGAACATCCCAGATGTCATCGTCTTCACGGTCGATCTTACGCCGGGCGTTCTTGATGTTCGAGGCCATTTCGCGGTGAACGAGTTCACGCATCACAAATGGCTTGAAGAGCTCAAGCGCCATCGAACGCGGCAAGCCGCATTGATAGAACTTCAGCGTTGGGCCAACATCGATAACGGAACGGCCGGAATAGTCGACACGCTTGCCCAGCAGGTTCTGACGGAAGCGGCCCTGCTTCCCTTTGAGCATGTGGCTCAAGGACTTCAGTGGTCGGTTCCCCGGGCCAGTAACAGGACGGCCACGACGCCCGTTATCGATCAAAGCGTCAACAGCTTCCTGCAACATCCGCTTTTCGTTCTGCACGATGATGTTCGGTGCATTCAGATCAAGCAAACGCTTCAAACGGTTGTTACGGTTGATCACACGACGGTACAGATCGTTTAGGTCAGAGGTCGCAAAACGGCCCCCTTCCAATTGAACCATCGGCCGCAGATCAGGCGGAATGACTGGAATCGTGTCCATGATCATCCATGCCGGGTCATTGCCAGACTCAAGGAAGGCATCCAAAATGTCCAGCCGGCGAATCGCACGGGTCCGCTTTTGCCCTTGGGCAGACTTCAGATCCTCTTTGAGTTCAGCGACTTCTTTTGGCAATTCAACTTGTTGCAACAGTTCCTTGACCGCTTCCGCACCCATTTTGGCTTGGAAACGCTGACCGTATTCATCGCGTTTATCGCGATATTCACGCTCAGTAAGCAGCTGCTTCTTTTCAAGACCAGTATCACCTGGGTCGATCACCACGTAGGACGCGAAGTAGATCACTTCTTCAAGCGCGCGCGGAGACATGTCGAGCACAAGGCCCATGCGACTCGGGATGCCCTTGAAATACCAGATGTGGGAAACCGGGGCAGCAAGTTCGATATGGCCCATCCGCTCACGGCGGACCTTCGAACGCGTCACCTCAACGCCGCATCGGTCGCAAACGATTCCCTTATAGCGGATCCGCTTGTACTTGCCGCATGCACATTCCCAGTCCTTGGTCGGCCCGAAAATACGCTCATCGAATAAGCCATCGCGCTCAGGCTTGAGGGTCCGGTAGTTGATCGTCTCGGGCTTTTTGACTTCCCCATAGGACCAGCTGCGGATCTTGTCAGGCGAGGCTAAGCCGATCTGCATGCTTTCAAATTTATTGACATCGATCAAAAGGCTGACCTCCTATTATTTCTTGTCGTCAGATGCATCCGTTGCGGTCGTGGCAGCTTCTTGGGCCTTCTTTACTTCCTGTTCGGCAGCAAACTTGGCCAAAGCATCCACAGAGACCACATCGTCTTCATCGTCGTCCATGTCACGCAACTCGATCTCTTCCTTGTTTTGATCCAAGACTTTCATATCGAGCCCAAGGGACTGCAATTCCTTGACCAACACACGGAAGGATTCCGGAACGCCTGGCTTTGGAATCGGCTCGCCCTTGACGATCGCTTCGTAGGTCTTGACACGACCCACCACGTCATCGGACTTATAGGTCAAAATTTCTTGCAGGGTGTAGGCAGCACCATAAGCTTCCAGCGCCCAAACTTCCATTTCCCCGAAACGCTGACCACCAAACTGCGCCTTGCCGCCCAGTGGTTGCTGAGTGACCAAAGAGTAAGGTCCGATCGAACGAGCATGGAGTTTGTCATCGACCATATGCGCGAGCTTCATGTAGTACATGACGCCGACAGAGATCCGGTTTTCAAAAGGCTCACCGGTCCGGCCATCATAAAGAATCGACTTGCCATCACTGGCCATGCCGGCTTCCTTCATGGTCGCCCAAATATCATCATCGTTGGCGCCATCGAAGACCGGTGTCGCCACATGGATACCCAAGTTGCGAGCCGCCATGCCTAAATGCAGATCCAAGACTTGGCCAATGTTCATACGACTTGGCACACCCATTGGAGACAGCAGAATGTCGACTGGGGTCCCGTCTGGCAGATACGGCATATCCTCTTCTGGCACAACGACGGAGACCGTCCCTTTGTTCCCATGACGGCCGGCCATCTTATCGCCAACCTGGATCTTCCGCTTCTGCGTGATGTAAACACGAACCATCATATTGACACCAGGAGACAGCTCGTCGCCGGCTTCACGGGTGAAAATACGGACGTTTTGAATGATGCCGCCGCCGCCATGAGGAACACGCAGCGAGGTGTCGCGGACTTCACGCGCTTTTTCACCAAAGATCGCGTGCAGGAGACGCTCTTCGGCAGACAGCTCAGTCACACCCTTTGGCGTCACCTTGCCGACAAGAATATCGCCGTCGCGTACTTCCGCCCCGACACGCACGATCCCGAATTCATCGAGGTCCTTCAGAGCATCTTCACCGACGTTAGGAATCTCGCGGGTGATCTCTTCAGGGCCGAGCTTCGTGTCACGGGCTTCTGATTCATACTCTTCAATATGAATCGAGGTATAGACATCCTCTTTGACTAGACGCTCCGAAAGGACGATCGCGTCTTCGTAGTTGTACATGTTCCAGGTCATGAAGGCGATGATCGGGTTTTGCCCCAATGCCAATTCGCCATTATCCATCGCCGGTCCATCCGCAACGATCTCATCGGTGTCGACCTTATCGCCAAGGCGAACGATTGGCCGCTGGTTGTAGTTCTTACCCGCATTACTGCGGCGGAACTTCATTAAGTTGTACTTGTCCAGCGCACCATCATCGCGGCGCACACGAATCGTTTTGGCATCCACGTACTCAACGGTCCCGGGGTGCTCTGCAAGCACCGCGATCCCGGAGTCATGGGCAGCCTTGTACTCCATGCCAGTGGCAACCAGTGGCGCATGTGGGTCGACCAACGGCACCGCCTGACGCTGCATGTTCGCACCCATCAAGGCACGGTTGGAGTCATCGTTTTCCAAGAAAGGAATGCAGGCCGTCGCAACGGCAACAACCTGTTTTGGCGATACGTCCATATAATCGACATGGTCAGCCGTCGTCTCGATGTTATCATCCTTCGAACGGGCCAGGATATCGTCGGTTGCAAAAGAGCCATCGTCGTTCAGCGGGGTGTTCGCCTGAGCGACAACATAGTTATCCTCTTCATCGGCAGTCAAATAGTCGATCTTATCGGTGACCTTGTGATCCGCCCATGACACACGACGGTACGGGGTCTCGATAAAGCCATACGGGTTGACGACCGCGTAAGAGGCCAAACTGTTGATCAAGCCGATGTTCGGGCCTTCTGGGGTCTCGATCGGGCACATGCGGCCGTAATGAGTGTAATGCACATCACGGACTTCATAACCCGCACGATCACGGGTCAAGCCACCAGGGCCAAGGGCAGACAGGCGCCGCTTATGGGTCAACTCACCAAGCGGGTTGGTCTGGTCCATGAACTGGGACAGCTGAGAACTGCCGAAAAATTCCTTGATGGAGGCCACGACTGGCCGAATGTTGATCAATTGCTGTGGGGTCACGGTCATGGAATCTTGAATCGACATGCGTTCGCGAACGACACGCTCCATCCGGGACAGCCCGATGCGGAATTGGTTCTGCAGGAGTTCACCAACAGAACGGATGCGACGGTTGCCCAAATGGTCGATATCATCCGTGGAACCCAATCCTTCCTGAAGGTTCAGGAAGTAGTTCATAGACGCGATGATGTCGGCCGGAGTCAAATGTTTGACCTTCTTGTCGATATGGCCGTTGCCGATCAAGGTAAGCTCATGCTCCGGATTGACCTGGCTGTAAACTTTGATTGCCTGAATAGTCATCGGATCGGTGACCACACCGCCATCTTCCGGCTGGTAGGTGACCGTCTTGAAGTCTTCGCGATCCAAATACTCACCCAGGGTATCCATCACATGGCGATCAACCTTAGTGCCTTTTTGAACGATCACTTCACCGGTATCAGGATCTGCCAAAGTCTCGGCAAGTGTCTGACCCAGCAGGCGTGTCTTCAAACTAAGCTTCTTATTGACCTTGTAGCGACCAACGGAAGCCAGGTCATAACGCTTTGGATCAAAGAAGCGAGCGTACAGCAAAGACCGGGAAGAATCCGCAGTCTTTGGCTCGCCTGGACGTAGCCGCTCGTAGATATCCTTGAGCGCTTCGTCGGTGCGCGTATCGCTTTCTTCCTTATGAACATCTTTTTCCATCGTCAGCATTAAGCTGTCGTTGTCGCCGAACATATTGATAATGTCCTGATCAGCGCCAAAGCCGAGGGCGCGAATCAATTCGGTCAGCGGCAGTTTCCGCGTCCGGTCGATGCGGACATAGGCGATGTCCTTGGCGTCTGTTTCATATTCAAGCCAGGCACCGCGGTTCGGGATGACAGTCGTGCCATAGGTGACGCGAGAGTTTTTGTCTGTTTCGCTGTTGTAATAGACGCCAGGCGAGCGGACCAACTGAGAAACGATGACACGTTCGGCACCATTAATGATGAAGGTCCCCTGCTTGGTCATCAGCGGGAAGTCGCCAAAGAACACGTCCTGACTCTTGATCTCACCCGTTTCGTGGTTGGTCAAGCGCAGTGTGACGTGCAGCGGTGCGGAGTAGTTCGCGTCGTGCTGGCGCGCTTCTTCGACCGTGTACTTTGGCTCCAGCAGCTGATAATCGACGTACTCCAAAGACAAATTGCCTTGAAAATCTTCGATCGGCATGATGTCGTCGAACATTTCCTTGAGCCCTTCGTCGAGAAACCACTGATAAGAGTTGGATTGAATCTCGATCAGGTTCGGCAGATCTAGAACTTCTTTGATACGGGAATAGGAGCGGCGGGTGCGGTGCTTACCGTAGTTGACTAAGTGTCCTACCAAATTGTTCACCCCTTATAGAATTTTCCGGCACCGACTGACCATGTAAATTGCAAACAATGTTAAATTTACGTTACAAAGTCAGCTGGAAGGACATTTTGAGCAAAAAAAAACGAAAAGTAGAAGTTGGTCTTCCCTTCTGCTACTTTTACGTTTCCTGTGCGCCGCAACGGACAATAGATCGCCGCGACTGCTGTCCAAACCGAAATGCGATTAGTTCGACTATACACTTGTAGACCGGGGACTGTCAAGTAGTTTGAAAAAGAAGATGTGTCACGGCGCCTGGTCCTTAAGCCTCGGTCACAGCCAAGCAACGCAAGCCTAATAAAAACAGGCGCGACCCGTCTAGCTGGATCGCGTCTGTTATCCTCATTAAGCCTTCACTGGTGTTTTCGGTTCGGGCTGAGGTTCAGCTTCCTTCACGTTGAAGGTCAGTTTGCCCTTCGTTGCGCCGATGGTCACCGTGTCACCGGCTTTGACACGACCCGTCAGCAGCAGTTCACTGAGCTGATCTTCCACGTCGCGTTGCAGCGCCCGGCGAATCGGCCGTGCCCCGTACTCTGGATCAAAACCAGCTTTGGCGATCGCATCGATGCCACTCGGTGTGACCTTGACGCGAATCTCCTGGTCGTCCAGCCGCCGCAACACATTTTTCGTCATGATCTTGACGATCTCATGCAGCTCCTCACGGTTCAAGCTGTGGAAGACGACGGTTTCGTCGATTCGGTTGAGAAATTCCGGCCGGAACGCCTTTTTCAACTCTTCGAGCATCCGTGACTGCATCGCCTTGAAGTCCTGCGTCTCGGTCTTGACGCCAAACCCGACGCTCTTATCATCGCGCAGGGCCGTCGCACCAATGTTGGAGGTCATGATCAAGATCGTATTGCGAAAATCGACCCGGCGCCCTTTTGAATCGGTCAGGAACCCGTCATCGAGAACCTGAAGCAGAATGTTGAAGACGTCCGGATGCGCCTTTTCCACCTCGTCAAGTAGCACAACGGAATACGGTTTGTTGCGCACCTTTTCCGTCAGCTGACCGCCTTCGTCGTAGCCAACATAGCCTGGCGCCGCACCGATCAGCCGACTCGTGGAAAACTTCTCCATATACTCGGACATGTCCACGCGAATCATCGCGTCTTCAGAGCCGAACATCGCCTCGGCCAACGCTTTCGCGAGCTCGGTCTTCCCGACCCCGGTCGGTCCGAGGAACATGAAGGACCCGATTGGCCGCGTTGGGTCTTTGAGCCCGCTGCGTGCCCGGCGAATGGCCCGGGCGACTGCCGAAACGGCCTCGTCCTGGCCAACCACCCGTTCGTGGAGAACTTTTTCCAGATTGACCAGCCGTTCACTTTCCTTTTTGGCCAACTGGGTCACAGGCACGCCGGTCCACTGAGACACGACCTCCGCCACATCTTCAGGTTCGACTTTGACATCCGATCGCACGCCGCTTTCATCAACAGCATCCGGTGCATCAGCCAATTTGTCGCGGAGCTTCTGTTCCTTTTGGCGAAGTTCCGCCGCGGATTCAAAGTCCTGATGCACGATTGCATCTTCCTTGGCCGCCGCCAGATCACGCAGTTGCGTCTGCAGCTTGTCGATTTTCGTCGGCTTGTCGGATTCGTCGAGCCGGACTTTCGCCGCACTTTCATCGATCAGATCGATCGCCTTATCCGGCAAGAAACGATTGCTGATGTACCGGGCAGAGAGCACAACAGCCTCGTGCAGCGCATCGTCTGTGATGGTCACCCCATGATGTGCCTCATAGCGTCCGCGTAACCCGCGCAAGATCTCCTCTGCCTCTTCAGGCGTCGGCTCATTGACGGTGATCGTTGCAAAACGCCGTTCAAGCGCCGCATCCTTTTCGATATATTTTTGATATTCGTCCAAGGTCGTGGCCCCGATCAGTTGCAATTCACCACGTGCCAAAGCCGGCTTCAAAATATTGCTGGCATCGATCGCGCCTTCAGCCCCGCCAGCACCGATCAGCGTATGCAACTCATCAATGAACAAAATGACGTTGCCATCTTGATAGATCTCATCAATGATCTTCTTCAACCGGTCCTCGAACTCACCGCGATATTTCGTACCAGCGACTAATGACCCCATGTCGAGCATCATCAGGCGTTTGACCTTCATTTCATCAGGCACTTCACCTGCGACGATCTTTTCGGCAAAGCCTTCCGCGATCGCCGTTTTACCGACGCCTGGCTCGCCGATCAGAACAGGGTTGTTCTTCGTCCGGCGCGCCAAGATCTGGATCAGCCGACGGACTTCTTTGTCCCGGCCGACCACCGGATCCATTTTGTTTTCGCGGGCCAATTGCGTCAGATCCCGGGCCAATCCGTCCAGCGTTGGCGTCCCCTGACTCGCTGGGCGCGCACCATTTGCGGCACGTGGTCCAGACGGCCGACGTTTCGCGGCAGCATCGCTGATGCCCATCTTCTTGAGTACCAACTGACGCGTCTTCGACAAAGTGAGGTCCAAATTCTGAAGAATGCGCGCTGCCAAAATATCGTCGTCGCGTAGCAGGCCAAGCAAAATATGCTCCGTCCCGATCTTCAGGGCGCCAAGGCGTTTTGCCTCGTCACCGGCAAAACTTAAGATCTCTTTGCCCTTTGGCGAATATGGCAGGTAGCTATCCGATTGTTTCGCTGACGTATCCAGGGTACCATAACCCGTGAACCGCTCGATCTCATCGTGGACATCATCTTCTGTGATACCGAGCTGACGCAGGGTCTTGCCAGCAATACCATCCGGCTCTCTAACCAAAGCCATCAACAGGTGTTCCGTACCGACCGCATGATGATGGAAATATTGAGCTTGTTGCTGTGCAATCATTAAGACATTTGTTGCACTTGGCGTAAACAGATTGTCCATAAGCACACTCCTTCGTTCATAGCTGTCTTTGTGTGTATCTTTCATACCGCAAACTCTGAAGAAAAGCAAGCAATAACCGTGCACGCAATGTATCTTCTGCGAGGCGGTCATCCAGATCCAGCGTCTGGTGACTCAACACATTGAGCATCATATTGCCAGCCTGTTGCCCCACCAATTGTGAATCGTAGAGTTGCTGGATCATCACTTGTGCTTGGCGTGGTCGAAGCGCTTGAGGCATATTGTCGATCATCACATCCACCAGGTCACAATTATCCTTCACTTGGACCCTTAGGATGCGAATATACCCGCCGCCGCCACGTTTACTCTCAACAACATAGCCGTTTTCGGGTGTGAAACGCGTCTTGATCACATAATTGATCTGAGACGGCACGCAATTAAACTGCTGGGCGATCTCGCTGCGGCTGATCTCGACCTGGTGGGCACCGCTCAGCATCGCTTTAAGATACCGTTCGATCACATCAGACATATTTCGGCTTTCCATTGGCACCCCACCTTTGACTTTGACTAATCTTGACATTCATTATACAAGCATCCATTGAGAAAGCCAAATCTGTGAAAATGCGTACAAAAAAACCGGCGTTATTCACGCCGATCAATTTGATCGGGAAAACAGGATTCGAACCTGCGACCCCTACGTCCCGAACGTAGTGCTCTACCAAGCTGAGCTATTTCCCGAAAAAAGCGGAAGACGAGATTCGAACTCGCGACCCCCACCATGGCAAGGTGATGTTCTACCACTGAACTACTTCCGCATATTATTCAATTATCACGAGGGTCAAGGCAAAGCTTTGACGATGCACCCAGTAGGAGTCGAACCTACAACCTTCTGATTCGTAGTCAGACACTCTATCCAATTGCGCTATGGGTGCAAATATATAAATGCCGAGAGTCGGGTTCGAACCGACACGATGATCACTCACCGCAGGATTTTAAGTCCTGTGCGTCTACCAATTTCGCCATCCCGGCAGATAACGTTCGAAGCGGAAGACGAGATTCGAACTCGCGACCCCCACCATGGCAAGGTGATGTTCTACCACTGAACTACTTCCGCAAAATGAATTGCCGGGCGCAGCCGAAGCCGCAATGAATCTTGAGCCGATTGGCATGCGGGTGAAGGGACTCGAACCCCCACGGTATAAACCACTAGAACCTAAATCTAGCGCGTCTGCCAGTTCCGCCACACCCGCGGCGTTATTTCTAGTGGAAAAATGAGCCGTGACAGGCTCGAACTGTCGACCCTCTGATTAAAAGTCAGATGCTCTACCAACTGAGCTAACGGCTCGATGGAGGATACAGGGCTCGAACCTGTGACCCTCTGCTTGTAAGGCAGACGCTCTCCCAACTGAGCTAATCCTCCATTTGCGCGGCGGCTTCCTACCCTCGCAGGCAGTTACCCACCAACTACTCTCGGCGTAGAGAAGCTTAACTTCTGTGTTCG
>NZ_BOLS01000015.1 GCF_016861785.1 Lacticaseibacillus mingshuiensis
TTCATCCACTACAATCTTCTCGGTGGCTTCCTCTGGGTGACCATGTGCTGCGTCGCCGGCTTTTTCTTCGGCAACCAACCATTCGTGAAGGCTCATTTTTCCCTAGTCGTCATTGGCATCATCGCCATTTCGCTCGTCCCAGTCCTGATCACCGCGCTGCGCAACCGTAAACCCACAGCCGAATGACCGGCATACAAAAGCACCCGCAAGCTCTCAACATGAGGTTGCGGGTGCTATTTTTTCTTGTGCGCATACGCTCAATTGCGCCGGGCGTCTTTGCGGCCCCGCCAGATCGCCCAGATCATCGCCGCCTCAAACAGCAGGAGCGCCAGCCCAAAACAGGCCGCAAAGAAATCCTCAGGCAACACATTGATGATCGGATCGGTGGCCGGATCAAACAGCCAGTCGTCGTTGCGGAACAATAATTTGTGAAACGTGATGAAGACCGTATCGAAATTCACAGCCATCAGCCCCAACATCACGATCGGCACCACCGCCCCGACCTGCGCCCCGCGCACCAGGCGCCAGCGCTCATGGGTCTGGCTGAGTCGCCGCAGAAAATGGACCAGCGCAGGCAGGGTCAAAATAAAGATCACAAGGGCAAGCAGAAACAAATTTTTCACATCGGCAAAATGCTGCGCGCCGCTGGCCGAAACTGGAAAATCGGGCAGACGCAACGGGCTGACCCCGGGCACACAAAGATACAACATCAAGATCGCATAATTGCGAAAAAGCTGTCCCGCCGGCATGGCCGCGATCGCCGGTAGATCATCCACCTGCATGAAAACGGCGTACAGCGGAAACGACAAAAGAAGCGTCAACACCACCGCCCCGCTGATCACCGCCAGCCAACTCCCCAGCTTCCACGGCCAAAGACGTGTCATGCTCAGACCTCCCAGTCCGCCAGCGAATCGATCTGATGCGTCGGTTGTACTTTTTCCTCGGCGACTTCCGCCTTGGTCGAGATGCCGGTGTACACCAACAAGGTATCGATGCCCGCGTTGATGCCCGCCATGATATCCGTGTGATAATTGTCGCCGACCATCACCACGTCTTCTTTGTTCAACTGCATCCGGCGCAACCCCTGGCGCATGATGATCGCCTCGGGTTTGCCGATATAAAAAGCCTTTTGCTGCGTCGCCCGTTCAACCAAGGCGATCACAGACCCGGCGCCTGGCACATGCCCGCGTTCGTTTGGCAGATTGGTATCCGCGTTTGTCCCGATGAAAAATGCCCCGCGCTGAATGGCCAATGTCGCAAGCTCAAATTTATGGTACGTGACGTCATAATCCAGCCCGACCACCACATAATCGGGATCGACCTCATTGAAGGTCAGCCCAATATCCAGCAGCGCCTGCTTCAACCCGAGCTCCCCGATCACATACACCGACTTGCCTCGGGCATCCCCGCCATTTTGCTCCTGGATCCAGGCCGCCGTGGCCAACGATGGCGTGTAGACCTGGCTGGGTTCCGCAAAAATATCGTGGTTGGTCGCCAGGTTTTTGCAAACATCTTGCGGCGATTTGGTCGTATTATTGGTGAGAAAAAGAAACGGGAGCTGTTTTGCCTGCAGACGCAAGATGAAATCTCGCGCCTCGGGAATTCGCTCCCGGCCGCGATACACGGTGCCGTCTAGATCGATCATGTAGCCTTTATATGTCACTTATCAGTCCTGCTTCTTTCCGTCTTGATCGTCGCGCTGGCGAATGGTGAACCGCCGGTGATGGCCACCGCCGCGACTTTGAACTTGCTTGCCTTTCGGGTCGACAGCATGCACCTTTTGCTCCGTGTAGGGTTTGGCCGGCCGCGTGTCGCGGGTCTCAGCACCATTTTTGCCGGCGCGTGAGCCTCGTGTGCGGCGCCGCGGCGGCTTCACAGCCGGCGCATCGAGCCTGGCCAGCACGAAATAGGCACAGCCAAAGTTGCAATATTCATAGAGGTAATCCTCGAGCGTTGAGATCAACTGATCTTTGGGCGCACGCGGGTCGTCCGCCCGGTAAAACCCGCGGAGCCGCAACTGATCGTAACCCCAGTCGCCGACGACGTAATCGTATTTATCGAGAATCTCGTTATACCGCTCGCTGAGGCGTTCGCGATCAAAGGCTTGCTTGTGATCGACTTCAATGCGGTAGCGCCGCTGGTCGATCGTGATCAGGTCCGGCGCCAGTTGCACCACCCGCAATGGCTCACCAGGCGCGGTCGCCTGCTCGATCTGGTCGCTCAGTGAGCGGCTATTTTTTTGTTCTGCCATCGATGGTCTCCTTTCGCGACACTCCAAGTTATTGTAACGAAGCAGCACGAATCGCGCAAATATTCGGAAGGGTGCGACGGCCCGCGGGATGGTGGAACAGCTAGGTCGGATCAGGTGCTTGGTGGCGCTCCTAGCCACCGAGTGCATGAGCTGCCTAGATGTTTCCACCATGCGGGTCGGCGCCCGACTGGAATAGGGGCGACGGCCCGCTGCGCCCAACCGTTGTGCGCACCCCTTCTCCCACACCAAAAAACCGGACCAGCCGGCCGCCTCACACGATCCATTCACGGAAACGTGCGGCTAACGCAGGCTGATCCGGCTCGCTGAGATACGGCGAAAGCTGTGGCCAAAAGCTGAACTGAAAATAATCGGACGAAAAGTTGCCCGCGGCGATCTTGCGAAAGCCCAGCACCAGCAAGGCATTGATGCGAGCCGCCGCCTCATGCGGACAAGCCGCAAGCACATCGCGGCGCAACTGCTGCAATTTTGTTTGATCCTGCGTTTCCATTTCCCTACCCCCGTTAGGAACAGTGTAACGGGAATAAGATGAGAAATCAATGTGAATATTATTTTTCTTTCATTTTTGCCAGTAAACGTCTTTTGGCCGTGCTGATCTCATTAATCTCGGAAGCGTTCAAGGGGCTCCCCCATGCCGGTGGCGTGACAAGTAAGTCACGCTCCGGCGCATCGACCCCAACGTTGATGTTTTCGGCGAGCGGCACCATGCTGTGGTGAATGTGACCATGGAGGTTCAGGGTCTGGCTCGTGATGCCGAGCATTAGTGGATAATGCGTCATGATGAACTGCGTGTGGTCATCTTTGATGATCGTGCCGACCTCGTGGAACTGGTAACGCGGCTGCCCATGCCAACCGGGATCATGCGCCGCCAAGTACTTGAAGCGGCTGTTGTAATCGTGATTGCCCTTAATGAACACGATGCGCCCATTCAGCCGCGCCAGAAGCGCCGCAACTTCGCCTTCGCTGGGCATGGCTTCAGGGTTCATCGCAATGTCGCCGAGGTGATAGACGACATCGTTATCATCGACGCGCGCATTCCACGCCGCGATCAGCGCCTCATCCATCGCCTCGACTGAGTCAAACAAGCGCGGCGCAAAATCATTTTGGCCGAGCAGATCGGTGTGGAAAAAATGCGTGTCCGCAATGAAAAAATTCATACTAGCCCTCCTCTCTGTGACGCCGGCCAACCACCCACATCGTCATTGGCACTGTCGCCGCCACCGCGATCACTGAAAACAGAACCTGAATCAGCTCACCGGCAAAGATCTGGTCGTTGAGGACCTCCCAAAAAGGATAGCGCAGTTTGGCAAACCAAATGAACAGGGCGGAAAAGCCGCCGAAAAAGCCGAAGAACAGCGTATTAAGCGCCGTCCCAATGATCGCCTGGGCGATATCTTGCCGGCCGGCCGCGGTGGCGTCATCTCCAAGCTCGATCAGACCCGCTGCAACCGCAGTCGCTGCCTCGGCGATCGCACCCAGCGTCGACAGCAAGCCCGTGGCGATCAAGACTTGCTGAAAAGAGACGCCGACCGTCAGCGAAAAGCCTTCCAGGTCCTCGGTATCCTCAGCGCCAAAGCCGCCTGTGTGACTGAACAGCACGCCGACCACGACCACCGCGATCACCCCTGTCATTACCAACAGCGAGGCCACAAACGCCGGCCCCGCGACATTCATATCCGTGGTGGATAAAAAGATCGTCACCGCTAGCACGATCAGCCCGATCACCGCCGCCACGGCCAGCGGTGCAAAGCCACCAGCGATCAAGATCACGGCCAAGATCATCAGCCCAGCATTCAGCAATAGCGCGAACGCATCGCTGAGGCCCTGTTTGCCGCCCACCGCCAGCATCAAAACCAGCAGCGTCAAGGCTAGTGCAGAAAGGGTCGTCATGCCGCCACCTCCTTTTTTCCGGCTAACGTCGCAAGTAAGGACGTCAGCGGAATCGCGATGACGATGCCAAAGCCTGAGATCAAGGATTGCGCAAATCCGAGCCCCATCACCCAGCTGATGGTCTGATCGATCGCATTGCCATTGCGTAGCCATAATACGGCCTCCGCAAAGGTCTCGGCGATAAAGATCATGAACAACACGGTGATCAGTGGCCCCATCACATTGCGCCCGATCGCCATCCCCGCGTTGAAGCGTTTTTTGCCCGACCCATCTAGTTGCATGATCGAGATCGCGATGTCGCTGCATTCATCGAGCACAGCGCCCAGCGACCCGATCACGATCTGGATGAAAAACAGCAGCTGCGGCGATTGCGTTACATATTTGACCGCTTCAAGATGCAGGTCCCGATACCCCGTCAGCGCAAAGATCGCATAGCCCAAGCCCACTGCCAGCGCCGTTGCGCCGACCGTACCGCCGACCACCACCGCGCAAACAGGCCGCCAGCCGACCACAAACAAGGCCGTCACCACTGCAAACACGATCGCCAAGCCACTGAACAGGACCCACACCAGCGGCCGACTGGCATCCGTTTGAATATGCGTTGCCAACGTGAACAAGATAGCGTTCACCGCAATGCTGGCACTGATGAACCAGAGGCGCTTGCGCACGATCAGCATCAGCAACGCCAAGGTGAAGGCAGCCAATGCCAAGACGATCGCATCCCGCTTGAAATTGGACAATCGCCAAGGGCCGCTGCTCTTGGTCAAAAACACTTGGGTCCCGCGCCGCAGCGGACTGTCGACCGTGCCGCTATACGTAAATTGATTGGTGATCGTCGTGGTCTGCCCGCGCCGGCTGGTATTCAAAAAGCGCACCGTCGCTTCCTGCGTGGTGGTGCGATCTTGATTATCAAAATTATCGACCGTCTTGACGCTTTTCACCGTCTTCACCGCGATCACCTGACCGATCGGCTGGCGATACAAGCGACTATCCAGCCGGCCTAATCCGAAGGCGACGAGAAAGGCCAAGACGGGCAGTAGCCACTTGAGCCATTGTTTGCGCATGGCGCCCCTCCGTTAGCCGATATGATTTTGCTTCAAGATCTCGTCAAAGGCGTCCTTGATCTTTCCTTCAGGCTTGGCCCAGACCTCCCAAGTCGTCAGCTCAAACGGCGGAAACTCATACGTGTCGTTGACGTAATTTTCGTAGATCTGAACCGGATTAGAATGCGGGATGTTCAGCTGTAAAATACGAACCTGCTTGATCAGCCCCTTGATCGCCGCTTTTTCCGCGCGGCCATTCATCATGATGTTGCCGAGCTCATAGTAACGGGTGCCATCATTCAACGTGATCTCCTGAATCAGATCAAACGTCTGATGTTCTTGTTCTGCCATGATCAGCGCTCCTTTCATCGCGGCATGACCGCCGCAACTCGCTATTTCTGCTTACCGCGCGGCGATCGTCCCTGATCGCCGCGTGTCCTTCAAGCTTGCGTCTTTATCTTACACCAGTTGGCCGACTGGAAAAAACAGGCACCGATTGCCCCCAACAGGCAACGGCTCACAAATTTGCCGATCTCTTCTATTTAAAAAGAGAAACCCGCTGGCCGGCCGATTCCCAAAGCCAATTGTAGCCAGCCAGCCTCTGCTTCCGCGGACTCTGAGGACGCATGATCGGACGCTCGCGCCCCATTTTCAGGATCACGGTGCATCCTCCCTCCTTCCAAGCGTTTTCGCTAGGCGCGGCTTGGCCCGATATGATATGGTTAAACTAATCAACCACAGAAAGCGGGATGTCATATGACCATTGATTGGCAAAAAGAAGCAGAAGGTTACCAAGATGATCTATTACGCGACTTATTCACCTTGCTGAAGATCGACTCTGTCCGCGATGTCGAACACAAGACGGACACTGCACCGCTGGGCCCTGGCCCGGCCGAGGCGCTCAAGCAGATGCTGGCGCTTGGCCAACGCGACGGGTTCAAGACCCTCAACGTCGATAACGTGGCTGGCCGCATTGAATATGGCGACGGCGATGAGATCTTCGGGCTGTTCGGTCACATGGATGTCGTGCCAGCCGGACCAGGGTGGCAGACCGATCCGTTCGCGCCGGAGATCAAGGACGGCAAGCTCTACGCGCGTGGTTCCTCGGATGACAAAGGCCCGAGCATCGCGGCTTATTATGCCTTGAAGATGATCAAGGACCTCGGCCTGCCTGTGAATAAGAAAATTCATTTCATTATTGGCACCGATGAGGAATCGGAATGGGTCGGCATCAACCGCTACCTGGAAACAGAACCGGCCCCAGACTTCGGCTTTTCGCCAGATGCCGAATTTCCGATCATTAATGGCGAAAAAGGCATTGCGACCTTCCTTGTTTCGTTTGCCAAACAGGCCCCAGCGCCGACCAGCATGACCTTGAACCGGTTTGAAGCCGGCGTTCGCGTGAACATGGTGCCCCAAGAGGCGACCGCGACGATCAGCGGCACCCTGCCTGGCACCTTCGAGCACGAACTGGCGCAATTTGCCGCGGCCCAAAATGTGACCGTCAACACCCAGCCGGTTGCCGGTGGCTTGACCATCACCATGACCGGCAAAGGGGCACATGCCCAGGAGCCAAAAGACGGCATCAACGCCGCCACCTTCCTGGCCACATTTTTGGCCCCATACCCGTTCGATCCAGCGGGCAAAACGTATCTGACGGCGATCGCCACGAAGATGCACAGCGATTCGCGCGGGTCACGGCTGGGCATCAACTACACGGACAAAGTCATGGGTGAGCTGACCGCGAGTCCTGATCTGTTCAATTTTACCCAGGACGGCCCGCAGACCATCGCCATCAACGTGCGCTATCCGCAAGGCACGGACGCCGACAAGATCCGCGACCAGATCGAGACCGCGCTGGCGCCAGACGACGTGGAAGTGACGATCAACGGCCATGCCCAGCCGCCGCATTATGTGGCCGGCGACGATCCGCTGGTTCAGACGTTGCTTGCGGTCTACACCGAGCAGACTGGCAAGCCAGGCCATGAGCAAGTGATCGGCGGTGGCACCTATGGCCGGATCATCAAGCGTGGCGTGGCATTCGGCGCGCAAATGGAAGGCCAGGAGAACGTGATGCACCAGGCCAACGAATACATGCCGGTCAAAGACATCATCAAAGCCGTGGCGATCTATGCCGAAGCGATCAGCCGGCTCGTCAAATAGCCGCTGACCGTCCCTGCCACCCGTCCGGTGAACTCCGGTGCGGGTGGTTTTTACATTCAGCTTCGCGCTGAGAAAAGAGGCCTCATGTTTTCTGCACACCAAGTGACGGCGGCCCTTCCGCCCCATCTCAAAACCTTACCGATCTTGACCTATGAGACAGTTGGCTCCACCAACCAAGTGGCCGCCGCCCTGCTGGCAAGCGGCCGCCTTGCGCCATTTGTCCTGACCGCCAATGGGCAAACAGCCGGCATCGGGCGCAGCGGGCACAATTTTCTCTCGCCGAAAAAAAGTGGTCTGTATCTGACTGTCACGATTCCCCTGGCGGATTGGCAGCCCGCCCCGACACAGTTGACCCCGGCGGCTGGCGTTGCGCTGTGTCAGACGATCACAGCGATGACCGGCCAAACGCCGCGCCTCAAATGGGTCAATGACGTGCTGCTCGACGACGCCAAGATCGCCGGCATTTTGGCGCAGCTCGTTCCGGCGCCGACGCCCACCGTCGTGCTAGGCGTCGGCATCAACCTCGCCCCACTGGCCACACAGCCGGAAAGCACCGTGCCTGCCGGAAGCCTCTTCACCGCGTTACCCGCGTCTGATCTGCGCCCGATTCTCGCCGCAAATTGGCTGGCAGCGCTGGCCAATCTCAATCAGCCCGACGCCGCGATTCTCCCAGCCTACCGCAAGCGCGCGGCATGGGTCGGCCGCCAAGTGATCTTAACCACGGGAACCGTTCAAACGGCGGGCGTTTTGACGGGGTTTGCGGATGACGGGCAACTGCTGCTGACGACCGCGCAGGGCCTTCGCAGTTTTGCGGATGGCACCTTGCGACTCGGGTGATCTGCTAGCCGTCAAGGCAAAGCTTTAGTTATTTAAAATAAATATATCGGTGGTTGACAGGACATCTATTAAAACCCCATTGTGACGCGCATATTTTGCGTTTATATTGCCGGCAAATAAAGTTGACAAAACCGTTTTCACGGTGCTATAGTAATTGCACAGTGGAAGGGTGTTCGGTGTGGCCACACGAACTGATTTCCCCGAGACAGGCGGACCCAGCGGGGAGGGATTCCTCGAGCAAACCTAGAGTAGCTGCTATGAAGGGCATCCGAGTCAGTGGTGTCATAAATTAGGTGAGTGGGTGTTTCACAGATCCATCGTTCTACCCGTTCTACCCGTTCTACCAGCGCGACGGTTCCTCAGTCGCACCGTTGTCCGGCAGTAAGTATCGACCTTTGATCACGCTGTCGCCGTTGAAATCTGATCGCGCCAAGCCCACAAGCAAGGCGCCCGCAGTATCCTAATCTAATAATCACGCAAACACACTGGCAATGCCTGAAAAGACACGTCGACCGGTGTGTTTGTTGTACCTAGCCCCCCAAATATTCATTTTCGATTCTGATCTTTTTTCAAAAAAGTGAGAATCGCCAAAAAATCTAAACATGCACAAAAACTTGGACGAATCTTTGTGCACATCGACAAATAGGACGATACGCAAGGCCCAAATCTCTTTTCCGCTTCTGACCTTTTTCAAAACCAACCAAAAATCGGCCAACCGACGCAGATTTCTCGCTGTCAGTTGGCCGATTTTTTTGTCTACCGTGTGCGCTCCCCACTCCCCGTCACTGCGCCGCAATGCGCGTGAGGTCCGTGAAGTCGCTGATCTGATACACAGGCGTGATCGCGGTTCGATTTGGCAAAAGCGCAGGGTTGAACCACACGCTATCGATATGCGCATTGCGCCCGCCTTGAATATCCGAGGTCAGCGAATCCCCCACGATCAGCGTCTGGGTGGGGTCAAAACGCGGAATGCGGGCGGCCACATAGTTGAAAAAAGCCATGGTCGGTTTGGGCGATCCAATCGTGTCCGAGACAAAGATGTCCTGAAAATGATCCTGCAGGCCAGCCTTGGCCAAGCGCTCGCGCTGCACGGTCTCGATACCGTTTGAGACGATATACAGCTGATAATCGCTGAGCGCATCCAGCGTCTCCGCCACCCGCGGGCCAATGATCGCCTCTTGGTCAAGCAAGCGGTGATAGTGTTTTTCCGCCTGAATACCGTCCGCAGCCAAGTGGAACTGCGCAAATACCTTCGTGAAGCGGGTGGTGAAGATCTCGCTGCGCTTGATCTCGCCGCGCTCATAAGCCGCCCACAGACTCGCATTGACCGTAAGATAGCGCTGCTCGATCACCGGCGTGTACGGCAAGTCGAAGTCGTGAAAAGTCTGGGCGAGACATTTCAGCTCCCCTGCCTTGAAATCCAAGATGGTGTCATCCACATCAAATAAAATCGTCCGATACATCGCGTTTCCTCCATTGTTCTTAGTTTTAATATAGCCGGCGCATGGGCGTTCCACAAGGCCTGCCAGGAAAACTCCCGGCGGCTTTGTTTTTACGGTATAATAGAGCAACATCATGTCCCTTTTGATTTAAGATCGGAGCCATCCATGAAACGTAAACGATCCAATCAGACCTGGTGGCAGCGTCGTGTCGCAGGGCTGTCGGAAAAGACCCGGCGGCAGCCGCAATCCCTACCGCCTTTTTCACGAAAAACATGGCCGCTGTATGCGGACATCACGATCCAAACGGTCAAGTCACTGGCCTACTATTTCATCGGCGCCCTCTTCATCGGGGGCTGCTTTGCCGGTGGGCTACTCGCTGGCTATTTTGCCTCGATCATCGACCAGACGCCGGTCCCGACCAAGGCGGCGATGACGAAGACGCTCAACAACGTCAGCGCCTCAACGACGCTTTACTGGGCGAAAAACGTTGAGATCAGCCATGTGAAAAGTGACCTGATCCGCGACACCGTCAGCATCGACAAAATGTCGCCTTGGGTCCAAAAAGCGATCATTGCGACTGAAGATGAAAACTTCTATCAACATTCCGGTGTCGTTCCCAAGGCGCTGGTCCGGGCGTTAGTCTCCGAGGTCACCGGCATCGGCAGCCAGACCGGTGGCTCGACGCTGACCCAGCAGGTGGTGAAAATGCAGTACCTTAGCAATGAGACCACCTTCAAGCGCAAGGCCATCGAGATCATGTATGCCCTGCGCCTGAATCACTATTTCTCCAAGCAGGAGATTCTACAGGAATACCTGAACATTGCGACACTTGGCCGCAACAACAAGGGTCAAAACATCGCCGGCGTGCAGACCGCCGCCAAGGGCTTGTTCGGCGTCGATGCCGCGCATTTGACCCTGCCGCAAGCCGCGTATATCGCCGGCTTGCCGCAAAGTCCCTCTGTTTATACCCCATACACGATCACAGGCTCGCTGAAACCCGCTAAGGAACTCGCGTATGGTCTCGATCGTCAGAAAACAGTGCTGTTTCGGATGTATCGCGCCGGCTCGATCACCAAAAAGCAATACACCGACGCCAAGGCCTATGATCTGAAAAAAGATTTTCTGCCGCAACAAAGTGCCAACAGCGCGACCCAAAAATACAGTTACGTCTACAACATGGTCTATGATCAGGCGATCGAGGTGCTGGCCAAGCAGCTCGCGCAGACGGATGGCCACAGCGAAAGTGACTACAACAAGAATTCCGCCTTGGCCCAGACCTATGAGGCCCAAGCTGAAGAACTGTTGACGACAAAAGGCTATCAGGTCACTTCTACGCTGAACAAGACCGTTTACGATACGATGCAGACCGTTTTGGCCAACAACAAAAATAGTTTTGGCCAGACCTACACCTCGACCGAGACCGACCCGAAGACTGGCGAGCCAACGACCATCACCGAACCGGTCCAAAACGGCTCAATTCTGCTGGACAACGACACCGGCGCGGTGCTGGGGTTCATCGGCGGGGTATCCGGCGAGTTGAACCATATTTACACCACCCGCTCCCCAGGTTCGTCGATCAAGCCCCTGTTGGTCTACGGCCCGGCAATTGAAAATAAGCTGATCGGCTCCGAGACGATGCTCGCCGATTTTCCAAACAACTTCGTCAATTATTCGGTCACCGATTACGGCAACACGATTCAAAACCGCTTCCTGTCCGCCACCGAGGCGCTCAAGTGGTCGTATAACGTGCCCGCCGTCCATCTGTACGACAAGGTGCGCCAAACCGTCAGCGTGAAGAAGTACATGGACGCGATGGGCATCACCACCTTGACCGACCGCGATTACCAGACGCTGGGGCTGGCCTTGGGTGGGTCGGATTACGGCCTCACTGTCCAGGAAAATGCCAGCGCATTTTCCACCTTCGCGCGTGGCGGCACCCATGTCGATGCGTATGTGATCGACAAGATCGTGGATCCGCTGGGCAAGGTGATCTACCAGCATAAGAAGCCGAAAGCGACGCCGGTCTTCAGCAAGGCCACCGCGTACATCATGCAACAGATGATGCATAACGTGGTCAGCACCGGGACCGCCGCCACCTTGTCTTGGCAACTGAATTTCAACGACACCAATGTTTTTGGCAAAACAGGGACGTCAAACGACTACAAGGATCTCTGGTTTGTCGGCTCCACACCAGGCGTCACGCTGGCGTCGTGGATCGGCTATGACAACAACAACGGCACGGCGCACACGCTGAGCACCAATGCCAGCCAGTACAACATCAACTTCTGGGCGGCGCTGGCCAATGCGATCTATGCGAAAATTCCGCAGAGCTTCAAGCTCACCGATAGCATGGCCCGCCCTTCGACTGTCAAATCCGTGAAGGTCAACGCCTACACCGGACTGCCCGCAGCCGATGTGTCGTTCGATGGCACGACTTATAAGCTTTCCGCCAACACGTTGACCAGCCTGTACAACGACTGGGAGCCAAGCAAGAGCACGGCGAATTTTGCGATCGGCGGCAACGACGAGGATTACAAGCTATTCTGGCAGCATCTGACTGGCGCCAACAATGGCTACGGCGTTGTCTCCAAGGGCAACAAACGCGCGACGGTTAAGAAATCGACCACCAGCGCTTCGACCACCGAGAAAAAGAAGGAAGAAGACGCGGACAAGGACGACGAAGAAGACGACACCGACGAGAAGGAAACGCCGAGCACCGAGGACAAGGCGGACACCGCGGCGACTACCTCATCCGCCGCAAGCAGTTCCTCCAGCCAGGCGACGACCAGCAGTGAGCGCACGGATACCGGTCGCACGCAGAGTCAACAAGGCAACACCGAAACAGGGACCGGCAGCAAGGATTGAGCCCAGGCCCCTCACCCACAATGAAAAGCTGAGACGCGAGCCACAAAGCGTCTCAGTTTTTTTTGCGTTCGCCCATCCCGTGGGTCGCGGCGACCCGACAAAAAAAGACCCCTCCCAGGGCCAAAGCCTAGGACGGATCTAATGACGCGTGTGGTTACTTTGTCGACTGCCGGGTCGTGATGTCAAAGCCCAGGCGAATCGTCTTGGCGTCGATATCTTCCTTGTTCATCATCTTGGTGAGCAGACGCATCGCAACCGCGCCGATATCATACAGCGGCTGGTCGATCGAGGTCAGCTGCGGGCGGGCCATTTCGGTCAGCTTGGTGTTGTTAGAGGTGATGATCTCAAATTCTTCTGGGACCTTCACGCCTGCATCAAGCGCCGCGTCAAGCAAGCCCACAGCCAATTCGTCGTCGCCGACGATCGCCGCGGTGGCGCCACTCTTTTGCAGTTGCGGGAACAGCGCAAGGCCGGCATGATAGCTGTATTCACTCTCAAAAACCAACGATTCGTCATAAGCCAGACCAGCCTTGGCCAATGCCTGCTTGTAACCTTGAAGGCGGTATTGCCCATTGATCGGCTGGGCCAAGGACCCCGTGACCAGTGCGACCTGGGTGCTGCCGGACTTGATCAGCTGGGTCGTCGCCGCTTCCACTGCCGCCACGTAATCGATGTTGACGGAGCCGACCTGTTCGTCTGGGTCAACGGAACCTGCCAGCACGATTGGGGTCTTGCTACGCGAGAATTCCTGACGAATGTTGTCAGAGATATCGTTGCCCATGTAGATCAGACCATCGACCTGCTTGGCCAACAAGGTGTTCAGCACCTGGACCTCTTTTTGGCTGTTTTCATCCGAGTTGGCCAAAATGATGTTGTACTTGTACATGGTCGCAACATCGTCGATGCCTCGGGCCAGGCTGGAGAAGAACATATTGGTGACATCGGGAATGATGACGCCAACCGTGGTGGTTTTCTTGGAGGCCAGGCCACGCGCAACCGCGTTCGGGCGATAGTCGAGTTTGTCGATCACCTCAAGGACCTTTTTGCGGGTCGCGGGCTTCACATTTGGATTGCCGTTGACAACGCGTGATACGGTGGCCATTGAGACATTTGCCTCGCGTGCCACGTCATAAATGGTGATGGTTTGTTTTTCCATGTTGATTGCTCCTTAATTGCGCGAACTTTTGCTTAAAAACGGTTGCGTTCATTTCCAGTTCACTGTAACAAAAGCGGAATAGCAATGCAAGCGGTTTACTGAATTTTTCACAGAAATTTTCACAAGGGCTTTTCAGAAAGCCATTCAAGTTGAGGACGCGCTTTATGATATAATTCTTTATAAAGTTCGCGCATCAGCGCATTTATGCAGGAGGAGTCGTCATGAATCAACATCTCACGGACTTAGTGGCATGGGTCAACGCCCAGCATCTCTCGTTGGCTTACATCACCGATCCGACCAACATCAACTATTTCACCGGGTTCGACAGCGATCCGGAAGAGCGCATCACCGCGCTGTTTGTTTTTCCAGACGCGGAACCGTTCCTGTTCGTGCCTGCCCTGTCGATCGAAGGGGTCAAAAAAGTCGGCTGGCCCTATGCCGTCAGTGGTTACCTCGACCACGAGGACCCGTTTGCCTTGATCGCGGCCGAGATCAAAAAGCGCGACGCGTCGCCGCTGCGGTGGGGCGTGGAAAAAGACGCCCTGTCTGTCTTGAAATATGAAGCGATGACCCGCCATTTTCCGCAGGCGACCTTCCCGGCAGATGCCTCCCGCTTCATTGAACAGCTCAAGTTGATCAAGTCGCCGGAAGAAATCGCCCTGATGACCGAAGCTGGCCAGCAAGCCGACCGCGCGTTCCAGGCCGGCTTTGCGGCGCTGCGCACTGGCATCACCGAGCAACAGATCGTCGCTGAGATCGAATACGCGATGATGAAGGAAGGCGTGATGCACATGTCCTTTGACACCATCGTGCAGGCCGGCCAGGATGCCGCAGACCCGCATGGCGGCCCCGTTGCCACCAAGGTCGCGCCTGGCGATCTCGTGTTGTTTGACCTTGGCACCAACAACCACGGCTACATGAGTGATGCGACCCGGACCGTGGCGTTCGGCGGCCCGGTCGCACCAAAGGCCAAGGAGATCTACAAGGTCTGCTTGGAAGCGCAACTGACGGCTCAGTCTGCGGTGCGGCCAGGGCTGACCGCGGCCGCGCTGGACAAGATCGCGCGCGACGTGATCACCAAAGCGGGTTACGGCGAGTACTTCAACCATCGCCTCGGCCACGGTATCGGCATGTCGACGCATGAATTTCCGTCGATCATGGCCGGCAATGACATGGAACTGCAGCCCGGCATGTGCTTCTCCATTGAACCGGGCATCTACATTCCAGGCGTCGCCGGCGTGCGCATCGAGGATTGCGTCCATGTCACGGCAACTGGCTGCGAGCCATTCACCCACACGCCAAAAGACTATACCGTGTATGGCCTGTAACACGATCCAGAAGACACAAAAAGACGCCGCAGGTTGCGACGTCTTTTTTGATTGTTCGAAAAAAATTAGTCTTGCGTCTCGGATCGGTCGGCGGCTGGCGTGTCGTCCTCTGCTGGCTCGGTCGGGTCGGCGCTTTCGTCGGTCGCCTCAGCCGCATCTGCTTCGGCCGTGAAGTCATCCTTCGCCTGGGCAAAGGCGCTCTTGCCATCCAGCACGATATCGTCGAAGTCATCGCTGGCCGGCGCATCAGGTGTGTCGGTCAATTCGTCCTTCAGCGCCTGGGTCGCGCCATCGTAATCGGCAAGGCCTTCCGTCTGCTTCTTCTTGGCCTTTTCCTTCATGTCGCCGACAAAACTGGTCGCGGAATCACGCCATTCAGTCGTTGCATCTTTTGCATAGTCATAATAATCGGCGGCGCGATCAGCAAGTGCCTCTTTCTTCTCGGCGAATTTTGCCTTGAGTTCATCGCTGGTCTGCGGGGTCAACAGATACGTCGCTGCAAGAGCGCTTGCGGCGCCAAAAACAAAACCTAAGAAAAAGTGTCCCTTATTTGCCATTTGTAACTGCCTCCTGATCTGCTGGTTTCTTCTTTAACAACGACAAAGCCTTCTTGCTGACCTTTGCGGCAACGGCCACTTTGCCGCTTTCCTTGGCCCCATTGGTCACTTTGGACGCGAGGTTGCGGGTCGACGTATTCAGATCCGACACACTTTCGCCCAATTCGCCGATCGCGGTGAAAACAGGATCGATCGCCGCGACCTTACCGTTCACATCATTGAGCAATGTGTTCGACTTGGTCAGCAGGGCTTCGACCTCATGCGTCAATGGGCCGACTTCTGCGTTGATCGCATCAAGTGACTTATTGACTTCTGCCACAGTATCCTTAATTTCCCGCGTCACCCCACCAATTCGAATGGCGATGAGCGCGATCGCGCAGGCGATGATCAAAAATGCGATTGCCGCGATCAAGCCGGCAACTTCTGCTCCTGACATGCAACCCCTCCTCAGTTCACGCCGGCCTCTGCCGGTTTTGGTCCGCTTACACGGCCACGTACATTAAGAATATCATCAATAAGAGCGCGTTTCAATTGAAGTTGAGCGAAGGTTCACAAGCTTCCAGGCACCGGCGCCGCGATCTGCCAAGCCGGCCCATTCTAGGCAGACGCCGGCGGATTTGGTACACTGGAGGTTAACAAAGGAGCGGTTGCATTGAAAAAAGTAGTCAGTGGCAATGTCTTGACGCGGTATTTTGACAAGATCGACTGGGACGCGATGCTCGATCACGCCCTCTTGATCATCGGTGAGTTGATCTTCTTCAGCTTACTTTTTTGGCTGATCGAGCGCGTCGGCAAGGCGGTGATCGCCCGCGGCTTCAAAGCTTACCAAGCCAAGGCGACCAACGCCAGTACCCGCGTGGATACGATCAGGGTGCTGTCGATCAATGCCCTTTCATATATCGTGCTGTTTTTCTACTGCTACGCGATTCTCTCCGTCCTCGGCATCCCCGTTGGCACCCTGCTGGCTGGGGCCGGTATCGTGGGCATCGCGCTCGGCCTTGGGGCACAGGGCTTCGTCGCCGATGTCGTGACCGGCTTTTTCATTATTCTTGAAGGCCAATTCGATGTCGGCGATCAGGTCACCCTCGGCGCGATCAGCGGCACCGTCAGCTCGGTCGGTCTGCGCACCACCATCGTGCAAAGCGCAGACGGGACGATCAATTACATCCCCAACCGCAACATCTCCGTCGTCTCCAACCTCTCGCGCAACCAGATGCTGGTCTTGATCCAGCTGCCCCTTGCCCCGGATACCGATCTGAAAAAAGTCGGCGAGGTGGTGGCAGCGGTCAATGAAAAACTCGTCAAAGACACCCCGACCGTCACCGATGGCCCAGACGTCTTGGGCCTGACCACCAGTCCTCACGGCGGGCTGGTCTACCAGGTGCGCATGCATGCGCAAAATGGCGAGCAGCTCAATGTCCAGCGGAAATTCTTGGCCGCCTATGTGCAGGCCCTTGCCGAAGCAGGCATCACGCTGGCCACCCCACCGTTGACCCTTCGCTAACTCCCCCACCATTGGAGGTCCTATGCTCAACTTTATCAAAGGCATCTTGATCGGCGTCGCGCTGGTCATTCCCGGCTTATCCGGCAGTATTTTCGCCGTGGTGGTTGGCCTGTATGATCAACTGATCGAAGCAGTCAGCGAGCTGCGCCGAGAGCCGCGCCGCCATCTCCTGTTTCTGTTGCCGATCGCAGCTGGCGCCGTGCTTGGCGTGCTGCTTTCGACGAAGCTGACACTGGTCGTCACCGCCCGTTGGCCCCTTGCCAGCTATGCCTTTTTCATCGGGCTGATGCTCGGCGCCGCCCCATTCATCCGGCGAAAAATGGCCCTGGTCCGCTGGCGGCCGCAGTATCTGCTGCTCACAGTCTTGGGTTTCGGCGTGATCTATGGCCTGGCTCAACTTGGCGGCGCGAGTTCGACCGAGCTCGTGACCATCGCCCGCCTGAGTCGCATTCAGGATGCTGGCATGATGGCCTTCGCAGGGCTGTTTTCCGTGTCGCTGATGGCCATTCCCGGGGTGTCTGGCGCGATCATGTTGATGGTGATCAACCAGTACGGCACGGTCTACAACGCCGTCAGCCAGCTTGGCGATGCCGCCCGTGCGTTACTGCGGGGCAACTGGGCGGCGATGGGCACCGCCCTTCAAAGCAGCGCCTTGCTGATTCCATTTATGGTCGGCGCCTTGATCGGGCTGCTTGCGATCGCCAAACTCATGCGGTCGCTGTTGCACCGCTTTGAAGGCCAAGTCTACTACGCAGTTTGTGGCGTCGTGCTGGCCGCCGTCGTGATTCTCATCCAGACCGGGCTCACCCCACACTGGCCAAGCGGCTGGCTGGCCCCCATCGCACTGTGCCTGATCAGCGCCGGCGTGGGCATTGCCGCAACACTCGTGTTGGATAAACCAGAATAACGGTGTGAAGGCCCGCGGGATGGTGGAACGGCTAGGTTGTCTCGCTTGCTTGAGGGCGCGCTAAGCCCTCGAGTGAGCGAGACACCTGGGCGCTTCCACCATGCGGGCCGAAACCCAAGTTGACGGTGCGTAGCGCGGCGATCAGGTCTGAGCAGTTAGCTTGGTCCTGGCGTGTATGGCGTCCCTAGCCATACACGCCAGGACCAGCTAAATGTCTCAGACCTGCCGCGCGAAACCCAAGTTGACGGTGTGCCGGCCCGCCAGATGGGCGCGTTGCCAAACACAAAGGGAGCCAAGGCCTCACAGTCTTGACTCCCTTTTTTCTTGCTGCATTGCGTTGGCAGCCTACCTACTGATGATGGACCCCGTGGTTTTCGGTGTCACATCATAAAAATCATCCAGATTGTGGCCGATGTAGTTGACGCCTTTCATGACTTCGCGCCGGGTCACGATGCCGGTGAAGGTGCCATCTGCCTGGACAACAGGCAAGAACGCATCGTCGACCAACAGGTGCAGCACGGTTTCCAGATCATAGGGATCTTCGACCGTGTGGACATCGGTTTGCATGACATCCTTGACGCACATGGTGTCCAGCGACGTCAGGCTCACATCGTCCATCCCCAGCATGGTCTCCGTGATCATGGACAGGCTCAGGAGCCCCTTGAAATGGTCGGCGTTGTCCAGGACCGGAATCTTGGCGTAGCGCACCTTGGTCAACACCAGAAACGCGTGGCGCAGCTTGTTGTCCTCGGCGACGCTGGCAACAACTTCGCCGGGGATCATGAAGTGCTTGCGGTTTGCGATCATCATTTGGTCAATGGCTTGATTGATCATTGAATTGTCTCCTTTTCGGTACGTCTTCTATGATAGCGGAAAGCGCTTGTGAAATCATCCGCCGGCCAAAACCTTTACACGAATGCAAAAAGTAATTGTCACCCTGCTTATAAGTTGATAGACTGAAACTACTTGTCAAAAACACGACTATCTTTTGGGGGCATCAACATGACATATGATCTGACCGTCCGCTTGGCGGCAGAGTTTATCGGCACCGCGATCATGGTGGCGCTGGGCAACGGCTCAGTGGCCAACGTGGATCTGAAAGGGACAAAAGGCAACGGCTCTGACTGGATGCTGATCGCCGTTGGGTACGGCGCTGGGGTGATGATTCCAGCGATGATCATCGGCGGGATCTCCGGCAACCACATCAACCCGGCATTCACCCTCGGGCTCGCCGTGGCGGGGATGTTCCCGTGGCGCGAAGTCCTGCCTTACCTTTTGGTGCAATTTGCCGGGGCGATGGTTGGCCAGCTGGCGGTGGTGGCCGCCTACAAGCCGCATTACGACCTGACCACGAACACCCAGCACATCCTGGGCACCTTCAGCACGATCAATGCCACCAAGAGCAAGCTCAACGGCTTCATCAACGAATTTATCGGCTCCTTCATTCTCTTTTTCGGGGCACTGGGCATCACCAAGGCGCCATTTTTCCAAAACAATCTGGGAACTGCCCACATGGCGCTGGGTTTCCTTGTTGCCACGCTGGTCGCCAGCTTCGGGGGACCAACAGGACCGGCGCTAAATCCTGCCCGTGACCTGGCGCCCCGCCTGCTACATCAACTGCTGCCGCTCAAGCACAAGGGCAGCTCGGATTGGGGCTACGCATGGGTCCCGGTGGTGGCGCCGATCGCCGCGGCGATCTGTGCGATACTGCTTTACAAGACCGTCTTCATGACGCATTAACGCCAACCGCAACACAAAAATGGCACCGGGACAATAGGTCCTAGTGCCATATTTTTTACCCAGAATTTCGGACCGTCCAGCTCACCGCTCAAACACGCGGGTCAACTTGGCGACCGGCTGCCCATCGCGCAAGTGGTAGGCCAGCTTGAGCTGCGTTGGTGTTGTTTCCACCACGGCGTAAGTCCCGCCCAGTGGCATGAATTCGCCCCGCGGCTGGCTGATGCTGCCCGGATTGAGCAGCACGACGCCTTCGTGTTTTTCCCCGCCGAGCTGATGGGTGTGGCCAAAAATGATCAAGCCGGCATGAACGGCCTGCCCCGCTGCCAAGAGCTGGTCCATCGTCCAATTGACGCCGAAGCGGTGCCCATGCGTCAAAAACACGGTCAGGTCGCCGAGTTGCAGGGTGCGGGTCAGTGGAAACGCGGAATCAAAGTCCATGTTTCCCCGCACCGCCTGATAACGGGCAAACATGGAATCATCCGCTGGTAGCTCGGAGTCCCCGGCATACAGAAACAGGTCGGCATCCGCCTGCTGCGCCAAGATGGCTTCGAGAATCGCCTTATCCCCATGGGTATCACTGACGGCAACTAGTTTCATTGGGCATCCTCCTTGAACCAGGTCTGCCACCGGCTTTCAAGCGCGCGCAGGGCATTGCCGCGATGACTGATCTGATTTTTCTCATCGGCGGTCAGCTCAGCTAACGTCTTGCCGATGCTCGGGACAAAAAAGTATGGATCGTAGCCAAATCCATTGTCGCCAGCCGGCACGCCGACGATCTGGCCGTCGATGTGGCCTTCCACGACCAAGTCACGCGCCGGGCCATTCGGCCGGGCGAGAACCAAGGTGCTGACAAACCGCGCCTGCCGCTGATCTTGGGGTACCTCGGCGAGGTCGGCGATCAATTTGGCATTATTGGCCGCATCATTGTGGCCCCGGCCAGCATAGCGGGCGGAAAAGACGCCCGGTGCGCCATCCAGCGCCGCCACGCAAAGCCCAGAGTCATCCGCCAAAACAGGCAGCTCAAGCATTTTGGCATAGCCATCCGCCTTGAGCCGTGCGTTTTCCTCAAAGGTGCGCCCGCTTTCGGCAACGGTCGGCAGCGGGGGAAAATCGTTCAGGCTTTTCACCTGCACCCCGAGCTTAGCAAACATCGCGGCGATCTCCTTCACCTTGCCGGGGTTCTTGGAGGCGACAACGATGGTCGTTGGCGTCGCGGCCGCCTTGTGTGTCGTCGGCTGATCGGTGATGGTCACCCGGGTCGCGGCGATGTGCAAGCCGAGCCATTCCGACGCGATCACATCGAACATGTCGGCGTTGCCGGTGGTATAAAAATCGCGTTGCGGGGTCGGATTCGGCTGGTCGTTAGCGATGTCAAAATAATCCAGCAACGTCGAGACCTCGCTGACCGTTTCCGCGCCAGAATCGATCAAGGTCACGGTTGGGCCCATCACCTGCTGAATCAGCGGCCGAAGCAGCGGGTAATGCGTGCACCCAAGCACCAGCGTATCCAACCCCAAAGCCTCGAGTGGCAGCAGGGTCTCGGCCACGACGCGTTTGGCCACGGCCGACTGCATCTCGTTGCTTTCGACCAGCGGCACAAACTTTGGGGCGGCCAAACTCGTCACCTGCATCTGCGCGGATTTTTGGTGAATCGTTTTCGCATAAGCCCCGCTTTTGACCGTGCCTTCTGTGCCGATCACGCCGATGCGCCCGTTTTTCGTCTCGCGAATCGCGGCCCGACTGCCGGGCACAATGACCCCGATCACGGGAATCGCCAAGTTGGCGCGCAGATCAGGCAAGGCTGCCGCGGTCGCCGTATTACAGGCCACGACCAGCATCTTGATCTGTTTTGTCAGCAAGAAGTTGACCATCTGCCAGGTAAAGGCGCGGACCTGCTTGGGGTCACGCGGGCCATAGGGCAACCGCGCCTGGTCGCCCAAGAAAATAATGTTTTCGCCGGGAAGTTGGCGCAGTGCCTCTTTGACCACCGTCAACCCGCCGACGCCAGAATCGATAAATCCGATCGGTTGCGTATTCATGCTGTTGCCTCTCTTCCATTCGTAAACTCCATTGTGGCGAATATTCGGCCAAAATTCAAGCGACAGCGTCTGCCAGCCTATTTTTCCGCGGCGGGATTGCGGTATACTGGAAAGGAAATCGGTCGATCAAGGAGCGCGTCATGCCAAATCAAGCTAGTTATCCAGAATTATTGAACCTGCCTGCCGAATCACCGTTGTTCGGCCAACTGATGTTACGGGACTTGCTCCTGCCAGAATTGCTGGGCGATGAAGACACCATGATCGCCTACTGGGCTGGCCGGGCAATGGCGCGACGCCTGCCCGTCGAAGAAGAGGCCCTGCCGGAATTGTTCACCCGCCTCGGCCTCGGAGACCTCAAGGCAGCGGCGGCCAAGCGGAAAAGTCGCACGTATCTGCTCAGCGGCACCATCGTTGAGACGCGGCTGAAGCATTTTTCCACGCCGGACTTTCGCTTTGAAGCCGGCTTCTTGGCTCAAAGTCTCCAGCAAGTGATGGGCATCGTGGTCGAGGCGAATGCGGAAAGCGACCCGAAGCTCAAGCAGGTCACGGTGACCGTCGCCCTTGACCCCACCACGCCGCAGCCGATCGCCAAGACGTTTTATTCGCTGACTTAACCGCGTTGGTCGGCGCAAAAAAGGCCCTGAGCCTGACCCTATGATGGGTGCCAAGCTCAGGACCTTTTGCTTACGCTTCTTTGGTGTACTTATCGAGCACTTGGATCAACTGATCCTTGGTGTGATAGCCGACCAGCTTTTCGACAACTTCACCGTCTTTTTTGACGATCAAGGTCGGAATGGCCATGATGCCAAAGGACTGTGGGGTGTCTGGGTTCTGGTCGACATCCATCTTGGTGAACTTGACGTCGCTGCGACTGCCCTCAAGCGCGTCGATCACCGGACTCTGCATTTTGCAGGGGCCGCACCATGTTGCCCAAAAATCGGTCAAAACAACGCCAGTATCTGTTTCCTGCTTAAAATCCTGATCTGTGACTACCTGAACCATAATATCCCTCCGCTATGATGTCACTGACGTCTTACTTTTTGTAACTAAATTATACCGCGTTGCCCGCGAAAAAGCCAATCAATTGAGTGCAATGTAACATTTCATTTGAACTGTACAATGGTCGCGCCTGACCCACCGGCATTTTGCGGGGCAAAGCCGAATTTCTTGACCTGCTTGTTGCGGCGCAAGTACTGCGTGACCCCGTTGCGAATCGCGCCTGTACCGAGCCCGTGAATGATCGTGACCTGCTGATAATTGGCTAGCAGCGCCGCATCGATGTACCGGTCGAGCTCGGTCATCGCCTCTTCGTAGCGCTTGCCGCGCAGATCCAGCGTTGTCGACGGCCCGCTTGCCCCGCCTGACACGGTGGCGATTCGCCGTTTGGGCGCCGCCTCTGCCTGCGCCTTTTCCAGATCGGCGGTTGGCAGCTTCATGCGAATCACGCCCATTTGCACATCCCAGTGGTCGGCATCCACCTGCTCGAGCAGCACCCCATCGTTTTGATAGGACAAAACACGGACCGCATCGCCGACATGCAGCGCTTGCTTCGCTTTTTCACGGCGCAGCACTTTATTCTGGCGGACCGCCTTGTCCTGATGGAGCGCATTGAGGCCGGACTTTGCGGCGATCAGCTGATCTTCTTTGATGGTGCCTGGATGCGCCAGCTGCATGGCCCGCAAGTCCTTGATGATCTTGTCGGCCTTTTCCTGCGCCTTTTCAACCAGCGCATTGGCTTGGTCCTTGGCCTTGTCCAACTGCTGATCCCGCTCGCGGGTGAAGGTGTCAAAGGCGCTTTGCAGCTGATCATGCAGCGCCTGCGCGTCCTCCAACTGGCGGCGGGTCTCGGTGTATTCGATCTCGGCAGCTTTGCGCTGACTTTCCAGATCCGCGATCATGTTGTTCAGGTCGTGGCTGTCATCGGCGATCAGCGCCTTCGCCCGGTCGACGACACTGCCGTCCAGCCCTAGCCGGCGCGAGATGTCGAAGGCATTGGAGCGCCCTGGCACCCCGATCAACAGGCGGTAGGTCGGCTGAAGCGTGTCCGAGTCGAACTCCATCGAGGCGTTGATCGTGCCCGGCGTGTTGTAGCCATACAGCTTCAACTCCGGATAATGCGTTGTCGCCACGACCTCGGCGCCACTTGCGCCCACTTCATCCAAAATGGCGATCGCCAGCGCCGCCCCTTCCTGAGGATCGGTGCCCGCGCCAAGCTCATCGAACAGCACCAGCGCGCGTTGGTCGAGCGCCTGCAGGATCGTCACGATATTCGCCATATGCCCGGAAAAAGTCGAGAGGTTTTGCTCGATCGACTGTTCATCCCCAATATCGGCAAAGACATTGGAAAAGACCCCGATCACACTATTTTCCTCGGCTGGGACAAACAACCCCGCCTGGCCCATCAGTTGGAGCAGGCCCAGCGTTTTCAGCGTGATCGTCTTGCCCCCGGTGTTTGGCCCGGTGACCACGATCGCCTGATAGTCCTCGCCGAGCGTGATGCGGTTTGGCACCACCTTGCGCCGGTCGAGGAGCGGATGCCGCGCCGCCAGCAGATCTACGTGATTGGCCGCGGAGACTTGCGGTTCGTTCGCCTTGAGGTCGCGGGCGTATTTTGCCTTGGCATTGATGAAATCAAAATGGCCCACCACCGCTTCATCCGCGGCCAGCGCATCCACATAAGGCGCCACCGCATTAGACAGATCGGCCAAAATGCGGGCGATCTCCTGTTGCTCCTTGATGGTGGTTTCCCGCAGTCGGTTATTCATATCGACCACGGCTTGCGGTTCAATGAAAAGCGTCTGGCCGGTGGCGCTTTGGTCATGGACCACGCCGCCGAATTGATGGCGGTACTCCGCCTTGACCGGAATCACATACCGGTCATCGCGAATCGTCACCAGCGGATCGCTGAGCATTTTCGCTGAATTGCCACGGGTGTATTGATCCATCCGGCTGCGAATGTCGCTTTCCAGCCGCTTGATCTGCGCGCGGATGCCGTGCAGCTCCGGACTGGCTTCGTCGGTCACGTTGCCTTCCTCATCGATCGCCGTGTAGAGCCGGCGCTCAAGAGCGGGCAGCACAGTCAACTGATTCTGCAGGTCATAGACCCGGCGCAGGTCGAGTTTTTCCTTTAGGTCCTCCAGAAACTGATCGACGCGGCTGACGGTCCGCAAGACGCGGGTGATGCTGGCCAGTTCTGTGCCATTGAGCACCGCGCCGATCTTGACGCGCTTCAGGGCTGGCCCGATATTTTCCAGTTGCGCAACGGGGATGCCCCCTTGCAGTCGTAAAATACTGGCGCCGTCCGCCGTTTCGTCCAGCCACTCCTGAACCTCGGCTGCATCCGTGCTCGGCGTCAATTTGGCCACCTGGGCGCTGCCGCTGGCTGTCACGACCAGCTGGCTCAGCGCGCCTTGAATGCGGTCAAATTCGAGTGTTTTTAAGATCTTATTGTTCATGTTTGTCGCTCCTTGCCCTAGTCAAAAAAAGAAGTGGGACAAATATCGATTTTGGGTCCGACAGGTAAGTGTTCCAAGCGCCAGGTCCGCACTCTGGACCGGGTGATTGGCGCCTTAGCTGCTCGGACCCGGACATTTGGCCCACGACACTGCAGTAGTATCAGTGGACTATACAGGAACTGGGACAAAACAGCGTTTTGTCCCAGTTTCTTAGGCGATGATCCAGAGATTGGTGATCATTTGCTCCAACAGCGGGGTGTGAATGATCATCTTAGCCGCAAAAGAATCCGCCAGCAACGACTGAATACCGGAGACCGGCACCAGCGCCGCCAGATAGATCACCAGAAAAATAAACAGATAGCCGATCACCAGGTTCAGCACCCCGCCGCCAAAAAGCCTGAGCGCCGCGTCATGGCCGCTATAGCTGAGATCATGGACCCACAGCGCCAAATACCGCGTGATCAGCCACCCGATCATCAGAATCAGGATGAACGCGACGCCGCGATAAAATGCGTCGTCCAGCGTCAATCCCACTTTATTTGAGAAAAATACAAAGCGGCTCTGTTCCGTTGCCGAGGGATACGGCACAAACAGGCTAATGGTCTGGCCCAGTGGTTTGCACAGCGCCCAGGCCGCCAAAAAGCTGACCAGGTACCCCGCGACATGGACCAATTGAAGCCACATGCCCCGCCGCGCACCGGCGTAGAAAAAATACAGCAGCGTCAGGAGGATCAAAAAAGTCAACATACGCGCTCCTACTCTGCCTGTTCTTGGGCTTCCTGCTGCTTGATCACGTCGGAAACGGCGTTGAACGCCAGCAGAATCGCCGCCTGTTCGTCACTCATTGCTGGGGACAGGGCCTTGATCTGGGCGAGTTGGGCATTGAGAAGCTGGGTCGTCGCCGCAAAATGCTCCGGAGTGGCCGCGCCGATGATCGTATAAGTGTGGTTGCCGATAACGGCTTTGTAACGTCTTTTCTGTTCGCCCACCTGACTGCCTCCTTGAAATGTCATACTGATTGATTTTACCATGAAATCAGGGTAACGAAAAGCCAGCATCCCGACTGGGGGTGCTGGCTTTGTGCAAGTCTTATTCGTTTGTGTCGTCTGAGTCGTCCGAATCGTCATCCTCATCATCAAGGAAGGTGTTCAGGACCTCTTCGACCATCGCCCATTCATCGTCGTCTTCGATCGGGAAGAGGTCGCCTTGCGACGCATCCCCATTTTCATCCGGCGTGAAGGAAAAGGCCTGAATCTCAACTTCCTCATCGTCAGCCGCGCTTTGCGGGAACAACAGCACATAGCTCTTGCCATAATCTTCCGAGTCGAAGGTGAAAAGCACTTGGTATAATTCTTCGTTCCCTTTTTCGTCGACCAGCGTGATCAGCTGATCGTCGCCGCCTGGGGTGAGGTGTTCGTTGTTATCTGCCATGATTGCCCTCCTGAGGTCAATGACTGTGTTGATCGAGATAATTTTGCAGAATCATTTGTGCCGCAAGCTTGTCGATCACCTGTTTTTGCCGTTTCCGCGACGCGTCTGCCTCTTCGATCAACATCCGCGAGGCCTCAACGGTGGTGAGTCGCTCATCTGAAAAAACGACCGGTAAGCCGAACAGTTGCTCAAGCTTGGCCCCATACTCCTGGGATTTTTCAGCCCGCGGACCCAGCGTGTTGTTCATGTTTTTGGGTAGCCCCACAACAAAGCCGGTCACCTCATACTGAGCGACCAGCTCCTGAACGCGTGGCAACCCAAAGTCGCCTTTATCTTCATTGATTCGGATGATCTCGAGTCCCTGTGCGGTCCAGCCAAATGGGTCGCTGATCGCGACACCGACAGTCCGTGAACCGACATCTAGGCCCATCAAACGCATCTAGTCTTTCTCCTTGCCGAGATAGTTGCGAACGAGCTCTTCAATGATCTCGTCGCGTTCGTGTTTGCGAATCAAGCTTCGCGCGTCGTTATACCGCGGGATATAGGCCGGGTCTCCGGAGATCAGGTACCCCACGATCTGGTTGATCGGGTTATATCCTTTCTCCTCAAGCGACTTGTAGACCGTCTCCAGCGTTTCGTGAACATTCTTCGGGTTGTTATCCTTAAAATCAAAGTGGACGGTTTGATCCAATGTGCTCATTCTTAACACCTCTATTCTGTCCAATTCATTGCCTATTTTACTTGAAAAAGGCAAAAAGTACAAACATGTAAGACCAGGGTGCGGAGGCCCGCGGGATGGTGGGGTAGCTAACTTGGCTCGGGTGCTTGAGGCGCACTTCGCCTCGAGTGCACGAGACAGTTAGATGTCCCCACCATGCGGGCCGAAGCCCAACTTGACCAGGGTGCGGAGCCGAGCGTTTAGGGGTGGGCAGGTAGTTTGCCCTGGGCGATTGATGGCGCACTTAGCCATCGAGCGACTAGAGCAACTACATGTCCCACCCCTGCTCGGCGGAGCCCAACTTGACCAGGGTGCGGAGGCCCGCGGGATGGTGGGGCAGCTAACTTGGCTCGGGTGCTTGAGGCGCACTTCGCCTCGAGTGCACGAGACAGTTAGATGTCCCCACCATGCGGGCCGAAGCCCAACTTGACCAGGGTGCGAAGCCGAGCGTTTAGGTCTGAGCGGCTAGTACGGCCTGGGCGCGTGTGGCGCACTTAGCCATGCGTGACCAGGCCGTACTAGATGCCTCAGACCTGCCGCGCGAAGCCCAACTACTGTGCGGAGGCCCGCGGGATGGTGGGGTAGCTAACTTGGGTCGCGTGCTTGAGGCGCACTTCGCCTCGAGTGCACGAGACAGTTAGATGTCCCCACCTCCTCAACGCCCTACTTCGCCGCTAGCGTCTCCGCCGCCAGCTTCAGTGCGTCTTGAATGCCGGCCGGATTTTTCCCGCCAGCTTGGGCCATGTCTGGGCGACCGCCGCCACCGCCGCCGATCGCCGGGGCAATGGCCTTGATCAGATCGCCGGCTTTGACGCCGCGCTGGATGGCGTCCTTGCTGGCCCCAACGAGCAGGCTGACTTTATCGTCGCTTGCCGTTGCCAGGACCAACACATCAGAGACGGCCTTATCGCGCCACTGGTCGCCCAATTGCCGCAATTCGTTCATCCCGGCCACATTGACCTTGGCCGCGACCAGCGTGAAGTCGCCGGCTTCTTGGACATTGCCGAACACGTCGCCAGCTGCTTGACTGGCTAATTTTGCCTGCAAGCCTTCGACGGTCTTTTGGCTGGCTTTAAGGTCGGCCTGCAACTGCTCGACTTTATGCGGCACATTTTTCACCTGGTCGCTCTTCAGGTTCGCCGCCGTCTCTGCCAGCAGGTCTTCCTGCTGGGTCAGATACTCATAGGCTTCCTTGGAGGTCACGGCTTCGATGCGCCGAACGCCAGCGCCGATCCCGGATTCGCCGGTGATCTTGAACAGGCCAAGCGCCGCGGTATTAACGGGATGCGTTCCGCCATCGAATTCACGGTTGAAATCGCCGATGGTCACAACGCGCACCGTCTTGCCGTACTTATCGCCAAACATCGCGATCGCGCCTTGCTTCTTCGCCTCTTCGATTGGCATCTCTTCCCAAGTGATCGGGAGCTGACGCCAGATCTGCTCATTGACGATCGCTTCCACCTGGCGAAGTTGCTCGCTGGTGACCTGACCGAAGTTCGTGAAGTCAAAACGCAGATAGGTCGGCTCGACCAGGGAACCTGCCTGATGCGTATGCTCGCCGAGGACTTGGCGCAGCGCTTGATCCAGCAAATGCGTCGCGGTATGGTTCATCGAGACCTTGCGCCGGCGTTCCGTATCGACCTTCAGGAAGTACGTCGCGCCTTTTTCGAGCGTGTTTTCGACTTCGACGGTATGCAAGTTCTGGCCATTTGGCGCATGCTGCACATCAGTGACCTTTGCGACCACCGCGCCATCTTCGTCCTCGACCACCCCAGTATCCGCGACCTGGCCACCCATTTCTGCATAAAATGGCGTCTGGTCAAAAATCAATTGCGCAGTACCGGCCTCGACCCGCGTCTTTTCAGCATCGTCTTGGATGAGGTCCGTCAACGTTGCCTGATCTTCAAGATCCGTCCAGCCGGTAAACTGACTTTCGGACTTGATTGCCATCAGCGTCTTGTCCTGGCTGCCCATGGACTGCTGATCGCCACGTGCGGCCCGGGCGCGTTCGCGCTGCGCCGTCATGTTCGCTTCGTAGCCCTTCATATCAACATCGATGCCCTGATCGCCGGCGATCTCCTTGGTCAATTCGACTGGGAAGCCAAAGGTATCAAACAGCTTGAAGGCGGTCGCGCCTGGAATGACGGTTTCACCAGTTGCCTGCAGATCCGCGATGCTCTTGTTGAGCAGGCTCAGACCTGCATCAAGGGTCTCCGCGAACCGTTTTTCCTCAGAGCGAATGACCTTCTGGATGAATTCCTGATTGCGCAGGATCTCTGGGTAATAGCTCTGCATGATGTTACCAACGACAGGTACGAGCTGGTAGAGGAATTCGCCTTGAATGCCGAGACGGCGGCCATTGACTGCCGCGCGGCGAATCAGCCGGCGCAGGACATAGCCACGGCCTTCATTTGATGGCAACGCGCCATCCCCGATTGCAAACGTGACAGTGCGCGCGTGGTCGGCGATGATCTTGAACGCCACATCGTCATGCTTGTCGGCGCCATATGTGCGGTGGTCGCTGAGCGTTTCCGTGTACTTGATCAGCGGCATGAACAGATCCGTCTCGAAGTTGGTGGCAGTATGCTGCATGACCGAAACGACACGCTCAAGGCCCATCCCAGTATCAATGTTTTTATGCGGCTGATCGACATAGCGGCCATCCGGCAAATGATTGTATTGGGAAAAGACGATGTTCCAGATCTCCAGGTAGCGCTCGTTTTCCCCGCCTGGATGATTCTCCGGATCGTCATCGGCCACGTTGTTATACTGCTGGCCGCGGTCAAAAAAGATCTCCGTATCCGGACCCGATGGCCCTTCGCCGATATCCCAGAAGTTGTCTTCAACCTCAAAGATATGCGACGCCGGCACGCCAGTCTTTTCCCACAAGGCTTTGGCATCTTGGTCCTTCGGGTAGACTGTCACATACAGTTTCTCTGGATCAAGCGCGAACCATTTGGGACTCGTCAGCAATTCCCACGCCCAAGGAATCACTTCCTTTTTAAAATAATCCCCAACGGAAAAATTCCCCAGCATCTCGAAAAATGTCAGGTGGCGAGCGGTCTTGCCGACGTTTTCGATATCATTGGTCCGAATGGATTTCTGCGCATTTGTGATCCGCGGGTTCTTCGGGACCACGGAGCCATCAAAATACTTTTTCAGCGTCGCCACGCCAGAGTTGATCCACAAAAGGGTCGGATCATCCACTGGAATCAGGCTGGCTGAAGGCTCAACGTCATGCCCTTTTTCCTTGAAAAAATCCAAGAACATCTGGCGCACTTGGCTGCTCGATAATTCTTTCATCTGTTTTCCTCCCAAAATAAAAACACCGCTGCATATTCAAGGACGCTTGCGCGCGGTACCACCTTGTTTGCAACGATGTTGATCGTTTACCACTTCATTGATGTATTCACTTGATGATCAGGGAGCATGCTCGACATGGACCACACGGCTCTCAGCAATGCCGCATTTTCTGGATGGTCAGCCAACTCGAACACATATCCTAACAATGGCTCATTATACGAAGAGAGACAGCGAGTGTCAAACAAGAAAGGGTGCGGAGCCGAACGTTTTGGGGTGAGCAGCTAGTGCGGCCTGGGCGGTTGATGGCGTCTTTTGCCATCGGGCGACCAGGACGACTAGATGTCCCACCCCTGCTCGGCAAAGCCCAACTAGGGTGCGCAGGCCCGCGGGATGGTCGAGTAGCTAGTTTGGCTTGGGTGCTTGGTGGCGCGCCTTGCCACCGAGTGCACAAGACAACTAGATACCTCGACCATGCGGGCCGGAGCCCAACTGCAAAGGGTGCGGAGCCGAGCGTTTAGGGGTGAGCAGCCCCGCGGACTGGCCTCGGCAGTCGCTCACTAATTCAGCTCGATCCGCACCAATTTCCGGTACCGCTGCGCTTCAAACGGCTGTTCCACCGCCGCCCGATAAAATGGGGACAATTTCAACAGCGAGTCCCCCTTTTGATAAGGCACCGCTGCGACCTCCTCGCCTTGCGTCAATTCGGCGCTTGGCCGCTGCGTTGGGAAGGTCAGGCCAAACCGGTTTGGCAGATACGCTGGCACCGTTTCCGGCACCGCGTTGCCCCAGGCAAACAGCTGTGAAAAGCCGCCGCCCAGCAACCATTCATAGTCCCGAGCTGTCGGCAACGCAAACCCAAAGCCGCCGAGTTGTTTGACCAGCGCCGCCTTAGTCCAGCGATGCTTGAGCGCAACTTGATAATGATGGCTGCTGGCCAATCGAAGCACCACCTGCCCCGCAGTCAATACCGCCGGCCAAGGTTCTTGGGCCGCGGGATCCAGCGATGTGGTCCGCGGCTCGATCAGTGACAGCACAGTGGGCTTGTACGGCACATAGGCAAAATGATTGCCCCGAAAAACCTGCGTGGTCAAATTGACCTGGCCGATCACTTCCTCATCGCTGGCCACACTGCGACGCGCGACCAGCATCGGCGGCAAGTCCACCACGGCAGGCGCACTGAGCTGATCACGCATCTCCCGGCTGGAAAGACCCAGCGACTCAGCCAACCCGGCAAGCTCAGTTGGCAGTGGCGTTTCGATGCCGAGCTTGACGTGGCGCTGACCCGGCACGAACCGCAACCACTCGCCACCGATCAAGGCGTCGAAGGTCTGCAGCCCCTGGCCAAAATAGCTGACGCTCACCGGCACCAACGCATCAACTGCCAAAAGCGGGCTGAGAAAATACCGCGTGAGTTGTTCAAAGATAAAGCGGCGCCGGTCATCCGGCAAAAGCCGCCAATTGTCCATCAAAAGATCCTGGCTTGCCATCCTTTTCCTGCTTTCACACGTTGACGAAACGGTCAGTATTCCTTCTTGTTTTGCTTCCGCGCGGTGCGAGCCGCGTCACGTTTTTCAACCCGGCGATTGAACCAAGCCTCTTTGTCCGCGGCTTTCTTGATCTTCTTCTTGTAGCCTGGCATCTTGGTCTTCGCGGCCTTGGCTGCCATGCCCTTGATGCGGCCCGATCGCGTATCGGCTTGCGGCTTGCGGCTGCGACGCCGATCACGATCATAACTATCGACGATGCGGCCATCCTTGACCTGCTTTGGGGCAAAATGAATCCCGAGATGCTCCAATTCGGCGATCTGCGCTTCTTGACCGGGTTCATACAAGGTGATCGCGGTACCCGAAAGGCCATTGCGCCCGGTCCGCCCCACACGATGAACGAAGAACTCGTTGTCCTTTGGCAGCTCCGCGTTGATCACCAGCGACACACCTTCGATATCGATGCCGCGGGCGGCCAGATCCGTCGCCACCACGTATTGGAACTTCTGGTCAACGACTTCCTTCATCACGCGCTTGCGTTCACGCGGTGGCAGCCCGCCATGGATCTTCGCCACTTTGAGGCCTTGCTCGGTGAGGTAGTGATGAATCGCATCCACCGATGTCTTCGTGTTCGCGAAGATCAGCGCGAGGAACGGCTCGCCCATGGTCAGGAGCTGATACAGCAGCTGATTTTTATCCCGCCCCTTGGACGCGATCAACAGATTTTCGACGGTATCGGCGATCACAGACTGCGGTTTGATCATGATCGTGGTGGGATTCGCCATGTATTTTTTCAAAAATGGCTGGAGCTTTTGCGGAATCGTGGCGGAAAAGACCAACATCTGCAGGCCAGCTGGGAAAGTCGACGCGATCTTGTCCACATCGCCTAAAAAGCCCATATCCAGGGTCATGTCGGCTTCATCGACAACAAAGACTTGCGCCGTGTACGCCGCCAGCGCCCCATTTTGCATTAAGTCCAAGACGCGGCCTGGTGTGCCAATGACCAAATGGGGCTGTTGATGATGTAATTTGTCGATCTGTTTTTGCTTGTCCGTGCCGCCGACATAATTCTGAATGCGCAGGCCCGGCATGAATTGGCTGAGCTGCTCGGCGACGGTGAAAAGCTGAGTCGCCAGTTCCCGTGACGGCGCGGTGATCACAGCCTGGACCTCATCCTTGGCCACATCGATGTGCGACAAGATCGGCACCAAAAAGGCATGCGTCTTACCTGAGCCGGTCTGACTTTGGCCGATGATGCTTTCGCCGCGCAAAACGGCTGGAATGACCTTGGCCTGAATCGGCGTCGGCGTGGTGATCTTCATTGCGTCCAGGCCCTGAAGCACTTCGGGACGCAAGGTGTACTGCGCAAATTGATTAGCCATTTTGTCCTGCTTTCTGGTAAGTCTCGACCAACGCAGCCAAGGCGGCGATCATCTCATCGATCTCCGCTTGGTCCTGGGCGTTCGCGCCGGATGCCAATGGGTGGCCACCGCCGTTGTGCGCCTTAGCCAATTCGTTGATGATCGGGCCTTTCGAGCGCAAATGGACGCGGTAGGTGCCGTCTTTTTTCTCAACGAACTCCAGCCATGACTGGACTTCCGCCAAGCGGCCAGGCGTGCCGACTGCCGCGGACACTTCATCATCCGCAAGCCCCAAGCCTTGAATCGTCGTTTGCGGGATGACCACACTGGCCGCACCGGCTGGGGTCACCGTCAGATGATCGAAAACATAGCTCTGCAGGCGTGCTTGGGCCAGCGTCAGAGAATTCATCTGATTGTTGACCTTGGCCGGATCGAAATCCTGCTTGATCAGCTCCGCTGCGACTTGGAACGTATGCGGCGTCGTGTTGTTGTACAGGAAGCGGCCGGTATCGCCGACGATGCCGCCATACAGCATCCGCGCGGCGGCTGCGTTGACTGTCAGAAGGCCATCGCTGGCGGCGACCAGATCAAAGATCAGCTCGGACGCTGAACTGGCATCGTTGTCGACCCAGTTGATCTTGGCATACGGATCGTCGTTGGGATGGTGATCGATCTTGATCAGCATTTTCCCCGTCGTGAAGCGGTCATCCGACACCCGCGGCGTATCCGCGGTATCTGTGACGATCACCAGCGCGTCTTGGTACAGGTCATCGGCGATCACCTGCTCCTGGCCAAACCAGGCGAGGTCCCCCACTTCACTCCCGACTTGATAGATGTGTTTCGCCGGAAAACTGGCCCGCAAGATCTCGGCCAAGCCGATCTGGCTGCCGAGTGCATCCGGATCCGGATTGATGTGGCGATGGATGATGATCGTATCGTATTTTTGAATCTCGCTTAAGATCTCTTGCTGAATCATTTCTGGTTCCTTTCTAGTAATTGACAGGTCACGATGGCCTTTGCGACTGGCAAACCATCTGTTTGGAGGTCGATATCGAGGGTGCCCTCATGCTTGGTGAGCTCAAGCGGCGTGACGGCGATGTTGACGATCGACTCGAGTTGAATCGGCCGAAAAGTCGTCAGCGACAATTGTTCGATCAGCACGTTGCGCCGGCCAGTCGCGTTCAGAAATTTCGTCACGCATGAGTTGACCGCCTCGCTGAGCACGCCAAAACTCAAGGTGCCCAGCGCGTTGGTCATCATCGGCGTCGTGTGCAGCGCAAATCTGGCCGGTTGATCTTCCGGCGCACCGACTGTGGTGAGCTGAGCGATCACGGAATCTGCGATCGTTGTTTTGTCCTGGCTGTTGTGGCCAAGTTCGGCCAAGCTGGCAAAAACAGCGCTGCGCGTCACGATACCGAGGAGTTGCCAGGAGTCATCGACCACCGGCATCACATTTTCACCATTGCCCTGCATCGTGTGGCCCACCGTCGTCACCGACAGATAGGGCTTCACGGTTTGCGGGTCCTTGAGCATCACGCGTTCAAGCGGTGTTGTCTGTTTTTTCCCTGCGATCTCACGGGGCGTCACAATGCCAACGAGCCGGCCGCTTGTCGTGATGATCGGCAAGACAAAATCACCGCGGTCGCCGCGCAGCGCGGCAAAATCGGCCACGGTCTGATCCGGATGCGCGATCTTCGTGTCCTTCAGCGGGGTGTATAGCGAGGCCACCGTCATGATATCCTGCTTGATCGCCTGGTCGGACAGCGCGCGGTTGATCATGGTCGCGACGGTGAAAGTATCGTGGCTCGTCTGCAAAACAGGCAATTCAAATCGGTTGGCAAGCTTGATCACGGCATCGGAGGTCATGAACCCACCGGTGATCAGGACCGCCGCCCCATTTTGAAGCGCGAGGCGCTGGGCATCTTCACGATTCCCGATGATCACCAGGGAATTCTTCGTGATGTAGCGCAACATTTCGTCTGGCGTCATCGCGCCGATGACAAATTTATCCAGTTTCTTTTTCAAGCCGGCCGATCCGCCCAACACGCGCGCGTCGATCAGGGTGACGAGGACCTTGAATGTCAGTGAGTCGATGTTGTTGATCGGTTTTTGCTCGATGCGAATGGTCCCGACGCGCTCGATGGTCGAGACGAGGCCGGTGTTTTCCGCTTCCTTGATCGCGCGATAAGCCGTGCCTTCGCTGACTTTTTCGCGCCTGGCGATGCGGCGCACGGAGATCTTCGTGCCGACTGCCAAGTTCATGATGTAGTTGAGAATCTGTTCGTGTTTCGTCGCCATAGCGCTGCCTCGCTTCACTGTATTCCGCTTCAGTATACCATACGGCTGTGCGCCTTTGAGCACGCGGGTCTGTGTGGGTTTGTGTTTCGTCTGAGGAAAAAACTGGGTGGGCTCCAGCCAGAAATCGGCTGGCGGCCGAAGTAGGGGCTCTCAAGTAGCTTCATACTCGTCAAGAACGCGGTCATGCGGCTCACTTTTGGAACTTTCCTCACACGTCCAGGTCCAGATTCTCGTACTGCGCCGGCTCCAGGCCTGTCATGGTGATCCCGAGCAGCCGGACGCCGGCTGGACGTTCGGCGCGCTCTTGCCACAAGGACCAAGCCTGGTCGAAGAGCTGCTGGCGATCCGCGATGAAATGATCGAGGGTCCGCCGCCTTGTTTGCGTCTCAAACTCGCTGTCGCGCACTTTGAGCACCACGACTTTGCCATGCATTTGGTGTCGCGCCAAGGCGTCTTCCACCATGGCGGCCAGCGCCTCTAACCGCTCGCGGACCTGTGTTTCCGTGGTCAAAAACGTGCGGTAAGTCTCTTCCTTGCCGATGGATTTGGCGACGCGCCGTTCGACTGGCCGCAGATCGATGCCGCGAACGTGTTGATACAGGCCAAAGCCGAATTTACCAAAGGCGTCGATCAACTCACTTTGCGAAAAAGCCCGCAGATGCGCCCCATCGATCGCGCCCATCGCTTCAAGTTTCGGCAACGTCTTTTTCCCAACGCCGCGAAAGGCCGCGATCGGCAAGGCGTCCAAAAACGGTTGGGCCTGGGCGGGCATGATCACGGTTCGGCCGCGGGGTTTGTTGTATTCCGACGCCTCCTTGGCCAAAAACTTGTTGTACGACAGGCCAAATGAGCAGGTCAACTGGGTCGCTTCGCGTATTTGGTCTTGCAGCCACAGCGCCAAGGCGACCTTGCTGGGAAAATCGTGATTGGCGGTGATATCCAGGTACGCTTCATCCAACGCAACGGGCTCCATCAAGTCCGTCACTTGGCGAAAAATATCGTGAATCTGATGCGACACCGCGCGGTACTTGGTGAAATCCGGATTCTTGAACGTCAGCAAGTGTTTTGGCACCAGCCGCAGCGCCTCATTTGCAGGCATCGCGGAATGGACCCCATACTGCCGGGCGACGTAATTGGCGGTCGTGACGACCCCTTTTCCGCCAGTGGTGCGCGGATCATGCGCGATCACCAGCGCGCGGCGACGCAACGCCGGCGCGTCACGCATCTCGATCGAAGCGTAGAACGCATCCATGTCGACATGTAAGATCCGCCGCTGGGTGTCGTTGCGCATCGGCAATTCAAATAGCGCCATGGTGCGTCCTCCTTCCCGCGAAAAAAAGCCGGGGCACCGCTGCCACCGACCGTTTTGATTCAATAGAAACAGATGAAAGCAGCGCGTTAATCTGCCATTTGAATGCGCGTCGGCTGCCAGTACCAGCTGGACCCCGTTTGTGCCAGGAGCTGGCTGGCTTCGCGTGGCCCCATCGACCCCGGTGTGTACGTCAACATCGTATTGTCTTTGCGCCAAGCACTTTCGATGACGTCAACAAAACGCCAGGTCTGCGCCAATTCATGCCAGTTGGTGAAGTTCGTTTGATCGCCTTCCAGCGCATTTTCGATCAGGCGCTCATAGGCTTCCGGCGCGCGCGCCGTCACTTGAGCGTCATGCTGATAATGCAACTCTTCCGGCATCAAACTTTGCGCTTGGCCGATCGTTTTGCCATTGATCTGCAGCGTGAAGCCTTCCGTCGGCTCGATATAGATCGTCAGCGCCGACGCCTTGGCATCCTCCCCAAACAGGCCGGTGCCGACCGGTTTGAAGGTGACTGTGATCTGGGTCGATTTGCGCGTCAGGCGCTTGCCTGTGCGCACATAGATCGGCACCCCGGCCAATGCAGGCTGGTCGGTCAGAATTTTGCCTGCGACAAACGTCTCGGTCAGCGAATCCGGCGCCACACCATCTTCATCGCGATAAGCCTTGATGTTCGTGCCGGCGATCGTCGCCGCTCCGTATTGTGCGCGGACAAAATTCGCCGCCGCCTCTTCTTCGGTGTAAAGATGCAGCTGCTCGAACGCCTCGCGCTTGACCTCATGAATCGCTTCCGGGGTCATCGCCGCCGGTTTGGCCATGGTCAAAAAGCCCAGCAGCTGCATGACATGATTTTGCACCATATCACGCAACGCGCCGGCTGTTTCATAATAACCAGCCCGGGTCTCGACACCGACCGCCTCGGCCAACGTGATCTGCATGTCCTGAATATAGTCCTTGTTCCAGATCGCCTCGAACATCGGGTTGGCGAACCGCAGCGCCAGCAGTGCCTGGGTCATTTCCTTGCCGAGGTAATGGTCGATGCGGTAGATCTGCTCTTCGTGGAACGTCGCCGTGATCGAGTCGTTCAAGGCCTTGGCGCTGGCAAAATCATGGCCAAACGGTTTTTCGATCACCAGCCGGTTGAAGCCATTCGGGGCCAGCAGCGCCTCGGACTTGATGTGCTCGGCGATCGTGGAGAAGAAATTCGGCGCCATCGCCATGTAAAACAGTCGGTTGCCCGCCGCCTCATACTGATCATCCAGTTTTTGCGCCAGGTCCTTGAGCGTCACATAATGCGCCGCGTCCGTGACATCGTGCGACTGGTAGTAAAAATGCGAGGCAAACGCGCGGGCCAGCGCCAGCGTGTAATCGGAGTCGTCTTCCAGCGCGCCGCAAATAATGTCCCGGTAATGCTCATCGGTCCAGGGCCGCCGGGCGGTGCCGATCACTGCAAAATGATCATGCAAGATACCACGTTTGTACAGACCAAACAACGCGGGATACAGCTTACGGCGGGCCAAGTCGCCCGAGCCGCCAAACAAAATAATGACTGCGTGTGTTTCTGTCATGTTCGCTCCTCTTTAGATCGCGAGATCCACAAAAATATGATTGGCACGTTTCAATTCGATCGGCAGTGTTTTGCCAGTGCGCGCCTGTTGCAGACTGATCGTGTCGTCCGTCTTGGCCACCACCGTGAAATGATCCTCAATGTGCAGGCCGAGGCCGAAAATATAATCGATCAGCGCCGCTTCGTCGACGACTCGCTCGATGTGGCCCTTTTGCCCAACTTCAAGGCTGGCTAGTGGGACCCGGCTCTGGTCAAAATAATGGCCATCGCCATCCGGAATCACGCCGCCATGGGGACAATATTGCGGATCCCCCAGCATTTTGGACAGGCGCAGCGCCATTTCCGGCGTCGTCGCGTGTTCCAGTTTTTCCGCCTCCTGGTGAATGGCATCCACGGGGTAGCCCAGTGACTGCACCAAAAAGACTTCCCAGAGACGATGATTGCGCACTAATAGCGCGGCATTTTTCTGGCCGCTTGCCGTCAGTTTGATGCCCTGATACGGCGTGTGGGTCACATAGTGCTGCTCGACCAGCTTCGCGATCATCTCACTGACACTGGCGGCGGAAACATCAAGTCCGCTGACGATCTGTTTGTTGGAGATCAGCGCCGTGTCGCCGCCGAGTTCAAAAATCATTTTTAAATAATCTTCTTTATTTGGTGTCATTATCTACCCTTACTTTTTGTCCGTGATGTGTCCTCTCTATTATGCATGAACTCAGGCAAAAAAACACGCCTTTTACCGCACGCTCAGCCGCGTGCGCGGGATGTTCGATGCATGAACTCAGGCAAAAAAACACGCCTTTTACCTAGGCGTGTTCATCACAATTCTGATAATCCAGCGTGGCAGGAACCGCCTGTGCGATCAGGTGATGGGGGCGTGGGTGCGCCGACACCGTATTTTTCAAGAAGGGGCTTGCCGTGACCCTTGTGTCCCCGCCAGCAAACAAAAAGTCCAAGTCGCTTGGCGACCTGAACTTTTTGGCTAGCATGACTGCAAATTAGTTGTGAACGGATGGGCTGGACTCGGTGCCTTCGTACTCATCGAGCACGATCTGCTTCATGTCCGCGATCAAAGGTTCAACAGGGTTGGTGACCGTGCAGTTGTCTTCGTAGGCAAGTTCTGCGATACGATCGACATTCTTCAGCACGTCTTCCTTGCTGATGCCCTGATCCTTCAAGCTCATCTTCACGCCGACGCGGTGCGCCAGATCGATGTAGGCTTGTGCAAAGGCTCCAACAAGTTCAGCCGTCGTGTTGCCCTTGAGGCCGAGGTAACGGGCGATCTCTGCGTAATCTTCATCCGCGCGGAAGTAGTTGTACTTGGACCATACAGCACGCTTCTTCGGGGTCTTGGCGTTATAACGCACGATATGCGGGAAGGTGATCGCAATGCAACGTCCGTGAGGCAGATGGTAAGTCTGGCCAAGCTTATGGGCGATACTGTGGTTGATGCCCAGCAGCGCGTTGGCAAAGGCCATCCCTGCGATCGTCGAGGCGTCATGCATCTTTGCCTTCGCTTCGAGGTCGCCATTGTAGGACAATTCGAGGTTGTCAAACGCGAGCTTCAACGCCTGCAGCGACAGACCACGGGTGTAGGAGCTGGCCATCGTCGACACAAAGCTTTCGGTGGCATGGCAGATGACATCCAGGCCGGTATCAGCAACAACCTTTGGCGGGACCGTTTCAATGAACTGCGGATCGATCAGCGCAACGTCTGGGGTCAGCGCATAATCAGCCAATGGGTACTTGATGCCAGTCTCGGAGTCTGTGATGACCGCAAATGGGGTCACTTCAGAACCGGTACCAGACGTGGTCGGGATGCAGACGAGCTTGGACTTGGTCGGCTTCGGGAACTTGTAGGTCCGCTTACGGATATCCAAGAACTTCTGCTTTGCGCCGAAGAAGTCGCCATCGCCATCATAGAACAGCCAGATGCCCTTGGCCGCATCCATGACGGAGCCGCCGCCGATCGCAACGATCGCATCCGGCTTGAAGTCTTTTGCAATGGCCGTGCCTTTGTAAACGGTGTTGCTGGAAGGATCTGGTTCAACATCGAGGAAGGTCTGAACATCGACTGGGTTGGTCCGGTTTTTCAAAACATCTTCAACGATGCGGACATACCCGAGTTTTTCCATTCCACGGTCGCCGACGATCAGGACGCGGTCGAGGCCGTCCATCTTCTCCAGGTAACGGACCGAGTTGCGTTCGAAGTAGATCTTCGGTGGCAATTTGACCCATTGCATGTTGTTGCGGCGCTTCGCTAATGTCTTGATATTCAGCAAGTCGATCGTCCCCACGTTATGTGAAATTGAGTTACCACCATACGAGCCGCAGCCAAGTGTCAGAGACGGGATCATTTCGTTGTACAGATCACCGATCCCACCGAATGTGGACGGGGAGTTAACAAGGACACGGCATGCCTGCATCTTGTCTGCGTAATCCAAGGCCAGATCTTCGTCCGCGGTGTGAATGATCGCGGTATGGCCAAGGCCGCCGATGTCGAGCATGGTCTCGCAAAGTTTGAAGGCATCTTCATGGCCTTCAGCTTTGAACATGGCCAAAACTGGGCTGAGTTTTTCATGGGACAGCGGCCACTTGTCGCCGACACCCTTCAGTTCAGCGATCAGAAGCGGTGTGTCCTTTGGTACATCGATGCCGGCCCAGTTGGCGATCTGCCAAGCACTTTGGCCAACGATCCGCGGATTAACGGCCATGCGATCTTGATCGATCACCGTGTCAGTCAGCGCCTTGATGTCCTTTTGCTTAACGAAATAGGCACCCTGCTTCGTGAATTCTGCCTTTACTGGTTCGTAGATGGCGTCATCGACGATGCAGCCCTGCTCGGAGGCGCAGACCATGCCGTTATCAAAGCTCTTGGACAAAACGATGTCATTAACGGCCTGTTTGATGTCAGCCGTCGCTTCGATGTAAGCAGGCGCGTTCCCGGCACCAACGCCCAGCGCTGGCTTGCCTGAGGAATAAGCGGACTTGACCATGCCAGGGCCGCCAGTGGCCAAGATCGTCGCGATGCCAGGATGATGCATCAGCGCTTGGCACGCCTCGATGGAAGGAACCGGAATGAACTGCAACGCGCCTGCTGGCAGACCAGCTTTAACGGCTTCGTCGCGGATCACTTCAAGGGCATGCGCGGAAGACTTTTGTGCGCCTGGGTGGAATGAGAAGATGATCGGGTTACGTGTCTTGATCGCGATCTCAGACTTGAACATGGTCGTTGAGGTCGGGTTCGTCACTGGGGTCACCCCGGCGATCACACCGATCGGTTCCGCGATCTGAATGATATTCTTCTGTTTGTCTTCACTGATCACGCCAACGGTCTTGTCGTCTTTGATCGAGTGCCAGATCTCTTCAGTGGCGAACATGTTTTTGATCGCCTTGTCTTCATAGACCCCACGGCCCGTTTCTTCAACGGCCATCTTGGCCAACTCCATATGATGGTCAAGGCCTGCGATCGCCATGCGGTGAACGATATGGTCGATCTTCTTTTGGTCGAAGGTCTTCATGATCTTGAGCGCTTCCTGGGCGTTTGCCACGAGTTCATCGATCATTGCATTAACGTCGAGCGTGGTGTCTGCCTTACTGTCTTTCAGCATCCGGATCCCTCCACAAGTTGTTTAAGAATTTTTGTTAACCATTTCACAAAACACATGATACACAGCCTTTGTGATTTTGTAAACAATTTTTGGTGAATTTTTTCACGGAAATTTCGATGATAGCGACGCAGCGCGCCGTGTCAACCTTTTCATTTTTATTTTCATCTGTTTGTTGGTGAGCTTGAAGCGCATTCATCGGTCGCTCGTCGTTCGGCTCTGACCCCACAATTGTTAGTTGACGGCTCAAAAAAAGACCTGGGCCTGCGACTTTTTGTTTTGGCCAAGTTCCTGTATGGTGCGCTACTGTGACTGCAGTGTCGTGGGCCAAATGTCCGGGTCCGAGCAGCTAAGGCGCCGATCACCTGGTCCAAAGTTCGGACCTGGCGCTTGGCGCACTGACCTCTCGGACCCAAGAGCGGCCTTTGCCCCACTTCCACAAAAAAAGCACCAGCCAAATTGGCCAGTGCGTTCTGTGCGACTAGGATCAGTCTTTGTTTTCGCTATCGTCGTTGGTCTCGCTGTCATCCGCTGCGGACTGATCATCGTCTGCAGGGGTGTCTGCGGAATCATCGTTTGCCGGTGTGTCGTCTTTGGCGGCTGGCGCAGCAGTGCCTGCAGCCGGCGTGCCATTTGCCGCACCGTTGACCGTGCGAATCGCGGTCAAGTTAAATGTGAGATAAACGCCATCAAGATCAAGGTCGACGGTTTTCGCGTCCTGGTCGATGCTATCGACCACGCCGTGCAGACCACCGATCGTCACGACCTTGTCACCTTTTTTCATGTTGTTAAGCATATCTTGGTGCTGCTGTTGCTGCTTCTTTTGCGGCCGCATCATGAAGAAATACATGAATGCAAACAGCAGGACCATCGTAATGAGCATACCGCCGATTCCCAATGTAAGGCACCTCGTTTCAAAATTTGTTCATTGACCACTGTACCAGAATAACCAGCCTTGCGCTAGGGGCTTGAGACTGATTTCGGTCGTGAACGGTCAAAACGCCTTGGCGTTTGGCTGATCATAGCCGTACTTCTCAAAAACCTCTTCGCGCAGATCAAGGAGCGCGTCATCGGCGATCGCCGCCCGCACGCGCTTCATCAGGTGAAGCAGGAAATACAGATTGTGGTAGGTTGTCAGCCGAATGCCAAACGCCTCACCCACATGGACCAAATGACGAATATAAGCGCGTGAATAATTGCGGCACGTGTAGCAGTCGCAATCCGGATCAAGCGGGCCAAAATCATGCGCGTACTTGCCATTTTTGATCACAAGCCGGCCGCGGCTGGTCATCACCATCCCGTGGCGAGCGATGCGCGTCGGCAAGACACAATCGAACATGTCGATGCCGCGCAGCGCCCCATCGATCAGGGCATCAGGCGAACCGACGCCCATCAGATAGCGCGGCTTGGTTTCCGGCAGCAATGGTGTCGTGAAGTCCAAGACGTGATTCATTTCCTCTTTGGACTCCCCAACAGACAGGCCGCCGATCGAATAGCCTGGAAAATCCAGACTGACCAGATCCTTGGCGCTTTGCTGGCGCAGATTCTTGAACCCGGCGCCTTGGACGATGCCAAAAAGGGCCTGCCACTCCGGATTTTTATGCGCCTTGAGTCCGCGCTCCGCCCAGCGGCTCGTCCGCGCGACGCTTTTGGCCACATAGTCATAGCTTTCGAAAAACGGTGGGCATTCGTCCAGACTCATCATGATGTCTGGCCCCAGCGCATTTTCGATCGCGATCGCTTTTTCCGGCGACAAAAACATCTTGGCGCCGTCGATGTGATTCTTGAAATTGACGCCTTCTTCGGTGATGTCGCGCATGTGCGCCAGCGAAAAGACCTGAAAGCCGCCCGAATCGGTGAGGATGCCCTTGTTCCAGTTCATGAACTTGTGCAACCCGCCGGCCTCTTCGACCAACTCCGGCCCCGGTCGCAGCCAGAGATGATAGGTGTTGGCCAAAATCACGCCAGCCCCCATTTCATCCAGTTCTTCCGGCGCCATGGTCTTCACCGAAGCCTGGGTCCCCACTGGCATAAACATCGGGGTCGGAAATGTGCCGTGCGGGGTGATGATCTCGCCCAGCCGCGCGCCCGAGTGTTTGTCTTGATGTATGAGATGGTACTTGATCGCAGGTTCCATAAAAACTCCTTTGCTGAAACGAGTTGTTTGAGTCCCGTCCGCTGAGCCACTATAATAAACAGTGGAAGGGGCCGTTGGACTTACAATGCCATTGCCGCTGGATGAATGGGCGGCCGCCTGAGAGTGAACGATCTGACACGAAATGTTTCCCGCAGCGATGCGTTAGAAAAAATCGAGTTTAGTCGACTTCGCACAGGGCCCTTTCCACCAGGAGCTGAGACAATTGTCCCGGCTCCCTTTTTTGTGGGCCACAAAGCTGATCGCCTTTTAGGCACTGACGTTACTGCAGTGTCGTGGCCAAATGTCCGGGTCCGAGCAACTAAGGCGCTACGCAATTGAGCCTGTAAGACGCAGGCGTCTAACGGGCTCATATCCAATCACCTGGCCCACAGTTCGGACCTGGTGATTGAGACGCTTACCTGGCGGACCCAAGCGCGACAGTTGTCCCACTTCCTTTTAGCGGTGAATGTACATCGCGTCGCCAAAACTAAAGAAGCGGTACTTTTCTTCGATCGCGTGATGATACGCGTTCAAAATATTTTCGCGGCCCGTGAAGCTGGCGACCAGCATCACGAGCGTGGACTTTGGCAAATGGAAGTTGGTGATAAACGCGTCGACCAGCCGCCACTGATAGCCCGGCTTGATGAAAATATCGGTCCAGCCAGAATCCGGGTGGATCTCGCCATCATACTTCGTGCCGATCGTCTCCAGCGTGCGAATCGACGTGGTGCCGGTGGCAATGATCCGCCCACCGTTTTTCTTGACCTCATTCAGCGTATCCGCCGCTTCCTGGGAAAAACGGTAGAATTCGCTGTGCATCTGGTGGTCCTCGATATTGTCTTCAGAAACAGGCCGGAATGTCCCTAGACCCACATGAAGCGTCAAATAAACCAGCTTGGCCCCTTTGTCCTGGACCTTTTGCAGCAATTCCGGCGTCCAGTGCAAGCCAGCAGTCGGCGCCGCAGCGGAGCCACTTTCCTTGGCATAAACGGTCTGGTACATTTCAGGATCTTCCAATTTTTCCTTGATGTATGGCGGAAGCGGCGTTTCGCCCAGCTGCTCGAGGACTTCCATGAAGATACCCTCGTAGCTGAAGCGAATCATTCGGCCGCCGTGATCGAGCTCTTCGGTGACCGTGCCCTTGAGTAGGCCGTCGCCAAATTCGATCTCCGTGCCAACTGGGGCTTTGCGCGCCGGCTTCATCAGCGTTTCCCAGTTGTCACCTTCCGTGTTGTGAAGCAGCAGCACTTCCATATGGGCGCCGGTCTCTTTTTTGACTCCATACAGCCGCGCCGGCATCACGCGGGTATCGTTCATCACGATCGCGTCGCCTGGCTGGATATAATCCAGGATGTCATAAAAATGTTTATCCTCGTAGGCCCCCGTGTCAGCGTTGAGTACCAAGAGCCGGCTGGCATCGCGCTGCTTGAGCGGCGTCTGGGCGATCAGTTCCTGGGGCAGATCATAATCAAAATCTTCAGTGGTAAGCAAAATAGATCCTTCCAATCATTTTTCAGTGTAGGGAAACCCAAGATGTTCATAACTAGCAGGCGTCACCATGCGGCCCTGCGGCGTGCGTTTCAAAAAGCCGATCTGCATCAAATAAGGTTCGACCATCTCTTCGATCGTCGCGCTTTCCTCACCGATGTTCGCGGCGATCGTGTTCAACCCGACCGGCCCGCCATCGTAATCGCGAATCATGATCGAAAGCAGCTTGCGGTCGATCTGATCGAGCCCGGAGCCGTCGACTTGAAGCTGATCCAGCGCGTGATCGACCAGTGAGACCGAGATCTCGTCGGCCTCGGCCACATCTGCGAAGTCGCGAATTCGGCGGAGCAAGCGGTTGGCGATACGCGGCGTCCCCCGGGAGCGGCGCGCCAATTCTAGGGCGCTGGCTTCCGGAAGCGTCATGTTGAAAATTCCGGCCGACCGCTGCACGATCTGCGTCAATTCCTCCGGGGCATAATAGACCATATGGCCCGTGATGCCAAACCGGTCGCGTAAAGGAGCCGACAACATCCCCGCCCGCGTCGTCGCGCCGATCAGCGTGAACGGCGGGAGCGGAAAATGCACGGGATGCGCCGTCGGACCCTGCCCGACCACGATATCGACATAAAAGTCTTCCATCGCCGAATACAGCATTTCTTCGATCGGCTTCGGCAAGCGGTGAATCTCATCGATAAAAAGCACGTCGCCTGGTTGCAATTCATTCAGCATCGCCACCAAGTCGCCGGCTTTTTCGATCGCCGGACCAGAAGTTGTGCGAATTCCAGCGCCAAGCTCATTGGCGATGACGATCGCCAGCGTGGTCTTCCCAAGCCCCGGCGGCCCGTAAAGCAGCACGTGATCCATCGCCTCTTCACGCTTTTTGGCGGCCTTGATGTAGATCGCCAGCTGCTTTTTAATGGCGGACTGGCCGATATAATCATCGAGGCGCTGAGGGCGCAGGGTCCGCTCGATCGTTTCATCATCGCCTGACGCTTCATCCGAAATAAGCCGTTCGTCTGCCATCATGCGCTCCTTTCATCTTATTGACTCAACAATTTCAATCCGGCGCGCAGATACGCATCGGTCGTTTGGGCATCGGCCGCCGCGAGCTTTGACTGCACCTTGGCCACCGCTTTTTCCGGATAACCGAGCGCCACCAGCGCCGCCAATGCATCGGCCAGCGCCGGATCGAGGTCGTCGGGCGCCTCTGCAATGCTCGCCGCAGCCGGCACGGCCAGTTTGCCCTTCAGATCCAAAATGATCTGCTGGGCGGTTTTTTTGCCCACGCCTGGAAATTTCGTCAAGAATGCGGCATCGCCTTGCGCGATCGCCGCCGCCAGCCCCGCCGCGTCGACATTGGCCAAGATCGCCAGCGCCGACTTGGGGCCGATGCCGGTCACGGACAACAGCTGATTGAAGGTGCGCTTGGCCTCTTCTGTGGCAAACCCGTACAGCGTCTGATCATTTTCGCGGATGATCAACTGCACGTACAGCGTGACCACCGCGCCTTCATGAAAATCATAGGGATCGGCGCACAGCAATCGGTAGCCGACACCGCCAACATCCAGCACGACATAGGCAGGCGTCACCGCAGCGACGCGGCCTGTTAGATACTCGTACATACACGCCTCTCTTTTCCGTCCATAGTTTCGGTCTATTGTAGCATAGATTCACGTTTCATTTTACCGCACGCCGGACGCGATGTGACAAAATCGTTCGCCTTTCCGACCCAAAAATCGGTCCCGCGCCCGAGCGCCATCAGTAGGCAGGACCGGCCCCCTCTGCTAAAATTAAAGAACGGAGGAAGGGGGATGGCGATGAGCCCGACAGTTTCAAGACGCCTGCTTAATGTCACAACGCTGCTTGTTCTTTTAGCCACGATCGGCCTGACGATCTATTGGTGGCGGCTCGGTGTTTTTGCCGACCTGCCGCATCTGCAGGCCTATCTCAACGGCAGTGGCCTGCTTGGACCGCTGATCTTCATTGTCATTCAGATCATCCAAGTCGTTATTCCAGTGATTCCCGGCGGCGTCTCACTGGCGGCCGGCGTGGTCCTGTTTGGCCCGTGGAGCGGCTTTTTATATAACTACCTCGGCATCTGCATCGGCTCGATGATCAATTTTCTGCTCGCCCGCCATTACGGCAAGCCGTTCATCATGCATGTGATCTCGGAAAAGACATACGACAAATATATCGGCTACACCACCAATCAGAAACAGTTCGACCGCCTCTTTGCGCTGGCGATCTTCCTGCCAGTCGCCCCGGATGACGTCCTGTGCCTACTTGCCGGATTGACCAAAATGAAGACCAGCACCTTCACCTGGATCATCCTGCTGGGCAAACCCGTCACCATCGCCGCCTATTCATGGGCCCTCGTGACAGGCGCGCAATGGCTCATGAAATTGTTTGGATAGGGTGCGCAGCGGGGCGTTTAGGGCTGAACAGCCAGCGTGGCCTGTGCGCTTGATGGCGTCCTTGGCCATCGAGTGCGCAGGGTAGCTAGATGCTTCAGGCCTGCCCCGCGAAGCCCAACTGTAGGGTGCGGAGGCCCGCGGGATGGTGGGGTAGCTAACTTGGCTCGGGTGCTTGGTGGCGTCTTTTGCCACCGAGTGCACGAGACAGTTAGATATCCCCACCATGCGGGCCGAAGCCCAACTGAGGGTGCGCAGCGGGGCGCTTAGGGATGGACAGCTAGTGCGGCCTGGGCGGTTGATGGTGCATTTTGCCATCAGGCGACCAGGACGACTAGATGTCCCACCCCTGCCCCGCGAAGCCCAACTGTAGGGTGCGGAGGCCCGCGGGATGATGGGGTAGCTAACTTGGCTCGGGTGCTTGGTGGCGTCTTTTGCCACCGAGTGCACGAGACAGTTAGATATCCCCACCATGCGGGCCGAAGCCCAACTGAGGGTGCGTAGCGGGGCGCTTAGGGGTGGACAGCGGCGCCCCGACCCGTTCACCTACCAAAAAGACACGCTGACCGGTTTTCCCGTCAACGTGTCTTTTTTCACCCTGGCCCATCCCCCTATATCAAGATATCGCCGACTTTTGCGCGGCGATGGTCCCGCATCCCAGGAACATGCTACGATGCTGGTAAATAATGAGGAGGCATTGTATGTCTGACATGACTGAAAAGGCGCGCTCGTTCACCGAGCACCTTTACCAACCTTACGCGCCAGAGCTCGTCGAAGAGCGCGACGAAACGATCAAGAAGGTCTACGATTACAACCACATCTACCCGCTGGACCGGACGGCACGTGAGGCCAAGTTGCGCGAAATTCTCGGCGGTGTCGGCAAAACGCCAGTGATCGAGCAACCTTTTTTCACCACCTATGGCTCGAACACGACGGTCGGCGATAACTTCTACATGAACGTCAACGGCAAACTGATGGACAGCGGCAAGATCACGATCGGCGACAATGTCTTCATCGCGCCAAACGTCTGCATCATCACCGAGCAGCACCCGCTGAATGTCGAGCAGCGCAACGAAGGGCTCGAGTACACGCATCCCATCACCATCGGTAACAACGTCTGGATCGCCACCAACGTCAATGTCCTGCCTGGCGTGACGATCGGCGACAATTGCGTGATCGGCGCCGGCAGTGTCGTCACCCGCGACATTCCGGCCAATAGCCTCGCAGTCGGCGTGCCCGCGAAAGTGATTCGCCACTTGGACAACGCCAGAGAAAACTAACACACAAAAATAGCCTCACCATTTCGCATGCAAACCGCAACGCGAACCTGGTGAGGCTATTTTGATTCAAGCACACCGCGGCGTCAGTACCCTGTCGGCAATTGGGCAAGCAGCCGTGCGAGCGTGCTGATCGGCAACCCGACCACGTTGTAAAAATCGCCATCGATCTTTTTTACCAGCAGTGCCCCCTGCCCCTGAATGCCATAGGCGCCGGCCTTGTCGCGGTACTCACCCGTCGCCAGATAGCGCTCGAGCTGCTGGTCGGTCAGCGGCCAAAAGGTGACGGCCGTCGAGACCACCGCGCTGACGGTCTGACCGCGGTAAGTCGCAAATAATCCGGTCAAAACGTGATGCGTGCGGCCACTGAACGCCTGGAGCATTGACTTGGCGGCCGCCTCGTTTGCGGGCTTGCCCACCAGGCGATCGCCGTCGACCACCATCGTGTCCGCCGCGATCACCAGGGACCCGGGGTACAATGCCCTGACCGCCTCGCCTTTTGCCCGGGCCAGCGAACGCACATAAGGCGCCGGCGCCAACAGCGGCAGTGCCCGTTCATTGATCGGCGCCGGGACATGCGTGAACGTCGGAAACAGGCGGTGCAGCAATTCGATGCGCCGCGGCGACTGACTGGCCAAGACGATCATTGATCCGCCCCGCCGGACACGTGACTGTCCTGAATGCGCTTGAACATTTTCTCCAAGTCTTGGTTGGAAAAATGGACCAGCACTGGCCGACCATGCGGGCAATTGAATGGATTTTCGCAATCCGGCAACCTGGTCAAAAGCGCCTGCGCCTGTTGGTGATCCAAATGATGATTGGCCTTGATCGCGCGCTTACAGCTCATCATGATCGCCGTTTTTTCGCGGAACGCGGCGACACTGAGCTTGCCATCGCGCAGCAACCAGTCGATCATCTCCTTGATCGTCTCCTCCTCCTGCCCCGCTTTGAACCAGGTGGGATGCTGGCGGATGATGAACGTGTTTTGGCCAAAATCCTCCAGGTGGATTCCGACGGCGGCCAGCGTGTCGAAATGATCGCGGATCAGCGCCGCATCGCTGGCTGGGTAATCCAGCACGATCGGCACCAAAAGCGCCTGCTGGTCCGCAGCCACCTCCCCGATCGCCTGCCGGTAAAATTCGTAGTTCACGCGTTCCTGGGCGGCGTGCTGATCCAAAATGTACAAACCGCTTTCGTCCTCAGCCAGCAGATAAGTGCCATGGACCTGCGCGAGATACGTCAGCGTCGGAAAACGCGGCGTGTCCCCGGCAACGCGGGCGGCCTCCCGGGCAGTCTCGTCGGAAACACCAGCCAGGTCTTCCGCAGACGCCGCAACCGGCGCCGGGCTTGGCGTGCGCGTCGCAAGTGCCGCATCCCAGGCAGCCAACCGTTCCGGATGGTCAAAGATCGGCGCGCTGGGCAAATCGTCGATGCCCAGGCCAAACGACGACTCGACCGGTTGGCCAGTCGAGTCAACCTCAGCCTTGGCGCTGTTGTCCGGGACCGGGTGCGCGGTCTGCGCGGTCTGCCCAGGCGTGGCCACTGGCGCCGTTGACAACTCACTAGAGGCGCCATTGCTTGTGCCTGGCGTCTGCCCGGCCTCCGCCTCCTGCCCCCATCGCGCGGCCGGTTCGTGCACCGCAGAGGCCGCATTCAGATCGCGGGTCAAGGCATCCATATCCACCGGCGCGCGCCCCCGCAGATTGGACAAGGCATCCGGAATCAGATTTTCCTTGGCCAGGCGGTCGCGAATGCTTTGACTGATCAGCGCGCTGAGCTGGTCCTCCTTGCTGAGGCGCACCTCGGCCTTGGTCGGATGGACGTTGACATCCACCAGCAGCGGATCCATCGCGATATCGATCACCGCCAGCGGATAGCGCCCGACCATCAATTTAGAGCCGTAGCCATCGATCACCGCATGCGTCAGCTTGTAGTTGCGAATATAGCGGCCGTTGATCATCAAGGAGATGTACTGCTGGCTGGCACGCGTGGTGTCGGGCAGCGACACATACCCGCTGACCTTGAAGTCGAGGTCTTCCCCTTCGAAAAACAGCATCGACTTTGCCGCCGAGACACCGTAAATGCCCGCAAGCGTCTGCTGCAGGTCGCCATGGCCAGCGGTGCGGCTGACCATTTTGCCATTGTGGCGAAGCGTGAACGCCACTTCGGGATGGCCCATCGCAAGCCGGTTGACGATATCGACGATGCGCGCCAGCTCCGTGTTTTGCGACTTCACATATTTCAGCCGGGCCGGCGTGTTGAAAAAGAGATCCCGCACGATCAGCTGCGTGCCGCGCCGACTCGCCGTCTCTTCCGTCGTCAGCAGTTTCCCGCCGCGCAAATGCGCCTTGGTGCCCAGTCCATTGTCCGTCGCCGTGGTCATCGTGACATCGGCAACCGCGGCGATCGACGCTAAGGCCTCACCGCGAAAGCCGAGCGAATGCACATTGAACAGGTCGCGCGTCGTCAAGATCTTTGACGTCGCGTGGCGCAAAAAGGCGGTCGGCACATCTTCTGCCTCGATGCCGATGCCGTTATCCAGAATCTCGATCAGCTTCAATCCCGCCTCTTCGACGGTGATATCCACCTGCGTCGCCTGAGCGTCGATCGCGTTTTCCGCCAGCTCCTTAACGACGCTGGCGGGCCGCTCGATCACTTCCCCAGCGGCGATCTGATTGCTGAGCGTTGCTGATAATTGATGAATCTTGGCCATAAGATCACTTCTTCTTTAAATGCTTTTGCAGGTCATAGATCAAATTCATCGCGTCCATCGGCGTGGCCGCCAAAAGGTCAAACGCGGTCAGTTTCTTGATCACCGGATCGTTTTTCGGCCGCACCGGCTCGGGCTCAAACAAACTGAGCTGCGCCTCGGCTTCCTTCGTTTCCGGCACCGGCGCGGCCTTGTCGACACTGCTGCTTTCCAGATGCGTCAAGATCGTGTCCGCCCGGCTCAACAGATCCGCCGGAAGCCCCGCCAGCTTCGCGACATGGATCCCATACGACTTGTCGGCCGGCCCCGGCAGCATTTTGTGCAAAAACACCAAGGTGCCATTTTGCTCGACGGCCCCGACATGCACATTGCGCAACTTCGGCAAGCTGTCCGACAGCGCCGTCAATTCATGATAATGCGTGGAAAACAGTGTTTTTGCGTGGACGTGGTCGTGCAGGTACTCGATGATTGCCTGGGCCAGCGCCATCCCATCATAGGTGGCGGTGCCGCGGCCGATCTCATCGAACAACACCAGCGAACTCGCCGTTGCATGGGCCAGTGCGGCATTGGCCTCCATCATTTCGACCATGAACGTACTTTGGCCCGCCGCCAGATCATCGGCGGCGCCAATGCGGGTGAAGATCTGGTCGAAAACAGGTAGCTGCGCGTCGTCGGCAGGCACAAACGACCCCGCCTGCGCCATGATCACGATCAAGGCGAGCTGACGCATGTACGTGCTTTTCCCAGACATGTTGGGCCCGGTGATCAACAGCATATCCGTGTCGTCGCCCATGATCACATCGTTGGGGATGTACTGCTGGGCGCCAAGCACATGCTCGACGACCGGATGCCGGCCCCCGTGAATCGTAACGGTGTGGCTGCCGGCATGCATCACTGGCCGCACATAATGTTCCGCTTCAGCCACCACGGCAAAACTCTGCAGCACATCCAGGCTCGCCAGTTGCGCCGCCAATTTTTGCAGCCGGCCGATCTGCAGCTTGACCTGCTCGCGGATCTCCTGGAACAGATCATATTCCAGCGCGGTGGATTTTTCCTCCGCCTCCAGAATCAACGTCTCTTTTTCCTTCAGCGCCGGCGTGATGAACCGCTCGGCGTTTGTCAGCGTCTGTTTGCGCTCATAGCGGTCGGTCGGCACCTTGGCGAGGTTGCTATTGGTCACCTCGATATAGTAGCCGAAGACCTTGTTGTAGCGAATCCGCAGGTTGTGGATTCCCGTTGCCTCGCGTTCCGACGCTTCAAGATCGGCGATCCACTGCTTGGAGTTTTGCATCGCGTCGCGGTATTGATCCAGCTGGGCATTGTAGCCGCGCATGATCACCCCGCCATCTGTGATGCTGATCGGCGGCTCCGGCTCGACCGCGCGGCGAATGAGCCCTGCCACATCGGCCACCGGATCCAATTCCGCCCGCAAGTCTTTGAAGCTGCCATCATCCAGCTTCGCTAAAATATCTTGCAGCGCCGGCACCTGATCCAGACTCGTCTGCAACTGAATCAGATCGCGCCCATTGACGTTGCCATACGCGACCCGCCCGGCCAGCCGCTCCAGGTCATAGACTTTGGTCAGCCGGTCTTGCAACTCGCTACGCTCAAAAAAGTGATTCAGAAGCGTCTGCACCTGATCTTGCCGAGCCGTGATGTGGCCGAGGTCCAATAGCGGCCGTTCGAGCCACTGCTTGAGCAGCCGGCCGCCCATCGCCGTTTTGGTCGCATCAAGAATCGCCAGCAACGTGTCGCCTTTGCGACCCGTGCGACTGTTTTTCAAAATGTCCAAGTTGGTGCGGGCGTCTTGATCCATTTCCAGATAATTCGCGGGCTGATAGAAAACGGCCTTTTGAATGTGGGCCAGGCTGCGCTTTTGCGTCGCCAGCAGGTATTGCATCAACATGACCGCCGTCGCCTTGGCCAGCGGGTCCGCCAGATCCTGGCTAACATAGCTGGCCTCGGCAGTCGGCTGGCTGGCGGGCTGTTTGGAAAGCAGACGTCCGCCGCCAAGCAACTTGGCATCGTCTTCGGCCAGGTCTTCCGGCACCACGACCTCTTTACTGCCCAACGCGCCGAGCTCGTTTTGCAAGGTGAATTTCGACGTCAGCGTCGCCACTTTCAGCTCGCCGGTCGACAGATCTGCATAGGAAAATCCGTATTGGCCCTTGTCCGGCACCACCGCGGCCAGATAGTTATTGCTTTTGGCTTCGCCGGCTTTGACATCCATCGTGGTGCCCGGGGTGACCAGTTGAATCACCTCGCGCTTGACCATCCCCACCGCCTTTTTGGGATCCTCCATTTGCTCACAAATGGCGACCTTGTAGCCGTGGTCGATCAGCACGTCGATATAACTTTGCACCGCGTGATGCGGCACCCCGCACATCGGAATCGGGTCGTCTGCGCTTTTGTTCCGCGCCGTCAGCGTCAGCTCCAGGAGCTGCGAGCCCTTGATCGCGTCGTCATTGAATAATTCATAGAAATCCCCGATGCGATAAAACAAAAACGCGTCCGGATATTGATCTTTGATCGCCTGATATTGCTGCATCATCGGCGTTTCACTTGTCTTTTGCGGCATCGCCCTCGTCGCTCCTTACATTCTGCTTTGGTTCAATTCTAACATTGATGGCAACCCCCTGCGCGGTCAGGTTAGGGGAAAAACGGATGGCGGGGATGCCACACGCCCTGCCGCACATATGGCGGATAGTCGCCGCAAAATCGAGTTGGGCTTCGGCCTGCGCACCCTGAATCAAAAAAGCCAGCCGCATTATTTGGCTGGCCGCTGAAACTATTGCTTGAGGTGGTAACTGTAAGTCGCGATGATGACATTTTCGCGACTGGCAAACGCCGCCCGCAACCGCACATTGGTCTGGTTATGCAAAATATTTTGCCAAGGCTTCTTCGGCACGAATTGTGGAATCAAGACCGTGGTCGTGAAATCACGTTTGGCCGCATTTTTCGAAATAATGTCGACAAAGCGAATGACCGGTTGTTCGACGGAACGGTAGGACGAATGGACGTCGACGAAGCGGACATCCGGGAAGTCGCGCTTGAATTCCGCCTGTGTCTCCTGTTCCTTGTTCGGGTTCTCATCCATCGACACATGCATCGCGATCACATAATCGCCGATCGTCTGCGCATAATTCAACGCTCCACGCGTCACCCGCGTTACATTGCCGACCAACACAATGACGGTCGAGCCGGCGTATTCGTGAATCTCGGTATCCGCTGGCAGCCGCAATTGGGCCGCAACTTTGGTGTAATGATCATGAATTTTATAAAAGACAAACACCAGCGCTGGCATGATGATGAAAAACGGCCAGATGTCTGGCAGGCGATAAACGAACAGAATCACCAGAATCGCAAAGGAAATGAATGCCCCGGCAAAGTTGGCAAGGCTCCGGCCGATCCAACCCTTGCCGCGCTCGCGCCACCAGTGGCGAATCATCCCTGTTTGCGACAGCGTGAACGGAATGAACACGCCGACCGCATACAGCGGAATCAGGCGTTCCGTCGAGCCCTGGAACAGTGCGATCAAAAGCCCTGACCCGACAGCCAGCGTCATGATCCCGTTGGAATAGCCCAGGCGATCCCCGCGGTCCATGAACATGTGCGGCACGAATTTATCCTTGCCCATGTTGAAGGCCAGCACCGGAAACGCCGAGAAGCCGGTGTTCGCGGCGACGGCCAAAATCAGCGCTGTGGCAAACTGAATCACATAATACATGATGCCCGTGCCGCCAAATGTGACCTTAGCGACCTGCGACAGAACCGTCACCTTGGCTTCCGGCACGATGCCGTACCAGTAGTTCAAGAACGTGATGCCGGCGAAGAAAAAGCCGAGAATCGTCGCCATGATGGCCAGCGTGGCCGCCGCATTATGCGAGCGCGGTTTCTTGAAGAACGGCACCGCATTTGAGATCGCCTCGACCCCAGTCAAAGAACTGGACCCACTGGAAAATGCGCGGAAGATCAGGGCCATCGAGATACCCGGCACGACCGAGCCGACGACCGCCGTTGCCTTGAATGGAATGGCCCCAGTGGCGATCTGAATCAGCCCCCAAACGATCATCGCCGTGATGGTGATCACGAATAGGTAAACCGGAATCATCAAAAATGACGCCGACTCGCTCATCCCACGCAGGTTCATCGCCGTCAAGATCACGATGATCACCAGTGAGATCAGCACCTGGTGGCCATACAACGCCGGAATCGCCGAGGTGATCGCCTCCGCGCCGGCCGACGTTGAAACAGCCACAGTCAGCATGTAGTCGATCAACAGCGACCCGCCAGCCGCCAGCCCCGCATTTTGCCCGAGGTTCTGGCTCGCGACGACATACGCCCCGCCGCCGCTTGGATAAGCGTGAATGATCTGGCGGTACGACAATGTGAGCGATAGCAGCAAGATCAACACAAACGCCGCGATCGGCAGTGAATACCAGATCGCCGCGGCCGACAGCGTGGTCAGGACCAGGACGATCTGTTCGGTGCCGTAAGCCACAGACGACAGTGCGTCTGATGACAACATGGCCAGCGCCTTGAATTTGCCGAGCTTTTGCCCGCCTTCTTCAGATGATTTTAGCGGCTTCCCCACCAAAAATCGTTTGAGATGCAACATATATGACACTCCGTTCCCCGATGTGCGAGTTGATTAAGATTTCGTAAACAAACATACGATATTCTAGCGCAGCCCGTGATAAAAGCCAAACATCTTCGCAAAAACGGGCCAAATGGCGGTCCTGCGACTGTCATTTGACCCTTTCATGCCTATTCAAAATGCGGCCAACGCCGACGCTGTTTTACAACAGGTGCTCAGGCGGCCGAATGCGCGACTGGCAGACTGATGATCACGAGGTCATGCACCCCGATCTTATGGTGGACCTGCCCCTCGATCTCATCCTTGGCCGCATGGTTCACCGTCAGCTGCGCGGTCTCAGTGTCGGAAAACAATTTGCCGATCACAAAATCGATCTCATCTTGGCGGATATTCCGCTTCTCGTGGGTCATCACCACATCGATCGACTTGAACCCTTCGATGTAATGGACATGGACCGACCCTAATGTGTAGAGCCGAAAAGTTTTGACTGCGCTTTTGCCATAAAGGTAACGCACGGTGTACGGCAGCATTTTATGCAGACTTGCATTCAGTCGAATCGGATTTTCAACCAATTTCATAATGATCAGCTCCTTTATTTAATTTTATCATAGCGCGCCGGGCAAAATATATGGTTGCCAAGTATTTTGCCCAGCATCGGGCGCCACCATCCAACTGATGGGCCACCGAGGCGACGCGTTCACCACGGCAGCGGCCCGGCGTTTTCCGTGAAGGTCCCTGTCGCGCCGCTGTCATCCAGCGTCATTTTGATGATCTGCGCCGCGCCAGTCGCGACATCCTGCATCCCCGCCGGCGCCGCCTGCGTCACATCGCGGCCGCCAAAACCCGTCGCCGTCCACCCAGGATTGACCGAATTGACCGTGATTCCCGTCGAGGCGAGTTCCTTGGCGAACGCGATCGTCGCAAAATTGGCGGCGGCCTTGGATGCCTGATAGCCCAGCGAATTCACATGGAAAAATTGCGACGTCGGATCCGTGGCCAAGCCAAGCGACCCCATGTTTGAGGTGACATTGACGATCTTCGCCCGGTGCGTCGCCTTCAACAGTGGCAACATCACCTGCGTCACATCGACCAGGCCAAAATAATTGACGGCCATATCCTGCCGCGCAAGATCCAACGCCAACTGACTGGCTGGTTGATGATGATCCACCGCGATGCCAGCGTTGTTGACGAGGACGCTGAGGTAGCCAAACTGGCTGCGAATCCGATCCGCCGCCGCGACGATCTGTTCGTGATCCGTCACATCCAGCTGAACCGCATCCGCCGTGATGCCGAGAGTCCGCAACGTCGCCACCGCCGCCGCACCTTTTTGCGCGTTGCGCGCGCCGACTAACACATGGTGGCCGGCCGCGCCGACCCCCTTGGCCGTTTCAAAGCCTAAGCCCTTATCCGCCCCGGTGATCAGGGTGATGAACGGTCGTTGATCCGTCATTCATGTCGCTCCTTTCTGGTTCGCCTGAATTATACGCGTCTTAGATACTTGTTAAAACAAATTTTTTGCAATCAAAAACGCCTCGGTATAGGCCGAGACGCCGGAAAACCGGATCAAAAATCTAAATAATAGTAGATATCTGTTTCCCCACGCGCGCGTGTGTGGAAATAGTTATTCGTGTTGAACCCGCCAATGTGAAACCCATAATTCAGGTAAAAACGGTTGGCCGCTAAATTGGACCCTTGTGCAACGGTACAAAATCCCTGTGTCCCCGCCGCTTGGGCAAACGGCTTGGCAAAGTCCATCAACTGATGGGCAAGACCCAGCCGGCGCTGCGGGATGTTGACCTTCAGATCGGCCAGATACGTGTATTTGGTCCAACGGTTCTCAAACGTCGCCAGGGCCACACAGTCGTCGCCGGCAAACGCCCCGATGGCAAAGCCCTTCGCGTCGATGTCAGCCAGCTGGTAATTTTCTTCAGGGAAGGTCTGCTCGCGCACCTCAGCGTCTAAGACTTCATGATGCTGCCAGCCGGCTTCATCGCGCGTGACAATAAAATGGCCAAACAATTTGAACGGTTGGTTGGGCAGGCGGACCGCGGCCTCATCTGCTTCGGTGATGCGACGTAACGTAAAATCTGTCAATTTGATGTTCTCCTTTACGGTGAAAGGCGCGCGCGGCAACTGCGGGGGTGTGCGCACGACCCGCGGGAATCAAAAAACGTCACTACAAGAATTTCGCAGCGCTTGGGGGCTACGATGGTGAAAATGCTGCGCAACGCTGGGACGAAAAAACCGGACACGAAACAAGCCTTGTTGAATCGTGTGAATTTTTTATCCGCGCGCGTTGCTCATAAAAACATTTCCCCTATCTGTTGGTGACGCAATTCAACGTCGAGTCTACCTGCCAGGTGGGCGCGTGTCAACCGGCCCTGACTCGGAGGCGTTCAGCTCTATACGCCGCACTGCTGTTACTGCAGTGTCGTGGGCCAAATGTCCGGGTCCGAGCAGCTAAGGCGCTACGCACAATTGAGCCTGTAGGACGCAAGCGTCTAACGGGCTCATATCCAATCACCTGGTCCAAAGTTCGGACCTGGCGCTTGGAACACTTCCCTGTCAGACCCAAGAACGACACTTGTCCCACTTCCAAAAAAAGAAGCCGAGACCGCAGTCCCAGCTTCCTTATTTTTGGCGTGAGTGCCTTACATCATGCCGCCCATACCTGCTGCCGGATTGCCGGCGCCGGCTGCCGCGTTGTCTTGCGGTTCTGGCTTGTCAGCAACAACTGCTTCCGTTGTAAGAAGCAATGCCGCAACAGAGGCCGCGTTTTGCAGGGCAGAACGGGTCACCTTGGTTGGGTCGATGATGCCAGCTGCGGCCATATCTTCCCAGCTATCGGTGGCGGCATTGTAGCCGAAGCCGTCCTTTTCCTTCTTCATGCGATCGACGATGACGGAGCCTTCCTTGCCAGCGTTTTGCGCGATCTGGCGAACAGGCTCTTCAAGGGCGCGCAGCACGATGTTGATCCCGGTCTGAACGTCGCCTTCCTCTTTGAGGGCTGCGACTGCCTTGATCGTGTTCACAAGGGCGGTGCCACCGCCGGCCACGTAGCCTTCGTCAACCGCTGCACGGGTCGCGTTCAGCGCGTCTTCGATCCGATACTTGCGCTCCTTGAGCTCCGTTTCGGTCGCCGCGCCGACTTTGATCACAGCCACACCGCCGGCCAACTTGGCCAGTCGTTCCTGCAGCTTTTCTTTGTCAAAATCGCTGGTGGTGTCTTCGATCTGCTTGCGAATCGTGGCTACGCGTTCGTCGATGACCGCCTTGTCGCCGGCGCCTTCAACGATGGTCGTGTTGTCCTTGGTGACCGTGACTTTGCCAGCTTGGCCAAGTTGCTCGATCTTCGTATCCTTGAGATCAAGACCAAGATCGGCGGTGATAACAGTCGCACCAGTCAAGGCTGCGATATCTTCAAGCTGCGCCTTGCGCCGATCGCCAAAGCCAGGGGCCTTGACCGCAACAACATTGAACGTGCCACGGATCTTGTTCAAAACAAGGGTTGGCAGCGCTTCGCCATCCACGTCATCCGCAATGATGAGCAGCGCCTTACCCTGCTGCACGATCTCTTGCAGCAATGGCAGGATATCCTGAATGTTGGAGATCTTCTTATCGGTGATCAAGATGTACGGATTGTCGAGGTCCGCTTCCATCTTATCGTTATCGGTGACCATGTACTGAGACAGGTAGCCGCGATCGAACTGCATCCCCTCAACAACGGACAACTCGGTCTGAATGCCTTTGCCTTCTTCAATGGTGATCACGCCATCGTGACCGACTTTTTCCATCGCATCTGCGATCAGATTGCCGACTTCCTGGCTGGAAGACGAAACAGAGGCAACCTGCGCGATCTCTTTTTTACCAGAGACCTTGTGCGAGATCTTGTGCAGTTCATCGACCGCGGCCTGCGTCGCCTCTTCGATCCCGGTGCGAATGCCGACAGGGTTTGCGCCGGCCGTCACGTTCTTCATGCCTTCGCGAATGATGGCCTGCGCCAAAACAGTCGCGGTGGTCGTCCCATCACCGGCGATGTCGTTGGTCTTGGAAGCAACTTCTGCGACCAGCTTAGCGCCCATGTTCTCATAGTGGTCTTCCAGATCGATTGATTTGGCGATGGTCACCCCATCGTTGGTGATCTCAGGAGAGCCATAAGACTTGTCCAAAACAACGTTGCGCCCTTTAGGACCAAGCGTGGTCTTAACGGTATCCGCCAACTTATCAACGCCGTCCAGCATTGCACGCCGGGCGTCTTCACCGAATTTGATTTCTTTTGCCATGTGTGAAATTCACCTCATATATTATTCAACGTTTGACCGGAGCAACTGTAAAATCGAGTTTAGCCCGCGATCGCCATGATGTCCTTGTCGTGCAGGACCAAGTACTTTTCGCCTTCGTACTTGACTTCAGAGCCGGCATACTTGTCGTAAACGATCACGTCGCCGACCTTGACACTCATCGGCAGGCGCTTGCCATCTGGCGTCAGGCCGCCTTCACCGACAGCGATAACTTTACCGGATTGTGGCTTCTCTTTGGCGTTATTGGCCAAAACGATGCCGCCGACAGTCTCTTCTTCCTCTTCAACGACTTGAACGATGACACGATCTCCTAACGGTTTTAACAAGACGATCCCTCCATACATTGATTTCGATTTAGCACTTTGTATTGTTGAGTGCTAACACAATTGTCAGTATACCGAGACGAGTGCTAAAATGCAACCCCGTTTTGCATCCCCGTCTGGAAAAACGCCCCAGATCTTGCCGCCATGCCGCAGGGGCCGGGCGGTCTGGTATACTAGCGGTAACAAACACAAAGGAGACGTTCACATGTCACTTCGCAAACACGCGTTGACGATCATCGCCGCGTTCATTGCCGCTGTGGCCGGCAATGCTTTATTGACGTCGTTGTTGAAAGGGGCGGCCGGCTTATGGGCGACCACCGCCTTGTTGCTGGTGCTCACGATCTTAGCATGGCAGCGCGAACGCCACTTGGTGATCGCCAATGCGATCGAGACCCCCGGCGTTTCAGGGCGCCAGGAACAAGTTCTGTGGGGCATGATCGGCATCGCCATTGTGCTGGCGTGCGAGCTACTCGGTGCCTTCATTGAAGTGCGTCTTTTTCACCAAGTCCAAACGAGCCAAACCGTGAGCCAGACCATGGCCGCGATGATGACCGCCCCGGGTTATGCCGTTGCGGTGGTGATCTGCTGGCCGATCTTGCAGGAGCTGACCTTTCGCAAAGTCGTCTTCGGTGATCTGGCGGAGACTACCGGCGTATTCGGCGCCGCACTGATCTCGAGCCTGCTATTTGCACTCAGCGTCGACCCGGCGCACTGGTTCACCCAGACACTGGTCGGCCTAGCGCTGGCCTATCTTTACCGTCACACCGGCAGCCTAGCCACGCCCCTCATCGCCAACATTGGCACCACGGCGTTGACGCTACTCTACGCATTTTCGCGTTAAGCGGCCGGCAAAACGTTAACGAACCGTTAAAAAAAGGCCAAAACGCCCCGACGCACGAAGCAGGCGGGTATGCTGATGGCAGAGGAAGTGGGTAAAAATGGAAACACGTCAGCAGCACCGCCAACAGCGGCCGACACGCATCGCGGGCAAATTGATCGTTTTAGTCGTCATCGCCGCGCTGTTTGCCGTCGCCGCGTATGGCTTGCGGCTCTACAGCCAGGCGCGCTATGCCGCCGATCAGACCTACCACGGCGTCGACGGTAAAGTCGCCACCGAGATTCAGCAGAAAAAGCCGTTCGCGGCCTTGCTGCTGGGGGTGGATACAGGGGCGCAGGGCCGCGTCGATAAGGGCCACTCCGACACCATCATCATCGCGGTGGTCAACCCGGCGAAAAATCAGACGACCATGGTCAGCATTCCGCGTGACACCGCGGCGCAAATGATCGGCACCAAGTCGTTCAACATGCAAAAGATCAACGCCGCGTATAACATCGGCGGCTCGAAAATGGCGATCGACGCAGTTTCCAGTTTGGTCAACGTGCCGATCGACTATTACCTGACCATCAACATGGGCGCCCTGCAAAAAGTGGTCGATGCAGTCGGCGGCATCGATGTGACTGTGCCTTTTTCCTGGACCGACAAAAACACCGGCGGCCAGACGTTCACCAAAGGCCCCGCCCATCTCAACGGCGACATGGCCCTCGCCTTTGCCCGCATGCGCGATGAAGATCCGCAAGGCGACTATGGCCGCCAGCAGCGCCAGCAACAGGTGATCAAGGCGATCTTGAAAAAAGCGGTGTCCGTGTCGACCTTGGCCAATTTCAAGCCGCTACTCAAGACGCTGTCCACCAATATCGCCACCAATTTGAGTTTTGATGACATGACCGCCCTGCTGCAAAATTATCGCGGCGCCGCCAAATCGATCAAGACGGACCACCTGCAAGGCAAAAACGCTTGGGTCTATCCCGGCCCTTCCGCCTACCAGATCGCCCCAACAAAAGAAATGCAGCGTGTCTCAAACGTCCTGCGCACCGCGCTGGGGCTGAAGACCGAAACTTTGACGAACGAAGAAACAAAGCAAAATGCAGCCAACACTGGGTTTGATTGGAACAATGTCACCACCGTTCAGACCTACACAATTTTCACCCCGGCGAATTAGGCACGCCGCTGATTTTCTAAGAAGACACAAACGGCGCTGAGAGCTCGCACACTCAGCGCCGTTTTGATGTCATTGAATTAAAGATCGTCGTCGAGCTCCGTCTCCTTGAGCGTCGGACCATAATGCTGCAAGAAATAGATCAGCGTCTGCAGTTCCGTCGCCAGATCCACATTTTGCACGCGGACATAGCTCGGCACCGAAATGCGCAGCGGCGTGAAGTTCATGATGCCCTTGATGCCCGCCTCGACCAGATCATTGGTGATCGCCTGCGCCGCATCGGTTGGCACGGTGAGAATGACGATCTCGATCTGTTGCACGCGGAGCTGCTCGATCAGCTCGTCCATCGGGTACACCGGCACACCGCTTTGAATCGTCCCGGCGATTTTCGGATCCACATCAAACGCCGCCGAGATTCGGATATTGTTGGCCTGCCGGAAGTTGTAGTTGAGCAGCGCGTGGCCGAGATTGCCGACCCCGACCAAGGCAACGTTGGTCAGGCGATCCTGATTGAGAATCTTTTTGAAAAATTTGATCAGGTCCATGACATCATAGCCATAGCCGCGCTTGCCCAGTGCACCAAAATACGAGAAGTCGCGGCGAATCGTGGCCGAATCCACTTTGACTGCCTCGGACAATTCAGTCGACGAGATCTTGGTCGTCCCTGAATTGGCTAAAAAGTTCAGATACCGGTAATACAGCGGCAGGCGTTTTGCCGTTGCCTTTGGAATGATCGTTTCCGCCATGAAGTGCCTCCTGCGTGGTTTTCTGTTTTCACAAGCCCCGTGCTTGTGAACTGTCGGACATGCTTTCAATAGTATAGTAAACGACATTGTGAATGGATGCAAGCACGACGCCTCGGTTGCGCATCGAGCTTCACGAGCGGCACCACCTCAGTTGCGTCGTTGTGCTATGATGAAAGGGATATTCACGCGAAAGGAACACGAACATGATCATCTTACAGGCCCAAAACGTCGGCCGCACGTTTTCCGGCAACGACCTTTTCACCGGCATCTCCCTCGAGGCGCAGACCGGCGCCCGCGTCGGCTTAGTCGGCCCCAACGGCATCGGCAAGACCACCCTGCTGGAGATTTTAGCCGGCCTTCACGCCCCAGATGGCGGACAGGTGACGACTGGCAAAAACGTCTCCATTGGCTATCTCGCCCAGGACTCTGGACTCGACTCCCAGCGCACGATCTTCGACGAGATGCTGACCATTTTTGCCCCGCTCATTGCGATGGAAAAACGGATGCACGACATGGAACGGCAGATCGCGGATCCGACTGCCGCGGATGACCCCGCTGCCTATGAAAAATTACTGGCGCAGTATGACCAGATTCAGCACGATTTTGCCGACCAAAACGGCTATGGCTATCGGGCCGAGATTCGCTCGGTGCTGGCAGGATTCAATTTTCCAGAAGCCACCTTCGACATGCCGATTCACACGCTGTCCGGCGGCGAGCGCTCGCGCCTGGCCCTGGCCAAGCTCCTGCTGGAAAAACATGACCTGATCATTCTCGATGAGCCGACGAACCACTTGGACATCGACACCTTGGCGTGGCTTGAAGGCTACCTGAAAGGCTACGCCGGGGCCGTGCTCACTGTCAGTCATGACCAATATTTCCTCGATCACGTCGTCACCGAGCTTTACGAATTGACCGCTGGCCGCGCCGTTCACTACACCACCAACTATTCCGGCTACCTCAAGCGCAAGGCGGAAAACAAGGCGCTTGAATGGAAAGCTTACGAGAAACAGCAAGAAGAGATTCACAAGCTGGAAGACTTTGTCGCCAAAAACATCGTCCGCGCCAGCTCCACCAAACAGGCGCAAGCACGCCGCAAGCAACTGGAAAAAATGGTGCGCTTGCCGAAACCCGCCGGCGATGACAAGTCCGTTCATTTTCGCTTCACCCCGGACACGACCAGCGGCAACGAGGTCCTGCAGGTCACCGCAGCCACCGTCGGCTACGAGGTTGCTGCCCCCATGGCTGGGCCAATCGATTTTCAAGTCAACAAAGGCGACCGCGTGGCGATCATCGGCCAAAACGGCGTCGGCAAGTCGACCCTGCTCAAAAGTGTGCTGGGCCAGATTCCATTTCTCGCCGGCCGCTCGCGGTTTGGCACCAACGTCACAGTCGGCTACTACGACCAGGATCAGCACCAGCTGCACTGGAACAAGACTGTTTTGGCCGAGATCTGGGACGACCATCCCACCATGCCGGAAAAAGACGTCCGCGCCGCCCTTGCTGCCTTCCTTTTTGATGCCGAGGATGTGACGAAGACCGTCGCCGATCTCTCTGGCGGCCAAAAAGCACGTCTTGAGCTGACCAAGCTGGCGCTTAAACACGACAATTTCCTGATTCTCGACGAGCCGACGAACCATTTGGACATCAACTCCAAGGAAGTGCTCGAAAATGCCCTCGCCGATTTCACCGGCACCGTGCTGTTCGTTTCCCATGACCGGTATTTCATTAACGAGCTTGCGACCACGATCGTCGACCTGACCCCGGATGGCAGCCACCTGTACCTTGGCAACTGGGACTATTACCAAGAAAAATTGGCAGAGACACAGGCCCTTGAGGCGGAAAAAGCGGCAGACGCCCCCACCGAAGCGGTCGCGCCGACAGCCGCCGCGGTCGATTATCAGCAATCCAAGCAAGACGCGCGTGAAAGACGCAAACGCGAACGGCAAGTCGCTGATATCGAGACCCAGCTGACCGAATTGGCTGACCAAACGCAGGCCGTGCAGGAGCAAATGACCGCGCCAGCCGTTTTATCGGATTACGTGGAGATGCAAAAACTGCAGACCCAGCTCGATGCGTTGACCGCCCAGACCGCCGAACTGGAAAGCCAATGGGAAGAAGCCAGCCTCGCGCTGGAAGAACTTTCAGATTAGTGTTTGCTTCATATAAAAGGTGCCTCGCGAAAATTTTGCGGGGCACCTTTTGTCGTCACTCACTCTCGGTCGGTTTGTGCTTCGATTGCGGGCGTCCTTCCATCAGCTGAAAACGAATCGCTGGTGGCAAAAGCGACAGGTCATACATGTGGGCGCGGTGAGTCGTGATCTGGCGGCGCTGGTCATTTAGTGCGGTGAGCCGTTCATGGCGATACACCGGGTCCTTCACCAGCTGCGAATCCACCGGCGGCAACACAGCATCGCGAAACGCCGGCGTCGAAATGACCTTGATGCGGCTCGGGCGCGTGAGCACGTAGATCGCCGGGGAAAGGGCTTCGATCTGGGCGATGCTTTCCTTTGTAATTTCCTGTTGCCTCTGTTGAACATTCTGGAGAAAATCTTGAACATGCGAACTCAAAGATTTTGCCGTACGCTTCTGAGCCGCCTGAAACGAAACAAGCGATATTTCTTCGTGCGCATACGCGATTGCCTGACTTTCTAAACTTTTCTTAGCATGCTCATGTTTCTTGAAATACTCCTCTTGTGCATGGAGCCAAGAACGGGTTCCATACGCGACTTGCTGACGGGCGGTACGGCGAATTCGTTTGGCTTTGTTCCGTTGTGCAGTCGACAACGGCTGTGAGTACCCCTGGACATGACCCATCAGACTCACCCGTGTTCCGATATCTGTCAGCATGCTAATAAGTGTCGGGGTCGCCTCTATATAGACCACTTGAAAGTCCAGATCCAATTCCTGCTCCTGACTATCAAAAAAACGATCCGGCGCAAGACGCAAGACATCGACGGTCGTCTCAGTATCGCGCACTAATACTTTCAACGTTGTCGCGCCAAGCAACCATCCCTCGGTTCCCAATCGACTGATTCCCATTTTCATCGGCCTCTCCCTTCCTCTCACGTTAAGATAACTATACAACGGATCTCGTCAAACTAGTGTCAGATAGGCTTGGGACGACTGGCCTTACCAATCTGGTTCACAGATATAGAATACGCGATCGAAGCGGAAACAAACTTGTTGACAAGAAACCGCTTACTATATAAAATAAAGTAGAATTCTCGATTGCAGGTGTAGGCCTTGCTAACCTACTGCTCTCCTGTACAATTTTTCGGAGATC
>NZ_BOLS01000016.1 GCF_016861785.1 Lacticaseibacillus mingshuiensis
TCGCAACGCTCCAAACGTTGCTTTCAGACCGGCCAGATGCGATTTCATGTCCCAAATACCGAGGTGAATAATCCAGGTGAATCGGTTGACTGACTATAATCGCGACTCTTCAAGTAAGCGAAACAGGTAAGCTATCAAAATTTGAGTGCTGGATGTGAGGGGGTGCGGAGGGCAGAAATGGCTTGCTGCGCATGTCCGGGCGTAAGGCGTGAACGCCTTACGCCTGAATCAAGCCCCCTCGTCGGTGTTAGCGGCAAAGCCGCTTACACCGAAGGCAAGCTTTAAGACCGCGCCTTTTGCGGGCTTAAAGTTGCCTGTCCGCTCTACTTCGGTCGCCAGCCAATTTCTGACCGCAGCCCACCCGTGCGTTTATGCTTACCACGGGCACTCAACTTTTTTCATGAGTTTCCCGAATCCTGTGCTACCATAAAGACAAACTGATCCGGCAAGCGACTCCTCGCGAGAGACCGATCGAGTGAGGAGTGATAGGAATGAATGATCTTTTTGACAAGGCGCCTGTTCGCAAGGCGTATATGCAGTTAGCACTGCCAGTGGTGCTCGGGATGGTTGCCAGCATGGTCTACAACCTCGCGGACACCTTTTTTGTGGCCAAAACAGGCAACGCGAATCTGGTGGCCGGCATCGCGATCGGCGCCCCGCTGTTTTCGTTTATGCTGGCGGTAGGGGACATCTTTGGGCTCGGTGGGTCGGCTGTCATCTCGCGGTTGATGGGCCAGCAAAATCACCGCACCGCCGCGGAATTGTCCGCGTTTTGTTTTTACGCGGCGATTGCCTTCAGCGTGGTCCTGACAGCGGTGATGCTTGTGTTTGAGCGGCCCCTTTTGCATCTGATGGGGGCGACCAGCGCCACGTATCCTTATGCGGCCGATTTTTACCGAATGCTGGCGCTTGGGGCGGTGTTCATCATCGTGTCGCTGGTGCCGGGGAATATCATTCGCACGGAGGGGCTGGCGAAACAGTCGATGATCGCGACGCTGGCGGGCACGGCGCTGACGATCGTGCTGGATCCGATCTTTCTGTTCGGCTTGCATTGGGGCGCGATGGGCGTCGGGTTCGCCAATGTGCTGGGCTATGTCGTCAACACGTCCCTGCTGGTGTGGTTCATGCACAGCAAGGCCCGCGTCCTGACGCTGAATGTGCGGCAGGTGCATGCCACTCGCAGCGCGCTGTGGGCCGTTGTCAGCATTGGCATCCCCGCGTCGCTGACCAATTTCATGCAGAGTTTTGGGATGATGCTGCTCAACAATTATCTCGCGCGGTTTGGCGCCGATGCGGTGGCCGCGATGGGCATTGCCCAGAAGATCTACATGGTGGTGATGCTGATCATGGTCGGCTTTGCCTTTGGCGCGCAGCCGCTGATCGGGTATTGTTATGGCGCGAAAAATTGGTCCCGGCTGCGGGCTGTGTTGCGCTTCGATTTTGAAGTGGAGGTCGGCTATGCGCTGGTAGCCGGCGCGGTCATCATGCTGTTGGCAAAGCCATTGGTCGCCGCCTTCATGAGCGCGCCAGAAATCGTGACGATGGGCACGTTGATGTTGCGTGCGCTACTTTTGACCACGCCATTGATCGGCGCGATCTTGGTGTTCACCACCGTGTTCCAGTCGACGGGCAAGCCGCTGCCGGCGCTGCTCATGGCGATCTCGCGGCAAGGCGTACTGTTTGCGGCAGCGCTGATCGCACTGGCCGCCGCGTTTGGCTTCACGGGCGTTGTATGGGCGCAACCGGTCGCCGATGCGTTGACGTTTGCGCTGGGCCTGGTGCTGTACCGGCGCAGTTTTGACTTGGCCGCGCTTGAAAAAGATGGGCGCGCGGCCTGAGTTGTGGGATGATGGGCACAAAAAGGAGGGGTCTGCATGGAACTGCGCTTACTACGGTATTTTCTGACGATCGCCGAAGAGGGCACGATCTCCCAGGCGGCCTTGGTGCTACACATCACCCAACCGACGCTGAGTCGCCAGTTGCGGCTACTTGAGGAGGAGTTAGACGCCGCGTTATTTGAGCGTAGCGGCAACCACCTCGTTTTGACCGACGCCGGCCTATTTTTACAAGACCGGGCGCGGGAGATCTTGGCGCTAACGGATGACACGGCGCATGATTTTGCCCAGCGGCGCCAGGAGTTGTTCGCTGGGAAGATCAATATCGGCTGCGTCGAGGCGGATAATTCGGACACCCTGGCGATGCTGCTGGAGGAGATGATCGCGGATTATCCGGCGGTGTCGTTTGAGGTGTTCACGGGCACCAGCGATATCATTCAGGACCGGCTGGACAAGGGGCTGGAGGACCTGGCCATCCTGCTTGAGCCGGTCGCAACGGAGAAATACCACACGCTGCGCTTGCCGCGCCTGGAGCGATGGGGCCTCGCCACGGCGGCTGCGAGCTTTTTAGCGCAAAAAACGGCGATCACGGCCAGCGACTTGATCGGCATTCCGCTCATGATGCCGGGGCGCGCCAGTGTGCAAAAATTGCTGGGCGACTGGCTCGAGGGTGATGTCGGCACCCTCAATGTGATCGGCAATCACAATTTGATCTTCAACGCGCTGCCGCTGATTGAAAATCAAACGGCGTCGGCCCTGACGATCGAAGGGGCGCTGGGCCGCTATCAAAGCGATGCGATACGCTTTATCCCACTGACGCCGGCGCTGGCCACGCATTGTGTGCTGGTCTGGCGGCAGGGGCGCGTGCTGACCCCGGTCGCACAGGAATTGTTGCGCCGGTTCCAAGAGGCGTTCGGCGGTCATGCCTCAAAAGCATAATGGGTGTTCAGAATAAGCATTGGTGTTCGAGTGAAGCGCTCGGTAACATGGTTCTCGTAAAGAGAGAACTAGGTTGCCGGGCGCTGTTTTGATTCAGACTGTGCCGTCTCAGCCCGGCTCGGCGGAACCTGACTTGACCAGGGTGCGGAGCCCAACTAGGGTGTGGAGACCCGTGGGATGGCCTGGCCAACCTAATAGCGGGTCCTCTCCTATGTAACGGATCTGATCTTCAGGAGGCAACCAATGGCAGATATTATCGTCTTTTCACTGACCAGCCCGAATTGGCGCGATGGGGTGGTCCAAGAAACAACCGTGGGCAACACGGCGCTGGTCGCGGCCAAGCTTTCGGCGACGTTGGCCGCGCCTGTGCAGTGGCTCACGGCCGCTGACCCGTATCCGGCTGCCTATGAAGCGTTGGTGGCGCGGGCCAAGCAAGAGCTTGCCAGCGGAAACTGGCCCGCATTGGCCGAGCCGGTGCCGCAACTCACCGGCCGGCATGTTTTCCTCGGCTTTCCGATTTGGAACGGGGATGTCCCGCCGCTGGTGCAGCAATGGCTGAGCCAAACAGCGATGCAAGGTGTCACGGTCAGTCCATTTGTCACGCATGAAGGCAGCGGGCTCGGCAACAGTATGGCGACGCTGCACCGTCTTTTGCCGGCCAATCAGGTGACGCGCGGCTTGGCCATTCGCGGCGGGCGCGCGGACAAATCAGACACGGCGCTGGCCAACTGGCTGGCGTGCACGAAATGTGAAATGGAGGAAACGAAATGACAGAACAAAACAATGAAGCCGTGAAAAATGGTGTGATCTTCCCACGCGGGCCAGAAAATGCTGACTACGCCCAATTTTTCACTGGGACGAGTTACTTGCAGTCGCTGGTGGCGGATCCGGCGGTCAATGTCGGGGTCGGCGTGGTGACGTTTGCGCCGGGCACGCGGAACAATTGGCATATCCATCATGATGGGTATCAGATTCTGCTGGTGACTGGCGGCGAGGGTTGGTACCAGGAGGCCGGACAGCCGGCGCGCAAGCTGCATGCCGGCGATGTGGTGGTCACCCATGATGGCGTGAAGCACTGGCACGGCGCGACGAAGGACAGCTGGTTTGCGCACATTGCGATCACCGCGGGGACGCCGGAGTGGCTCGAGCCGGTGAGCGACGCGCAGTATGACGCGCTGGAAACGGAGGCAGACTAATGGCAAAACAGACAGCCGGCCGCGATCAATTGGGCGAACTGGCCCCGCAATTTGCGGCTTTGAATGATGATGTGTTGTTCGGCGAGGTCTGGGCGAAAACAGATGAACTCTCCGCCCGCGACCGGAGCTTGATCACCTGTGCGAGTTTGATGAGCCAGGGGCTGTTTCCACAGCTCGAGGCCCACCTGCGCATCGGTAAGACGAATGGTCTGACGGAAAAAGAAATGGTGGCGATGATCACCCACTTGGCGTTTTATGCTGGCTGGCCGAAAGCCTGGTCCGCATTTTCGCTGGTGAAAAACGTCTATGAGGAGGAAGCAAAATGACGATGAAAAATAAAGTGGTCGTGATCACCGGGGCGTCCAGTGGCATCGGCGAAGCGACGGCAAAACGCCTCGCCAAAGACGGCGCCAAGGTCGTGCTTGGCGCGCGGCGTGAAGACAAACTCGCACGCATCACCCGCGAGATCGAGGCGGCAGGCGGCCAGGCAGTGTATCAGGTGTGCGATGTGACGGTGCTGGCGGACAACCAGGCGTTGGTGGCACTGGCGCAAGCGCGTTTCGGCGGGCTGGATGTGCTATTTTTAAATGCCGGCTTGATGCCGAACTCGCCGCTGTCCGCACTCAAAACAGATGAGTGGGCCGCGATGGTCGATGTGAATCTAAAAGGCGTGCTGAATGGCATCGCGGCGGCGTTGCCAATTTTCACCAGCCAGCGCCACGGCCAATTTATCGTGACGTCCAGCGTGGCTGGGCTCAAGGCCTATCCAGGCGGGGCGGTGTATGGCGCGACCAAGTTTGCCGTGAAGGATCTGATGGAAGTGCTGCGGATGGAATCGGCGCAGGAAGGCACCAACATCCGCACCGCGACGATCTATCCCGCGGCCGTGCGTAGCGAGCTCCTCACCACGATCACGGACAAGCAGGTGGCGGCGGGGATGGGCGAACTTTACGATCAGTACCAGATCGCCCCGGAGCGCGTGGCCAACGTCGTCGCGTTTGCCATCGACCAGCCGGCAGACACCAATGTCTCCGAATTCACGATCGGCCCAACCACCCAGCCGTGGTAAAGGCAATGGTATAATCAGGGTGTGGCGGACCGCGGGATGGTCGTGCATATAGGCTAGCCTAGTGCTTGGTGGCGGTCCTTGCCACCGAGTGCTTGAGTTACCTAGATGCTTCCACCATGCGAGCCGTAGCCTAACTATAGGGTGCGGAGCGGGGCGTATAGGTCTGAGCGGGTAGCTTGGCTCGGGTGCTTGAGGCGCACCTCGCCTCGAGTGCACGAGACAGCTAGACGTCTCAGGCCTGCCCCGCGTAGCCCGACTCTTATCGAAATTAATATCGGAGGTCTTTTCCCCATGAAAGTTGCCGTATTTAAACAACCGGGCCAAGTCGTGATCGAGGACCGCGACATGCCCGTGATCGAAAAATCGACGGATGCGATCATCAAGATCGTCCGCGCCAGTGTCTGCGGCTCGGACTTGTGGTGGTTCCGCGGCCTTGAGCAGCGCCCCGCCAATACCACCGTCGGCCACGAGGCAATCGGCATCGTCGAATCCGTCGGCAGCGATGTTCATCAGGTGGCGCCTGGCGATTTTGTCATCGCGCCATTCACCCACGGCTGCGGACATTGTGCCGCCTGCCGTGCCGGTTTCGATGGTAATTGCATGAACCGCGAGCCAGGCGCCAATCCCGGCTATCAAGGCGAGTACCTGCGCTTCACCAATGCCAACTGGGCGCTGGTGAAAATTCCGGGGCAGCCGGCCGATTACTCGGAGGAAATGCTGCAGTCCTTCGTCACGTTGGCGGATGTGATGGCGACCGGCTATCACGCGGCGGCCAGTGCTGAGGTCAAGCTCGGCGACACCGCAGTCGTGATGGGTGACGGAGCCGTTGGGTTGTGCGGGGTGATCGCCGCCAAGTTGCGCGGGGCAACGCGCATCATCGCGATGAGCCGCCACGAAGACCGCCAGAAGCTCGCCCGTGAATTTGGCGCAACGGATATCGTGGCCAGCCGAGGCGATGACGCTGTGGCCGAGGTGATGGCGTTGACCGATGGCGCCGGCGCGGATGCGGTGCTGGAATGTGTCGGCACCGAGCTCTCCGTCCAAACGGCGGTGCGCGTCGCCGGCGCCGGGGCCGTGGTGGGCCGCGTGGGCATTCCGCAAAAAGCGAAAATGAACACGAACGACCTGTTTTGGAAAAATGTCGGCCTGCGCGGTGGCATCGCCAATGTGACGACTTATGATCGCGAAGTATTGTTGCAGGCGGTCCTGGATCACAAGATCGAGCCGGGCAAGGTGTTCACCAAGCGGTTTGACCTGGATCAGATTCAGGAGGCCTATGAGGCGATGGACCAGCGCACCGCGATCAAGTCGTTGTTGGTCGTGGCAAAGTAGGCTGCGATCAACTGGTGCTTCTCACAATAGGCGTGCCAAATAGGCATCTGCAAAATCGGCAGTGGCGAAGGGTGACCGGTGTGCGCTGTACGTGGCGCGCGCCGGGCCCCTTTTTACCGAATGCTTTTTTGAAAAAAAGCTTACGCCGTCCGAATTTTTCTGGTATGGTGATCAACATGATGCCGGCGCCCAGTGCGCTGGCCGAATAGGATCGTCGCTGCGTATGGCTTTCGCGCAGCGACTCAACTCTGTAGCCCATTTTCGGGCTATTTTTTTTGCGCAAAAACAGGCGCATGGAAGGATGGCATTATATTTATGGAAATCACACAATCTCAGGCACTCCCAAAGGCGCGGGTCATTGTCGCGCATCCGGCGCTGGCGATGGTCGGCTTGATGATCGGTAGCTTCGTGGGGATGTTCTCAGAGACCTCGCTGAACATCGCGCTGGCCACGATCACCAGCGCGCTTGGCGTGACGGCCGGGGCGGCGCAGTGGCTGATCACCGGGTACATGCTCGTGATTGGCATCTTCATGCCACTATCGAGTCTTTTGACCAAATGGGCGACCACGAAAAAGATCGTCCTGGTCGCGCTTGGCGCCTTCATCGTGGGCGCGGTGATCGCCGCGACCAGCACCAGTTTTCCCGTGTTGCTGGTTGGCCGGATGATCCAGGGCATCGGCACAGGACTGGTCCTGCCACTGATGTTTTCCGTCGCGATGCAGATCGTCGCACCGCATAAATTGGGCACAGTGATGGGGCTGGCGGCGCTGGTCATCATGTTTGCCCCGGCGATCGCGCCGACCTTGACCGGGCTGTTGTTGGCCAAGGCCTCTTGGCACGCGATTTTCTGGGTGCTGGTGCCGTTTTTGGTCGTCGCGTTTGGCTTTGTCGCGCTGTATCTGGACAATGTGTACCAGCAGACGAAAACACCGATCGATTGGCTGTCCATTGCGGAAAGCACGGTCGGTTTTGCGGCGATCGTGCTCGGCGCCTCGATGGCCTCGGACAGCGGTTGGTTATCCGGCAAGGTTCTCGGCACGTTGGCGATCGGCCTGATCGTGTTGGCCGCGTATGCGCACCGCCAGCTTCATCTTGAGATGCCAATTCTCAATCTGCATGTTTTCAGCTCGGGGCGTTTCACCACTGGGACGGTGCTCGTGATGCTTGATTTCGGTCTGATCTTGAGCGCGATGTACCTGTTTCCGATGTATTTGCAGCGGGTGGTCGGCTTGCCGATCGCGATGACGGGGCTGGCGATGTTGCCAGGTGGCATCGTGAATGCGGTGGTCTCCGGCGTGGCCGGGCGGCTGTATGACAATTATGGGGCAAAATGGCCTGCACGCATTGGCTTTTTCATCGCGGCGCTCGGGGTGCTGGTGTTGCTGAGTAGCACCGGGTCGAGTCCGCTGTGGTACCTGATCTTGGGTCATGTGGTCTTGATGATCGGCGCGCCGCTTGCGATGTCGCCGGCACAAACATACGGGCTGAACAGCCTGCCGGGCCGCCTCAGTGCAGATGGCAGTGCCATTTTGAACACGCTCCAACAGATCATCGGCGCGCTGGCGACCGCGATCGCCACGAGCTTGTTGGCGAGCGGGATGGCCGGGCAGACTGGGTCGGCCGGGGTGAACGCCGGCATCCATGCTGGGTTCGTGTTTGTCCTGATCATCGCGGTGGCGGGCTTCCTGATGGCCTTTCGGGTCCAGGCGGCGCCGGCCGGTCAGCAGGAATAGTGGTGGGGAAAAACCAGCGGCGACGTTGGTTTTTTTTATACGGAAAAGCGGGTGGCGGCGCGCGCATCTGGTGATCGCTATCTGTGATTTTTAAAAATACAGGTTGACGTCCGTTTTGATGGTGTTACTATGTAAACAACAGGTTACGTTAAAAGTAACTTGATTGGGACATAAAAAGGAGATCATTGATCATGACAACATATGCGATCACAGGCGCGACGGGGCATTTTGGCCAGGCCGCGATCAAGCAACTCAAGGCTCTGGCACCAGCCGATGCGACGCTCATTGCGTTAGCCCGCAACACGGACAAGGCGGCGGCACTCGTGCCAGATGGCGTTGAAGTCCGTCAGGCGGATTACGAACAGCCAGTCACATTGACGGCGGCGCTCCAGGGTGTGGACAAATTACTGTTCGTTTCATCTCAGCCGGGTGGCCAGCTCGCCCGCGCCGCGCAACATCAAAACGTGGTGACTGCGGCGAAAGCGGCGGGCGTCGGCTACATTGCCTACACCAGTTTTCCGCATGCGGACACCTCGACCACGCCACTGGCCGCCGATCACCGTGCCACGGAAAAGATGATCGAAGACGCCGGCATCGCCCACAGCTTCCTACGCGACAACTGGTATCTGGAGAATGAAGTGGCGACATTGGCTGCCGGGGCGAATGGCCAACCATTTGTTTACTCGGCCGGCGCTGGCCAGGCGGGCTGGGCACTCGAGCGCGAATACGCAGAAGGCGCGGTGCGGGTCCTCCTGACTGAGACGCCTCAAGCCATCTATGAATTTTCCGGCGCGCCGCGGACTTACGCAGACCTCGCCGCAGCCATCGATGGCAACGTGCAGGTCGTGGCTGTCGATGATGCGGCGTATCAAGACGGATTGGAAAAATCTGGGCTGGATGCCGGCACCGCAGCGCTCGTTACCTCGTTTCAGACGCTGATCCGCGACGGCCAACTCGCCGGCACCACCGATGACCTGGCCACGGAGCTGGGCCATCCATTGACCCCGCTGGCCGACGCCATCAAGGCTGTTTTGGCTACGGCCTGACAGCGGCTTCGCAAAACGGTATACTGAACGCAACGGAAAGGGGCGCGATTCGAATGAAATATTCACATCGGCTGAGCGATGCGGTCCATCTGCTGGCCTATGTCGACATTTATCAAGATGGGGATCTGTCAAGCAACGCGATCGCCAGCAGTATCGAATCAAACCCAAGCCTCGTGCGGCGGCTTATGTCGCGGCTGGTCAAAGCCGGCCTGTTGACCAGCGCCCCGGGCAAGGTCGCCCCCAAACTCGCGCGGCCCGCAAGCGAGATCACGCTCCTCATGATCTATCGCGCCGCCGAGGACAATCAGCAATTGCTGCACATCGACGACAAGACGAACCCCCAATGCATCGTCGGTGGCAACATCCAGCAGACCCTGGATGGCGTGTACGATCAGATTCAAAAGCAAGCCGAACAGACCATGGCCGGAATCAGCTTGCAGGGTATCATCGATGAGATCCTGACGCGGGAAGCTGCGCGCGAAGCTACTTCGCGATAAGCGTCCGCCGAAGCCATATGAAAAGCCGTCGAGTTTTCGCAGTGCGCGCTCGACGGCTTTTTGATTCTTCTCAAATGACTCAATTATGTGTGCCCAGCTGCGCGGGTTTCGCCAGCGCGGCGACGTGCCACGGAATCATGTGGGTCGCGGTGGTCAGGACCCGCACCAGAAGCGGGGTGAGGATGATCGCGCCGATCATTTCGGGGATGCCGTTGGAGATCACGATGCCGACCAGGACTTTGATCAAGTTGCCGCTGGAGACGTTGTAGAAGGTTGCGACCTGGCCGGAATAGATCAGGCCCATTGCCCCGAGCACCAGCACGGTATTGGTGGCGGTGCCGATGATCGCGGCGCCGATGCTGGCCACGAGCTGGCGATGCGTCAGCTTGAACAGCGCCCAGAAGGTCCATGCGGCAAACAGCCCGATCAAGATCCGAGGCACCACGGAGACCAGCGGATTCGTGAAGGCGAGCGTATCCAGTGGGCTCGACGGCGCGGTGTACGCGCGAATCAGACTGAACAGGCCCCAGGTGAAGCCGATCACCATGCCTTCCCCTGGTCCAAACATGATCGCGCCAACGATCACCGTGATGTGAATGATCGTGACGGAAAGAAACCCAAGCGGGATGTACCCGAGCCATGGCACCATCGTCTGAACGGCGATCAGCGCGACAAACAATGCCTGAATCGCAAGACGGAAAGCTTTCGAATGATTCTTCATCTGGTTCACCTGCTCTTTCAAATTAATGACACACGTGTCATTTCAAGCTGAAGTATACGCTTTAATGACACCGGTGTCGTCATATTACTACAAAAAAATTTGATTATTTTGCTGAGGCGCGTTGTCGCTTTGCGCAAAAGAGCCAGGCCACTTTGAATTTTCGGGTGGAATGCGCGACGCGTACTTTTCGCACGTGCACAATGGCGTATACTGAGAGTAATCTGAAGAGCCGGAGGGAGAAAAATGGCAAAACATTTATATGAAACGTTCCAACCCACGCATTATGACCTTTACATTAATGTGGACCGTGCCAACAAACTGATCACGGGCAAAACGACGATCGCAGGGACCGCGCAGGAAGCGACCATCGCCGTCAACCAAAAGTTTCTGACCATCGAGTCCGTTGCGGCAAATGATGCGGCGGTGCCATTCACCGTTGATGACGCCAACGAACGCCTCGAGATCACCTTGCCGCAAGCAGGGGACGTGACCCTGACGATCGCCTACACCGCGCCGTTGACCGACACCATGATGGGAATCTACCCATCCTATTACACGCTCAATGGCGAAAAGCAGGAGCTGATCGGCACGCAGTTTGAATCCACGGCCGCGCGTCAGGCATTTCCTGGTGTGGACGAACCGGAAGCCAAGGCGACCTTTGACCTGGCCATCCAGTTCGACGAACAGCCGGGCGAGACGATCATCGCCAACATGCCGGAGACCAAGGTCGAAGATGGCGTGCATTATTTTGCCACGACGATGCGGATGTCGACCTACCTGATCGCGTTTGCGTTCGGCGACATGCAAAAGAAACTGACGCAGACCAAGTCCGGCGTCGAGATCGGCGTTTTTGCGACCAAGGCCCATCAACCAAAAGAGCTTGATTTTGCCCTGGACATCGCCAAGCACGCGATCGAATTTTACGAAGACTTCTACCAGACGCCTTATCCACTCCCGCATTCTTATCAGTTGGCCCTTCCAGACTTTTCGGCCGGCGCGATGGAAAATTGGGGGCTGGTGACCTATCGTGAGGCGTACCTGACGCTGGATCCGGATAACACCAGCTTGTCGATGAAGCAGCTGGTCGCAACGGTCATCACGCATGAGTTGGCCCATCAGTGGTTCGGCGACCTTGTCACGATGAAGTGGTGGGATGACCTGTGGCTCAACGAGTCGTTTGCCAACATGATGGAATATCTGTCGGTGGACGCGCTTGAGCCGGATTGGCACATCTGGGAATTGTTCCAGGAATCCGAGGCGTCCTCTGCGCTTCGCCGCGATGCGACTGATGGTGTTCAGTCGGTCCATGTTTCGGTCGAAGACCCGGCGGACATCGATTCCGTTTTCGACGGCGCGATCGTCTACGCCAAGGGCTCGCGGATGTTGGTGATGGTCCGCGCACTGCTTGGCGACGACAACCTGCGCAAGGGGCTCAAAGCCTACTTTGATGCGCACAAGTTTGGCAACGCGACCGGCGCAGATCTTTGGGCCGCGCTGGGCGATGCCAGTGGCCTGGATGTCGGCGCGATCATGAACTCCTGGCTCGAGCAGCCGGGGTACCCGCTGGTTTCCGCCAGTGTTGAAAATGGCGACTTGGTGATCAGCCAGCAGCAGTTCTTCATCGGCGAAGGCAAAGAGGTCGGCCGGCAGTGGCAGATTCCGCTGGAAAGCAACTATGCCGCCGCGCCGCAGCTCATGACGGAAAAGTCGCTGAATCTGGGCAACTACGAAGCTCTGCGCAACGAGGCCGGCCAAGCCTTCCGTCTGAATGTTGGCAACAACTCGCATTTCATCGTCAAATACGATGACACGCTGATGGCCGACATTTTGAAGGAAGCCGCCGACTTTGATCCGATCTCGCAGCTGCAATTGCTTCAGGACGCCCGCTTGCAGGCGGAAGCTGGGGTGATCTCCTATGCCGAGATCGTGCCGCTGCTCACACGTTTTGCCGGCAGTGCCCACAGCGTTGTCAACACGGCGCTCAACCAGGCGATCTCCGGCCTCGGCAAGTTCACCACGCCGGGCTCCGATGAGGAAAACCAGCTCAAGGCGCTTTACGCCAAGATCTTCGGCCAGCAGTATGCGCGGTTGGGCCTCGTGCCACAAAGCACAGACACCAACGACGATCAGCTTAGCCGTGAGACCGTGGTGGGGTCCGTGGTCTTTGCAGACGACGCGAAGGTGATCGAGGATGCCCATGCGCTGTATCTCGCCCATGCTGCCAACCTCGACGCGATGCCGGCGGATCCACGGCCGTATGTGCTGATCTCTGAGGCCAAGCACTTCGGCGATCAGGCGCTGTTGGACAGCTTCTTCGCCGCCTACCGCAAGACATCCGATCCAAGTGTGAAGAAATCCCTGATGGCCGCGGTGCCACGCTTGACCGATCCTGAATTGCTCAAGCAAGTCGTTGCGCATTTTGAAGACGCCGACACGATCAAGCCGCAAGATCTGCGCGCGTGGTTCCGCGGAGTCCTGAACAACCCGGCCGGCGAGCAGTTGGCTTGGGACTGGATCAGAAGCGAATGGGGCTGGCTGGAAAAAACAGTCGGTGGGGACATGGAATTCACCACCTACATCACGGTGATCTCCGGTATTTTCCGCACCCAAGAGCGGCTGGATGAATTCAGCGCCTTCTTTGACCCGAAGAAGGACGTGCCAGGACTTGGCCGCGAGATCACGATGGACACCAAGGTCATTGCGACCCGCGTGGCCCTCATCGCCAAGGAACAGGCTGCGGTCAACGCCGCGATCAAGGCTGCCTTGTAAACTTAATATTTTTCAAGAGCCGGGAGCGATGTCCTGGCTCTTTTTTTGTCCAATGAATCGGCAAAAAAAGGCGGCTATTTTGTTCGCAGCGTGCGGGTTGCAAAGACCCAGGAATATTTTTGGTTTCACCCCATAAACAGGACACAGGCTATTTTGGTCTTTAGCGCCGGAAAAACTGGTCGCACAATTTTTTTCCATAACGACGAACAAACGGGACAGGCGGCCGGCAGGTGGTTAAATGACTAAAACCGGGGAACGGGTGGCGTGGGCCGTGCGCCGCCGGGTTGACAGGTCGACACACCCCCGGTAAGATTGGGCTGGTCATTAATCGTAACTGTTACGATTAAATTAATAATGATGGAGGGACAAAAGATGAATCAGGCAACAAATAAAGGCAACGGCGGGCAAGGGTGTGCACGCAGGCGTGGGGCATGGGTGCTGGCCCTTGGCGTGATGATCGGGTTGGCGGGCTGCGGCCATGCACCGGCGAAGCAGACATCTTCGTCGAGCAGTCAGGCCAAAAGCGAAAAAGTGCAGCGAGTGATCGCCGGCACGCGCACCGTCGCTCAGTATGCGGCGGCACTGGACTTACCGCTGGTGGGCATCGACACGCAGGACGGGCAACCGGCGCGTTACGCCAAGACCCCGCGCATCGGCCAGCCGCGCAAGCCGGACATGGAAAAGATCGCCAGCCTCAAGCCGGATCTGTACATCACCGACAGCGGCATGATGGGGCTGCTGGACCAGGGCCTCAAGCAACAAGGCGTGCGCGGGTTGTATCTGAACAATGCAAGTTACCAGAACGTCACGGACAGCGTGATGCAGTTGGGCAAGTTGTTCAACAAGGAGACCCAGGCGCAGGCCGTGGTCAAAAAGGTGCAAAGTGAGACCGACACCGCGCTGAAAGGCGCTGGGGCGTTGAAAGGAAAGAAGGTCGCCGTTCTGTTTGGCGCCGGGCGCGGCTTCATGCTTGCAACGAATTATTCCTATTTGGGCGATCTCCTGACGCGGCTGGGGTTGACCAATGTCGCCGGCACGCTCAGCCAGGTGCCAAGCCCGTATGTGCCATTCAGCTTGGAAAAACTTGTGGCCGAAGATCCCGATTACATATTGACGCTTGCCCATGGCCGGGTCGATCAGGCCAAGGCGGCGTTCAAGGACGAACTGGCCAAGCCGCAGTGGCAACAGACCACCGCCGTCAAACGCGGCCATGTTTATCCGCTTGATGACAAAACATATCCAGTGACCGGCAATCTGCAGGTCGCAACCACCGTTCAAGCGCTGAAACACTTATTGTTGAAAGGCGCCAGCAAATGACGCCTCACCGCTCTTTTACACTGGTGCTTCTGATCGCCGTCGGACTGCTTCTGGCGGCGCTTCTTTGTGGGGCGATGCTCGGCAGTGTGACCATCGCCCCGCAGGCAGTTTGCCAGGCGATGATGGGGCGATACACACCGGATGCCCCGATTCTGTGGACGATCAGGTTTCCCCGGGTCGTCTTTTCGGCCTTGGCCGGCGTGGCGCTGGCGGTGTCTGGGTTATTGCTCCAATCTGTCTTGAAAAATCCGTTGGCGGATCCGGGCATCATGGGCATCAGTAGTGGGGCGGCGCTGGGCGCGGTCATCGTGCTGCTGGTGGTGCCGGTGGCCAGCGGGGTGCTGCCGCTGATCGCGTTTGGCGCAGGCATGGCGGCGTTTGGGGCGATCGTCGTGTTGTCCTGGGACCGCCAGTTGTCGCCGGTGCGCCTGATCTTGGCCGGGGTCGCGGTGAACGCGATGTTCGGCGGGGTCCAGGCGATCTTGATGACGCTGTACAGCGATCGGTTGCACGGGGTGATCGGCTGGCTGAATGGCGACCTGAGTGGCAAGTCCTGGGGCCAGGTCGGGTTGGTGGCCGCCTACACATTGCCCGTTTTGGCTGTGGTGTGGTGGCTGCGCCCACTTTTGACCTTATTAGTGCTGGATGATGAGGCGCTGGGCGATCTCGGGATTCCGGTGCGTCGGGTGCGGCTGGGCGTTGCGAGTTTGGCCGTGCTCTTGGCGGCCTCGGTGGTCGCACAGGCCGGGCTGATCAGTTTCGTTGGGCTGATCGTCCCGCATTTTTCCCGGCTACTGGTCGGCAGCAATTACCGCCGGCTGTTGCCGCTGACCATGGTAGCCGGTGCGCTGGTGGTCACCGCGGCGGATACCGTTGCGCGGCTAGTGGCGGCGCCCATCGAGATTCCGATCGGGACGGTGATGGCCATCGTCGGCGGCCCCGTTTTCCTGGGGATGCTGGGCCGGCGGAAGGGCGCGGTGCATGACAGTGTTTGACTTGGCAAATGTTGCGTATCGGTATCCCGGGGCGGCGGACTTGGCGCTGCGGCCGGTTGACTTATCTATCAAGGCCGGCCAGTTTTGGGCGCTGTGCGGGCCGAATGGGTCGGGAAAAAGCACCCTGCTGCGCTGTTTGACGGCGCAACTCACACCAGTTAGTGGCACCGTCTCTTTTGCGGGAAAACCGCTGGTCAGCTGGTCCGCGCAGGCGCGCGCCCAACAGCTTGCGGTGGTGCGGCAAAATAATCAGGCAAAGCCGGCTTTGACAGTGCGCGAAGTAGTCGCCCTGGGCCGCACGCCGTATCGCCACTTTTGGCAGGCAATCACTTTGGCAGATCGGGAAGCGGTGGATGCGGCGCTTCGCCAGTGTGATCTGGTGGCGCTGGCAGACCGGCCCTTTTTGGCGCTTTCCGGTGGCCAGCAACAACGTGTCTGGCTCGCCTTGGCGCTGGCGCAGACCCCATCTGTCATTATTTTGGATGAGCCGACCACGTTTTTGGATATTCATTATCAGCTCGACTTATTGAAACGGCTGAAGGCGTTGACGCAACGCGGGGTGACGGTGATCGCGGTGTTGCATGATCTGAATCAGGTCTTGCAGTTTGCCGATACCGTGGCGCTCCTGGCAGCGGGCACACTGATGGCGACTGGGACGCCTGAGGAAGTGCTAAATGCCAAGCGCGTCGGGCAACTCTTTCAAGTCGAGGCCAACCGGGTCCAAGATCCTGCGGGGCAGTCGGCGTTGATCTTTCATTAAAGGAGATAGGATGAGTCAGTTATTTCACTATGGAAAAGAACAGGTCGGCCGCGCGCTCGTCGAGAGTGGGTGGGGCTGGCTGCCGACTGTGGGCTGGGCGCTGCTGGCGGCTGGATTGATCGGGCAACCGCGTGAGCTGGTCTGGGCAGGCAGCGGGGTGGTCGCTTGCGCTGCGCTAGGCAGTTGGTTGGTGGCACGGCGCCGTTTTCACGCCTGGGGCCTGGCCGCAACGACGCAATTGCATGGCGCGTATCTGGCGTCCTTGGCGCGGCGCGCCGAGGGCCGGACACCCGATGCAGGCACGACGCTACAACGCGATCTGACGGCGATCGATAAAGTCGCAGGGTTTTACAATGTACTCGTGCCTGCTGTTTTGGGTGTGGGGGCGAGCTGGGTTTTGTTGATGGGGCTTTCGCTGTGGCAACATAGTCTGGTCGCCACTTTGCCGATTGGCTGTTTGGTGGTGGTCGCCCTTGTGTTGCGCCTTTTGACCAGCCGGGTGAGCCGGCGCGACCGGGCGTGTCTGCATCGATTTGTGGCGCTGGGCCAACTGTTTTTGGAGACGCTGGGTGGCTTGACGACGCTGGTCAGCTATGAGGCAGGGACGCTGTTTGGCCAGCGCTTCGCGTCCCAAAGTGAGCGGTTTCGCCGCGCGACGATGCGAGTCTTGCAAACGCAGCTCGCTTCGCTGATTGCGATCAATGGGCTGGTCTATCTGACGCTTCTGCTGGCGCCGCTGGCCTTGCGGGGACCACTGGGCGGCCGGGCTGCGGCCTTTGTGACGTTGGCGACATTGATGCTCAATGGGCGACAGCTCGGCTATTTTTCCCATGGCATTAAAAGTCAGCGGCCGGCGTTGCGCGAGGTGTTTGGCCTGCTTGAGGCGGCGCCGCGGGTGACGGCGGACTTGCCGGCGCATCCCCAACAGCTCGTGATGCGTGACTGTGCCGCCGCTTTTGACGACCAGTCGTTGTTTAAAAATGTGTCGCTCACACTTGCCCCGGGTGGCTTGACTGTTTTGTGCGGCGCGAACGGCAGTGGCAAGACAACGCTGCTGAATCTGATCAATGGGTCGCGGGAGCCAGCACGCGGGGCGATTCTGCTGGATGGCCAAGACCTGGCCCAATTTTCGGCACAAAAGCGGGCGTCTGTCATCGGGACGCTGGGGCCGGCCCCGCAATTGTTCAGTGGCACGATCGCCAGCAATCTGAAGCTGGCCTGTCCGGATGACGCGCGGCGCCGGGCCTTTCTTGCAAGGTGGCAACTGCTTGCCTTCATCCGCGACCTGCCGGCTGGCTGGAACACGGTGATCGGTGAAAATGGGCGGCTGCTGTCGCCGGGTCAGCGACAGGAATTGGCGCTGGCGATGCTTCTGCTGACCGACAAGCCGGTGTATCTGCTTGATGAGATCACGACCAGCGTCGATCGGCGGACGACCAAGCATTTGCTGGACGTGGTGGGCGCGCTGAGCCGCTCGCATCTGATTCTGTGGGTCAGCCACGATCCGCTGGTCCAGGCCCATGCGTCCAAGGTCTATCAACTGGCCGGTCAGTTGGCGTTGAAGGGAGGCCGCTAATGGGGACATTTTTACTTGAATTAGTGAAGCCGCTCAGGTGGCGCTGGGTGCTGAGCGCCGGCTGCGGGCTGGTCGGAGCCTTGGCCAAAACAGCGGTGATCGTGGTGGCGGCGCAAGGTGTGATCGGCGGGCTCAGCGCGCGCGGGTGGCTGATCAGCGGCCTCGCCGTTCTAGTTGCGGCGGTGGCCAGTTACGGCGAGCAGTATTTTGGCCATGATGTCGCGTTTCGCATTTTGAAAAATTTGCGCGTTCGCGTCTTCGCTCATCTGGTCACACTTGCGCCGGCTGGCCTTGATCAGCAAGAAAGCGGGCGCTGGCTCCAGTTGATTGGCGGTGATATTGAGGCGTTGGAAGTCTTTTTCGCCCACACGCTGGGGCCGCTGGCAATCGCGGTCGGCTATACCTTGTGCCTGTGTGCCGGGTTCTTGATCGTCAGTCCCGTCGCGGCCCTGGCCGTGTTGCTGGTCGCGCTCTTGGTGGGCGCTGCGATTCCGCTGTGGCATGCAGCGCGGGTGGCGGCGCTGACGGCTGAGGCGGCCGAGGCACAGCGGGCCACGCGCCAATATGTGTTTGAGTCCAGCGAAAATCGTCAGCTGAGCGACCAACTTGGCATCACGGAAGCCCGGGCGGCGGAAACACAGACGCAACTGGCCGAGGCCGGACGGTTGCGCCAGGCGGCCGAACGTCTTCAAAATACGGACCGGTTGGCGGTGCTATTAGTGCTGACAAGCGGTTGGGCGCTGGTCGTCTGGCTACTGCCACCTGATGCAGGGGCATTGGCGCTGAGTTTTCCGTTGCTGTTTGCCCCGCAACAGGCCCTTGCCCGGCTGCCTGGGGCGCTGAGTCGCGGGCTGGATGCCGGCCGCAGCATACGCGCGCTGTTGGCTCAGACGCCGGTGCCGCATCACGAGCCGCTTGGCCAAGAGGCGCCGACCACCGCCTCAGCGGATTGGGCGATCCGCTTGGCGCATGTGTCGTTCACCTATCCAGGCGCCGAGCGTGCGGTGTTGCGCGATGTCTCCGTCACGCTCAAGGCCGGCGAGGTGGTCGGCTTTGTCGGGGCCAGTGGGTCGGGCAAAAGCACGGCGGCCAAACTCCTGATGGGCTGGTTTGCGCCAGACCTCGGTCAGCTGGTGGTCACGGAAAAAGAAGGCGCGTCCGCCTCTTTGCGGCGCATCAATTACATGCCGCAATGCCCCGTGTTTTTCCACGAAACGCTGCGCGACAATCTGACACTGAGCAGGGCGCAACCGGATGCAGTGATCGGCCAGCAGTTGGCGGCGCTGGGCCTAGCGCCATGGCTGGCGACGCTACCGGCGGGGTTGGACACCGTGATCGACCCGCACCACTTGCCATTTTCCACCGGGCAGGCGCAGCGGCTTGAACTGGCGCGGGCGCTGCTTCGGCCCAGCCAGCTCCTGATTCTTGACGAGCCGACGTCCACCCAGGATCCGGACGCGATGAGTCGCCTGCTGGCTGTGGTGCGGCGCGAGTTTCAGGGTGCGGTGCTGATCATCACGCACCGGCCGGAAACAGCGGCGCAGTGTGATCGCTTGTATCGATTCGGTGACCAGCAAGTTGCCTCAGTTTGATGATGAGACATGAAAAGACCCGGATCGCAATGGCTGCGCTTCGGGTCTTTTCGTCTTCTTTAGTAATCCGTTTTGGCATGCAGCAGCTTGAAAAACAGCCACCAGATCACGAGCCCTGATGCGGTCAACAGGCCAAACGCCAAGGCGCTGCCGGCGCTGATGATCTGGGCTTGATGCCAGCCGGGCCGGGAGATGCTGGTCATCAGAAGCGCCAGCACGGTGGTTCCCATGGCGCCGGAGACTTGCTGGCCCGTGTTATAAAGCGCGTTGGCGTCACTTTGGAGCGTCTTGGGCATTTGTTTCAAGCCATACGCCACGCTATTGGAAAACGCCATCGACCGGCCGATCGCAAAGACTAGGTAGGCCAGCGTCATGCCGACCACGCCAAGCCGCGGGCCCCAGCCGGCCATTGCACCAAGCGCGAGGGTGAACAAGGCGGCGCCGGTATACAGCGGCACCTTGCCTCCAAAGCGGTCCAGCAACCAGCCATACAGCGGCTGGCCGAGGCCGTTGAAAATACTGCCCGGCAAGAGCACCAAGCCACCGACAAACGACGACGCGGCGAACACGCCTTGCACATAATTCGGCAGGAGAAAATTAATGCCGACATTGGCGAATTGCAGCAGGATGTACGGCAAAAAGCTGAAGAGAAATGCCGGTTGGTGAAAGACGGTCAGGGAAAATAACGCGCGCGTGCTTGTTTTCGACAGCTTCGCAAAGCCGATCGCACTGGCCACCAACACCACCATCAACCCGCCAAACAGGAGCCAATTGCCGTCTCCCACTGCGGTCAGCCCGATGATCAGACTGGTGAGCGCCGCGGCCAGCAGGGCAAATCGGGCCCAATCAAACGCATACCGGCTCGTGGCCGTGTATTGCTTGATCAAGAATTGGCCACAGATCAGCAGAATCACAGCCAGGGGCAGCGTTAGCCAAAAAATCATGCGCCAGCTGGCAAATGCGGTGATGGCCCCGCCGAATGTCGGACCCAGCGCCGGGGCGATCAAAATGAGCACATTGGCCAGTCCGAGGTAGGTGCCGAGCTTGCTGCGCGGCACGACGTCCATGATGATGTTCACCATCAGCGGCGTGCAAAACCCGACGCAGCCTGCCTGTACGAGCCGACCCACCAGCAGTTGCGGAAAGATCGTCGCCGTCGCACACAGAAGATCGCCCACAATGAACAAGGCGGCGGCCCAGGTGAACAGTGTCCGATTGGTAAAACGCCGCTTCATGAATGCCGACGTCAACATCACCAGCGCCGCACATAACAGATAGCCCGAGGTCACCCATTGCACCGCAGTGAGGGAAACGTGAAAATCTTTCATCAGCGTGGGGAACGTCGTATTCATCGATGTTTCCGTGAGTACGCCAAGAAAGGACATGAGCGCCACCACGGTCACGACCACCATCGGCTTCGTCTGGGTCTTACTTGTTGCCACCACAGGTTCCTCCTTCGCGCGCTAAGCCGTGAAAAATGACTGCGCACAAAAGGCTACATTAGACTTGTTTTCAGAAAATATCAAGTGAGGCGCGTTTGTGTTTCACGTCGAAGCACTCTACAATGAGCGTATTCAATGACGGAGGTGCAAAATGGCAGAAAAATAACAGTGACACTCACACCAGAAATGGCCGCTGAACTCAAAGCGGCCTGCGCGCGCGGGGATGAATCGACCGATGTCGTGATCAGTCGCGCGCTGACGGCTTACTTTATCGAAGAACAACGCGCACGTGATTTTGCGCTGGAGGACGACTGCAACGACTGACTGGGGCGCGATGAGGCCCGCTGCACCCGCACGCCTATATGCGGGCAGCTATACCGTAGTTGGGTTTCGGTGCGTATGGCCGCGACGGCTAACTGGTCTGTGCACGTCTGGCGAGGTGCGCCAAACGCACCCAGGCCAAGTTAGCCGCACGTCCATAAGCGCGCACCGACACACCCTGAGACCTTATTTTCGCGTTGAGGGTCGCTCGTCTTATATAATGAAAACAACTTAATGGAGGTGCTGATAATGGATGTGAATGACTTTATTTACGCTGGTAAAGGTGACTTCAAGCTCAAGGACTGGGCGACCGATGTGCCAAAGGCCTACCGCGACCTCAGCCAGGCCGACATCAAGGCGTCGATCGCCAAGGATATCGCCGAGCTGGTTCAAGACCAGGCGATGCTTTATGCGCAAAATGAATACAGTTTGCTGCTGATTTTCCAAGGCATGGACGCAGCCGGCAAAGATGGCATGATCCGGCATGTGATGACCGGCATCAATCCGCAGGGCACCGAAGTTATCTCGTTCAAGCAGCCGAGCCTGGACGAGCTGGACCATGATTATCTGTGGCGCACCCGCGTGGCGTTTCCGCGCGCCGGCAACATTACCGTGTTCAACCGCTCTCATTACGAAGAGGTGCTGGTCGATCGCGTGCATCCGGAGAATTTGCTCAAGGAGCACATTCCGGGTATCCGGAGGGTCGAGGATGTGACGCAGGATCTATGGAACCGGCGCTACAAGGATTTTCGCCAGATGGAAAATTATGCGACGCGCAATGGCATCGTCGTGATGAAGTTTTTCCTGCATCTGTCCAAGGGTGAGCAGAAGAAGCGGTTCCTGGATCGCATCAATCAGCCGGATAAAAATTGGAAGTTCTCAGCGGCCGACATCAAGGAGCGCCGCTACTGGGACGACTATCAGCATGCCTACGAAGACGCGATCGCCAACACGTCGACGGCCAACGCCCCGTGGCACATCATTCCGGCGGACAACAAGTGGTTCGCGCGGTTGTTGGTGTCCAAGATGATCGACAAGCGGCTGGATGATCTGCCGCTGGCGTTCCCAACGGTCACCGCCGAGCAAAAGGCTGGCTTGCAGGCCGCATTGGAAGAATTGACGGACAAATAAGTCGCTGACTGACTAGACAAAAATAGGGCGCAAAGGATTTTTCCTCTTGCGCCCTGTTTTATCAGCATTACTCATTATCAAGCGGCGTCAGGGCCCACAGTGCGAGGTAGACCCAGAAGAACGCGCCACTGCCAAAAACAAAGACCAGCCGCACCCATAGCGGATCGATGCCTAGTCGTTGCCCGATCGCCCCACAGACGCCGGCGATCACATGATCACTTGAAGAACGACGAAATTTCATATTTACCACTCCTTTTGGTTTTAGTATAGCGAAAGGGGTGGGCAGGACGTTCCGTCTGCGGACTGAAGTTGCGTGACGATTTTGTCAGCCCAAAGCAGGGGGTGGTTCTCGGTAGACGCTTATCTTTCGATAGTAACGATTGCGTAAACGTGTTATTGTAAAGGCGACGTAAACGAAGAGGAGTGACGAAGGATGAAGATCGCAGTGATCGGCGCGACTGGCCATGCCGGCAGTGCCATTGTTCAGGAAGCGCAAAGCCGCGGCCATCAGGTGACGGCTTTGGTACGTAATGCCGCCAAAGCGCAGGAGATGTTTGACGAGCGGGTGACGATCGTAGAAAAAGATGCGTTGGCGTTGACCGCAGCTGATTTGACTGACTACGATGCGGTGGTCGATGCGTTTGCCACGCGCGCGGCCGCGTATCAGCACGTCGATCTGGCGACGCGGCTGGTGGCAGCGCTGCGCGGCAACACCACGACGACGCTGTATTTCATTCTCGGCGCCAGCTCGTTGAAGCAGGCGGATGGCAGTTATGTGATCGATGAGGTGCTGGCGAAAAATGCGGGCGCGGATTGGGTCGAAACGCCTCATCAGCAATTCCACGAGTACCAGTTTTTACAGTGGATCGACAACGTGAAGTGGACCGCAGTCTCACCGCAATTTTCCTTCGTGCCGGGGCCAAAGACGAAATATCGTATCGGCACGGATGAGTTAATGCTGGACGCGGACGGCAAATCAGTCGTGTCCACCGGCAACCTGGCAAGCGCGTTGCTCGATGAAATGGAAGACCCAGAGTTTCTGCACAAACGATTTACAGTCGTGAATGCGTAAGGAAAAGGGTGCGGAGGTCCGCGTTTATGGTGGGGCAGCTAGGTCGGCTCATGCCTTGATGACGCATTTGGCCATCGAGTGCAGGAGACGCCTAGATGTCCCCACCATGCGAGCTGGAGCCCGACTATGACAGGGTGCGGAGCGGGGCGCTCAGGTCTGAGCAGCTAGTGCGGCCTGGGCGCGTATGCGCATTTAGCCATGCGTGACCAGGTCGACTAGATGCCTCAGACCTGCCCCGCGCAGCCCGACTAGCAGGGTGCGGAGGTCCGCGGGCTGCGAACTGAGCGTCACAATAAGCAAAAAGACTGTGCAGTTGCCCACCCGCCGATCCGCGGGCTCGCAACTGCACAGTCTTTTTTTGCGCGCAATTTTTACAATAGCGCCATAAACACGAAATCCAGAATAAACAGGCCGGTGACGACCCACAGCGCCGGGTGAACTTCCTTGCGTTTGCCTGTGACCAGCTTGATCAGGCAATAGAAGATGAAGCCTGCCGCGATGCCGTATGAGATATTGTAGACCAGCGCCATCACGATGGACGCCATGAAGGCCGGGACCGCGTCGGCGAGGTCGCTCCAGTTGATCTCCTTGAAGCTGCTCATCATCATGATGCCGACGAGAATCAGCGCGGGGGCCACAGCCTGGGTCGGCACGATCGCGATCAATGGGGATAATAGCGCTGAAAGCAGGAAGCAGATCGCCGTGACCACCGCTGTCAGGCCGGTGCGCCCGCCTGCGCCGATGCCAGCCGCGCTTTCGACGAAGACGGTGATGTTCGAGGTGCCGAAGACAGAGCCAACGCCGGTCGCGATCGCATCGGCAAACAGCGCGCGGTCCATTTTCGACGAGAACCCACGACCTGTTTTCATCTGGGTCAGGTCCTCATTGGAAAAGATGCCAGTGCGGCGGCCTGTGCCGATGAACGTGCCCAGCGTGTCAAAAATATCAGAGAAGGAAAAAGCAAAAATGGTCATCACGGATAACATGATGTGATGGGCGTCGGTGAACAGACTGCCGAACCCCTTGCTGGAAAATGCGGCGCCGAATGTGGTGCCGAGCTGGCTGAAGGCTTCACCCAGCGAATTGCCGGCCGAAGCGGATAGTTGCGTGACGCCAAAGGGGATGCCGATCAACGTGGTGGCGACGATGCCGATCAAGATCGCTCCTGGGACTTTTTTTACCACGAGCACCGCCATCAGCATCAGCCCCAGCAAGGCGACGATCGCGCCGGCCTGAGTGAAGTTGACCAGTGCCGGGGTGATGCCGCCGCCGGAGATGATGGACTCGAGGCCATTTTTCACGCCATCGCCAGGTTTGAATGCCTGGCCGTTGACGGACAAGATGCTCGAGGCATCCGTCGTGAATTGCAGGAAGCCGGAATTTTTCAAGCCAATGTAGGCGACGAACACGCCGATGCCGCCGCCGATCGCGTGCTGCATCACTTCCGGAATGGCAACGATGATCAGCTTGCGGACTTTGGTCACGGTGACCAAGATGTTGATCACGCCGCACAGAAAGACCAGCGCAAGCGCCTCTTGCCAGGTGAAGCCGAGCGCCTCGACCACGGTGAAGGTGAAAAATGCGTTGAGGCCGAGGCCAGGAGCCAGCGCGTAAGGGACGTTTGCTAAGAGGCCCATGATCAACGTGCCGGTCGCGCTGGCGATGATCGTCGCCAAAAAGACAGCCTGACTCGGCATGCCGGTCAGCGCCAAGGTCGACGGGGCGACAAATAATATGTAAGACATTGCAAAAAAGGTAGTCAGCCCGGCGATCAGCTCGGTGCGTTTGGTCGTGCCATTTTCTTTCAGCTTAAAGAAGGTTTCCATGATCGATCCTTTCTGAAAAACGATTTGCTATTCAGCTTATGCGTTTGGCGCGTCAATTACAAGATGAAAAACGGTTATTTCTGAAGTTGTCATATTTAATGTTCGGGATTAATCCGTTTTCGTGGTAAAAATCTGACGACTCTGGTTGGCAGCAGCCCGTTCATTCGCGTTTTGGCTCTAGTATACTGGAACCAACGGAAAAGGGGAGAGAAAATGGAAATCTCATTGGTGCGCCATAGCATCAGTTTATCCAATGGCGCCGGGCTGATCTCAGGTGCAGGCGCGGATGTCGCGCTGTCGGACGCGGGCATCACGTATGCGGAGTTGGTGCGCGATGCCTATGATTGGCAACAGTTCGATCGCATTTATGTCAGTCCAATGAAGCGCGCCAAGCAAACGGCGGCGTTGTTGACGATGGCCCGCCAGCCGATGATCGAGGACGCCCGCCTTCAGGAAATGGATTTCGGCGATTGGGAAGGTCAACAAGCTGCTGAGCTGAAGCACGATTTTCCGGCCGCGTTTGATTACCAGGATATGTTTTCCGAAGCGATGCCGGACTTGTCGCCAAACGCCGAGACCTATGCGCATCTGCTGGCCCGCACCGCCGCGTTTCTGGCCGACGCCGAGGCCGCCACGCCAGCGGGCAAGGTCCTGGTGGTTTGCCACGGCTTTACCATTCGCGCGCTGCTTGCGAATTTGTTGCACACGGATTTTTACCACTTCGCGCCGGTCGGAAACGTTTCTCTGACACGGCTTCACCTCGATGAGCATGATGATTTTCGCGCGCGCCTCGAGCAGTTCAACAGCTTGTTAGCCTAGCACCGTCTGCCGTTCAGTTCGCTGGACGGTTTGTTTCTTGCATTCGGAAAAATGCGTGGTAAGGTTGTTTTTGTTAGCCAACTAGCAAAAAGGAGTGACCACGTTGACACAGGATTTTGGGAAAGCAATCAAACACGCATCGATCTGCATGACCACGGCCATGGACAATTACGCGAAACAATTCGGCCTGACCGGCAATCAGATGTCGATCATCGATTTTATCGGGACGCGAGAGGTGTTGCAGCGGGAGATCGAGGCGGAATTTGGCATTCAACGCTCGACGACCACGGTGACGCTTCAGCGCATGGAAAAAGCGGGGCTGATCACGCGGACTGCAGTCGCTGGCGACACCCGGCAAAAGGTGGTGCGGCTGACAAGCAAGGCCAGCCGACTGTGCGAGGCAGTCGCCGCGTATATCGGCGGCCAGCAGCAAGCCATGACCAGTGCATTTTCCGAGGCGGAGCAGGCGACTTTTTTCAAAATGCTCACGGCGTTTACCCAATTGAATCAAGGCGACGCGCATGCGTGAGGATAAATTGTCGCCGCGTGTGCTTGGCGCGATCATTGCCACGGGGCTCATGTCGTTTTGCGGGGTGATCATCGAAACGGCGATGAACATCACCTTTCCAACCTTGATGAAAGAATTTTCGGTCGGCACGGCCACGGTCCAATGGATGACCACGCTGTATTTACTGGTGGTCGCCTCGATCGTCCCGCTGTCGGCGACGCTCAAACGCCGCTTCAAGACGCGTGATCTGTTTCTTGTCGCGATCAGCTGCTTTATCCTAGGCGTTGTGCTGGATGCGGTGGCGCCAACATTTTCCGTGCTGTTGATCGGCCGGGGGATTCAAGGCGTGGGGACCGGCATCGCGTTGCCGCTGATGTTCAACATAATTTTGGATCAAGTGCCGGCGCCCATGATCGGCATGATGATGGGGGTCGGCACCTTGATCACTGGCGTTGCCCCGGCGATCGGCCCAACATTTGGCGGTCTGGTGGTCACGGTGATGAGCTGGCGCTATGTCTTCGTGTTTCTCTTGCCGCTGTTGGTGCTGGCGCTGGTGCTCGGCATGCGCTGCATTCAGCAAAAATCGCCTCTGTCCGCCGCAACGGTGGATGCGCCGAGCGTGGCCTTGATCGTGCTGGCATTTTGCGGCTTGATCTGGGGCATTGCGGAGCTCGCCAGTCGCTTCAGTTGGTTGGCTTTGGTGATCGGCGGGGTGGCCCTGGCAGTATTTTGCCTGCGGGCGCTTCGCCTCAAGCAGCCGGTCATCGACGTGCGCCTGCTGGCCAATCAGCGATTTGCGGCACACGTTGCCGTGTTCTTGCTGTATCAGATCGAAGCGTTGGGCTTGTCGTTTCTCCTGCCGAATTATCTGCAGCTGGTCAATGGCAGAACGGCACTTGAAGCGGGCCTGATCGTGCTGCCCGGGGCGGCGCTGGGCGCGGTGCTCGCCCCGCTGTCCGGGCGACTCTATGATCACGTCGGGGCAAAAATGCCACTGCTTTTAGGCAGCGTGTTGGACTTATTGTCACTCGCGGGATTTGCGACTCTTGGCAAGGCACTGACCGCTGCAGGGGTCGCGGGGCTCTATCTACTTTTCATGGCGGGCATTGGCCTGTCGATGGGCAATGTCATGACGGATGGCCTTCATCAATTGGCGCCGGCCCAGCAGCCGGATGGCAATGCGATCTTCAACACCCTCCAGCAATTCGGCGCGGCACTGGGGACGAGCCTGGCCGCCGCGCTGGTGGCAGCGGGGCAGGCCGGGACCACGAGTCGGGTGGTCGGCACCGCAGTTGGCTCGCAGCACGCATTTTTCCTACTGGCTTGTGGCAGCGTCTTCGCCCTTGTGATCTTGATGGCCCTTTTTCGCGGAACCAAGGCCGAGGCGGCATCGAGATAAAAAGTTTGTCCGCCGGCTTGAAAAACTGGTATCCTGTTCTCATTAACTGGCGCGAACAAAGTCTGTCGCGCACGGCAGGAGGCATTTTGATGTTATTCAAGCAAATGGTCGACTCGCCACTTGGTGAGATCACCTTGCTCAGCGATGAAAATGATCTGCGCGGGCTGTGGTTTACGGATCAACAAAATTTTGGCGCGCAGTATGACCTGCAGGCGGCTGAGACCGCGAGCAGCGAGCCAATTTTGGCGGCGGAGACCTGGCTGACGGGTTATTTTGCTGGCGAGCGGCCGGATCCAACGCTGGTGCCGCTTGCCCCTGAAGTTACCCCGTACCGGTTATTGGTGCTGCATGAATTGCGGCGCATTCCATATGGGACCGTGGTAACGTATCAGACATTGGCCCAGCGCGTGGCCGCCGCGACGCATCGCCTGAATGTTTCTCCACGCGCGATCGGCGGGGCGGTCGGCCATAACCCGATCAGTCTGCTGATTCCGTGCCACCGGGTCGTCGGTGCGACCGGCGATCTCACCGGTTACGCAGGCGGGCTGGCGCGCAAACAGGCGCTGCTTGAACTGGAAGGCGTCACCCTGTCGGCGAGTCGGCAGAAAGTGGCGTTTGCGTAAACCAGCAATAAAAGACATTTGATGAGACATATCGAGAACCGGTTTTGGCCGGTGCTGGATATGTCTTTTTTGTCGCCTCACGATGAAAATGGCCAACAGAAGATTTTTGCAGTCGCCGATGATCGTCTCTGTTTCTGTTAGTGAAGGTGGTGTATCACACCTCGAATGAGATTCTTTTGTTGTGTCATATATATTCTGGCTAGCTCTGTGATGGCGCTTTATCCCTTGTGATAACGCGGCTCGAGCACCGAGGCAACACAACAAAAAATCGGCACCGATTCAAAATGACACGAATCAGCTCCGAAGTAACCGGCCAGATATAGTGATACCAAGAGGTGAGCTCATATGAAAAAATATATCCTTCAATTCTGGAAGCAAAACTTGTTCTTGATCTTGTTGATCGTCGTTTCGACATTAAGCCAGACCATCAACGTGGTTTTGGCGGCGAACGCGCTGACCGCTTTGGTGAAGTTCGATCTGCGCGGGTTTGTTCAGTGGTATCTGGTATCGATCGCGCTGTGGGGCCTTTATCTTGTCCTAACGTATCTTCAGATTGTTTATCAGGAACGGCTGATTCAAACCACCGCAACGGCAATTCGAAGTGACCTCGGCGAGGCCATATCCAAGCTGAATTACGCTGGGTTCCATCAGAACAACAATCAGAACTATGCGGCATGGATGACCAACGACATTGGGCTCATCGAGAATACTGGTCTCTACAATTTATACAGCCTCGTTCAAGTCTTCTTCGCCGCGCTGTTTTCAGCGATTGCCCTGATCAGTTACCATTACACCCTTGTATTGACCGCATTTGTGTTCGCCGCAATCATCATCTACGTGCCAAATCTCTTGACGAAAGCCGTCGCGGAAAAAACGGCCAACGTTTCCAACCAGAATTCGGCATTACTGACAACGATTACTGATGTCGTCAACGCATTCGACACGTTATTCTCAGCTAATCGACTGCCTTTGATTCACAGTCGCATCACCACGGCATCCCGAGTTTATGGGGATAGCAAGGTCGCAGTGGCCAAAGCGCAGGGACGTGTTGCTGTTTTGGCCGGTGCTGTGAACGTAATCGCACAACTTGGCATCGCAATAGAAACCGGGGTATTGATCGCCATGAAGTGGTTGCCGATCGGCGCAATCAGCGCAACGGGTGGTCTGGCCAGCACGATTTTCAATAGTCTGGGTACCTTCAGTAATAGCTGGGTCACGGTTCGTTCGATTCAACCGATCTTTGACAAGTTTCAAACACTCATCGATCTCGCGGACGATCAGGCTCAGGAAGATGGTGTTAAGAATCAGCAACCGACTCCTGGCACGCTGAAATTGGCGCACATCAACTATTGGTACGGTGAACGTGAAGTGTTGCGTGATCTGTCTGTCAATTTCAATCTGAATGGCAAGTACGCCTTGGTCGGACCGAGTGGCAGCGGGAAGTCGACACTACTTGAGATTCTGGATGGTCGCCTAACCCCGGCCAAAGGGGAGTACACGATTGGTGAATCGAGGGTGTCTGCCTTGTCCTCAAAGGCGCTTCACGACATGTTGATCTACATTGACCAGACGCCGCATCTTTTCAACGATACATTGCGGTTTAACCTCACTTTGGGACGTTCTGTTGAGCAGGCTGAGCTGGACCGCGTGCTTTCGCAAGTGGGGCTGGATGAACTGTTGAAGAAGTTACCAGACGGATTAGAGACTGTCCTTGATACTGATGGTACCGACCTGTCAGGTGGTGAGCGTCAACGTATCGCTCTGGCCAGAGGTACCTTCGCCAAGGTACAAATCATGTTGCTTGATGAGAGCACCTCAGCCCTGGATAAGCAGTCCAACGCCGCCATCGAAAAAGTACTGCTTGAGTTGCCAAATACCACGGTGATTCTTGTGACGCATCATCTGACCGATGAGCTTGCAGGCCACCTCGATCAGGTCTTTGACATCGAGCACCTCAACGGACCACTTCCCGAGCTCGATGTACCCCTTCATTTCTCGGTAATGCCCGCGCCGAGCATCTGAAACACACTAGATTTCTGTGGATTTTGTCAGATTTCGCCAGATTCCGATCATTTGGGTAGACTGATCCCCGAGTTGAAGCCACTCGAGGACATGCAGATATTCTTTGAAATCGGCAATGCCGCCTGCCTGATCACCGCTGAGATAGCGATGGATAGCAGAGAGATACCGATAGGCTAGGTTTGCGTGGGTATAGCCGCTCATGAGCGGACTATTGGACAATTCGATCAGCATCGCGTCGGCGGCGTCCAAATAATGCGCCTGTAATAATCTTATCATGACATTTTCAGCAATCTCGCTGACTAGTTGCTCATTTAAATTTGCCCGAAGAAAATGTTCAACGCTCTTGAAGATAGTTTTGGCATATCGAGTAAGTAACTCTAAGGGAAGGATACCGACCGACAGGCTCAAGAGGTTTAAATCGTAGTAGAGCCAATCATCGATACCAAATAAGTAATCGCTGACCCGCTGGACTTCCTCTGGTGTGACAGGTTCCTTCGTCACATAGAAACGAGCGGCTTTGATTGCTATCAAGTCGAGCTGATCGTACGGGTCAGCTGAAGTTTTGACAACTTCCTGCTGCTTTTCCACCATTCGTTGAAGCTGATAACTGTCTCGTGAGTTGATATAGTCGACCAAATGTGAGAACAATACGTCGTCTTTTCCCCACGACATGTTGTTCGCTTGTAGCAGATACTCTGTCGCCGAGACGTTGATTCGTTCTAGGAGCGGCAACAGGTTTTCAATGGAGATTGAGGTATCACCACGTTCAAACTTCGACAAAAATGACTTTGTCACAATATTCGCCGATGCAGCTTCTAGGCTGAGATTGCGACTCGTCCGCAGTTCATGAAAAGCAGGACCATACCCAATAAACGACATCTTTACCAACTCCTTTATTAATATCGGAAAAATTTTCTGAGAGGTGATCAGTGGTATCAGCTATACGGACCCCTCGGTCGAAAGTAATCTGATTTGCACGCGTCAACAGGGGGCAATCCGCATTGCGAGGGTGATAACATTTTTCATTGAAACCCGACATGATAACTCCTACACTCAAGTTAATCATGCCTGAGGAGGTCACCCATGTCCATCACATTCACCCTTGCGACCCACGCCGATCTTGCGCGCGTCGTTGAGATCTATAACGAGATCATCCCCAGTCGCCTCGCGACAGCCGACCTAACGCCAGTCACTGTGGCGTCCCGTGAGGCTTGGTTTGCCGCCTTTGACCCGGCAACGCGGCCGCTGTGGCTAATGAAGGATGGCGGGACTACAGCTGGTTGGGTGGGGCTTGAATCCTTTTATGGCCGGCCAGCCTATCAACGCACCTGCGAGATCAGCATCTATATCGATGCGGCGTATCGACATCAAGGCCTTGGCCAGCAGGCACTCGATCATGTTGCAAGTCAGCTACCAGTGCTGAATGTCGACACGTTGCTCGCGTATATTTTCAGCCACAACGCGCCGAGCCTAGGCTTATTCACGAAAAATGGGTTTGCGCGCTGGGCCCATCTGCCTGAGATTGCTGATCTGGATGGCCGCGCCGCCAGTTTGGATATCATGGGCCGCCATTATCGTAACTAAAAATATCGCCAGTCCTCGCAAAAGGCTGGCGATATTTTCTTTGTCAGGGCGCGGAGATCCGCGTTTGTGATTGGGCAGCTGGGTTGGCGCATGCGCTTATGGCGTATTGTGCCATCGAATGCATGAGACACCTAAAAGTCCCAATCATGCGGACCGAAGCCTAACTATCTAGACTAGCACCTACAGCAGGTGAATTCCCGCGGCTGCGCATTCGTCGCGCATCGCTTGCGGCCAGACACTGGCCTGGACTTCGCCGACATGGGCCTTGCCCAGCAGCAACATGCACAGCCGCGATTGACCGATGCCGCCGCCAATGGTGTAGGGCAGTTCGCCGGCCAACAGGGAGCGGTGATACGGCAGGGTGAGGCGGTCCTCGGCGTCGGCTTCTTTCAGCTGGCGGCGCAGGGCGGCTTCATCTACGCGCACGCCCATGCTGGAGATCTCGAGACTGCAGTTGAGTGGTTCATACCAAAACAGGATGTCACCATTCAATGTCCAGTCGTCGTAATCGGGGGCGCGGCCATCGTGGCGTTTACCGGACTTCATCAAGCCACCGATCTGCTCGAGAAAGACGCATCCGAATTCCTGGCAGATCGCATCTTCGCGCTGTTTCGGTGTTTTTTCAGGCCAGCGGTCTTCCAGCTCCTGGGTGGTGACGAAGTGGATGTCGTGCGGCAAATGGTGCACAGCGGTCGGGTACTTGTACCAGACTTCATCTTCCATGTGCTTGATCACCTTGAAAATCGTGCGCACGGTGTTTTCCAGCGTTTCGCGGGTTCGCTCGGACTTGGCGATCACCTTTTCCCAGTCCCACTGGTCGACGTAGATCGAATGGAAGTTGTCGAGGTCTTCGTCCTTGCGAATGGCGTTCATGTTCGTGTACAGGCCTTCGTGCAGGCCAAAGCCGTAGCGACTCAGCGCCACGCGTTTCCACTTAGCCAGCGAATGGACGATCTCGATGGTCTGGTCGGGCAGGTCGGCCATCTGAAAAGACACCGGGGTCTCCACACCATTCAAGTTGTCGTTGAGGCCGGTCGCTCGTTCCACGAACATCGGCGCGGACAGGCGAGACAGATTCATTTCTTTGCCAAATTCATCCTGGAACGTTTCGCGGATGTAGCGAATCGCTTCCTGTGTTTCGCGGACGGTCAAATGTGGGTCATAGGCAGTGGGTTTGATCAAATGCATGTTTTTTCTCCTTGATGAGACAAAAAAAGTCTTTCGCCCCAAATTATTACGGGACGAAAGACTTTTTTCGCGGTACCACCCATCTTGCCTGCACCTGCAGACCACCTCAACACACGTGTTCATGTGCTTGCAGCGTAACGGGCCGCATGCGGCTGTGCCTACTTTGACTGAGTCATTTGGGGCAGCGCCTGGCAAAAGGGTTATTCACCAAGGCTGCGTCTCGCGTTTCCACTGATCGCGAGTCACTGAGTCGCAGGGGACTTGGTTACTGGTCTTTCTTCTGGCTTTGTTTTTTAACTTGCCGCTAGTCTAGCACGCCTGGGGAAAAATGGAAAGTGAAAGATTCAGTCATGCGTTTTCTGCGGACTGGCAGGATGCGGCGCCCCTGTGATCTCGTGTTCGACGTGGCCCAGCATGGCATCCATGATCTCGATGATATGCGGGTCGGATAGCGTGTAGTAGACATGCAGGCCGACCTTGCGCCGCGCAACCAGCTGATAATCAAACAGCAGGGCTAGTTGGTGGGAAACGACCGGTTGATCCAGGTGCAAGGTGGCCACCAATGTCGAGACATCACACGCTGTTTGTTCCAAGGCATACAGCAGGCGGATGCGGCCGGGATTGCTTAGCACGTGAAAAATGCGGGCCGCTTCCCCGATCAAGGCTTCGTTCACTTCTGACATAGCCGTCTCCTTTCGCTAAAGCAGCGCGAGCAGGTGCGTGATCAACCCACTGTCCCAAAACACCCACAGGCCAACTGCGACATAGCAGAGGCGCATCAGTCGCTCGCCGTGCGCGGACATGACGCGCGTCACTGCGGGAATCTGGCCGATCGCACGGACCAGCAAGGTGACCAGCAGCGTCAGACTCCCGAGAAAGAGCAACGCGATAAGAAAATGAGGCCAGCTTTGCCCCGCCAAGACGGGTAGGAAGATGGCGAGATTGCACCCGGCACAGACGGACAGATAGGTGGTCATCACGGTCCATAGCCCGCCGGCGGTTGCGGTGGGGGCGTCATCATCGTCTTTTCGAAAGGCCAGCCAAAGCGGTAACACACCGAGGACGCCAAGCGCCCATTCCGGAAGAATTGCGGCCAGCGCCTTGCCGATGCCAAAACTCAGCGTCAAGAGCAGCCACACGCCAAGCAGGTAGCCGAGTAGCACCTGACGCAGGGAATAGCGCTTCAGCAAAAACAGCAAGATGAAAAAGAAATCCAAGTTGACCGATAGAAACGTCAACGCTAGTAACCCGAAGTTCATCGAAAGCCCTCTTTCTCTGTCGGGGCTAGTATATGCGCTTTTAGACATATATACAAGAAGAGGGCCACGGCGCCGCTTTGCGGAAGGTGTCATGGCCCGTTCTTGGCGGGGCGTGTTAGAGTTTGCCAGCCTTTTGCAAGGAGTCCACCGCGGCTAAGATGGCTGCCTGATTGCTGCGTGGCTGCCAGTTCAGCACGGTTTTGGCATGCTGGTTGGCGATCTTGGGCTGGATGCGGAGAAACAGCGCGCCTTCCTTGGCCTGCTGGTTGAAGTGGCCGGCCGCCCGAATCAGCCAGGCGGGCAGGACCCATTTCGAGAGACGCTTGGCCAGTGCCGGCCGGCTCTCGCGAATGACCGCCGCCATTTGTGGCATCGTGATCGCCTCGTCCGTCACCGCGATAAACCGCGAGCCGATCGCCGCGTCATTTTGCAGCGCTTTGACATGCAGGTCGGCGACGTCGCGGACGTCCACCAGGTGCATCGGCACGTTTGGAATCAGCGGCGTGTCGAAGAGGTTGGCGACGATGCCGAAGCTGTCCGACACGTGATCATCGAGACTTGGGCCCAGCATGGCGCCGGGATTGATAGTGGTCAGGTGCAGGCGGCCGCCGCTTGTTTTGGCAAAATTCCACGCGGCTTGCTCGGCGATCAGCTTCGACCGCTCATACGCCGACAGCCCGATCTGTTCAGGGGCGGTCCAATCGGCTTCGGTGGTTGGGCGGCTGCGGTCGAATTGCGAAAAGGCCACGGCGCCAAGATTGGCGGTCATGATCACCCGGTAGATGCCTGCGCGATCGGCCGCCTTCAAAAGTCGCAATGTGCCGTCCGTTGCGGCGGTAGTCATCGTCGTGGTGGCTGTTTCGCCATTTACGAAGACCGGCGCTGCCACACTCATCACCGCATCGATGCCGCGCATGGCGTCCTCCCAGCCGGCGTCTTGGGTGAGGTCTATAGCGACGAAGCTCAGGCGGTCCAAATGGGGGATGTGGTTGGCGGCCAGCGTTGCCTGAACCGCTGCGGCCTTGCCGAGGTCGCGCACGGTGCCGCGAACCGCATACTCATTTTTCAAAAGGGCCGCGATCACGTGCTTGGCCAAAAAGCCGGTCGCGCCGGTCACTAATATCGTCTCTGTCATTGAATTGTGCTCCTTGTCTGTTATGATGGTCAGCATAGACCTTAGAGCATACTCTAAGGCAACCCTAAGGAGGAAAAAAGTTTGCCTTATTCGATCAAAGCGGCCGCCGCGCGCTGTGGCCTCAGTGAATATACGCTTCGCTATTATGATAAGGCGGGGCTGTTGCCGTTTGTCGCGCGCGACGCCAGTGGGTACCGCGCCTTCACGGACGGGGACATGGCCTTGCTGCACACGATCATCTGTCTGAAAAACACCGGGATGCGCATTGACGACATCCGCACCTATATCCAATATGTGATGGCGGGCTCCAGTACGGTCGCCGAGCGCCGGGCGTTGCTTCAAAAGCATCGGGAGGCGGTGGCCGCCAAGCAACGCGCCATCGCGGAAAACCTCAAAGAGATCGACTACAAGCTCGCCTTGTACGAAGATCCGCAGGCCGCGCAGTTGGTGGCCCGTGAGCTTGCGGCCGCTTCGCAGGATAAACAGGCGGCCAATTTGCCGGATGCCTTTGCCGGGATTCACTGAGCGTTGTAGCCAGATTCGTGCGCTGGGATTCGTTGGGCTTTACAACTAGATGTGGTGGTCGAGATTTACATACCACAATATCAAGTGGATACAAGTCTTTATTTTCAATTTTGCTTGTTGCATACTAGCTTCTAGTCGCTGCCTCGGCAGCAAATTAGTTAGGAGCGGTTAGGATGCAATCTTCACAAAATTTTTTTTTCCTGGTTAGCCAATCAATTGAAGGGCTGGCCGCAACAGAACTACTATCTCTTTTGGTTTGCGTTTGGCTGTCAGCTGATGACGCTGGTGGCCGCGCCGCTCACCCCAGTTTCGGTGATCACGTTCATCGGCACAACGCTGGGCGTTTTATGTGTGCTCGCGATCAATGCCACCAAGGCCGTGAATGGCTGGCTTGGATTGGTCTCGGCCGCCTGCTTTGTTTTCGTCGGTTTCACTGCCCGCAATTATCTGTCGATTTTTGAACAGCTCGCGTACGTCATCACGCTGGATCTGCCCGTTTTGATCTCGGTTCGCAGCTGGAACGATGACACGCACAATCATCTGCGCACCTTTGCGGCCAAGCAGTGGGTGCTGTCGATCGGCTTTACGTTGATCGTCTGGGCCCTGTCCGCCTTTTTGATCGGCACCTTGACCAGCGACCCTCGTCCGGTTTACGATGGGATGGCTTTTGCGATCTCGCTGACTGGCGGCATCGTTTGCTTCTTGCGCTACAACAACCAATATTTCTGGTGGCTCGCGTCCGGCATCGCCCAGCTGATTCTTTGGGGCATCACCTATGCACAAGGCGACGCAAGCCTTGGCATGGCGATCAATTCCAGTATTTATGTCATCAACGACATTCTGGCATTCACCGTCAGCCCGTGGTTCAATGCTGGCCGCAAGCGCATGGGGCTGAAATCTATTCACTGAGCGAAGAGGGAAAACAATGATCTATATTTTAGGCAGTATCGGCGCCGGCAAAACGTCGCTGACCAAAGTCCTGTCAGAAGACCTGCAGGCACCGGCGTATTATGAAGACGTTGAAGGCAACGGCATGATCGCCAACATGCTCCAAAAGTTTTATGCCGCGGGCCAGGAAAGTCGCAAGACCACCGGTACGATTTTGCAGATCGCGTTTTTGACATTCCGCTACCAGCAGCTGAAAAAGGCGTTGGTGCAGGAAAATGCGGTCATGGACTCCTCTCTGGAATCGGATTACGTCATGGCGTCACAGCTTCACCAAAATGGCGAGATCGATGACATCGACTTCAATATCTACATCACGTTGTCACAGGAAATGCAGTCCAACGTCAACGGCAGTCCCTGGAATGGCCTGCCTGACCTGGCCATTTACCTGAAGATCGACCCAGAGCATGAGATCGACGAGATTCAAAGCCGCGGTCGCGAAATGGAAGACATTCGGGAAAAGCCAGAGCTGGTCGATTATTACCATCGCGTGAATAAAGCGTACCGCGACTGGGCGAAGGGGTACACGCGCTCCAGCATCATCACCATCGATCGTGACCGCTTTGACTTCATGAACAATACCGCCGACCGCAATGCGGTGCTAGACCAGATCGAAAAGAAACTGGTCGACTTGGGCAAACTGTCCCCGCAGCGGTTTGCGGGCTTGCAGGCAAGTCGCGCGAAGCTGAAGTAGGGTCTGGACAAGAACAGATTGGATTCAAAAACGACGTGCTGAGTTTTGCTGGCACGTCGTTTTTTGTTGGGCGGGAACGCTCGGCTTCACACCCGTAGTTGGGTTCCGGTGCGCATGGCGGGGACATCTAACTGTCTCGTGCACTCGAGGCGAAGTGCGCCTCAAGCACCCGAGCCAAGTTAGCTGCCCCACCATCCCGCGCACCTCCGCACCCTTCTCCAGTTGGGTTCCGGTGCGCATGGTCGCGACATCTAGGTGCGCCCAGCACTCGGGGCAAAAGCACCCCAAGCGCCGGGCGAGCCTAGCTGCACGACCATCCCGCGCACCTCCACACCCTATTTTCTTAGTTGTGGTGCGGCGAACCAGATGAAGATGAAGTTAAGCAGCAGGAGCATCGCAGTCGAGATGAACACGACGTTGTAGTCGAAGAGGCCGGCCAAGGTCCCGCCGAGTAAGGAGCCGAACATGTTGCCGAGGGCCTGGAAGCTCTGGTTCCATGAGAAGATCGCACTGGTGGCACTTGCCGGCGAATTTTTTGTCAGCAAGGTCTGAATGGTTGGAAACAGCGCCCCATCGGAGATCCCGACGAACAGGCGCAGCACACCGAGCGCAACGACGCTTGTGACAAATCCCTGGGGCAGATAAACGAGGACGGCAAAGAGATAGCCTGCGACGAGAATTTTGCCTGAACCATGTTTGTCACCATACGCGCCGAGCCGCGGGGCCGTGAGAATGTTGGAGATTCCTGGCAAGGCCGCGATGATGCCGGCGATCAGGGCGACTGGCCCGGCATTATGCATCAACTCTTTGACATACAGACTGATGATCGGCGAGATGGAGGTGTTCCCGAGCTGGACGATCATGGTCGAGATCAATAAGATGATGATCAACTTCGGATTGGCGAATTGACCGAGCAGCCGCTGTAGCGCGTTGCCACCTGTGTCTTTTGGCCGCGGTGGGACTGGGACGAATTGTTCCTTGACCAGCGTGGCTGACAGAATGCCGGCAATGAAAAGCAGCGCGGCGGTGATGAAAAAGGTGTCCCGAATCGAGAAAAATTGTGCGAGGATGCCGCCCAGAATCGGGCCCATCAACATGCCTGACGTCGAGCCGGTGACCAGGGTGCCAAGGGCTTTGCCGGCATGTTCGCGCGGTGTTTGCGACGCGATCAGCGCTTGAGCGTTCGAGATGAAGCCGGAGAAAACGCCTTGCAGGGCGCGCAGGGCGATCAACTGCCAGATGTTGGTGACCAGGCCCATCAAAAACATGGCGGCGGCCATCCCCATCGACGCGCGGATCAACATGATCTTGCGGCCCTTACGATCGGCCAACGCGCCCCACATCGGCGAGACGATCGCGGTGACGAAGAAGGTGGCCGCATAGACGATGCCCGAGTAGAAGCTGACCTCGGCTTTGGTGAAGTCGCCGAGTTGCCCAACATATAGGGACATGAACGGGGTGATCTCTGAAAACGCGATGCCCGCCACGAAGGTGCACCCCCACAATATCGTTAAGTTGCGCCGCCACGGGCTGTTTTGTCGTTGTTCCTCGTCCATCCTCGTCATCATTCCATGTTGTAAATAACCAATAATCTAGAATGCGCTCTAATTGTGAACTTTCTGTGAACTTTTCAGAAAGCGGCCACTGGCGGAGTTGCGGCGTCTAGGCTACAATGGAATCAGCATTCTATAGAAATGATGGTGATCTTTTTGACAGTCAACCTTTTGAATATCCATCACGGCTACAATTTCCGTGACCTCGGCGGCTATCACACGCAAGACGGCAAGACTCTGCGCGCGCATAAGCTGGTGCGGGCGGGCAAGTTGTCGGACCTGTCCGACCGCGACCTGAGTTATTTGGCGGATTACGGCGTCCGTGATGACGTCGATTTCCGTTCGCCAGATGAAAAAAAGATGGCGCCGGATCGTGTGCCAGAGGGGACCGTCTATCATTTTGACCCCGTTTTTCCGCATGATGAGACCAAGGTCAGCAAGTCCTGGGCGGAGGAGCAGCAGGCGTTTTCGCTGGACGCGCTGGGCGGGCATCACAACATGATCCGCACGTATGGCGACATGATCGTCAATCCGACCTCGCAAAAAGCCTACCGCGCATTTTTCGACGTGCTGCTGGCCAATGAAAATAGTGGGCAGTCGGTGCTGTTTCATTGCTCTGCCGGCAAGGATCGAACGGGGATGGCGGCGGTATTTTTGCTGTCGGCCCTGGGCGTGGATGAGGCGACCATTCGCACGGATTATCTGACCACCAATGATTACGTGGGCGGCGCGCTGCAGGCGGTGCTCGATAAGGCCAAAGCGGGCGGGGCCAACGCCAACATGCTGCAAGGGCTGACGGATCTGTGGGTGGCCAAGCCCGAGTATTTGGATACTGCGCTGGCGACGATCGATAAGAATTACGGCTCGATGGCGCAATACCTGCATCAGGCGTTGCAGTTGACCGGTGGCGAGTTGAAGGATCTGCGACAATTTTATCTGATCTAGTTTTGACCGGCGCACGAAAAAAGGTCCTGGCCGACCCTCGCAATGAGGGCGGTTCAGGACCTATTTTCGTTGGCAAATCGATGGGAGCGATCAGCGCACGCGCAGCCGCCGGTAAATGAGACCCGCCCCAGCCGCGAGCAGCGCGTCCAAAACGAGTAGTGTCAGGACGGCCAGCCAAGGTGAACCGGTCGTGCCGCCATTCATTAAGCGGCGGACGAACAAGGCGAGCGCGTTGTCATTATTTGCCCAAAAGGCGGTGGTGCGGTTGATGAGCACAGCAATGGCAATGACCAAGGCAACCACCACGCCGACGCTGGCCGCCAGATTCGCGCGGGTGCCAAGCGCGATCAGCTGGCCGAGCTGGAAAAAGACGCCCAGCAAAAGCATTTCAAAGAGAATGGTGGCCAAAACGGCAGGTGCGCCTAAAGTGCCTTTGTAGCCGAGCTCGATCAGCATCATCGACTGCCACCAGCCATGCCCGAACGCCGAGCCAGCTTGTAAGCTCATGACAAGGTTCCACAAGGTTTGGCCAGCCACGAGCAGGGCGGTCTGCAGCACCCAGGTCATCAGGGTGGCGAGCCACATGTTGCGGCGACTGAGGCCATTTTGAAAGCCAAAATCAGCCCAGCCGTTCACATGGCGACAGATGATCAGCAAATAGACGGCGTTCAGGCTGATCAACGTGCCGCCGGAAACGGCACCGCCCACTTTGGTCAGGAGGAGGTTGAGCCCGGCTGTGAGGACCAGGATGACGCCCCAGTAGATCAGCGCGCCAGGCAAAATGGTCTGGAGCTGTATACGTGTCAGCGTTTTTAGCTTCATGCTGCGAGTCCCTTCTTTCCATTAAATGGGGCGGTCTGAACGCGGCGCACAATGGCCGCCAACCAGCCGATCATCACGAGACAACTCAGCGCGGCCAGAATCAATTTGCCCAGATCCGTCGCGGCAAAATTGCCGATTGCGTTCAAAAATGGCGAGAGCTTCGGGAGTTGGCGAAGCAGGATGACCGCCAGCACGATCAGCGCCCAACCGCCAGTCCAGATGAGGAAAATCAGGAGGGCCGTCCGTCGTTTATTTTGGCCCAGCGACAGCAGGCCGCAGATGTAGCCAAAGGTCCCAAGCGCCAGATCGAGGAGCCAGTTCATGAGCACCTGGCTTGCCAGTGGCATGCCTGCTGCGAGCCGGAAGACCGAGGACCCCTGAGTGGCAACGTGGCTTGTGGCCGTTCCCGTGAGCAGCCAACTTTGAAGCGGCGCGATGGCTAATTGCGTGAGCGTCCCGCAAGTCGCGATCACCACCAAAGTGACGAGCGCGGCTTTGCGCAGTTGCGGCCTGATCATGCTATTTTGAAACGCGAAGTCGGGATTGGCCATGCCCAGCACAAAGGGATAGGCGAAGATCAGGCCCCAGACAAAATAGGTCAGCGTCTCGCTACTATTGAAATGCATGATGTGGGCGGTGAGCCAGCCGAACGCCAGGATGACTAGCAGGAGGGCCAGGGTGGTCGGTAATAGGGTATGTAAGTTGTATTTGACGAGCACCTTAACGCGCATGGGCGCCATCCTCCTTTCGCGTCAATTCAATGAACAGCTGCTGGAGATTCATTGCCTCCATCGTGACGCCAGCCGGCAGCGGTTTTTCAAGCGGGGCGTCCAGTGTGTAAGCCGCCAGCACGCCGCCTAACGCGTTGGTGCGCAACACTTTCACATCTGCGAGCCAATCCCGGACCGTGGCGGCGGGGCCGGTGACCATTTTGCCGCGCTGGCGCAGTTCGTCGGCGTCTTGGTCAAGCGTCACCACGCCGCGTTCGATCACCACGACCCGGTTGACCAGTTGGCTGATCTCTTCAATTAAATGGGTGGCAATGATGAAGGTGCGCGGCCGGTCGGTGAACGTGGCCATCAATTCCTGGTAAAACAGTTGGCGGTTCGGGGCGTCCAGGCCGAGCACCGGCTCATCCAACAAGACGAAATCACATGGCACGCAAAGCGCGACAATCAATTTCACCAGTGTCTTGTAGCCGGTCGACAGGCGGGATAGCCGGCTGGTCGTGTCGACATGGAAAACTGAGACGAGGTGCGCGGCCAGGGCATCGTCAAAGTCGCCATAGAGTTGCTTGGTAATTTTGAAGACCCAGCTGACTTTTTGCTCGGCCGGATAAAGCATCTCGGCGCTCATGAGGAAAATGCGATTCTGCGCCGCTTCATTATCAACGACGGAGGCGCCGTCCAGGGTGATCTGACCGCGGTCGGCCAGCAGGCGGTTATTGAGCAGGCGAAGCAGAGTGCTTTTCCCGACGCCGTTGCGCCCGAGCAACCCGTAGATCTGACCATCCGTGAAGGTCACATTGATGCCGCTCAACACATTTTTGCGGCCAAAATGCTTGGCCACGTTTGTCACTTTCAACTCAGTCATTTCGCATACCCCTTTTCGATCGCCGTTAATAATTCTGTCTTGCTGATGTGTAGCGCGCGGGCCTGGGTCACCAGCGCTGTCACTTGTTCGCTGTAAAAAAGGTCTTTGCTCTGTCGCGCGAGTTGCGCCTGGGCGCCAGGGGTGACGAACATCCCGAGGCCGCGCCGTTTTTCGATCAAGCCATTGTCGACCAAGATATTCATCCCCTTTAACACCGTTGCCGGATTCAGTTGATATTCCCGCGCGACCTGGGTCGTGGAGGGAATCTGTGTCTCTTCCGCAAATGCGCCGCTCAAGATCCCGTCTGCAAAAGCATCGGCGATCTGTTGATAAAGCGGCGTGAGACTCTCTGCATCAAAGTGCACGCGCGCCACCATCCTTTCGTGTGAGTTAGTTATTCGGTTAGTTGCATGAGTAACTAACCAACAACGCAACTATACGGCCGTGGGGAGGGGGTGTCAACAAGAATATTTGCAAAGCGGGTCGCAAGCCAGGTGCGCCATCCTAAACGCTCGGCTTCGCATCCTTTTCTAGTTGAGCTCCGCCGAGCAGGGGTGGGACATGTAGTCGTCCCGGCCGCTCGATGGCCAAGTGCGCCATCAATCGTCCAGGCCGAACTACCTGCCCACCCCTAAGCGCTCGGCTCCGCATCCTTATTCAAAACACTTGCTCATATTAATTGTTTCATATAACATGGAAGGACTGAATCGATTTGAAGGAGGCACGTGATGAAGGTCTTGGTCCCGTATCTAAAGCGCTACCGCAAGGACGGTGTGCTTGCGACGCTCAGCGTATTGGTGCTGGTGTTTGCGACGCTTTGGCAGCCGCGCTTACTGCAGGTGGTCATGGAAGCGATCTTGAAGAATGACAAGCATGCGGTGCTGGTCAACGGCATTTGGCTATTGGTCCTTGCCGCTGTGGGCATCGTGGCTGGCATTTTGAATACCGTTTATTCGGCGCGGGTCGCGCTGGGTGTGGCCACGGATCTGCGCGCGGATCTTTACGCCAAAGTCCAAACGCTGGCGTATGCGGACATTGAAAAATTCTCTGCCTCCAACCTTGTCGTTCGGATGACCAATGACATCAACCAGGTCCAGCAGATCGTCATGGCCTTTTTCCAGCAGGTGACGCGCATTCCGCTGCTTTTTCTTGGCGCTTTTGCGCTAGCGCTGGCCACAATGCCGGAACAGTGGTGGGTGATCATTGCGATGATGGTGATCATTATCGGCGTGTCCCTGGTCGCGTTTCGGCGAATGGGGAAGTATTTTGCCCAGACCCAAACGGACATTGAAAAGGTCAACACGCTGGCCCGAGAAAACTTGATGGGCATTCGCGTGGTGAAATCGTTTGTCCAGGAGCCAACCGAGATCAAGAAGTTCGCGGCGGCCTCTGACCGGTTGACTGATGTGACCGCACGTATCGGCTATCTGTTTGCCGTGTTGATGCCAGCCTTTTTCATGACCGCAAATCTCGCGATCGGCGTCTCGGTCTTTTTGGTCGGCCAAAGTATTACCGTCCACCCGACGTATTTGGCGGCGATCACCAGTTTTATCTCCTATCTCAATCAGATCTTGTTTGCCGTGATCAATGGGGGCTTCATGCTGACGTTTGCGTCCCGCGCGCTGGTTTCTTTGGGCCGGTTGCGCGAGGTGTTTGACACCAAGCCGAGCATGGCGTATCCGACGACGGGCGAGGTGGCCGATCTGCCGGGTGACATCACTTTCGACCATGTCACCTTCACGTATCCAGGCGACGCCGCCCCGACACTCAAGGATGTCAGTTTCACCGTGAAGGCCGGGCAAATGGTCGGCATCGTTGGCGCGACGGGTTCGGGCAAGACCACGCTGGCGCAGCTGATCGCGCGGCTGTATGATCCGGATACAGGGACGGTCCGCATCGGTGGGGTGGATGTGCGCGACCTGCCGGAAAAAACGATCCGGAACACTGTCGCGTATGTGCTTCAACGCTCGACCCTGTTTTCGGGCACCATTGCTGGGAACCTGAAACAGGTCCAGCCGAGTGCGACCTTGCCGCGCATGCAATGGGCGGCAGGCATTGCCCAGGCGGCTGAGTTCATCGATCTTCTGCCGGACGCTTATGACGCGCCGGTGGAAGAGCGCTCTGCGAATTTTTCCGGTGGGCAGAAGCAGCGGCTGTCGATCACGCGCGGGGTCATTGCGGATCCCGAGATTCTGATTCTCGACGATGCGACCTCGGCACTGGATGCGCGGTCTGAAAAATTGGTGCAGGAAGCGCTGGACCGTGAGCTCACCTCGACCACTGTGGTGTGCATCGCCGAAAAGATCAGCTCGATTCTGCGCGCCGATGAGATCTTGGTGCTGGACGATGGCGTGCTGGTCGGCGTCGGCACGCATCATGACCTCGTCCGCAGCAATCCCGTCTACCAAGAGATCTATGCCACCCAAAAGGCACGAGAGGAGGGCATCTGATGAAGGACTTGAAAAACGCTGGGCGCTATTATGCCCATTACTTCAAGAAATATCGGCTGGGCTTTCTCGTGGCTTCCTTGATGATCGCCTTTTCCACCTGGTGCATTGTCGTCGCCCCGACTTATCTTGGCGAGGCGGTCAAGGAATTGACCAGTTACCTGCAGTTGTGGGGGAATCCCGCAACACGCGCCACGGCCAATTTTGACGCATTTCACCGGACCTTGATCATTTACATTTTGCTGTATGTTGGGGATGCGAGCACGATCTTCATTGCCAGTCTCATCTTCGCTCGAATCTCCGCGTTTGCGACAGGCACGATGCGGATCGGGTTGTTCCGCAAGATGCAGCGGATGCGCGTGCAGTATTTTGACCGTCACTCAGATGGGGACATTTTGGCGCGGTATACCTCTGACCTGGACAATATTTTCAACGCGATGAATCAGGCGCTGCTGGAAGTCTTTTTGGCCGTGGCCCAATTCGTCGGCATCTTGATCATGATGTTTCGTGAAAATACGACGCTGGCCTGGGTCACAATGGCGTCGACGCCGATCGCGTTGATCGTGGCTGCCGTCGTGATGAAAAAAGCCGGCACGGCCGTTGATCGTCAGCAGGATGATATCGGGCGGTTGAACGGGTATATCAACGAGCAGATCACAGGCCAAAAGGTGATCATCACAAACGGCCTGCAACAGGATTCAGTTCGCGGGTTCCAGGGGTACAACGAAACGGTGCGCAAGTCCGCCTTGAGCGGTCAGATCTGGTCTGGTATCTTGAACCCGTTGATGCAGGGGATGTCGCTGCTCAATTTGGCGATCGTCATCTTCGTCGGCTCGTGGCTTGCGCTGAGCGGCACGATGTCTCAGGGCGCGGCGCTGGCGCTGGTCGTTGTGTTCGTCAATTACGCCTCGCAGTATTACCAGCCGATCATTTCGCTGACCAGTTTGTATGGCATGATTCAGTTGGCGATCACCGGGGCGCGGCGCATTGATGAGGTGCGCAGCCAACCCGATGAGACGCGGCCAATCAATGGCAAGGCGCTGACTGGCATCGATCATGATTTGGTGCTCGACGATGTCCATTTCAGCTATTTGCCGGGCAAGGAGATCTTGCATGGCGTGTCGCTGCAGGTGGCAAAAGGTGAAATGGTGGCCTTGGTCGGGCCGACGGGGTCAGGAAAAACTACGGTGATGAATCTGCTCAATCGATTCTATGATGTCGATTCGGGCGCGATCTTGTTTGATGGCACGGATGTTCGTGAGTTTGATCTGACAGCGCTGCGGGCACATGTGGGCATCGTGTTGCAGGATCCCCAGCTCTTCACCGGGACGATCGCCGACAACATTCGCTATGGCGACCCGGAGGCTTCCATGGCGCGCGTGATCGACGCGGCCAAGCAAGCCAACATCCATGACTTCATTGAGAGTCTGCCGGAAGGGTACGAGACCCCCGTGTCGGATGAGCAAAGCGTCTTTTCCGCCGGGCAAAAACAGTTGATGTCGATCGCCCGCACGATCTTGACGGACCCGAAGCTCCTCATTCTCGATGAGGCCACCTCAAATGTCGACACGGTGACCGAAGCCAAGATTCAGGCGGCGATGGATAATGTGATCGCCGGCCGCACGAGTTTTGTCATCGCGCACCGGCTCAAAACGATCTTGAACGCCGACAAGATCATTGTCTTGAAGGACGGGACGATCATCGAAGAGGGCAGTCACGACGCGTTGCTCAAGGAAAATGGATTTTATGCCGAGCTGTATCACAACCAGATGGTGTTTGAATAGGAACTGACGAAAAACCGGCCGCGCTTGCGCCGGTTTTTTTGTCCAGGACGCGGGTTGCCGGGGGCGCAGGCCACACCTGGACCAATTTGCCAGGCGCAAAGATGAAAAGCTGGTGATAAAACGTGTGAGCGCTTGCCACGAAGCTTACTTTTTATTAGAATATACCTATTAACTGGAAAGGAGGATGGTCGATGCGTGCACTAAAGATCGGTATTTTGAACGTGATGCATGACAAGCGGGCGACAAATCAGCGACTGCGCAATGCCCTGACGGCAGGTGAGCAGCCTGTTGACCTGCACTTTTTTTACCCGCCGCAACATTATCAAGGCCGGCCCGTACCCGAGGCAGTGAGCGAGATCTTGCAGCCTTTGGATCTGGCGCTTGCCGCCGACATGGATGGTTTCATCATCACCGGTGCGCCCATTGAGACCATCGCCTTCGATGATGTGACTTACATCGAGGAGCTCCGGGCGTTGCTGGCGACGTTGGACCAGCACCATGTGACCCAGCTCTACTTGTGTTGGGGCGCCATGGCAGCCCTTGACTATTTTTATAAAATTCGCAAAGATATTTTGCCTCACAAATTATTCGGCGTGTATCCCCAACAGATCCGTGAGCAAACGCCGCTGCTGACGGGCCTGCGAGACGGTTTCACGGCGCCGCATGCGCGCTATGCGGAAATGAACCAAGCGCAGATCGCACGTGACCCGGATCTGACCATTGCCGCCACCACGGTGAACGATGAGTTGTTCCTGGTCGAAAACGCGGCGCGGCGTCAGACATTTTTGTTTGCGCATCTGGAATACGGGCGGCTAGGGTTGATGCAGGAATACGAGCGCGAAGTCGCGGCGCATCCCGAGCGGACCTACCGCAAGCCGGAAAATTATTTTGCTGACCCTGCTGCGATGTGCGGCCCAGAGTTTTCATGGGCGGACACCCAGCGTCTGTTTTTCGCCAATTGGCTGACAAAGGTCCAAGAACCTGTCGCCATGACGGAACACTGAAAGGAGTTTTTATCATGATCGCAAATTCAATCACTGAACTGATCGGCAACACCCCATTATTGAAATTGAACCGCGTTGTGCCAGAAGGAGCCGCGGATGTTTTGGTCAAGCTCGAGTTCTTCAACCCGGGTGGCTCGGTCAAGGACCGTATCGGCTTGGCGATGATCGAAGCCGCTGAGCAAAGCGGTCAGCTGCAGCCAGGCGGCACGATCATTGAGCCGACGTCTGGCAACACGGGCATCGGGCTGTCGTTGGTCGCCGCCGCCAAAGGGTATCATTTGATCATCACGATGCCGGAGACGATGAGTGTCGAGCGCCGCGCGATCATTCAGGGCTATGGCACCGAGTTGATCTTGACGCCTGGCGCTGAGGGGATGCCTGGCGCGATCAAGAAGGCGGAAACGCTGGCCAAGGAGAATGGCTATTTTCTGCCGATGCAGTTTGCCAACCCGGCGAACCCCGATGTGCATGAGCGCACGACCGGACAAGAGATTCTCAAGGCGTTGGGCGGCAAGGCGCCTGATGCGTTTGTCGCTGGCGTTGGCACTGGTGGCACCCTGACCGGTGTCGGCCGCGCGCTTCGCAAGGCGGACAAGGACGTTCAGATCTACGCGCTTGAGGCCGCTGAGTCCCCGATGCTCAAGGAAGGCCACGGCGGGAAGCACAAGATTCAAGGTATTTCCGCAGGCTTCATTCCGGAAGTCTTGGACACGAAGCTGTATAACGGCATCGTTGAGGTCACCTCTGATCAGGCGATTCAGATGGTGCAACAGGTCAGCCGCGAAGAAGGGTTCCTGCCGGGTATTTCCGCCGGCGCCAATATCTTCGGGGCCATCGAGCTCGCCAAGAAACTCGGCGCGGGGCACACAGTTGTGACCGTTGCGCCGGATAACGGGGAACGCTACCTGTCCACAGATCTGTTTAAGTTCTGATCAGTGATTGCTGAGCCGGTGCCCGAACGTTAGGGTGCTGGCGACCATCGGCATAAAATTGAGACTAAAAAAGAGCTTGACCAAAGTTCGCGTCCTGCGATCCTGGTCAAGCTCTTTTGTTTACTTCCGTTCTTGGTCTGGGACGTAGCGCAAGATGTCCCCGGGCTGGCAGTCTAGGGCCTGGCAAAGCGCCGCCAGCGTATTGAAGCGGACGCCTTTTGCCTTTCCCGTTTTTAAGATCGACAGGTTGGCCGGGGTGATATCGATGGCGGCGGCCAGATCTGTGCCTAGCATGCCGCGTGCCAGCATGAGTTTATCGAGATCGATTTCGATCATTGGCCTACCTCCTTAGATCATCGCATCGGCGTCTTGTTGCAAGGCGACACCGTATTTCATCAAAATATAGATCACAAACGTCACCGCCAATTGGATCAGTGGCTCGAGATCAAGTGAGAGATCGTAGTGCTGCGTGACTCCCGCTGCCAGCAAACTGAAGACCCAGCCACCCACCAGGTCAAACCCTTCGATCCACACGAGCCGCCGCAGCTGGTGCACATTGTCGGCCACAAAAAACTGTCCGGCTTTGACGTTCTTGATCAGCTTGATGAAGGCTTGCAGGCCAATCAGTATCAAGATCAACGCATAGACGGCCGCGATCACGACCAAGACTAACAACGCCGATGCCATGTCGCTATCTGCGCCATTCAGTCCATTGCCGGTTTCGATTCCGGCCATGCCTACATTTTGCACGAGTTGGTCGATGCTTTTTCCATACAGCGTCATGTGTTCCCACAACACATGGCCTTGTGTGGCCGTCACGACGATCAAGATGCCAGCGATGACACTTGCGAGCTGACCGATGCGGCACATGACATGCAAAAAGCTCAACGCGAACCGGGTGACACCATGAATCATTGCCTTTGCTTCCATTTTTCTTACCTCCGAGATTATCGTCAAACGATAATTCGCGAACCGGCCACTCCTGAAATTGGGCGTTGGTTCGCAGCTGAAAATGGTATTTGCGCGGGAAAGGCGGTATGATGGACTTACCAAAAGTAGGTAATGAGGAGGCAGACGCATGAAGATCTTTGTGGTTGGCGCAAACGGCCAAGTGGGACGGTTGCTGGTGGAAACGCTGCTCGACAATGATTATCAAGTCACCGGTGGCTACCGCGATCCGGCGCAGCAGGCCCCGGAGGCTGGAAGCCAAGCATTCGCTGCGGTCCATTTTGATTTAACGGCGCCAGTCGCTGAATTGGCTGCCGCCTTGGCTGGCCATGATGCGGTGATCTTTGCGGCGGGCTCACAGGGCAAGGCACTGCTGTCTGTGGACCTCGACGGCGCGGTGAAGACGCAGCTGGCCGCCGAACAAGCCGGCGTGACGCGGTTCATTCAACTCAGCAGCTTGAATGCTGAGTCGCGCGCGAACTGGCCGGCCAGTCTTCATGACTACTACATCGCCAAATTTTACGCGGATGAGTGGCTGAAAACACGGACCCAGCTGGATTACGTGATCGTCCAGCCCGCCGCGTTGACCAACGACGAGGCGACCGGCATGATCACGATCGAGCCGGCCGGGACTGCCACCATCACGCGTCAGGATGTTGCCTCGGTGCTGGCGCGAGCGGTCGAATCCGATTGCCATCGCGAGACGATCAAGCTCGCGAATGGCGCCGTGCCGATCGCGCAGGTCTTGTAGTCGGGTTCCAGCCCGCCCCCCTTGTCGTCTAGGTCTTGTCGGCGGCGATAAAAGCTGATATAGTCAAAGCAACATCAACGAAACGGAGTGGAAGCCATTGAAGTAAGCCCATTGCAGAAAAGTCACAGAGTCGCGCAAAGAATTGGCGCAATCTCGACTTTTTTCCAATGGCGACGTCAATGGCTTCCGCAACTGGTGCGGGCAGCCGCGCCTTTTTTTGTAGGGTGCGGCGGCCTGTGGGCTGGTGGAACGACTAACTGAGCTCGGCGCGTCTGGCGCGCATCGCCATCCGTGCAAGAGACAGTTAGGCGTTTCCACCATGCGGGCCGGAGCCCAACAGTGGCAAAAAACGGACCAGTCCGGCTGGCGTTTTCCGCACACTGCCTTTGGAAAAAAATCGCGTGCACCTTCTTTGCAGGAAAGGATGATGCAGATGACGACGATCTCACTTTCGCATTTGACCTTTGGCTATGACGGCCAGGGGGACCTGCTGTTTGACGATGCGAGCTTTGACCTGGATACCTCTTGGCGGTTGGGGCTGGTGGGCCGCAATGGGCGGGGGAAGACCACGCTTTTGAAATTGCTGCAGGGCAAGCTGCCATATCAGGGCCGGCTGACGGTGCCCGTGCCGCTGAATTATTTTCCCCAACCGATCGAGGATGAAGATCAGCTGACGCTGTATGCGATGCAGGCGATCAGTGAGGCCGAGCAGTGGCAACTGGAACGGGAGCTCAATTTGCTGGCGGTCGACCCCGATGTGTTGTGGCGGCCGTACGCCTCGCTGTCCGGAGGGGAGCAGACGAAGGTGCGTCTGGCGCTACTTTTTACCGACACGACGCATTTTGCCTTGATCGATGAGCCGACCAACCACCTAGACGCGGCGAGCCGAGCCAAGGTGGCGGCCTACCTGAAGTTGAAGCAGGGCTTCATCGTGGTCAGCCACGACCGCCATTTTCTCGATGCGGTGTGCGATCACACGCTGGCTATCGACAAGCGCAAGATCTCGCTGACGCAGGGCAATTATAGCGTTTACGAGGCGGCTAAGAAGCAGCAGGACGCCGCCGAGTTAGCTGAAAACGCGAAGCTGAAAAAAGACATCGGACGCCTCCGCGAAACAGCGGCGGAAAAAGGGCGCTGGGCGGCGACTCGCGAAAAAGATAAATACGGTGATCCGCATAAACGCGGCAGTGGGGCGATCGGAGACACTGGCTTCATCGGGGCGCGGGCGGCGCGGGTGATGCAAAAACGTAAGAACCTGGAACACCGCATGGATAAGGCAATCGATGATAAGTCGCACTTGCTACAAAACATCGAAGAAGTCGCGCCGCTGACGATTGCGACACAGCCGGATCACCACGAGGTCTATCTGTCTGTTTCCGAGCTCACGTTGGCCTATGATGGGAAGCCCCTTTTTGAACCGCTGAGCTTTGATCTGCATCGCGGGGAGCGCTTGGCGATCGTCGGGCCAAATGGCAGTGGCAAGTCCTCCCTGATGGCCGCGCTTTTGGGGCAGTTTACCGGCGAGGTGCAGGGAACGGTCGTGCTCAAATCGTCGGTGACCATTAGCCAGGTGCGTCAGCTTTATCCCGATAACCGTGGCCTACTGAAGGATTTTGCGGCCAACCGCCAACTCGATCTTGAGGCGTTTTTGAACAACCTGCGCAAGCTTGGCCTTGAGCGCAATGCATTTGCCACACCGATCGAGCAGCTGTCGATGGGGCAGCAGAAAAAAGTGGAGTTGGCCAAGTCACTGGCAACCCCGGCCAATTTGCTGATCTGGGATGAACCGGTGAATTACTTGGATCTATTCAATCAGGATCAACTGACCGCCAGCATTCTCGCGTATCAGCCCACGATGCTGTTTGTCGAGCATGACCAGGATTTCATCGCCAAAACAGCGACGCGGGTCGTGCCGCTGAAGCCACTTAATAGGTAAAAAAACCCCGCAAGCACAAATTTCTGCTTGCGGTTTTTTTGTGCTCAGGCGATCGTTGTTGCGGTGCGCCAAGGCTTGATATGTGTGGCTGCGCTTAGGGCCGCGACGATCAGCGGGGTGATGATCACGGCGCCGATCACTTCGGGGATGCCATTCGTCAGCACCAGCCCACCCAAGACCTTCAAGAGGCCACTTGATGGGACCTTATACGCAGAGGCGACTTGGTCGGTGTACAGGATGCCCATAAAAAATAGCACGCCGATGGTATTGGTCAGAGTGGCAAAAAAGGCGGCGACGATGCTGGCCACGGACACGCGGTGCACCAGCTTGTAGACGCCCCAGAAAACCAGAGCCGCCACGAGCCCAACCAGTACGCGCGGAACGACGGAGACCAACGGATTGGTGAAGACTAACGTATCCAGTGGCGTCGTCGGGGCGGTGTAGGCCCGGACAATCGTCATGATGCCCCAGACGAGGCCGACGAAAATGCCGTCCCATGGCCCAAGCATGATCGCCGCAACGATCACGGTGATGTGGATGATGGTCAGTGACATGAATCCAAGCGGAATGAAGCCGAACATCGGCACCGTCGCCTGCAGGGCAATAATGGCAATAAACAAAGCGCGAATCACGATTTTAAACGTATGTTGACGATCGCTCATAGCTTGCTCCAACGAAAATAAATTTAATGACACGTGTGTCACCAGTTTTCATAAGGCCGATTATAGAATATAATGACGGTAATGTCACTAATTATTTTAGGGTGCGGAAGCTCGCGGGATGGCCGGGCGACTAGCTTGACTCGGGCGCTTGAGGCGTCCTTGGCCTCGAGTGCCCGAGTCAGCTAGACGTCCCGACCATGCGAGCTGAAGCCCGACTGCATAGGGTGCGGAAGCTCGCGGGATGGCGGAACAGCTAGGTCGGCTCAAGCGCTTGATGGCGTTCTTAGCCATCGAGTGCTTGAGACGCCTAGATGCTTCCGTCATGCGAGCTGAAGCCCAACTTTAGGGTGCGGAAGCTCGCGGGATGGTGGGGCAGGTAGTTTCCTGGGCGTTTGATGGCCCCCCGCGAAGCCCAACTTGAAAGGAGTCTCACACATGCCAGTGCGAACTAACGAACAGCGAAAAGCCGAAAAGCGCGCCCAAATTCTGAGCGCCGCCAAAACAGTCTTTCAGGAGAAGGGCTTTTCCGATGTGACGATGAAGGATGTGATCGATGAGGCTGGCATCAGCCGCGGCGGCATCTATCTGTATTTTTCATCGATCGATGCGCTGTTTACCGAAGTGCTCAGTGAGCGCAACAGTCACAGCCTGCAGGATATGCAAGATGCGATCGCAGCCGGGACGGCCTTTGAGCAGCTCTGGCAGATCTATCTGGCCGGGCAAAAAGAGCGGCTGCTACACCGGGTGGACAGCGGCCTGCTTCAGGCGGTGTACGAATATTATTTCACGCATAAAACGGCGGCGGATCATGCCTTCCAGCGCGCTCAGCTTGCATTGATCAAAGAGACCATCATGGTGATGCTTCAGCAAGGGGTTGCGCAGGGGGTGCTGGCGGAGCAGCCGCTTGCCGCGATCGCGGAGCATATCATGATCGTGATCGAAGGCTTGTCGGTGATGGCCTTGACCGGCGGCATCGATGAGGCCCGCATCGACGCCCAATTTTCCCAGCTGAATCAACTGCTGCCCCGCACCGCCGGCTGAAAAGTGGTATCGTAAGATTATCCACATTTTCAGAAACAACAGGAGGAAGCGCCATGACTGCCGCGGAAAAGCCCGCATCCACACCCAAGATCTCTCCGAATCACCACATGGCGATTCCCTGGCACAGTTTTGAACACGACCAAGACACGCCGATCAGGGAGACCAGTCTCACCGCGCGCGCCGCATTGGTCGGCCGCGTCGGCATTGTGATGCTCAGCTGTGGCACCGGCGCTTGGCGTGTGCGCGAGGCGATGGACACGGTGTCGCGTGCGCTTGGATTGACGTGCGCCGCGGATGTTGGGCTGATCACCTTGTCTTTTTCCTGTTTTGAAAAAGGGCATCATTACTCCCAGACATTGTCGTTGCCAGCAAGCGGAGTGAATACCGCAAAGCTTGCGGCGATGGAGCAGTTCGTAGACCACTTCGATGCCTGTTTGGGGCTGACGCCAAACGAGATTCATAGTCGCCTCGACAAGATACAGCACCAGCCCGGCCAATTTTCGCCGCTTCAATTAGGGCTTGCCTCTGCACTCGCTTGTGCGGCGTTCGTCTTTTTGCTGGGCGGCGGGCCGATCGAGATGTTGTGCTGTTTTGTCGGCGCAGGTGTGGGTAATTATCTGCGTAGCGTCATGGGGAGATACCACATCACGGTCATGGCCAGCACCGCGTTGTCGGTTGCGGCTGCCTGTCTGTCGTACACGTTGCTGTTTTTGCTGCTTCGCGCAGGGTTTCATATTGCCTCGGGGCATGAGGCCGGGTACATTGGGGCGATGCTTTTTGTCATTCCGGGGTTCCCGTTTATCACCAGCGGCCTCGATATTTTCAAGCAGGACATGCGCTCGGGGCTCGAACGCGGGATGTTTGCGATCATGGTGATCACGGTGGCCACAGTGACTGGGTGGCTTGTTGCCTTACTGGTCCACTTGTCGCCGGCCAATTTTTTGCCGCTCGGATTGTCGGCGGGGGTGCTCCTACTTTTTCGCTTGGTGGCCAGCTTCTGCGGGGTCTTTGGGTTCTCGATCATGTTCAATAGCCCCGTGACCATGTCCGCGGTCGCAGGCGTCATCGGCGCTTGTGCCAATACGCTGCGGCTGGAATTGGTCGATCTAACGATGCCACCGGCCGCAGCCGCTTTTCTCGGTGCACTGCTTGCGGGGCTGTTGGCCTCACTTGCCAATCGGAAGGCGGGGTATCCGCGAATCTCGCTGACGGTGCCCGCGATCGTGATCATGGTGCCTGGCCTGTACATGTATCGTGGCATGTTCAACTTGGGCGGCGGGAGTTTTGATGTCGGTGCCTCCTGGGTGGTGCGCGCGGTTTTGATCGTGATCGCACTGCCGCTGGGGCTCGCGGTGGCCCGCGTGCTGACGGATCCGAAATGGCGCCATATTAGTTGAAGCAAAAAATCGGTTCGCCAGCGATGTGCCTGACGGACCGATTTTGAGTTTACAGATGGATTAGCCAATGACTTCGACCGTCGCGTACAATACGCCAGCGGAAGGAATCGAACTGCTTGGCATTGCGACGTCTAACTGCCGAGGATTGCTGGCGGCAAAGGTGCCGGTGTCATTGACCGTCCGAATCCAGGTGGTGCCATCGCTCAGCGTGATCTTGAGCTTGGTCCCGCGTGGAAAAACGGATAGGTTTGCGGCCACCCCGCTGTAGCCCAGCGAGGAGCCGAGCACGGCCGGATCATAGAAAGTCAGCTTGTAAGTGCCGGCACTGGTCGTTGCGGATGTCGAAGCGGTCGAAGTTTTCGCAGTGGTCGCGGTGCCTGTTGTTGTCGTCGTGGTAGCGGTGGACGAGGTTTGGGTCGTTGCGTTGGCGCTAGCCGTTGTCTGAGCGCTGGCCTGCGTCCCCGTGGTTTTCGCCGGGGCGGTCAATTGCAGTTTCTCCCCGACATAGATGAGATTGGGGTTCGAGATGTGATTGAGGCTGATCAGTGTGGCTTGCGTGACCCCGGTCGAGGTTGCGATGGCGGACAGGGTGTCACCACTTTTGACTGTGTAGGTGTTGGGCGTGGCCGTCGTTTTGGCTACCGCTGTCGCCTTGCTGCTGGTCAACTGGAGCGTTTGGCCGACCACGATCAAGTTTTGATCTTTCAGCGCATTGGCGGCTGTGAGTTGGTGGACGGTTGTGGGCTGTGTGGCGGCGATCGCGGATAAGGTGTCGCCGGCTTTAACAACATAACTGCCGGCTTGAGTGCTGGCGCTGACTTGTTGACGCGTGCCGAAAAGGGCGGTGGCGCCGAGCGTGACGGCAGTGGCGAACAGGAAGGTCATGGGTTTGTTTTTCATATTGGGTCACTCCTATCGTTTTTGACAAGGCTCAGCATACAAGACGCAGGTCTCAGTCAAAAAACAACGGGATGACAATTGCACCGCGAACTGCAACATTGTCACAAGGCTGTTGCATTCTTGCACCCATGACAAAAATGACAATCGTGTGACTTGCCTTGGCGGGAAAATGGCGGTACAGTCTGCGTATTTAAAGGAGGGGGAACATGCGAAAACAACCAGATTACACAAGATTACTGGTCGCGATGGGGCTGGCGGCGGTCGCCGGCAGTCTCGATGGCTACACGTATCTGACGCAAGGCCAAGTCTTCGCCGGCCTGCAAACAGGGAACTTGATCTTGCTGGGGATTCACCTTGGGGCCGGACAGTGGCAGGCAGCCTGGCATTATGTCACGCCACTGGTGATGTTTGGGTTAGGGACGCTGATCGCACGGCTGATTCAGCATCGGTACCCCAAAACGGCGCGGTGGACGCGCAGCTCGGTCATGTTGGCGTATGAGCTAGGCCTGATTCTGCTCGCCGGTGCGCTTGCGACGCTGACGCACCTGCCTTGGGTGACAGGGTTACTCTCGATGGTGGCCGGCACGCAACTGCAGGAATTTCGCGAGTTGCGCGGCAAACCCTTCACGCCATTGATGATGACGGGAAACCTCCGGACATTTGTCGAGGCGCTGTATGATCTTTGGATTCGAAAGGACCACTTGGCTAAATTGCGGGTGATCAACATGGGCGGGGTCCTGCTCGGTTTTTTAGCTGGCGTTGCGTTGGCAGGGGCGCTGCAGCCATTGTTGCAGCAAGCCACGATCTTTTTGACGGCTGGGCTGGTGGTGTTGGTACTTGTTGCCGGCCATTTGCCCCGGATGCGGCAACCGCGTCAGGCAGATCGCGTTCATTAGTTCATTAATAGGAAGAAACGCGAAAGGCGCAGGACGAAAATTGGTCCTACGCCTCTTTTTGTGCGCACGTGCTTTGTTAGAGAAAAAGAACAAATGTTTGTTGAATGAGAGGTTACACAGAATTAAGACACATGGTGCCGCTTACATTGGCCCTCGATTCTGATGCCCAGCGTTCCGCGACGAAACAGCAGCATTCACGGCAGAGTAACACCCGATATTTTTGGGATTTTGTCCCAATTAGTTCACACTATTATCACATTTTCGCTCTAATGTTGTTCTCATACGTCAGGAGATGAAGAGATGGAAAATGTGACAGGAATGACGAAAACAAAGAAAACTCATAGACCGCTTTCTTGGCAGCGGGTGTTACCATGGGTGATTCCCGTGTTGATCATCCTTGCATGGCAAGCGGCCGTGTCGGCAGGCTGGCTCAATAGCAATCTGCTGCCATCACCGCTGGCTGTTTTGCAAGATGGGGTGAAGCTAGCCGCGTCCGGTGAGCTGATGAAAAATGTCAGCATCAGTCTGTTTCGCGCGTTGACCGGATTTGCGATCGGTGGGTCGATCGGGTTCATCCTCGGCATGGCAAATGGTCTGTCGAAAGTCAGCCGCGCGCTTTTTGACTCCACGATTCAGATGCTCCGCAACATCCCGCACTTATCCCTTATTCCATTGGTGATCATTTTGTTGGGCATCGGCGAAGGCGCGAAAATCTCGTTGGTCGCGGTCGGCGTGATGTTCCCAGTCTATATCAATACTTATCACGGCATCACGCGGGTGGATCCGGAGCTCATCGAAATGGGCAAGGCCTATGGGTTGAGCAAACGCCAACTGCTCGCGAAGGTGATCTTTCCCGGGGCGCTTCCGACGATCTTGGTCGGGATCCGCTATGCGCTTGGGGTGATGTGGACCACGCTGATCGTGGCCGAAACGATCTCAAGCTCCAGCGGCATCGGCTATATGGCGACCAACGCGCAGGAATTCATGAACATGGATACCGTCCTGCTTTGCATTTTGATGTATGCGCTGCTGGGCAAGGCCTCTGATCTGATCGCCAAGGCGCTTGAAGATATTTGCCTCGGCTGGCAGCAAACGGGAAGGAGCGAAGGCTGATGGAAACACCTTTGATCACCCTTGATCGAATTGGCAAAACATATGGCGACAAGACGGCGCTCCATGATGTGAATTTTACGATCTATCCCGGCGAGTTCGTGGCCTTGGTCGGCATGAGCGGCGGTGGGAAATCCACAATCTTGCGCCTGATCGCCGAACTTGAAAAACCGACAGCGGGGACGATCACCCGTGCGCAGGCGGATCTCGTTGTGCGTGTCATGTTTCAAAATGACCGGCTCCTGCCTTGGATGACCACGCTGGATAATTTGTCCTTCAACAGTAGCGACAAGGCCCAGCAAGACAAAGCGAAAAAAACGCTGGCAAGTGTCGGCCTCAAGGATTTTGCCGATCAGTATCCCAACCAGCTCTCCGGGGGGCAAAAACAGCGGGTCGCCTTGGCTCGCGCGTTGATGGCGGATCCACAGCTGCTCCTTCTTGATGAACCATTGGGCGCGCTGGATGCCCTGACCCGGCGGAATATGCAACAATTCATTGGCCAAGTCTGTGACCAGGGACACCTGACGACCCTGTTGATCACGCATGATGTCGATGAAGCGGCGCGCATGGCGGATCGAATCATTGTGATCAAAAACGGGACCAATGTCTATGAGGCCGCCGGGGCAAAAGGCCAAAACGCTGAAACCGTGGCCAAGGTCGCCGAAGAAGTACTTCAGGTGATCTTGCGGCCAGACGACGACCCAACCCAAGTAGAGGCGGTGGCCGCTCGTGACTGATAGTACCAAGCTGACGGCGAGCGCCACAACCCAGACCGGCGATGCGCCGGCAGCGGCCACGCCGAAAAAAAAGAAACCTTACCTTTACGAAGTCGACATGATGCGGATCTTCTTCATCTTTGGGGTCTTGCTGAATCACTCGACCACCGCTTTTTCCCAGCAAATGGTCAACGCCACTGGCTGGCAACATATGGCGCTATTATCGACACACTTATTGATTCATTTTACTCGGATGGGCTTCATGTTCATGACCGGGCTGGTGTTGACGCTGAATTATTATCACCGCGATGACTGGCCAACGTTTTTCAAAAAACGGTTCGCCGGCTCGGGTTGGCCGTATCTTCTGTGGAATTTTGGCCTGCTTGTTCTGGCAGTGGTGTTGTCGTTGCCGGGTTACACCTGGGCGAATTTTCCAGCGACATTCTGGTCCGCGCTGATTCACGGCGATCAATTCTATCTGTACTACATCTTGGTCACCCTGCAGCTATATCTGCTGTTTCCGCTAATGGTGGCGTTGTTCAAACATTTCGAGCACGCACATGGCCGCATCGTGATCATCAGTTTTCTCATTCAGTTGAGCCTGATGTTCTTCATCAAATACGCACTGCCAAGCATCGATCGCAGCAATTGGCTCTGGTGGTTCCGTGCATATGGCGTCAACGTCTTCACCTATCAGTTCTATTTCATCTTCGGCACTTATGTCTCACTGCATTACCAGGCCGTCAGCGCGTTTATTCGCAAACATATCAAGCCGATCGCCACGGCGACTGGGCTGCTGGCAATCGGGACGGTGCCTTATTACTTCTGGAACCGCCTTGTGCTCGACCGCACGCATGCCGCCGCGGTGTCGCCGCATCAACCATACATGCTGATCTATGACACAATGATGATCATCTTCGTCTTTTGGCTGGGCCAGCGCTATGCGGATTGGCGCAAAAATGGTATTCCGCGCTGGTTTGAAACGTTTGTCAAAAACGGGGCAAAGATCTCGTTTGGCATCTATCTGGATCAAACGATCGGCCTGACCATCTTGCGAGCGATTTTGGCCCAAGTCACGCTGTCGGACACGGCACTGCTGGTCCTGATTCCGTTTGGCTATCTGCTGGTGCTCGGCATCTCGTTTGGCATTGCGTGGTTCTGCTTCAAGGTGCCACCATTTGGCATCCTGATCGGCCGGCCGCAGTGGCATATTTTAAAACACAATCGAAAAGGAGTCGGTGCGCATGACCGCGTTGACAGAACTGCTGTTGCAGCAGCTAGAAAATAATCAAACTCGTCGCATTATCAAAGACGAAGGCATGGGCCGGTGGTTCACCGGCCAGGAAATGCAGCAAGATGTTGCCGCGTTGAAAAAAGTGTTCCGCGCCGCCAATTTGCGCCGCAAAGATGTGGTGTTGGTGTGCCTGCCAAACTCAGCCGTTTTTCCGCTGATCAACCAGGCCGCCTGGGACCTTGGCATCATCATTCATCCGATCTCACCGACCACCCCGATCGCAGAGCTTCAGGCGGATTGGCAAGAGCATCGGTACCCGTTGATGCTGGTGACACCGGAATTAGCCGAGGCATGGTCGCTGCCGGCCTTTGACCGCTTGGCGGCGCCACTGCTCTCGAATCCGACCCTGCAAGTGCTGACCTCGCGTGCGCTTCTTGGTGCCCGCCAGCCGGCTTTGCCCCAGACCCCAGATGACGATGATCTGGCGTTGATCCTGAACACTTCCGGCACCACCGGCAAGCCAAAAGGGGTCGGCCTCACGCACCGAATGATCTTGAATGCGGCGCAGCATAATGCGAAGTCGAACCACATGACGGAAAATGATGTCGCCATGATCAACATGCCGATGTTTCATATCAATGCCCAGGTGATGTCCACACTTTCGAGTCGCGTGGTCAACGCCCGCATCGTGGTCACCCCGAAATTTTCCGCCTCCCGGTTTTGGGACCAGTGTGCCGAAGACCATGTGACCTGGGTCTCAGTCGTGCCGACGATCATTTCGTTTCTGCTTTTGAATGACAAGGCTAATGCTGCCTACGACCGGCTCAAGGACCAGGTCCATCTGCGTTATGTGCGCTCAAGCTCGTTTGCGCTGCCACAAGAGCGGCTCCGTGATTTTCAGGCCCGGTTCCATACCCAAGTGGTTGAAGGCTATGGCATGACCGAAGCGGCGAGCCAGTGCACGATCAATCCGTTTGACGCCCCGAAGATCGGCTCGGCCGGTATTCCGTATGCCACTGATGTTGAGATCTTCACCGCGTCGGGCGCGCACACCAAAGCGGCAAACGTCCTTGGCGAGATCGGGATTCGCGGCGATCACGTGATCACGCATTACATGGATCCAAACCTGGAGTCTTTTAAAAATGGCTGGCTGTTGACCGGCGATCTCGGCTACTTTGACGAAGATGGCTATTTGTACGTCAAAGGGCGTAAAAAGGAGATCATCTCCCGTGGCGGTGAAAAAGTGGCCCCAGCGGCAGTTGAAAATACGCTCAATGAATTGCCGTTCATTGAACAGCTGGCGGTCATCGGCATGCCAGATGAACTCTATGGCGAAGAAGTGACCGCGGTGGTGGTCTCCACGACGCCTGGTAAAAACGAGGCGGATGAGCGGCAAGCCATTTTCGACTATGCCAAGGATCATCTCGCCAAGTTTGAAAGTCCCACGCGTGTTGAATTTGTCAACGACATGCCGCGCAACCCGACAGGCAAAGTTTTGCGGCCACAATTGCGCGACCAACTCATGATGGTAGGAGCAAATAAATAATGAAGCAGAAAAAATCACGTCTCTTGATCTTACTCGTTGTTGTCCTTGCCTTGATCGGGGTTGCCTGTTATGGCTACTGGACCTCAAATGGCGGCGCCAGTGCCAGCACCACGAAAAAACTGAAGACGGTCACGATTGGTTATCAAAAGGCGGATCCCGTCGACATTTCACGCCAGCGCGGTGAGCTTGCCAAGGAAATGAAGGCGAAGGGCTACAAGGTCGTCTTCAAGGAATTCCAGGACGGAACGGCGCTGACGACGGCGCTGCGGTCCGGCAGCATCGACTATGCCCGCCTTGGCGACACGCCGCCGGTCACTGACCAGGCACAGGGCCTTGGCTTCGTGTATGTCGCGGCCGGCTCCGATAAGGTCAAAGGCTCCGGTATTTTGGTCAAAAAGGATGGCGACATCAAAGAACTGGCCGATCTAAAGGGCAAGACGATCGCCTACACCAAGGGCACCTCCGCGCAGTTCATGTTGCTGCAGGCGCTGAAGAAGGCCGGCCTGACCACGGATGACGTGAAATTGGTGAACATGGATCAAAGCGCGTCGAGTGTCGCGTTTGCCAAGGGTACCGTGGACGCCTGGGCAACCTGGGATCCATACACCGCCACGGCTGAAGTCCAGCAAAATGCGACGATGCTGGTGGATGACACGGGGCTGGCTAAGAACCGCGATTTCCTGTTGACGACGGCAAGCTACGAGAAGAACAACAAGGACGTGTCCAAACTTCTGATCAAGTATTTGGCCGCTGACATGACCTGGGCGAACAACAACAAGTCCGACCTGATCACGATGTTGGCCAAGACGCTCAAGTTGTCCAAGACCATTGTGACAAAAATGGTCGATCGCCGCGATTACTCAATGGGGAAGGTGACCGATGCCATTGTCGAAGAGCAACAGACCATTGCCGACGTCTTTTATGACAACGGCGTGATCGATAAAAAGATCGACGTCAAAGACGCGGTCGCAGATCTCAATTGATCGATCGATGAGACGTAAAAAGCCGGCGTAATTGCGGTCGGCCCTGTCAAGTTGACAGATGAAATAATATAAAATTTTGTCTGTTTCTAAATGGCTTCATTCCAGTATT
>NZ_BOLS01000017.1 GCF_016861785.1 Lacticaseibacillus mingshuiensis
CAGTCGGGCTTCGGTGCGCATGCTCGAGACATCTAGTTGACCCAGTCACTCGGGGCTAAGACCGGCCCCAAGCGTCTGGGCCAAACTAGCTGCTCGACCATAAACGCGCACCTGCGCACCCTATCCAGTCGAGCTGCAGCACTTTGACCTGGTACCCAGTGGGCGCTTCGCCAGGAAATGGGGCGGCCTGCAGCATCGTTTGATAATCCCGCGCGCGTTGCGGGGAATGAAATGCCTTGATCAGGCGCACCGGTTGCTCGGGTTGCGCATGATAGACCACATAGATGAGATGGGCCATGACAAACTCCTATCCTTGGCATACAAAAAGCCGCGACCAGGCGCGGCTTTCTGGGGTCGATCAGCGACGTTTCTCGCGGATACGAGCTGCCTTGCCGCGCAATGCACGCAGATAGTACAGCTTGGCCCGACGAACTTGGCCGTGACGAACGACTTCGATCTTCTCAACACGCGGGGTGTGAAGCGGGAATGTCCGCTCAACGCCGACGCCGCTTGAGATCTTACGAACGGTGTACATGGCGGAAACGCCAACGCCGCGACGCTTGATCACAACACCTTCGAAGATCTGGATACGTTCGCGTTCGCCTTCAACGATCTTGGCGTGAACACGGACGGTATCCCCAGGCCGGAAGTCTGGAATGTCATCGCGTAATTGCGACTTGGTAATGGCTTCGATCAATGGGTTCATAAAACTTTCTCCTTTGGCCGACATTCATGATCGTCCCGATCAGCGGAATACCGTTGTTATGTGAGTTATCACAAGTAAACATTTTAGCATAGCTACTGGGCGGTGTAAAGGCGCAGACGTGTTGTTGTGAAACGTCAACAAGAACCATTCGAGAGGCCAGTGCCGGATCAGTGATGCCAAATAGTCAGTGCGACGCATTTGCCCCGTCTCCCGCATCGGGCTTTTGATCAGCCCGCAGCTGTGCTTCTGCGCGGCGCGTTGCGGCCTCAGTTTTGACCTCACGCAATAGGCGCTGGCCTTCTTTATCCAGCTCAAGGCCTTCGAGCAGGTCCGGTCGCCGGTCGTAGGTGCGCCTTAGTGCTTCCTTCAACCGCCAGTTGGCGATCTTCTGGTGGTCCCCATTTTGCAGCACCGCCGGCACGTCCATCCCGCGATAACTGGCTGGTCGCGTGTATTCTGGATACTCAAGCAGACCGCTGGAAAAACTATCCGTCGGTGCACTTTCTTCGTTGCCTAACACCCCGGGCAGCAGGCGGACGATCGCATCGATCATCACCATCGCGGGCAGTTCCCCACCCGTGACAACAAAATCGCCCAGCGAAAATTCATCGGTGACCAGCGTGCGAATGCGTTCGTCGTAGCCCTCGTAATGACCGCAAATAAAGACAAGGTGGTCTTCAGTCGCTAGTTCAGCGGCAGCTGTCTGATCGAACCGTCGCCCTGCCGGATCAAGCAGAATCACCCGCTTTTTGCCAGGATGCTTCGTCTTCAGGTCATCCATGGCCTCAAACAGCGGCTCCGGCTTCAGCAGCATCCCCGCCCCGCCACCATAAGGCGTGTCGTCAACGTGATGATGCTTATCATGGCTGTACTGGCGAAAATCGGTGGCTTCAAACGCGAGCTTGTCATTCTCCAATGCCTTGCCGATCATACTTTGGGTCAGCGGGGCGAACATGTCTGGAAAAAGTGTCAACACATCAATCCGCATCGTCGATCAACCCCGCTGGTACGTCCACATGCGCCGTTTTCGTGGCCAGATCGATGGTCAAAACAACCGACTGGATGAACGGCAATAAGATATCCGTTTTGCCAGGCCGCGGAATCACCCACACATCATTGGCACCCGGGCTCAGGATCTCGCTGACCTGGCCCAGCGTCGCCCCTGCCTGGTCGATCACCGTCAGCCCGATCAGATCCCGGTAAAAATACTCCCCGTCTGCCAGGGCATCGCGGCTTTCATCGGCCGTGCTGAGCGTGCAGCCCTTGAGCGCTTCGGCGGCCGTCATGTCGGTGATCTCCGCAAATGTCACGAGCAAGGTCCCCTTTTGCGGCCGCGCACCGGTCACGGTCAGTTTTTGCTCCGGCTTGGTGTCCACGTACAGGACACTATTTTTGGCGAAGCGTTGCGCGGGAAAATCCGTGATCGTGATCACTTTCAGTTCTCCGCGAACGCCATGCGTGTTGACGATCTTGCCGACCTTGAAGCGGTTCGTTTCTCCCATGTTGGTCTAATCCTCCTTGTTCCTAGCAAAAAAGCCGGCAAAGGCCGGCTTTTTTAGTTTGCCTCAGAAGCGGTCTGCGGCGCATCCAAGATGTTGAGCCGAATCCGCTTCGCATAAGGCGATTTAACGGCATAGACAATGGTTCTGATCGCCTGAGCGACCCGACCCTGTTTGCCGATCACCCGGCCGACGTCATCTGCGGCGACAGTCAGGTCAAATGCCATGTACTCGCTTGTTTCATGACTCGCGATCACGATGGCATCGGGGTGAGTGACTAATGGCGTCACGATCGTTTTGATCAGCGCTGCGATATCCACAGGCTAGCCCCTTACTTCTTGGTGAAGCGCGCTTCGTGATACTTCTGCATGATGCCCTTGCTCGAAAGCAGGGTGCGTACTGTATCAGAAGGCTGTGCCCCTTTTTGGAGCCATGCGAAGATCGAGTCCTCGTTCAGCTTCAGATCGACCGGTTCGGTCAATGGGTTGTAATAACCGACTTCTTCGATAAAGCGGCCATCACGTGGGAAACGGGAGTCCGCAACGACGACGCGATAAAACGGCTTGCGCTTTGAACCCATTCGCTTCAAACGAATTTTTACTGCCATTAAGTCCACCTCCTGTAAATTTCTCAACTTCAAAATAATAGCAAACATCATGCCAAGTGTAAAGAGTTTTTTCTTTACAACCCAGCTCGATCACTGAGATTTGAAATTACGTGCGTTCTTGAGCCGCTTTTTCTTGTTCTTCTTGGTCTGGCGCACCATCCGGTTCATCGCCATTTTGCCCAACCGGCCCTGAACGCCGTTGCCCATCATGCCTTCCATTCCGGAAAAGTTGCCCTTGTACATCTGGGTCATCATTTTCTTGGACTGATTGAACTGCTTGATCATCCGGTTGACCTCGACGATCGGGCGGCCGGACCCAGCGGCGATGCGGCGCCGGCGCGACGGATTCAGCAGATCTGGATCTTCGCGTTCCTTGGCCGTCATCGAATAGACGATCGCCTTCATGTGGTCGATGTCTTTAGGATTCATCTGAAAATTCTTCAGTGCTGGATTGTTGGCCATGCCGGGGATCATCTTGATGATGTCCTCGAAATTACCCATCCCCGCCACTTGGTCCATCTGATCCAAAAAGTCATTGAAGTCGAAGGTGTTCGTCCGCATCTTTTCAGCGACTTCGGCGGCCTGTTTTTGGTCATAGTTCTTCTGGGCCTTGTCGATCAGGGTCAGCATGTCCCCCATGCCGAGGATTCGATTGGCCATGCGATCTGGATAAAAGACATCCAGCGCATCCATTTTTTCACCTTGACCGATGAACTTGATCGGCTTGCCGGTCACCTGGCGAATAGACAGCGCGGCCCCACCACGGGTATCGCCATCCAACTTGGTCAAAACAACGCCGGTGATATCGAGTCGATCATTAAAGCCCTGGGCCACTTCGGTCGCGGCTTGTCCAGTCATACTATCGACGACCAGCAGAATCTCATCCGGATGTGCCGATTCCTTGATGTTGGCCAACTCGGTCATCAGCTTCTCATCGATCTGCAGGCGGCCCGCCGTATCGATGATCACGTAATCGTTATGCTGCAGGGCCGCTTGAGCGAGTCCTTGCCGCACGATCTCGACTGGATCGGTATCCACGCCCATGTCAAAAACAGGGACGCTGAGTTGCTCCCCGATCGTTTTCAACTGGTCGACCGCAGCCGGCCGGTAAATATCCGCGGCGATCAAAAGCGGCCGCGCCTTTTCATTTTCCTTGAGATAATTGGACAGCTTGCCGACCGTCGTTGTTTTCCCAGCCCCTTGCAAGCCGACCATCATGATGATCGTCGGAATGTGCGGCGACTTGTTCAGCGGCACCGCGGCCTCGCCCATGGTCTTGGTCAGCTCATCATTGACGATTTTGATGATCTGTTGGGCTGGCGTCAGGCTATCGAGGACCTCCGCGCCCAGGGCCTGTTCGCGCACCGTTTTGATGAAGTCTTTGACCACGCCAAAATTAACGTCGGCTTCAAGTAACGCCAGGCGAATCTCGCGCATCGCGGTGCGAACATCGTCTTCTGAGACCTTGCCTTTTCGGCGCAGGCCGGAGAACGCCTTTTGCAGACGCTCAGATAATCCTTCAAATGCCATATTTTCCTCCTATTTCAACGGGCCGCTTGATCGGCGACACGGGTCAACAGCGCACTGATGGTGTGATCATCCGGATAAGTCTCATGGACGTACCGGACAAGGGCATCGACCGCCTGATTTTGCGCCTGGTAATTCGCGAGCAGGTGCAACTTCTCTTCGTAATCTTCCAGACTCGCTTCTGTGCGCCGGATATTATCATACACCGCTTGGCGCGAGACATCGAATTCCGTCGCGATCTCGCCCAACGAATAATCATCGCCATAGTAAAGCGCCAGGTAACTGTGCTGCTTATCCGTCAGCAATGCCCCGTAAAACTCGAACAGCGAATTCATGCGGTTGTTTTTTTCGATCTCCATGCCATTGTCCCCTCATTTTAGCTTCTTACAAAGCATACTGAACTGCCCGCACGCCGTCAATGGTGCCAGAGGCGGAGCAGCAGGCAAAAAAACAGAGCTGAGGCAATTTGCTCGCCTAGCTCCGTCTTATATTCTCAATTGATCTGCATCACGTGGTCTGAGGTGATCACGCCGCAGCAGGTGCCTTCTTTTCACGGCCCAAAATGATCTGTGCGACCACCAGGACGATGTAGAAGATCAGCACGTAAAGCAGCCAAGGGCCGATCTTTACGGAGCTGTCCACCCAGTACTTCTGCCAGGCCGTGTTGCTGAAGACCCAGTAGAAGATCGCCAGTAAGATCGTGGTCAGCGCGTTCAAGATCGCGAAGAACCACAGATTGCCATTTTCGTGGTTATGCACGTAAATGCCAGAAAAGACGACGTTCCACAGCCCCCATCCGCACGCGGCGGCGATGACGGCCCAGTACAAAATCGTTGCGACCATAAAATTTCCCTCCAATTCATTCCTTTCTCATTCTAACACGCATGTAAGCGCAATACATCACAAAAAAGGCCTGGAAGTGAAAATTAACAGGAAAGCAGGCGCTCAGCGGCATGGTGCTGACCAACTGCTGGAAAAGTCCCGGAATCAGCGACTACGAGAGAAACAAATGGTCGATGGAAGCGGGCTTAAAGTCACTTGTCCGCTCTACTGCGGTCGCCAGCCGTTTCTGGCCGCCGCCCACCCGCACGCTAACTGTCAACTAGCGCGTCAGCACGTCATTCGAACTTAAAGCGGGTCGTCCTGATGGTTCGGCGAGTCCTTGGGATTGACGACCGGCTTGTCCGCCTCGCGCGCGCGGCGCTTGTCGGGATCGATCAGATCCTTGAACAGTCCATACGCAAACTTGTTTGGATCAAATACCTGCAGATCATCCATCTGCTCCCCGAGCCCGACCAATTTGACCGGCACATGCAGGTCATTGCGAATGGCCAGCACGATGCCGCCTTTCCCGGATCCATCCAGCTTCGTCAACACGATGCCGGTGACCTGAGTGGTCTGATTGAATTCCTTGGCCTGACTCAATGCATTTTGCCCAGTGGTCGCATCCAGTACCAGCAATGTTTCCTGAGGGGCATCCGGCAATTCGCGGACGATCACGCGGCGAATCTTGTCCAGCTCATTCATCAAGTTGACTTTGTTCTGCAGGCGTCCAGCTGTGTCGACCAACAAGACATCGACTTGCTCATCCTTGGCGCGGCGGACCGCATCGAAAATGACGGATGCCGGATCACTGCCGGCACTGGAAGCCACCACCGGCACACCATCCCGGCGGCCCCATTCTTGGAGCTGCTCGATCGCGCCTGCACGGAAGGTATCCCCGGCCGCCAGCAGGACTGACTTGCCCTGTTCCTTCAATTGATGCGCGAGCTTGCCGATCGTCGTGGTCTTGCCGGCGCCGTTAACGCCGACGAAGAGAAACACGGTCGGGCCCTCAGCTGCATAATGCAGCGTATTGTCTTCTCCCTCACCGGCCTCGCCATAGAGATCGACCAATTTTTGAACAATGGTCTGTGCGACCGCGGCCGGTTTCTGGGCATTTTGCAGTTTGACTTCTTCGCGGAGCTCCTCTGTGAGTTGCTCGGCGGTGGCAAAACCGACATCCGCCTCGATCAGCATTTCTTCAAGGTCATCAAAGAAATCCTCGTCGACCGTGCGAAAATTGGCAAACAGCGCATTGAGCCGGTCGGCAAAAGACGTTCGACTTTTTTCAAGGCCGGTATCATACTTGGCTTCTTCTGTCGTCTCTGGCTTGCCACCACCAAAGGCCTGCTTGATTCGATCAAATAATCCCATTATTGCGCCTCCTCATGATTGACCTGGTCCAAACTGACTGCGACCATCTTGGATACCCCAGATTCTTGCATCGTCACCCCATACAGCATATTCGCGGCGAGCATCGTCCCGCGGCGATGCGTGATGACGATGAACTGCGTGTCGCTGGCATAGTGGCGCAGGAACTCGCCAAAACGGTTCACATTGACCTCGTCCAGGCTTGCTTCCACCTCATCGAGAATGGAAAACGGCACCGGGCGCACCTGCAAGATGGCAAAGAGCAAAACGATCGCCGTCAGCGCACGTTCCCCGCCGGATAAAAGCGAGAGCCGGCTCAGTTTTTTGCCAGGCGGCTCGGCCGCGATCTCGATGCCGGTGTTCAACAAGTCGTCCGGATCCGTCAACGACAGATGCGCATGGCCGCCGCCGAACATCTTCGGGAAGATCTCCTTGAAGGCCGCGTTGGTCTTGTCGAATATCTCCTTGAAGCGCCCCTTCACCTCTTCGTCGAGCTCCCCCATGGTGGCAAGCAATTGGTCCTTGGCAAGATTCAGGTCACCTTGTTGCTTGACCAGAAAATCGAACCGGGTCTTGACGTTGTCATATTCGGTGATGGCATTCGGGTTCACCGGACCAAGATCATCGATGCCGCGTTTCAGTAGCTTCAATTGACTCCGCAGCGTCGGCAGGTCCGCCGGCGTCAGTTTCGTGTCAGCCAGGGCCGCCTCATAGGTCAGCTGGTAATCCTCGGCCAGCGTTGTCAGGCGGTTGTCGATATTGATCTTGATCCGATTCAGGGACACGCTTTGTTGCTCTTGTTCGGTCAGTGCAGTGTGCTGCTGGGTATAGGCCGTGGTGATCTGGGCCGAGACCTGACTGAGTTCGCCGCGATTGGCCGCCTTGGTCTTCGTCAAATCGTCCTGGTTGGCCTTCATGGTCGCCAGCGAGGCTTTCAGGTCACTGATCGTTTTTTGCCGATCTTCTTTATCCTGGGCGCTTTGTGTGGCGCCTTTGGTGATCGCCGCAATGCGCGCAGTCAATTGATCGACTGTTTGCTTCGCCTGAACGCGATTTTCTTGCCATTGCGCGAGCTGCTGGGCCGTGGTCTTGTGATCACTGGCTAATAAGGCTGCGCGCGTCTTGAGCTGTGTCAACGCCGCCTGTTGATCAGCCGCTGAACTGCTGGCAGCGGCCACTTGCGCCTTGAGCGTTTCGATCAGCTGATCACCGGCCTTGACCGCCGCATCGGCCTGCGCAGACGCCTCTTGCGCTGCGGCCAAGCGACCGGCCAGATCTTGACCGCCATCCGCTGATAACGCGGTGGCCTGCGTCTGACGATCCAGTTGCGTCAGCTGACTCTGTTGCGCCGCAAGCTGGGCATCGCTGCCTTCAACCTTGGCCGCCGCATCGCTGGCCGCCTCCTGCAGCGCTTGGCGTTGTTGCTGCGCGGTGCCCAATGCCTCATGGGCCTCTTTTTGTTTTTGCTGCTGGGCCTTCAGCGCGTCGACCATTTGCCGGAGTTGGGCCTTCAGTTCGGTGACTTCCTGGTTACGGGCCAGTGGCGAGCTCCCAGTCTGTTTGACCTGGCCCCCTGTCATCGACCCCCCCGGATTGATCAGGTCGCCTTCGAGGGTGACGATGCGATAGCGGTGGCCACTCACATTGGCTAGGGCGATCGCCGCGTCCATGTCCTGGGCCACGACGAGGCTGCCCATCAGGTTAGCCATCACATTTTCCAATCGTGGGTCGTAGCTGACAAGGTCCTTGGCCACGCCAATGAAGCCGTTGCGTCCGACCAGCGCCTGTTGCACATTGGCTGGCAACGGTCGGGGCCGTATCACGCTAAGCGGTAAAAAAGTGGCCCGGCCACTTCGCGTTTTTTTCAAATAGGCGATCGCGTTTTTCGCGGCGGTCTCATCTTCGGTGATAATCGCCTGGAGGTTGGCTCCCAGTGCGATATCCAGCGCCTGCTGATAGGCGGCCGGCACGGTCACCAATTCGGCGACTGCCCCGATCACACCGGTCAGCGTCGCCTTTTGCTTCAAGACCACGCGCACACCGGCGAAAAAGCCAGCGTAGTCTTCCTTCAACTCCTGCAGCGTCTCATAACGGGACTTGGCGCGCTGAAAAAGACTGTAGCCCTTCTGGTACCGGTCGCTGATGTCCGCGTAGTCGCGTTGCAGGCTCGCCGCTTGATTCTCGGCAGCGGCCAGCGCCGCTTGAGCCTGTTTTTTCGCGTCGCGGTCGGCAGTGTTTTGCGCCGTCAGCGCGTTGACTTGCGCCTGCTGGGCCGCAAGCTGGGTCCGCAGATCATTGAGCCGGGCCGTGGCCGCCGCATTTTGGTTCTCGGCAAGCTGTTGGTCCTTTTGAATGCTGGCGACGTCATTGGCGGCGCGGGCCTGTTGCTGAAGCAGGTCGATGTAATCCGCACGCGCGCTTTCAAGCTGCGCCTGCAGTTGGGCTGGGGTAGCCGCCGCTTGCGTTTGCGCGTCAAGCTGGGCGGCCACTTGTTTTGCCGCCTGATCGTTTTCCGTCTGGTGGGCGGTCAGTTCTTTGATCTTCTCAGCAGCTGCCGCGAGCTGATCCCGCGCGGCTTGTTCGCGCTCGCGCAGATCGCTGAGGGTCGCTTCGGCATTGGTCGCACGCTCCGCCGACAGATTGGCCTCGCCGGTCAGACTCTCAAGCTTCATTGAGGCGCTCAGGATGGCATCGTTCAGCGCCGTCAATTGCGCCTCATACGTCTGATCCGCGGCCGTCAATTTTTCCGAGCGGTCTTCCAAATGGGCGATCTTGCTTGTCAGGGCGGTGACGGTCTGCTTTGTGATCGTCGCATCGGCGTCGGTCTGGCTGCGCTCAGCCGCCAGTTGGGCGATCTCAAGCGCCAACAGTGCCTGGTGGCTGGCGTGATAGTCCCCGGACAAGCGTTCATAATCGCGCGCCAAGGAGGCCTGCTCAGCCAGCGGTGCGACTTGGCGCTGCAACTCACTGACAATGTCGCTGACCCGAGCCAAATTATCGTCAGTCGTCTGCAGTTCGTGCTCGGCCTTCAATTTTTGCTGCTTATACTTGAAAACACCAGCGGCCTCTTCCAGAATCCCGCGACGGTCCTGAGGCTTGCTATTAAAGATTGCCTCCACGCGGCCCTGAGAAATAAAGGAAAAACTTTCCTTACCCAGACCCGAGTCCATGAAGAGGTCCACAATATCCTTCAGCCGGACCTGCTGATTATTGATCAGAAATTCCGATTCGCCATCACGATAAAGCCGGCGACAGACTGTGACCGTCGCCGGCTGTTCTTTGAGATAGCCATCTGAATTGTCGAACGTCATGAGCACTTCGGCCCGGTTGAGCGGCGGGCGCGTGGCGGTACCGGCAAAAATGACGTCCCCCATTTTCTCGCCGCGCAGGCTCTTGGCGCTTTGCTCCCCCAGCGTCCACCTGATCGCCTCGGTGATGTTGCTTTTCCCGCTGCCGTTTGGGCCAACGATACCGGTCAGGCCAGGGACAAAATCGATCTCGGTCTTATCGGCAAATGATTTGAAGCCATTGATCACAAGGTGCGTTAACTGCATAAAAGGTCTCTCATTTCACTTGGCTTTGAGCGTGGTCAGCGCATCTTGCGCCGCCGCTTGTTCAGCCGCTTTTTTACTACGTCCACTGCCACTGCCGAGGATCTTGCCATCCACAGCGACTTCAACGGAAAAACTGCGATCATTCGCCGGGCCACTTTCCGAAAGCAGCCGGTATTCGATCGCGACCTCGCCGCCTTGCTGGACAAATTCCTGTAATTCCGTCTTATGATCCATGTCCGCCGCAAATTCGCCAGCATCGATCTTTGGAAAGATCACCTGCTCCGCAAACTTGATGACGGCGCCGCGCCCCTGATCAAGATACAACGCGCCATTGAAGGCCTCAAACAGATCTTCAAGCAGCGTCTTGCGCTTGCGAGCGCCTGCCGCCTCTTCGCCTTTGCCGAGCTTGATGTACTGGTCAAAGTGCGCTTCCTTGGAAAACGCCGAGAAGCTCTTGGTCTGCACGATCGCCGCCCGCATTCGGGTCAATTTGCCCTCGGGCTGGTCCGGGTAATGGCGGTAGATGTAATCCGAGACCGTCAGCTCAAGCACCGCATCGCCGAGAAATTCAAGCCGCTCGTTATCCTTAAGGCCGAGTTCTTTATGTTCGTTGACGTAAGATGAATGCGTGAAGGCCTCATCCAAGATCGCCAAATTCTTAAACTCGACGCCGTACCGTTGTCTCAACTCGCTGACAAACTCTGAAGCGACCATATTTTCCTCCTTGAAAGTTCCCACTGCCTAGTAATTAGTCTATTTTATTATACAAGAGCTGACACAAAAAGGCACCCGCAATTGCGAGTGCCTTTTAGACCTAGAATTACTTCGAGGTAACGGAGACATCAGCCCAGCTAGAGGTCGGCTGAAGGCTAAGCCCCTTAACACGGTTGGTCACAGCATACAGATCCTTGATGTAAAGGGTCGGGATGACGTAGGCCTGATCGTGCATGTACTGCTGCCACTGATGGAACTGATCGATCCGGTAATCCGTATCGAAGGCCTTGTCGCTGTTCATGTTCTTCAGCAATTCGGTGTTCTTAGCAGTGACGAAGCGTTCCCAGTTGAATGGTGCCGCTTCGGAGTACAGATCATCCTGGGAAGGTTCTCTGGACATGGACCAGCCAGAATCATACATATCAACGTTAGACGCGTCGTTCATGACCGCATCCTGCCATGCGTTAGCATCCATTGGCTTGCCGCCGGTGTAGACAACGTGCAGACCGATCTTCTTCCATGCCTGCATGTAAGTCTTGTTCATCAGCTCGGTGTTCTGGTTGCCAGAAATGGTTGCCCAGTTGATGGTCAGCTTCGAGCCATCTGGGTTCGTCCGGTAGCCGTCTTTGCCCTTCTTGTAGCCTGCCTTGTCAAGGAGATCTTCAGCCTTCTTCAAGCTGTAAGGATATGCCTTGATGGAGCTGTCACTCCACTTGCCAAATGCAGGCGGAATGAGGGTCGCAAGTTGCGAGCCGGTGTCTGGATAGAGCTTTTCAGCCACGCCCTTGACGTTCATTGCGTAAGCGATCGCAAGACGAAGACTCTTGTTGTTCATCTTCGCGTCCTTGTTCATCACGTTCTTGCCGGTCTTGGAGTCCCACTTGCCGACCTTGAAGCCCATGTATGAATAGGAAAGCGGATCTTTGCCAATGACGGTGACCTTGTCAGAGTCCTTGACCTTCGCATAAGAGGTCGGTCCGATGGCAAGCATGTCGTACTTGGCGGCAGCTGCGGCGGTCGGTGCCTGGTTAGGCGAAACAACTTCGAAGGTGATCTTCGCAAGCTGCGGCTTCTTGCCGTAGTAATACTCGTTTGGTACGAACTCAGCAGACTGACCAGAAACGAGTTTGGTCATCTTGTATGGGCCGTAGAAGATCGGGTTCTTACGAATCTGATCAGAGGAAATGAGCTTGTTGAAGGCGATGCCCTTCAGGTAGTGATAAGGAACAGCACTTTCCCAGATAAAGCCGTTACCAGAAGTGTTCATGCCAGGCTTCATCTGCTTGAAGTGAATAACGACCTTCAAGCCGTCATCGCCATCAGGCATCTCGATCCCGGAAATGGTCTTTGCGGTGCCTGCGTGGTATTCCGCCATGCCGACAATGTTCTGCAAAGACTCGGTGTAACGCTGGCTCTGAGTACCCTTGTTGGCGATGATCTCGTAGGCGTATTCAACGTCTTTTGCGACCAAGGACTTGCCATCGGACCACTTCACCTTAGGATTGATCGTGATGGTCGCCGTCTTCGCGTCATCGTCCAACTTGATGTCAGCCGCGCCGCCCTTAACAAAGGCGTAGCTATCATCAACTTTGAACAGGCTTTCGTTGGCGAACTGAATGACATCGGAGTCAACCGCGTCAACGGAAAGTTCGTTAGAGAAGATCCCGGTGAACGGAGAAGCTGACTGCTCGCCATACTTGAAGGTTGCGCCAGAAACGCTCTTCTTGTTGTTTGTCGTATACGGCTTGATCTTGGACGTATCAGCGTTTGAGCTGGTCGTCTTTTTGCTGCTTGAGCTATTGCTACCACAAGCCGCAAGTGTTACGGCCGCGATGCTGGTAAACATCAGCGTGCCGATAACTTTCGCTTTATTCATTGCCAAACCCCCTAAAATTTGAGCAACTTACTAGAAACTCGTTCGCTTCTTTGCTCCTGTGACTATGATGATACATTATGAGAAAACGATTGTAAAGCTTAAATTTCGCTCAGAATACAATTAAATTCAGAAATCGGTCATCAGGTCCGCTGACGGGCATCTGCGGCGCGGCGAATCGCGTTACCGAAGAAGCTGATCGACAGGGCCAACACCATGATCAACAGCGATGCTGGCAGCCAGACCCACGGATAGGCCGTGATGATATCTGGGTCGTTCGCATAGGCAATCATCGTCCCCAAGGATGGCGTGTCAGGCGGCAGCCCGAAGCCAAGGTAGGACAGCCCCACTTCGAGCCCGATGTTCCCAGCGATGCCCAAAGTCAGATCCGTGATGATCATGGACGAGATATTCGGAATCAGCTCACGCCACATGATCGTAAAATTAGAAGTCCCTGACGTTTTCGAAGCCGCGATATAATCTCGACTGGCCTGGGAGAAAATGAGCGAGCGCATGAGTCGCGTCGTCCCCATCCACCCAAAGGCCGAAATGATCAGGACCAAGGTGACAGCGTTGTAGTGCGTCGTGATTTTCACGAGCAAGATGATGACCAGGGTTGTCGGGATGATCATGAAGAAATCAACGATACGCATCACAACATTGTCGAGGATGCCGCCAAAATACCCACAGATCGTCCCAACGATCAGGCCGATGAATTCGGTGATCAAGGTGACCGAGACCCCGATCAAGATCGAGTTACGACCGCCGAGCATCAGGTAGTTCCAGACATCACGGCCCGATGGATCGGCGCCGAGAATGTGGCCATCTTGGCCCGGGGCAAGGAAGCGATCCAGCAAGGAGGCTTCGGTGACCTTATCCTGGTTGAGCAGACTGCCCCAAACAGTGATTCCGATCAGCAAGGTGGCGGCAATGACCAAGGAGATCATCGCGACTTTATCATGGCGCAATTCACGCCAGATGACCTTGAAGCCAGAGGGTGTCTCGGACATTGTATTCGCGTTTGTTTCTACAGCATCGACCATATTTTTGTTTTCCATCGTCGATCCCCCCTTACTCGATCCGGATCCGCGGATCCACGATCGACATGATGATATCGGAAAGCAAGTTCCCCATCAGTGTCATCAGCCCGAACAACAAGGTCAGCGAGGTGATGATCGGATAGTCGTTGCTGTTCATCGAATCGATGAACAACTTCCCCATCCCAGGATAGGAGAAGACGTTTTCGATGAAGACCGACCCACCGATCAAACCGGTGATGGTATTCCCCATGAACGCCGCGATCGGCAGCAGGGAGTTCCGCAAAATGTGGCGGTCAAAGACGATGCGTTCCGGCACCCCTTTGGCACGCGCGGTCCGCGTGAAGTCTTCCTGCGTGTTATCGATGATCCCAGACCGCAGATACTGGATGATCCCAGTAGTCGAGATCACGGAGGACAAAATGGCTGGCAGGATCATATGGTAAATACGGCTGAAGAACTTGGCGAGCAAGCCGTCAGCGGCGATCGAGATCGAACCAGTGGTTGGGAACCAGCCGAGCTGGTAACCGAAGAGCCACAGACCAAGCAGGTAGAAAACAAAGCCTGGGATGGCAATAATGGCAAATGCGTAAAAGGAGATCCCGCCGTCAATATGGGTGCCCTGGTAGCGGCCGGCCAAAACGCCAAGCGGCACCGCGATCAGATACGTCAGCAAAACGGAGAACAGCGACAGCCAAATAGTGTTGCCGGCACGTTCAGCGATCAAGTTGATGACCGGAACCTTGTAGGCATAAGACATGCCAAGGTCGCCGTGCAAAATGTTGCCGATCCAGCGGAAATATTGAACAGGTAATGGATCCAGCAACCCTAATTCCTTTTTAATGGCCTGAATCTGATTGAGGTCCATTTGCGGTGAGAGCTTCCCTGAACCGGTGAATGGATCCCCTGGCATCAGTTTGGCCAAGAAGAAAACGATCAGTGACAAAATGATGATCTGCGGGACCATGATGAGGACCCGTCGGATAATTGTCTTCCACATTACGCAAGGCCCCCCTTCAGCTTTTCGAGCTCCGAATCCGGCAGTGCGACTTGATGCGTGGCAGAGATCTGCTTCAGATCCAGGACACGGCCGTTTTCATTGTAGTAACGCGACTCCTCATCGCGATAGATGTGCTCGACTTCTTTGCGATGCGCCAGATCCGCTTCCCGAGTGGCTGGTGACATGCTTGGAATCGCTGACAAAAGACGTTGCGTGTAGATATGTAATGGATCCTTGTAGATATCTTCACGCGTGCCGATCTCAACGAACCGGCCGCGAGTCATGATCGCCATGTTTTTGCACATATGCTTCACGACACCAAGGTCATGTGAGATGAACAAATAGGAAATGTTATATTCCCGCTGAATCTGCTTCATGAAGTTCAGCACCTGCGCCTGCACGGACAGATCCAGGGCGGAAACAGGTTCATCGGCGACGATCAGCTTCGGGTTCGTGGAAACGGCCCGGGCGATGCCGATACGCTGACGCTGGCCACCTGAGAACTCGAATGGGTATTTGTACATCGAGTCCGCCGGCATCCCAACAATATCCAGCAGTTCACCGACGCGTTTGCGTTCCTCGGTATCGGACATCCGTTCAAAATTGCGAATCGGCTCCGCGATGATGTCGCGGATACGCTTTTTCGGATTCAGACTCGACAAAGAGTCCTGGAAGATCATCTGGACATCTTTGTTGTAGTGAATCTTGCTCCGATTGCTCTTTTTGGTGATGTCGACGCCTTTGTAGATGATCTGGCCGCTGGTCGGCTTTTCAAGGCCGACGACCGCTTTGCCGATCGTGGACTTCCCTGAGCCGGATTCCCCGATCAGCCCGTAAGTCTCGCCTTCTTCAATATCGAAGTTGACCCCATCGACGGCGTACACATAATCCGTGACTCGATTAAAGAAACCGGAGCGAATCGGGTAGTGGATCTTTAAATTCTTGATCTCGATCATTGCCATGTGCTGCTCACCCCTCCGTTTGCGCCGTTAACGTGGATTCTGGTTCGTCCCTGAAATGGAAATGCTTATAGCAGGTGCACTGAACAAAATGGTTCGGCCCTACTTCATGCATTGTCGGATGCGCTTCATGCGCCTCTTCTGGAATCCACGGAATCCGCTTGGCAAAGCGGCATGTGTCGACTTGCATTTCCTTCAAGGTCGGCACCACCCCATCGATGACATACAGTTCATCATCATCGGAATCGGCCTGTGGCATCGACCGCAGAAGACTCCGTGTGTACGGATGGGTCGGATGCTGGAAAATGTCGTAGACGCTGCCTGTTTCGACCAGTTGCCCCGCATACATCACGGCCACCCGGTCCGCTGTTTCGGCCACGACCCCAAGATCATGCGTGATCAGGATGATGCCGGAATGCGTCTCTTTTTGAATCTGCTTGAGCAAGTCGAGAATCTGGGCCTGAATGGTCACATCCAGCGCGGTGGTCGGCTCGTCGGCGATGATGATCGGCGGCTTGCAGGCGATCGCAATGGCGATGACAACACGCTGCCGCATCCCACCGGACAACTCATGCGGATACTGGCGGAAAACACGTGGCGGGTTTGGAATGCCGACCTGGTCGAGCAGCTCGAGGACACGCTTTTCACGATCCTCTTTGTTGAGCTTTGTATGATAGACCAAGGTCTCGGCGATCTGATCGCCGATGCGCATCAGCGGGTTCAGCGCCGCCAACGGATCCTGGAAGATCATGCCGATATCATTGCCGCGAATGCGGTTATAGATCGGCTCGTTTAAGCCCACCAGATTCAGGTCGCTGTACAAAATGTCCCCAGTCACCTTGGCATTGGTCGGGTTATGCAACCCGATGATGCTGGTGGCCAGTGTACTTTTCCCTGAGCCTGATTCACCCACGATCGCGAGCACCTCGTCCTTTTTCAAGGTCAAGTTGACATCATCGACCGCATCGTAAAAATCGTCCCCGACACGAAATGCAGTGTGCAGATGCTGGATATCTAAAAGCAGATCCCCTGGCTTATCCACAGTGATTCCCCCTTTTTCCATCAAATCCCGACCAGATCTTAATGATGAGAGCCAGATTAGACTTCAAATGAATTTATGATTCATTATATATAAGGCCCTGCGGATATGCAAGTTAAGTTCGCGATTGCCGCGCGGTTTTTATCAAATATTCGTGGCAAAAAAATAGCAGTTCGCAGGCCAGAAAAATCGGTTGCATTATCATTTTTGCGGACAGCATTTCTCATTTCTAAGACACAATTTCATTTTCGTTTGGAGATCGCAGACAAATGTCAGGCTGAGATGGACATATCAGCCGCCACTCGACGGCCACGCCGCTTTCAATGCTCGAACCTCGATCCATCCAAAAAAAACGCAAAAAAATTGCCGGTTCCCGCCTTGCCGACGGGACACAAAAAGAGGTCCCCCCTGCGAAATCAGAGGGGACCTCTTTCATCATAACGCGCGATCGCATTTGACCACGCCGCAATTTCTTATCTCGTGTTAGTGCGCTTGATGGGTCATGACATACTGGACCGCGTCGCCCACCGTCACGATCTTTTCGGCATCCTCATCGGGAATCTCGGCCCCAAAGGTATCCTCGAGTTCAAGCACGAACTCTACGATATCGATGGAATCGGCATCAAGGTCTTTTTTGAAGTTCAGGTCGTTTGAGATCTTCGCTTCCGGGATCTGAAAATGATCTTGAATCAACCCAGAGATTTTTGCGAATACTTCTTGCTCAGTCATGACGTCCTCCTTGTGCTTAATACGCATTACAGCATAGCGGTTTTACACGCCTTTGTCCACTTATTTCACCTGGCCGGCTCAATCCTTAGGCGCGGTCACCGGATGGGCGCTGAACCAATCGACGACCTTGGTCAGCGTCTGCCCCTTCACCATCGCATCGATCTGCTTGACGGTGTAGTAGACCGCATCCGCATCCGCGCCGCCATGAGCTTTGACCACCGGCGCCTTCAGCCCAAGGAGCACCGCGCCGCCGTAACTGGACACATCGAACGTCGAGGCGATGCCGCGGACCTGTTTTTGCAGCAGGAGGCCGCCGAGCTTGCCCTTGACCCCGCCGTTCATGATCGCGTCCTTGACCAAGTGCATGATCGACTTGGCCGTCCCTTCGATGGCCTTCAGGGTCGCGTTGCCCGTAAAGCCATCCGTGACCACGACATCCGCGACCCCGCGCAGCAGACTGTCACTTTCGACATTACCGATAAAATCGATCCCGGGCAGCTCGGACAACAGCTGATACGTCGTCTGGTGGAGCTCATCGCCCTTGTTGGCCTCGGTGCCGTTGTTGAGCAGGCCGATGCGCGGGGCCTTGATGCCGCGCACATCGCGGGCGTAAAAATCACCCATGATCGCATATTGAATCAGTTGGGCAGCGCGGTTCTCCGCGTTCGCGCCGACATCGAGCATGTTGAAGCCGCGGCCATCCAGCGTCGGCAAGGTTGGCATCAGGCCTGGGCGATCGATGCCTTTGATGCGGCCGACAATGAACAAGCCCGCGGCCAGCAATGCCCCTGTCGAGCCGAGGGAAAAACACGCATCCGCTTCGCCGTTTTTCACCGCCTGGGCAGCCAGGACCATCGACGCATTTTTCTTCGTGCGAATGGCACGGACCGGCTCGTCATCGCTATTGATCTTTTCGGTCGTGTGCACCAGCGTCAGCCGCTCATCGTTTTTGATCAGCGGGCGAATCTTGGTCTCGTCGCCATAAAGCAAAAACTCGACATCCTTGAGCTCGTCGCGTGCGCGCTCGACGCCTTGAATCACGACTTCCGGGGCATGGTCGCCGCCCATTGCATCCACTGCGATTTTCATCTGTCCAACTTCTTCCTATATAAAAGTCTGTTCAGTCTCTCAATTATATCAATCCAAGCTGCCCTGCGTCTGTTGCTGGCGGGCCAGGTACCCCCGCAGCGGCGCAAATTCCGGTGCCGACAGCCCGGGGTCCGCCTCAAACAGCGTCTCAGCGGCTTGCTGCGCAGTGTTGAGCACCGCGTAATCGCCGACCGGATCGCCGAGCTTGAACGCCGGCAGCCCGCTTTGGTTCGTGCCGAAGATGTCGCCGCCGCCACGCATTTCCAGATCCTTTTGCGCCAGTAAAAAGCCGTCCTGCGTCTCGGTCATGATCTGCATGCGGGCCACACCGGTCTCATTTTTCGGATCGGCGACCAAAATGCAGTAGGCCGCCGCCGAGCCACGACCCACCCGGCCGCGTAACTGATGGAGCTGCGCGAGGCCAAACCGGTCGGCGTCGAAAATAATCATCACGGTGGCGTTTGGCACGTCCACCCCGACTTCAACGACCGTCGTGGCCACCAAGAGTTGCACCTCGCCGTCGCTGAAGGCCCGCATGATCGCGTCCTTCTCGTCGTTTTTCATCTGCCCATGCAGCAGCGCGACCTTGGCCACCTCATGAAACGCATGGTCCATGTCTTCATACAGCTGCTCGGCGTTTTGCAGATCGATCTTCTCCGACTCCGCGATCAGCGGCGTGATGGCAAATACTTGGTGGCCGGCCAGCAGCTCGGTTTTGATCCGGGCCATGGCGTCGCGCAACTGATTCTTGCGCACCCAAGTCGTCGTGATCGGCTGGCGGCCCGCCGGCAGTTCGTCGATCGTCGACACATCCATTTCACCATACGCCGTGATCGCCAAAGTCCGCGGAATCGGTGTGGCCGTCATCGCGAGCAGATCCGGCTTCAACCCTTTTTCCTGGAGGATCTTACGCTGCTGGACGCCGAAGCGGTGCTGCTCATCGATCACGACCAGGCCAAGCGCGGCGAAGTTGACCTCTTTTTGAATCAGCGCGTGGGTACCGATCACAATGTCGACATCCCCGGTCATCAACCCATCCAAGGTCGCCCGCCTCTCCTTGCCCGGCGTGCTGCCCGTCAGCAGGCGAATCCGCACGGGAAAATCGGCGAAGAGCTTCGTCAGTTTGGCAAAATGCTGCTCAGCCAGCACTTCCGTCGGCACCATCAAGGCCGCCTGGTAGCGCGCGGTCACCGTCGCGTAAAGCACGATCGCGGCGACAATCGTTTTGCCTGACCCCACATCCCCTTGCAACAGGCGATTCATGTGGCGCGGCCGGCGCATGTCGCGGCAGATCTCATTCACCGAGCGTTTCTGCGCGTTAGTCAGATCAAACGGCAGGGTTTTGATCAGCGCCTTGAGCTCGTCGTTATCATACGGAATCGCCAGCCCGTTGGCAACATTTAAGTCGTCCTGACGCAGGCTCTGGATCTTGCACTGAAACAGGAAGAATTCACGGAAGATCGCGCTGCGCCGAGCAGCCTTGGCCTCATCAGCGTCGCTTGGAAAATGCATCCCGTGGACGATCGCCTGATCCGGCAGCAATTTCAGCCGCTCACGCACCGCCAGTGGCACGACATCCGGAATATTTTGGCCATCGCGCTGCCAGGCCGCCTTGATCAAGTCGATCACGGTGCTTTGGCGAATATATTTATTCACCGTGTAAATGCCGGCAAGGGATGGCGCATCTTCTGTCTGCGTGGCCAGTACCTTCATGCCGGTCAGTGTGTGGCGCCCAGCGTCCCATTTGCCATAGATCGCCGCCTCGGTGCCCATGGTGAACCGGTCCTTCAGCCAAGGTTGGTTGAAAAACGTGACCAGCACCACCGCATGCACCACCTGAATTTTGACATTCAGCCGGTTCTTATGCGGGCCAAACCGCGTCACCACCGGATCACTGACGACGACCCCTTTGACTGTTAATTTTTCCTGGTCGGCCGCAAGCGTCAGGTCCTTGACCTGCAGATCATCGTAGCGGTAGGGAAAATAAAATAGCAGATCCCCAACCGTGCGAATTGCAAGGGTCGCCAGCGCATCCGCGCGTTTTGGCCCGACGCCTGGTAGCACCGTGACCGGATCATCGATTGCCATCTTTTTCCCTCCTTTCGAATGCAAATCAGGTTTCGGCTCATCAACAAACGCTCATTTCGGTTGACGCGCAAAAAACCTTTCACCTCAAAACAAAAACCGCCTGCACGTTCTCAGCGCAGGCGGTCATCATTACTCCACCGAGACCAGATACGGATAAACAGGTTGGTCGCCGTGATGGATCTCGACTTCCAATTCGTCATTCGCTTCCTGAATGGCGGCTGCGATCGCCTCAGCTTCGTCTTCGCTGCCACCTTCACCGATGATCAAGGTGATGATCTCGCTATCCTCATCGATCATCTGCAAGATCATGTCCTCAGCGGCTTTTGCGCGATCGCCTTCGCTGACCTTGATCTTGCCATCAATGATGCCCATCCAGTCATCTTTGTGAATCGCCAAGCCGTCGATCGTGGTATCGCGAATGGCCTGCGTGACAGAACCAGACACAACATTGGCCAATTCCTCGGTCATCGCTTCCTGGTTCGCGTCAAGATCGGCTTCCGGATTGTAACCCAGCATCGCCGTCAAGCCCTGGTTGATCGTCTTGGATTTGACGATCGCGACTTCAACGGCCGCCGCCTTGGCCGCTTCTTCAGCGGCCATGAAAATGTTGCCGTTGTTTGGCAACACGATCACACGCTTGGCATGCGCGGCGTTGATCGCATCCAAAATATCATTGGTGCTTGGATTCATCGTCTGGCCGCCGCTGAGCACATGGGTCACCCCGAGGCTCTTGAACAGCTCACTGAGGCCATCGCCGGCTGCGATCGCGACCACGCCACTTTCTGCAAGCGGCTGTGGTTTGGCTTTTTCCTCTTCTTCGCGTTCAATGATGCTTTCGTGTTGCAGGCGCATGTTGTCGACTTTGATCTTCGCCAATTCGCCGAACTGTTGGCCATAGCGGAAAACAGTCCCTGGATGTTCGGTGTGCACATGGACCTTGACCACTTCATCGTCGGCAACGACCAAAGTGGAGTCGCCCAGCGAGTTCAGGTAGTTGCGGAAGGTCTCATAGTCAAACGGCTTGTCGCGGCCGCCGGTACCCAAGGTGACCATCATTTCCGTGCAATAGCCGTAAACAATGTCATCAGGATTGAGCTGCGCCTGGGCGCCTTGATGATGGGTCGCGTTGACCATTTCATTCATCTCGGCTTCATCCGGGACATAAGCGTCATCGGCCGCATCCCCGGACAGCCCTTCGCGAAAGCCTTCATAAATGAAGACCAACCCCTGGCCACCGGAATCCACAACACCGACCTCTTTGAGCACCGGCAACAGATCCGGTGTTTTGGCCAACGCGCGCTTAGACGCTTTGACCACACTGGTCATCACCGCAACGGCATCATTGGTCGTACCGGCTGTTTTCAACCCGGCCTTGGCCCCTTCGCGCGCGACCGTCAAGATCGTGCCTTCGACGGGCTTCATCACCGCTTTGTAGGCCGTTTCGACCCCAGCGGCAAAGGCATCCGCCAAGTCTTGCGCGGAAAGTGTCTGCTTCTTCTCAACACTTTTGGCGAAGCCGCGGAAAAGCTGGGAACTGATGACCCCAGAATTGCCGCGCGCGCCCATGAGCAGGCCCTTGCCCAGCAATTGCGTGAGCGCGCCGACATGGTCGCTGTCGCTTTCCAGCACCGCCTTGGCGCCGGTCTGGAAGGTCAGATTCATGTTAGTGCCGGTGTCGCCGTCCGGAACGGGAAAAACATTCAACGAATTGACAAATTCCGCATTTTTATTGATACGATGCGCGGCGACGCGAATCATATCCTGGAACTTTGCGGCTGTGATCTCAGTAACTTCCACCTAACAAATCCTCCTCAACGCGCTAGTCCTCGTCGCCCAGCACGCGGACGCCTTGAACGATCACCGTGACCTCATTGGCTGTGACACCGAGCATCGTTTCAAGATTATACTTCACTTTGTCTTGAACGTTGCGGCAAACTTCTGAGATCTTCGTGCCATAGCCAACGACAATATTCACCTCGACCGCCACGCCATTATCTTGCTGGCGAACAACGACCCCACGGGAATAATTCTCGCGGTTCAAAATATCATTGAGGTTATCGCGAATCTGATTTTTGCTGGCCATGCCGACGATACCGTAAATATCCGTTGCTGCGCCACCGACTACTGTCGCGATCACGCTGTTTGCAATATCGATCGTGCCCAGCTTGGTTTTGATTTTGACCGCCATGTGCTGACCTCCTCTTATTCTGTTGGGTTTCTAAGATAGTTTATCATAGCACTACCCGTTTTTAAAGCAACCGGCCCCGGCGTGGATCTGCTGTCAAGTATTTTCACTTTGCAAAAAACATTGCATTCAACGCGGCGTTATGATAAGTTAGTCAAGTGAAAAATTCGCAGCACGCGGATAAGCAAGGAGGTCCACGATTTGGCAAAAGACGTCATTACAGGTCGTCACACCACGTTTGGCAACAAGCGCTCCCATGCGCTTAACTCAAGCCGACGTTCTTGGAAGGCAAACCTGCAGAAGGTCCGTATCTTGATCGACGGCAAACCAAAGCGCGTTTGGGTATCTGCCCGCGCGCTGAAGTCCGGCAAAGTGACTCGGGTCTAACCTGAACATAAAAATTGCGGTGTCCCCAGTGGACGCCGCTTTTTTTGTGCCGTTTTGGGCAGTTGGGGCGTGCGAAGAAAATAGTGGGATGGTGTCACACGATGATGGCAAGCGCATCTGGGCAGCCGGACTCAGGGTCCACAAATTTGCCGCTTTTGGTTGCGAAAGACAACATCCGCGGTCCCAGGGTCCGCACATCCCCAAATAACTGCCGAAAACTAATGTCACGCCATCACACTGATTGTTGCCACACAACCCGGGGCCCTTGAAATAGTGTCACCGCATCACACTAGTTTGGGGTGCCAACACACTGGGCGGCAAACGCTGCGATCTCTGAGACCGCGACTTTGTGTTTTTCGGCGAGAAATATCGATATTCCCGGTCTCAGGGATCGCAAGCAGTGACGGTTTTTGCAAAGTGGCTATTCCACCGCGTACTCAGGGAATACGGCTTACTTAATTTGAGTGCCAAAAAGACAGAACGGCATACTCCGAGGATGCGGATCTCTTGTGAGCCGCACACCCGAAGTTTCCGCTTTGAAGGCGTGTGATGGCATCACATTTCTTTCCATCCGCGCGCCCCGGGGATGGCGCCTCTTGCCAAGCCCCGCGCAACTGAAAATTCGATGGAAAAGATGTGTGATGCCATCCCACATCTTTATCCCCACATCCCCAGCGCTCCGCGTGAGACCGGGTTGGTGCCCAGAAATTAAAGGCCAACAACTCTATCAGTGCTTGATTGGGCACAACTCTCTCACGCACATTCTACGACATTTTCGCGACCAATCCATCAATTTCAATACGAAAACGACCTTCTACTGCGCTTCTGAGACGTTTCATCGGGCATTAAAAACCGCGGTCTATCAACGTTTTCCATAAACTGGTCAGAATCTGTCGAACACAACAAATAGTCTCGGTCACAGGAATGCCGTCAATTCAACGTTTTGATTGTCGAGAATCGAGCGACGATCGAGGTAGTTCGGCTGGCTTACCGAATAGACAAGTCCCGGCTAACTGCACGCCCCTGGGGAATTGAAACTCGCGTACCCTGAGTATGCCTATTATCATCTTTCGAGGGAAACCAGCGACCTCCGCATACCCGGGGTATGGGCTTGCAGTCTCTGAGAATGCAAGTGTTGAGAAATATGGCCTGAAAAGACAAATCGGCAATCTCCCAGATCCCGACGAGTCACTCGTTTCACATCAACCGGACTCACGGTCCGCAAATGTGCTTCTTTTTCTCGTGAAATTCGACATCCGCGGTCCCGTGGTCCGCAAAGAGTGCCAGTCTCAGACGCTCGATATCAAGTTTTGTGACGGGGTGACACGAATGTGGAGGCCACGATCGGATTCGCGATCTCCGAGACTGCAAATTGCGTGATTCCTACGCAGAAAACCCCAAATCGGCAATCTCGGAGATCGCGCCGGGTCATTCATTTCACATCAACCGGACTCACGGTCCACAAAATTGCTTCTTTTCCTCGTGAATCTCAAAATCCGCAGTCCCGTGGTCCGCAAAGATTGCCAGTCCCAGACGCTCGATATAAGTTTTGTGACGGGGTGACACCAATGTGGATGGCACAGTCCAAGACGGGCAATCTCTGAGACTGCAAATCACCTGATTTCTACGCAGAAAAACCAAATCGGCAATCTCCGATATCGCAACGGGTCACTATTTCACATCAACCGGACTCACGGTCCACAAAATTGCTTTTTTTCCTCGTGAATCTCAAAATCCGCGGTCCCATGGTCCGCAAAGATTGCCAGGCCTCAGACGCTCGATATCAAGTTTTGTGACGGGGTGACACCAATGTGGAAGTCACAGTCCGGCCGTACGATCTCTGAGACTGCAAATCGCGTGATTCCTGCGCAGAAAAACCAAATCGGCAATCTCCGATATCGCAACGGGTCACTCATTTCACATCAACCGGACTCACATTCCATAAAAATGCTTCTTTCCCTCGTGAAATTCGACATCCGCGGTCCCGTGGTCCGCAAAGATTGCCAGGCCTCAGACGCTCGATATCAAGTTTTGTGACGGGGTGACACCAATGTGGAGGTCACAGTCCGGGCGTGCAATCTCTGGGACTGCAAATTGCGTATTTCCTAATCAGAAAAACCAAATCGTCAATCTCCGATATCGCAACGAGTCACCCATTTCACATCAACCGGACTCACGGTCCACAAAATTACTTTTTTTCCTCGTGAATCTCAAAATCCGCGGTCCCGTGGTCCGCAAAGATTGCCAGGCCTCAGACGCTCGATATCAAGTTTTGTGACGGGGTGACACCAATGTGGAGGTCACAGTCCGGCCCTACGATCTCTGAGACTGCAAATTGCGTGATTCCTAGGCAGAAAAACCAAATCGGCAATCTCCGAGATCGCGACGGATCACTCAGTTCACATCAACCGGGCTCACGGTCCACAAAATTACTTTTTTCCTCGTGAATCTCAAAATCCGCGGTCCCGTGGTCTGCAAAGATTGCCAGTCTCAGACGCTGAATATCAAGTTTTGTGACGGGGTGACACCAATGTGGATGTCACAGCCCCCGGCCCTACGATCTCTGAGACTGCAAATTGCGTGATTCCTAGGCAGAAAAACCAAATCGGCAATCTCCGAGATTGCACTGGGACAAAAGCCCCATATCGGCCAGACTCACGGTCCGCAAATATGGCTCTTTTGTCTGTGAATCTAAAAATCCGCGTTCCCGTGGTCCGCAAAGATTGCCACGCCCACATTGCATGGATAAATTGTTGTGATGGTATCACACACATATTCCTTTATCCCGCGGACGCCTATTCCTGCCCCCCTGATTCCGCAGAAAAGTAGTGTGACGCCATCACAATACTTTCTGCCCTTTTCCCTCGGACCGCACGACAAAAAAAGCGCTCATCACTGAGCGCCCCTGTCATGCTTAGTTATCCCGAGTCTGCCCAATGCGATCGCGGCTGCGAATCACAGCGACCACCCCTTCTGAAAAGCTGACACGAACTGGCGCCTCGCCCAAAAATTCGTTGGAGGCCCAGGAAAACGGTCGGTCGTTGGTCCACGCCGGCAACGCGTATTTGGCACCAGCAATTGTGAGATCCCGGACCGCCGTTAAGTTGGCGATGCCGAGATACCGAAACTGTGGACGCGGCTGAAGTAGATGCGCGCCAGGCAACAAAAAGTCGATCCAATTCTGTTGATCAACGAAGCTCACCCGTTCGGCGTAAGGCTCAAACCGCGGCTGGGTCAAAAGCCACAAATTGGACAGTAAATGATCGAGTCGGCCGCCTGTCCCGCCAAGCACCAGGACCCGCGTCGCATGAAATTGCTCAAATGCCACGCGCAACCCCATTTCGGTGTCGGTCTCATCTTTTTCTGGAGAGACGCGGGCCACGTCGGCAACCGCCGCGCGGACTTTCGCGTATTCCGCTTCCGTTTGCGAATCAAAGTCGCCAACCGCAAACGTAGGTGTCACCCCTGCTTCAAGCAAGGTCAACGTGCCGCGGTCGACGCCGGCCCAGGTTGGCGCCAGACTCGACCAGTCAGTCGGCAAAAGTGCGCGCGGACCACCGACCATTAGCCCAAGCAACGACTTTTCCATTAAGCGCGGCCCTCAAGCTTTGCCAGCCGCTGCGCGGGGTCACCACCGAAAATATACGAGCCGGCCACCGCGATATCCGCGCCGGCCGCCGTCACGTCGCCAATCGTCTGGTCGTTGATGCCGCCGTCGACTTCGATGGCAAAATTGAGTCCGCGGGCCGTCCGAGTTTTCGCTAAGGCCGCAACCTTCGCCGTCATCGCCGGCAGAAAATGCTGGCCGCCAAAACCTGGGTTGACCGTCATGATCAGCACCTGATCGACCAGCGGCAGGACCTCGTCGAGTGTGTTCAGCGGCGTGCCGGGGTTCAGCACGACGCCGGCTTGAACGTGATGCGCGGCGATGGTCTGCAGGGTGCCGTAGAGATGCGCGGTCGCTTCCTGATGCACGAGCAAAATGTCGGTGCCCGCATCGGCAAAACCGGCGATCCAGCGATCCGGGTCGTCGGCCATCAAATGGACTTCAAGCGGCAGGCTGGTCCGCGGCCGCAACGCGCGCACGGTGTCTGGCCCAAATGTCAGATTTGGCACAAAATGGCCGTCCATCACATCAATATGTAGCCGGTCCGCCCCTGCTGCTTCAACAGCCGCGACGCCGGTGGCAAGATCCGCAAAATCCGCACTCAAGATCGAAGGTGCGATCTTCATGTTCACATCTTCCCTTCTATTTTTTCTGATACGTTGGCCGCAAGCCGGCCAGCTCACTGCGAAACTGCAGGTAATCGTCGTAGCGACTCTGCATGATGGTGCCAGCTTGGACCCCGGATTTCACCGCGCAGCCTGGTTCCTTGTCGTGCTGGCACGAGCGGAAACGGCATTCATCGGCGACCGCAACGAATTCCGGAAACCGGTTGCGCAGGTCACTGAGGTCAACGTCCAGCAGGCCAAGCGACGAAAAGCCAGGGGTGTCCGCAACCAACCCGCCGTTTGCGATGAACAGTTCCGTCGTCCGCGTGGTGTGGCGGCCGCGATTGAGCGCCTTGGAGATCTCGCCGGTCGCCAGCTGCAGGCCTGGCACCAGATGATTGATCAGGGTCGATTTGCCGGCCCCGGTCTGCCCGGTGAAAATCGTTAGCTTATCGGCAAAACTGGCGCGCACGGCCGCCAGTGTCTCCTCGGCAAACGGCGGTAGTGGCGCGAAGGTGGCATAGCCGATCTGTTCGTAGCCCGCCAGCGCCGTTTGAATTTTCGCCAGATCCGCAGCCGGTACCAGATCTGTTTTCGTCAGATAGATCTCGGCGTGAATCGCCTTCCCCTCAAGATACACGAGAAAGCGATCGAGCAGGTTCAGGGAAAAATCGGGCTCGGCAGCGGCCACGACCAACAGCGCCTGATCGATGTTGGCCACAGGCGGCCGCACCAGCGCATTCTCGCGGGGCAACACGTCGATCAGCACACCATCATCGTCTGCGGTGGCGCCGGGGGTGTAGGTCACGCGGTCGCCGACCAGCGGCGTGACATCGCGCTTGCGCAACACGCCGCGGCCGCGGGTGCGGGTCACCTCGCCGTCCGTCGCGATATCATAATACCCACTCAGCTGGCGAATGATCTGCCCAGTTTTGACTTCAGCCATAAAAACTTCCTTTCACGGAACTACTTCACGGTGACCACGATCACTTTGGTCGTGTCATCGACGCTTTCAATGCTCTCGATGATCACGGAATCCGAGGATGGATCTCCGGCGTCGGTGGTCAGCGTATAACCCTTTTCAGTTGCAAAGCCTTGGAGCTGACTGTATGTTTTGCCGATATACGCCTCGACCTGGCTCTTGACGGTTGGCGTTGAGGACGACGTGTCATCGGGCTCACTTGAGGACGACTCGCTCGAGCTGGAAGACGCCGGGGCGCCAGTCGAGCGAGCGACGGTCAAGGTTTCGCCGGCTGTCAGGGTACTGCCGGAAGCTGGGGAAACAGAGATCACATCACCCTTCGCGATCGTATCCGATTCCTGATCCTCGAAGATGACCTTCATGCCGTTTTCACTTGCCCAGGAACTCACCTTGTCTGCGGACTGGCCGATAAAATCTGGCACCGTCACGGTCTTTTCCTCAGGCTCAGAGGAGCTGCTGGACGAGACGATCGGCTTTGGCCCTTTCGAAACAGTGAGTGTGATCGTCTCATCGGCCGGGACGACCTTGCTGCCGGCTTTCAAACTTTGCGAGAGGATGGTGCCTTCTGGGGCATCGTCTTCTTTTTCCGTCTTTTTGACCGTAAAGCCGGCCGACTTCAGATCGCTGTGCACGTCGTCGTAAAGTTCGCCGGTGTAATCATCCACGGTGAATTTTTCCACGCCTTTGCTCAACACGATGTCGACCTTGCTCTTACTCTTCACGCTGGTCTTGCGTCCTGGCTCCGAGCGAATGACACGATTTTTTGCAACGGTATTCGAGTTGGCTTTGGACACTTTGCCGAGTTCCAGATCCGCGGCTTTCAACGCCGATTTCGCCTGGGTCTGGGTCATGCCCCGCAGATCCGGCACATTGACATCCCCTTTGGCCCCGGTGAACGCAAAGATCAAAAAGGCGATCAGCGCCAGCAGTGCGACGCCCGCCACGATCAACGGCCAGTACTTGGTCCAGGTCGGCTGTTTCTTGGCGTTCTTGTTGTCACGTTTTTTGGCCGCCGAATCGGTCGTGGCCGCTTGCGTTGAAGCTGGCTGAGTCGAGGCCGCAGCTGCAGAAGCTGCCGCGACGGCCCCGGCACTTGGCAGGACTTTTGTTTCATCGAGGTCGCTGTTGGTCGCTGCGACGAATTTTGGCTCATGCGCCCGCGACGCGGAAAGTGCCGTCTTCAGGTCATCCGCCATCGCGGCTGCACTCGTGTAGCGATCGGCCGGCTCCTTAGCCGTGGCCTTGAGCACCACATTTTCCAAGGCTTGCGGAATGCGCGGGTCAAAATCGCGAACGGCGGGCATGTCCTCTTGAAAATGTTTGAGCGCGATGGACACCGCCGAGTCGCCTTCAAATGGCACCGTCCCCGTCAGCATCTCGAACAAAATGATGCCCAGCGCGTAAATGTCGCTTTGCTTGGTCGGCATGCCGCCGCGGGCTTGCTCCGGCGACAGATAATGGACCGAGCCAAGCAGCGAATTGGTCTGCGTCATCGAATTGTCCGACAACGCCACGGCAATGCCAAAATCCGTGATCTTCGCGTTGCCATCTTCATCGATCAGGATATTTTGCGGCTTCAAGTCCCGGTGGATGATGTTGTGGTCATGGGCAAGCTGCACCCCCGACAGAATCTGGGCCATGATGTCGATCACGCGCTGATACGGAATCGGAAAATGCTCGACGATGTATTTTTTCAGATCGGTGCCATGGACATATTCCATGACTAAGTATTGCTGGCCATGACTTTCCCCGACATCATAGATCGACACGATGTTGGGATGGACCAGCTCCGATGTCGCCATCGCTTCCCGCTGAAACCGGCGAATAGTGTCGGGATCATTTTGCAGGTCGAGCCGCAAGACCTTGACGGCGACGTCGCGGTCCAAGATCAGGTCATGGGCCAGGTAAACATTGGCCATGCCGCCTTCGCCCAAGGTCTTCAGAAGCTGATAGCGTTCATTGAGAATATTGCCAGGTTCGATCATTCGTGCTCCCTCCGATCTTGATGAATGAGCAGTGCGGTGATGTTATCCGGCCCGCCCGCGGCATTGGCCTTCAAGATCAGCTCTTGCGCCTTACTGCCAAGCGGCAACGCAGAGCCGATGACCGCCTCCAGCTGGGCATCCGGCACCTGATTGGTCAGGCCATCCGAACACAGCAAGAGGTAATCATCGTATTCCATGTCGTAAATGGTCACATCCGCATCGACATCGCTGGACACCCCAAGCGAGCGGGTGATCACATTACGCTGCGGAAACCGCTGCGCCTCTTCCTTGGTCAGCTCACCGTGTTTGACCAGCTCGTTGACCAGGCTGTGATCCTCGGTGATCTGCAAAAGATGCCCACCGCGATACAAGTAGCAGCGCGAATCGCCGATATTGGCCACGACAAAGCGGCTGCCGGAGATCACCACAGCCACAAGGGTCGTGCCCATTCCGGTCAGGTCGGTATAGCGCTGCGCCTTTTCCAAGATGACATCATTTTCGTTTTGCAGCTCGAAGATCAACCAGCGCACGATCGTCTCAACGTCCGCCGTTTTGGTCTCGCGAAAGGCATGCCCGATATGAGAGACGGCCATTTCACTGGCAACATCCCCGCCTTGGTGCCCGCCCATTCCATCGGCCACGATCGCCAATGTGGCATCGGCCTGATTGTTGAAAAGACCGACATAATCTTGATTGTTCGGCCTGCGTCGCCCCAGGTCGGTTCGGTATGCATATTCCATCGAGTTCTCCTATTTACGCACAAAGCTCGCAATGAAAAAGCCATCGGTGCCATAGTCATCGGGAAAAAGCTGAAGCGCCGGCGCCCCATGCGCGTGGGTCAAGGCCTCGGCGCCGGGAACGGCCACTTGCTCAAAATCCGGTGAGGCCGCCAAAAAAGCCGCGACCACATCCTGATTTTCTTCATTGACGATCGTACAGGTGCTATACGTGAGGCGGCCGCCTCGCTTGAGCAGCGGCGCGACGCTCTTTAAGATGGCGAGCTGAATCGCCGGCAGCGCCTCAAGATCGCTGGGCTGCTTGGCGTAGCGAATCTCTGGTTTGCGGCGCATCAGACCCAAGCCCGAGCACGGCGCATCGACCAAAATGCGATCGAAGGTCTCTTCGGCAAATTCATCCCCTGCCTGCCGGGCATCCATCACCCGACTATCGATGCGCTTTTGCAGCCCAAGCCGCCGGGCATTTTGGTCGATCAGGCGCACCTTGTGGGGATGCAGATCCAGCGCGATCACCCGGCCGCCTTGGTCAGAATCCAGATATTCGGCAATATGCGTGGTTTTGCCGCCCGGGGCCGCGCACGCATCCAGCACCAAGTTATCCGGCGCAATCGCCAAACTCGGCGCGACCAACTGGGAGCTTTCGTCCTGCATCGTGTAGTCCCCAGCCGAAAACGCATAGGTCTGGACCAAATGGCCGCCTTCTGACGTCAACCCAACAGGACTGACAACAGAAGGGGTCAACTTGAATTCCAGGGCAAGCGCCTGCTGCAGGGCCTCGCGCGTCGTCCGCGTGGTATTCACCCGCAGCGCCGCCGCACTCGGCCGGTCGATGTCGCTGAGAATCGACGTGGCTTTGGCCAGACCTTGCTGGGCGATCAAGCGGTCCACCAGCCACAAAGGCGTGGAGGTCGCGATGCTCAGCCGTTCATGGTCGTCTTCGATGGCATCAAGACTGGGCGCCCCATCGCGTTGAAACGCGCGCAGCACGCCGGTCACAAACTTGGCAAGCCCCACATGGCCACGTGTTTTGGCGATCTCGGTGGATTCATAAAAAATCGCCCGGGCCGGAATTTTGTCCAGATAAACGAGTTGAAAAATGGCCGTCCGCAACAAGATTCGGACCCACAGATCGAGCTTGCGGTCCTTGATGAATGGCGCAAGGTCATAATCGAGCGTCAGCTGATGCTGCAGCACCCCGTACACGATGGTGGTGACCAGGCCAGCGTCGCGTGGATCGAGATGGGCCTTGGCCAACGCCGCATCCAGCGCCAGATTTGAATAACCGCCGCGCAACTCCAGCTGTTCCAGAATCGAAACCGCCAGTGCTCGGGCATTACTTTGTGGTTGGCTCAATGAGCTGGTCCCCCTTTTTGATCGCTTGACCGGCGCCGTTGAGATAAGCGGCGATCGGCTGGGCGGCTTTGCCCGCCGGCTGCAGCGTGTCGATCTGCAATTGCGTGTGGTCGCCGGCCGCGACGATCAATTGTTTCTTGGTGCGCTCGACCACTTCGCCCGATTTGGCGTCAGTGGTTGCCTTCAGCGGCGTCACCGCCCAAAGCTTGACGCGCTGGCCGTTGATCACAACATACCCGCCCACTTCAGGCCGCAGCGCACGGACCCATTGATCCACCTGCTTGGCTGGAAGCGTGAAATCCAGTTGTTCCTGGTCCTTCGTGATAGTCGGCGAAAATGTGACGTGTTTTTCTTCTTGTGGCAGCGGCTTCAATGTGCCATCGATGATCTGCGGAAGGACCCGAAGCAGGAGATCACGGCCGATCAGGCTCAATTTTTCAAAAACAGTCCCGCTGTCGTCTTCGGGGGTCAGGGTCAGCCGCGCCTGGGCGTAGATTCCACCGGCGTCCATCGCCTTGACCATTTCCATGATGGTCACCCCAGTCGCGCTGTCACCGCTGAGAATGCTGTATTGAATCGGCGCCCCACCGCGCCAACGCGGCAGCAGCGACCCATGAACATTGAGCGCCGCAATTTTTGCCGCGTTCAGGAACCGCACCGGCAAAAATTGGCCATAGGCAGCGGTGATGATCAGATCCGGCGCCAAGGCGATCGCCTCGTCCAACTCGGGGCTCTTGCTGAGTTTTTCCGGTTGCAGCACATGCAGCCCCAAGCGGACAGCCGCCTGTTTCACCGGCGATTGTTCGAGCAGTTGCTTGCGGCCCACGCGGCGATCAGGTTGGGTGATCACGGCGCGCACGTCATAGTGATCGGCGACCAGCGCCTCGAGAATCGGGACGGCGAACTGGGGGGTCCCCATAAACACAACAGATGTCATTGATGCGCTCCTTTCGTTTCTTCCATTAAATAAAGTTGACGGGCTCACGATCGATACCGATCTGGAACCCGCGCCGGGTGCTTTGCTGCGTTTCGTCCAAAATGCGCGCCAACGTCGGGCCAAGCTGCGGCTCATTTTTATATTTGATCACGATCTGATAGTAATACCGATTCTTCAACCGAGCAATGGCCCCCGGCGTTGGGCCGAGCACCAGGGCCTGGTCGCTGAGCGCCTGTTTGAGCTCATTGGCCAGCGAATAGATCGCCTTGGCCGCCTGTTGCTCGTCTTGATGACTGACGGTCACCTTCACCGTGAAAAAATACGGCGGATAATCCCCGCGGTGGCGAATGGCCATCTCCTGCCGGAAAAAGCCTTCATAATCCTGTTTTTGGGCATAGCGAATGGCGTAATGATCCGGGTTAAAGCTCTGCACGATCACCTCGCCGGGCTTGTCCGCCCGCCCCGCGCGGCCGCTGACCTGAGTGAGCAACTGAAACGTCCGCTCGCTGGCGCGAAAATCCGGCAGCCCCAGACTCGTATCGGCGTTGATCACCCCGACCAACGTGACATCGGGATAATCGAGCCCCTTTGCGATCATTTGCGTGCCGAGCAAAATGTCTGCCTCGTGATTGCCAAAGGCGCGCAAGATCTTTTCATGCCCGCCTTTTTTCCGCGTGGTGTCGACATCCATGCGCAGCACCCGCGCAGCCGGCAACAGCTCATGCAGCGCACTTTCCACTTTCTGCGTGCCGGTGCCGTAGTAGCGGATCTTATTGGACCCACAGTTGGGGCAAACATGCGGAATCGCTTCCTCATGCCCGCAATAATGACACTTCAGGGTGTGGGTGTCCATGTGCAGCGTCAGGCTGATATCACAGTTGGGACACTGCACGACATACCCACACTCGCGGCACATGACAAATGACGAATACCCGCGCCGGTTGAGCAGCAAGACACTTTGTTCATGCCGATCAAGCCTGAGTTGAAGGGCCGTCAATAATTCCTTGGAAAAATCGCCCTGCGCGCCGTTTTGATATGCCTCGCGCATATCGATCAAGGAAACGGTCGGCAGCGCCTGATGATTGATGCGGTTGGGCAGGCGAAGCAACGTGTAGACCCCTTTTTCCGCGCGGGCGCGGGATTCAAGGGATGGGGTGGCGGAGCCCAACACGACCGGCGCGTGATGCAGGGCCGCCCGGTGCCGGATCACATCGCGCGTATGATAGCGCGGCGCGTCATCCTGTTTATAACTACTTTCATGCTCTTCATCGATGATAAACAAGCCGATATTCGTCAGCGGCGCAAATGCGGCGGAGCGGGCCCCAACCACCACTGCGGCCTCGCCGCGGGCGATACGCCGCCACTCGTCAAATTTTTCGCCATCGGATAAGCCGGAATGCAGCACCGCGACGGCATTGCCGAAGCGGCCTTTGACGCGCTGCACCATTTGCGGCGTCAGCGCGATCTCCGGCACCAACATCAACGCGGTGCGCCCCATCGCTAAGGCCTTCGCAATGGCCTGCAGGTAGACCTCTGTTTTCCCAGAGCCGGTGACGCCTTCAAGCAAAAATGTCTCGGCACGCTTGGCGCCGGTCGCATCATTGATCTGAGAAACAACGGCCTGCTGATCAGTCGTGAGGGGCAGTGGCGTGGTCAATTTTTCGCCGGTGTATTGTGGGTACGGATTCCGGTAGACTTCACGAGGTTCAAGGCGCAGCCAGCCTTTGCCTGCAGCGGCGGTGAGCTGGCTGCGGGTGAGACCGACTGTCGTCTCGATGGTTTTGACGGAAGGCGTCTGCTTAGTGGTGGCCCAATTTGCCAATGAGGTGAGCAACAATTGCTGCTTAGCGGCATTGGCCCGCACCGTGGTCTGCAATTCTGCATAGGCTTCAGGCGTCAGCAGTGGCACCACATGATCCACTGTTTTCACCTTTGCGCGATCCTTGCTTTGATAATGCAAGGTTAGCCCCTCATGCGCGAGTAGCGTCAGAATCTGCGCCATCGTGGCCGGGTCCAGGTCAGGCGTGAGTTCGAGTTGGTCGCGCCCGGCCAGCAGCGCAGCCGTCGCGTCGCTTGCAGCCGGCCCCGCGGTCACATACCGCACCGTATCGACCTTCAGCATGGTCGGCAACATGGTCTGAATGCACGTGATCCAAAACGCGTAGGTGGTCTGCGCCAACCAATGCGCCAGGTCCAAGCGTTCCTGATCCATTACAGGCTCCGGATCCAGCACCGCCAAGATCGGCTTTAGCTCGCCGTCAAATGCCGGGGCCTCCGCGAGGCCAACGACCATGCCGCTCACTTGGCGCTTGCCGCTGCCAAATTGGACCCATACCCGCATGCCGGGGCGAATCTCGCCGGCCAAAACAGAGGGAATCAAATAGTCGAATGGCCGATCGGTCTGCATCGTCGGCACATCGACGATCACTTTTGCTACCGTTGACACATGACTTCCCCCTTTCTGGTCGTGATGATCGGCTACTTGTGGCGCTCGATCAACGGCGCCACCTCGGCCAAGATCTCTGCGGCGATCTCCGTCTTTGACGCTTCGGCGATGGGGCGTGGCGCCCGGTCTGGCCAAAGGAGCGTCACCGCATCGGTCTCCTGGTTAAATCCTTGATGCACGCCCACTTGATTGGCGACCAGCAGATCGGCGTGTTTGCGCGCCAATTTGGCGGTCGCGTTCGCCAGCAGCGCCGTCGTTTCAGCCGCAAAACCGACCACCACTTGATGCGTTTTGGCCGCGCCAAAGCCAGCCAGCAGGTCCGGATTTTGCGCCAGCTGCAGTGTCAGGGCCGCATCGCCCTGTTTTTTGATCTTATTTGCGGCGACTTGATCCGGCCGAAAATCCGCAACTGCGGCTGCCATGATCAGCGCATCAGTCTGCGCAAAATGCGCGGTCAGTGCCGCCCCCATTTCGCGAGCCGAACTGACCGGCACCACCTGCACCTGGGTCAATACAGGCTGGGTGGCCGTGGTGACCAGGGTGACCTCAGCGCCAGCTGCGGCCGCCACATTGGCCAGCGCTGCGCCCATTTTGCCTGAGGAATCATTGCCAATGTAGCGCACCGGATCAATGCGTTCCTTGGTGCCGCCGGATGAGATCAGAATCTTTTTCCCAGCCAAAAACGGCGTGGGCTGATAACTTTGAATGAACGCCTCGATCACAGAAAGGTCTGGCATCCGCCCCACGCCGGCATAGCCTTCTGCCAAAAATCCGGTCGCAGGCGGCAACACCGCCATCCCCAATTCTTGCAGATGGTGGACGTTGGCCTGGGTCTGGGCATTTTCCCACATGTGGTCGTTCATCGCTGGCACAACCAGTTTCGGTCCGGCAAACGCGAGCAACGCACTCAGCGCCTCATTGTCGGCGATGCCCACGGCCATTTTCGCGATCGTGTTGGCCGTGGCCGGCACCACCACTGCCATATCGAGCGAATTGGCGAACTCGACATGGGCCACGTGGCTGGCATCCGCAAAGGCGTCGTTAGCCATTAAAACAGGCTGCTTGCTGACGGTGGCCAGCGTTTCAGGCGTCACAAACCGCGTGGCGGCATGCGTCATCGCCACCCGCACAGAATGGCCGCGCCTGATCAACGCGCGCACCAAAAGCGGCACTTTGTATGCTGCGATTCCACCTGTGACAAATAAGCCGATCTGTTTTCCCGTCATCGTCGCACCTTCTTTATGTCTGGATTCATTATACCAGAGTTGTCGCATAGGCGGGGACCGGGCGTTGGCTCGTAGACGTTAAGGTTTTCTCGCTCTGACAAACGCGCGGGATCGCCCGCTTGCCATTTTGATTTGGTTTGCGGAAAATTGCGGGTGTGCACCAGCCAGAAATTGGCTGGCGACCGTAGTAGACGGACAAGCAACTTTGAGCCCGCAGAGTACGCGGTCTCAAAGCTTGCTTTCGGCGTAGGCGGCAGACCCGCCAACGCCGACGAGGGGGCTGAGCCATTTCTGGCTGGCGCACGCCCTCGATTCAGCCTTATATCTCAATGACAAGTAATGCAAGTGCTGCTACAGGATTTATTGAATTGACCACAATTCTCCCAACCATACGCTTTGCTTCCAACCGAAATCGAAATTGATCAGCAACACAACGGTTTGTCTGCGTTGAGATACCCTTCAAAAACGTTTAGCATCATCGCTGCTTTGCCACAGCCCAGGTCCACAATTGCCAGTATTCTTATTCTGAGTCAACGGTCACCTTGTTAAACGCTTCACAGCCCAATCGCACAACGGCCAATTCGCCGCTTGCCATTTTGAGAGGCGCTAACCGAACCCCAGGCGTCAAAAAAACCGGCGCCTCATTTGCTGGGCACCGGTCCATTTTCCCTTTTATTCGACGTCCTCGCCGCCGTGATCCAGGCGTTCAGCGTCGCGTTCGAGCATTTTGGAAGCGGGGTCGATGATCACGTCACCGGCAGCCACTTCTTCAAGGGCTTTGCCGACCGTTTTCAGGGAACGGTATTCGGCGAGCATTGGGACTTCGTTGCTTTCCAGTTCATGCGCGCGTTTGGCCGCCAACACCGCGAGTGAATAGCGGGAAGGCACCTTGCTCAACAGCTTATCGATAGATGGATAGATGATCATATTGTCTGCTCCTTATCCCTGCTGCGCCTGTGTGTGCGCCAGCATTCCTTTGTAACGGTCGATCACGCGCGGCACCCGCAGATGCTCCGCTTCAATGATGCGCTCGATGCGGCGCACGGCCAGCTCAACTTGATCATTCACAACGGCATAATCGTAATTTTCCATCATGGCGATCTCGTCGGCGGCCTGGGCGATGCGTCGTTCGATGACATCTGGCGCATCAGTGCCGCGGGCGGTCAGCCGGTGCTTCAGCTCGATCAGATCGGGTGGGGTCAAAAAGATGAAGACCCCATCCGGACATTTTTCCCGAACTTGCATCGCGCCTTTGACCTCGATCTCAAGCAGGACATCCTGCCCGTCATCGAGCATCTTGTTAACATACTTCAACGGCGTCCCGTAATAGTTGCCGACATACCGCGCGTATTCAAGCATCCCGCCTTCTGCGATCTCCTGCTCAAATTGCGCCTTGGTGCGAAAATAATAATCCACCCCGTCTTGTTCACCGGGCCGCATCTGCCGTGTCGTCATTGAAATCGAATACTTGAAGTCACGGTAGTTGCCTGCGAGCATGGCTTGCCGAACGGTCCCTTTCCCAACACCGCTGGGGCCGGAAAGCACGATCAGCATTCCTCTCTCCTGCATGGCGCACCTCTTTCGTCATAGTTTACTGTCCATTATGCCGTTGATGCGCCACTTTTTCAATAGGAACCGCGGATTCCCGCAAGAAAATCGGCCTCCTGGCACAAGCGCTGCCCAGCTTCCTGCCCCGCCTGAAGCAAGCGCTGGCGATTGCCCCGCGAAAAATCAAGGATCCGCCCCACCGGCTCTGGCGGGGTCAACAGCCGATCCGCCTTGGCTGCCGGCTGAGGGCCAAGCCCCGCCGCGCTGATCGCCAGAATTTTGGTTGCTCCTAAGTCGCGCGCGATGTCGATCGGCAGATCATTGACCAGCCCGCCATCCGCATAGCGCGTCCCATTGATCGTCACTGGCCGCGTGACCCCGGGCAAACTACAACTGGCGCATAACCGATCTAGCGTCGTCCGATCAGTCAGCGCATTGACGACGGGCCGCCTTCGCTTGAGGTCAGTCGCCACGGCCAGCGTCGGCCACGGTTGCTGGACCGGCGTCGCTAAAATTGCCCCGCCGAATTCTTTGATCGTGCGACTCAGCTGATAGGCGCGAAAATGGTCGAGGCGCGGATCCTGCCACCACGCGACTAACGCTTCCGGCGCCAAGCGCGCCGTTGCCGCTCCATTCAGCGCCCCGATCGAGCTGCCGATCAAAAAGCGCGGGGAGAACCCAGCGGTCGCCAGCGCCTGCCAAACGCCGGCTTGAAAGGCGCCGCGCACCCCACCGCCGCCAAGTACCAATGCCCAAGTCATCTGCGTCCTCCTTTTGTCGGAACCGGGACAAAACTTTTGTCCCGGTTCCTGTATCGTGCACTAATGTGACTGCAGTGTCGTGGGCCAAATGTCCATGTCCGAGCAGCTAAGGCGCCAATCGCCTGGTTCAAAGTTCGAACTTGGCGCTTAGCACACTTACCTGTCGGACCCAGGCGTGACATTTGTCCCACTTCTTTTTCAAAAAACACTTGCGTCTCGGAACGCTTGTTCGTATAATAAGAATTGCAAACAGACGTTCGGAGGCGTTGACAATGGAAAACAAAGCACGTTCTTTTCAATCAATGACACAAGAGCTGGCTCGGGCCACGCGCCAATTTTTCGCATTGGCAACGCCGGCTGCTGAAATGCCGCAGACCCAACTGGATCAATTTGCGGCGCAGGCATTTGCGCGGCATTATCGCGTCGCGCTGTTTTTCCGCGGCGAAGAAGCCCCGCTGGCGGGTACGTTGACGCGCCAACTCACAGGCGGCCGCTACCTCTTTCAAGCATACCGTAGCAACCTCTATCGTGTCGTGCAAAGCGATCAGCTGACTTACATTCAAAAAGTATAACCTAGAGAATCAAAAAGGACTCATCCAAAACGCGCTCAAAACGTTTTGGATGAGTCCTTTTTTCGTGGTCACGCCGAGGCGTGTAGTTTGGCTTTGGTCTGCGCGGCCATCGTCAGCATTTCCTGCGCATGTTCCAGCGCGAGCTGTGTGACTTCGGTGCCGGCCAGCATCCGGGCGATCTCGTGAACACGCGCTTCATCGGACAGTTTGGTGACCTCGGTCATGGTGCGGCCATGGGTCACTTTTTTGGTGATCAGATATTCGTGGTCACTCATCGCGGCGACTTGCGGCAAGTGCGTGATGCACAGCACCTGCGAGTGATGCGCGATCTGCGAGATCTTGTTGGCGATCGCCTGGGCCACGCGTCCGGAGACCCCAGTGTCGACCTCATCGAAAATAATGCTGGTCACGCCATCCGTTTCAGCGAAGATCGTCTTCAGTGCCAGCATGATTCGCGATAATTCGCCGCCACTGGCAATTTTGGCAAGGGGCTTGGCGGCTTCCCCAGGGTTGGTCTGAATGTAAAATTCACAGCTGTCGGTGCCATCCGGCCGAAGCTCATCGACCAGCGCCGTCAGCCGCACGCTGAACACAGTTTTCGCCATATAAAGAGCGGCCAATTGCTTATGAATCGCGGTGCTCAACTGCTCGTCCGCTTTTTCACGGGCGTCATGCAGCTGGTGGCCGAGCGTGATCAGGGCCTTTTTTTCGCTGGCGACGCGGCCTTCAAGTCCTTCATCCCCGGCCTCCGTTGCGGTCATGCTGGCCAGTTCACGTTTGGCCTTTTCGCCATAATCGATCACATCTTGGACGCTGTTGCCATATTTGCGCTCAAGTTGGCTGATCAGATCCAGCCGTTTTTCGACCTCGTCGAGACGCCCTTCATCCCATTCAAGATCATCGACCTGCCGAGACAGCGCCGACTGGGTGTCCTGCAGGCTGTAATAGGCGGTCTGCAGGTCGCTGGCGATGCTCGCAAAATCGGTATCCAGGTGCGCGATGCCCTGCATCTGTTCCATGGCGCTGGCAATCTGATCCAGCGGGTTGGCTTCCTCGCCGTTCAAAATGTCGTAACTACCCGTCAAAGCATCCGAGATGCGCTGGTAATTGGCCAGCCGGTCGCGCTCCTGGGTCAAGGTCGTGGCCTCATCCGGCTGGAGGTCGGCCGAGGAGATCTCGTCGACTTGGAACGTCAGCATGTCCAGCCGCTGCGCCCACTCCTGTTCGTTGGCCTGCTTTTTCCGCAGCGCCTTGGCCGCCGTTTGATACGCCGCATAACGGGTCTGATAATCAGCCAAAAGGTCCAGCACCGGGGCGCCCGCAAAGGCATCCAGCAATCCGAGATGCGTCTCCGCATGTATCAATTGCTGATGCTCATTTTGCCCGTGAATATCCACCAGCGTCTCGCCGATCGCCCGAAGCGTCGCCGTGTTGACCAGATGCCCATTGACCCGGCAAATGTTGCGACCATTTTCGTAAAGCTCCCGCGACAGGAGGACACTGCCTTCGTCGGGTTGCAGGCCAAAACTGCTCATCACCGCGGCCGTGCGCGGATTGGAAGTCGCATCAAATAAGCCTTCCAGCGTGGCTTTGGTCGCGCCGGTTCGCACAAAATCAGCGCTGCCGCGGCTGCCCGCCAACAAGCTGACAGCATCAATGATGATGGATTTCCCCGCGCCGGTTTCGCCGGTCAGGGCCGTCATGCGGTCGGCAAAGCTCAGTTGGAGTTGGTCGATGATCGCAAAATCGTGAATCTCAAGTTCCTGCAGCATGTGGTCACCCCGCGATCTCATCGAAAAATGCGAGCAGTTGCGCCGCCTGCGCCGCTGCGTGACAGATGATCAAGATCGTGCTGTCGCCGGCGATCACAGTGAAGATCCGGGCATCGCGCAACTGCTCGATCAGCGTGCCGATCGCAGGCGCCGTCCCAGGATCCATGTTCAGCGCGACAAAATAAGCCATTGTTTCCCCACTGCGATACGAGGCGCCAAACGTCCGCCGCAATTTTTCCAGCGGAGCCAACTGCTTTTCAGGCGGCAGCGAATAGCGATAATGGCCCGTGCCAGTTGGGACTTTGACCAGCTGCATGTCCTTGATATCGCGTGAGATCGTTGCCTGAGTCACCGGAATGCCAAGCGCATTGAGTCGATCGACCAAATCGCCTTGCCGCTCGATCATCTCCGCTTGAATCAACTGCCGAATGTGGCCCTGCCGCTCATTCTTTTGCATCATGCACCCTCCTTGCAGGCGCTCAGTGTGCCTGCCGCAGCCAACTTGGTTGCAATGTGTCATACGCCGCCGCCTGAGTGGCCTCGATCGAAACGCCCTCGGCCATCACGCCGGTCGTGTCTGCTCGCCGCAGATGAATCAAGAACTCGATGTTGCCTTCCCCGCCCTTGATGGGACTGAAATCAAGGCCCTCAACGTCATACCCGCTGGCTAGGGAAAAAGCCACGATCTCCTGCAAAACATCGCGGTGCACCGCCGCATCGCGCACGATGCCCTTTTTGCCCACACGCTCAGGCCCTGCTTCGAACTGGGGCTTGATCAACGCGACCGCATCCGCCCCTGGCTGCAAGATCGCGTGAAGGGGCGGCAAGATCAGCTTCAGCGAAATGAACGACACATCAGTCATCGCGAATTCGACCGGCCCTTCTGTGAAATCATCCGGCTTGCTATAACGAAAATTGACGCGCTCCATCACGACGACACGCGGGTCTTCTCGCAATTTCCAGGCCAGCTGATTGTAGCCCACATCCAGCGCGTAACTCTTAAGGGCCCCATTTTGCAGCGCGACATCAGTGAACCCGCCAGTTGACGCGCCGATATCCAGCACCGTTTTACCGGTCAGATCAATATTAAAGACCGTCAGCGCCTTGGCCAGCTTCAGCCCGCCTCGGCTCACATAAGGCATGGTCTTACCCTTCACGTGAAGCGGCGTCTCTGCGGGGATCTTGACCCCGGGCTTGTCCAGCCGCTCATTATTTTGATCATAGACCTCGCCGGCCATGACGGCACGCTTGGCCTGCTCGCGGGACAAAAACAGGCCCTGCTCGACCAACATGACATCGATGCGTTCTTTTGTCATTTCAACCTCTTATTCAAAATACGTCAGAAACGAATCCAGCTGCGGAGCAGGCCGGCTCAGCCGATGAAGCGCGGCCTCGGCTGCGGCCACATGTGCCTGCAGGGCATCTTTCGCGCCCGTCAGCCCAAGCAGCGCCGGATACGTGTTTTTATGCTCGCTCAGATCTTTGCCCGCTGTTTTGCCTAATTGCGCGCTGGTCTCGGTCACATCATTGATGTCATCTTGGATCTGAAACGCAACGCCAAATTGTTCGCCAAAAGTGGCCAGCGCCGCCTGATCAGCTGCACTGACAGCCGCCAGTTGCGCGCCCATTTGGACGGCCGCCGCCAGCAACGCCCCAGTTTTGAGGGCATGCAACTGCTGCAAGGTCGGCAAGTCATAATGCACCGTCTCCCCGTCCATATCCATCACCTGGCCGGCCACCATCCCGCTTGCGCCACTGGCCTTCGCCAGTGTCCGCACCAGCTTGACCACCACTTCAGGGGCGGCCGGTGTTGCGCTGACCAACTCAAAGGCAGCTGTTTGCAGGGCATCGCCGGCCAAGATCGCCAGCGCCGAGCCAAACACTTTGTGGCTGGTCGGCTGGCCGCGCCGCAGATCATCGTTGTCCATGGCTGGCAGATCATCGTGAATGAGCGAATAGGTGTGCAAACACTCGATGCCGGCCGCAGCAGGCAACGCCGCTTCAACAGGCCCGGCAAAGCTCTGCACCACCGCCAGCAACAAAAGCGGCCGCAGCCGTTTTCCGCCTGCAGTCAAAGAATACGCCATTGCCTTTCGTAAATGCACATTGGCCACTTGATCGAGATGGGCCTGCAAGGTTTGCTCAACCGCCGGAAGCAGCGCCACCACCTTGTCGTCAAGCATCGGCTTTAGGGTCAAAGGGTTTGACCTGCCCGTCATCCGTGACCATATTTGTCACCGTTTGTTCGGCATCCTTCAGCGTTTTTTCCAGTTGCTGGCTCAACGTGATGCCCTGTTTATAGGCAGTCAGCGCCTGTTCCAACGGGACATCGCCCTGCTCCAGCTGATTGACGATCTGCTCAAGCTGCGCCAATTGCTGCTCAAATGTGGGCTGTGCTGCTGTCTTATTTTCATCTGCCATTACTGATCTTCCGCCTTTCCTGACTGCGTGATCTGATCAACCGTCACCTCAAGCACCCCATCTTGCAAATGCACCTGCGCGCGATCGCCGACATGCATCGCCGCAGCGTGGGACTGCAGGGCCCCGGTGTCATCCGTCACATACCCATACCCGCGGGCCAAAATACGCAGCGGGCTGAGATGATCCAACGCCGCTGCCTGGGCGGCGAGCTGCTGGCCCGCCTGCTGCAAGCGCGCGGCAATCGCCAGTTGCAACTGCCGGGTCTGGCCGGCCACTTGTTGTTGCGCATTGGCCACGCGCTCTGCCGGCCGGGTCGCCTGCAGCTTGGCTTGGGCCAGGCGCAGGCGGCGGTCCGCCCCTTGCAATTGCGTTTGCATGGCCCGGTCCCGCCGCATCGAAAATTGATCCAGCGTCTGCAAATATTGATCGTACAGCCGTTGCGGTTGCGTAAGCACCACGGCGTTTTGAATCCGCGTGAGGCGCTCCCGTAGCACAGTCAGCTGCTGATTCATCGCGGCCTGCACGCGCAGCCGATCTTCTCCCAGCCGTGTCAGCGCATCGCTCAGCTTGATCGGCGTGACCAATTCGGCCGCAGCCGTGGGGGTCGCAGCCCGATGATCGGCGATAAAATCGGTGATCGTCGTGTCTGTTTCATGGCCGACTGAACTGACGATCGGCATCGGCATGTCGATCAAGGCGCGCGCGACGCTTTCTTCATTGAACGGCCAGAGATCCTCAATGGAGCCGCCGCCGCGCCCGATGATCAGCGCGTCAAAGCCGCCCATCGCCTTGACTTTTGCCAGCTGCTTGACCAGACTCGGCGCCGCCTGCTCGCCTTGTACCTGGGCCGGAAACAGCGTCAGCTGCAAAATCGGATACCGCCTCGCAACCGTGGTCATGATGTCTTGAATCACCGCCCCGCTCGGACTGGTGATCACAGCCACCCTTTTTGGAAAAAGTGGCAGCGGCCGCTTGTTGCGATCAAACAGACCTTCGGCGCTCAGTTTTTGCTTCAGCTGTTCAAGCGCGGCGTACAAGGCGCCGACGCCATCCGGTTCCATTTTTTCAATCACGATCTGGTATTCGCCCGACCGCTCGTACAGCGTGATGCGACCGACCACAAGGACCTTCATCCCCTCTTCGGGACGAAATTTGAGCTTCGCAAAATTACCGGCAAACATCACCGCGTTGATCTTGGCGTTATCGTCCTTCAGCGAAAAATATTGGTGCCCAGGTCGCTGGCGAAAATTCGAGATCTCGCCACTCAAATAGACCTTGGCCAAATATGGATCCAGGTCATATTTTCGTTTAATGTATCGCGTCAGTAAACTGACGGTCAAGTACTCACTTTGCGCTACCATTCAACCGCCTCTTTGCGAGTTCGACTGTTTGCATCATTAACGCCGCGATCGTCATGGGGCCAACGCCCCCAGGAACAGGAGTGATCGCGCTGGCATGAGGGGCCACCTCGGCAAAATTCACATCCCCAACGAGTTTACCGGCCGCATCACGATCCATGCCGACATCGACCACCACGGCGCCATCTTGGACCATGTCGCCGGTGATCATTTCAGGCCGCCCCGTCGCGACAAACAAGAGGTCCGCCTGCCGCGTGTGCGCTGCCAGATCCGCCGTCTGACTGTGGGTCATCGTCACAGTGGCACTGGCATTGAGCAACAGCGCCGCCAGCGGCCGCCCCACAATATTCGAGCGGCCAACGATCACCGCGTGTTTGCCAGCGACCGGAATCTGGTACGCCTTGAGGAGTTGCATGATGCCAAATGGCGTCGAGGCGACGACCCCAGGTTCATTCGTCCAGAGGCGCCCGACATTGACCGGATGAAAGCCATCCACGTCTTTTTCAGGTGCGATCGCGTTGAGTACCGCGGCCTCGGAGATCTGCGCCGGCAGTGGCAACTGAACCAAAATACCGTCGACATCCGGATCGTCATTCAGTTCGGCGATCTTCGCCAGGAGATCCGCTTCAGAAACGGTGGCTGGCATCGCGATGGTGAAAGAGCGGATTCCGATCTTATCCGCGCGGCGGTGCTTGTTGCGCACATAGATTGCGCTGGCCGGGTCTTCACCCACGAGAATCACGGCGAGCCCTGGCGTCACGCCACGGGCTTTCATCTCAGCGACCGTTTCGGTCAAGGCCGTCATCAAGGCATCTGCAGTTTTCTTTCCGTCTAGGATGGTGGTCATGCGTGGTTCCCCCTCTAATATATCAAACTCCAATAGACAATAATCACTCAAATGATAATAAAGTGCCCATACGAAAAGCCGGCCAAAGTCCTCACTTTGAGCCGGCTTCTTGATCACGCGTTCGCGTGTGCGACAAAATGTCCTAAGATGCCGTTCACGAATTTTGCGGCCTGCTCGTCGCTGTACCGCTTCGTCAACTCGATCGCCTCATTGACCGCAACTTTGTCAGGCAGGTCCGGCTCGAACTGAATCTCGTAAAGCCCGAGACGCAACGCGATCAGATCGGCTTTTGCCAGCCGGCTGAGTTGCCAGCCAGCCTTAAGCTTGCTGGTGATCGCCGCATCGAGTGCGTCTTGATTCGCCAAGACGCCGTCGACCAGCCCAGTCAAATACTCAGGTGGCTGAACATCTTCCGGCAAGACTTCTTGATACACAAGGGCGCGGTCCGTTTCAGTGGTGCCGGCGCCGGCGAAAAGCACCTGAAAGGCCGCTTCCCGCATCTCGTGCCTCGACATTGTTTGTTCCGTCGTCATGCCTCGCTGTCCTCACTATTGTCGTCGTCGGCGAACAGCTCGGTTGGGTCAAGCTGTTCCGCTTTTTCCGGAACCACACCCAGCACATGCACGTTGACCTCATCAAGGGTGAGGTCTGTCATGTAGAGCAATTGCTCGCGCAGCGTCTCCTGCATCTTCAATGCGACCTTGGGCACGGAAACGCCATAGTCCAGATACACATAGACATCGGCGGTCAGGCGGCCGTCTTCAACGGTCAGATCGACGCCTTTGCCGTGATTGGTCCGGCCAAACCAAGCGTTGACCGTGCTGGCCAGTGAGCCGCGCATTTGGTACACGCCATCGATCGAGACCGCTGCGATGCCCAAGATCACTTCGAGCACTTCCGGCACGATCTCAATGGTCCCCTGAGCATCGGTCCGGTTTGCAAGTACGATATTCGTCTCTTCAGCCATTGAAAAGCCTCCATTATTTGTCGGCAGCCATGGCGACTGCCGCGAGTTAGCTGTTCGACCGCGAGATGTAGCTGCCATCTTGCGTGTTGATCGTCAGCTTATCACCTTTGTTAATGAAAAATGGGACCTGAACCACAAGCCCAGTCTCCATCGTCGCGGGCTTTGAACCGCCTGACGAGGTATTCCCGCGGATTCCGGGTTCCGTGTCAACGACTTCAAGATCCACAACATTTGGCAGGTCAACGCCAAGCGTCTCGCTCCCGTGCATCATGATCTTGACCTCCATGTTCTCCTTGATGAACTTCAGCTCATCGCGGATCTCATCGCCTGGCAAGGTCAGCTGCTCGTAAGTGTCCGTATCCATGAAGACATAAGAATCCCCATCGGCGTACAGGTACTGCATCGTCTTGGTGTCGATCTGCGCTTTTCCGACCTTTTCAGTCGAACGGAACGTTTTTTCCTGCACCGCGCCGGTCCGCAAATTCTTCAGCGTGGACCGGACAAAGGCTGAGCCCTTGCCTGGCTTCACGTGCTGGAACTCGACAATGCGCCACAGGTCGCCATCGACCTCAATGGTCAAGCCGTTTTTAAAATCGTTAACAGAAATCATCCGGATCCTCCACTTTCGTCACTAAGCTTAATAATACTATATCAATCCAACCATGGCGGCGCAAGTTGTCGCCGTCCGCTCAACGCGTTGCCTAGTCTCATTGTTTCTGGCACAAAAAACGCCTCCTCTCCTGCGTTATCGCACAGCGATAACGGGAATTTCTGCCGGCGCCTCACGGGTCAATTGCGTGGCGCCTGTTGCGGTGATCAACAGATCATCTTCGATGCGCACCCCGCCGACTTCCGGCAGATAAATACCTGGTTCATTTGTTTCAACATTGCCAATTGCTTGCGGCACATCGCGATACGGTCCCCATGCGCCAGGCCCTTCGTGAATCGACAGCCCAATGCCATGGCCGGTGCCGTGGCCAAAATACTGACCGTACCCCGCCCCATCGATGAAACCGTGGGCCAGCGCGTTGATTGCCGCGCCAGTCACGCCAGGGGCCATCAACGCCTTGACTTTCTGATTGGCCGCATAAACGACCCGATAGATCTCACGAATTTTCGGATCGGGCTCACCGACCGCAAACGTGCGGGTAATATCCGACACATATCCATGATACACCGCACCCCAGTCCAGCGTCACGACATCGCCCTGCGCGATCACTTTCGTTGTTGCGGCCCCATGCGGCATTGCGGAGCGCGCCCCACTGGCCACAATGGTCTCAAATGACGTGCCGCTTGCGCCTTGTTGCCGCATAAAAAAGTCGAGGTCCGTCGCCACTTCAAGTTCGGTCATGCCTGGGTGAATGGTCGCCACCACATGATCATACCCGGCTTCCGCGATCGCGATCGCCCGCTTGATCAGCGCGAGCTCTTCATCGTCCTTGACCTCGCGCAACTCGGCCACCATGTTGGTCGTCGGGACCCATTCAGTCTGCTTTGGCAGCTTCGCGAATTCGGCGTAAGTCATGGTCTCACTTTCAAAGCCAACTCGGGAAAGGCCGTGCGTGGTTGCAAGTTCACCAGCCTTTGCAGCGAGGCCATGCTGCTGAAGGACCAGCGCACTGTTTGTCACCTGGGCTTTGACCTGCTCCGTGAACCGGGAGTCGGTGATGAACCAACTCTGGTCTTTGGCGACCAGCAAGGCGCTTTCGTCGCCTGTAAAACCGGTCAGATAGGACACATTCACCGGATCTGTGACCAGCAGCGCATCGATCTGCGTGCCGGCCAATTTTGTCTGCAATTTTTCCAATCTTGTCATGAGGATTGCCTCTTTTCAGCCCAGCGGCCTAGCTTCGCCGCGGACCCGCGACGATAACTGACCACTATGAATAAAAAAAACGCTCCGTCTCCGGAGCGCATCGCGATTATTCAGCTTTTGCAACTGGATAAACAGATACCTGCTTTTTGTCGCGGCCAAGGCGTTCGAATTTAACGACGCCATCTGCCGTTGCAAACAAGGTATCATCGCCGCCGCGGCCGACGTTCGTACCCGGATGGATCTTCGTGCCGCGCTGGCGGTACAAGATGTTTCCGGCTTTAACGAACTGACCATCTGCGCGCTTGCTACCAAGACGCCGACCGGCTGAGTTACGGCCGTTAGAGGTCGAGCCGCCCCCCTTATGATGGGAGAAGAATTGCAAGTTCATCTTTAACATATCAGTACACCTCCGAATTCAGATTACGAATTTCTTGTCGTGATCGTGACATAATCGCCGTACTGTTCGGCAATGCTCTGCAGTGACAAGAGCAGATTCTCAAGCAAGAGCTGCGCGATATGGTGCTGCTCCCCGGAGACAGTTTTGTCAAAAGCCACGTCGAGATGCCCGCCGTTGACTTCATCCGCCTGCACATCCGGCTCAAACCCGGCTAAGGATTCAATGCCGTTCACTGCCCCGATGCTGACTGCGGAGACTGCGGCACAAACAATGTCGTGTCCGAAGTCGCCAGAATCAGCATGGCCAGTGATGAGAAAATGCGCGATATCACCGCTTGCATCGCGGTCAAAACGTGCTTTGATCATGGCGCCCTCCTAGTTGAAATCAGGCATTGATCGCGTCGATCGTCACTTTCGTGTAGGGTTGACGATGACCTTTTTTCTGATGGCTATGCTTCTTAGGCTTGTATTTGAAGGTCACGACCTTCTTTTCACGCCCTTGCTTGTCCACCTTGCCAGTTACCGTCGCGCCATCGATCGTTGGTGTGCCGATCTTAGCTGAGCCTTCGCCGCCGACCAGAATGACTTGGTCAAACGTGACCGTTTCACCCTCTGCGACATCCAGTTTTTCAACATAGATGGCTTGGCCAACTTCGGCTTTGTACTGCTTGCCGCCAGTTTTGATGATTGCGTACATCTTGTGCACCTCCTATATGCCCTTAGGCTAATCCCCTGAATACTCGCCGCAACAGGTGCTAGGCTTTGATACCTGTCTGCGTGCGGTTGCAGATGAGGGGTGACAAATACAACGTTGCAATTGTACCAGAGCGCAAGGCCCCGTGCAAGCAATTCGCAAAGAAATGGTGACAGTGCGCGTGGCCCGGAATGATCTGACGACCTGGCGCGCCTGCCACAATGAGACAGCAAAGGACGAGCTGAGACGACACTCGGTTGCTCCCTTGGCAAAAGGATGACAAGTCCGCGTCTTCAGCGTGCCACAAAAAAATCGGCTAGAGTGGCTGTCTGGGCCCCGCCTTGGCACAACATCGCGAGCGTTTTGGCCACATAGCGTGGGGAATAGACCATCCCCTCCTCCAACCAATGCGCTGCCGTGCCCACGATCGCCATGACCTCATATTCGATGATCAGGTCGATCGGCACCTCGCTGATGCGGGGCGGCACACCGGTGACTTCGCAGTAGCGCTCGACCGCCGCATACAGATTGGACAACAGCTTGCGGTCAAAGAGACGCTGCCCGTCTTTTAATAGGTAGTGATATTCTTTGGCATGCGCCGCGACAAACCCGAAGGCCGCCGTCAGATCAAGCACCGGAAAAGAATTGCCGTTGACGGAATAGCCCTCTGTGATCGCCGCGCGATACAGGTCGTCGACCATCATATGAAGCACGCTGTCATAAAAATCGGCGCGGTCTTCGTAATGCAGGTAAAAAGTTGTCCGGGTGACATGCGCCTGGGCAACCAATTCGGCCACGGATAATGTGTTCACGTCAGCGCCTTTTTCAAGCAACTCAAACAGCGCGTTGACTAGCTTTTCGCGTGATTTTCTGTAGCGCGTATCATTTCGTTCGACTCCCATAATCGCCCTCCGTTTGGAGTATAGCGCATCTTTGCGCAAAAGCGGTAAAATAAGTCTCGCGAAAATGACGTCTGCGCCGGCTCGCGGCTTGTCCCGCACAAAATGGTCAAGTATACTGAAACGCGGAGGTGGCCGCATGCTTGTCGATAGTTTGATTTTTATCCTGGCGGGAGGCCTCGTGGTGGCAATTGTTGCCCGCCTGAAATTCCCGCTCAATCTGATCTTAACGGCTTTGGTGATGATCACGCTGGCCACCATCAGTCGTAAATTGTTTGACGCCGATGACCTGGCATGGCTCCTGCTAGCATGGCAGGCCGCGCTTGTCGCTGTCATGTACGGGCTGCGCTACTGGCTTCATCACCGTAAATAACCAAGGGCACCAAGGAAAAATTCCTCGGTGCCCTTTTTTTCGAACCGTTTATCGCCGAGTATCACTGAATTCATAGTGAACAAGGTCGCGGAATTCAAACTTGTGCCCTTCGCCAGCGGTCAAGGATCCAGTCTTCGTGCGAATCTTCGTCATCAGATCGTCATAAGCCTTTGTGTTACCCGGCTTCGTGCGCACCGGTAGCTCGACTGTGCTGCCATCAGTAAAAGTGCCATAGAAATATTGAATCTTCGTTGCCTGTTGCTTCAATAATTTTTTCGCCAGTCGCTTATCCATGTGTGTCACCTGCGTTTGTTGTAGTCAAGAAAAGGCCCGAAAAACAACTTCGGACCCCGCCCCTGCCAAGGCCTTAAGTATAGCACAGCCCGGGTTTGATGGCATCAATTGGGCAAGAATCAAAAACGCCAGCGCGAGGCCGGCGTCTGTGATCAGCGTTGCAGCTGGGCAACAGCCTGTTCGATGGTCGCACCGGTCCCCTTGTGGTTCTGGTCTGCGGGATCAATTGCGATGAACAGCTGCGTCTTCGTATCAAGTTGAATACGATATTTCATAAATATTACCTCCATTCGATAACACATGAATGGTCGTTCGGTAGCGATACCATGATTCTACGCGCTTACTGGCGTCGTGTCAATTGGTATCCCTTTCAATTTGGTTAAGAATGGTCAGAAGCAAAAACAATTTTTGTTAAATAACCCAAGTTCTATTAAGCTAATTGGAACGATAATCATGTCGTTTGTTTATTTGGTGTTGGAGATGATGATAGGCGTTCTTCTAACTAAATGCAAGTGAAATTTGTTAAAGATTATTGAAAGCCGCGCGACCGTTGGCTGTAAGGCGTATTCGGGCCCGCACGCCAGATCACGATAGAAACGAAAAAAGCAGGAAGGCACAGGGGTTTCCCCTTCGTCTTTCTGCTTTTCGAAATAAAATGCGCCCCTTGTGCCGCGAGGCCTACAGCGTTCCGTCTGGTCTCCGTCTGGTTACGACCCCCGAAAACCCGTACCAATAACCAGACGGTAACCGAACGAGCTTATTTTCGCCCCTTTTCGCGTATTCAAAAGGCCGCAAAATCGGGCTTTTACTTTCGCTGTTTTCCGCTGTTTCGAAATAAAATGCGCCAGCCGGGATTCGAACCCGGGACCGATGGTTTAGAAGACCATTGCTCTATCCAACTGAGCTACTGGCACGTGTTGAACCTGTTTATTATAGGAAAGCGGGCCAAACGTGTCAATGAAACGCCTTGCGACTCGCCTGCCGGATGGCTACACTGACATTAGACTAAAAATGAAATGAGGCCTCAATGTGAAACTTAATCAAATCGCCCGGCTGACGCCAGACACGACGACTCAATATGCCGAGCTGAAAGCGCTGGGCTTTAATGCAGCTCCAGCTGAAGACCTGACCACACTGGTTCAGTCAGACCTGCCACTTCTTTTTCCTGAAGCATACAGCGCTGCCGCCAAACGCGAGGCGCTCGCCAACATTGCGATCGATGAGACGCACACGTTGCGCGACCTGGTCGAGGCACCGGCGCAATGGCTGAACGCCACGACTTTTTACGCGGCGGCTCTGCAGCTGCTTGGGTTTGAACCATTCACCGACTATCAGCTGAGCGATCCAGCCAGCTTCATGGCGGCGACCCAATTGCCGGCAGTCGAGACGATCGCGACAAGCGCTGATTTTTTGCAGGCACTTTATCTCCTGCTAACGACGCGCACGAAGCACCTGGTCAATTATCTGGATGACCTCGCTAACCGCGGCTTTTTTGCCCATTACCAAGACGGTAAGGAGACGCCGACCTATCTCTTTTTCAATGGCAAGGCGCAGGCTGTTTTCGACCCTCGCAAACTGGTGCGCGAAGTCGTCTGGGTCGAATCGGACCTCGACACGGATCACGACGGCCAGCGTGACCTGCTGGAGACCACGATCTTCCGGCCAGCCGCGACAGATCAAGGCGTGAAAATGCCGGTGCTGTTTACCGCTAACCCCTACTTCCATGGGACCAACGATGAAGCGGTCAAGGCGATCACCCATGTGCCGGATCCGCATTTGGCCGTGAAAACCGTCAGCCACACCAAAGCAGACGTGACCGCAACACCGGCCGAACCGGTGACCCTGCCCCATAAAGCGATCGAGCAGACCAGCACAATCGCTGAAGTCTATGCCGATGAGCAAGGAATCTACTCGCTCAACGACTTTTTCCTCAGTCGCGGCTTTGTCACCGTGTATTCAGCCGGGGTTGGGACTCGCGGGTCTGATGGGTTGCGAACGACGGGTGACCCGGCCGAGACAGCCAGTGCGGTCGCGGTGATCGAATGGCTGACTGGCAAACGTCCTGCCTTCACCACCCGCGATGGCCACACCGCGATCAAAGCTTGGTGGTGCAATGGCAACGTCGCCATGACCGGGAAATCATACTTGGGCACCTTGTCCATTGCGGCGGCCACCAGTGGCGTCGAAGGACTGAAGACGATCATCTCCGAATCGGCGATCTCAAGCTGGTACGATTACTATCGGGAAAACGGATTGGTCGTTGCCCCAGGCGGCTTCCAAGGCGAAGATGCCGATGTTTTGGCCGTTGATACCTATTCGCGGCAAAAACGCACCGGCGATTTTCTCCGCGTCAAGCCGAAGTGGGACCAGGCGCTGGCCGAGATCGCAGCCGGCCAAGACCGCACCACCGGCGATTATAACGCCTGGTGGGATGCTCGCAACTACCGCAACAATTTGGCCAACATCACCTGCGACGTCGTGTCCGTCCACGGCCTCAACGACTGGAACGTCAAGCCGAAAAACGTGATCAAGTTGTGGCAAGGGCTGCAGGCGCTGCCGATCGCGCACAAACTGTTTTTGCATCAAGGCCAGCACGTCTACCTCAACAATGTGCTGTCACTGGATTTCACCGACCAGATGAACCTTTGGCTGTCCTATGAACTGCTCGGCGTGGAAAACGGGGCCAAAGACGTGATTCCAGATCTGACTGTGCAAGATAATGTGACCCCGCAGACCTGGCATCATTACAGTGACTTTGGGGCCCCCGCTGCCGACCATCCAGTCCAGTCGCTGACCCTCGATCAGGCAACGGGCCGTGGTGCCAGCTTCGTCGACGATGCGACTGCCATCTTCACCGCCCATCATCAGACCTCCGATGATTTTGAAGCCGAGATCGTTCGCCCAGGGAAAAATAGTCTGTACAATGATGTTCGGTTGTGGCTGGACCTGCCTGCGTTCGGCAACGAGGTCACGCTGGAAGGCATTCCAACGCTGAAGCTTCGGCTTTGGATCGATCAACCAACGGCGATCATTTCTGCCCGGTTAGTCGATGTCGGCGACGCCAAACGCTTCACCCCAAACGCCAGCGTCATCGAGGCCAGTGGCTACCAGCTCGGCTATGATTTCAAAGCCGATCGCATCGTCGAATTTGGCGAAGGCACCGAGTCTGCCAGCAAGCTGATCACGTTCGGCCACGTCAACGCGCAAAATCCGACCAACGCGTATGAGATTCAGCAGATCGAGCCGGGCAAACCTTTCACCGTCGATTTCGAGCTTCAGCCGACCCATTATCGCCTGCCAAAAGACCGGCACCTCGCCCTGATCATTCACGGCGCCGACATGGCCCAGACACAGCGCCCAACCACGATCACGAATTACCACATCGATCTTCAGGCCAGCATCCTTCACCTGCCGTTGCGGACGGACGAACATTGATTGTGCCTGCTTTGAGGTGATAGTCAGCGCCCTTCCCTTGAAAACAGCGCTCACTGAAACGTGATTTTGCGTTTCAGATCAGTCGTCGCATAAGTTATTTAAAATAATTTTTTCGTGGCCTGACACGACACATCTAAAACGCCCGTATCATCGCGATACGGGCGTTTTTATTGTGCAATAAAAAAGTTGACAATACCGTTTACACAGTGCTATATTAATCGACAGCAGAAGGGGCTTCTGGTGTGGCCACACGGACCGATCTCCCCCGAGGCAAGCGGACCCAGTGCGGGGGATACCGTACGCAAACCTAGAGTGGCTGCTATGAAGGGCATCCGAGTCAGTGGTGTCATAAATTAGGCGAGTGGGT
>NZ_BOLS01000018.1 GCF_016861785.1 Lacticaseibacillus mingshuiensis
TTGCTTGTGGGGCTTGGCGCGATCAGATTTCAACGGCGACAGCGTGATCAAGGCTCGATGCTTACTGCCGGACAACGAGGCTACTGAGGAACCGTAGCGCTGGTAATACTGGTAGAACGATGGATCTGTGAAACACCCACTCGCCTAATTTATGACACCACTGACTCGGATGCCCTTCATAGCAGCCACTCTAGGTTTGCGTACGGTATCCCCCGCACTGGGTCCGCCTGCCTCGGGGGAGATCGTTCCGTGTGGCCACACCAGAAGCCCCTTCTGCTGTCAATTAATATAGCACCCAGAAAACGCTTTTGTCAACTTTATTTGACGACAAGTAAAATGCTTAGAACCGCGTGGAAAAGGCGTTCGTGTCGATGTCTTGTCAGCGTCGGATATATTTATTTTAAATAACTTTCCTGTGGGTCGAAAACTCGCAAAAAAAGAGGCGCCACAGCTTTCGCCATCGCGCCTCTTACGGATCTTGCTGAACTGGTTGCCGCCCGCTTTATTGCGGGGTCGTGCCGCCCATTTTGCCAGAAGTATAGTCCAGCAGGTGATTCTTGAGGTCGTTTTCCATCTTGGTGAGTTCCTGTTCGGCGGCTTGGCGCTTGACCCGGCCGTCTTGTTGAATCTGCAGGGTCTGCTTCAGGGTGTCGACCAAGTCGTTTTGCGTCTGGGTTAAGGTCTCGATGTCGACAACGCCACGTTCGTTTTCCTTCGCCGTTTCGACTGCGGAGATCTTCAGCATCGCGCTGTTTTTCTTCAGCAGGTCGTTGGTGGTCTCGGACACTTCGCGCTGGGCCGTGACCGCATCCTTTTGCCGCAGCAAGGTGAGGGCGATGGCGACCTGATTTTTCCACAGCGGAATCGCGGTGTTGATGCTGGCCTGGATCTTTTCCGCCAGCGCCTGGTTGGTGTTTTGAATCAGGCGGATCTGTGGGGCTTGCTGCAAGGTGATCTGACGGGCGAGCTCAAGGTCATAGGTCCGCTTTTCAAGGCGAGACTGGAATTCCTTGAGGTCGTTGACTTCCTGGACCTTCATCTGGTCGCCGGAGTCCTGCGCCTCTTTCATCGCGGCCGGAATGGTGGTCGTTTCCAGTTCGTCGAGCTTCATCTTCGCGGCGCCGATGTAAATGTTCAGGGCGTCAAAATACGCCTTGTTCTGGGCGTATAATTCGTCCAGCATCTTATTGTCCGTCAGCAGGCCTTTTTGCTCTTTGTCGAGGCGGTTGGCGATGCCGTCGATCTGCGCGCCGATCTTTTGATACTTCGCGGTGATCTCGAAGATCGAGCGGCGGACCTTGCCGAAGATCTTTTTGAAAATATTGTTGTCTTCGGCCCGCAATTCGTCCGGGTTGGCTTCGTTGAGACGCGCCATCAAGGAGGTGAGGGCGTCGCCGACCGCACCAGTGTCCTGGCTTTGCACCTGATCCAGCATGGTCTGGGAAAATTGACCCAGTTGCTTTTGCGCGCTTGCGCCATAGTTCAGGACCGAGTCAGTATTTCGCACGTCGATCTGGCTGGCGAGGTCCTTAGCCTGTGCTTCCTGTTCAGGGGTCAGGCGCGGTCGGCCGTCTTGCTGGGCAGGCTCCTGGGCGGTGGCGGTGGTCAGCGGTTGCGTGTTGGCAAACGGCTGGCGCAATAAGTCATTGACCAGTTGGGATTGCTCGACGGTCTGGGTCTGGCTCGAGGTGTTTTGCTCGGCAGCTGGCTGCAGCGGTTCAACAGGTTGTTTATTTTCTTCAGTCATGTGGATGCTCCATTTCTTCTTTGATCGGATCGGTGAGATTGACACGACGATTGAGGGGCTGGGTGCTTTCCGGAATTTCAGCGGCTTGCTTCTTGGCGAGATCGATATCGGCTTCGAGGTCATCGAGATCGGTCTCCACAAAATTCGCATAGTCGATGCGAATTTTCCCGGCCAGATCACTGATGGTGTTGCCCGCAGTGGTCAGGACGGCAAATGTGTCATCCGTTTTGACCTCGTGATGGCTGATTGTCTCGTATTTTTGCGCGATGCTCAGCAAGTTCGGCAACATTTCGTAAATGAAATGGCCGGCCGCGCTCAGTTTCTTGGGATTGGCCACGATCGCCTTGAAATACGCATGCAAAATGGTGCTCAGATCGGCATTGGTCGCAATCGCCCGCAACTTCGGCACGCGCTGGGTGACCGCTTCAAAAGCCTGAATTTGATCGCTGGCGGTGTCCATCGTGTCACGAAAAACCTTGACGTCGTTGCCGGCCAGCCCTGATTGCTCATAATGCTTGGCCATTTGATCTGACAGCGGCGGGGTCTCGGGCTCGGTCGGCTGCGGTTTAGGCCGCGACAATTCGCCGATCAACCTGGCCCCGCCGAATACGAGCAGGGTGAAAATTGCCAACCACAGGCGGCCGGAGAGGGCCCCAAGCGCGAGGCCGGCCAGCGCCCACACGCCCACACGCCACCACCGGATCTGTTTTTGTCCGCTTTTCATTCCGTTCACTTCCTAGGTTGTTGTGACTCAATTTTAGCATATAAAATGGGGGTCTGGCTCCGCCTCTAGATTGAGTTTCATTAAGAATTTATTAGCGGATTTGCGAAAACGCCGCGCATTGGTATGATAGGAAGGAAAGGAACGTGGCAGCATGGCAAAAGAAGTCATTCGTTCGGAAAAAACGTTGTACCGGGGCCAGATTCTCACGTTGAGTCAGGCCACCGTGTTGCTTCAAGACGGCACGACGGCGACGCGCGAAATTGTGCGAACCACTGGCGCGGCGGCGATCTTGGCGCTTAATGGCGACAAGGCCCTGTTTGTGCGGCAATGGCGCACCCCGCTGAACCGCGAGACACTGGAGCTCGTGGCGGGTAAGATCGAGCCAAAAGAAACCCCGCTGGATGCCGCGAAACGCGAGCTGAACGAAGAGGCGGGGCTTGAGGCTGGCACTTGGCGGCCGCTCACCAGCTTTTTTCAAAGCGCGGGTTTCTCCGATGCCAAGACCACGTTGTTTCTCGCAACGGGCCTGACGCCGGCCTTGCGCAAACGCGCGATGGATCCCGGCGAATTCGTGCAGGTGCAGTGGTTGACGTTGGCGCAGGCGCAAGCGGCCCAACAAGACGGGCGGCTGTGTGACGCCAAATCGACCCTGGGGCTCGCCCTGTGGGAATTGGAACAGAAAGCAGGGCACGCGCATGGCTGAATTGACGCGCAAAGAGTACCGCCAGCAGCAAAAAAACGCGCAACGCCAAGCTGCCGCGCGCGATGAAAAACGGCAGGAGGTCGAACGCGACTATGCCAAGCAACAGCGCGAGGCCGAACGTGAAACGGTGCTTGCGGGTGCCGGCGACCAGCGCCTGGACCCAAGTTTTCATAAGGTCAACGCACTCAAGAAAAAACTGAACTGGGCGATCGGCATCGTGGTGGTCCTGATCATCATCACGTATGCCGTCATGCTCATCTTATAATAGAAGGAAGTCAACTCATGAAACTCGGTATTATCTGCGCCATGGAAGAAGAGATCCGCACGCTGGTCAACCAGCTGACCGACCGGCAGGAAACGCTGGTGGCCGGTCAGCGCTTTTATTCTGGACGGCTGGCCGGACACGAGGTCGCCCTGGTCGAATCGGGTATCGGCAAAGTGCAAGCCGCGCTCACCGCAGCCGTGTTGCTGGAAGTGTTCAAACCAGACCTCCTGATCAACACAGGTAGCGCCGGCGGAATCGGCGAAGGTCTTGCAATCGGCGATGTCGTGATCTCCGAGGCAGTCGCGTACCACGACGTCGACGCCACGGCTTTTGGCTATCTGCCAGGCCAGCTGCCCCAGCAGCCGCAAAAATTCGAGGCAGATGCTGCAGCCGTTTCGGCGATCGTCGAGGCCGCGCGAGACGTCGCACTGACGACCCATGTTGGCCTGATCGTTTCGGGCGATCAGTTCATTGCCAGCAAGGACGCCATTGCAAAGATCTTGGCGATCTACCCAGACGCCTTGGCCAGTGAAATGGAAGGCGCCGCGATCGGGCAAGTGGCGCATCAATTCGGCGTGCCGTTTGTCATCATTCGCGCGATGAGTGATGTCGGCGACGAAAGCGCCTCTGTCAATTTTGACGATTTTATCATCGATGCCGGCAAGCAAAGCGCCCAAATGCTGCTGGCGTATCTCAAGCAACACTAAGGGTGCGGAGCGCGGCGTTTAGGTCTGAGCAGCTAGTTTGGCCCAGACGCTTGGGGCTGGTCTTAGCCCCGAGTGACGGGGTCAACTAGATGTCTCAGACCTGCCGCGCGGAGCCCAACTGTAAGGGTGCAGAGGTGCGCGGGATGGTGGGGCAGCTAACTTGGCTCGGGTGCTTTGTGGCGCACTTAGCCACCGAGTGCACGAGACATTTAGATGTCCCCACCATGCGCACCGAAGCCCAAATCAACTAAGGAAGTGGCATTTTTGGAACACATTTATCTCGACAACGCCGCCACCACCCCGATGGCCAAGCCTGTCATTGACGCCATGACCACGCAGATGGCCGAAGATTTTGGCAATGCGAGCTCGACCCACTGGTTTGGCCGGCAAGCGCATACGGTCTTGGACGACGCCCACCAAGTGATGGCAAACAGTATTCATGCCAAGCCAACCGAAATTGTTTTCACCTCAGGGGCAACGGAGGCCAACAACACCGCGATCACCCAGACGGCACACGCCCGGGCGGCGCTTGGCAAGCACATCATCACCACCGCCATCGAACATCCCAGCGTGCTCAAACCGCTGGCGGCCCTTGAACAAGAGGGCTTCACCGTCACCTATCTGCCGGTCGATGAAAATGGCGTGATCAGCCTCGCCGATTTCGACGCGGCGCTGGATGATCAAACGATTCTTGTCACAATCATGATGGGCAACAATGAAGTCGGCTCGGTCATGCCGATCGCGGCGATCGCCGAACGCTTGGCCGACCACCAAGCCTGGCTCCATGTCGACGCGACCCAGGCGTATGGATTGCTCGAATTCGACGTCCACGCGCTGGGTATCGACCTCTTGTCCGTTTCGGCGCACAAGCTGAATGGGCCTAAAGGAATCGGCTTTTTATACCGGCGAGAGGGCCTCAACTTCCCACCATTTTTGAAAGGCGGGGAACAGGAAATGAAGCGGCGCGCCGGCACGGAAAATATTCCCGCGATCGCCGGGTTTGCGGCGGCCGTCAAGTTGATCACCCCGCAGGAAAAAGCGGATCGGCAGGCCAAATATTATGGCCTCAAACAGCAGTTGATGCAGGATCTGGCCATCAGTGGGGTCGATTTCAAAGTCAATGGCCAGGTCGCACTGGACAACTTGAATCACGTCTTCAACATTTGGCTGCCGGGCTGCTCGACCTATGCCATGCAGACGAACCTCGACCTCGCCGGCTTTGCCGTTTCTGGCGGGTCCGCCTGCACCGCCGGCAGCCTCGAGCCGTCGCACGTGTTGACCGCGATGTTCGGCAAGGAGAGCCCGCGCATTGGCGAGTCGCTGCGCATTTCGTTTGGCAAGGACACCACGGCCTTGGATATTTCCAAGCTGGCCACCGCGATCGCAAAAATCTCGACCCGCTTGCTCGCCAAACATGCCGGCTGACCAGTCGTCATGGTACAATGAAAAGGTAAACAATTGCGGCAGCGTCGCAGGTAAGGGGTGTCTCATATGGCATTAAGCACAACAGGGGCCGCGTTGGGTGATCAGAACACCTATCAGATCAGCCCACAGATCAAACGCTACACCTTGATGGATGTTGGCTTCATCAAGACGAATAACGGCAACTTCCAGCTCGAGCGTTCGCTGGATCCAAATTCGCCTTACACCGCCGCCAACAAGCTCAAGATCACCGTCAGCAAGGATCTCGACAAGTTCCAGATCTCCGCGACCACAGGCAATGGCATGAAGGCTGTCGACATTTTCAAACACGACGCGACGAAAGACAACGTCGAGCAATACGAGTACCTCATGGACAACCTGATCGATCGCGGTGTCTTTGAGTTGAAAAAATAGATCAGAATGATGCCTCGTTGTGGCGCCGAAATGCGGCCGCGGCGGGGTATTTTGTATGGGCTGGGAAAGCAGACGGGCGGGGCGGCGCGGCCACCCGAGCGTATGACAGACGTCGTGGCGCCAGGTAAACAAGGTCCCAGCTACCCGCGGGAAAAACGACCAGAATAAGCAGCCCTGCTATCATCTTTTTGGCGAAAACGGTATCATAAAGAGGACTTAACGAAAGGAGCGAATTTGATGACTATTTTGACAGAGACTTACACCTTGAATAATGGCGTTGAGATTCCAAAGGTCGGCTTTGGGACCTGGCAGATTCCAAACGGCCAAAAAGCGTATGACGCCGTGGCGGATGCGCTGCGTGCCGGCTATCGCCACATCGACACCGCGTTTGCATACGGCAATGAGGAAAGCGTTGGTGCGGCGATCAAGGACAGCGGCCTAGCGCGCAAGGATGTGTTCATCACCTCCAAGCTGCCGGCTGAGGTCAAAGACGCCAAGAAGGTCGAAGGCTATTTTAACCAGACCATCCAAAACCTGGGTGTCGATTATCTCGACCTGTGGCTGATCCATGCGCCGTGGCCATGGAACCGCATTGGCGATAATCACGACAAGGACAACATCGCCGTGTGGGCAGAAATGGTCAAGCTGTACAAGGCCGGCAAGATCCGCGCGATCGGCATCTCCAACTTCAACGATCACGACATCGCCAATCTGATCGCCAATACCGATGTTGTGCCGGCCGTCGATCAGATTCGTTACTTCGCGGGCTTCACCCAGCCGAAGAACACCGCTGCCGCAGAAAAAGCGGGGATGCTGGTCGAGGCCTACTCACCGCTAGCCACAGGCGGCCTGCTCGACGACCCGACCATCACGCGCATCGCGGATAAAAACAACGTCTCCGTCGCCCAACTGGCCCTGCGCTTCTGCCTGCAAAACGGCACCCTGCCACTGCCAAAAGCCTCCAGCACCGCTCACATCGAAGCCAACACCAACCTGGACTTCGAGATCAGCGACGCAGACATGGCGACCCTGAACGCCCTTCCGCAACAACCAGGCAACAAGACCCAACACTGATCAACATGCAAGCGACCCACCTCTGCGGCAAATGGAGGCGGGTCGCTATTTTGATTCGCGGGGGTTGGGGGAAGGGCAGACATGGCTAGAACTCAGGAGAGAGATAAGCGACATAAAAAGACAATTCGGATGTTGAAGCCACTTGGTAGAGCCGGGAAAGAAGGGGCAATGACGAATTTGGTAAGACTCACTCAGCAATGGGCTTTTATCTACCAGGCACGATTCAATACAAGTGTTGAGAAATCCAAATGATACTGAATAGTCGGTAGGCTCTTCTACAGCACCATAAACAGAGTGGGATGTGAGGGTGGGCTCCGGCTGAAAATGGCTCAGCCCCCTCGTCGGTGTAAGCGGCTGTGCCGCTTACACCGAAAGTGAGCTTTAAGACCGCGTTCTTTGCGGGCTTAAAGTCACTTGGGAGCGTTCCAGCCAATTTTCGGCCGGAGCCCACCCGGGCGTTTACAGTGTTTTTTAGGATTCAGGAAGAAAAGGATTGGCGCTTACTTTTGCCAAGCATTGTGATTTTGGCCCGCACTGGTATAATGAGTCGTACTGGAATTTCGACCTTCAAATCGAATATTTTCAGATTCTACACGAAATGATGGTGATAGTTTTGGACAATTCCAAGACCCGCGTTGTCGTGGGCATGTCGGGCGGCGTCGATTCCTCGGTGACCGCGCTTCTGCTCAAGCAACAAGGGTACGATGTTGTCGGTGTTTTCATGAAGAACTGGGACGACACCGATGAAAATGGCGTCTGTACGGCGACCACCGATTACGAGGACGTGGCGAAAGTTGCAGCCGAGATCGGCATTCCGTATTACGCGATCAATTTTGAAAAGGAATACTGGGACCGCGTTTTCCAGTATTTCTTGGCTGAGTACAAGGCTGGACGCACACCGAACCCTGATGTGATGTGCAACAAGGAGATCAAGTTCAAGGCGTTCTTGGATTATGCCGAGGAGCTTGATGCCGACTATATCGCAATGGGGCACTATGCGCAGCTGACCACCGACGAAAATGGAGTGCGCCACATGTTGCGCGGCGCCGATGCCAACAAGGATCAGACCTATTTTCTCAGTCAGCTGTCTCAGGCCCAGCTCGCCAAGTCGATGTTCCCGATCGGCGGCATGCAAAAGCCTGCCGTTCGCGCCTTGGCTGAGCAGTACGGCCTGGCCACCGCGCACAAAAAGGACAGCACGGGCATCTGCTTTATCGGCGAGCGCAACTTCAAGCAGTTCCTGTCGACCTATCTGCCGGCTCAGCCTGGCAAGATGATGACGGTGGACGGCGAGGAAAAGGGCACGCATGATGGCCTGATGTATTACACCATCGGCCAGCGCTCCGGCCTCGGTATTGGCGGTAATTCGGAAAATTCTGAGCCGTGGTTTGTCATCGGCAAGGATCTCGAGGCCAATGTGCTGTATGTCGGCCAGGGTTACAATAACCCCGCGCTGATGGCGACCAGCCTTGATGCGTCCGGCATGAATTTCTTCACCGGCGCGGCGCCGGCGCAGGATTTTCACTGCACGGCCAAGTTCCGGTATCGGCAAAAAGACACCGGCGTCACCGTTCATCTGGATGGCGATCAGGCCACCATCGAGTTCGATGAGCCGGTCCGGGCGATCACGCCGGGTCAGGCCGTTGTCCTGTACGATGGCGAGGAGTGCCTCGGTGGGGGCACCATCGATGTGGCTTACAACGACGCGCGCGTGCTGCAGTACGTCTGATTTGGTCTGAGCGAGCAAACAAAAAGAGGTTGGACGAAAAAATGTCTGACCTCTTTTTTTGCGCGGTGGGCGACCTTAACCGCGCCGTTTCACACCGTCAGTCGGGTTACGGTGCGCATGGTTGAGACAGCTAGGTACGCCTAGCACTCGGGGCTAAGGACGGCCCCAAGCGCCAGGCTAGCCTACCTGCTCGACCATCTCCGCGCACCTTCACACCCTACTCATTTTCGCCTCTGCCATAGCACCCTGACGCCTAACCAGGCAAAAAACAACACACCAGCCAAGCCACTGATGGCCAGCGCCCCTGGCAGCATTTTCACATCGAGTCCGGCAATCGAGGCGTTGATCAGCGTGCAAAAAGCGAGGTAGCCTGTCAGCGCTCCGAACCACTGGCTGTCGCGGCGGACGGCCAGCCAGCCGGCGCCTGCGGTCAGTGCCCCACCGCCGATCGCGATCAATAAGAATAGTCCCATGTCATCACTTCCTGTCGCTATCGTAGCACGCCGCGCCGGCAAGTTGTTTTTGTCAACAAGAAAGGAACCGACCTGAGCGCCAAAGCGAGTGAAACGCAACCTTGGTAGCCAATTCGTTGACGACCGATCCCCGGCCGCGCCTTGAAATCCCGCCGTTGTTTCACCATAATAGGAAGATATACAGCCGCAGTGCGGCCGCGGGAGGACATGCTTTGACTCGGTTATATTTTGTGCGCCACGGAAAGACCCAATGGAATATGGAGGGCCGCTATCAAGGGGTAAATGGGGACAGTCCGCTGTTGCCCGAGAGCTATGATCAGATTCATCAGCTCGCCCAGTATTTGAAAAACGTGCCGTTTGCGCATGCCTATGTCAGTCCCTTGCCGCGGGCGAAAACGACGGCCGATGTGCTGCTCAAAGATCTCGAACAGCCCATTCCCGTGACCGTCACGGTGGGCATGCGGGAGTTTGATCTGGGCAAAATGGAAGGCCTCAAATTCACCGAGGTCGCCGAAAAGTATCCGGATGCCTTGCACGCGTTTCGTCACGCGCCGGGCGAGTATCACGCCGAAGAGGTGGCAGGCGAATCCTTTGAGGCCTTGATCAAGCGGATGCAGCCGGTCGTCTTAGATGCGGTCCGGGCAGATGCGACCGGCACTGCGAATCTTTTATTTGTCAGCCATGGCGCCGCGCTTGTGGCCCTTATTCAAAGTCTGCTTGGCACGCCGATCAAGGACATGCGCAAGGACGGCGGGTTGACCAACAGCAGTGTCACCATTTTGGAGGCACATGGCCCGAATTTGCCATTCACGTTACTTAAATGGAACGACACCGAATTTTTGACCAAGCCGCTTGAAGCGACAGACACGATCTAGGAGGCGCGAGATGACCAACGATCTCGTCAAACAATTTCAACGCGGGGACCACGATGAGGCGATTCATCGCGCGGTCCAGGCAATCGATGACCACCCGCATGACCCAAAAAATTATGCGACGCTGGCGATGATGTTGATCAGCATCTCCGCCGATGATGAGGCGCGGGAATTGCTGGTCCAAGCGCTGGGGCTTTTTCCAAACGACCCGGAGCTTCTGTACGATTTTGGCGTGCTCGCATACACGCAGGGCAATGACCAGCTGGCGCTTTCCTATTTTCAACAGGTCACCGGCGCGAAGGGGACGCTTGGCGAAGACGCGCAATACATGACGGCGCTGGCCTATCAGCGCGCGGGGCAGCCGGCCAAGGCACTGGCGTTTGCGCTCACCGCCCATGAGGCCGCGCCGCACAAGGTCGATGCCGCGCTGTTGTGCGCGCAGTTGATGCTGGCAGTCGGTGCCTTCACCCAGGCGGATGAGGTGCTGGCGCCGCTTTTGGCTCGAAAAAATGCCCGCGTCTTGTTCACCTATGGGATGAGTCAGGCGGCGCAAGGCATGGATGGCAGTCAGTGGCTCGATGAGGCGAAACAACTGGATCCGGCCGGCTATGATCAAGACGCCGGGCATGTCCGCGATATCGCAGGATTTTTAAAGGCGCAGGGAGACAGCGATGACTGAGGACGAGGCGACGTTGTCTGGCCGGGTCAAGAGTATTTACTTTGAAAATGCGGCGAACTTCTTTAAGATCATGGAAGTCGCAGTCGGCACCGCGAGTTTCACCTGGGCGGAACCGACCATCGTGGTCACCGGCTCGTTTGGCGACATCAAAGAAGACGAGGCCTACACGTTCACGGGCAAGCTTGTCAATCACCCGAAATACGGGCCGCAATTTGCCGCGGACAATTATCACGCCGACCGCCCGACCAGCAAACAGGGGCTGGTCAATTATTTGAGTTCGGATAAATTTCCGGGCATCGGTACCAAAACGGCCGAGCGCATTGTCGAGGCGCTCGGTGTCACCGCGATCGATCAGATCATGAAGGACCCAGCTGTCCTCGTGCCACTGGTGCCCAAGGCGGACCGGCGCAAAACGCTGATCGATACGCTTCAGGCCAATCTGGGAATGGAGCAGGTGATCATTGGCCTGAATGATTTTGGCTTCACCTCAAACATGGCCGCGAAGATCTATCAGACCTATGACACCGACGCGCTGGAAGTAATCAAGGAAAATCCGTACCAGCTGATCGCCGACATCGAAGGCATCGGCTTCAAGCGCGCGGATGCCATTGCGGCGCGCCTGGATATTGCGCCCGACGACCCGACCCGGCTGCAAGGCGCTGTTTTCGACACGCTGTCCAGCTTGACCGATGGCGAAGGGGATACGTATGTGGCGCTCAAACCACTGCTGGATCAAAGTATCGGGCTGCTTGAAAGTGCGCGTAACGTCGAGATCGCGCCCAAAGCCGTGGCCGATGCGGTGTTGGCCCTCGCCAATGCCAACAAGGTCGTGGCAGATGGCGACAAGGTCTATCCCAAGCGCTTGTTCGACGCGGAATGGGAGATCGCGACGCGGCTGCGCCAGATGACCGAAGGCGACACCAAGAAGGTCAAGGCCGCCAGCTTGAAAAAAGCGTTGCGCGCCGCCGCCAAAGCCAGCGGGGTCACTTATGATGAGTCGCAGGAAACGGCGATCAAAAGCGCGATGGCCGCGCCTGTTTTTCTGCTCACCGGGGGACCCGGGACAGGTAAGACCACGGTCATCAACGGCATTGTCCACACCTATGCCGCGCTCAATGACTTGAGCCTTGATGTGAACAGCTACCAGGACGAGACGTTCCCAATCATGTTGGCGGCACCGACTGGCCGCGCCGCCAAGCGCATCGCCGAGACCACGAATTTGCCAGCCGGCACCATTCACCGCCTGCTGGGACTGGCAGTAGACAGCACGCAATATGAACCCAAGGACCTGCCGGATGGCCTGTTGATCATCGATGAAATGTCGATGGTCGATACCTATCTTTTCCGCACGCTTTTGGCCGCGATTCATCCCGGCATCAAATTGATCTTGGTGGGGGATAAGGATCAGCTGCCAAGCGTCGGACCAGGCCAGGTTTTTGCGGATCTGCTTCGTGCCGGCGTTTTGCCCGCGATGGAACTGACCCACATTCACCGCCAGGATGCGACGAGCTCGATCATTACGTTCGCCCATGCGATCAATGAGGGCAAGCTGCCAGCGGATTGGCAGCGGCCTGCCGCCGATCGTAGTTTCATTTTGTGTCCGCCGAACCAACTGCCTAAAGCGGTCGGCCAAGTTGTCGCGAAGGCCGGGGGAAAATTCGATCACACGGGCATTCAGGTACTGGCGCCGATGTACCGCGGCGTGGCCGGCATCGATGAACTGAACCCGATGATTCAGGAAATTTTGAATCCGCTGCGTGATGCCCGGGCCAAGGAAGTTGTTTTCGGCAACGTCCGCTATCGCATTGGCGACAAAGTGCTCCAGCTGGTCAATGATCCGGAAAATAATGTCTTCAATGGCGAGATTGGGATCATTCAAGGCATCATGGAAGGAAAATATACTGATAGCAAGACCGATGAGCTGACCATTGATTTTGACGGCAACGAATTACAATATAAACGCAGTGACTGGACGAAGATCACGCTGGCTTATGCGACGTCGATTCATAAAGCCCAAGGGAGCGAATTTGATGTGGTCGTCTTGCCGCTGACCCTGCAGAGTCGGCGAATGTTGCGGCGAAACCTGTTGTATACCGCGGTGACGCGCGCCCGCAACTTTTTGATTCTGATGGGCGACCCGCGCGCGTTTGAATTGGCGGTCCAGGAAGTGGCCGATAATCGCCATACCAGTCTCATTGCCCGACTTCAGGAGACCATGCCAGGGCGGGTCGCGGTTGACAAGGCCAAACCAGCTCCGGATAATAAAGAAGAAACGCATGACGAACCGGTGGCAAAATCAGGAGCGGCCCCAAGCGCAGATTCAGCGCGTCCTCATGATGAGGCGACGATTGCGGGACCCGATGCTGCAGGGCCCGCAACTGCCGGAGCGACAGATCCTGCGCCAGTCGCGGATTCAGAACCCGCCCCAGTCGAGGATGAGGGGATGCCGACCGATTGGCGCCTGACGCCGGACTTGGTGCGCGCGCAATCGATCGATCCGATGATCGGCATGCAGGGCATTCGCCCAGAAAAGGAAAGTGAGTCATAACATGTCCAATATCCGCGATGACCTTGAGATCAGACGGGTGACGACGGATGATCTTGAGCAGTTCAACGACCTGCTCGCGTATGTTTTTCAAGTGACCGCCAAAGAAGTTGAGGAAAGCGGCTACGAAGATGGCGAACTGGAACGCGCCAAGCGCCCAGTTCTTGAAAAATCTGATGTAATCGGCTGGTTTCATGGCGATGAATTGATCTCGCAGCTGGCGATCTACCCGTGTCGCGTGAATATTCACGGCACCGTTTTTGATATGGCTGGGCTGACCGGCGTTGGAACGTATCCCGAGTACGCCGGCAATGGCCTGATGCACGACCTCGTCAAGCTGGGACTGGATCACATGCGGGAACATCACCAGTGGATCTCGTATCTTTATCCATACAGCATCCCGTTTTACCGGAAAAAAGGTTGGGAGATCATGTCCGATCATCTGACCTTCGATGTCAAAGACACCCAGCTGCCCAAGGCAATCGAAGTGCCCGGCCATGTCGAGCGCCTCGATTCCGATGATGCGGATGTGATCGAAATCTATGACCGCTTTGCCGTCCACACCCATGGCGCGATGATTCGCAACCAGCTCAACTGGGACGAATACTGGCGCTGGGAAAATGAAGAGGAGCGCACCGCGGGCGTCTATTACGATGCAAACGATGTGCCCCAAGGCTTTGTGCTGTACTGGATCGCCGATGAGGTCTTTCACGTCAAGGAAATGGTGTACATCACGCAGGAAGCCCGGCTGGGATTGTGGAATTTTATTGCGGCTCATTTTTCCATGGTCGAGCATGTCAAAGGCAATATTTATAAAAATGAGCCGCTTCATTTTCTGCTTGAGGATGGTGATATTTACCAGACGATTCACCCGTATTATATGGCGCGTATCGTGGATGTCGCCGAGTTCCTGAAACGCTATCCATTTGCGGAGCCCGGCGAGCCCGTGCATTTCATCGTGTCCGATCCGCTGGCGGAATGGAACAACGGCATCTTTGGCCTTTACTGGAATCCCGACGGCAGTCCGCATGTCACGCGGCGGCCGGTCGGCGAGGCGGTCGAGCTAGATATTCAAACGCTGACGACCATGCTGATGAGTTACCGGCGGCCGTCCTACTTAGCCACGATCGAGCGCTTGACCGCGTCGAAGAAGGCGTTGAAGATTCTTGAGAACGTCATTCCAATGGATGAGCCTTACTTCTCGGATTACTTCTGAGTTGCGGCTAGATAATAGAAGAAACACGGTTTGTGCCATTGAAATAGCCGGCCCCTGCGAGTATTGAAATCGCGGGAGCCGGCTTTTTTTACGTTCTTTGGAAGTTTGGAGAAAAGAAGGAGTCGTCGCACTAGCTGCTTGCCCCCTGAACGCTCGGCGCCGCACCCTTACATAGTTGGGCTCCGCCGAGCAGGTCTGAGGCAGCTAACTGGGTCCGGCACTCGGGGCTAAGGGCGGCCCCAAGCACCAGACCCTGTTAGCTGCTCAGACCTGGACGCCGCGCTTCGCACCCTTACATAGTCGGGCTCCGGTGCGCATGGTGGGGACATCTAACTGTCTCGTGCACTCGATGGCTAAGAGCGCCATCAAGCACGCGAGCCAAGTTAGCTGCCCCACCATAAGCGCGCACCTCCGCACCCTTACATAGTTGGGCTCCGCCGAGCAGGGGCGAGGCATCTAGTTGACCCAGTCACTCGGGGCTAAGATCCACCCCAAGCGCCTGGGCCAAACTAGCTGCTCGCCCCTGAACGCTCGGCTCCGCACCCTTTCATAGTCGGGCTTCGGTGCGCATGGTCGAGACAGCTAGGTACGCCCAGCACTCGATGGCTAAGAGCGCCATCAAGCGCCGGGCTAGCCTACCTGCTCGACCATATTCGCGCACCTCCGCACCCTTATTTGTCCATTTCTCTTTTTATCCAGAAGTTTTGTTGGGTGACGGTGAAGTCGAGTTCAAATGGGCGGCTGCCCATTTCCTCGCCGTCCATTTGGCCAAACTCGAGGCTTGTGGTCTCGAGGTGGATGTGCGGGCTGGCGAAGTGGTGCACGGCTTTGTACTTGAAGTGCTTGTTGCGCAGCATTTGCACCAGCAAAAAGAAGAAGTAGGGGATGTTCAGCTGCTCAACAACGATCAAGTCGAGCTTGCCGTCATCTGGGGTGGCGATGGGTAAGATCTTGATGCCGCCGCCAAAATAGGGATGGTTGGTCGTCGTGACGAGAAACGCGCGCTGGATGAGCGTGCGCTGACCATCGACAGTAACTGCGACCGGGAATGGTTTCCGTGAGAAAAAGACGCGGACCACGCCGGCCACATAAGAGAGCGAGCCGAGATGCACCCGGTTCAACACGCGCTTATAGCGACTGCGGTTCGTGGCCGCGATCACGGAGCCATCAAAGCCAACGCCGATGTTGTTGACGAAAATGCCGCTTTCGTCGCGGGTCGCTTCCGTGTATTGCCCAATATCCAGGCGCAGCGGTTTGTCCGCCGCAAGCACTTGGTCCAGCGCCTTCATCGGGTCCTGCGCCATTTTGATACCGCGGGCAAAATCGTTCCCGGAACCCGCCGGAATATAGGCGACCGGCATGTCTTTTTGCCTTGTCTTCCGCAGTCCGCAGATCGCCTGATTGAGCGTCCCGTCGCCGCCGATGACCATCAGCACCGCATTTTCCTGTTTGCCAAAACTCCCGATCTGCCGCGCCAGTTGAACCGCGTGGCCTGCGTACCGCGAAACTTTGATCTCGTATGGAATGTGCTCATTGTCCAGGCGCGCACGCACCTTTTTGAAAATATTGACGGACATCCCTGAGCTTGCTGCCGGATTGAAAATTATATAGAAAAACGCCGCGCCCATCTCGATGCCCCTTTCAGAATCACTAGCCTTGATTATACCGGCTGAACCTGGCAAACACAATAACAGAGCAGGGTGTGAAGCAATTTTTTCGCATTCAAAAAGCCGCTGGGCAAGTGGCGGTCCACTCGCTTCGCGGCTGATTGTTATAACAGAATCAGCATCGGCAAGATCACGGGGTGGCGCTCGGTCTTATCAAACAGGAATTCCTGTAGATTGGACGTGATCGCATCCTTTAACATGCCTTCTGTGACTTTTTCGTTTTGCTGGAACGTGTTTTTGATCGTCCGGTATACGCGACGCTGGGCTTGATTGATCAGCTCGCCGCTTTCACGCATGTAGATGAATCCGCGGGAAAGCAGATCCGGGCCGGCCAGTACTGCCTGTTTTTGCATGTTGATCGTGGCCACGACCACGACCAGACCTTCTTCGGACAACATCCGGCGATCGCGGATGACCGCGTTGCCGATGTCGCCAATGCCGGAGCCGTCGATGTAGACATCACCGGAAGGAAAATGGCCAGCGCGGCGGGCGTGGTCCTTGGTCAGGGCCAGCACATCGCCGTTGTCCATGATGAAGCAATTTTCAGCAGGGACGTGGCACTCTTGCGCAAGCTCGGTGTGAATTTTCAACATCCGGTACTCGCCGTGAATCGGCATGAAGAACTTCGGCTTCATCAGGCGGAGCATCAACTTCTGTTCCTCCTGGCCGCCATGACCAGAAGTGTGCACGTTGTTGACCTTGCCGTGAATGACTTCGGCGCCGGCTTCTTCCAGCTCGTTGATCACGTGGTTGACCGAAACGGTGTTGCCGGGAATCGGGTTCGACGAGAAGATGACAGTGTCGCCAGGTTGAATGGAGATCTGACGGTGGGTGCCGTTTGCGATACGCGACAGGGCCGCCATTGGTTCACCTTGCGAGCCGGTACACAAGATCATGACCTCGTTGGCCGGCAGGTGGTTGAGCTCATGCGGGTCGATCAGCTCATCGTCGGTAACATCGAGGTAGCCAAGCTCGCGGCCGTTGATCATCGCTGTTTCCATGGACCGCCCGAACACGGCGATCTTGCGGCCATGTTCGCGTGCGGCGGAGATTGCCTGCGCCATCCGTGAGATGTTAGAGGCGAATGTCGCGAAAATAATGCGGCCTTCGATGCCATCGAAAATGTGGCGGATGCTGTGGCCCACAAAGCGCTCAGACTTCGTGAAGTTCGGAATCTCGGCGTTGGTCGAGTCGCTCATCAACAGCAGCACGCCTTCTTCGCCAAGCTTCGCCATTTTCTGCAAGTTTGGCGCCGGCTGATCGCCAACAGGGGTCAAGTCGAACTTGTAATCCCCAGTTTCAACGATGACGCCTTGAGGGGTGTGCACCGCAACGCCCAGCGTATCTGGAATACTGTGGGTCGTGCGGAAAAAGTCGACGGTGATCGGCCCAAATTTTAGCACGCTGTCTTCTTTGAGCTCAAACATCTTGGTGGTGCGGGTGAGGCCGTGTTCCTCCAGCTTTCCGCGAATGAGCGCGGCGGCCAGCGGTGGGGCATAGACCGGTACGTTTGGGACCTGCTTCAAAAAGTAGGGGATCCCGCCGATATGGTCTTCATGTCCGTGTGTGATGACAAGGGCTTTGATCTTGTCTTGGTTTTGAACGAGATACGAATAGTCGGAAATCACGTAATCGATACCCAACAGATCATCTTCCGGAAACTTGATCCCGGCATCGATAACGATGATCTCGTCGTGGTATTGAACCCCGTACATGTTTTTCCCGATCTCGCCGAGGCCGCCGATTGCAAAAACGGCTGTCTCGTTAGATTTGATATTCAGTTTCATTTAGCAGGGAACTCCGTCAATTTAAAAGTTGGCTCCTGCTTCTCGTAATCCAAGAAGTTGCCAGATAGTTCCTGCACGAGCTCGATGTTGTAGGGGGTATTGGCTTCAACTTTCGCGCGTGCGTCGACGGCGCTGGCCGCCTCGATATAGAGCGTCTCGGTGGTCTCGCGGCGAGGGTCGCGGACCTTATCCGATTGGTAAAGAACTTTATAGATCATACGTAAAACACCTTTCATTTAGTTTTGCGCCGCACAAAACAACCGCATCACGCGGATCCTTTGCACATTAGCCGGTCAAATGTTGACTACATCAACAGTTATCAATAGTGTAGCATAACTACAGGGCAAGCGCCACGGGAAGCGGAAGCTCAGGGAACCGCGCGGATAAGTGGACATCCGGTCGTTTTTTGGAAAAAAGCGTCAGGGGCGTGTCGGCAATGTGCAAAATCGGCAGTTCGACTGATTGCCTTTCACTTCTAGGGGTGCGTATACTGAAGACAAAGGAGGTGACCAGATGGTTTGGTTGGTGGTTTTGATCATCATTGTTCTGGCAGTCGGCGGGTTTGTTTGGTGGCGAGTCGCAAACCGCAAACGCGCGATGCGAATTTTCCTGCTTCGCAGTCGCCAACTTTCTGACCACATCGTGCAACGGATGCTGGTCGCCTTGAAATGGGAGACGCCCGAGCCCCTAGCTGGCACCCCGGTTGCGGATGTCTGGGGCCATGGCATCATGGCGTTTGAATATGCGGCGCCCACCCCGGATTTTGGCGTCAGCCGCAAACTGCTCGATCAGGAGCTTGCCCAGCTGGCCGCCGATGAAACTATCGTGTCGTCCGATCCGCGGTTCCCGGCCTTCGTTGTCAGTGATTTTTGGGTCCGTTCAGGCGAAATCCACTTTGACGTCGCCTTTGTGACCAACGCGGCCACGATCGAATACGTCGAGGATGTCGAGCGTGTGAACCAGGAATAGTCGTCGATTGTTAGCGCTTGCATTTTTCTAAAAAGTGTGGCAAAATGACCCCATCTTAAAGTAAAGGGGGTGGTCACCACGTGCAATTTACCAAGTCATGATCTGAGTCTTGCGCTGCGCCGGTCGCCACTCGCCGCTTTGACTCGGGTGGCTCGCTAAACGGGCGTTCAAGTCAAACGTCGAGTGTCGTCACGATTGGTGCATGTATGGTTGGCCGAGCAGGTGCTTCAGACGCTTGTTCGATTAGTCGAATAGATTCAGTCAGAGCGGTCGTCACAGAAATGTGGCGGCCGTTTTTGTTGGACTAAAATCGGAGGTGTCCCCAAGAATAATGTGTCCGTATCACACCCCATTAATGCGACCCAAAAAAAGGCTGGCTGAGACAATATCTCGGCCGGCCTATTTATAATAAATCAAACTCTCAAACAGTCACTAGGTCCGACAATGGCCGCACCAGCAGCACCTGGGATCGGATGTCGCCGGATGCCAACATCAGGCGACGTGCATCCAGGATGTCGAAGCCTTGACTGCGCCAGAAAGCCAGCCGCGCCTCTGTCGGGGCAAGGACGGTCGCTTGGAGTTCCGCATACCCATTTTCGGAATAGTGCGAGGCCAGTTGATGGACGATGGCGCTGCCGATGCCCTGCCGCCGATAGTGCTGTTTGATCAATAACAGGGACAAGGTGACGGCATGAGGCACGGGGTAGTCGCGAACGACTTTCACCACGCCGACTGGTTTGTTGTCCAGCATGATCAATTGGTATTGCATCCGACTGGGCAGGATTCCGTCCGGTGCGGTGGTGCGATCTGACTGCACGGTGCTCCGATCAGGAAAGGGCAGGTTGGCCGCCTGATAGTAGTCCAGTGATTGCCGGTAAACATCAAGACACGCCTGACGATCAGGCATCGAGGTCACAGATTTCAAACTCAGCATATAGATCCTCCTTCGATCGTTGGTTCGCAGCTTTGTTTAGGTACACCTAAATTATAACGGAGAAGACGGAAAAGTCCAGCGGCGCGGCGCAAAAAAGTGGCCAAAAAAGACCCGGGTCGCCACGCCAGCTGCCCGAGTCAAAATAGTCAGTTATTCGATCACCACGGCGTTTGGGTCGAGGGTGAACGGTTTTTCTTTGTTGATGTGGTCGTAAAATAGGATGCCATGGAGGTGATCGATCTCATGCTGGCAAACGATCGCCGGATAATTCTTGAGGCGCACCTTTTTCTTTTCGCCATCGACATTTTGGTAGGTGAGGGTGATGCGGTCGTGGCGCGGCACGTAGCCTTGCACGTCCTTATCGACACTCAGGCAGCCTTCGCCTTCAGAAAGCGCGGCGTCTTGCACACTGTGAGAAACGATGCGTGGGTTGATGAGCACTTCTTTGAACAGAATCTCGTCATTCGGGCCCGGCACCAGCACAGCGGCCATCATTTCCGACACGCCGACTTGTGGTGCGGCCAGCCCGACGCCTGGACGCAACTTGTATTTTTCATTTTCCGCCTCGTCCTGGCTGATGATCAGATATTCCATCAAGTCATGGGCGAGCTGCTTGTCTTCTTCGGACAGCGGGAACGTGACAGTCTTGGCTTCCTGGCGAAGCACCGGATCGCCGTCGCGGGTGATATCTTTCATTAAATACACAACTGTGACCTCCATTTGGACAAAATACATTCACATCTATATTACACTAACACGTCCGCGCGCGCCGGGCAATTTGGTCATGGTGTCACGAAAAATAGCGTCAGCTCGCAGGCAGCTGCGAGAATCGATCAGCGTCAGCTCGCAGGGGACTGTCAGGAAAAATCGAGACTGAACGCGGCCTCAACCTTCGCCGTAGACAACATGGTAGTGGTCGACCAGCGACTGCGGGCCGATTGCAAATGGCAACAGCGACCCGTCCGCCTTTTTCAACAAGGGGGCGGCTTCGTCTACGCGCGCACTGTCGATGAACAGCGCGCCGCCGATCTCAGTTGCGCCGAGTGCCCGCAACTTCGCTTCATTGGCCTCGTCGAGCACGCCGGTGGCCACGCGCAGAAACTGGGGCCGGGCGTCCTTAGGCAAAACAGTCAGCGCAAAGCGGCCATCTTGCATGAACAGCACTTGATCGGCGTAAGCTTCCAAGTTTGGCAACAGATGCGACACCATCAGCAACAGCTTGTCCTGGCCCTTGAGCCGCAGGAGGACCTTGGAGACCAGCTCGACATTCACGGGATCCAGGCCGTTCATCAATTCATCCAGCAACATGATCGGCGCATCCGACGCGACGACCATGGCAAAACACAGCCGTTGGCGCATCCCAAGTGAATAGGTGTGCACCGGGTTTTTTACATAATTCGTCATTTGGAGCTCCTCGATCAACGCGGGCAACTTGGCTCGGTCGGCGCCCCAAGAATCGCAGTAGTAGCGCAGATGGGCGAGGCCGGAGAGGTCGTTGAACAGGTCATCTTGCACCGGAAACGAGCAGAGCTTGCGATGGATGCGGCGCGCGTTGGCCTGGCTGGTGTATTGCAGCCCGTCGATCGTGACGCTACCTTCTTTGGGCTGTAGCTCATTCAAGATCACGCGTAGCAGCGTCGTCTTCCCGGTACCGTTGGGGGCGACCAGGCCGACGATTTGGCCGCCGTCAAGCGCCAGCGACAGATGATCGATCACTTGTTTTTTTGTTGGAAAATCCAGCGAGATATCATTTAATGTCAGCATATTTTTCCACGCCTCCTCAGCGGACCAGCTGGTAATTCTTGCGGTGGGTCAGGGCAAACAGCAGCACTTCGACGACAAGCCAGCATGCCACCAGCATCAAAAGCGCAGTGCCAAAGGTGAAATTCTCGGTGCCATACCGGAAATTCTGGTAGCCGGACAAGATCGCGCCGAAGTCGAAAAATCCGGTCGGCAGCCACGCCAGCCAGTGGTGGATGGCGCCAATGTCTTGTTGCCAATACGCCTGCTCGATGACCAGTAAGCCTAAGCCCCCGGCCAGCGCCACATATTCGCTGCGGCTGAACGCGCCGAGTAATTCGATCAGCCGAATGAACAGCCACGCGGCCACGACCAACAAGACGAGCGCTTCAAGCGTGAACTGCCACCCCGGCATCGTGGTGAAGATGTTGCTGGTGCGCATGCTGACGGTGTGGGTGCCGGTGAAAATCGCGAGTGGGGTTTGCCAGCCTGTGCCATCGCGCGCGGCGATGATGCCAAAGCAGATCGGCCCGCACGACAGCACGATCAGCAGATAACTTGCCAAAAGTACCAACGCCTTGGCCATTAGGGCTTGGCCGGCCGTCAGCGGAATCGCGGCCAACACGGTATGATGCCGATGATCGCGGCTGATCACGTCATTGCCCAGCAGGACCAGAAACGCCAGCAACAACAACGCAAGGCCACTGGTCAGCCCGCGCTGCAGCGTTTGCGTTGCGGTGCGCGTTTCGACCTCCGCCTTGCTCACGTGCTTGCGCGTCGCCAGCACCTTGAAGCGGGCCTGGGTCTCGTTGTTCCAGTAGTGCCCCGGAATTTTTGGAAAATCGACGCCGTCCGCATAATACACTGGCGGATAGGAGTAGGAGCGGTCGTCACCGATCACCCAGATCTCCTGGTCGAGCAGCGCGAGCCATTTTTGCTGCGCCCCAGCGTATTTGGCAAAGTCGCCGGCCTTGATCGCCTGCAGCGAGGCATTTTCCTGTTTGACAAAGGCCTCATAGGTTTTGGCCGGGCCGCTCATCAGGGCCGCATACATCGGCTTGGTGGTCACGTTTTCCTTGTAATGATCAATGTAGAGCATATGTTTTTGCTTGCTAGTCTGAATGGCCGCCGAATCCACCGCCTGGGTCGGCACAAACTGCGGCGCCACATGAATGGCGAAAAATAGCGAGGCGACCAGCGCAATGACGGTCAGCGCGATCGTTTTTGGCGCATGCCACAATCGTTGCCACTGCAGGGAAAAATAGGCACGAAATGTCATTGATCACTGTCCTCCCTTCCAACGATGAGGGTCATCACCAGGCTCCAACCAAGCAGGATGAGCAAGCTGCCCCACCACGGCACGCCGGCTGTTGCGGTGGGCTGCGCCAAGAGTTTGGTCAGATCAAGCGCCGAAAATGGCAACCAGGCGCCCAATTTTCCAGGCGTCCAGAGCTGGCCGATCGCGCCGCCAAGCAGGCCGATGAACAGCGTGAGATAAACGCTTTTCGTGAGGCGGTTGAGCAGCATCGCCAGCAGCGCGGTGAAGATCGTCAGCACCGCGGCCGCCAGCAAAAAGAGTGCGAGGTAGCCGATCAGCGGCAGGGTGGTGAGGTGGCCAACGTTAAACGTCAGCGGGTAGGTGAGATCGCCGAACCCATCGACGAGGCCGATCCACAACGTCGCCAGCCCCAGCCCGGTCGTCAGCGGCACGAGCACGACCAGCAGCATGCCGAGCAATTTTCCCAGTAGGCGGTTCAGCGGGGGCACTGGCAGATCGCGCAACAAACTCGGGTGCCGCCAGCGGTCCATGCCAAGTGTCATCGCAAACAGTAATATAAGGAAGAAAAGAATCGAGCCACCGTATTTCATCGCGGTCTTGAGCAGGCTCGATGCGTCCTGAACGCTGGTTTGAAGGTGTTTATGCTGTTTCAGGACAGTGCGCGTGACCAGCAGCGTATCGGCCAACTGAATTTTGCTTGGGAGCACCAGATCCTCGGTGCCGCTTCGATTCAGCGAATACGCCTTTTGTTGCAACTCGGCCAGCTCCAAAGTGCTTTCGGTCAAAATATCCGCGGCCCCAAACTGAATGCCGGTGGGGATGCCAGTCGCGGCGTTCCACTGGGCGATCAGGTTGTTGTACATCGCCTTGTTTTCAGGCAACTTCATTGTCTGGTCGTTGTAGCGACTGAGGTTGGCGTTGATCGACACTTCCGCATGCGAGGCAGCTGTCCGCGCGTTGTCGACGTTTTGATAGCGGGCCCAGAACCAAAATAGGCTCGGGAGCAATACCAATATCAGGGCCAGGACGCGGGTGGTTTTCGAATGGATCAGCCGAGAGATCTCAAAGCTGAGTTGATGGCGCATAAGCAGCCTCCTTGTGAGAATACTAATGTAAATGATGCGCGCAACAATGAGGCTTGTCAAACCAGTTTCCCATGCGGTTTTAACGAAAACAGACTCGTAAATTGGCGCAAACGCCCGGGTGGGCTCCAGCCAATTTCTGCCCGGAGCACCCCCGTGGGTTGACACAGACACAGGATTTTTCACCAAAGCGGAAAGGACTCATCCTTGACATTGCGTGCATTCACTGATAATATGTTAGTTGAAATTAAATCCAGTGCTTTCCGTTAGGTGAGGCTCCTATACGAACAATGCGACTGCTCAGAAACATCCAGAGATGCCAATGAGTCAGCAGCGCTTGCCCATAAAGGCTTGTGCTAATGCCGCTGAAGTTCACTTCTAGGCGTATAGTGCTAAAACTAAACGATTGGGATGCAAGTATCGCGTGCATACTCAATTGGTGTGCGCGTTTTTTTGTTGGAAGCTAGCGCCAGCAACGAAAACGTGCCTCCGGAAAGTGAATGAAAGGTGGTGGGTAGAATGACAAATGCGATTGATGGTAATAGTAGCGACAATGGCGATCCCCGAAGGTTTGTTATTGTGCCGCCACTTCAAGTGAAATTCACTTCAAATAAGTAATAGGCGCATCGCAAACCTCTCCGGGGAAGAGAGGAGATCACGATGTTGATGCAAGTACAAAGTGGCCTGACGCGTTATCAGGTTCAAAAAGCAAAGTACGACTTGCGCCAAGCCAACACAGCGATCACCCTGCAGCAGCAGCGCCGCTCCATCCTGATGATGGGACTGGGCATCGGGCTGATCTGCATGGGGCTTTTCGACCAGCCATTGGTCGCGTTGGCTCTGGTGATGATGGTTCTGATCGGCATGGGTGCGTCCCATGTGGCATTTACCCGTTGGTTCGCGGGACTCAAGCAAACGGATCGCACCGTTTTAGTTGTGCGGGACGGCCTGCTTCGGGCGATCACGGTTCAGGAACTGGTTGTCGGTGACGTGCTGCAGATCACGGCAGGCGATGTGTTGCCGGTCGATGGTCTTGGCGACATGGCCGTTCGGCGTAACGTCTGGCTGAAGCTGCTGACGATGGTTGATGGCAACGCCACTGTTTTGCCGGCAGGCGCGATCGCGCTGGCTGACGGGCAGCTGGAAGTGTCCGCCACTGGGTGCGACGTTTTCGCCGCCCAAATGGCAGACACGCTGCTGGGCACCACGGACAACCGCCGCGTTTCAGTTAAGGCACTGGCGCAGCTGATTTTGGCGCTCGTCGGCCGGGCGCTGAACGCGGGTGTGCAGGCTGTATCAATCGGCCTTAAGCGCATCCAGGTGCAAGTGACAAAGAACACAAATGGAAAGGGTGCAATGACTGCACTCGCTGCCTTCATGGCAAACATGACCCTGGTTGGTCACACGCGGCATCAGTTGAAAGAAGCCGCATTCCGTTACAACCAGGACCCAGTCTCGTGGGCCTTGGGCTGATTCAAAAACCAATAAGCACTGTCCTTGTGAAGGACAGTGCTATTTTTTTGTACCATTTTTGATTTTGTGCTGTATCAGGTTTTCCGTGAAAAGGTTCACGGTTGATACGACGGGTTTTATTTTACGATAACCGCAATGTAAAGCGCTTGCAATGGTTTCGCCATGATGGTAGAGTCTTATTGTAGAGGTTTGAATTGATACAGTTCAAACCGAATTTAAACACAGCCCAACAAAAGGAGTCCTGAAGATGGCATTACATCCAGCAGTTGATTTTGATCAGTTGGTATCGGGTCAAACAGCGGATTTTCCAATGATTCAGATCCTCGATGAGGTCGGGCAGGTCGTCAATGGCGATATCATGCCGACCCTAACAGATGACGAACTGGTTGCCCTGATGTCCCAGATGGTTTGGTCGCGCGTGCTCGATCAGCGCTCGACCGCCCTTAATCGGCAGGGGCGCCTTGGCTTTTACGCCCCGACAGCCGGGGAAGAGGCGTCGCAGCTCGCCACCACCTTTGCGATGAAGAAAACAGACTGGCTCTTGCCCGGGTATCGTGATGTGCCCGAGCTGATCCAGTATGGCCTGCCGCTTTACAAGGCGTTTCTGTGGTCGCGTGGGCATGTTGTGGGTAACGAATATCCCGAGGACCTGCACGCACTGCCGCCCCAGATCATCATCGGCGCGCAATATGTGCAGACCGCCGGCATCGCGCTTGGCCTGAAGAAAAATGGCAGCGATGAGGTGGCGTGGACTTACACCGGTGATGGTGGGACGTCCCAGGGTGATTTTTACGAAGGCGTCAACTTTGCAGGGGCGTTCAAGGCCCCGGCGATCTTCGTGGTGCAAAACAACGGCTTTGCGATCTCCGTGCCGCGTGAAAAACAGACCGCGGCCAAGACCTTGGCGCAAAAAGCCGTCGCAGCCGGCATCCCAGGCATTCAAGTCGATGGGATGGACGCGCTGGCAGTTTATGAAGTCATGAAAGAGGCGCGCGCGTATGCCGCCGCGGGCAACGGCCCTGTTTTGATCGAGACGTTGACCTATCGTTACGGCCCGCACACGTTGTCGGGTGATGATCCGACCCGCTACCGGAGCAAGGAGACCGATGACCTTTGGCAAAAACGCGATCCGCTCGTCCGGATGCGCAACTTTTTGACCGACAAGGGGCTTTGGTCCCAGGAGCAAGAAGACGCGTTGATCGAAAAGACCAAGGATGAGATTAAGGCCGCGATCACCCAGGCGGATCAAGTCGGTAAGCAGACGGTCTCGCGGTTCCTGAAAGACACCTACGAGGTTCAGCCGCAAAACGTGGCCGAACAGCTCGCGCAGTATCAAGCGAAGGAGGCGAAGTAGGATGGCTCAAAAAACAATGATTCAGGCGATCACCAACGCCCTTGATCTGGAACTTGCAGCCGACCCGAAGACGCTGGTATTTGGCGAGGACGTCGGGAAAAACGGCGGGGTATTCCGCGCCACCGATGGCTTACAGGCAAAACACGGGGAAGACCGCGTGTTCGATACGCCACTGGCGGAGTCTGGCATCGGGGGCCTCTCGATCGGTCTTGCGCTCACAGGCTGGCGGCCAATTCCGGAGATTCAGTTCTACGGCTTCATTTTTGAAGTGATGGACAGCATCGGCGGGCAAATGTCGCGTATGCGCTACCGCATGGGTAACACGCGCAATATGCCGATCACCATTCGCGCGCCGTTTGGTGGGGGCGTCCACACCCCGGAAATGCACTCGGATAATTTTGAAGGCCTCGTTGCCCAGTTTCCTGGGATGCGCGTGGTCGTGCCGAGCAATCCGTATGATGCAAAAGGCCTGTTGATCGCCTCGATTCGCAGCAATGACCCGGTCCTGTTTTTGGAACACATGAAACTGTACCGGTCGTTCCGCGGTGAGGTGCCGGATGAAAGTTACGAGGTGCCGCTGGACAAGGCCGCGGTGAGTCGCGAAGGCAGCGATGTCTCCATCATCACGTATGGGGCGATGGTTCGTGAGGCGCTCAAGGCCGCCGATGACTTGGCCAAGGAAAATATTTCCGCCGAGGTCATCGATCTGCGCACAATCGCGCCGCTTGATGTGGAGACGATCATCGCCTCCGTTGAAAAGACGCACCGCGCCGTCGTTGTTCAGGAGGCCCAGCGCATGGGCGGTGTCGCCAGCAGCGTGATCAGTGAGATCTCCGAGCGCGCCATTTTGTCACTTGAGGCCCCGATCGGTCGCGTGGCGGCGCCGGACACGCCATTCCCATTTGGCGAGGCCGAAAGCATCTGGCTGCCAAATGCGAAGGACATTGAGGAAAAAGTCAAAGCGACCCTCGATTTTTAATCTGCGAATCGATCAATAGAAAGGATGCCAAAGTATGGCTTACGAATTCAAACTACCAGACATTGGTGAAGGCATCGCGGAAGGTGAGATCGTCAAGTGGCACGTTCAGCCAGGCGACGAGATCAAGGAAGACGATACTTTACTGGAAGTGCAAAACGATAAGTCGGTCGAAGAGATTCCATCGCCTGTTACTGGGAAGGTCACGAAGATCCTAGTTCAGGAAGGCGAAACGGCGACGGTCGGCCAAAGCCTCGTCGAGATCGATGACGGCAGTGGCCCTGTGCAAAATGCGGCGGCGGTCGAATCGATCAAACCGGCGACCCCAACACCTGCCGCGACGCCTGCCTCTGCGCCAAGCCCCGCAGCCGGCGGTGTTTATCAGTTCAAACTGCCGGATATCGGCGAAGGCATCGCGGAAGGTGAAATCGTGAAGTGGCACGTCAAGGAAGGCGACGCCATCAAAGAAGACGACACCTTGCTGGAAGTGCAAAACGACAAATCCGTTGAAGAGATTCCATCGCCGGTCGATGGCACCGTTTTGCATATTTTGGTGCAAGAGGGCGAAACAGCGACGGTGGGCCAAGTCCTGATCGAATTGGATGCGCCTGGCCATAACAGTGCGGCAAGTGCAGCCCCGGACGCCGCACCGACACCCGCGGCCGCTGGGAACCCCAGCTCGGCCCAAGCCCCAGCCGGTGCTCAGCCGACAACGGCGATTCCAGCTGTCGCCGATCCAAACCGGGAGATTCTGGCCATGCCATCCGTGCGTCAATATGCGCGCGAACAAGGCGTGGACATCTCGCAGGTCAGCGGCAGTGGCAAACGCGGCCGCATCACGCGCCAAGATGTGGACGCGGCCAAGGCAGGCGGCGTCCAGCCGCAAACTGCAGCCGTCGCCGCCCCGGCCGCCGCAACCCAAACTCCGGCCACCACAGCCGCTACGCCTGCTGCGCCGAAAGCCACGGCGGTCAAGCCTTATGTGCCGGATGCCAGCGTCGCCGCCCTTGAGACGCGCGAAAAGATGAGCCCGACGCGCAAGGCAATCGCCAAGGCCATGCTCAACAGTAAGGCCACCAGTCCGCATGTCACGAGCTTTGATGATGTGGAAGTCTCCAAGCTCATGGCGCACCGCAAGCGTTACAAGGAAGTGGCTGCAGCCAAAGGCATCAAGCTGACCTTCTTGCCGTACGTGGTCAAGGCGCTCGTCACTGTTTTGCGCGACTTCCCAGAACTAAACGCCTCGATCGATAACAGCACCGACGAGATCGTTTATAAGCATTACTTCAACATCGGCATCGCCACGGATACCCCGCACGGTTTGTACGTGCCCGTGATCAAGGATGCCAATGCCAAGTCGATGTTTGAGATCGCCAAGGAGATCTCGGACAACGCGCAAAAGGCGCAGGACAGCAAACTTTCGGCCAAGGAAATGACAGGCGGATCGATGACGATCTCCAATGTCGGCTCGATCGGTGGGGGCTGGTTCACCCCAGTCATCAACCAGCCGGAAGTCGCGATCCTAGGGGTCGGCAAGATCGCCAAGGAGCCTTACGTCAACGAGGACGGCGAAATCGTGGTCGGTAACATGCTCAAGCTCTCGATGAGCTATGACCACCGCCTGATCGATGGGGCCCTGGCACAACGGGCGCTGAATGAACTGAAGACACTGCTGGCAGATCCTGATCTGCTGCTAATGGAAGGGTGAGACTATGGTAGTAGGTGATTTTGCGATCGATCTGGACACAGTTGTGATTGGCTCCGGCCCCGGCGGATACGTCGCGGCGATTCGGGCGGCGCAAATGGGCCAGAAGGTGACGGTCATTGAAAATACCTTCATCGGCGGGGTCTGCTTGAACGTCGGCTGCATTCCGTCCAAGGCGCTGATCAATGCCGGCCACGCGCTGCAGGAGGCAAAAGGTGGCAGCGTCTTTGGCGTCCAAAGCAAAGGCGCGACACTGGACTGGGCGACCACCCAGGACTGGAAACAGCACAAGGTCGTGGAGCGCTTGACCGGCGGCGTATCGATGCTGTTTAAAAAGCACAAGATCGACACGGTCTGGGGCACCGCCTTTTTGAAGGATGATCACAGCCTGCGCGTGATGCAAAAAGACTCCGCGCAAACGTATACCTTCAAGCATCTGATCATCGCCACTGGGAGCCATCCAATCGAGATTCCTGGCTTCAAGTTTGGCAACCGCATCGTGGATTCCACAGGCGGCCTCAGCCTGCCGGAAGTGCCGAAAGAATTTGTGGTCATCGGCGGCGGTTATGTCGGCTCCGAGCTTGCCAGCGCGTATGCGAATCTCGGCGCCCATGTCACGATTCTGGAAGGCACTGATTCCATCCTGCCGAATTTTGAAAAAGACATGGTGCAATTGGTCCTCAAGTCATTTTCAGATCGCGGCGTGACCGTCATCACCAAGGCGATGGCGAAAAATGCTGAGGAGACCAAAAATGGCGTGAAGGTGACTTACACCGCAGACGGCAAGGACCAAACGATCGACGCCGATTATGTGATGGTCACCGTTGGCCGGCGCCCCAACACGGCGGATATGGGCCTGGACATCGTGGGCGTGAAGACCACGGACCGCGGCTTGATCGAAGTCGATCAACAGGGCCGTACCAACATCCCGACGATCTTCGCGATCGGGGATGTGGTGGCCGGCGCGGCGCTTGCCCACAAGGCGAGTTACGAAGGTAAGATCGCGGCTGAGGCCATTAGTGGCAAGGCCAGTGCGGTCGATTACAAGGCGATGCCGGCTGTGTGCTTCACGGATCCGGAACTCGCAACGACCGGTCTGACCCTGAAAGAGGCCAAGGACAAGGGCATCGACGCCAAGGCTGCGAAGTTCCCATTCGCCGCAAACGGCCGCGCCATCAGTTTGGCGCAAACAGATGGGTTCGTGCGCCTCGTGACCAACGCGGACGGCACCGTGATCGGCGCCCAAGTCGCGGGCCCCGGCGCCTCGGATCTGATCTCCGAGCTGACCGTCGCCGTTGAAAGCGGCCTGTCCGCTGAAGACCTGGCCTTGACCATTCACCCGCATCCAACGTTGGGTGAGGCGATCATGGACGACGCGGAACTCGCGCTCGGCATGCCAGTGAATATTTGACCGCAGTATTACAGTTGTGCGACATTTCACGCGAAATGTCGCATTTTTTTGTCTTCCTACAATTAAATAGGTAAAATTATGTTAAGAGTTTGGGGGAGGTATGTGCCATGCAACAGATCGTGATCAGCGGGGCGCCAGAAAACGTGACCGCACTTGCGCAGTCCTTACTGACAAGTCGCGTGTCTTTGGCGATCGCCGTGTCGCATCCGGAAGAGGCGCTGGCCGCCGCGGCTGCCGTGACGACCAATACCGTTGTGCCTTTATCCGCGAAGGCTTGGCCGCAAGTGGCGGTTCTCATCATCACGGCATATCCGGTTGCCGAAAACGCAGATTGGCTGGCGACACAGCTTGCCGGCATGCGCCAAGTGATCAACGAGGCGATGGACAAGGGCTTTACGGGGAAAATTCTCATCGCTGCGCCTCAGGATGAGATCCTGACCTATTTTGCCCAGCGCTTCTCGGGCCTGGCGAAAAAAGCGGTGGTGGGGCTCGGCACATTCGGCTTGACCCGGACGTTTGAAAACACAGTCGCGACCTCGCTTGCGGTGCCGCGCACCAGCGTGACCGCCTATGCAGTCGGCACCGCGACGGATTTTGTCCTGATGTGGAGCCGCGCCTATGTCGGGGCGACGCCGGTCTTGAGTTTGCTGCGGAATGCGGACGGCACCCAAAGCCCGTTGATGGCAGAGGTCCAAACCGCCTGCGATGCCTTTGCCAAAGCCGACCAAGCCGCGGTGCGGCCTCTGTTGGTCGAGCGCGTGTTGGCTGCTTTTGCCGGCGAGTCGCTGTTGACCTCGCTGATGGCCGTGCCGGAAAATAGTGACGAGCCAGTGGCCGCGGCTCGGCCCTTAGTCTGCGATGCCGATGGGGTGCGCCGGCTCAGTGACCTGCTGGGTTCGGAAGCCGAGGAAGCGGCGCTGTCAGAGGTGCTGGCCGCGGTGTCCGAGCAGCTCACCGCGATCGAAAAAGGAGATTCAAATGAAGCCTAATTATCAATACCCACTGGACATCGACTGGACCACCGACGAAATGGTCAAAGTCACCACATTTTATTCCCTGGTTGAAGATGCCTATGAAAAAGGCGCCGACCGCAACAATTTGCTGGCGGCGTATCGCGGCTTCAAAACCGTGGTGCCGGACAAGAGCACGGAAAAGCAGCTCGATAAACAATTCGAGGCGGCATCCGGTTACTCGCTTTACGCGGTCGTCCAGCTGGCGAAAAATGGGTCGGAGAAACATATCAAAGTAAAAGTGGGGTGACATGATGCTTGATCTGAAACGACTGGAAAATGAATTGATGGCTTGGCTGGGCGAGTCGCGGGTCCGCATTTTGGACGCCATGAACACCCCGCTGCATGTGGACGTGAAATCTGGTCGCAACGATCTGGTCACCAATGTCGATAAAGCCAACCAGCGATTTTTGACCGGCAAGATTCTGGCCGCTTATCCCGACGCGCGCATTGAAGGCGAAGAGGGCACCGGTGACAAAGTCCACGACCTGGCTGGCATCGTGTTTTTCCTCGACCCGATCGATGGCACGATGAATTTCGTCAAGCAACATGCGAATTTTGCCGTGATGATCGGTGTCTATGAAAATGGCGCGCCGCGGTTCGGGGCGATTCTCGACGTCATGCGCAATGAGGTCCTGACTGGTGGACCGACCGTGGCACCGAAACGCAATGGTCGCCGCCTGCCGCTGCCCAAGGATCACGAGCTGAAAGACGGACTGATGGGCGCCAGCGGCCCGTTGCTGATTCACAATAAGCTAAACGTGCAGGCGATCAACGAGGCAAGCTCCGGCACGCGTATCACGGGCAGCGCCGGCATGGAGTTCAAGGCGATCATCGAAGGCCAGCAGATCGGCTACATCTCCTACCTCCAGCCATGGGACGTGGCGGCGGGGATGGCGATCGGCGCGCATTTCGGCCTCCAGGTCACGCGCCCGGACGGCAAGGCGATCAACATGCTCGAGCCCGGGTTCGTGGTCGCCGCGCTGCCAAGTGCCTACCGGGAGATACGCCAGTTGATCGTGGTCGATTAAGGAAAAATACGGCGAAGTGCGCGGTGAGTCTCGCGCTTGGTAGGGAAGCAAAGTGATGCCATTACACACTAGGTGGCCGTTTGTGTCGGGGTCAGACCGTTGTTTTGGGTCTGGCTTTTTTGATTTGTGCGCGGTGAAAGACGCTTCACAGAAAGTTGATAGACCGGCATTTTAGCTGGTTTGGGCGGGCACGGTTAGGGAGCAATGGGGTCGCTGGTGGCCAAACCCGCGTCGGATGGGCGTTTTCGGGGTGTCACGGGCTGTCTCAGAGGCGCGCTAGAAGGTCGACTTCGACCAGTTATCGTGCTTCTGATCCCAAACCGAGCGTTAAATGCGCCTAGGCGGAATTTGAGTCATCTGGGAAACGGCGGTCATCTTCGTGTGATGGGGCGACATTTGTTTTGGGTGGCGTGATACCTTGTGTGATGCCATCACATTATTTCCGACAGGGCGCAAAAAGCCTCGTCAGCGACGACCCGACACCGGCAGATTGCGTTTCTTCTTGCGCATTGGGCGCACGATGAAAGGGCATTCTTTTCGCCACCTGCGCACTTTTCAGAAAAACGAGACAGACGCTTGCTGGTGTGCTATAATTTTAATTCGGATACTGTGTCGCAGGACACGCTTTTTTAATGAAGACAATTCACGATTTCTTTCAGGAAGCGCGGAATTGTCCGTAACCGCCATTGCGGTTACAAGCCGTTTGATGGCGATGAGCCGTCAAACCACGGAACCACAATGGCGCGGGACGCGCCTTGGTCAACAGCCGTTGTTGCAGTGCAAACGCATCGTGCGAATGCATTGCCATCGGTGTTCCCAGAAGCAGAGCCATTTTTGGCCAGGCGGTCACCAGTTTACGCATCCAAGTGCACGTTTGAAAGGGAGTAGAATACTTGACAACTCGCGACGATATTCGCAACATTGCGATCATTGCCCATGTTGACCACGGTAAGACCACGCTGGTCAACGAAATGCTGAAGCAATCCGATACTTTGGCGGAACACATGCAGATTGGGGACCGTGCCCTCGATTCCAACGCGATCGAAAAGGAACGCGGGATCACTATCTTGTCGAAGAACACGGCGGTCAAATACGGCGACACGACGATCAACATCGTGGACACCCCAGGGCATGCCGATTTCGGCGGCGAAGTAGAACGAATCATGAAGATGGTCGATGGCGTTTTGCTGGTCGTTGATGCGTTCGAAGGCACCATGCCGCAGACGCGCTTTGTTTTGAAAAAAGCGCTCGAGCAGCATCTGACCCCGGTTGTTGTCATCAACAAGATCGACCGCCCAGGCGCACGTCCGGAAGAAGTTGTCGACGAAGTCCTTTCTCTTTTCATCGAATTGGGTGCGGATGACGATCAGCTTGAATTCCCGATCGTTTACACCAGTGCGGTCAACGGGACGTCCAGCTATGACTCGGATCCCGCAAAGCAGGAACATACGATGGTGCCGCTGTTTGATACGATCGTGAAGACGATTCCGGCGCCGATCGACAACTCCGACGAGCCGCTTCAGTTCCAAGTCGCGATGCTCGATTACAACGACTATGTTGGCCGTATCGGGATCGGCCGCGTGTTCCGTGGCACGATCTCTGTCGGCGACCAAGTTTCTGTTTTGAAGCTTGACGGCTCGAAGAAAAACTTCCGCGTCACCAAGATCTTCGGCTTCTTTGGTTTGAAGCGGGTGGAAGTTCAGACGGCCAAGGCTGGCGATCTGATTGCCGTTTCCGGGATGGACGACATTTACGTCGGCGAGACCGTGGCGGCTGCGGACACCCCTGAAGCATTGCCGATCTTGCGGATCGATCCGCCGACATTGCAGATGATGTTCATGCAAAACGACAGCCCATTTGCCGGTCGCGAAGGCGACAAGGTCACCGCGCGCAAGTTGGAAGACCGACTCAAGGCGCAGCTTCAGACCGATGTTTCCCTGCGTGTTGAAGACACCGACCAGGCCGGGGCCTGGATGGTTTCCGGTCGTGGCGAGCTGCATCTGTCGATCTTGATCGAAGAGATGCGTCGCGAAGGCTTTGAACTGCAACTCGGTCGTCCAGAAGTTATCTACCGCGAGATCGACGGCCAGCTCTGCGAACCGTTTGAAGAGGTCCAGATCGACACGCCAGAACAATACACCGGCTCGATCATCGACGCGATGTCTCAGCGCAAAGCGGAAATGAAGGACATGCAAAACGAAGGCAACGGTCAGACCCGTCTGATCTTCCTTGCCCCGTCTCGCGGCTTGATCGGCTATTCGACCGAGTTCCTTTCCTCCACTGGCGGCTACGGCATCATGAACCACACCTTCGAAAAATACTTGCCAGTTATCCGCAACTGGCAGCCAGGCCGTAACACCGGTGCGTTGGTCTCCATCAACACCGGCGCGGCGACCCTGTACTCCCTTCAAAGCATCGAGGATCGCGGCACGCTGTTCATCAATGCCGGCGTTGAAGTTTACGAAGGCATGATCGTCGGCGAAAACAATCGTGAAAACGATATTGCCGTCAACGCGACCAAGGGGAAGAACCTGACCAACACCCGTGCTTCTGGTAAGGACCACGCCGCGGCCATCAAGACCCCACGTGATCTGACCCTTGAAGAGTCCCTCGAGTTCCTGAACGAAGACGAACTTTGCGAAGTAACACCACAGAGCGTCCGTCTGCGCAAGAAGATCTTGAACACCAACGAGCGTGGCAAGTTCGACAAACGCAAGAAGATGTCCACGAACGACTAATTGAAAGCCAACGAAGGCCACCGCAGGAAAAATTCTGTGGTGGCCTTTTTTTGCATCCAGCTCGGGTAGTTGCCTCTGGAAAATAGCGCGATTCTTTAGTTCGACAGGGGGCGGGAACCACAGCGCGTTGCCTCATTGTGGCAGAGGGGTCAGTTCCCAGTTTCAGCGAAGCAAAAAAGCCATCCACCTTCGCAGATGAATGACTTCTTCGGGGCTGACCCAACCGGTAGCTAGATCGCGATTAGTGCAGGCTGTCCCAGCTCGGCAACTCGATCGGCGTGGTTGCCGCGGCGGCCAAGATCTTCTCGGACAGATAGTCCTTGTTGATAGCCGCTTCATAAACATAATCATCGAACCACTTAGCATCGGCGACATAATAGCCGTCGTTACCGTTTTCTTTGCCCCAGGAATTCTCGACCTTCCAGCGGCGCGGCTGGCCATCGACCAAGTCGACCCCGGTGAGGGTCATCGCATGGGAGACTTCGGCTTCGCCAGTGGCAAAACGCGTCGCCTTGTCCATGGTCAGATCAAGGTCGAACAGCTGGCCGAAATCATACAGGCCGCCTTTGAGGGCACCGGACTTGCGCTCCATGTCCTGCAAGACATCATTGCCGAACCAGACCGCTTCGCCGCCTTGGAGCTGCGCAATGGCCGCTGCCTTGAGATCCGCTTCCGGCACGTTGACGAAGATGATCGGCCGGCCGCCGACTACGGTATTTTGTGATGGAATCGTATAAGCCTGATAATAGTTTTTCCCGGCTTCCGGCGTGGAAACAAGGGTGACGAACTCGGCGAGATCCCAGCCGACATATTTTTCATAAAAAGACTTCGGAGTCAGATCACGATCGATGTGATATTCTTTCTTGTCGTCGCGATATTCGAAATCAAATGTTGCCGGGACGGTCCCATACGCATAGGCCAGGATGCGGTAGATGTCGCTGAGCATCGCTTGTTTCGTCGCCGCCAGGGTATCGGCTGAGGCGCCTGCCGCAAATGCGGTGCGCAAGTCGCTGGCGTCTTTGCGTAATTTAAGATTGAGGACCGAGTTGAGTTCGGTGGTGTTTTCGCTGTTGTACGTTTCCGGCATCACGGACTTTGGCACGATGCCGTATTTGGCGATCAGCGCCGGCGCGTTGTCGAACTGCCCGCCATCGCCGTTTGGCTGGCTCAACAGATCGCTCAGTGCACGATCGTCCAGCGGCTTGTCCGCGCTGCTCAAGATGGCCTCAAGGAACAGGTTGGATTTTTCAAGGCGATCATAGAACGCAAGGAAGGCCTGGGAAAATTCAAGGTCCTTGACCCCGATCTTCTTTGCCACGGCATGCCGCATGGTGTTCAGCTCAGAAAACAGCCAGCAGCGGCCGCTATGTTTCTGGTTCGCAACGGCGCCCGTGTCGAGCTCAACGGAAAAAACAGGGGTGACGGCTTCGTCGTGCAGCGCGGATTGAATCGCGGCTTTGGGGCCGACGTTTTGAACGGCCTTGGCGACAACATCGCTGGCTGGTTTGGCGGCTAGTTCTTTGCGAAACGCATCGATCTGGTCAAACGAAATTGCATTAGACATTAAGAGACCTCCTTGAAGTTGGCGCGTGGCGCCAGAAATGCTACAACCGCTAGTCTACGCCTTTATCAATGGAAGCAACAGCCACCGCATTAAAATAATCTGGGAAAATGAGGGGCCTCACAGGAAAAGGTGGCGAGCCGGTCATATGACTGCGTGCCCGCTGACTTTTCGCGTCAGCGGTAGTCACCGTCCGCCCTAAGCGCCACGCTACGCACCGCGCCCATCTATGCTATAATTCTCAGTATTGTGAGACGTACGGGAGAGGGCGACGGTTGTGCTGAAGAAGTTTCGTTATCTGGATTATTATCTGCTCGTGCCATACTTGGTGCTCTGCGCGATCGGCATTGTGATGGACTATTCCGCCAGCGCCTCTTGGATTCAAAATCAATATGGGCAAGCTTCCAACTCAGTGATGCTCAAGCAGCTTCTGTTTGTGGTCATCGGGCTGGTCGTCGCCCTCTTTTTCTTCTATTTTAAACTGAGTAATTTTCGCAATCATAAACTGATCGGGTTCGTTTGGCTCGCGTTATTGGGATTGCTCGTCTATCTGTTTCTGATCGGCCGCCTTGATCCGAGTTCAGTTGTCAACGGTGCCAGTGCCTGGATTCCAATTGGCCCGTTCAATCTTCAGCCAACTGAGTTTGCCAAACTCGTCGTGATCATTTATCTGGCGCATATTTTTACCCAGCGCCAAGACGCGATGCGGCAGCCCGATTTCCACGTGCGCGACTTATATGCACCAATCCTCTTAGTCGGTATCTGCCTGATCTTGGTCTTTTTCCAGCCTGACACTGGGGGCTTTTTGATCATTGCGGCGATCATGGTCGTCATGTTGGCGGCAAGTGGCATCTCGTTGCGGTATGGCTTCAGCTGGATGGCGCTGGTGGGTGCCCTGGTCGCAGCGGTGTACTGGGTCTTGGATAACGTGAACCTGCCAAAGAGCATCATCACCAACTACCGGGTTCGCCGGATCGTCTCCTCGCTTCATCCGTTTCAGACGCGGACGAATGACGGCAACCAGGTGTTCAATTCCCTGGTCGCGATCGACCACGGTGGCCTCTTTGGGGTCGGGTTGGGCATGAGCTCACAAAAATTGGGGTATCTGTCCCAGCCTTACACCGATTTCATCCTGGCGGTCATCGCCGAAGAGCTTGGGGCAATCGGCGCTATTCTTGTCATCGCGCTGATCTTTTTCCTGATCCTGCGCTGCTATCTGATTGGGGTGCGCTCGCGTAACCCGTATCATTCACTGCTTGCGTATGGGATCGCAACGATGATGTTGATTCAGACGTTCTTCAACGTCGGCGCCGTGCTTGGGCTTATTCCGGTCACCGGGGTCACGTTGCCGTTCATTTCGTATGGCGGGTCGTCGATGATCGTCCTTGCCATTTCGATGGGTATCATGCTCAACATCTCCGCTTCTGAAAAACGTGTGAGCGAAAAGAAAGTTGCCGCCCAGACGGCGAAGTAAGTCATCGCCAATCAACTGTAAAGTCACTTGTCATCGAGGGGGTCCGTGACGTGAAAAAAGTGTTGGTCGCTAATCGCGGCGAGATCGCGATTCGCATTTTCCGTGCTGCTGAAGAACTTGGATTGCAAACGGTCGGGATTTTCGCCAAAGAGGACGAATTATCGATTCACCGCTTCAAGGCCCAGGAAAGTTATCAGGTCGGGGCCGGCAAAGCGCCGATCGCGGCGTACTTGGATATGGACGACATCATTCGCATCGCCAAATTAAGCGGCGCAGATGCGATTCACCCGGGCTACGGCTTGCTGTCGGAAAATGCGACGTTTGCGCGCAAGGTCGCGGCCGCCGGATTGACGTTTGTTGGGCCGCGCCCGGAGCTACTTGAGATCTTTGGCGACAAGGTGGCGGCCAAGGAGGCGGCGGTCAAGGCGGGACTTCAGGTCATTCCAGGCACGCCGGAGCCAACGCGCGACTTCAACGAGATCCTTGCGTTTACCCAGACGCACGGTTTTCCGGTGATGCTCAAGGCGGCGTCCGGTGGCGGCGGCAAGGGGATGCGCGTGGTTCATTCCGAACAGGAGTTGCGCGACGTGTACCCGAATGCGGTGAACGAGGCGATGGCGAGCTTCGGCGACGACCGCATGTATGTTGAAAAAGACATCCAAAGCGCCAAACATATTGAGGTCCAAGTGCTCGGCGACGAGCACGGGCATCTGCTGCATCTATTTGAGCGCGATTGCTCAGTCCAGCGGCGCAATCAAAAAGTGATCGAGATTGCCCCAGCTGTCGGCCTCCCGCAAGCGTTGCGGGCGAAGATCTGCGACGCAGCCGTTCAGCTGATGGCCAGCTTGCATTATGAAAATGCGGGAACGGTCGAATTTTTGGTCGAAGGCGACCAGTTCTATTTCATCGAAGTCAATCCACGTGTGCAAGTTGAGCACACGATCACGGAATTGATCACCAACGTCGACATCGTCCAAAGCCAGCTGCGCATTGCGGCCGGCGCGGATCTGTTTGAGGATCTCCATCTGCCGCACCAGGAAGACCTGACGATGCGCGGGGCGGCGATTCAGTGCCGTATCACCACCGAGGATCCGGCGAATAATTTCATGCCGGACACCGGCACCATTCAGACTTACCGGAGCCCGGGCGGCTTTGGCGTGCGGCTGGATGTCGGCAATGCATACGCCGGCGTGGTTGTCAGCCCGTATTTTGACTCCCTGCTGGTGAAGACTTCGGTGTATGCCGCAAGTTTCATGGCGGCCGTGCGGAAAATGCAGCGCGCGTTGCGTGAGTTCCGCATCACCGGCGTTAAAACGAATCTGCCATTTTTGCTGAATGTGTTGGCGGCCCCGACGTTCCAAGCGGGCCAGGCGGAAACCACCTTCCTAGATACCACCCCCAGTCTATTTTCCTTCAAGCCGCTGCTGTCAAAAACCACGCAGTTGATGACGTATGTTGGCGAGATCACGGTCAACGGCTTCCCAGGGCTCGACCGGCATGAACAAAAGGCCTTCCCGGATCTGAATTATCGCAGTCAGTTGCCAACCGCCTTGCCGAAAACAGATCTGGTGGCGCTGCTTCATGACGAGGGGCCGGATGCGGTGGCGAAGTGGCTTGCCAGGCAGGGAAAAGTGCTGCTGACGGATACCACGTTGCGCGATGCCCATCAGAGCCTGTTTGCGACGCGCATGCGGACGCGGGACATGACGGCGATCGCGCCGGATATGGCCAATGCGATGCCAAACCTCTTTTCCATGGAAATGTGGGGCGGTGCGACGTTTGATGTGGCGTACCGTTTCTTGAACGAAGATCCGTGGCAGCGCTTGGCGGCGCTGCGTGAGGCGATGCCGCACACGCTGTTGCAAATGCTGTTTCGCGGCAGCAATGCGGTCGGCTATCAGAACTACCCGGACAATGTTCTCAAGCAGTTCATCAATGTGGCCGCCCGCGATGGCATCGACGTCTTCCGAATTTTCGACTCGCTGAACTGGGTGCCGCAACTCACGCACTCCATCGACGCGGTGCGCAATGTCGGCAAGATCGCCGAAGGAACCATGTGCTATACGGGCGATATCTTGGGGACGAACCATCCGAAATATAATTTGGCTTATTACGTGGCCTTGGCCAAGGAGTTGGTCAATGCCGGGGCCAATGTGCTGGCGATCAAGGATATGGCGGGCTTGTTGAAACCGCAAGCGGCCTATGAACTGATCAGCACGCTGAAAGACGCGGTGGCGGTGCCGCTTCATTTGCACACCCATGACACCACCGGCAATGGCGTGGCCACGTATGTGCAGGCGGTGCGCGCGGGCGTCGACGTGGTCGATGTCGCGCAATCCAGTTTTTCCGGCACCACCAGCCAGCCGAGCATGGCGAGTTTGTATTATGCGCTGGAAGGCGACAAGCGCCAGCCGGATCTGGCGATCGATAAGGTGGAGCTGGTCGATCGCTATTTTCAGACGATCAGGCCGTATTACGCCGACTTTGCCAACAAGGTGAGTGGCCCGCTGACGGATATCTACACGGTGCAGATGCCGGGCGGCCAGTACAGCAATCTTCAGCAACAGGCGCAAAGCATGGGCATTACCGATTTTGAAGCGGTCAAGCGCATGTACGCGCAGGTCAACACGCTGTTTGGCGATATCGTGAAGGTGACACCGTCTTCCAAAGTGGTGGGCGACATGGCACTGTTTTTGCTGCAAAATCACCTGACGCCTGAGGATGTGCTGGATCACGGTGAGACCATCGATTTTCCGGCCAGCGTCGTCGACTTTTTTGCCGGCGACCTCGGCCAGCCAGTGGGCGGATTTCCGCCGGTGCTGCAGGAAAAGATTCTCAAGGGTCGCAAGCCGCTGACCACGCGCCCGGGCGCGTTGGCCAAGCCGCTGGATCTCGCGGCGGTCAAGCAGGCCTTGATCGAAGCCGGCGTGCATGAACCGACCGACGAAATGGTGCTGGCGGAGATCATGTACCCGGATGTCCTGCGCCAGTATCGCGCCAACCAATTGGTCTATGGACCGGTGACGACGCTGGATTCGCCGACCTATTTTGAAGGCATGCGCCTCGGCGAACGCATCCACATTCGGGTGCGCCCGGGCATCATGTACCTGATGCAGCTCGACGCGATCGGCGAACCCGACGCGACGGGGCGGCGCACGTTGTACTTCACCGTCAATGGGCAAAAGCGCGAGGTACAGATCCAGGACGCGAAGAGCGCCCACACTGCCAGCGCGATCAAGATGGCGGAGCCGACGGACAAAAATCAGATCGGTGCGCCGATGGGTGGCCGCATCGTCAGTCTTGAAGTGGCGGCCGGTGACACGGTGGCGGAAGGCGATCCGCTGTTCACCACCGAAGCGATGAAAATGGAGACGACCGTGCACGCACCGTTTGCCGGCACCATCATGCATCTGTATGTGGCGGCGGGCGATCTGGTGCAAACGCGGGAGCTGCTTGCGACGATGAAGCCAAGCGCGACGGCACAATAGCGCGGCGGTTCGGCGTGGACGGTTTTGTGAGGCGCTGCCCACCCCGGAAGTTTGAACAGTCACGCAACAAAGCAAGCATTCAGGAGGAACTATGGAGATCACGCAACGTCAAGGCCTGGTCGTTTGGGTCTATTCGCTCAAACAGATCAAGGCATTGCGCCACTATGGCACGGTCATGTACGTGTCGCGGCGCATGAAATATGTCTATTTATACCTGGATGCAAAAGATGTCGAGGCGACGATAGGCAAGCTGACCAAACTGCGCTTTGTCAAAAGCGTGGAGGTGTCGCACCGACCGGAGCTCGCGACCTCATTTGGGCAAGCCAGCGGGGCAGCGCTCGATGATGAAGAAGACGATGACGCCATCAAAGCGCGGCTGGATGAAGTCCAGGCGCGCAAAGGCGAGCTGGCGCAGACGGCGGGAAAAACTGAAGGCAAAACCGAGCACAAAGACGAGGGCAAGACTGAGGAACAAGCGGCAGCGCCTGAGGGTGTGGCCGAAACGCCCCAGCCCGCAGAAACGACTGGCGCACCAGCCTCACCGACTGCGTCTGGCGCCTCCTCTCCGCGCCGCGCCGCCAAACCGAGTCGCAATCGCCGGCCAAGTCGGCAGGAGGGCAAGTCCCATGCGCATCATTAGTGGTGATTTCGGTGGGCGCAAATTGGTCGCTGTTTCTGGCAACAACACGCGTCCCACAGCCGATAAGGTCAAAGGCTCGATGTTCAACATGCTGGGTCAATTTTTCGCTGGGGGCTCGGCGCTTGACCTATACGCCGGTACCGGGGCGCTGGGCATCGAGGCGGTGTCCCGCGGGATGGCCCACGCGACGCTGGTCGACAAGGCGTACCCGGCGATTCAGGCGATCAAGCAAAATGTTGCGGCGACGAAGGCCGAGGACCGCTTCACTGTTTTAAAAATGCCGGTGGATAAGGCCATCAAGACGCTGGCCGAGGCGGGGCAACAGTTCGACTTGATCCTGGCCGATCCACCTTATGCGAAGCAGGAAGTGATGGACCAACTGGCCGCATTTTTAGCTGAAGACCTGTTGGCACCAGACGGCCGGGTGCTCCTTGAGACTGGCCTTGATGTCGATTATCCTGAGACGATTCCCGGCTACACCAAGCTGCGCCACCAGACGTATGGGGTCGCGCAAGTCTTGATTTTGCAAAGAGGTGACGAGGCATGACAAAGATCGCGATTTTTCCCGGCAGCTTTGATCCGTTCACCAATGGTCATTTGGACACGGTGACCAAAGCCAGTCAGCTGTTCGACAAAGTGGTGGTGGCCGTTATGACCAACACCAATAAAAATGCCGTGTTCAGCGGGGCGGAAAAAGTGGCCATGATCGAGGCGGCCACGGCGCAACTTGCCAACGTCGAGGTCTATGAACAGCCGCACATGCTGACGGTGGCGTTTGCCAAGCAAAGCGGGGCGCAGTATATGGTCCGCGGGGTACGCAACACCGCCGACCTCAATTACGAAAATGATATCGCCGCCATGAATCAAACGCTGGCCGGCGATATTCAGACCGTGCTCCTGCCGGCGGATCCTAAGTGGCGCTTTTTGTCGTCGAGTCTCATTCGCGAAGTCGCGAGCTTTGGCGGGGATGTGGCAACGCTGGTCCCGGCTAACGTGAACGACGCGTTGAAGGCCCATTTTGGAGGTGACCGCCATGATCCAACCTAAGCCGTTGAAAAAACACAACGCACTCTGGCCTTTTCGCTGGCTGATCGCCCTGCTGGTGGGACTGGTCGTGATCGGCCTGCTGTTTTTCATGCGCACGAATCGTTACATTGAAGTGCCTGGCGGGGCCAATTCGCTGAAACCATTTGTCAAAGTCGACGGTATCAAGGACGACAAAAAAGGAACGTACATGCTGACGACGGTTGGCATCATCGGCCCAGCCAGCCCAGCGGAACTGCTGTGGGGCAAGTTTCAGCCTTACTCCGAGACGTACACGCAAGAAGAGCTGATGGGCGATGATGACAGCGACGAATACAACTTGTTGCAGGAATGGTACATCACCAGCGCCGCCAACAATGCGGTGGTCGCGGCGTTCAAGGCGGCCAAGCAGCCGGTGACCCTGAAGCTCAAGGGCATTTATGTGATGTCGATCATGGACACCTCTGCCTTCAAGGACAAGCTGAAGCTCGGCGATACCATCACCGCGGTCAACGGCAAGTCTTACACAAGCTCGGATGCGTATATCAAGGCGATCGGTGCGCACAAGGTCGGCGACACGGTCACGCTCAGCATTTTGCGTAACGGCAAGAAGCTGACCGAGACCGGCAAGCTGACCAAGTTGCCAGGTGAAAAACATCCCGGCATCGGCATCAGCCTGACGGAAAACACTACCGTCACCAGCACGCCAAAGGTGACGATCGACGCCGGTGACATCGGCGGGCCAAGCGCCGGCCTGATGTTTGCGGTCCAGACCTACACGATGATCACGCATCAGGACTGGCGCAATGGCCAGAAGATCGCCGGCACCGGCACCATTGATGCGAAGGGGAATGTCGGCCAGATCGGTGGCATCGATAAAAAGGTCTACATCTGTTCAAAAAGCGGCGCCAAAGTCTTTTTCGCACCGGATGAACCTGCGACAAAGGCCCTGCTGAAGCTCGATCCGACTTATGAAAATAATTACGACGTGGCCGTCAAAACAGCCAAGCAGCTCAAGTCCAAGATGAAGGTCGTCCCGGTCAAGACGCTGCAGGATGCACTGGATTATTTGAAGGCACATGCAAAGTAAAATGAAGGTGATCCGTGATGAGAAGTCGCGGGTCACTTTTTTTCGTCGTGCACCCTTTCACCGTGGGGCTCCGGCTCGTATGGCGGGGACATCTAACTGGCCCGGAGCTGATGGCAAGCGCGTTATCCGCCCAAGCCAAATTAGCTGACCCACCATTCCGCGGCCTCCGCACCCTTTTTGCGTAATCTCTTTTATCCAGACATCAGGGTAAGGGAGTGGCGAGATGGAGACGGTGAAGGAATGGATTCGGCAGTTTTGGTTCGTGCCGCTGGCGGTTGTCGCGCTGGCCGGCTATTTCTGGTGGCAACAGCAAAACAGTGGTCCGCCACCGGTGCCGATCGCCGAATTCTCAAGCAATGCTGAAAGCGGTAGCTCTTCGACTAGTGAAAATTCGGCGGCCAGTTCAACCGCAAGCACCGCTACGCCTGGTTTTGTGGAAGTGAAGGGCGCGGTGGCGCATCCGGGACTGTACCCGATCGATGGCACCACGCGCTGGGCGGCTGTGGTCGAAGCCGCGGGCGGCCTGTTGAAAAATGCGGATGCGAGCGCCGTCAATCTGGCGAAAGTCGCGAGTGACGAGGAAAGCCTTTATATCCCGAAGATCGGCGAAACACCGCCTGCTGGGCCAACCGCGGGTACGGGGAATCCAACCGCGAACGCCGCGCCCGGCGCTGGGCCGGCTACCGGTACCTTGGTGGATCTCAATCATGCGACGGCGGAGGAACTTCAGACGCTGAGTGGCATCGGGGCCAAAAAAGCCGCCGACATTATCGCGTATCGCGAACAAAACGGCGGCTTTCAGACGACTGAGGACCTGAAGAAGGTCTCGGGCATCGGCGATAAGACCTACGAAAAGCTCGCCGGCAGCATCACGGTGTCCCCATGACGCGCCGCTGGGTGTTTGCCGCCGCCTTTTTCGCCGGTGGGCTGTATCTGTGGCTGGGGCCGTGGTGGGTCGGGGGCGTGCTGGTCGGCTGGGCGGTGGTGAAAAATCGCTGGGCGACGTGGCCATTGATGCTGGGACTATTTGTGCTGGGCATGGGCTTCGGCTGGCGCGGGGCGGCGGCCACCCGTGATCCGCCCAAACCCAGCGGGCCGGTGATCGTGTTGCCCACAAACTGGAGCGGTACGGACACGCTTCTGCGCTATACCGGCATCGCTGCCAATGGCGTCCCGGTCAGCGGCAGTGCCGTGGTCGCCAAAGAGGAGGCCGACCGCCTGCGCACCACGACCTTGCCGCAAGTCGTGCAGTGGCATGGCGACCTAACACGATTACAGCCGGCGCGTAATCAATATGAATTCGATTATGCCCGGTATGTTTGGGACCACGACGGGCTGGCCTATGAGAGCCCGCGTCAGCCATTGGTAGTCACGCCATTTGCGCCGCGCACCTTGACCGAGCATCTCACGGGTCTTCGGGCAAAATTGTTGGCGCGGGTCCAGCAGTTGCCGGAAACGATCCGACGGTATGCGAAGGGGTTGCTGTTAGGGCAGGTCGATGCGTAACTGGATGACATGCGGGATGACCTCGTGCAGTTGGGCATTTTCCATCTCTTTTCCGTGTCCGGGCTGCATTTATTTGCGCTGCTCGCGGGGCTGATCTGGCTGACGGATCGTCTGCGGATTCCCAAGGAGGCGGCGGAATGGGCGTTGATCGCGCTGTTACCGCTGTTGCCGCTTTTGCTGGGCGGCGGGGCCGGTATTGTGCGAGCGGTGTGGCTCAGTGAGATCAGATTGGTGACGGCGCGCATGCGGTTGCCCCTGTCGCGCTTGGATGGCTTTTCGCTGGTCCTGATGGGGAACCTCGCGCTTCAGCCGTATATCTTGCACACGTTCGGCGGCCAATTGACCTATTTGCTTGCCGGGGCCTTGTACCTTCTGCCGCCTGGCCCACGCTTGAAGCTTAATTTGCAGCTCGGGTTGATCGGCCTGCCCGTGATCTTGGCGCACACATTTCGATTTCATTTGCTCCAGGTCTTGTTCAATTGGCTCCTGGTTCCGGTGTTTGAATTGGCCGTCATGCCGCTGGTGCTGGTGACGCTGATTTTTCCCGATGGCCCATGGACAGGTCCGCTCGAACGGGGCTTGCAGCTCGGCGAACAGAGCCTGCACGCGTTGACCACACTCCCGGGGGATGTGATCTTCGGCGCGGTGCCAACGGGACTTGCGGTGCTCGGCGTCGGGGTCGTGCTGCTGAGCTTGGCGCGTCGGCAGAAACGTTGGCTCATCGGCTGGCTGGTCGCGGCGTGGCTTGTGGCCAATGTCCATCCGCAATGGCGCGTCACGCTGTTTGATGTGGGGCAAGGGGATGCCATTTTGATCGAGGCACCCTTCAAACAGGCGGCGGTGCTGGTGGATACCGGTGGCCGGGGGTTCGGGACGGTGCGCGAGCCGCCAGCCAAGCGCGCGATCGTCAATTATTTGCATGCCCGCGGGCTGAACCACCTTGATATTTTGGTGTTGACGCATGCGGATGCGGATCACGTGGGGGATGCAGGCCTGTTGACCCAACTGATGCCAGTGCGCCGGCTGGTCACCACCACGCTGGCTGCGAACCACCGGTATATTTTGGCGGCCAAAGCCGGTCAGGTCGTCAGCCACACGCCACTGCTTGCACCGGCTACCCTCACCGTCGGCCCGCTCAAGCTCAAAGTCGTCGCCCCAGAGTCCGCAGACGCCAAGGAGAAAAACGCCGACTCGCTGGTGCTCTATGGTAAGATAGATAAGTATTTTTGGCTGTTGCGGGGGACGCGGACCGGGCGGTGGGGAGCAAGATCGCGCCATTGATCGGCCAGGTCGACATGCTCAAAGTCGGCCATCACGGCTCACGCACCTCAAGTGATCCCGCGTTTATCGCCCAGATCGACCCTAAATTGGCGCTGATCTCGGCCGGCGTCAACAATCGTTATGGCCACCCTCATGAAGAGACGCTTGAGACGTTTGCGGCGCAGGGGGTGCCGGTTTTGAATACCGCCGACCGCGGGATGATCTGGGTCAGCGGCCAGCAAGTTTTCACCCAGTTGACTGGCGCAGAAGCCGGCCACTGATCACAAGAAGGAGGCGGCCATCATGCGTGTTGCGGACCTGACCAAACAATTGAAAACGGGCAAGGTGCCACCGCTCGTCCTATTGCTGGGCGAAGAAACGGCTCTTCAACAAGAGGCCCTGGCCGCGCTGGCTGCGCTTATTCCGGAAGACCAGCAGACGATGAACATGGCCAGGTATGACATGCGCCAGACCCCGGTCGGCGTGGCGCTGGATGATGCCACCTCGCAGCCGTTTTTTGGGGACCTGCGCGAAGTCGTGATCACCCAGCCCTATTTTTTGACCGGCGAAACAGGCGCGGGTAAGATCGACCATGACCTCGCCGGCCTCGAGCGCTACTTCAAGGACCCGGCCCCGTCAACGGTGATGGTTATTGTCGCGCCTTACCCGAAGCTCGATCGGCGCAAGAAGCTCACGACCGCGCTGGTAAAAAATAGTGTGACGGTCGATGCGCAATTGATGAAAAGCGGGGAGGCCACCGCGGCCATCAACCGTGAGCTGAAAAAACAGGGGCTGGCGCTCACGCGTGACGGCATGGCGGCCTTCACCCAGCGCACCAACGCCAATTATTCCGTGATGATGCACGAGCTGCCAAAATTGGAACTGTACGCTCAAAATGGCGGCGCACTGGATGAACAAGCGGTGAGCGCACTGGTACCGAGGCAGCTGACGGATCGAGTCTTTGACATGGTCAACGCGGTGGTCCGGCGGCGGGCCGATGTGGCGCTGGCCATTTATCGCGACCTCCTTTTGCAAAAAGAGGAACCGATCAAACTCAACAGCCTGCTTCTCAGCCAGTTTCGGCTCTTGTTACAGGTACAGATCCTGATGCGCAAGGGCTACGACCAAGGTGGCATCGCAGCGGCGCTGAAAGCCGCCCCGTTCCGCATCGAAATGGCGATGCGCGAAAGTCGCGGCGTGGAAGACGCTGCGCTGCGGGCCGCGTATCTGGGGCTCGTCGACACCGAGGCGGCCATGAAGACCGGCCGCATCGACAAGGAACTGGCTTTTGAATTATTTGTTTTGAAATATTGCGGGCAGCATCGGTCATAAGTCGGACCAGGCGTGAAAAATCGGCGGCGTTCGGCTGACACCGAGATGGGCGGCTCGCAGGCAGGAGGTGCGCGATGGTAGAGATGACGGTGATCACGATCAAAATGGGCGGCGCCACGCGCAACGAGTTGCGTGCGCAGTTAGCGGCCGCCCATATTCAGCTCAACAAGCATGCGGCCCAGTTGCTGGAGATGATGCCGCTGTATCCACAAGAGCCGCCGTATCAGGTGCGCGTCGGCCTGGTGCCGATCGCCGCGTTGGGGCTGACCGGCGGAGCGACTTTGCCTCAGATCTATCGGGCGGCGATCGGGGCGGGACTCAAACTGGCGCCGCTTGCGCTGGCTGTTTTTCTTCGCCTTCAGTGGCGTGATCAGCCGGCCAGCCAAGACCTAGAGATGCATCGCCAAGCGGTGCCTGATCTTGCAGTCACCGTTGCCACTGCCACGCCTGGTGACCTCGACGCACCGCGGGGCTTTTACCTGCGCAACGTCGCGGGCCAGCTGCATCTGCGCGGGTATGTTTGCGATGACCAGTATTGGTGGCCGGGGGATGCGGTATTTGCGTTTGTGTTGAACTAGGCCGCAAAATAGCTCGGGAGTCTGAGGATGGTGGTCGGCCACGCTGAATTTTCCACAAAAAAATAGCGACCCGCAAAAGCAGGTCGCTTATTTTTAAGGTTACTGATTATTTGTTGATCAAAGCGGACAGGCGGCTCTTGTCGCGGCCAGCCTTGTTCTTCGTGATCAGGCCCTTGGTTTCAGCCATATCGATCGAACGGGTCGCAGCCTTGAATAAGTCCTGGGCGTTGTCCGCGCCAGATTCTTGCGCAGCCTTGAACTTCTTGACCGCGGTACGCATCGCGCTGGTCTGGGCAACGTTTGCCTCGCGGGCAGCCGTCGCGGTCTTTACGCGCTTGATCGCAGATTTGATTTGTGGCATGTGCATTTCACCTCCGCAAAGTGGATTTTTCGATGAACTGATTTCGTTTCAACAGGAACGATTATACCGGAGCGCCTCTATCAATGCAATAAAAACTTGTAAAGGGAAATGGCTTGATAGGCGGGAAAAGCTTGCTTTTGCTCGGGCCTTCCGGTAAAGTAGTCAAGTACTACGAACCTGTCGCTTGGTCTGGCGGTTCACCGCGCCTCGCTCAGTCTCAGGCAATTTATAAGAAGGGTGGAAATTACCATGGCAATTTCACAAGAACAAAAGAACGAGATCATCCAGAAGTATGCACGTCACGAAGGGGACACTGGTTCACCAGAGGTCCAGATCGCGGTTTTGACTGCGGACATCCTGAACCTTCAGGATCACATGGCGGCTAACAAGAAGGACCACCATAGCTATGTTGGCCAGATGAAGAAGATCGGCCATCGTCGTAACCTGCTCGCCTATCTGCGTAAGACAGACGTTCAGCGCTACCGCGACCTGATCAAGAGCCTCGGCCTGCGTCGTTAATTTTGAAAAAACATGGGAAGCATCCGGCAGCGGGTGCTTCTTTTTTTGGCTCAGGGTGCGAAGGTGCGCGCTTATGGTCGTGCAGGTAGGGTAGCCAAGCGCTTGATGGCGCACTCAGCCATCGAGTGCTTGGCGTACCTAGCTGTCTCGGCCATGCGCACCGGAGCCCCAACTTCAGGGTGCGAAGCCGATCGCTTAGGGGTGGCAGGTAGCTCGGCCTGGGCGGTTGATGGCGCACTTGGCCATCAGGCGACCGGGACGACTACATGTCCCACCCCTGCTCGGCGGAGCCCAACTTGACTAGGAATGCGTCACCAAACTCTGATCAGGATGCCCGCGGTTGCTTAACCAAAACGCAAGCAAAACACCACAAGACCTTCATCTTCTGCGCAAAATCCGCGCACAACTCCCAGTTAAGATGAACTCATCAAAACAAAGGAGCTGACCTATATGAAAGTCTTATTGATCACTGTCCCAGCCGCTGCCGCCGTCCTAGCCACCACCGCCGCCGTGGTCTGGCACCAAAAGAGCCGGCGCCTCATCCCAATTCCAGTTAAGCACTAACCTACATAAACGGGCACTGACAAAATAGTCGGTGCCTGTTTTGATTCTGAGGAAAAATAGGGTTGGTAATGATTGGACTTCTCAATTCGCCGAGATCGATAGGAGAGGTGGACGTATCTAGCAAGCACAACACAATTCGACACACACAACGTCCCGGCTCCGACCCGCGAAAAGACAGCGTACCGATCCAGCGAAATGACGGCCAAAAGTGCCATTTCTATAATGCTTGATGTAGGGTGGGCTCCGGCCGAAAACGGCTCACTTCGTATGTCTTGGCGTAAGGCATAAATGCCTAACGCCAAGAGCAAGCCCCCTCGTCGGCGTTGGCGGCTATGCCGCTTACGCCGAAAGCAAGCTTTGAGACCGCGCTTTCCGCGGGCTCAAAGTTGCTTGTCCGCTCTACTCCGGTCGCCAGCCGATTTTCGGCCGGAGCCCACCCGGGCGTTTACTCGTTTTTTTACACAATATCCCACTTTTCGCAACGCATTTCGGAGTGTGGTACACTGGTAACAGAAGTTTATCGTTGAGTCCGCGTCCGTGGCGGTGGCAGGCGAAGCCCCACGTTGAAGCCGGTCGCGAGTCTCGAGAAAAATTCAATAAAATTTTCTGAGGTGTATTTCACATGAGCAAAATCAAAGTGATCGCACTCGGTGGCGTCCGCGAAAACGGAAAAAACATGTACGCCATCGACGTGGACGGTCAAATTTTTGTCGGGGACTTCGGCCTGAAGTACCCAGACAACGAACTGCTGGGCATCGACATCGTGATTCCGGATCTCACCTATTTGGAAGAAAATGCAGACAAGATCGCCGGTATTTTCCTCACGCACGGCCATGCCGATGCCGTGGGGGCCTTGCCGTATTTTGTCGGCGAGCATCCGGTTCCAGTCTTTGGCTCCGAGTTGACCATCGCGCTGGCAAAGCTGGCCGCGGCCGGCAATCCGCAGGCGAAAAAATTCAACGACTATCATGTCATTGATGAGCATTCCGTGATCGATTTTGGCAAGAACAAAGTCTCGTTTTTCCGCACGACCCACAGCATTCCCGGGTCCCTGGGCATCGACATTGAAACGCCGAGTGGCCAGATCGTTTACACCGGTGATTTCAAGTTCGATCAAAGCGCCAGCCCGATGTACCAAACCGACCTGTCGCGCCTTGCGAAGATCGGGGATGGCAAGGTGCTCGCGCTATTGTCCGATTCAGCCAATGCCGAGTCGCCATATCAAAATGCGAGTGAGCACGAGATCGCAACCAAGATCGAGGAGACCATCAAGTATCAGTCAGGTCGCGTGATCGTGGCCAGCGTTGCGAGCAACATCGAGCGCATCCAGCAGGTGTTGGACGCCGCCGCTGCCACTAACCGCCGCGTTGTTTTGACCGGCCGGGAAGTGGAAAAAATTGTCCGCACCGCCATTCGGTTGAAGGACATCCGCTTGCCAAAGCCGGACATTCTGGCGTCGACGAAGGAGCTCAAGACGCTCAAGGATGAAGAAGTTGTCATTCTCGAAACAGGCCGGATGGGCGAGCCACTCAAGTCCCTGCAGCGAATGGCGACCTCGCGCCATCGCCTGGTCCACATTCACGAAGGCGACCTGGTTTTCATCACCACCTCGATCTCCCATGCGATGGAGACCATGGCGGCGAAGACCCGCGACATGATCTACCGCGCAGGCGGCGAGGTCAAGGCGATCTCGGATGACATTCACGCATCTGGCCATGCCAACAAGGCGGACCTTCAGCTGATGCTCAACTTGCTCAAGCCGGAGTACCTCATTCCGGTGCAAGGCGAATACCGCTTGCTTGCTGCGCATCAGGAGATCGCGGAAGAAGTTGGCATTCCAGAGCAGAATATTTTTATCCTGAACCCTGGCGACATTGTTTCTTATGAAAAAGGGAAGATGCACAACGCGGGCCATGTCGATGCCGGCAACACCATGATCGACGGCATCGGGGTCGGTGACATCGGCAACATCGTCTTGCGCGACCGCAAGATGTTGGCTGAAGACGGGATCTTCATCGCAGTGGTCACCATCGATCGCAAGAAAAAACGCATCGTGTCCACCCCGAAGATCTCAAGTCGCGGCTTCGTTTACATCAAGACCTCAAAGGATCTGTTGGCCGAAGCGGGCGAGCTCGTCACCAAGACCGTTCAAAAGCAGCTCGACAACAAGGAATTCGACTGGAGCACGCTCAAACAATCCGTGCGCGAGGACCTCAGCCATTTCCTGTTTGACCAGACCAAGCGCCGGCCAGTGATCTTGCCGGTGATCATGGAAGTCAATCAAAACAGCACCAAACGTCAGTAAAACGCGAACGTCAGCGAGTCCCGCTGGCGTTTTTGAATTAGGGCAAGGAAACACGTTCTTTCAAGGACGTGATGAATTGCCCTTTTTCTGTGTCCCAGGCCCGCTTCACATGGTGCAAGATGACATGTTATAATTACTAGTATGAAGGATTCTAAACGTGTGACATATGGTAGAACCTCTGTCTATAATCTCAATTACCACATCATTTGGGGCACTAAATACCGAAACCGCGTTCTGAAAGGAAACGTCGAAGCCGTGCTTAAGCGAATCCTCTATGAGGTCGCCGCACAATATGGGTTCAGTATCGACCATATGGAGATTGGTAAGGATGACCACGTTCACTTGTTAGTGAGTGCACCGCCGAAATTGTCGGTGACTAACATCGTTCGGTGGTTAAAGGGTATTTCGGCTCGTCAAATGTTCGTTGAGTGTCCCGAACTTCAACGAAGCTATTGGAAACACCAAGGGCGGCA
>NZ_BOLS01000019.1 GCF_016861785.1 Lacticaseibacillus mingshuiensis
AAACTGTTGATGATGGTGATCAGGTGTTCGTCGATGTGCAAAATGAAATCGATGAGTTGGGGCATGAGGCCCTCCTTCTAAACCTTATTTAACCAAGTATACCGAAATTTCAGACCAATAGCCTATAAAAATACAAAATTTTCTCATGATCGAATATGGGCCCGTGTTCAAAAGCTTGTGTTCTTACAGTTATACCGGGCATACAATTGAGTCTGACTCTTCCGCTAGTACATTCTACTGACCTCTTGCATATATCTAGATAACGACCACTGCCATTTTCCTTGAAGTATAGATGTCAGAAAATTTCTTTACTGTCATCCAATATAGGCCATCAATTGGATCGGAGATATAGACCATCTGTTTAGTCTTATCGTACCCAGCAACAGTCACAGCATGGTTGTTATTGGGTACGCGTCCAAATGGCCATTTCGCCCAGTCCAATGGAGCAAAGTGAACCGTGACAAATGCTACCACGGGGTTCCCGTCCAGGACCTGGCTTAATAAGCTGGAAACGGAGGCTCCAGAAATATTTCTAACGGTTCCATATTGGTTACCCCATTTGGCCAGAGGTGCGGCAAAAATTGCAGTATATAATGAGTTGTTGGCAACAAACGGACTACCTACAAAACCGTTATAAGGCGATGACGCCTTCGGTATCTTTTTTAAAAATGTGGTAGGGGTCTCACGCTGCGCATATCCCTTTGCCTTGAGGGCTTGAAGTAGCGCAACCCCTTCACACCCAACAGGAATGCCCCACGCGAATTGCTTATAATTGGGTACCCGAGACATCTTTATATATGAGCGTGAAGCCGTTCGAGTTGCGTTGCTATTTAAATACCCAATCCACTTACCTGCATTTGTGTACAGCGAGAGGTATGCATACCCCCCAAATTGATAGTATGCAATGCGAGCTGTCACTGTTTGATCATAATATTGCGAGGTGGTTGCTTTTTTATGTCCCGCAAAATCCGCCCAAATCGAAGAATTTTTACTGGTGATTCGCACCTTTTCAACATATTTAACCGCTCCCCCCTGCTCACCGACAGCCCGTTTGATTGCGTTTAAGTTCAAATAGCCAACGAACATGCCTCTGTTATCCCAAAGGCCGGCATAGACAAATCCATCAAACCCATAGTTCAAGCTCTTTATGCGTAGGGTCTGATGAAAGTACTGAGTAGAGGAAGCAGTCGCAGGTTGACCAAAGGCACGATAGATTTGCCAATTCTGCTTTACAATTGTAGCAAACCCACTTGAGCCAAAGCTGACCCCAACTTTACCGACGCCCTCCTTCAGAGAGGTAGCTGGGAAATAGCCTATCCAGTGATTGTCCGAATCATAAACAGAGTCTATTTCACGGCCATCAAAAGTGTTATAGATAATGCGAACGCGCAAAGTCTGTTTATAGTACGCCCCAGCGGCTTTGCGAACTGTCCCATTGAAGTTTGAAAAGCTGGCTTGCTGAGCGTCCACAACCGATTTATAGGTGTCAACTGCTATTGCTTTACCCTGTGGGACATTTCCCAACGCAAGTGCTTTTGCGTTGATAAATCCAATCACTTTACCGGTTCGATCAACAAGCTTGTAGTAAATCCACCCACTGGGCAACGTAGTCCTGCTAATCACTTTAAGTGTTTGGCGATAATACGCTGTTGTGCTGAGTGGAGCGGAGCCTTTCAGATCAGGATAATGACTGTATCCCGCATTTAAAATTGTTGCATATAAAGATACTGATTCGGTTTTAGCAGACTCTTGCCCGGCCACAATATCTTTAGTCCCAACACTGCCCTGGGATAAAGCATTCCCACCCTCTGAAACTCTGGAATTGTTAGAATCAGCGGGTTTCTCTTCGGTATCTGGCATATCGTTTGAGTTGCTTATCGCTGACGCCGGCACAGATTCTTGATATTGTAAACTGTGCAGATCTGGTTGATCAGTACTTTCACCCGTTTCTTTAGGACTTGTTTTGCCCTGCGAAATTTGGTTATCATCTTCAGGCTGAGCCGAAGACGTGTGGGTGTCTGTGGTCTCGATGTCAGCTGCCAACACAGGCTCCGCTGAAAATGGCCTGGCAAAACAGCCCATCCAGAAGGCTATCGTCAGCCCTATTGCAATAACATCCCTTTTCTTCACTCAACAAGACCCCCTTGTTTGTTAGTGTCTGGTTATCCTCATTATACCCCAATCCAGCGGCCTTCCTGTAACCAAACTGCTTATGAGAGTGGCGGTTAGCCTAACCAATACAATAATTGGCTTGTGGCCTCTTGTGTCGAGCCTCACTCGAGAATAGACCCAACACGATCCGTTTTTCTGCTACTCGATCGTCTATGCTGTATACAAAAAGGGACCCTCAGATCGAGGATCCCCGAATTCAGCGTGTGCCTGAACACAACGACTTTTAGTCCTTGTTAACGTTCGTTGCCTGAGCGCCGCGGTCGCCTTGCTCAACTTCGAAGGTCACAGATTGGCCTTCATCAAGCGTCTTGTAACCGTCGCCTTGAATCGCTGAGAAATGAACGAAAACATCGCTGCCATCCTCACGTGTGATGAAACCATACCCTTTATCAGCGTTGAACCATTTAACTGTACCGTGTTCCATTTTTGAACATCCTCCTTACGCCGAAGCGTAACAAAATAATAATTGCATTTCTGTTCGGTGCAAACGAGAGAACGCTCGAAGAACGATCAGGCCCCGCCCCGTCAAAAAGCATATGTACAGTCTAACACCGCTGCTTGACTCGTTCAATCAATCAGCATTTTCATTATTATTTATCACGAACACCAGCAACAGGGAACGTTTTCTCTAGGGCCAAAACGACCGGTCTCATTTTTCCTAGTAATCTATAGAAAGATACGCTACGATTGACTTAGCGAAGGGAGCTGAACGGATTGAAGCGACTCATTTTTCTCATTGTCAGTCTTGTGCTACTACTGACAGCATGTGGCCCGGCATTTGACCAAAAGGCGCAGCTAGATCACCAAACCAAGGTCGTACTGGCCAGCCTGAAGACTGAGACCCAGCAGATGCAGGTCATTGATGATACCACCTCAGCGTTTCCTTCAACGTTCGAAAGTGCGTTCAAAGACGACCCTACCGGCAATCTCAAACACGATGCAGACGTTGCAGCGCTGATCGATCGACGCAGCGCTGCCTATCAGAAGTTGTCCAATGCGCAAAGCGATCTGCAAAAAGCCACAACCGGGTTGAACAAGCTCAGTACGCAAGATCACGGCGATCTACCCAGCGCGCAACTGAAATCTGTGCTCAGCAGTCTCAAGTTAGCCCTTCTGGATTTCAAGACCTTCGACGAATACTACAAAGAGATGCAAAAAGCCGAGACGACCTTTTTCAGCGACGTCACGGCTGCCAATGGCGATCATGCGTTGGTTGATGAAGCGCTCGGACGCGTTAATCAGTTTGGCAGCTCCCTGAGTCAACAAGCCGAGATCATCGTGGCCAACTACGCCACAATGACCGGTGAAGTTGAAGCACTTCAAACCGCACTTAAGCAAATGAAATAAGTTCGTGCCTTCGACCGCCGCGATGAGCCGGCGGTCTTTTTTGTCTTCAGAAGTCATTAAGATTGGTGCCATTGTGTCCTTTTTAATGCAGTCAGTCATTAAGCACGTTATACTTATCCTAGTTGCGTGGGGACTTCCCCGCTGTGAGGAGGAAATAAGCAATGAAAAAAACAGGATGGATGATCCCGGTCGTTTTGCTAATTGTCGGCATTGCCGCCGGATGTGGCAATCAGAGTACTAGCCAATCGAAGTCAAACAGTTCCGAAAAAATTTCAACAAAATCGTCTTCAAAAAAGACTGAGGCATCAAGCGATTCATCAAGCAGTGACACTTCAAGTAGCAGTGATGAAAGTAGCAGTGCGTCGACATTTTCCGACACTGAGTCAACCAGTTCATCAACAAAGAAGCCAACCATTTCTCGTATTACCGAGCTTAATCAGCAGATTCATGCCAAACTGACGGTCGCTAAATTGCCAACCACCGTTTCAACCGCGACCGGCAAAGTGCTGAATGCGGCCATTTCAGGCACCAACGAGGCATATACGGTCAACTATAGTGAAGGCAGTCAAGAAGTTGCGCTGAACGTCGCTTCTGTGGCCCCAATTTTGGAGCTCACAAAGAAGACTTATTCAACAGCTGCCGCCGCACAATCGCAGATCAATTATCAGCAGATTCAAAAAGGCTTGCCAACAGTCTCGCTGGGCTATGGGATGACGGCGACGCAAGAAGGTGCGGCAGGGTCCTCGTACACCACTTGGCACGAAGGTAACTGGTCCATCACCGTGGTCTCATCGAATGTCCAAGGTGAAGATGGTCTGCCATTAGCAAAACAGGCGGCGGCCTATTTCAATCGCTACGCCCTACCAGCGCCTGATGGTCAAGCAACGGTTCAGCTTTATGTGGCGAAGTCTTCGGACTTGATGAACGTGATCACTTGGCGCAAGGGTACAGCTCTGTATACAGCGTCGGGCACGGATGCCATGAAGCTTTTGCAAGCAGCGGTCACCATTCGCTGATTATATTCAAGAATATCTTTCACAGCCAAGGTGCGGTTCTCCGCTTCCTTGGCTTTTTTGTTGTGAGAAGGTTGACGCTGGCGAAGAATCCAGGAACGGTGCCGTGTGACGCCATCACAAAAGTTTATGCCGCACGCCCATGATGCGTAGCACTCGAAATCGCCGTCGAGTTTAGACCGGTTAAATTTGCATCGTTTATTCTATCTTGTGTGCCTCCATGACCACTAATTTCAGTATAAAGCATGAACTATTCGCGGATTTTCAGCGATTGCCGGAACCCGCAGTACATCAACGTTTTAAAATTTCCGATCACATTTTCCGGCTCCCGTTCGCTTTATATTATGTAAGGGTCAGGAAGGTGGGCTCTTACCGACACCCGAATGAGCATGCCCCAAGTGGAGACTGTCGCATGCATATTCATTCGACTCCATGGGCGGTCGAGGGAAACAGCACACCAACAGAACACCTAAATGTACAGCAGGCGTTCAGCACACGTACCATGGGAGTCCGGACTCCCACTAGTCTTTCATCAAACTGTCGTGCAGCCCACCTTCGTTTGCAGGAGCTGAATGCGGCCCATCTTAAGAACGACACCCTACTCTTCGGAGGAGGGAAGGTCACCGAAATTCTAAGCCTATATGTCACCCAACTTGCACCAGCGTCCGATATGGCGGCGACCCAAAGATTCAACCAAGATGATAGGCGTGTGGCCTACCTCGGCAGGTCGCTACAAATGCGACGTCACTGGCTGAAAAGCCAAGTCACGCTCTTTGACAACTGAATAGCACTACCGGCATCCACACAAATGTCGTGCAGCCCACCTTTGTTTGCAGGACCTGGAATGCGGCCCATCTTGAGATGGACGCCCGAGTCTTCGGATAAGGGAAGGTCAACGAAATTCTAAGCCAAGATTTCCTATGCTGACTGCACAAGCGATCGATATGGCGGCGGCACGGATGCCACAAAAGTTTTTCAAAGAGCAATGCAATCACACAAGTTGCGACTGGCGAGGGCCTGCCGTTCGCAACTTGTGTGGCCCCTGGTCCGGTCAAAGGCCCGACTGGATCGGGGGTACATAGCGGATCGCTGACAGCTGAAATGATCCGACGAGAAGGAGCGTGGTCTAATCCGTAGAATTAAAATTTGAAAAGATTTTGGCCGAATTGATCCGTCCTAAAGCCCGTCATCTCGGCATCCAGAATCTTTTACAAAACATTTACGAGAATCACTTCACATTTGACCCCTTTGCAAACGCTTTACTAGTGTAAGGCCTGAGAAGGTGGTGGCCTTACCGACCCTCTGGGAGGCATGGCGGCATCCAGATAGTGCCGTCTGCGCATTCCCCTATCTGACTGGGCTGACGAGAAACAACCACACCTACAGAGCGCGCGCCTGATCAGCCGCGTTCAGCACACGCACCATGGGAGTCCGGACTCCCACTAGTCTTTCATCAAACTGTCGTGCAGCCCACCTTCGTTTGCAGGAGCTGAATGCGGCCCATCTTGAGAACGACACCTTCTTCTTCGAAAGCGGGAAGGTCACCGAAATTCTAAGCCTATATGTCACCCAACTTGCACCAGCGTCCGATATGGCGGCGACTCAAAGGTCCACCCGAGATGAAAGACGAACGACTCGCTTTGGCGGGTCATAATTGTTGCTCTGTCCCCGGCGGCAACGCCACGTCACGCTCTTTGAAAGCTGAATAGTTCCACCGGTATCCACACAAATGTCGTGCAGCCCACCTTTGTTTGCAGCACCGGGTATGCGGCCCATCTTGAGAACGACGCCTTCTTCTTCGGAAGCGGGAAGGTCACCGAAATTCTAAGCCTACATGACCTAAGCTTACTGCACCAGCAATCGATATGGCGGCGACACGGATGCCACAAAAGTTTTCAAAGAGCACTTTATTCACATCTGATTCGACTGGCGCCACAGTCGCATCACGTGCGAATCCTTCCACCAAGCCGTGGCGCCGGCCTGGCGGAAGTACATAGTTGAGCGCCATCAGGCATGAAATTGAAGTCGCACACATCCAACGCACAACACCAGGACGCTCAAACAGGCTGAATCAAATGGCCCGAGTTGTCCTCGGGCCAGCACGACCTGCCAGCTAAAGCACCGCTGCACGGGTCTCACTTCTTATTGACTCATCAACCATTCACCGTTTAAACCGCATCAGTCCCTGCCCGATCACAGGCGTCACAACGCCCGCCATCAGAGTCTCAAGTGCCGCATTGGTTGCAAAGGCCACCATCAGAAGCCACCACAAATTGGCTGCGTTGGCACCGGCAAGCACCTGTGTCGCGTTATGAGCGAAAAATAGCCAGGTGAACAGGATCACCAACGCCGTGTTCGTCAATGCGCCGGCCACCCCTGCCGCGATCATCTTCACGGTTGCGCCGACGCCGTGCAGAACAGACGGTGCGATGTGATTGAAAATGGCCCCCGCCACGATGCCCACCATCACGCGCGGGATGATCGCGATCACCGGATTTTGGAAAAGTAATAACGTGAGCGGATCCGTCGCATCGGTGTAAGCTTTGACCAAACTGATCACACCCCACATCAGACCGAGCCCTGCCCCGCCGCGCACGCCCAAGATCACTCCCGCCATGATCACCGTCAGATGCATGGTCGAGATCGCAGGCAGGCCCGGAATGATGCGAATGTAGCCGACCATTGGGATGTACGCCTGCATGATGAGTAGCGCACCGAGCACGCCGATGATACTGATGGTGTAAGCGGAACTAGACTTGTGCGTCATTAGAAACCTCCGGAGAAATCCGAAACGAGCAATCTAACAAGACTGAAATATATGTTTTAAAAAACCGCCCCTCAAAGAGAGACGGTCAAAATGCGGGCGAAAGGACTTGAACCTTCACGGCCTTAAGTGGCCACAAGATCCTTAATCTTGCGCGTCTACCAGTTCCGCCACGCCCGCATTGCGCTAATAAGCACAAAAAATAGTATATAATCTAGCTAGAGGAAAGTCAACGATAATCGAGAGCAAAATCGATTTCGCAAAAAGTCCCAGCCCGGATTCCATCCTGCACATAAATTACAGACTATTCACACATCAGAAAGGAGAAACAAGATGACAGTACGCCCAGCCACTTTATCCGACCTAAAGATCATCAGCCAGATGCAAAAGAAATTAAATTTCGAAATGGCCAAATTGGTGCCTGACATGATTCGATTCAACCAGCAAGATGCTACAGCGGAGCTTGCAGATGCACTAGTTATGCCACAGCGCCAATATTTCATAGCACTATCCGAACTCCGTCCAGCCGGCTTTGCAGCAGCCTTTGAGGCTACTGTGTCTGATAATCCAAGCTTCGTCCCGCACCGTTTGTGTGTGTTAAGCGAACTTTGGGTCGACTCTAATATGCGTCGTCAACATCTGGGAACAGCATTGCTCCATGCAGTGGATGACTGGCGAAACAACCGCCAGCTGGAGTATTTACAACTGGATGTCTTGGCAGAAAATAAAGGGGCTCTAGCTTTTTATCGCGCATCGGGCTTTCTTGAGACACAGCTGACCATGGTACGGGGTCGAATACCAAATTAATTTATTTTGTTGAAAAATCTCGCCTTGGAAACAGCTTCAGTTTCCCGTGGCACTGACCGCAACCATACCGCCGCGTATCGATGCGACGCTGGCGGGGGTAGTCCATCCCACACTGCTGACAGCGGTACAGATAGCGTGGCTGACGATTCGGCAAGGCTGGCGCAAACCGGCTCCCACCGACTGCCGCCAGCAGCTGCTTGAAGTCGGCATCCCCGTGGCGAAATCCGCGATGTGCGCGGTACAAATGGTAATGGCATAATTCATGCTTGATCACCCCGATCTGAGCCGCCGCATCGATCGCCGCAAACAGCGTTGGGTTAAAATCGAGATTTTCGTCTGGTAAATGAAAGCGGCCACCTGTCGTCCTGAGCCTTGCATTAAACACAGCATGATGCTGGAAAGGTAGCTTAAAGAAGAGGAGTGAGGTTCTAGACACCAGAGCTTGCAAATCAGAGTTTGACTGCGGGATCGTAACACCCTTCTTGCCATCCAGGTTAACCATCAGGCGTGATTACTCGACAGATCATTGTCTTTAGGGCTTGAGGCCTCCTCTGCGGAGTTATCATCCAGAGAGCGATGATAAATATCCTCTATGAAATATAGCGGGCGCTGCTTGGTTTCATTAAAAATTCTGCCAAGATATTCACCGAGAATACCAATCGATATTAGCTGCACGCCACCGATAAAAAGAATGAGAATCACTAGCGTGGGGAAGCCCGAGGTATCAGAGCCATACAGGAGCGTCTTGATAAGCACATAGAGCAAATAAATAAATGCCGCAAGCGAGATAGCAAACCCTGAGTATGTTGATACCTTGAGAGGTGCAGTGGTATATGAAGTGATGCCTTGCATAGCCAAGCCAAACAGCTTCCGAAAATTCCATTTTGTCTGGCCATGCAGCCTAGGAAGCGCATCAAACTCGACCTGGGCCTTCTTAAAGCCGACCCAGCTGTAAAGTCCCTTAGTGTATCGCTCACTCTCTCGTAATTGACAAATAGCAGCAACCACTTTCTTATCAAGTAAACGAAAATCGCCAGCGTCGGCTACAACAGGCGCGTGTGAGACAGATTGCAATGTTTTATAGAACCATCGGGAGGTAGCCTTTTTTAGCCAAGACTCCCCCATCCGCTTATTACGCTTAGCGTATACGTCCTCATACCCTTGTTCCCAAAGATTAATCATATCTACGATTGTGGAAACTGGCATCTGAAGATCAGCATCTATAGTTACCATTGCGTCATGGTGAAAGTAGTCAAATCCAGCTGTCATTGCAATTTCTTTGCCGTAGTTACGGGACAGATCGAGTAATGAGACTTCGGGAGCGGTCTCCATCAAGGAGCGAACTTGTGCCACAGTATCGTCCTTGCTACCATCATTGATGTACAGAAATTCAAAATCATATTTGGCCCATACAGGCTTTAGTCCTTCCTTTAAAGCGTTATAGAGCGGAACCACGTTATCAGCTTCGCTATACGCTGGTATAGATATCAAAATACGCTTCATCATTCTTCAGTGTCCTCCTTCTTACTGCGATTAAAAATCAACAGCTTGCTAAATAAATAATTGGCAACCAGTACAAACACCTGGGTCATAAGCTTTGAAATAAAATCACCGATATGAAGCCCATCGATGAATAAAAGCATCATGCCCTGATCAATACCAAACGAAACCAACCGGTAGAACACAAATTTGAAAAGTTCAAGAAGCGTGGCGTATATGGTTGAAGTCTTGGAGTGAAAAACCCAGCGCTTATTGGTGAAAAATGCGAACAGCACTGAGGCTATCCAAGCAAAACTGTTACTGGAGAGAACTCCCCAACCCAACCCACTCCTGAACAGAAAGTAGACAACAAAATTAACAACTGTCGTCCAACCTCCGAAAAAAACATACCAGAACGTCTCCTGAAATCTACTATCCTGCCATACCCGTTTTAACCAATTCATTAGGTGCCTTCTCTCAGCTGTTTTGCGTTATTCTTTATCAAAAAAGCAACTCTGTAAGAAGTTGCCTTTACTAGATTCTGAATACCCGCAGATACTCAGACTACATTATAAAATTATAGAAGACACGTCGATTCAAGTCAATGAGAGCCAGTCGGCACTTAACCAAAATATTGAAGCAGATCCGCTCGTGTCAGCTGCGCCTTAGCCTCGCCGCTGTAATCCGCGACGATGTGGCCTGCTTGCAGAACGATCAAACGCGAGCCATAGGTCAAGGCATCCTCAAGCTGATGGGTGATCATCAGGCACGTGAGCTGTTCGCGCGCGACGATCTGCTGGGTCAGAGTCATGATGGCCTCTGAAGTATGCGGATCCAGCGCCGCCGTGTGCTCGTCCAAAAGAAGCAGCTCCGGCCGCCGCATCGTCGCCATCAGGAGACTCAGGGCCTGGCGCTGGCCACCGGAAAGTTCTTCGGTGGGCTTATTCAGCGCCTTTTCCAAGCCGTTGCCAGTTTGCGCGGCCAATTTTTCAAAAGCCGAGAACTGAGCTTTGAGTTGACGCGAGGCAAGGGTCAGGCGTTGGCCGCGGCGTGAGGCCAAGGCCAAATTCTCCGCGACTGTCATTCGCGGCGCCGTCCCCATTTTCGGATCCTGAAAGACCCGGGCGATCAGATGAGCGCGGCGCTCGCGCTTAGCGGCACTGATGTCATGGCCGGCCAGCGTGATCGTCCCGCCGGCCAATGGCACATCGCTGGTGATCGCGTTGAACAAGGTCGATTTGCCGGCCCCGTTTGCGCCGAGCACCGTGACAAACTCCCCCGGTTGGACGGTCAAGTCGATGTTTTGGAGCAGCGGCCGCACGCTTTGGCCAACGACCACGTTGACGGCGACTTGGTTCAATTGTAATTGCGCGGCTTCTTCGTTATTTGGTTGTTGCATCGCTCTTCACCCCATTTTTCAAGACCCGGCGGATATGTAATTTGTTTTCAAATGACGGCACCATGATGGCGATGGCCAAAACGATCGCGGAAATGACCTTCAGATCGTCCGGCGCAAAGCCAAGCGCCAGCACCAACAACAGGACGAAGCGGTAGACGATGCTGCCCAGGACGACGGCGATCAGGCGCTGGCTCAAGGTCAACTCGCCGAACAGCACTTCGCCGATGATGATCGCGGCCAGCCCGATGACGATGATGCCGATGCCGGAATTGACATCCGCGAAGCCGTTGTTTTGCGCCAGCAGCGCGCCGGCCAGCCCGATCAGGCCGTTGCCGACGACCAGTCCCAAGATCATCTGGTTGTCCGGGTCGATGCCCAGCGAGCGGGCCATCGTCGGATTATCGCCGGCCGCAATGAAGCCCTGGCCGATCTGCGTGTTGAGAAAGACGATCACCAACGCCACCACGATCACGGTGACGATCAAGCCGACCACCACGCTGTCAAAATACGGTGGCAGGGCCTTCAAGATCTTGGCGTTGAACAAATTGGGCTGATGCAGCAGCGACAGATTGGCCCGCCCCATCACGCGCAAGTTGATTGAAAACAGCCCGGTCATGACCAAAATGCCAGCAAGCAGCACCGGAATGTGCCCCTTTGTCGCGAGCAGGCCGGTGATCAGCCCGGCGAGCATCCCCGCCAGCATTCCCAGCAATGTTGCGATCAGTGGATCAACCCCATGCGTCAAGGCGCTCACAGCGACCGCCCCGCCAAACGGGAACGTGCCTTCAACGGTCATATCTGGAAAATTCAAGATGCGGAATGTCAGAAACAGGCCGACGCCTAAAATGCCATACATCAAGCCTTGCCCAATTGCGGAAACCCCTAAGCTGATCATTTGATCACCTCCCCATTCTTCTCTGCTTCTTTCAGCAAGCTAGCCGGCAACTTGATGCCCAGCAACTTCGCCTGTTTCGTGTTCAAGATCAACTCACCTGTCGTTTCAAAGTGAATCGGTGTCGTGGCCGGCTTCGACTTGCCGGATAAAACGTCCGCCGTCATTTCGCCGGTGACAACGCCTAAGTGGAACTGGTTGATGCCGATCGTGGCGACCCCACCGTCTTTGACCATTGTGTCGACAGTCGGGAAAACAGGGACTTTTTTGACATTGGCGACCTTGACCAGCGTCTGCATCGCGCTGGCGATCGTGTTGTCCGTTGGCACGAAGACCGCATCCACCTGGTTGACCATTTGGCCGCCAACTTGGGCGAGATCATTGGTCGAGCTGATCGTGTAATTCTTCACCGTAAAGCCCTCGTTCGGCGCTTCCTTGGTGACCAGGCGCGCCTGGGTCTGCGCCGAGTCATCGCTGGAAGTGGAGATCACGCCGAGGGTCTTGGCGTCTGGCATCAGTTGCCGGATCAGCTTCAACTGCGCCTTGACTGGAGCCTGGTCGGAGACACCGGTGATGTTGCCACCGGGCTTGGTGTTGTTGTTGACAAGCTTGGCGCCCTTTGGATCGGTGATGGCGCCCAAGATGATCGGCGTGGTGCTGGTCACGTTGGCCAAGGCCTGCGCGGAAGGTGTCGCGATGCCGATCATCGCGTCTGCCTTTTCGCTGGCAAAGCGCTGGGACATGGTCTTGAGGTTGCTTTGATCGTTTTCTGCATTTTGAAAATCGATCTTGAGGTTCTTCCCGACCGTGTAGCCCTTGTTTTTCAATCCCTGAATAATTCCTTTATGAATGGCGTCAAGGGCGGGGTGACTCATCAATTGCAAGATTCCCACGGTTTTGACACTGCTGGTCTTGGCGGCTTGCTCCGGTTTACTCTCAACGCCGAACGCGACGCCGAGAAACACGACCAAGACCGCGATCAATGCGATCATACGTTTCATTATTTTTCCTCCAAACTGACTTGCGACAAACAAAAAGACTCCCGCACAGGTCGCGGAAGTCCCGAAAAGACAAAACGTCCGCATAGCTCCTGAAGTATGACTTCAAGTATCTATGCGGACGCAACTGAATAGCAGCCAACATAGACACGACCTGCGTATCTGGCAGATCGCGTCTTGCGACCCACCTACTGTTGGCTTTGCCAGCTCTTCAACTGTAGGGTGATGTTCGTCATGTTGATTGCTCCTTTGATTTAATGCCCTGAGTTTACGCGAGGGATTGCGGGGTGTCAAGGGCGAATTTTTCAAAATTCATCAACCCGTGCAAGCCCGTCGTCTATTTGATGCGATCAGCGGTCAAGAATCGCGTCTGTATTTCCTGCGTTGAGATATCCCAGCCAGTGGCCCTTCGTATCATAGGCCGAGAGATAGACAAAGCCATTGCTGTGGTAATAGACCAGCGGCACAACGATCTTTTGGCCGGTGTACGCGCTGACCTTATTGCGTTCCTGCCAGTCAAAACTGCCCCAGAAAGAGCCGGTCTTGCCGGTGACTCGCACCGTCTTGTCGTATGCGATCGCACCGCCTTGCTTGCCAGCGCCTGCTTTCGCGTAACCGACATTCATATAGCCGACCCATTTATTGTTCGCATCATAAAGCGAGTAATACTGGAAGCCGTTGAAGTTGCAGTAGACATACCGCGCCATCAAGGTCTGATGATAATACTTGCTGGTCTTGTTACGGATCGTCCATGAAAAATCACTGAAGATATTGCCGGTCTTGTCGGTGATCGTGACGTACTGGTTGATCGTAAATGCTGCACCCGCCTTGCCATCATTCACGCGGACATTGCCGCTATTCAGATAGCCCAGCCACGTCCCGTCTTTATCATAGAGCGACAGATACGTACTGCCGTTGTAATTGCGATAGGCGTATTTGGCGAGGAACGTCTCGTGGTAATGGTCGGCTACTTTCGCGCGTTCGTTCCAGGAAAAATCGCCCCAGATCGACCCCGTGTTGGCGGTTATGGTCACATACTGGCCATAGCCATAACCGATTCCCTGCCGGCCCTCACAGACCTCGGTATTGCCCGCATTGATGTATCCCTGCCAGTTGCCCTTCGCATCGTAAAGCGACAGATAAGTTGAGCCGTTGTAGGCGTGGTAAGCATATTTTGCAAGATACGTATTGTGCGTATGTGACGCGATCGTGGATTTTTGTTGCCAGCTAAAGTTCTGCCAGACACTCCCTGAATTTGAGGTCACGGTCACGTACTTGCCGTATGAGAAGCCTACGCCTCCAACATTGTCTGCCTCAGTACCATAACCAGTATTAACATAGCCAACAAACTTGCCATTCGAGCTATAAAGTGCGTAATACACATACCCGTTTGATGTGTAGGTGATTGTCTTAGCAAGATAAGTCTTTCGGTACAAACCGGTCAAAGGCGTCGAGGCCCCATTACTGAGAGAGGACCAGGCCGAACCACTGTTTTGAGTAACCGTCACATACTTGCCGTAATTGATCGGCTCATCGACTGGCGGCACGCCAGTCAAGAGCCCGGTGTAGTCGTGCGAGACGTCAAGAACTGAAGAGGAACTAGCCCCTGTCAATGTGGCGTTTGAGGAAAATTGCCAAGCGCCATAATCGCTATTCCACATATCCTTATTGGTCGTATTGTATGGGTAGCCGGCAAGCCACGAATTTGCCTTGCCAACAACACTGACCATTTGCGGCGTAGAGCCGTAACCCATCGAGGTATAGAGCCCATGCGAATGATAGCCGAGTGAATCTAAGGCATTGAAATAGGCTTGCAGATTGGCCTTGACCCCACTGTCATTGATCACGGTTGGCTCTTCCATATCCGCAAAGATACGAGTGTTCTTTGGCAGACCGAGTTTCTTCATCGCCGCAGCCGTATAGCGCGCCTCAGCAGCAGCCTGGCTCGTAGTGGTGAACCAGGCATAGTGATAGACGGATACCGCCATCCCTGCTGCCTTGGCCCGCGAGATCTGAGTGGCAGCCACAGGACTCGTATAGCTATCAGCCTCAGTGACTTTGACTGTGATTCCCTTAACGCCTGCTTTGACAAAAAGTTTATAGTCGTTGGCAGTCAGCCAGGACTGGTAACTGGAAACATCAGTTGCAGAGACCGACGGAATGCCCGCTTGCCCGATCTTGATCTTGGCAACAGTCGCATCAGAGCGAATGATCTCCTGAACACGGCCAGTCTCTTCTCGGTCTTCTGTGGCGACGGCCTTCGCCTGAGCGAGCCAAACTGCGGCATCCGTCGCAGACAGCCCCAGTGGCTGAACAAGCGTGTTCGTGTCGGGATCCTCACTGATAGGCGTTGCCTGAATCGACCCAAGCGACACACCAGCCGAGACTGGTTCCGTTTGATAAGCAAAGCTCCCAGAAGGATTCAAATTACTGTGACTATTGACCACTTTGACCTGCTGAGCAGTTGACTGTTCAGTGTTAGCGTCAGTGGTCGCACTCACAAGAGCTGTGTGTTGCGCGCTGACAGCAAACACCGCGCTTGCTAGGACAAGCGCAAAAAGTGTTTTGGTGGTCCGCGATGTTGTCCGAGAAGGTCCACTGTGCTTTATGTTTATCATAACCATTTCTGATCATTCGCCCCCTTCAATGCGACTTCCGTTTTTTTGTGAACGTGTACATTGAGGCTACCATCATTCTGCACTTGATTTCAAGGGTTTTTTTGGTTTTGTAAATATTGACGTCCAAATGAAATCTGTGACTTATTCGCGTCAGCCTTGGCAGATCAAGAAATGGTTACCACATGAACTAGTCCTTGTGCTCAGAACTCATCTCCAAAAATTGATCGACCACCTTTGCCGCGGTGTGCGGTCCATCCAGTGGCGTAAACCGATTCTGAAAGTTGGTATAAGCGTCGCGATAATGCTGCCAGTAACTGGCGCTATCAGCAATCGATTCAAGCAACTCATCCGCAGTCCTAACGATCGGCCCCGGCACCTCTTTAACAAAGTCGAAGTAGGTCCCGCGTTCCGCAACATACTGCTCCAGATCGTAGCAGAAGAAGTAGATCGGGCGAGAGAGATTGAGGTAATCAAACATGATCGAGCTGTAGTCAGTGATCAACATGTCACTTGCAAGCATCAGTTCCTGAACGCTCGGGTAATTGGAGACATTTTTAATATTATGCCGATAATCCGTTGGAATTTGGAGCTTGCTGGCCACGATCACATGCTCGCGCATCAACAGGACATGGTCGTCGCCTAATATCTTCTCAAACGCATCGAAATCCAGCTCATTGCGCATGACAAACTTATTGCCCACGTTTTCATAATCCCGGAAGGTCGGCGCGTATAAGATCACTTTCTGGTCGTCGGCAATGCCCAAGCGTTTGCGCGTTTCGTCGCGAATCACTTGCGCTTGCGGGCCATAGAAGACATCATTGCGCGGATAACCTTGTTCGATCACGGGACCTTCGTATTGGAAGGCCGAGCGGAACGCTTTGGTCGCATAGTCAGATGGCGAGACCAGGGCAGACCATTGATCTTTGGCATGCGTCACACGCTTTAGATAGCCAGGGGTGCGGCCTTCGATGACTTGCTGGTCATGCTGCATCTTCTTCAACGGCGTCCCGTGCCAGGTCTGCAGGTAATCCGTCCCCTTGCGCTTGGTGATATAGGCAGGGAAGTTCTGATTGTTGACCCAGTACCGGCTCGTCGCGAGCGCACGATAATAATCGATCGACAAGCGCTTGATGATCTTCGTGGTCGGATTGGCCTTTAATGGCTGGTTAGAACTTGACACCCAGACATAGTGAAGATCTGGATGCGTTTTGACCATGTCTTCGTAAATGATCCGCGGGGAGTCCTCATACCGTTTGCCCAAGGAGCTCTCAAACAGAATCTGATTCTCTTTGATCGGTGAAAAATGACGCCACCACCAATACGCAACACGCATGGCCGGAAAATAAACACGCCGGGTGCGGCGGAACTTGGACATGATCTTCAGATAAAGCGTGTTACTGTGCAGTTTTTCCGAGCGCGTCTTATCAGGGATCTTCAAGACTGCCTGATAGATTCGATCAGAGGACTGGGTGTCGCGATGATCGATGAACCGGTCTGCCTTCACCACATCTTCAGGACGCATCTGGAAGTCACGCTCGCCCGATGCATCAAGGTACGCGAAGATCTGGTCCAGCTGATCAGTGATCGGGCCAGGCAGCTCACTGTCCAGATCAAGATGAGAGGGATATTTGCCCAGAAAACGGCTCCGGTCAAACTGATAATAGATCACCGGTTTGTGCAGGAAGCTGAAATCAAAGGCCACACTCGAATAATCCGTCAGCATGATCATACTTTCCTTGATCAAGTCCTGAACGTTGACATCGCCCTGACGAACGATCGTCACTGGCGCATCTTGGAAATACTCGACGTAATCCTGCATGTTAGGATGCAGGCAGAAGATCAATTCGATATGGAACTTCTCGGAGAATGCCTTAAGCCGTGGGTCAAACAAGAGCTCACGGTATCGTTGCAGATAGTCGCTCTGCTCAAAGATCTCGTCATTGGTGATCCAATCCCGCCAAGTCGGAATGATCAAGAGCTGGCGCTTGACTGGCAGATCATTTGCAAACAGCGTGTCGAACCGGGCCAACCCAGTGACCGCGACCTCCTGATCGCTATAGCCGAGATCGGTGATCGCGATCTGTTTCTCTTTCCGTGAGCTAGTGATAAACAGATCCGTGTAAAATTCATTGACCCATTTGCCATAGATCGGCGCAATATTTTTGGTGCCAAAGACCCCATGTTGCAGAAAAACTTTCTTGGCCGTGATACGCGAGATATATTGGCGGCTCCGCGTCGGATACAGGGAATCCGGATGGTGGGTCCCGCAGATGTATTTGGCCTGCATGACCTTTTCAAAATGCTCACGGGAGTTGAAAAAGATGACATTGCCAAGCGGCGCAACGTTTTTCAGCTCAGGTGAGTTCTTTCGAATCACATAATAGGCTTCCACCTCTGGCCGGTGCTCACGCAGATACTTGAAGAAATGATACCCATTGTCCTGCGCTTTATATGAGCGCTCGCCAATGATCCAGATATTGCGGTCGCGGCCCTGTTTCGCCACTTGCTTCCAATTGTTCTGATGCGCTCTGAAGTAGTCATAAGCCTCCTTCTCATAGACATTGAACGTAAATGAGAGGTTGGTCGCCTTGAGCGTCAGGTATGGGACAAGTGAGATCCAATGCGTCTGATCAGCCGAGAGACATGCCAACTGCCCCTTCATCGTATAGTTGGCCATAAACTTCGGGTTCCCGACCCGGAATGACATCGCCGCATCCGTTCCAGCCAGCTCGCCAACAATAAAGAGATCCAGGCTCTGTTCCTCAGCGTCAGGAAACTGCTCCAAAAACGGCCGAAGCGTCTCGACCTCCAGATCGATCTGGTAGTCATACCGCCGCTTGTAACTATTGCGCTGCTCGTTGAAGCTAAAACTGACCGGCAGTTCGACCCGGTGATCCCCGCCGCGTTCAACGATCTCAAGATGGGCATCCGCTAACTGGAAATAGTTCACATCAAAACAGCCAGTGACGCGCATGCCACTTTCTTGAAACACCATATTACGAATCATTTTATATGGGACATACTGAACGCCGCGAACTGGGCGATCGACCAAAAAGGCCAACGCCCCTTTACGCGTCACGTATGGGGTCAGGCAATGCTCATGGGCATCATCCCAATATGTATCGATATGATTCAATGAAAAATCAGTATTTTTTCGTAAGGTAAGCGTCTTATGGACATCACGAACAAATGGTTGTTCATTTTCTGGCGACTCGGCCAGCTCGGTTTGAACCTGATAGTCCTGATACACCGTAAGTCTCGCAGCTAAAACATCATCTATGGTTGATGCTGTCCTGAGAATGTTTTCAAGGATCGGCGACAAAGCCAACGAAAAATGGTAATCGGCCATGCCTTCAGTGATAGCATCAGAGCTCACCACCTTTGTAAATTTAAAACAATGGTCTTCGTTTGATAAAGACAGATTCAGCTCCTCATGGCTGTCGGCCTGTTGATAGTCGATCTCCAAATTACCATTTTCAAAAACTACATCTACCTTAGTCATGCTTCTCCCCCAATTTACTCATTAGATCAACAACCTGTTCCGCCGCAGTTCCCTGTTCCCACCCGCAGAACTCATCTCGGAAGTGTGCTTCCTTCTCCTGATACTCGGGCCAACCGCCCGATCGCATAAATCGTTTCAGCTGTTCATAAAATCCCTCAGCTTCCGTGACAATTGGGCCAGGCACAAGGTCGTAGTCAAAGTAAAATCCTCGGATGTCCTGCTGATAATGCGCCCTGTCATAAGGATAGAACAACATCGGCCGAGCCAGAATCGCATAGTCAAACATCACCGAGGAATAATCCGTGATCAAAAGATCTGCGATCAGGTACAACTCGTTGATATCCGTGTCAGGCAAGATCTTGACTCGCCCCTCATAATCTCTGATCGTGAGACTATCCGCGACCAAGTAATGCGGGCGAATGATGAAGGTGTCCTCTGGGCCCAGCAACTTGACCACCGTATCCAGATCAAATGGCAGGTTCATGCGATATTTGCCGACTTCAACATAGTAATCATCACGCCAAGTCGGCGCATAGACGATCACACGACCCGTTGCGTGCCCGACGATCTTCTGTTTCAACGAAGCGATCAATTCGTCGTCAGAACGGTGATTGACCAAAACATCATTGCGGGGGTAGCCGGTCTCTAGAAAATGGTTTGAAAAGTCAAATGCGTGTTTGAAGATATCTTCAGAATACTGATTTGGGGCGATTAGATAATCCCAGCGATGGCTCTCAGTAATGAACGCCTTGTGGTACTTTTTTGTGTCCGTGCCAGGCATCGCCACGTCGCTGATGTCGAGCCCAAGCCGTTTCAAAGGTGTCCCATGCCAGGTCTGAATGTACGTCGTCCCGCGATTCTTATGGAGCCAAAATGGCATACGCGCATTTGCGACCCAAAACTGCGCGCGCGGCAAAAGAAAGAGCCACCGCACAGAAAAACGCTTGACGAACTGGACGGTTGGATGCAGCTGCTGTGCTTCCGCCAAAGTCCCTGGCTTGACGCTCCAAAACACGTTCCAATCAGGATGCGTCGCTTTCAGTTGGTCATAGATCGCCAATGGGCTGTCACTGGGCAACTTGCCATCAAAGCTCTCGAATACCACGGTATGAGGCCTGACAGGCAGAATCAATGCCATCCCATTAAAGATAAAACGATAGATATAACTGAGAAGCTGCTTAATGGCCTTCTTCAAAAGATTTCCCCCATTATATAACAAAAGACGCGACCGCCTTCGCGGCCGCGTACATTGAATGTCTTACGCTAGATCAACAAAACGCGCGCGGAATTTCACATGCAGATGGCATCCGATCACCAAAATGATACTGGTTATCAGCCAAAAAAGCAATGTCGCCTTCTTGTTCTCCCAAATGAGGCCATCTGAGAGAAAGGCCGAGCGGTACCCGTTGATCACATAATAAATGGGGTTCAATTGCAGAAATTTGACCAGCTTCGGTGGTAAGCCAGAACCCGTTAAGTTCCAGATCGCACCAGAGAGATACAGCATCACACGCAAGATCGATTGCAGAATGAACTGATAGTCGCGGACTAGGACAGTCATGGTCGCAGAGAAGATCGCCATGGCAAAAGTAAATGCGATCATACAAATAAAGTAGTAGAAGAACTGCAACCAATAGATCGTGATCGGTACGCCCGAGACCAGCACACTGAAAACTGCGACGGCGAGCATGGCCCAATAGGCAGTTAAATTCGAGACGATCGTGACACTCGGCAATGTGCTGACTGGAAATTGCATCTTCGAGATCACGTAGAGCTTGCCCGTGATACTCTTTGAGCTGCGATTCATGGAAGTATTCATGAACAGCCATGCGGACATCCCGATCAGCATCCAGGCGATGAACGGCACCCCGTTCACGCTACGATTGCCGCGCAGTCCCATGCCAAAGACCAAGTAATAAACCCCAACTTGAATGATCGGGTTCAGAATTTCCCAGGCAAGGCCGAGATAGTGGCTCTGATACTCGGCATGTTCATCGTACCGAGAGATACGAAAGATCATGCCAAGATTGCCAAATTGCTCTTTTAAAACGATCCAAACAGATTTCAAAGCACTTTCCTCAAATCTTCCATGGTCTAGACGGGGTTTCCGTCGCAATTGTTTGTACAACAGCTGTCGGTGCAGGGAGTGCCGACTTGAGCGGCTTTGGCGAGCGAACCATCTCAGTTCCCAGTGCCAAAGCGGCCAAGATCATCGCGATCAAGAAGAACCATGTTGTTTTCGACATGGGGTCCCCAATCGAGTTACGGGCACAGAGCTGCTTTAGTTCGGCGTCGGAGACAGGGCGCGGCAATGAGGATTCCGCCTTCTCCCGCGCATAGAGATCGTCGAGCGTGAAAACAGCTTGCTTGTGCTTGGCCTCATTTTGATAGGCCCGCTTTTCCTTCTTCGACAAATTGTTGAAGCGGCCGGTAAACGTCCGATAATGAGTCAGCACTTCTTCAGTGTCCCCATATTCACGAACATCGCCATAATGCATCCACAGCACTTTATCACAGAACTGTTCGACCTGAGCCAGTGCATGACTAATAAAGATGATCGTCTTGCCTTCGCTCTTAAACTCATCCATCTTTTCCATACACTTTTCATAGAAAGTGGAATCGCCGACAGACAGTGCCTCATCGACCACAAGAATATCAGGATGCTGATGAACAGCGATTGCGAACCCAAGACGGGAACGCATCCCGCTTGAATAGCTTTTGACCGGCTGATCGATGAACGCCCCAATATCAGCGAAATCAATGACGGGCTGGATGATCTCATCGATCTCTTGATTGGTCATCCCGGACATCAGCGCCTTGACTCGGATGTTCTGAAGGCCTGTCAATTCACCTTTCAGGCCAGCCCCAATGGCAATGATCGAGACATCCCCGTGAATCTCAAGATCACCGGATGTTGGCGGGATAATGCCACTGATAATGTTTGAAAAAGTCGATTTACCAGATCCGTTGATTCCAATAATACCCAACGCTTCACCGGAGTGCACCTCAAGTGAGACACCCTTTAACGCCCAGAAATCTGGGGCTTTGCCCTTATGAACGCTGAGCATTGCTTTGACTTTGTCCGCGCGTGTTTTGTACATGTCGTACTCTTTTGTGATCAAGCGCGCGCGAATCTTAACTGTATCATCCAAGTCTTTTGTTTCCCTTCATTACTACTAAAGTCGTGCTACAAAGCCATTACTGGATATTCAAGTCGTGTTTGATCTTGGTCGTGGAGATCTCTGGGGTCCGCGGCAAATAGATCACATCGACGCCAGTTTGCTCATGCAAGAAATCAAACTTGCCTTTCCAGTCATCGCCCATGACAAAGGTATCGACCTGGTAAAGGCCCATGTCTTTGACTTTTTGATCCCAGGAGCTTTCTGGTATCACAAGGTCGACGTAGCGAATCGCTTCAAGCAATTGCTTCCGCTTTTCGTATGGGAAATAAGCCTTCTTTTGCTTGTCATCCCAGTTGAATTCATCCGTCGAAAGGGCAACAATCAGGTAATCGCCGAGCGCCTTTGCGCGTTTGAGCAGTTCAATATGCCCGTAATGCAAAAGGTCAAAAGTCCCGTATGTAATAATGCGTTTCATGATATCCACTTCTCCTGTCTATTTTTCATTGATTGTTAAATACTGCTGAATTAATGCCGTAACACGTGCTTTAACATGGCCATCATTGTACTGATTCCATCGAGCGGCGAGTGCGTCCGTCAGTGTATCATCTGACCCAAAACGGCTCCGTACAATTGTATCATACAACTGCGCCCCGTCAACGACGAGCGGCCCCATCTGACCGTCCTCAAACGACGCCTGCAAGCCAGGTTTTTGTTGGTAGGACAACAGATCCGGACAAAACAAGATGGTCTGTGGATGGGGGCGGACAAGCAGATAGTCAAATAACGTTGAGGAATAGTCGGTGATCAGCACCCGACTGCGATCCAATAGCAGGTTCAAGCTTTCTTGACTGACCTGAACATTGTCCGGCAGGCGAAGCAAAATATCGTGAGGTACTGAGGGGTGAAGCTTAATGACAAAATGATGCTGCTTCACACGTTCAAAAACATGGAGCGCCATTTGCAGTACACGCTGCATCTCCCCCGGCGCGTCCCGATACGTCGGTGCGTAGAGAAAATCGATCGGTGCCCCATCGCTGGGTTTTGCATTGACCAACGTGTCCGAGCGCAGAAACCCGATTGGCCGAATCACCGAAGCAGGCACCGCAAAGCTCTGTTGGAAGATCTGCCCCATGGTATCCGAACCCGTTAAAATGTCTGTGTAGCGGCTGTAGACCTGCTTGAAGCGGCGCTGATCACCGGCCGGCCGCTCGCGATTGGCGGGGTCCTGCCAGCCGAAGCGTTTGATCGCACCATTGGCATGCCACAGCAGAATCACACCGCGGGCCTTTTTGGCGAGGACCAATTCGGGAAAATAATCATCGGTGATGACGACGGTCGCTTGTTTGAGGTAACTGATCGCGTTTTGCAGCAACAGTTTTGAACGCCCAAGCAAGACGACATGAACACCGCTTGCCGCCAGCGCGCTGGCTTGTGGTTCAGCCTTCGGGGTGGCAAACACCACAAAGTCCTGACCGAACTGGCCGGCCAGATTCTGAATCAGCCCCGCATCATTATCCGCAAACGTCATATAATAGACGATTGTCGCTTGCTTACGCCGGCTCGGCGGCAGCAGGCGCATCACACCCAAATAGCTTTCCTTCACGGTCGTGGCCAGAAGGACTTTCAATGGTGACATCCAGTTCCCAGCTTTCTGCGCTTTTCATGAAACTAACCTATCTTTGCCCAATGCGGCCGTCAGCGCTACTGCTTCCGCAGACTTTAGCGAAAACTTAACCGAAAGACGGCTGACCCGCTTCCCCGCTTTCATAAAAAAGTCGGAAGCGGCCACCCCGCTACAAAAAGCTCCGGCCGACCCTGGCGCTACGCAAACTGCGCGTGACAGGGTCGGCCGGAGCGATTGGATCTGCAAAGACGTTAGACTAACGCAGAGATGCGCTGCAGGTACTTCATCAGCTTGTCGGTGGCCTCATCCTGCGCCGCCTCGGCACTGTTGAAGGCCGCGACATCCAAGTCCGCCGGGGCATCCCCGAGGCTGGCCGTCATTGCCTGACAGCCCGCCACAAAATCCGCGTAAGTGTTTTTCAGCAGCACATGGTTGCCCATCAGGCGTGCCGGGGCAGCTAAGGCGGCCAGTTTGTCGCTGAGCGACGCATACACCGCCGTGCCGGCTGTGAAGGCTGTCTTGGTCTCGGTGTAAGTCTCGGCATCAAAAGCCTGTTCGGTGCCTGCATCGATTGCGCTGCGCAGCGCCTCAAACAATGGGCTGAGCACCTCTTGCTGGGCTTCGGTGTCCTTCATCACTTTGTCGATCGTGGTGCCATAGTGCATCATTTTGAGCTGATTTTTATTCATGACAAAACCTCCAGCCAAAAGTTTACGCCTTTTTGACGTGGCGCTCCACCAATTTGACCAGCTCGACAATAATGATCATCAGCAGGCCTGCACCCAGCACCAGCGCCCACTGGAAGCCATCCAGGCTCGTCACATGGAACAGCGAGTTGAAGCCTGGCACGAGGATGGTCACGGCAAGCAGCAAGAATGACACGAGAATCGCCCAGTTGAAGGCCTTGTTGTGGAAGGCGCCGACTGTGAACAGGCTTTGGTGAATAGATTTGACGTTAAAGGCGTGGAACAGCTGGATCAGCCCCAGCGTCGCGTACGCCATGGTCAAGGCGTCTGCGTGAATCGCGGCGTTGCCCGTGTGAACGGGCCATGTGATGCCGACAAAATAGACACCCAGGGTCAGGAGTCCTTCCAGCATCCCCTGCCAGATCACGGCTGGCCCGACGCCACCGGAGAAGAAATTCGAGGCGCGGCCACGCGGTTTTTGCTTCATGATTCCGGGTTCGGTCGGTTCAACGCCCAGCGCGATCGCCGGAATGGTGTCGGTCACCAGATTGATCCAAAGAATGTGGACCGGTGCCAAGATATCCCAGCCCAGCATCGTCATCATGAACAGCGTCAAGACTTCCCCAAGGTTGGCCGACAACAGGTACTGAATGGCCTTTTGAATGTTGGAAAAGACTTTGCGCCCTTCCTCCACCGCGACCACAATGGTACTGAAGTTATCGTCAGCCAGCACCATGTCTGACGCCCCTTTGGACACTTCCGTCCCGGTGATGCCCATGCCGATGCCGATGTCGGCGGCTTTCAGGGCTGGCGCATCGTTGACGCCATCGCCGGTCATCGCAACGACCTTGCCGCGTTTTTGCCAGGCATTGACGATGCGGACCTTATGCTCAGGCGCCACCCGCGCATACACGGAATACTTCACGACATTTTTTTCAAATTCGGCATCGCTTTGCTGGTCGAGTTCGGCTCCGGTGATCACCGCAGCGTCATCGCCAGGTTCAATGATGCCAAGCCGCCCGGCGATCGCCTCAGCAGTATCCTGATGGTCGCCTGTGATCATCATCGGGCGAATCCCAGCGGCCTTCGCTTCCGCGACCGCTTGGGCAGCTTCTGGACGTTCCGGATCGATCATGCCGACCAAGCCGGCGAAGATCAGATCCTGCTCGATGGTGTCCGAGTTCACCGGGTCCGGAATGGCATCGATGATCTTGTAAGCCATCCCCAGAACCCGCAGCGCCTGTTTGGCCATGCCGGTGTTGGCGGTCAGCAGCGCCTGCTTACGGTCCTCAGTCAGTGCGGTGACGGCGGTATCGTCGACGATCTGGGTGGTGCGCTTGAGCAGCTGATCCGGCGCGCCTTTCGTGGCCACGAAGAAGGTTCCGTCGCCGAGGTCATGCACCGTTGACATCAATTTGCGTTCAGAGTCGAATGGCACTTCCGCCACACGCGGCATGTTAGCCAGTTCGGCATCGATGTTATAGGCATGCGCCTTGCCAAATGCGACCAGCGCCGTTTCGGTCGGGTCACCAAGCATTTTGCCATTTTCTTGAATCTTGGTGTCGTTGGCAAAATTCATGATCTGCATCAGCGGATTGGTGCTTTCAACACCGGCCTTCGCGTCATGCAGCCCGCCATCATACCAGGTCTTTTCAACCGTCATCTTGTTTTGGGTCAAAGTACCGGTTTTATCCGAGGCAATGATATCGGTGGAGCCCAGCGTCTCGACCGCCGGCAGCTTACGAACCAGGGCGTTCCGTTTCGCCATTTTCTGCGTGCCAAGCGCCAAGATGATCGTGACGATGGCTGGCAGCCCTTCCGGAATCGCAGCCACCGCCAAGGAGATCGCGGTCAAAAACATTTCCGGCAAGCTGGCCGCCTGGCGCCACATCCCAACGGCAAAAACGATCGCCGCGATGATCAAGATCATCACCGTCAGCTGTTTGCCCAACTGGCTGAGGTTTTCCTGGAGCGGGGTGCTGGTCTCTTTGGCCGAGTTGATCATGCCGGCGATGCGGCCGACCTCGGTCTGCATCCCTGTCGCCACAACGACGCCGGTGCCGCGGCCATAGGTGATGTTCGAATTCATGAACGCCATGTTGGTGCGATCGCCGATGCCGACCTCAGTTTTCGAGATAACTGCGGTGTCTTTTTCAACTGGCACGGATTCGCCGGTCAAAGCGGACTCCTCGATCTTAAGGTTCGCGCTTTCGATCAAGCGCAGATCCGCCGGCACCACATCACCGGCTTCGAGCAACACGATATCCCCGACAACCAATTCGTTGGACGGAATCGTGAGCACCTCGCCATCTCGCAGCACGTGGGCATTCGGCGTCGCCATTTTCTGCAAGGCATCGATTGCCTCTTCAGCTTTGCTTTCCTGGAAAACACCGAAGATCGCATTGATGATGACCACGGCCAAAATAATACCGGCATCGGCCCATTCATGCACCACCAGCCCCGCGATCAGCGCGGCCGCCAGCAGCACAATGATCATGAAATCCTTGAACTGGTCCAAAAAGCGCTGGGCGAGGGTCTTTCGTTTACCCTGGGCCAAGCGGTTAGGGCCGTTGGTCGTCAGGCGCGTTTGGGCCTCGCCTTTCGTCAGGCCGCGGGCAATGTCAGATGACACATCCGCCACCACGGCCTCTGGGGTCTGGGCATAAACAGGTTGATCGGTCAATTGAACTCCTCCTCTGGGTGGTCACTTGATTGCGCCACCGTTCTTTCTAGCCATCAGGGCCGCCTAGCGGTAAAAAAAGAGACTCATGCCTGCACATGCAGACATAAGTCTCACTAATTAAGACAACACCAGATTAACTCTCTAGTTGGTGGCGTTGCCGCGGTTAGACCGCTAGTTACTCCCTTATGCGTTATGGACATTATAACGGACTGACACGGGATGCACAAGAGACCCAAGAGCCGTTTTGTCTCGCCTCAGATCAAAACGCTTTCATCACATCGACGATTCTCTTGCAAGCTTTTGTATCCCGGAATTCGTACAAACTTTTTTCGACAATGGTTCGATACTGGTCGTCCAGCACATTGCGCCGGCGCTTAGTCGCCAGATAATCAATGACCTGACTTTCCTCGGCATAGGCAGGACCTGGAAGATATAACTCCCCTGTTTTTAGATGATCATTCTCAGGGGCAAATTGATAGTAGACAACGGGGCGTCCTAGCAGCGCAAAATCGATGCCGACGCTCGAGTAATCAGTGACGAGTGTGCCATGCGTGAGCAACAGCTGCTGAACATCAGCCTCGTCCTCAGAGATCACCCTGACGTTAGGCGCGTGAAAGAGGTGCGAAAACTTTTGGAAGTTGTGATGGAGATACAGGTCCACGGTAAAATCGAGCGCCGCCAGTTCCTTTGACGCCAAAAAGTGTGAAAGCTGCTGATAGAAGTCCGTTTGCATAAAGTCTGTATCTGACAGCTTCACCAATTTCTGACGCCATGTTGGCATGACCAGTAGCGAGTTGCGATAGCGGAAAGCCGATAAGCGACCTCTGTGGCGAAGAAGTTTATCAAAACGCGCAAACCCTGTAATTGCCACTTCATTTGGTAAATAGCCCATTTCGTCTATGACCAGTTGCCGTTCACGCTCGGAACAAACAAGAAACATATCAGTAAAATTCGGATCGGCAGTTTTCCCATAAACCCAACTAACATTCTTGGCGGCCGTTATTCCATGCTGAAGAAAGATCTTGTGCATCTGAGTTTTTTCGGTCAAAAAGTCATTTCTCCACATCGGGAGCGCAAAAATTGAAGAGTGACTGTGACACAGGAATTGGGCTCTGCGGAAAAGGCTGAAATGCTCTTTTGAGCGATAAAAGACCACATTGGCCCGATAGTCCGCTAAGTTCTTGAGATCGGGCGAATCCCGACTGATCAGGTAATAGCTCTCAAAATTCTTCTGTTCGTGCTTCTGTAAATACTTAAAGAAAGCGAGGCCATTGTCTTGCGCTTTTTCAGGATATTCGCAGACTAGGACAATGGGTCGCTGTGAGGCCGCCGTTTCTTGGGGCATTTGCTGGAGGTAACTGACAGCCTCCTCTGGAATGACAGTCTCTCTGAAAGAAAGGTTGCCGTACAGTGTGAGGTACCAATAAAACGACGCCGAGAAGCCGGGTTTGTAAGGGACGATCGTTGTCTCAGTTGGCAATGCAGCCTCTTGAGCAGATAACCTCAACCAGGGCCGAGCAAGCGCAACGCCTTCTTTCGAGAAACGGATAAAGACGTCATACAGCGAGGTGTCATAGGTGTTGTCGAGTTGGTCAGGCTTGTCAAACAGCGTTGAAAAAAGACTTTCTGGTGAAAAGCAGATCTCCGCCGTCTGGTTTCCACTTGCCGTCAACTCGCTCAACGGAAAGGCTGTTGACTCGTAGACCCGGTCTGTGTCGCGGACCCGAACTTGCAACTGAACGGATGATAGCGCCAAATAGCGTGGCGTGACTTCGACCCCAATTCGTAGGCCATCTGAATCCCCACCTAAAGTCGTGGCTTGCCAGCTAGTCAGATAGGTCTTGATGCTTGGCAACAGGCTGTGAATCAGACGTAACTTACCATCAAACGCAACGTAAAGGGAGACAAGGTCATCGCCCACTTTCACCGCCAAAGCGTTCGGATGCGCGTCCAAGCAAAATGTAAAATCATCCGTTGAAACAGGCTCGGCTTCTCCGAAGAGAATATCCGCGCGATCTTTGATTCCCACCTCAAGCACGCCATCTAACTCGGCCGCCGTCAGTTGGTAGCGATTAGCCCCACAGTCAGTGAATGAGACAGTCTTGGCTGTCTTTTTTCCAATAACGCGAATGTTGGGGAGCGGTGTTGTCGCCTTAATGACCAGCAAGCCATCCGCGGTTGTATAAGCGTCCAGATTCTGCTTGACCAAAGTGATCCTCCTCATCCGATGAATGACACCAAGCAAGCATCAACCAAAAATGCTTATTTCCAGAAATCATCAAACACTGTGATCGGCAGGTGGCGTTTGTGCTGCGTGCGCTGATACCAGCCTTCGATTGTCTCGGCCGCCTTCACATCGATGTCTTTGCCTTCCAGATAGTCATCGATCTGGCGGTACGTGACTCCCAATGCGACCTCGTCAGGAAGCGCCGGCCGATCCTCTTCAAGATCCGCAGTCGGCGCTTTTTCATAGAGATGGGCCGGGGCGCCAAGCGCCTGCAACATCGCGGCGCCTTGTCGTTTGTCCAACCGACTCAGTGGCGTCACATCCGCGCCGCCATCGCCGAACTTGGTGTAAAAACCCGTCACAGCTTCTGCGGCATGATCTGTCCCGATCACAACACCATTGGTTGCCCCAGCGATTGCATACTGGGCGATCATCCGAGCGCGCGCCTTGATGTTGCCCTTATTGAAGTCGGAGATCTGCAGATCATTGGCCGTCACGGCAGCTGTCATCGCATCCACGCTGGCCTTGATGTTGACGCGCATCGTCTCATCGGCCTTCATGAAGTCGATGGCCGCCATGGCATCTGCCTCATCCGCCTGTTCCCCATATGGTAGGCGAACCGCGATGAAGCGAAGATCCGGCTGGCCCGTTTCCGCGCGCAATTCGGTCACCGCACGTTCCGCTAAGGCCCCGGCCAAACTGGAATCCTGACCGCCGGAGATGCCCAGCACATAAGTCTTCAATCCAGGATAGCGGCGCAAATAGGCCTTCAGAAAATCGACACTGCGACGAATCTCCGTTTGCGGATCGATCGTCGGCTGCACCTGCAAGGCCGCGATGATCTCTGCTTGTTTTTCTCTCATAAAAAATGCCTCCATTGATGAGCGACGCCGCACTTATGCACGGTGCTTGTTGACCTTCGCACGAATCTGATTGATCAGATTCATCTTGTTGTCCCATGCTTTTTGCGATAGATCGACTGGGTAATCTTGTGGATTGAGCACACGGGTGTATTCATCCCACAACGAATCCACACTGTGCATCCCAAATTCGCGGATGTCGGTCAGCGCCGGCAACTGATAGACCAGCTTGCCGTGATCAAAGATCGGCTGAAGCACCGGCCGCGCGTCAAAATCCGTCACGGTCTTGTTGATGTAGGGATAATTGGGATGGAACATGTACAGGGAGTCGAGTTCGCGCGGATCTTCATCCGCCAAGGCGATCCAGTCGCCTTCTGACTTGCCATTGCTGTGGCGGGTGATGCGCCAGACTTGTTTCTTGCCTGGGGTCGAGACCTTTTCAGCGTTGCTGGACAGCTTGATGGTGTCCACCATCTCACCATTTTCATCCTCGATCGCGACCAGCTTGTAGACCGCACCCAGGGCTGGGTGATCATACGCGGTGATGACCTTGGTGCCCACGCCCCAGGTATCGATCTTGGCACCTTGCATCTTGAGGTTCTGAATGGTGTTTTCATCCAGGTCGTTTGAGGCGATGATCTTCACATCGGGGAACCCGGCTTCGTCGAGCTGCTGGCGAACGCGCTTGGAGATATAGGCCATATCGCCCGAATCGATGCGCACCCCTTGAAAATTGATCTTGTCGCCCATTTCGCGTGCCACACGAATCGCGGCCGGCACGCCCGAACGCAAGGTGTCATAAGTATCGACAAGGAACGTGACATCGCGGTTCGCTTCGGCATAGGCCTTGAACGCGGTGTAGTCATCGCGATACGCCTGCACCAAGGCATGCGCATGGGTACCAGAGATCGGAATCCCGAAGACTTTGCCAGCGCGGACGTTTGAGGTCGCGTTGAAGCCGCCAATGTAGGCTGCCCGCGTGCCCCACATCGCGGCCTCAGTTTCCTGGGCGCGGCGCGTGCCAAATTCCATCAGCGCGTCATCCCCAACGACTGCGCGAATCCGCGCCGCCTTGGTGGCCACCAATGTTTGATAATTGATCATGTTCAGAATCGCCGTTTCGACCAGTTGGCATTGCGCCAGCGGGCCTTCGACTTGGAAAATCGGCTCATTGTTGAAGACAAGGTCACCTTCCACCGCCGAGCGCACCGAGGCCGTGAAGCGCAGGTCGCGCAGGTATTGAATGAATTCCGGCGGATACGTCGTGGTCGTTTGCAAATAAGCCAGATCGGATTCGGAAAATTGCAAGTGGGTCAGGTAATCGACCACGTGCTCCAAACCCGCAAAAACAGCGAAGCCACTGCCAAATGGAAGATCGCGAAAATAGCATTCAAACACGGCATTTTTTTCCGCAATGCCTTGCTTCCAGTAAGTCCACATCATATTCAGTTCATAAAAATCGGTATGAAGCGCTAATCCATCGTCTGGATAAGTCGTCATGATCATTCTCCTTAGGCTACTTGTGAGCTTGGCGTTCAGCGCGCCGCTGCTTTCTGACAGCAAAAACAAATTGCGGCAGGACCATCATCCGGCCGAGTCGACTGGGTTGTTTGATGAGCCGATACAACCATTCAAGATGCGCGTGCTGCATCCACCCTGGCGCGCGCTTGGCGACGCCGGCCAGCACATCAAAGCTCCCGCCGACCCCCATCAACAAGGCATGCGGCAGCTGCGCGCGCAATTGGGTCAAAAATTGTTCCTGTTTTGGCGCCCCCAGCGCGGCAAAGACCATGTCCGGGCGCGCAGAGGCCACGGCGTCAATGACGCTGGTATCGGTCAGGTCGAAATACCCATCGCGGGCCCCGGCCAGGACCAGTTGCGGATACGTGGCTTGCACCTTGGCCGCGGTCTGGGCGATCACCTCGGACTTGGCGCCGATGAGGAAAACGCGAAGGTGCTTCTCATTGGCCAGCCCCAGCAAGTCCACGAGCAGGTCGTAGCCGGTCACGCGTTCCGGCAGCGGCCGACCCAGCATCGCGGCGCCTTGCACGACCCCGATGCCATCTGCGGTGACCAGATCCGCCTGCTTGACCAGCGCGGCAAAATCGGAATCACGCCGCGCCTTCATCACGATCTCGGGATTGGCGGTGACGACGAATGTCCCTTGCCGCGCCGCCAATCTGCCCGCGAGCTGAGCCAGCACCGCCTGCTTTGTGCCGGCGTCAAACGTCACGCCAAGCACCTCGATCTTTTTCACACCCTCACCCACCTTGGTCGCCCGCCACGCACGGGGCTATTTGTGAAATATTATACCAAATTCAGCGGGCAAGCTCACCTTTTCTGCAAGGCGTTAGGAATACTTTACTGCGCCGCCCAATCGGGATGCAAAAACGGTGCCACGGCTCACCGAATTGTGAGTCGTGACACCGTCGATTATTTTAGCGTTCCAGGAAAAATTCAAACCGTTCGCCCACATACTGGGTGCGGACATATTCAAACGGCCGGCCATCCTGCAGCAGTGAGATCTGGCGCAAGCGTAAGATCGCCTCACCGCGTTTGATGTCGAGGTATTCTGCAATGCGCTCACTGGCCAGCATGGCGGAAACGGTCTGCGACGCGCCGCCGATGTGGAAGCCGCCTTTTTTCTCCAAGGCGTGGTAAAAGGACTTGGTCACTTCACTTTTACTGAAATCCTTGACGAGATCATACGGCACCGTGGCGACCTCAAAACAGATCGGCACCTCATCGGCAAAGCGAATCCGCTCCATCCGCAAGATCTGATCGCCGTCGTTCAACTTCAACTTCTCACTTTCGGACAAAGACGGCTTGGCGACATGATACGAGATCGTTTTGCTCGAAGGGACTTTGCCCTGTGCGAGCATGAGGTCGGTAAAACTTGTGACCCCGGACACCCGCTCTTGCACCTTCTGGTTGGCGACATAGGTCCCAGCGCCGATGCGACGCTCGAGAATGCCTTCATCCACCAGGGTCTGAATCGCCTGCCGCAGCGTCATTCGCGAAACGCTGAACGACTGGGCGAGGTCGCGCTCAGAGGGGATACGATCACCGATCTGCCACTTACCTGCCTCGATGTCCTGCCGGATCTGATTATGAATCTGAATATAGACTGGAGATTCCACTGCGCTCGTCCTTTCCTACTTGCTCTGCTGATTACCTGTCCAGTATAAATGGTATAGACCAACAAAACAAGCACCGTTGTGACTCACTCAAGCACCCGCCTGGTCTTTGGCGATCGTCGCATCGACCCCAGCCACAGTCGCTGTGGAAAAACCATGCGCCTCCATCGCCAAAATTCCTTCCACCGTTGTGCCACCGGGGCTGGAGACTTTGTCGATCAAGTCGAACGGGCTTTCATCGCTTGCCAGCACCATTTGCCCGCTTCCAGCCAGCATTTGAGCCACGATCTCGGTGGCTGCTTGCTTGGTCAACCCATGCTTGACGCCGGCGCGGGCCAACGCGTCGATAAACAGATAGACGAAGGCCGGGGCACTGCCTGCCAGCGCGCCAAATGTGGCAAAATCCGCTTCTGGCAACTCGGTCAGCCCGCCGAGTGGGGAAAAGAGATCGATCACCTGCTGGGCCTGCGCCGCCGCGACCTGGTTGAGCGCATAGGCCGTCATCCCCGCGTTGATCGCGACGTTGAGGTTTGGCATCAGGCGCACCAGCGGCAAGGCGGCATCGCCCAACAGCGTGGCGAGTTTTTCCAGGGAGACCCCTGCCATCAGAGAGACGACCAGTGGGCGATGTGCTTGCACCCCTTCCGCGATCTCGGCACAGACCGATGCGGCCAGCGTCGGCTTGACTGCGAGAATCACGACCTCACAGCTGGCAGCCACCGTCGCGTTATCCGGCGCGACCTGCAGCCCATGTGCCTCGGCGTATGGCTGAAAATGCGCAGCGTGTCCGCCATGAACTAGGATGGTACCTGGCGTCAGGGCCTGCGCCTTGAGCAAGCCTTCGATGATGGCCTGAGCCATATTGCCCACGCCGATAAAGCCAAGTTTCATATTGTTTTCCTCCGTTGATCACTGTCAGATCGCGCAACCGGCCACGATTGGGACGGCGATGCGCCAAAAAATTAGCGATGGGCCTCAAACCAATCCGCGATCGCATTCAGGCGGGCGATGCGCAAATGCGGCATACCGGACCGCGATAACTCGTGATTTGAGCCAGGGAAGCGCATGAATTTCGTGTCAACGCCATGCATTTTTAAGCCCGTGTAGAACTCTTCGCCTTGCCCGATCGGACAGCGCTGATCCTCTTCGCCGTGCAGCACCAAGGTCGGCGTCTTGACGTTTGCAATGTACTTCAGCGGGGAAAAGTTCCACAGGGTCTGAACGTCTTCCGTGTCGCCGGACCAGGTGCCCTGCAATTCCCACGGCGTGAAGTAATAGCCGATGTCTGAGGTCCCATAAAAACTGATCCAGTCTGAGATCGAGCGCTGGGTCGCCGCCGCCTTGAACCGGTCTGTGTGCGTCACGATCCAGTTCGTCATGAAGCCGCCATAGGAGCCGCCGGTGACATAAACATGAGTCGCATCGATCTGCGGATCCAGCCGCAGCGCCTCATCCACCCCGGTCATCAGATCTTGATAATCATCCTCGCCGTAATGCTGAATGACAGCCGCCGTGAACGCCTGCCCATAGCCTGCCCCACCGCGCGGATTGAGGCAGATCACACCGTAGCCCTTGCCTGCGAGAAACTGCATCTCATGAAAGAACGTGTCGCCGTACCCCACCTGCGGGCCGCCATGAACATACAGAATCGCGGGATGCTTTTCAGCGCTGGCCGTGGCCGGTGCATAGTACCAGCCCTCGATGTTGAACTCACCGCGATCAAAGTTGAACTCCTCAGGGGCCACCAGCGTATGCGAATTTTCATAGCGCGTGTTCGGGTCGACCAGTAGCATCTCGTCTTCGGTGATCAAGTCAAAATAGCGCAATTGGCTTGGGACAACGGGGTCGCTGCAGGTGAAAATTAGGCCGTGTCCATCCGGGGTCAGCGCCCAATCCGTGATGTGCCGGTCGCCGCCCAAAAGCACGTGAAGCGGCTCATCCGGCCCGCCGACATAAAGGCTCGCGCGGCCATGGTCAAAGCCGGTCGTCACATAATAATCGCTAGTCGCAAAGGCGGCGCCGCGACCGGACAGCCCGCGCTGGCTATCGCCGGTGATCATCCCGGTGATGTCCAGATCGAGGTCCGCGGTCGTATCCGTCAGCTCGCCAGTCGACAGGTCGGCGTGCCAGAGATGATTTTGCTGCACATTCGGCAGTCGGCCTTCATTACCAAACAACAGGAGCTGGGTGCCATCCGGACTGAACGTCAATGCCTCCAGCGCGCTTTGCGGGGCCTCAAGCGCCAGCAGTGTCACCTTGCCTGTGGCCAAATCAAACAGCCCCACCTGCGAGCCAAAATTCTTGTCATCCTTTTCATCACGGCCAAGCGCCAAGGCGATCGTGTCGCCTGCCGGAGAGACTGCGGCCAAGCCGAAGCCGTCTGGGTTGGTGTACAGCGTCTGCCCCGTTTTATTTGCCAAGGTCTGTTGCTTCAGTGAACTCGTCAGCCCTTCTGGCAACACGCCGGCCCCGTTGAGCTTGTACTGCGCCTTGGTCACTGTTTTCACCGCCGGCCGCTTTGGGTCTGGCTTTGCCGGCGTTGTCTGGGTCTGGTAAAAAATAGAGGCATCATCGGCCGCCCACAGAAAATCGCCGACACCATCTTTTTCATGGGTCAACTGGCGGGCTGAACCGCCATCAGTCGCCTGGACGAACACTTGAGGCTGGCCATCTTTATCCTGGCTGAGGAACCCAAGCGTCGTCTGGGCATGATCAAGTTTTGGCGCATGGTCATGTTGCTGGTCGTGACCAAATGGCACTTGACGGCGCGTGGCACGATCCAGCTTCCGCAGCCGCGAGTAATAGGCATTGTCCGCCTCATCGATCCAATTCTCTTGATAAAAAATCGTCCGCCCGTCGCCCTGCGGCTGGCTCAACGTCTTGATTTTGAAGATATCGTCTGCTTGTACGTTCATCGATATCGCCTCCTGAATAATCTATAGTTAGCGTATCTTTTGGCCAGTGGCGTGTCAATCATGCGTCTGCCTATCATCTCGGCCGATGATACCGTATACTTAAGAGGATCAAGAAAGGATGGAGCACATGAAAGTTAGGAAAGCCGTCATCCCGGCAGCTGGCCTCGGGACCCGTTTCTTGCCCGCCACCAAAGCGCTCGCGAAGGAAATGCTGCCGATCGTTGACAAGCCAACGATTCAATTCATCGTCGAAGAAGCCAAGGCTAGTGGAATCGAGGATATTCTCATCATCGAGGGCAAATCCAAGCGCTCGATCGAGGATCATTTCGACTCGGCTCCTGAACTCGAAGCCAATCTTGAAAGCAAAGGGAAAACTGACCTGCTCAAACTCGTTCACGAGACCACCGACATCGGTGTGAACATGTTTTTCGTGCGCCAGCCTTACCCACGTGGGTTAGGCGACGCGGTGCGCCTGGCAAAATCATTCATCGCCGGCGAGCCATTTGTCGTGATGCTCGGCGACGACCTGATGAACGATGAGGTCCCGTTGACCCAGCAGTTGATCAACGAATACGATAAGACCCACGCCTCAATTCTCGCGGTCAAAAAGGTGCCGCACAAGGATGTGTCTTCCTATGGTGTCATCGACCCCGGCAGTGAAGTCGCCCCAGATCTTTACAACGTGCGCAAGTTTGTCGAAAAGCCAGCGGTCAAGGATGCCCCAAGCGACCTGGCGATCATTGGGCGGTACCTGCTGACGCCTGAGATCTTTGACGTACTGGAACACACCAAACCGGGCAAAGGCAATGAGATTCAGCTCACTGATGCCATCGACACTCTCAACCAGACGCAGCGTGTTTTTGCCCATGTATTCAAAGGCGAGCGCTTTGATGTCGGCAACAAGGCCGGCTATGTTGAGACCAACATCGAATATGGCCTGACGCATCCGGAAGTCAAAGACGAGTTGCGGGCTTATATTTTGGCGTTGGCCGATCGCCTGCGCCAGACACCACCGACGGAAAAATAACCACGCTCGATCGCGGATTAATAAATCATAGAAAAAGAGAGGCCATCGCTATCGCCACGATATTCGTGTGCGAGATTGCGATGGCCTCTTTTAGATGAATAGACCTTTAAACGAAATGATGATCAGCTGTAGACATACCGTGAGGCTAGCTCATCTGCAACTTTCAACCATGGATTACTGGCAGGTTGAATATTTGTGAGTAGGGCTACCGCCTCCTGCCCATCTGGACTAACTCGCAAAAAGGCACAATAGCCATCCCCGTAGCCTTGTGCTCGCCGGAAGTTTCCAGACAGGTACAAGCCCCCACCATAGGCAACTTTGCTCGTTACAAGTGATTGATAGAGTAATCCCTTTTCAGAATGAGACAGCAGCCGGCCGTCCGCGATCGCGCATTCGATTTCAGCGAGATCATGCGCAGTCAATAATAATTGTCCCGTACCAAGCTCAGAATGTGCCTTTGCTGCCGATACCGCTACAGGCCGAGAAAAGTCCTGTATGGTATAATCTTGGCCGCGCATATAGCCCGTCGTCTTCGTGCCGTTCCCAGCATCATAAGCAAAAGCGTAGTTTGTGATACCTAATGGCTGCATGATATCTGATCTTAGCAGCTCGGGATATTGTTTGCCGGACACCTGAGAGATGATTGCCGCAAGGAGCGCATAATTAAACCCGTCGTAATGCCATTGCCCCCTTACTGCCGGATCGTAGCTGAAAAACGGCACCAATTGATTACCCTCATCCACATCGTTAATATATGCTGTCGGATGATAAGCTTTCGAGATTCTGAGCCCACTCGTCATGGACAGCAAGTTTTTGATTGAGATCTCACCACTTCCAGGAATAGCGGGAAAGAACTGGGCGAGTTTACTTTCGAGAGTCAACTGCCCCGCACGAATCTGGTGCATTACCAACACCGCCGTCAAGCTTTTTTGAACGGAATCAATCTCAAAAGTTGAGTTCTGATCGATACGTCGATCTGTGCTAGCATCGGCGATGCCATGGGCAAAGCTTGCAATGACCTGGCCGTTTTTGACGATCACTGCAGAGCCATTGAAATGACTGCCAGTTAGTCGTTCTGATAGATCCCGCTGAACAGCATTCTCTGGCTGACTCAAAGATGAGTTTTGTATTGTTGGTCGTTGCCCAGACGTTCTCGTATCAAAAGGTCTTTGGGATGAGCTGCTAAACTTCACAATACCCATGGCGTTGATTGCCACAAGAAGGCCCGCTAGTATCACGCCTCTCCTTCTCAATCGTTTGTGTCTGGACAAATACTGTGTTCTTCGTTGCCGCATCGCATACCACCTCTTCAGCCTGGCAAAATCGATTCACGAAATTGCCTTTTATTACCGTCCTAGGCTATCAGAATGGTCGGGGTGATTCCCCTATAGAGACATTTGCTTTCCATTAAAAAATCTCAGAAAGTTATTGGTGAAAAGAACCTGTGACACCTGTACAAATCAATCGTTGATAGACAATGCAAGGCCATATTACTTGGCAAATTTGGCATACAAATACCATTTTGAGAACGGAACAAAAACAAGCTTGGTCTTTGTTGGAATCGCCATCCGCGACTTATACATTGAATACTGAAAGCGATAGACAGCTGGGGAAGTGTCCCAATTATATTGTTCAAACGGTAATTTCCGCACATACACAGTTTCAGGCGAGTTGCTTAATTGATTTTGAATAGCCGCAGTTCGCGAATGGTCGACTATTCCATTTGCGCTCATTACAATCACCATAAATACCATGGTAATCACTCCAAAACTAGGTAGAACGGCAAACGGAAGATTCGGCATTGTCTTGAATACACAATTAAGTGCCACTAACGCTGCAATCAATATGAATGTGATAGTAGAAAATGCAGAACGGGGTCCGTATGGCTTAATGGCAACAAATGGCGCAGTCACAAGGACGGCTGATACTATGCAGAACCAGATCGTGTTTCGGACGGTTGAATCAGCAATGCTAACAGAGATTGCGACAATCACTGCCACAAGAAACAACACTGCCATCAGGCTCTCTGCGACTGCGATACGCGATGTATCGAAATTTGTACTGGGAAAAAGGTTCCGGACCGCCAGCGCAAAGAATGCGTACCCTACCAAGACAAGCGAGCACCCCCAACGTATAATTGCCGGGCCTGTCTTATCCGCAGCCATCAACCAGACGAGACTGACAGCAAGTACGCTAAGAATAACCCCATTTTGCTGGAATATGTACTTATACATCTGTGTAGTATACAACATTATCGCATCAGAAATCAGGTGTCCTCCAAGCGTGGTCTGACGTACAGCATAATTACCCGTGAAGATCTGTATATAGGCTTGGTTGTCAAACATAGCAAAGGCGCCGATACCCATACCCACCAAATAGCCAATGGCGCCAGCACGACGCCGAAGAGAGCGATGTCGGAGAAACCAACAAACGGCAATGGCTAAGAGCACACCATAGAATGTAATATTTTCGACGTTCAACGCGGACACGACACCAAGAGCCAATAATGCGAGTGTTAATCGCCAACCAACCTTCGGGTTGTCCTTGCCCTCCTTAACCCAAATAAGATATACCAAGACTGGCAGCAAACTAAAGATATAGTTGACCGTCCCGGCAAACCACCCAAAGGTCTGGGCGTATACTTCGGTGGAGATGGTCACGAACAGGCCAGTGGTCAACAGAAAAAAGCCTGACAAGTGAATTGATTTTCCGACCGCAAATCGGGTGGTAAGGTAGACCAACCCCGCATTAGTAACTCCAATTACTAGAACTCTGGCGATCGTGCTCCGAGTGATAAGAAGCTCAATCGTATTGCTCAAGAGCCGGCCATTATATCCCTGAAAATGGTTTTTAAGACGTAACAGTCCCCGTGCAGAAGCCCACGTCCAATCATCTCCTCCTAAGGGTGTTACAAATGCCAGTATCAGAAAGAAAATAAGAACAGCGCTCATTCCCCAAAAGGGATTGGTGTGATGTTGAACTTTTTGCATATTTTTACCCTCCAGTAAAGTGCTTGACAATCACCAGCTCTATAGCATCCCCGATAGAAGGTCAATGTTTCGAAGATTGCTATTAAGATACTGCAACCCAACAACAGGTATTCCATAGGGTATGTGACCAAAGGGTGCCCCTTAACCTTTAGCCGATAGTTTTGATGCATCGCTGGTTTTTGGCAGAATAGAGCTCTTTTGTCCTTACGCCCTAGCCCCCTGCCAAAAGAAGCGATGTGGCTTGTGAATCTTTGAAAGTCTCTGGCCTACTGTCACGACCAATGGGCCAATAGCAATCAGCCGCTTCAGAATTCTTTCAACCGGTGCGTTTTCCTGATACTGCGGAGCTGAAGCTGAGTATTGTGCCAGTTCCTGTTGAAATAGACCTACATTGGGATTGCCAGAAAATAAGTACTTTGAGGGGTCTCCTTGATACACCATTGAAGCATCGGAGGCCTCTACATCAAATCCGTGCGTAGGGGTACGCGTCCAGAACACCCCGCTTCGCACAACCTTACCAGGGTTACCCGCAAGTATCGTGTTTGATGGAACTCGACCAGCCACAATAGAACCTAGGCCGAGAATTGCCCCTGAGCCGACGTAGGCCCCTTTTAAGATTGTGCAATTCTGGCCAATCCAAACGTGATCGCCAAGCAAGATGTCCTTGCTTACATTCGAGCGTTCCAGGTCCTCTACGTTATAGATGAGGTGAGCATCAGCATTTCGAATCCAGCAATTAAAAGAAAACATACAATCCGCACCAATAACAACGTTGTGATGTTCAGAGAGCACAAGATTCAGCACACCATTAAATGTACAATCCTCACCAAAAAACAAGATTGAGTTCGAATAGATACCTGCACTGATACTGACTTTACCATTTTTTGTTGCTCGAACGCAGATGCAAGAGTTATTCCCATGAAATTTTAAACGAGTTTTGTTCAGCCGCGCGTTGTTATCGAGAAAAAGCCGATTTCCCGATCCTTCGAATTGAATTGATGAATTAGTCATCTGTACGTTGTTTTCGCCGTTGATAATCACACGATTGGTTGCGAGATTGTCAAAGTCACTAGTCTTAGTCACTATCTCCAAAAAATACACCACCAATTCTAATTGTTATATGTATAGATTATAAGTCACCCATAATCTTCTAACAAGCTTGTAAAGTTTCGGCGGCATATATTGAGACACGCCGATTTTGATAACTCTACCCACTACATTCAACCATTAAAAAAGCGAATGCAGATGCATTCGCTACGATGGAGGATCTAGGATTCGAACCTAGGAACCCGAAGGAACGGATTTACAGTCCGTCGCGTTTAGCCTCTTCGCTAATCCTCCAAAACGTGACCTAAGTCAACGTTAATCAGTGTACAGGGATTTCACGAAAGAATCAATAGAGATCGCAGAGACTGTGCGGCAAACCACCCGCCTTACACATCCAATATCACCAGCGTCTTTTCCCATTCCGTGAAGAAGTCATGGCTTTGCCACTCAAAGCGGCGCCGCATGCCATAGCCGACCGGTTGATGATAATAAGTCACACCGTCGAGCTGCCAAGGCGTGTCGCGCTTGTGCAAATGGCCAAACGCCGCCGCCCACACGCCATATTTGGCAAGCAAGGCCCCAAGCTGGGCGGACCCCATCAACGCGGTCGCCATTTGCCACATGCGATGCCCCGTGAAATAGATATACGCGGGGTGCGGGACAAAATGCGTGAGATACAGCACTTTTTTCCCGTGGGCGGCGATCAGCGCCTGCTCAGTCGTGGACAGCACCCGCGCCATGCGCTCGCAGTCGCTCACTGGCTGGGGAATCTGACCATCGATCCAGTAGGCACGCTTCCAGGTGGCATAGGCGGCATCGCTGCGCTGCGGGGGTTCGGCAAGGGAATAATCATACCACCCATTGTTGCCGATCACGACGGTCTCGCTGCCCGGCAAGCTGAGCGACTTTTCATGGAGATACAGCGGATCGGCGGCGGATTGCGCCTCTTCATATGAAATGCCGTTCACCAGGTCGTGATTGCCCGCGATAAACCGGACTTGCGCGGCGGTGCCAAGGGCTTCTTGTAGCCGGCGAAAATAGGCCAGCGTCTTGCCAAAATCGTTGTAGGTATCCCCTGCGTTGAGATACAGGTCAACCCCTTGTTTGACCAGCAGTTCCGCCTGGCGCGGAATCAGCTCGGACTCGTCGACTTTGTTGATATCGAGATGATCATCGACACTGATCGCAATGCGCATGGCTGCCGCCTCCTTGCTGAAAGTACCGTCATTCTAACACGGCGGCGGCACGGCGACCAGCGATGTTAATTGACGCCGGCCATCAATTTTTCAATGCGCGGCGACAAGAGCCACAGCACAACGGCGAAGACGGCCGTCACAATGGCGATCACGGCAAAATACGCGATCTCCGTTTGCGGCGTGTACCAGCGTACGATCTGCGCGTTCACCGCCTGCCCAGCCGCATCGGCGAGGAACCACATGCTCATCATTTGCGAGGAAAAGGCTTTAGGCGCGAGCTTCGTGGTGACGGACAGGCCAACTGGCGAGATCAGCATTTCAGCGACCTCGACGATCGCCCAAGACAGCACCAGCCACAGTGGGGAGACTTTTTCATAAGGACCAAATAGCGCGACGGGCGCAACCATCACCAGATAGGACAAGGCGGTGAAAATCAGTCCGTACACGAATTTCTTCGGTGAACTGGGCTGGCGCTTGCCAAGGCGCACCCATAGCAGCGCAAACAGCGGGCCATACACCAGAATGAAAAATGGGTTGAGCATTTGGAACCATCCCGGCAAGATGTGGAAACTGCCGATGTTCAGGCGCACCTGGGTATTCGCAAACGTGGCGAGGACCGCCGAGCCCTGCTCTTCGATCGCCCAGAAGATCACCGCCGCGATGAATAGCGGGACATAGGCCCACACCCGCGACCGCTCGATTTTTGTCACCTTGGGACTGGTCAGCATCATCACAAAATAAACAACCGGGACGGCCACGGCGATGATCGTGATCAGCAGAATCACATTTTCGATGGTCAACCCGTGAAGCCCGGCCATCGCCGCTAAGACGATCACCAGCGCGGCCAGGCCCAGGCCGACTTTTTTCAGTAGTGGCCGCAGCTCTTCTGGCCGCAACGGGTCGGGCGCCAAATTGTCGATCGGATTGATCGTCTTTTTCCCAGACCAGACGTAATAGATCAGGCCGATAAACATGCCGATCGCCGCAAGCGAAAAACCGGCGTGAAAGTTGACCTTGTCCTGCACCCAGGCCACGATCAGCGGGGCCAACAGCGAGCCGAAGTTGATGCCCATGACGAAAATGGAAAAGCCCGAATCGCGGCGAATATCTTCCGGCGCGTAAAGGTCGCCCACCATTTCCGAGACGTTCGGCTTGAGCAGCCCGGTGCCCAGAACAATCAGCGCGATGGACACGAACAGGCCGGTTGCGGCAAGCGGCAAAGCCAGCACGATGTGGCCGAACATGATCAGCACGCCGCCCCAAAAGACCGTCTTGCGCGGGCCAAGCAGACGGTCGGAGACAAACCCGCCGATCGTGCTGGCCAGGTAGACGAGCGAGCCGTAGATCGACATAATCGACAGGGCGGTCGGCTTATCAAACCCGAGGCCCCCTTCACTGACGGCGTAGTAGATGTAATAGATCAAGATGGTACGCATGCCGTAGTAACTGAATCGTTCCCAGAATTCAGTCAACGACAAGGTCAAGAGGCCGCGTGGATGGCCCATAAACGTTTTTGGCGGTTGTTTAGACATGAGAAGCTCCATTCCAAGATGCTGTCGCACCTGATTTTCGTTAAAAAACACATGTTAAAATTATAGCCGCATTTCACGGGCACCGCAATTTGCATGAGCTTTATTGCCATTTAACAACCGCTATCAAAAGAGAACTCTAATCTCAACCAAACGTTTTTTCATTTTTCATCAAAAAAGCCAGCCGGTGATCATCGTGATCTGCCAGCTGGCTCTGAGGCTACTTGCCGTTGCGTTGCTTATAATAATCTTTGAAGGCTTGCGGCAGCCGATTATTGAAATTCTTTTTGGCAATCGCGCTTGTCTGATCGACAAACTTTTTGATTGCCTTGTCATACGCGCTTTGACTTTTCCCCTGCATTTTGGTCAGGGCGTCGTTGCTGAGTTTGACATATTCGGTCAATGTCTTGGTCAACGCAGGCTCAGTCTGATTGCCTTCAAGCTGCGCCTGCGTCGTGGCCAGTGTCTGCTGGCTTTTTTTCGCCAAGTCATTGACCTGCTGGCCGCCTTTGCCATCTGCCGCCGCGGAGATCGGATCGATCACCGCTTGCGCCGTCGAGTCGAAGCGCTGCTCGAGCTCATTTCTGGTATACTTTTTCTTAGTGACGACCACCTTCGTCGAACTGCTACTGGAACTGCTGTCTGCCGACTGCTGAGTCGTGTTTGCGCTACAGGCGCCCAATCCTAAGATCAGGGTCAGCACCAGCGCGGCGCGTTTTATTTGTTGCATTTGATCCCTCCGCTCATATGAAGTCGATTATACACCAAAGGAGATGACCTCGTTTTGGCGCTTTGGCACCTCATGTTTCATAAACCCGCCTTTGACATCCGCCAAGTCAAACACTTGGTGTGGTACATCGATCGTCAAGGGAATTATGGCGGCTTCCCCGTTTCACACATCGGGCTCGTCCGCGACACCGATGAGATCAGTTACGTCGACATGGCTTTCGTTCAGGAAGTCGGGCTCACACAGCCGCTTTTTGAACAGATGGTCAAATACATCTTCGTGATCACCGCAGGACTCGAGGACGCCCCGCGCCCATTGTATTTCGCGGTGATGCAAAAAGACCTGACTGAAATGAAAGTCGACTATTACACCTACCCCGACCACAGTATCGACTTGATCTTTTGGCAGCATCTCAAGGATGTGCCGCATGTCGATCTGCCAAAGTTGCGGTTCAAAAACTAACGCGAAAGTGACGATGCGCGCGTCCAGTCGAGGCAACTGGCGCGCTTTTTTGGCGGCCACGGAAATGAAAAAAGCTCCCGGATGGTGACGGGAGCAACCTTCTAGATGAGGCAGACGGGCTTTGACCAAGCCGGCTCGTCTGGGCGGGTGGCCGCGTAATCGTCCTTATTGCGTGTTGCGACGACTTGGATTCTTTATTGGTGCAAGCCGTCACCACGTAGCTAGCCATCACACTGACAGCCACTGCCGGCTTATTCTTCCTCTTTGACAACGACCTTATTGTCTACCACGCTTCGACCCGTTGCATAGTCATACCGGATACCATTTTGCACATTGAAAATATACACATTGAAATCCAGGTCACCATCTGTGGTCAACGCACGTAGCCAGTACCCACGCGGCATGAGCTCGCTGCCGCGAAAAACCGTCGTGACCTTATAGATCAGCTTCTCCCCACTGGCGATCGCGTCGCGCGCCTGCTGCTCAAATGGCTGCATCAGGACCTGGTTCGCGTATTCGGTCTGACTGGCAAGATTTTTAGGATTATCGCTGGAGCCGAGGTTTCCCTGCGCATATTGGCCGTCGTTGTTCAAATTGCCCGATAGCGTATAGGCGATCAGATGCCCGCGGTTTTGGCGATTGACCTGTTTGCCATCGACATAACTGGTCCGATTATGCCATCCTGTTGGCTGCCAGTCCTGTCTAGGCCGCCCCGCCGACTTGATCAGCGTCTGGCGGTTAAGATAGCCAATATTCGTGGTCGTCCGGTTCAACTGATCCAGATCACCATAGACAATGCGGGGGCCATTCCACGTGGCAGCGTCAAGGCCACTTTTGTTTTTCGCAAGCTCAAGCACCGGCTCACTATTATTTTGATAATCTAGCCTGGCGAGATAGGCGTATTCCTCTTTCTCACTTCGCGTTTGCGTTTGGCCGACTGTCGCAGTTGTCCCGGCCGGTGCGGCATTTTGCGACCCACCCGAATTCAGAAGGTGCGCCCCGCCGCCGACCAGTGCCATGATAATGACAACTGCCAGCCCAAGTATGGAATTCTGCCGCCGTTTACCCCGTTTTGCCATGATCTCTCCCCCAGAAACGACGTCCTACATCAGGCGTCGTGTTTGTCTGCCCAGGTTGGCCTTGGGCTTTTCTACTGTGCTTGATAGATTACGCAGGCTGCGCCAAAAATGCGTTTCAACTGGCGCTTCTTTAACCGGTTGACCGGCTACGTACGAAAAACGCGCATGCGGTCCACACCGCTTTGCACGCACACCGTCCCTCAACAGAGGTTGTGGCATTCATGATGTGTTTCTGAAAAGGTGGCGGCTTCCGTTTTTATAGTATCACAACGTCGACACTCGGCCATGTATTACCGGGCTTTTCTAATAATGAAATCAACTGAAAAGCCCCGCGCACTCGCACGGCAACGGCGCTTTTCTCATGGAACCAAAAAGCCTGACCCACACGCGCAAAACGCCCTCAAAAAGGCCTTTACAGCATTTTGAGATTCCTGTATAATCATTCTTGTTGTTGCGACAACGAAATGCCGGCTTAGCTCAGTTGGTAGAGCATCGGTATCGTAAACCGAGGGTCGAAGGTTCGAGTCCTTTAGCCGGCAGCAGAAATTTCCCCATGAGTGCCCCGAATGTTGATTTATCAGCATTCAGGGCACTTTTTATTTGGTATGTTTCCGTCTTGGAGACAACAGGACTCTTTGCGCCACAACTGCAACGTGTGTCTCAATGGGCGCTCGTGATTCTTTCCCAATGAGCGTGCTTTTGATGCTAGTCTTTAGCCACAACACAAAGGCATTCGGTAACGCCCGTTTCGTTGCCTACATCAATCTCTGTTCGATGTGCCTTCGCCCGGATCATCTGCATTGAAAATTTGCAAACAAAAAAGCCAACCTCGAATGCGGTCGGCCCTGTCAAGTTGACAGATGAAATAATATAAAATTTTGTCTGTTTCTAAATGGCTTCATTCCAGTATT
>NZ_BOLS01000020.1 GCF_016861785.1 Lacticaseibacillus mingshuiensis
TCATCCGGATACTCGGATGCTGCACTCGAGGCCACACTTTCGGCACTCGACGCAGTCGAGTTGGACTCACTCGCTTCAGAGGCGGAAGAACTTGCTTCGGAAGCATAACTGTCAGCTGCGGAGCTTGCGGCGCTGGAGGCTGCTGAGGAAGCCAGACTATCTGCGGCGCTTGAAGCATCAGAGGCCGCTGAGCTTGCGACATCCGCTGCGGAGCTCGCCTCACTGGCGGCTGAGCTTGCGACAGAAGCCGCGGAACTTGCAGTCTCTTCATCACCTTCACTTGCTGCACTCGAGGCTACCGAAGCAGCACTGGAGGCAATTGATTCGGCTGTTGAGGCATCAGACGCTGCGGAGCTTGCTGTAGAAGCCGCACTCGAGACAGTTGGATCATCCGGATACTCGGATGCTGCACTCGAGGCCACACTTTCGGCACTCGACGCAGTCGAGTTGGACTCACTCGCTTCAGAGGCGGAAGAACTTGCTTCGGAAGCATAACTGTCAGCTGCGGAACTGGCGGCGCTGGAGGCTGCCGAGGAAGCCAGACTATCTGCGGCGCTTGAAGCATCAGAGGCCGCTGAGCTTGCGACATCCGCTGCGGAGATTGCGACAGAGGCAGCCGAACTTGCGGTCTCCCAATCTCCTTCGGTGGCTGCGCTTGAAGCTTCCGAGGCGGCGCTCATAGCAACAGATGCGGCACTTGAAGCTACTGAAGTAGCGGAATTTGCAACAGAGGCGGCGCTTGAGACTGCCTCATTGTCTGGATATGCAGCGACCGCGCTAGAGGCAACGGTATCTGCACTCGATGCAGTCAAATTAGCGTCGCTTGCTGAAGAAGCCGCAGAACTCGCAACTGCCGCGAAGCTGTCCGCTGCAGATTGATCTGCATCTTTTTTAGCTGCGGAAGAGGCTGATGAGGCTGCTGAGTTTGCTTCATCAGCCGCAGAACTCGCGACGCTCGCCGCTGAAACTGCGATTGATGCCGCTACACTAGCAGCGTCGCTATCGCCTACGGTTGCTGCGCTTAAGGCTGCTGATGCAGCACTTGATGCCAGTGATTCGGCACTGGAAGCGACGGACGCCGCAGAACTCGCAACTGAAACCGCAGTGGATACGACTGGGCTATCCGGATCAGCAACGGCGGCGCTCGATGCGACCGTGTTTGCGCTAGAGGCGGTTAAATTGGCATCACTGGCGACGGAGGCCGCGGAGCTCGCTACCGAAGCATAGCTGTCTGCTGCCGCCTGATCTGCATCCTTTTTCGCCGCTGATGTCGCTACTGAGGCGGCTGAGGTAGCTGTCGAAGCAGCTGATGTGGCGGTGCTTGCTGCGGAAATCGCGACAACTGCTGCGGAACTGGCCGCACTTGCATCCCCTTCTGTTGCGGCTGTCGATGCGACGGATGCTGCACTTGATGCAACAGAAGCCGCACTCGAGGCGATTGCGTTGGCAGAGTCGGCGACCGACGAGGCGGAGCTAACAATTGGATTATTTGAGTCTGTCGATGCCGCGTTTGAAGCGGTGTTAGCGGCACTCGACGCCTTAGAGGCCGCACTGGCAGCTGTATCGGCAGCCTGAGAAGCAGCCGAAGCGGAGCTGGCTGCGGCAGAGCTCGTCAAATAATCCGCCGCTGCATCCGAAGCCTGTACCGCTGCGCTTTGCGCAACTGAGGCCGCGGATTGCGCGACAGATTGTACAGAAACGGCCACGACAGCCGCGCTGGAGGCTGTCGAAGCATAAGAGGCAGCCGAAGTATAATTTCCAGCCGCGACTGCAGAAGAAGCCTGAGATGCAGCCGTTGATGCAACGGCCGCTGCACTAGAAGAAGTCGAGTCAGCGTTCGCTGCTGTCGCCGCAGCAGAATTGACAACGCCGACTGCCGAGCTTGCAGCGCTGCCCATATTGGCATAACTGCTGGCTGCACTTGCTGTGGAAGTCGCAATGCTGCTGAACTGATCAGCGGCACTTGCGGCAGCCGAGGCAACTGAAGCAGCTGAACTGGCGGTAATTGCAGAAGTGACCACTACAGTTAAATAGGCAGGGCCGATTGTCGTAGTCTGCGTACCAACCGTTACTGTAAGGAAGTAATAGCCCTGATTTGTGCCAGGTGCGTTAGAGATTGTCAGAGTTGAGGATGTCGCTCCCGCAACCTTGGTAGCATTGGCAGCTGGGGCGGTCGCAGAAGAAGTCGTATACCACTGGTACGAAGGCGTTGTAGTTCCCAATCCAGAAAGAAGATTATCCAGCCCTTCTGGCGTGAACGTTGCAGTTGAACCTTGGACAACCGTCTGATCATCTAGCCCATTGCCGACCGTAATAACCTGTGAGGCAGTAACTTTGCTGCCGTCCGCATTCGTGATCGTTGCGGTGATTGTCGCAGTACCACTCGTTAAGCCGGTTACCATACCCGTGCTGTCCACGCTGGCCACTGATGACTTATCCGACGCCCAAGTAATTGCGCCGGTGGCATTGGCGGGATTTGGCGTCGCGGTCAATGTGATCGTATTACCCGTGTAGACATATGTCGGGCCTGAGAGCGATAGTCCGGTGGCGGCGACTGCCGTGTCATAGAAACTGGCAGTGGCGATGCCTGAACGGCCAGATGGAATGCCGGCCAAAGCCGCAAGACCAGTATAATAATTGGCCTGCACCATAACAGCTCCAGCCGTGTTGCTAGTGAAAGAGATCGTCGTGTAATTTCCTTTGCTAGTCCCCAACAGGCCGGCAACAGCCGATGAAGTAATAGTTAGGTTGGAAATATACCCCTTCGCCGCAGCCGAGTTTGCGTCTATCCACCCGCCAGTCTGAGCGGAATAAACAACCCACCCAGGAGTAACGTTTGTGACGCTCCCGCCGGCCGTCATCAGCTCTGCCGTCATCGTAACTTTGGTACCAACAACCGTGGTCGCATTCATTGGATTGATTACATTACCGGTATTGAAATAGATTCCCAGTAAGCTAGATGAAGGGTCTGACGGACGGTCATCCTGTTCAGTGGTGTTTATAGAAAAGCCAAAGGCATTGGAGGCCGCCGTTGAGCCTGCCTTAGCTGCCGAACTCGCAGAAGACGCATTGCTCATCACAACTGCGGCTGCAGAGCTCGCCGCAGACGCATATGACGAAGCAGCAATGTAATCTTGCGCAGCGGCCGCTGAAGTCGCTGAAGAGCCCGCAGCAGATTCTACTGCGGCAGCTGACTTAGCCTGCGTCACAAAGTAACTTGTCTGTGTCGCATAGTTATTTGCTTGCGTCACATAACTAGCACCAGCACTTGTATTGTTCCACCCAAAGAGACCTGCATTACCTGCCGCACTGTTCGCCATCGAGGCAGCAGAACTTGCCATCGAATTTGAAGCACTGGTGGTGGCAACTGCACTCGATGCCTGACTTGCAAATGCACTGCTTTGGGCGTTAGCAATCTGTGCAAAGGCTGTGCTTGCAGCAATCGATGCGGCAACCGCGGCACTTGAAGCTAGAGAGATGTTGGTGGCCGCCGTCTGGGCATCTACCGCTGCGGATTGATAATCGGTGGTCGATGCTGCCAAACTAGCTGCCGTGCTCGCGGCTATTGCCGCTGCGCTGGCGGTGCTGGCGGCAGCGCTAACGGCAGAACTTGCCGCAACCGCACCACTCGTAAAGGCACTACTCATCTGAACAAACGCATTGCTGACCGCTGCAGCATTCGCAGCAGCTGATGAAGCATACGAGGCAGCTTGTGATGCATTTACAGCGGCAACAGACGCATAGCTTGAGCTCAGATAGGCATTATTTGTCGCGTCTGTTGCTTTCGCTGCTTCAAGAATTGCGGTCTGAGCGTATGACACGACTGCAGCACCAGCACTAGAGGCAACAACTGCAGCTGAGCTTGCGGTCGAATTCTGAGCAATGGCTGTTGATGCATAGCTAGAGGCTGCTGAGTAGTTTCCGGCGGCCTGCGCACTCGAGGCATTAATGCTGGCCGCTGACGCTGCAGCAGCTGCGGAACTAGCGGTGGACGCAGCGCTTGTAGCAACGACTTGCGCCGAATTTGCCAGACTCGCGTTGTAAGAAGCAGTCGTGCCGGTCAGATCAGCATTGGCATTCATAGCACTGATCGCACTGGATGCCGCAGATGAAGCGGTTGAAGCAATAGCCGCTGCACTTGAGGCGCCACTGAATGCGGCGCTGGCTTGTGTCGTGTATGAGCCCTGCGGATTTGTTACAACAATAGTGATTGTATTCGATGCTGAAGTATAACTACCGAAGCCCAGAACACCGCTATTTGTATACGTCATCTGTAAATAATACGTCCCCGAGACAGTCGGTGCGAGGGTGTAACTCGAAGCGTTAGTATTCAGGTTAACCCATGTTTTGCCATCAGTTGAAAGATACCAAGCGAACTGCGGCTTTATGTCACTGGGATATGTCGCACTCAATGAGACACTGCTTCCAAGCGAAATAGCATTTGCGCTAGCGGTTAGGACTACCGCCCCTGAACTCGTCCCAGTTTGGGTATTCGACAGAGAAGGACTGTACGCAATCGCCATGCTCACAGAGCTACTCGTCAAAGCGGCATAAGAAGCAGCAACCTGTGCGGCAGAACTCGCCACAATTGCCAATGACTTGGCTTGCTGGAGCGGTGTTGTATAGACAGCCGAGGAGGTACTAGTCGCATCAGCCGTACTCTTTAACGCCGTGTTTGCGGCACTGGACGCCAGTGAAGCAGCAGTGGAAACCTGCGTTGCGTATGATAAGGCAGTCGAAGCAAATGGTTTTGCCTGAGAAGTTGGGTTCGCCGCAACAGAACCGGTTGCAGCCGAATTTGCAGAATTCCACGCGCTCGTTGCCAAAGAGGCACTGCTCTTGGCTGAAGACTGCGCGTTGGAGATTGCAACAGAACTGCCGGCACTGGCAGCAGAAGAAGCCGTCGATGCCGCCGAAGAAGCCAAAAGCGCACTGCTCCCCGCCCCACCGGCGATGGTCGTGGCAGTTGCGGCGGCGCTATTTGCGGTCGTGAAATCACCAGCAGTGGCAGCACTGTTGGCGGATAAATATGCAGATGAAGCGACAGCGGCACTGCTCTCAGCAGCACTCGCGGCGGAATTGGCTGCCACAGCGGCAGTCGACGCAGTCACGTACAGGCCCGTGACAGCACTACCGCTGTCATACTGAGTCGCTGTGTACGCATTTGCTGCTGCTGTGGCGGCGGCCGTCGCGCTATTACGCGCGGCGATTGCCTGGGCCGCTGCAGAGGATGCAGCGCTCCCTGCCAATTTTACATTCGCCGTGGCAACATAAGATGCCGTTGTATTCGCCGCATTTGATGCCACAACTGCGGCGCTTGAGGCGGCCGTTGCGGCGGCCTGGGCGCTAGCGGACGCTGCCGCGGCAGACGCCGTATTATTTTGCGTCGTGTAAAGGTCGGCCAAGCTCGAGTACTGCTTTGCCAGGGTCACTTGGGTCGCGGCTTGGCTGGCCGCGTTTGATGCCACCGCCGCCACACTGGTCGCAGCCGACGAATTGGCCACAGTCGCGTAACTGGCGGCCAGAGTCGCAGAGCTTGCTGCGGTGCTGGCGCTAGACGTTGCTGCGGTCACCGCGGCCGGCTGGGTCGTTGGATCACTCGCTGCCTGGGCAGAAGCCACGACGGCGACAGAATCATCGGCGAAAACATTTTGCGCTTGCGCGGACGTGGCGCCGAGGCCGAGCCCAAGCGCGATCACGAACGCAGATGCAAAGATCCAGTTCTTACCTGATTTATACATCCGGAAGCGCGTGTTCTTGGCACCTTGCTTCCGTTTTGCATTGATCAATTTCATCATAAAAATATCACCTCATTAGTTTTACTCAATGAAAAGTCCCCGGCGGTCCGGGAAGCATCACCCCCTTTCCTGTCCGAAAACAATTCCTATTGAACCGCAACAGCCGCCCGGAGCGCCTCTTGCCACCCACGCGCCGCGGCTTCACGAGTAAAGTGGGCCGCTTGGTTCAGGGCAGCGTCGTGCATCTTTTGCCACTCAGCGGAATCCGTCAGTAATCCGACTAGTTTGTCTGTCATCTGCTTCCGATTGCCGTCCGGGACCAGCCACCCATTTTCACCCTGCTTGACGACTTCGGGGCCGCCGTATGTCACGCCATACTCGACGATTGGTAGGCCGTACCCCAACGCATCGACCAGGTGCATCCCCAGCCCCTCGTGTTCGGAGGTGCTGAGGATGACCTGTGCCTGCGCGTAAGACCTTGCCAGTTCTTCCCCCGTCGCATATGGGCTGAAGATCACGCTGTCGCCAAGGCCTTCTTTTTCGACGATGGCCTTCAACGTTTGCATGTATTCCTCAGAACTTGCGTAACCGCGCAGCTCCAGCGTCGCAGTTGGCACCCGTTTCTTGACCGTGGCGAAAATTCGTAGCGCTTGGTCTGGCCGCTTTTCCGGTGCCAGCCGCCCGATCATGACGATGCGGCCAGGAATGTGGGCAGTCGTCCCAGCCACCTCAGCGTCTGCCTCCACAAACGTATCCGGTGCGATCACCGCATGCACTGCCGGATGCTTTTTCGCGAGGTCCGCTTGCTGAGCCGCAGTCGCCACGAACACCCCGGTGAAGTTCTCCGGGTGATCGCGCAACACTTCCGCATAGGCCGGAAGCAGCTCACCATGCGCCTCGTGGACATCATGCAGGTAGGCCCATTTCTCACTTGCCCCCTGCGCCTGCCCGACTGCGGCATCCAGCGTGCGGCGGTCGGAGATCAGCCGAGACCCTGGCGCCGCCGCAAGCACTTCATTGAGGAAAAACAGGAAGAGCTGGTCTTCATAATTGAAGCGATAATTCTTTCCTTTATAATTGAGCAACTTCCACATGGTTGGCCGAAGTTGCCCATCGATATTCATGTGGACTGTTTCAAGCACCGGCTGGCCTTCGAGGTTCAGGTACACAGTGCGCGCCAGATCGCCAGTCGGGTGAAAATAGTCGACCGAAGACTTGAATCCGCGCCAGTCATAGTTATCGCGCGCGACGAGTGAGCCGAAGCGATCCTGGTAGGTGATCGTATTGACCAGCCCCACCGTTGCCGGCATCACGGCGATGTTCGCGATCTCGCGGCCAGCATGGCTCAATGTAGACGAATTTGGTCCTTCTGCATCGATTTTATAGTGATCCAGCGGCAGCTCTTTCAGCTCGCGAAGCGGCGCCTCGACCCGCGGCACATCCTGCGTGTTTTGGAAAAAATCATACATATTTAGGCTCTGCTGAGCAGTCAGCCCCACCGCCTCGCGATCGCGGGCCAAAAAGCGGTTGTAGTTGCGAGTCACATAGACGCCCTGCGCCTCGCCGGAAAGCGCCGCAAACAATTTCACGCGACGGGCCTGAGCGTGCTCGGTGCCGGAATTAAAAGTAAAAATGTTTTCACTGACAAAATAGTTCATCGTACGCCCTCCTCATCTGGTTGGGTCAGGTAGCGGTTGGCGGCCAGTTTCACCGGCCACTGCGCGTCGGCATCCTGCAATAATTTCTGCCAAGCGGTCCACACATTTTGCTCGGAATAACGTGCCGCGGAATCATAAGCGCCCGTCGAATATTGCTGGGCAAGCGCGGGATCACGCAGGACCTTGAGCATCGCGGCCGCCATTGCCTCGTAATCGTTGAACGGCACGACATTCCCGTTAACGCCATCCTCAACAATTTCGTTCGGCCCGTAATTGACATCGTAGGAAAAGGCAATCAACCCGTGCGCGATGGCTTCCATGACGGCCAAGTTGAATCCTTCCATCCGGGAGGTAACGCCAAACATCATGGCGCTATTTTCGACCTGGTCGATGTCATTCGTATAACCCTTCAGCGTGACAACATCTTCGAGGTGCGCCGCCTTGACCACCTCTTCGATGGCCCGGCGAGCCGCATAGTTATCGGACGGATCTGGATAACCGTATAGATCCAGCGTGACTTGTGGAAATCCCTTGTGGACGATCGCGACTGCGCGGACCAGATCATCCAGATGTTTTTCATGGGCAATGCGGGCAAACGCGACGATCTTCCCGAACTGGCGCTGTGCGACTGGAGTGCGCTCGGCGTTCAGGAGACGATTCGGCACCACGCCGACCGGAATGGTGAATGGCTTGGCTCGCGGTTTGAATCGGCGCACAATGTCCCGGGTCTGCTTATGCGTGGCGGAAACGACGGCATCATAGCGGTCCAGTGCGTTCAACGCGAATTCGTAATTGTTATTCAGCACGTGGTCAAACGGATCCTGCGCATTGCCTGTCTGTGCGTTATGCATGTGCATCACGGTGTAGGCCGGCTGATCAAGATACAGCAAGCCCCATTCGGCCAGGTGCGAACGGTCGAGGACAAACACATTCGGTTTTTCCAGTGACCAAAAATCGCGGTTCAGGTCATCAAGAAAGTGCTTAGTCAGCTCTTCGATCGTGTCAAATTCCCAGATTGTGCGATCACGGTCCGTCAGGCGCCAACCGGATTTCTGGCGGTTGCCCCGGACGTCATCTCGATTAAAGCTCTCAAGCACAGGCTTACCCGCCGGCGTCAACCAGATCTCGGTACCGATCTTATTGTCCGGTGTGTACCACTGCTGGAGGCTGACAAACCCACGGCTGTCATAATGTTCAACGAGATAAAGATTGTTGTAGCCATCGAACAATTCAGTCGAGCGCACCGTCTGCATGTCCGGCAACAAATTCACACGTGCGACCAGCTGACCAGTCGCCGCGACGATCAGCGTGCGGCTGTTTTCGGGCTCGGGTTGTGTGTGGGTGTTCAGCACACCCAGATCTAGGTCATCGAGCCGTATCGGATGATCCTCTACCTGCTCTGCATCCTGAAAATAATCAAACATGCTAATGAGCTGGCGATCCGGGATGCCGGCCGCGCGGGTGTTGAGATGCAGGTTAGGGTCCCAGTCGCGAATCACGATGCGTGACGCTTCCCCATTTGCATTGAACAGCTCAAATCGCTTCAATTGCGCATGCTCGATGCCTGATTTCTGTGCCTGCATTGACGCATTGACGAAAAAGTTCATCGTGAACCACCCTTTCACCGGCTTATCCCGGAAACCCTGTGTTGCCGACTCGACAGAAGGTTCACGCCCGCTGTCGACTTTGTCTCAAGATTGTACACATTATATATTATGTACAAAATAAAAGAAATATTGTGGGGTGGAACGAAATAGATTGTGTGGTTAACAAAAGGCATTAATGAGAGTGGCTAGGTAAACTAGCAGCCGCGTGCTTACTTTTTGTTAACGCCATATCACACCTTCTCTCAGCGCCGGTCCAGCGGCCTTTCCATAACACCACGCGTCCCAATATCAAGTCGTTGCGTCGCGTTAATTTCATACACTTCTGTCCAGTCGCGCCAGATTCCACAAGCGGATTTTACAAAAGATGAAATCAGAAATCGCCATCGTCCAGCCCCTGACCGCACGGCGATCGACCAATGATGTCAGTTATTGCCAGGAGGTGGGTCGCCATACTCAGGCCGGGCGATACTGAACGTGGAACTGCTCAGACAAAGACAATGGCCGGCGCGAAATAAATACCATATGTGAGAGAGTTACTAGTCGCTTTTTGCGTTTTCACGAGCTGTTGATCCCAGCTATCCTTGGCAAATGAGGTTGAACCAGATCAAGATCTAAGCGAATAGCATGTAATCCCCCGCTCCCACTTTTGCATTCTTGACGCCCTTAAAAATGTGCAAATCAGCCATTGTATCAGTGCTATCGCTCACAAATCACGAGGATTCCTTGAAGAAGCCTTATTTCAATGATAACTAGGTCTCTCCCACTGATCACATGAGGTATCGTTTGCGGGTGGAAGCGCCAAGGAAATCCTTCATTTCGTAAATTTATTTTCCAATATTTTGACCGTCGGCAGTTCGCTGCGATTATACTCAAATGATTTTTTCCTGACCATGAGTCCTTTGCCACCACAGTACAACCAAAAAAGCCACGCGCCGACATCCCGCCCGCTTCGATCCTCAAGATCGAAGCGGGCGCACATCAGCACGTGGCTTTTTCATTCAGGTATTCGGTTTGTCAGATCAGCTTGCCGCTATCCATCAGCGCCTTCACATCCGGTTGAACATGCTCATATTTTGCGAGCGTGTTGGCCCAGTCAATGAAGTAGAGCTTGTACCAGGTCAGGAAGGTGTACACAGTCCAGATCTGGCGGCGCGCATCGACCTTTTCATCAAAATTGTCCTGCAAAAGCTGGACCAACTGCTTCTGATCGAACAAGTCGGCGACCCAGTCTTCCTCAAACAGCGCGCGGACTTGGTCGCAGTAGTCGGCCTCGCGCAGCCACGTCTTCACCGGCACCGGGAAGCCGAGCTTCGGACGGTTGGCCCAGTCGGCTGGCAGATGCTTGCCCGCGGCTTTGCGGAAGGCATACTTGGTGTCCTTCGTGTTCAGCAGCATCTTGCTTGGAATACTGTTAGCCAGCTCGGCGACATCGCGGTCGAGGAACGGCACGCGCAGCTCCAGCGAGTGCGCCATCGAGATCTTGTCGGCCTTCTGCAAAATATCGTTGAGCATGAAGTGATGCAGATCAATGTATTGCATCTGCTTGACCGGCTCCGCATCCTGGACCTTGGCAAAATCGGCCTGGTACATCTGATGCACGGTGTGGTCATTTTGGTACTTAGCCTGCAGAATGCCATTGGCCTGATCTGAGGTGAAAATCGTTGGCTGGTCCGGATCATAGATCACAGACTCGCCGACATAATACTCAGATGGGGCAGCCGTCCAGGTGTACAGATGGACCTTCCCAGGAAACGCCGGCAGTTTTTTGATTCCGCGCCCCAGCGAATGGCGAATTCCCCGCGGCAGTTTGCGCAAGCCGCTCGCGAAGACCTTCACCACCATTTTTTTCGTATGCATGCCGTAGTTGACGTAGCCGGCGAACAGCTCGTCGGCGCCTTCCCCGGACAGCACCACCGTGACCTTGCGCCGGGCGAGTTGGCACAGATACCACAACGGAATGACCGACGGATTGCCATCCGGTTCGTCCATGTGATATTGCATCTCGGCGAAGTCGCGGAAGGCGTCATCGCCGGTGACCGTGATCTCGTTGAAGTTCAGCCCGTTGTCATCGGCCAGCTCCTTGGCCACACTCGCCTCGTTGAACGGCCCATTGTCGAAATTGACACTGAAGACTTCTTTTGGCTTGAGCACCGAGGTCACGTAAGAGGAATCCACCCCTTCAGACAGAAAACTGCCCACTGGCACATCGGCAATGTTGTGCAGATGGACCGAATCGACGACCGTTTTATCGATCGCCTCAACCGTCGCGTCTTCATCGCGCCTTTGATCAATGTCGTACTTGGCATCCCAATATTCGTGGACCTGCATCTCGTTGTCGTGGAACTCAAACCAGTGACCAGCCGGAAACTTGTACACACCCTTGAAGAAGGTCTCGTTCATATCGTTGTACTGGTTCATCAGATACGGCTTGACCGCTTCCGTATTGAGTTCCTTCTTGAAATTCGGATGCTTCAAAAACGCCTTGATCTCGGAGCCAACGATGAAGGTCTGGCCCTCATGATAATAGTAAAGTGGCTTGATGCCGAAAAAGTCGCGGGCGCCAAACAACGTCTTCTTGTTTTCGTCCCACAACAGGTAGGCGAACATCCCGCGCACGCGGCTGAGCGTGCCGGCCATGCCCCATTCCTCATACCCATGCAGCAAAACTTCTGTGTCGGCCTTCGTGCGGAACACGTGCCCCTTTGCGAGCAACTCTTCACGCAGACTTTGATAGTTGTAGATCTCACCATTGAACGTGATCACCACAGAATTGTCTTCATTATAAAGCGGTTGTGCCCCGCCTTTTAGATCGATGATACTCAGGCGGCAAAAGCCCATCGCGAGCTCTGAATTGATATATTCCCCGCCGCCCTGCACATTTGGGCCGCGATGACGGATCATTTCCATCATCGCATTGATCGTCCCTTTTTTGTCCAGCACGGTCGGGTCGTTAAATGTGATAATGCCACACATGTTTTTTGCCTCCTTAAGCATCCAGTCCAAGCTATGGTAAAGCCTAATGAAACAGGCATTGCGTGTCAAGAAGGCACACGCTTACACCCACGAATTTTCCGAAAAATAAAAAAAGCACCGCCAGCGCGATGCCACGATCTGGATCCTAACGGACTTGAACCGTCGACCTCCTGCATGCCATGCAGGCGCTCTCCCAACTGAGCTAAGGACCCGAAAGGTTGATTGTTGATGAAAATGGATCCGATGAGATTCGAACTCACGACCTCTGCCATGCGAAGGCAGCGCTCTCCCAACTGAGCTACGGACCCAAAACACAAGTAACATTGTATCGAGAAACCGCGGCGCTGTAAAGGACTATTTGCATAATCGGCAAAAAGGCGGGCGGAACGAGGCGCTGCCCGTTCCCCTGCCGTGATACCGTCACGAGAGGTCATCCCAAATTGCCCCCGCCCTCCGCCCGCACCGCAGTTTCAAGGCCACCAAAAAAGCCGCCATTTGTCTCTGGCGGCTTCTGACGTCGGGTGATATCCGGTGGGTGGTCGGATATCTGGTCGTACTGGAGGAGTAAAATGAAAGAGTTGGATATGGGGGTGAAATGAGTTGGGGGGGCTCATTTCGATTCTAATGATACCCATAAGATATGAAGATTTTGTGAACATATAGCATTTTATTTATGAATTACATAAGCTATTTTGTCGGAAGATGAACCGCGGCCGCGCGCAAGGTGAAGATCAAGACCGCTGTGAGCAGTGCCACAAAGAGCATGAAGAACAGAACGTGATAGCTCAGGGCCTCGATCAAAAGTGCGCCGATCAGCGGCCCCACTGCGCGTCCGGCCGACGCAAACATCTGCACGAAGCCCTGGTAACGACCTTTTTGGTTACGTGGGGAATACAGATCCACATAAGTCGACACTGCGGGTAGCGCCAAGATCTCGCCGATCGTCAGGATACTGATCGCCAAAATAAATTGCCAATAATGAGTGGCGACGATCAGCACCAGGAACGAACTGGCAAACAGCGTGAAGCCCGCGGTCAGGCGCAAGCGAATGTGGCGTAGCAGCCAATCGTCAAAGGCCGTCAAGATCGGCTGGCCCAAAACGATCAGGCTCGCATTAACGGTCCACAGGAAACTGTAGTCGCGTACGGTCAACCCGATCTGCGGTGTCAGCATGAACGCCGAGATGTTGCTTTGCCACTGCTCATAGGCGATCCAGGTGATGAACAGGACCGTCAGTAATAACGCCACATTCAGCCGATACGGTGCAACTTCCGGGGCCCCAGCCGCGGCTGCTGCCTTGACCCGGGCCGGTTTTTCTACATTGAAGTGCAGAAGGGCGACCACGAAGAACAGGCTGAACAGCAGGCAGGCCAAGGCGAAGATGTATGAGATGCCATGGGGCAAGACGAAGCCGACGATCAGGGTCCCGATCACCAGGCCTAAGTTCGAGGTGAAGTAGAGCACGTTGAAGACAAAGCTCGGACGCCGGCTGGTCGCAAGGGTCGCGTAAGAGTTGACCGACGTGATGACGATGCCATTGCCAAAGCCCATCGCCACCAGAAACAGCGGATACGCGGGCCAACCATGCCACACGATCAGGCAACCGGATGTGAGCGCCGCAAGCCCGATGCCCATCAAGATCGTCGGGTACGGCTTCCACCGGTCGAATAAGCGGCCACCGACATAATTGCCGATCATCATCGCCAATGAATTGCAAAACAGCACCGCCGCCGAAACGGTCAGGCTTTCGTGCAGGTATTCATGCATGTAGATCGTCGTTAATGGCCAGATGAAACTGATGCCGGTATTGGTGATCAGCGACCCCAGAAACAGCCAGTTGAGATGAAGTGTTTGCCTGCGCACCACGCGGACCTCCTCGAAAAAAATGTGACGTGTTCATTGTACCGAAGGGCCTCGTAGTTGTCCGGTGAGATGGGCAATTTCTCATCGACTTCGGCGCGTTTTTCATCGCCTGCTCACGAAAGCGGTTGCCAATACGCATAATTATAGAAGGAATCTTCTAAAATCCTGGCACGAGGCGTTTCTAAACCCTCGGCCTTGCGGTACACTAAAACTAATAGTGAAGAATGTGAGAGGAAATGCCATGACGATTCAATCAAGTTTGACCTACCAAAAACAGTTCTTTAATGACTTTAGTGATGCGTGGGATAAACGGTCCACTTATCGCTTATACAAGGGCATCGATACAACCGCCGAAAATTTGCGGCTCGAGCTGGCCGAGACCCCGGGCTACATTTTGGCGTATGACAAAACCGGCGAAAACGAACTGCATGATTTTCTGCAGGCGGACCTGATCAAGTTTTTGCGCGGCCACATTCCATTTTTCGAAGTGGCCGATAATGGGCAAGTCTTTTTCGGGGACTGGTTCCACCGGCGCGAGTTTGGCCGGCTGAATGTGTTCACCCGGTCCATCGACCAGGTCACAGAAAGTCAGCGCACGATCTTGCCGCAGCTCGAAGCATTTTCCGAGGATCCGGATCATTATCTGGATCTGCAGCTGGAAGCGATGCGCAAGCACGTGTATGCCGAGGTGAACACCTTGTCCAACCAGCTGGAAAGTCTTGAGGCGGAGGCCCCGGCCCAACCGACCCGGCAAAATCCGACCAGCTCATTCCGCGGCTTGATCAAGAATTTCATCGATCCGGATGACGATGACAAGCCGGCCCCGACCCCGCGGCGGGCCAGCGCGCCTGATCAAAGCAAGCTGCGCAGTCGCTTTGATGCGGCCAAGGCGGAAGCTGACAGTGAATTTGATGCCAAAAAGCGTCAGATTCAGGTCGCCGCTGCGATCACCCGTTATGAATACCAAGCCGTGATGAATACCTATAGCTCCGTGGCCCAGTTCGAAAACATCCTGACCAGCCTGCGCGACGACTTCATGCGCGCACTTGAACTGAAGGAGGAACAGGCCAATGCTTAATTATCAAGACAACTTATTACAAGAGATCATTCCAGTTCATCTGACAGCCAAGGAGGCGCGCACGAAGATCGCCGCCCGCTATCGCAAGCAGCTGGACGCGATGCGAAACGACCCACTCTGGGGCGCGAACGAACCAGCGCTGCTCAACGCGACTTTGAGCTACACAAGCCTGCTGGCGGACAAGTTGGCACAGGCCCTCACCGACCTGGATGGCCTCGACACCGATTTTGCCAAGCGCCTGTGGCTCGATCCGATCGCCCCGCAGCCGGAACATGGCGCGGTGAACTTCTACCTGGCCGGCGATGGGAAAAATACGTTGCTGATGACGCTGCAGGATGCGCTGACCGACGACGCGCGGTTGGTGGCCGTCAACTTGCCGACCCTGATTCAGATCACCGCGACGGATCCGGAGCGCCAGCCATTTGAACCCGACGAACTGACCGCCTTGAGTCTGATCACCAAGGCGCTCTACACCGCGGATTACAGTTTCAAGACGGTCGACGAGACCGTGCTCCAGCCGGTCGATGGCCTGGCCTTTGCCACCCGCGAAGACGACACCAAGACGGTCGCCAAGCAGCAAGCCGTCACCCAAGCCGGCGACATCGAGCTCACGCTGGATCTCGGCGCCGCCGCCCTCGCCTCCTACCATGTGGTGGATGACCAGGGCCATGATTGGATGGACCTCGGCACGGACAGCCAGGACGGCACGATTTTGACCTGGGCCTCGACGACGATTCCAGACGAGCTGGTCGGCCATACCCTGACCCTTGAAGCCGCGACCCGCTCGGATGAAAATGTGCCGGCGCTGGATGAGCTGTTCGTCATCGCCAGCAACAACGCCATCCTCATGCGGCAAGGCAAGGCGGCCGGGAGCTACGAATTGGCGCTGCCAAATCACCAGACCCTGGCCGTTCACGTTGATGCGGCTCATGGCAAAATTCGCCTGAGCTACCCGCAACGTGACGTGCAGATCTTGGAGCTCACGCATCAATATCCGTTCTTCGGCGAATGGCTGCGCGTCGTTTTACCGCAGCGCCGTGCCTTTAATTAAAGCCTCACGAACTTTTCGTGCAAAAATCTTGGGATGCCCTTATAATAGGCGCATCCCATTTTAGGAGGCATCCGTTTTATGGCTAATGAATTTCCACAAGTTCTCACCATCGCCGGCGTCGATAGCGACGGCAGCGCAGGCGCGCAAGCCGACCTGCACAGCTTTTTCATGCGCGGCACGTATGGCACCTTGATCCTGACCGCCGCCGTGGCTGGCAACTCCTATGGCATTTTCGACAGCGTGGTGATGCCGGTCGATTTCATCAATAAGCAATTCGATGTGCTCGCCGATGACCTCCACATTCGCGCCGCCAAGACCGGCATGCTGGCCGATGCCGCCACCATGAAGGCCGTGGCCGCGAACCTCACGAAGTACGATTTCGGTGCCTTGGTGCTCGATCCCGTGATCTCCACCAAGCACGGCAACACCCTGATGGAAGAAGAAGCCCTTTCAACGTTGAAAAATGTGCTCCTGCCGCTCACCACTGTCATCACCCCGAATTTCTATGAGACCCAGCATCTGGTCGGCCGCGAGCTCCACTCCGACGCCGACATTGCAGAGGCCGCAGCGGAGATCCAGGCCATGGGCGCAAAAAGCGTCGTGCTCAAGGGTCGCCATGACAGCGATGACCAGACGGAAGTGCGCGATTATATTTTGCTGGAAAACGGCAAACACTTCTGGCTGACCGGGCCGTATTTTGCCACCGAACGCAAAAACGGTACCGGCGACACGCTCAGCGCCGTCATCACCGCGGAACTTGGCAAGGGCACCGCAGTGGAAGACGCGATTCGCATCGCCAAGCATTTTGTCGACACCGCGATTCAAAACGAGATCGCCGTTGGGCATAAGTTCGGCCCAATCAATCACTGGGCCGTGCCGATCGTTTTGCCAAAGCAAACTGAAGAATAAGTCGCAAATACGTGTGTGGCGCCGGAAACGGCGCCACTTTTTTGTGCGGCGGGTACTCCGGAAACGGCGCCACTTTTTGTGCGGTTGGGGCCGGCGACGGCGAGTGGCGGGGCGCGGGTACGGATGGTTTGGCGAAAATCGGGCTGGAACGCCCTGGGCACGACTTGAAGCCACCCGCGGAAAGGCGCCGCGTCTGTCTTCAAGCTCGGCCTTATCCGTAAGCGGCCAGCCGCTAACGATAATTTCAGGGCTGAGCCCAATTTTCGTCTGCACCACCCGACCGGCGCCAAGCCACTAGCCGGTCGCCTTCAGACAGTTTTGCTCCCACCTCGCACCGCACATCTCATATTGAATTGGGCTACATTTGACTGGTACGCATCTGACCCCAGCCATGACGCACAAAAATAGCGATTCTCGCCGTTTATCATTGATGCGAGAATCGCTTTTCTTCTATTATAAAGGAATTTGTTCAGCCGCCTCGGCCGTCCTACTTCATGCGCAGCACGGTGATCAGCTCCAGCACGCTCATCACGATCAGCACCACGCCGCTGACTTGCAGCATCAACAGCACGCTGCGGAATGGATTGAACACCAGGACGATGCCAACGAGCAAGACCAGGATGCCATACAGAATTTGCGGTAGCGGTGAGACGTTGATGTAGCGCTGATTGCGTTTGGCGGAGGTCACGCGGTCCAAGCCGTATGCGATCAGCGCGATGCCGATCAACAGCGGCATCATGCTCAAAATTGGGCGAAGCAGGACCCACACCAGCAGGGCTGCGATCAGGAGCGACACCCCACGCACAAATCCGGCGTCGCCCATGCCGCTACGCCGATCGCGCAGGCCAGTTGCCAGGGCCGGCACCGCCATCACGATCAAGACCGCGATGATCAGCCACTTCACCGTCGAATACACGGTGCCCGGCGCCAGGACAAACCACACGCCGCACAGCGCCATTAAAAGGGTGCGCAACCACGCCCATTGTTTTAGATGATCGATCAATACTTGCATGCCACTCGCTCCGTTTCCATGATTTATGCTTACTTTACCACGGGCGAAGGCGGCGTACATTGGACCTAAGAGGGATTTTTTCTCAGTCAAAAGCGGCGGATGGCTGTCACCAGCGGGAATGGTCCCACGTGCGGCCATCCACCTCGCCCTCGGCCAACTCGAGGCGCTGCGCCTGGGCGCGAATAAAATCGCTGAGCGCGACAAATTTGGCGCGCGTCTCATAATCCTCCGCATTGGCGGCCAGCGCCTCTGCTTGGCTGAGCAACCATTCTGTTTCGCTCAATCTTCTTCCCCTTCTTTCAGCTCGTTGATCGTCTCCTGCAAGTGCATCAAGGTCTCCTGCCGAGTCGCCAGCGTTTGCCCCACCAGCTCGGCCTGGTCGCCCAGGTCAGCCAGGTCAGCCAGCTGATCGAGCCACCAATCGGCCTGCTCACTCAATTTGGCCGGATGGGCCAGCGTGAGATATTGCTGGTAGGCCACCAACAGTTTTTGGTGCGTAGCCTCATCCTGATACGAAAACTGATCGATCACCAACGGCGCCAGCATGCGCAGCCCTGTTTTGCGCGCCAGCGCGGCAAACGGGGAAAACAGCTCGCTGAGGCTGACCCCTTCCGCCCCGCCCACTTGATAGCCGCGGGCCGGCTGCCCCAGGTTGACCACGAGGCCCAGGCTCTTGCCGGTGAGCAGGCCGCCGCGCGCATCATACACGACTGAGCGGACCCATACTTCGTCGAGCCACTGATAAAGACTGGCCGGCGCCGCATACCAATACAGCGGGAACTGAAAGATGATGCGGTCGGCGGCGCGCACGAGCGCCTGTTCCTTTGAGGCGTCGAACGGCATGCTGGTGTCGAGATGATGCCAAGTCGCATCGGCGAGCGTGGCCGCGCTGGCCTTGAGAAACTGCTGGGTCTGAGACTGGTCAAGCGTCGGGTGACTGACCACGATCAACGTTTTCATTTTGCTCACTCCTTCAGTAGCTGCATCCGGCGCAGCAATTTTTTCTGCACGGTCGGCAAGGCGAGGCTGGCCAGCTCGGATTCCGGCACCCACCGCGCCGGCAGCGTCGCCAGGGAAAATTTGTCTATTTCGGCCTGCACGATCGTCATGGTCCATTTCTGATGCGTAAACGTATGGGTGACAGGTCGCAGCCCCGGGTCGCTCAGCGTGAGCGCCGTCCCCGCTTCCGCCCCGAATTGCTCGGCCGCCTCTTGCAAGCGGGCCGGCGCCAGCGTTTCTTCAAGCTCATCTTCCGCGATCAGTGGAAACATCCAGAGGTCGCCCAGCATGCCTGTTTGCGGCCGCTGCATCAACAACCAGCCAGCCGGACTGTGAATCGCCAAGGCGAGGTACGCGATCGGCACCGGCCGCGGCTTTTTCGTCTTGACCGGAAAATCGAGAACGCGCCCGCTTTGAAAACTGGCGTCAAACGCGGCCACCGGGGAATGTTCGGCGTCGGGGTCGCTGGCCCGCATGTAGGTCGAACCGAGGTCCATGATGGCCTGGTTGAAGTCGCCCGGCCGCGCGGGATCGATCACCCGCCGAATCACGCGGTCGAACACCGCCCGCGTCTGCGGCTTTGCGATGTCATCCTCGATGCAAAACAGGCGGGCGAAAACGCGGAACGCATTGCCGTCGATGGCAGGCGCCACCTCATTGAAGGCGATACTGGCGATGGCCCCCGCCGTGTAGGGGCCAATGCCTTGCAAGGTCTGGAGTTCAACGGCTGTCGTTGGAAAAACGCCGGCATAATCGCGAACGACTTGTTGCGCCGCTTCCTGCAAGTGGCGGGCACGTGAATAATAACCGAGCCCCTCCCACGCCTTCATCACCTGCGCTTGCGGCGCATCGGCCAGGGCTTGCACCGTCGGAAATTGGGTGAGAAACGCTTCATAGTAAGGAATAACGGTCTGCACTTGCGTCTGTTGGAGCATGGTCTCGCTAACGAGAACGTGATAGGGCTCATGGTCGCGGCGCCAAGGCAGGTCGCGCTTATTTTGGTCATACCAGGTCAGGAGGGTCTCGCGAAATGCGGCGATCTTTTTATCGGACCAGGGAAATGGTGCAGTTTCAGGCATGATGAGGCTCCGTTTCTTTTGCTTGTTGCCTCCATTATACATGAGGTGGGCTGAGGGAAATCGAAAACAGACCAGGCCGAACTACCTGCCCGTCCTTAAACGCTCGGCTGCGCACCCTTTTCCAGTTGGGCTCCGGCCCGCATGGCGGAAACATCTAGGCGTCTCAGGCACTCGGTGGCAAGAAGCGCCACCAAGCGCCTGAGCCGACCTACCTGTTCCACCATCCCGCGGGCCTGCGCACCCTGAATCAAAAAAACAGCCCCGATCATTGATCGACGCTGCAACAGACTAGTATCAGGTTAATTTTCATTCTCGAGCTTCTCGGCTGCTTTGTCGATTGTGGCAAACCCTGACTCGGTCTTCTTGACTGGGTGCTCTGCGCGCTCCTTTTCAGCTTCCTGGATCAGCGCTTTACGCTCTTCTTTACTGAGCTTTCCTGCCATCATTCTCGCCTCTTTTTCGATGAAATAGAGTTGAGAGGTATGGCGCCTCTCGACGTGATAGTTATAACACACTTCCGCCAAATTAGCACATGAGAGGTTCTTCTGCTAACAAAAAAGTGGTGCGTGTTGCCTACGCCCAGCCCGCGTTCGGGCAAATGTAAAAGTTTTGCAACGCCGCTTAATCCGCGGCGTGAATAATTTTCAGATGCGATTCGCCGGTGCCGTCCGCGATCACCTGGAGCTGATCCGGGACAGTTGCCTGCAGCTCGCTGACGTGGCTGATGATACCGATCATGCGCGCGTTGCCCTCGATGCTTTCAAGCGCGTTCATCGCGGTATCCAGACTAGCGCTATCCAGCGAGCCAAAGCCTTCGTCGATAAACAGTGCATAAATGGAGACCCCGCCTGATTCTTGTTGAATCACCTCGCCCAGCGCCAGCGCCAAGCTGAGTGCGGCGATGAAACTTTCCCCACCGGACAGCGTGTGGACCGAGCGCGTTTGACCGAGTTGATCATCGTACACATCGATCTCAAGGCCAGAGCGATTCGCGGTGCTGCCGCCCGCCTCATGGAGCTTGAATTGATACCGGCCGGCGGAAAGGGTCTGGAGGCGCTGCGTCGCCGCCGTCAAAACCTTCGCCAAATAGGCCCGCAAGACATACCGCTCCAGGCTCAGCTTCTGCGTATTTTTCCCGTGCGCCACGGCGTAAAGATTGCTGAGGGCATTGGCCTCATCGATCAACGCCCCACTTTGGTCGTGCGCGGCCGCGATCTGATCATACAGGCGCTGGTTGGCGTCGCGCTTGGCCGTGGCCGCCGCGACGGCTTGTTGAGCGGCTGTGAAAATGGTATCCGCGCTGGTCCGTTTCTCGGTGAGCAGCGCCACATCCGGCTCCGACCGGCCGGCGATGGTGGTCGTCGCCTGCTGCTTCAAAGCAGTCTGGCGAGCGATGGCCTCGGTTGCGGCGGCCAACGACTCAGTCAGCGGGCCGATCTGATCCAGCTGCGCGCGCAAGGTGGCGAACTGCGCGCGACCGTCTTCTTTGAAAAAACCATCCAGGTCTTCCTCAAATGCGGCGTTACCCGTTTCAAGGCGCAAGCGGGCCGCATCCAATTGTTCCTGTTGGGTCGCCTGGCGTGCGCGCAATTGATTATCCTTCGCGGCAGCCGCTTGAACAGCTGTTGTCGCAGTGGCGAGCTGGGCATCATAGTCGCGAATTGCCTGCGTCAACTGCTGACTTTGCGAGTCGATCTCATCCTTGGCTGGGGCGTCCGCGGGTAAGGCGGCCTGCAGGGTCTGCGCCTTGGCAGTCGTTTCCGCCAATTCAAGTGCGGCGGTGTTGGCCGCCTCGACCGCCGTTTGATGGGCGGTCTCCAGCTGAGTCAACTGCCTCTGCAATTGAGTCTGGCTATCAGTGAGCGTGGCCGTCTGCGCCGTTTCGTCTGCAACTGTTGCCTTCAGATCGCGTTGCCGTTGCGCCAGCGCCGCCATCGTGGCTTCGGCATCCCCGCCCACCAAGTCACCGGCCGCCTTTTGGATCTCGGCCTCATTCGATGTAAGCTGCTTCGCCGTTGTTTCGAGCTGACTTGTCAGTTGGACCAGCGCCGTTTCCTTTGCGGCACGTGCCTGTTGCGCCGCTTGCCAGGTGGTTTGAAGCGCATCGACAGCCTCCTGCGAAACCCCGTTCAGCGCAACCGTCGCCGCCGGATGTGGGTGATCCAAGCTCCCGCAAACTGGGCAAGGGGCATCAGGCGACAGCTGGGCGGCCAGGGTCGCGATCTGATCGGCTAAGAGGGCGTCATGTGCGTGTTGATATTCCTGCTGCGCCTTATTTTCGCGACCTTGAAGCGCCGTCAATTCATCCGCGGTCTGGCGTTTTGCAGCCTCGTTGCGGGACCGTTCCAAAAGAAGCGCCTCACGCCGGGTCGCCAAGGGCCGCGTCGCCGCGAGCAGTTGGTCAGCCGCCTGCAATGCCGCCGCATGACTGCCGGCTGCTAACCCGGCGAGCGCGGCTTCGCCTGCCGTCAGTTTGGTGCGAAGCTGGGCCTGCTGGTCGGTGAGTTGCCCAAGCGTCGTCTGCGCCGCCGTGGCCGCTTCCTGGCTGGTGGCCTGCGCCGCAATCGCCTGCGCGAGCCCCTGCAGTTGCGTCCGCAACGTTGCCAGCCGCTTGAGTTGATCGCGTTTGGCATCGACCGCCGCACCTTGCTGCGTCAGCGCCTTTTGGGCCTCAGTCGCCTGAGCCAGCACCGCCTGATTTTTGGAAAATGCATCGGTAGTCGCCGCCAGTTCGGTCTTCGCTTCCTCGATCTGTTTGGCCAACCCAGCCAATTGATCAGCCACGGCGGTGCGGCGATCGACCCATTGGAGCTGACCCAATTTTTCCTGCTGGGCCGTGCGCTGATCTTGCTCAGCCGCCAACGTCGCCAGGGCCGCAGTCGCTGTTTTCAACTGCTCATAGGCGACGTCAAGGTGACGCGCCGCCGCCAGATCGGCCGTGGCTTGGTCAAACGCCTTGCGCGAACTGGTCAGCGTCGTCTGCGCCGTTTCGGCCGTTGCCACCAACTTCGCCAGCACCGGGCGCATCGCATCGAGTTGATCCGCGATGCGCGCGTCGGCGGCCGGCCGCACCGCATCTGCCGGATACTCAAACTGCCCGGCCAGCGTCTGCAGGCGCGCCTTCAGCTCAGCCGACCGCACTGCCGCCTTATCCGCCAAATCCTTGAGGGCCAATTCCCAGCTAGCATAGCGGTCCGTGCCAAATAAATGCCGAAGCAGCACCGCCTTGTCATCACTGCTGGCATCCAAGAATTGGCGGAACTCGCCCTGCGGCAGAAGGACCATTTGGCGAAACTGTTGGGCATCCAAGTTGAGAATCGCGCCGACTCGCGCATCCACCTCGCCGCGCTTGGTCAGCTCAGCCTCCTCTTCCCCATTTTTAGCGATTCGCATCGAGACCTGCGCAGGACGGGCCGTTGAGCCTTTGCCATTCTTGTAGGCATTGACCTGCGCGGGGCGCCGGGTGATCACGTATTCGCGGCCGCCATGGGTGAACGTCAGCGTCACCTCACTGATGTCGCTTTCCTCGGCAAAGGTCGAGCGCAAAGCGGCCCCATCCCGGTCATCGCTGGACGTACTCCCATAAAGCGCAAAGACCATCGCATCGAAGATCGTGGTCTTTCCGCTTCCTGTTTTCCCACTGATCAAAAACAGCGGCCGGTTCTCGAAGGCGGTGAAATCCACCTGGGCCTCGCGATACGGGCCAAAAAAGGCCATCGCCAATTTCTTCAGTTGCATCACTCTGCCCCCTTTGTGTGTGCCAACGCCTGTTTTGCCCATTCTGCCTGCTCAGGCGTCAACTTTTCGCCGGTCACTTGTTCAAAAAACTTATCCAGCATCGCCATCGGACTGATTTTCACACTCGTTGTTTCGCTGACCACTTCACCTTCGATGCCATTTGCCCGCGCCAGCGTCAACACACGCGGAAAGACTTCACGAAGTTGCGCCATCACATTGGGAATCACCGCTGTGTCAGTCAGGGTGATTGCGGTATAGGCATCGCGGTCGTATTCACCCGGGGTCGCATGCAAAAAGTTGGCAAACGGGCCGGTCAGCGTCTGTAGCTCATGCAGTGGGGCCAGTGGAACGAAGCGGCGCGCCATCGTGTCGGTGTCGAGGATGAACACTCCTTTTTCCTGATGCGCCTCGGACACGGAAAATTTCAACAGCGATCCCGCGTATTGAATCTTCTCCGCCCGCACCGCGTCCTTATTGTGCAAATGGCCCAGCGCCACATAATCAAACGGGGCAAGCGCCGCAACTGGCACAGCATCGAGGCCGCCAACATTGACCAGCGTTTCTGAATCCGAGTGCTCGCTGCCCGCAACAAAGAAATGTGCGATCAGCACATGCCGTTTGGTCGGGTCAAAGAGCGTCTGCATTTTCGCCACGACTGGCTCGATTGCTTTTTGAATATTCGTCAGCGTTTCGTCCTTAAAATAAAGGCGCGCATCGACCGGTTGGAAAAATGGCAACAGGAAAAATTGTGTGTCACCCAATGTCACCGGGGAAAATGCCTCCTCCAGCCGGGTGTTCAAATAAAGCCCGGTCGACTGAAACCACTCCCGCCCCGTGCGCAGCCGCACCCCGGAATCGTGGTTGCCTGAGATCACCAGAAGCGGCAAGCCCATTTCGCGATTCAGCTCAAACAGCATCTGGTCGACCAGCGTCACCGCCTCTTCGCTGGGCAGGGCGCGGTCGTACACATCCCCGGCCAACATGATCGCATCAACGTGTTCCTGCTCGGCGAGGGCCTTGAGTTCGTCGAAAACGGCGCGCTGATCTTCCAATAGATCGAACCCGTTGAGCTTTTTCCCGATATGCCAATCGGCGGTATGCATGATCTTCATCTACGGTCTACCTTTCCTGTGCGTTATCGCTTTGATTGTATCATTCACGGCCCAGCGCTGCCGTGGCGATTTTTTGCGACACCTATATATTACGCAAACGGGGGAAAATCGACAGGCGCTGGGAAAAAAGTTTGTGGATGATCTCGGCCCTCCCCTAGACGCTCGGCTCCGCACCCTGAAGTTGGGCTCCGGCCCGCATGGTGGAAACATCTAGGCATCTCATGCACTCGGTGGCGAGGAACACCACCAAGCGCATGAGCCGACCTGGCTGTCCCACCATCCCGCGGGCCTCCGCACCCTGAATCAAAAAAAACCGCCGCGTGCCGCGACGGCTGAAACTTCTTATTAATAGATGCCGGCAACTTGGGCCTGCGCGACTTCATGTGCCATGAACTCATCATAGGTAATGTCGGCGCGGTCGACAATACCTTTCGGGCCAACTTCAACGATATGGTTGGCGATCGTCTGAATGAACTGATGATCGTGACTCGTGAACAACAGGGAGCCCTTGAAGTCGATCAGCGCATCGTTCAGGCTGGTGATACTTTCCAGGTCCAGATGGTTCGTCGGGTCATCCAAAAGCAGGACGTTGGCCTTGCTCAGCATCATTTTGGCCAAGTAAGAACGGACCTTTTCGCCCCCGGACAAAACGGTGACCTGCTTCAACACTTCGTCACCGGAGAAAAGCATCCGGCCCAGGAAGCCACGCAGGAAGGTGTTGTCACTTTCCTCTTTGCTGGCAAATTGGCGCAACCACTCGAGAATATTCAGCGATGGATCGGAGAATTCCGGCGTTAAGTCCTTTGGCATCGCCGCTTGCGTCGTCGTGACGCCCCAAGTGATCGTCCCCTCGTCAGGCGCCATCGTGCCGGCCAGAATCTGCATCAGCACGCTGGTCGTGACGTCCGAGCGCGAAATGAACGCGGTCTTGTCGCCGGGGCGCAGGATGAAGTTGACGTTGTCGAGCACCTTCACGCCATCGATCGTCTTGGACACGCCGGACACGCGCAGGAGGTCGTTGCCGATCTCGCGCTCCGGGTCGAATTTGATGAATGGATACTTGCGACTCGACGGCTTGATGTCGTCCAACGTGATCTTATCGAGCTGCTTTTTCCGCGAAGTCGCCTGCTTAGACTTCGACGCATTCGCGGAAAAGCGGGCGATGAATTCTTGCAGCTGCTTGATCTGCTCTTCTTTTTTGGCGTTGGCCTGACTGCGGAGCTGTTGGGCCAGCTTAGAACTTTCCAGCCAAAAATCATAGTTGCCGACGAACAGCTGAATTTTTCCGAAATCCACATCACACATCATGGTGCAGACTTGGTTCAAAAAGTGGCGGTCATGGCTGACCACGAGCACCGTATTTTCATAATCGGCCAAAAAGTCTTCCAGCCAGGCGATGGTCTGCGGGTCAAGCCCGTTTGTCGGCTCGTCCAGCAGCAACACATCCGGCTTGCCAAACAGGGCCTGGGCCAGAAGCACCTTGACCTTGTCCCCTTCCGGCAGCTCCGCCATCAGAGTCTGATGGGCGCTTTCCGGAATGCCGAGCGACTGCAAGAGCTGGCTGGCGTCGCTTTCGGCGGTGTAGCCATCCATTTCGGCAAATTCGCCTTCAAGCATGCCGGCCTTCATGCCATCTTCTTCATTGAAGTCCGCCTTCGCGTATAGGGCGTCCTTTTCAGTCATCACTTCGTAAAGGCGTGCCCAACCTTGCAGCACCGTGTTCATGACAGTCTGATCGTCGAACGCAAAATGGTCCTGCTTCAGACTGCTCATCCGTTCGTTTGGATCGAGCGAAACGGTCCCAGTCGTCGGGGCAAGTTTGCCCTCGAGAATACGCAAAAACGTGGACTTGCCCGCGCCGTTTGCGCCGATGATGCCGTAACAGTTGCCGGGGGTGAATTTCAAATTGACATCGTCATACAACTTGCGGTCTGAGAAGACCATGGACACATTCGATACAGTTAACAAGGCGATTCTCCTTCTATTGTTAGTCATCCCATCTTAGCAAATAAACATGGCGAAAGAAAGGGTGCGACGAACGCCGGTTGGGCCTGAGCAGGTCGTGCGGGATGGCTTGAAAAATCGATAATCAAACAGCTGCAGTACTTCAACTCACTCAAAAGTTGTGCACAACTTTTTTACCTCGGCTGCCCCTTTCCCCACTGGATTATGGTACACTCTACTTGATGATAAAGATTATAAACTGGAGGGACCAATATGCCGATCGATCTGCGTCAAGTTCAAGACGTCTATAAAGACGCTGGCGATAATATTATTTTTGCCACGATGAATCTGAACCGTCAGGACCATGCCAGCGACCTTGAGACCATTCAAGACCTCGCCGAGCGCTTGCCTGCCTTCATCAACTCCATGAATATTCGCTATCCGGACAGCGGCCTCGCCGTTGCGTTTGGCCTGTCGCGCAACGCCTGGGATTACTTATTCCCTGATGCAAAGGTGCCGGCCGAGCTCGAAGAATTCCAGGCGATCGAAGGCCCGAAATTCACCGCACCAAATACCCCCGCCGACCTATTTTTCCATATTCGCGCCCGCAATTCGGCCGTGCCATTCGAGATCATGTCCGAAGTCATGGACCGCATCCGCGCCAATGTCACGACGGTCGATGAGACCCACGGCTTCCGCAACTTCGAAGGCCGCGCGATCATTGGCTTCGTCGACGGAACCGAAAATCCAAGCGCGCTCGACACACCGGAGTACGCGGTGATCGGCGATGAAGATCCTGATTACATCAACGGTTCCTACGCGTTCGCGCAGAAATATCTGCACAACATGGAAGCGTGGAACAAGCTGAAGATCGAGCAACAGGAACGCGCGATTGGCCGGAAAAAATACTCCGACGTCGAACTTGAAGACGAGGAAAAGGCACCGAACGCACACAACGTCGCCTCCCAAGACAACGAGGGCGGCGTCGAGCACAAGATTGTCCGGATGAATGTGCCATTTGCGGATCCGGCGAAAAATGTGAACGGGACCTATTTCATCGGTTATGCACGCCACTGGACCGTTACCAAGCGCATGCTGAATAATATGTTCAGCAAATCCGACCGCCTGCTTGATTTTTCCACCCCGATCACAGGTGAGGTCTTCTTCATTCCTTCAAAAGCAACTCTGGAAGCCATCGTGGATGATGACCTGCCAGCAAAAGACTGATTGCAAAAAGCTTGGGCCAAGACATCTGTTTTGGCTCTTTTTTTGTCGTTTTCGACGGCTGGTTATATGGACAGAAACGCTGTTACACCGGCATTCTTCAGTGGCTTGTTGCGCCAGTTGTGGCCCACTTTGCTCGACTACTGCCAAAAACCGCGTCACACCGGCATTTACATCATCCTCAATTCCGTGCCAGAAACGCATTAGAAGACTGGTTTTGAACCGTTATCCACCTTTTGGGGTCAAACTGACCGTTAAATGCGCGTGGGCCGATTCAGTAAAAAAGTCTTGATCTGGCTGCAATGCGGGGCGTGCGGAAAAAGTTATGTGACAGCATCACACTTCGGACGGCGCCCGCAGAACGGATTCTGAATCAGTGTGACGGCATCACACCAAAATTGGAGTCCAACCCGGGGCGTTCAAACTGGTGTGATGGTGTCACACAACTTTGCTCCTATAACCCAGGAAATTAACCTCGAGTGCTTTGAGTCTGTCCATCATTTTCCGGGTGTATCTTTCGCGGTCCCTGAGATCGCCCGAAATATCTGTTGGAAAAAAATGTGATGGCATCACACTGTTGTAGAGGTTACCCAATGGAATCCAGGGACCGCGATCTCTGAGATCGGAAATATCGAAGATCTGCCCCAGAAGAAGCAAATTTGCAGTTTCAGAGATTACAAGTTTGTGACCGCATCAGATTGTTCGGACCACGGGACCGCAAAGTTGCGCCTTTTGATCCAGAAACGCAACATCTGCGGTCCCGTGGTCCGCACGCCCAAAATGTCTGTTGGAAAATAATGTGATGGCATCACACTGTTGTGGAAGTTACCCAATGGAATCCCAGGGGACCGCGATCTCTGAGACCGAAAATACCGAAGATCTGCCCCAGAAGAAGACAATTTGCAATCTCAGGGATTGTAAGTTTGTGACCGTGTCAGATTGTCCGGACCACGGGACCGCAAAGTTGCGCCTTTTGATCCAGAAACGCAACATCCGCGGTCCCGTGGTCCGCACACCCCAAATTTCTGCTGGAAAATAATGTGATGGCATCACACTGTTGTGAAAGTTACCCAATGGAATCCCAGGGACCGCGATCTCTGAGACCGAAAATATCGAAGATCTGCCCCAGAAGAAGAAAATGTGCAATCTCAGAGATTGCGGGATTGTGACCGTGTCGGATAAGTCCGGACCACGGGACCGCGAACTATCCCCTATAAAGTGCAGGAAGACCACATCCGCGGTTCCGTGGTCCGCCGCCCCAAATGTCTGCTGGAAAGTATTGTGATGGCGTCACACCGATGTGGAGGCCGCCCTCGGCTTCAAACTTGTATAATGGCGTCCCATGTCTTTAGTTCTGGATTCGGGGGAAATCAAGATCCGCGTTCTCTGAGTACGCGAAGTGTGATGCTTCCACCTGGTGAGCCGACATACCAGTGTGATGCCGTCACACAACTTTTCTCTGAGTTTCCGAGATTCGAATCCTCATACCCGAGATACGAGGGCCGTGGCGCCCCACCTGGGCTTTCCTTGAAGGTGGTGTGATGGTGTCACATTTCTTTGCGCTGAGATACCCGGGATTCGATATGGGCACATCCCCTGAGCATGCCGATTGACAGTCTTCAAGCGGAAACAGCAATAATAGCATACCGAGAGTACGCAGAGTGGGTGGGCCTTCAAACTTGTGTGATGCCATCACATTACTTCCATCTGAGAGTTCTGGGAATCGAGCTCCCCAAACCCCGAGTATGCGGAACACAGCACGCCCGCCTAGGTAACCTTCAACTTGGTGTGATGGTGTCACATTACTTCGCTCGGGGGCCCTGGGGGCGTACCCCGAGTATGCCGATTGACAGATTGTGAACCAAAAAGGCGAGATCTGCATACCTAGAGTACGCGCCCTGGTTAGCTTTCAGACTCGTGTGATGCCGTCACACGCCTTTCCTCCATAACCCGGGAAATTAAGTCGAGTCCGTCGAGCATGTCCTATTTTCTCCGGGCGGTCCCTAAAATCGGAAATATCGAAGATCTGCCCCACACGAAGCTAATTGGCAGTCTCAGAGATTGCAGGATTGCGACAGCATCAGATCTTACGGACCACGGGACCGCGAATTATCCTCTTTTAATCCAGAAAGCCAACATCCGCGGTCCCGCGGTCCGCACGCCCAAAATGTCTGCTGAAAAATAATGTGATGGCATCACACTGTTGTGGAGGTTACCCCCGGGGACTCCTAGGTGATTCGATCTCTGAGATTGGAAATATCAAGCATCTTCGTCAGAAGAAGCAAACTGGCGATCTCGGAGATTGGGAGAGCAACAGAGCAGCGGACCACGGGACCGCAAAGTTGGGCTATTTAGTCCAGAAACGCAACATCCGCGGTCTCGTGGTCCGCACACCCCAAATTTTTGCTGGAAAATAATGTGACGCCATCACACTGTTATGAGAGTTGCCCAGAGAAATCCCCGAATCCGCGATCTCTGAGATTGGAAATATCGAAGATCTACCCCAGAATAATCAATTGGCAGTCTCCGGGGCCGCCAAATTCTAACCGTATTTATTTTTCCAGACTCATGGTCCGCAAATTTACCCCCCTTAGTCCAGAAAGCCAGCCGCCGCGGGGAACTGCACAGCAACTTATGTGACGGCATCACACTAGTTGAAGATCTTTCCCCGGGGGGCGCGATACATTCCCGTACCCCGGGTATGCGGATATCCAATTTTCGTCCAGAAAACCTTAGATCGGCGTACTCAGGGTATGCAGAACACAACTCGTGCGCTTCCGAATCCTAGCATCAAAAAGCCCTGCCCGGCCCAAAAATCATCCCCAAAAAATCAGTCCAAAGAACTACTTTACCTGATAGAGTAGCCGGGGTATGATAACTGCATCAGGTAAAGTAAAGGAGGCGGCGCCATGCTTTCCAGCGACAGCATTCGCGGGTATAATGATGCGATGATCCTGACCGTTTTGGCGCGCGGCGATTCGTATGGCTATCAGATCGCCAAGCAGATCGCGGCCAACAGCCAAGACACCTATTCGATGCGTGAGACCACCCTGTATTCTGTCCTGACACGACTGGTCAAGGACGGCTTGATCGAAGCTTATCCCGGCGAGATCAGTTACGGCCGCCCGCGCACCTATTACCACGTGACTGCCAGCGGCCATCAGTACTTGGCGGATAAAAAGACTGAGTGGCAGGAGTTAAAGACCGTCGTTGACCGCTTTTTAATGGAGGAGTAGCCATGGATTCACTCAAATCATACTTAGATTATGTTTTCAGCAGCATCCCGCAGACCGACGCCGCCGCGCGCGCCAAGCAGGACCTGCTGGACATGATGACGGATCATTATCACGAAGAACTCGCAAAGGGAAAAAGCGAAACGGACGCGGTTGCGGCGGCCATCGCTTCTCTGGGCAGTGTCGACGAGTTGCGCGCCACGCTCGACACGCTTGGCAACGACCAGCCGCAAGCCGATTCCAATTCCACAAGTGACTTCGACGAAGAAACGGGCGATTTCACCAACACTACCAGCACCGATTCAAACACCGATGCCGACACCACCAACGGCGCGTTCAATCCCGAAGACGCCGAGGCTTATTGGGCAAAAAGTGAGCGGTTTGCCCGGATGTTGTCGATCGGCATCGCCTTGACGATCGGCGCCATGGGCCTGGCGATCATGGCTGATTATGCCCGCAGCAATTGGTTTTTCAACATGCTTGGCATCGATCCAGACGGCCTGGTGGCGATGGCCCTGCTCGGCGGCTGGGCGGTAGGCGTGGCGCTGATCGTGCGCGCCGGCCTCAACCGCCGCGGCGATAACGAATGGCTGTACGAACATTGGCCGATCGCAGACGCCACGTTCAAGGCCGCTCTTGCGCGCCGTGACAGTTACCACAACGCCTACACGACCGGTTTGACCGGCGGCATCGTGATGTGCATTTTGTCCATCGCGGCACCGGCCATGGATGGCTCTGACGCCGGGGCCGGCCTGTTCTTCCTATTTGTCGCGATCGGCGTGTACTTCATCGTCTATGTCGGCCTGATCAACAGCTCCTTCAAGCGCGTGCTCGAAGCCGCCAAGCGCCCCTATATCTGATATTTATACAAAACAATGGGTGGCCCGTCATCAATATCGATGCGGACCACCCATTTGTATAAATCGCTTATATCACTTCTGGAAATAATCGGGCGACGATCCCCGCAGCGGATTCCCGTTTGGTGATCAGCCCTGCGACCTGGCCAGCCATCAAGGTGCCATTTTCGACATCCCCATTGATTGCGCGGGTCAAACTGCCAGCCGTCAATGCCTGCAACTCGGCCGGCGTTGCCCCGGCGGCTTCCTTCGCCAGATACGCCGTCGTCAACGCATTTTTCAAGCTCCGCACTGCATCGCCTGTGGTGCGGCCGGTCACGACGGTATCTGTATCTGTTGCGGCGATGACGGCGTCTTTGTAAGCATCGCTGATTGGCGTCTCATCGGCCACCAAAAATGCGGTGCCAACTTGCACCCCACTTGCGCCTAGGGCAAACGCGGCCCCGACCCCTTCTGCATCCGCGATACCGCCTGCCGCAAAAGCAGGCAAGTCCACCGCGGCGGCGACTTGGCGGACCAGACTGAAGGTGGTTTCGGTACCGATGTGACCGCCGGATTCCATCCCCTCGGCAACCAGCGCGTCGACGCCAAGCGCAGCCATTTTTTTCGCCACCTTGACCGACGGAATCACGGCCACGATCTTGGTGCCGACTTCATGCAGCGCCTCGGCGAACAGCTTGGGCGTGCCTGCGCTCGTGGTCACGACTGGCACAGGATGAGCGATCAGGTACGGCACCAGCTCGGCGATGTTGCCCTGTTGCAACATCAAGTTCACCGCAAACGGCTGATCCGTGGCCGAGCGCACCTCGGCAATCGCCGCCGCGAGCGTTTCCGGCGTTTGGCCAACGGTGGTCAACACGCCCAATCCCCCTGCGCGACTGACCGCGGCGACAAGGGCCGGTGTGGATATTTGCGCCAATGCCCCTTGAATCAAGGGCAGGCGGGTGCCAATAATTGATGTCATAAGAATATTCCCTCCGCTCTTTATTCTAGCGGAACATCAATTTCGTGCAAGCGCATTCGGATGAGGAGGCAATGAGCAAATTATGAAAATGATCACACTAGCCGGCCAGCAAGTTCCGCAACTCGGCCTCGGCACATGGGGCCTCGGCGAAAATAAAGCCACCGCGGACACTGCCCTCGCCGCGTTGCAGGCAGGCATTTCTGCCGGGGCGACGGTCATCGATACCGCGGAGATGTATGGCGACGGGGCCGCCGAAACGCTGGTGGGTCGGCTCTGGCAGACTGTGCCGCGCGATCGCGTTTTTTTGATCTCGAAATTTTACCCTTGGCACGCGGACCCCACCGAAATGCGAGTCGCCCTGCTCAATAGTTTGCGCCGGCTGAAAACAGACTATCTGGACCTCTACTTGTTGCACTGGCCAGGCGACACCCCGCTGGCCGCCACGGTGCAGGGGCTCAACGCGCTGAAAAAAGAAGGCCTGATCCGCGCCTATGGGGTGTCCAATTTTGACGTCGCCGATGTTCAAAAATGGCTGGCCGTGCCGGATGCGCCCCTGACCGCCAACGAGGTGCTGTACAACGTCGCCGAACGCGGCATCGAGTTTGACCTTCTGCCCCGCCACCGCCAACGCGGCATCACCACCATCGGCTACTTCCCATTTAATTCCGGAAGCGGCGACAGCATTCCCGTCCCCGACTCGCTCAAAGCGCTCGCCGCGGAAAAAGGCGTTACGGTTCATCAGCTTTTGTTGGCCTGGACGATGCGCACCGATGTCTTGAGCATCCCCAAGGCCAGCACAGTCGCGCACATGACCGCCAATTTGGCCGCGGCCGATCTGACGCTTTCGCCCACCGACCTGGCCCGCATCGACCAGCTTTTCCCCGGGCCGACCCGCAAAATGCCGTTGCATGAGATCTGATTTTTTCACCACGCCCCGGCCCGAGTGTTCAACCCAGACATTTGGCAAGGCGCGTGATACACTTGCTCTGAAAGGAGTGATCACATGTCAGAAGTCTCTTTGTATCATACGTATGTTCAAAACCATAACGGGCTCACCGGCACCAGCTTCGTTGAAGGCGACAAAGGCCTGGCGCTTGGTGTGTCGAGTTCTCTGATCAAGGCGCCCGGCACCAATCCGGAACAATTCATCGGTTTTGCCTTGGCGACCTGTTTCAACGCCACGATTCGCCTGGTCGAAGCCCGTGAAAAAACGGCAGAGGATTCCGCGCTTCGGGTGCGGGTGGATATCGTCAAGGACGACCCCGGCTACAAGTTTTTGGTCACGGCCCTGATCGCGATGCCGGAACACGAGCGCCAGGACGCCGAGCGCATCATTGCCGTTGCGCTGGACGAATGCCCGGTTGCCAAGCTCCTCAAGGATAACGAGAATGTGGTCTTCCGCTTGGTCGATGACCTGAACGCGGAACCCGTGCTCGGCGAATAAGCAACATGACAGCGCACTGATATTGCACACAATTTATGATCGAAAAACCGTGCCACCTCGCCATTTTCAGCTGAAAAATGGGAGGTGACACGGTTTTTTTCTTCTATTAATATGGCATCTCGTGGGACTACAAGCAGCCCTATTGGTACAGCGACTTCAAGGCGGCGAGATCCGCAGCGGACAGTTGCGTCAGGCCCTCATCCGTCGGGTACATCACCGACCGCGCATCCGTGCTGTGATCGAGGCCGAGCGCATGACCAAGCTCGTGAATGGCGACCGACGCGCTGAGCTGGCCGGTATGCGACACGTTAAGCTTGGCCATCGCGTGATTGATCATCACCGAGCCAATGCGCGTGATGCGCGGCCCGCCGACCCCAAGCTCGACCGAATTTGCCGCGACCTGCCCCGCCTTTTGGTAGGTGGAAAAAGTGATCGAGCTATCCTGCCACTGGCCGTCGCCGGCGATCAGTTTCACGATGCCCGTGGCGTTGTACACCGCCACCGCCTTTTTAAACATGGCCTTGGTCCGCGCGTCCACGGCGTCATCAAATTGATAATAGTAGGTCGCCTTCAACTTGCCTTGATGCATGATGGAAAAAGTCGGGGTCAGCGCGCTGTCAGCCTGGTCCTGAGCAAAATCGGCGTTGCTGTTTTCTGTTTTGGCCGCAGTCGCGGCCGTGCTGGTGGTGTCGGTGATCAGGGCGGGCACGCCCTTCAAGACATCCTGGCTCAGTGCGGAGATGCGGGAGGCGGCAGCGTCCTGCCAGGTCTGGGGAATCACGATCCAACCGTTGTACAGGGCGAACGCGCCGCCAAGCAGAATGGTCCAGCCGAGTGCTTTTCTTGCCTTCACCGCGTTCACCTCCTTGCCGATCTGCGGGTTGTTTTCTGCTATTATGGCAGGCGCTGGCTCGGCTGTCGAGGGGGGTGCCGGTTTCTTAACATTCCGGCAAAGTCTACGTTTCTTTCTCGTGTGAAACTCCCGGGTGTCCTCCGCCCAGAAAAAAATCGGCGCCCTCCCCCAACCGGAAAGGCGCCGACTGTTTGATTATTCGTTGCCCTTGAGCGCTTCGACCATGTCGATGTGCTTGAGGCGGTTGTGGGTGACCCACATGACGATGAAGGTGAAGACCAGCATCAAGGCGATGGAGGCGATGTAGCTGATCGGATGCATGGTTGGCGGGAAGATGATCATTGGGGTCGCGGCTTGGCGCAAAATGTAGAGGAGCAGGCCCCAGCCGACTGCGATGCCGGCGATGATGCCCATCAGTGTCATCACGATATTTTCGCGGACGATGTACATGGTGACTTCGCCGTCGAAAAAGCCGAGAACTTTGATGGTCGACAGTTCGCGCATACGCTCCGAGACGTTGATGTTGGTCAAATTGTACAAGACCACGAAGGACAAGACGCCGGACAGAAGCACGAAGATCGCGACTACCGGATTGAGGGTCGAGGACATGGTGGTGATGGTGTCCTCCGAGTCGGCGGTGAAACTGGTACCCAGGGTCTCGCCGTGTTCCAGCAGGTTTTTAGCCAAGGTGGTGCGCTGGTCGGCGGTTGGCGACTCGAGCTTGACCATCAGGGTGTTTGCACTGGCCGTTTTGGCGAAAGCCGTTTGGTAGGCGGCCTTGCTCATGTAAGCCATGACGCCGGCGTAATTGGCGGTGACCGCGGCCACTTTGACGGAAACAGGGTCCCGGCTACCCATTGTCACACGCACCTTGGCGCCCTTGCCCACGCCGAGGTCATCGGCGATCTTTTGGCTGATCACCAGGCCTGTTTTCGGCAGGGTCAACGCGCGCTTGTCCGCCTGCAGCGTGACATACTTGCGGAAAGTCGTCGCGTTTTGCGGGGTGAACAGATTGACGTCGTTGACTTGCTGGCCGCCTCGCTGGATCTTGATGATGTCGGCGGCCACCGGGGTACTACTTTGATACGTGCTCGCATCGGCCAGGACCGCTTTCGCCTTGGTCGCCTCGCCCGCCTTTTTCAAGCGGACCGTGGCGTCATAGTGGAAGACCTCGCCGAATTGCTGGGTGGCGGTGTTCAAGATCGAATCGCGCAGGCCAAACCCGGTCAGCAGTAGCCCCGTGCCGCCCGCGATGCCGATGATCGTCATGATCATGCGACTCTTGTAGCGAAAAAGATTGCGGTAGCTGACTTTTTGGTTGAAGGACAACCGCCGCCAAAGTGGGGTGATCCGTTCAAGCAAAATGCGCTTGGCCGTTTTCGGCGCTTGGGGCCGCATCAACTCGGCGGGTTTTTCCTGCAGCTCGCGCACCGTCACGAATGCGGCGGCGCCCACGGTTGCCAGCAGGGAAAAGCCCAGCGCCATCAGGAAGTCCACCCAGCTGAACGGAATGCTGGCGATCATCGGGATGTACATGCGATAGAGCCACAAAATAATGCGCGGCAGGCTGAAATTGCCCAGCACCCCACCGATCACCGCGCCGATCAGCCCGGCCATCAACGCGTAGACGACATAATTCCGCGCAATCGCGCCTTTGCCGTAGCCCAGCGCCTTGAACGTGCCGATCTGCATCCGCGCCTCTTCGACCATGCGCGTGACCGTGGTGAAGGTGATCAAGGCCGCGATCAGGAAGAAGAAGACGGGAAAAACATTGGCGATCGCCGCGATACGATCCGAGGAATCCCCGTAATCGGAAAAACCGGGGAGATCATCGCGCGTCTGCCAGGTGTAGGTCGTCTTGGTTTGGGCGACCAGATCCTTGCGCGCCTGATCCAGTTTCGTCTGGCTGGCCGCGAGCTGTTTTTCCTGCGCCGTGATCTCATCGGTGGTGGTGAGCTGGCCGCCACTTTGCGCGGCCACCTGAGCTTTGACGGCGGTGAGCTGCTTGCTTGCCTGATCGAGGGTGGCTTGCTGCTTGGTCAGCTCGGCCAGCGGCGTTTTTTGCAATTCGGCGATGCGCGCCGGCCGCCGGGTGTTGAACGCTTTTTTCAATGCGGTCACTTTCTTAGCGACCGCATCCTTGTAGGCATCCGAATAAGTATTCTCGTGCTGAAGGCCGGCGAAGCGCACCGTCAACAGCGTTGCCACGTCCAGCGCCATCTGTTTTTCGGGAATGTAGGCGAAAAAGCGGACCGTGCCATCCCCCACATTGGCGGAGCCGCGCGCGGAATTGTCAATGTACGTCGGCAAGTCGCCAAATCCGACGATCTTGTACGTGCGCTGCTTGAGACCGGCGCTTTTGGCAAAGGTGAACGACTGGCCGAGCTTGTAGTCGTATTCGTCCTTGGCGCGTTGGTCGAGCACGATCTCGTCGGCGTTTATCGGCAGCCGGCCACTTTCAAGCGTCAGCTGATTTTGCGTGAGCCCCTTGCGATAGCCATACAGCGCGATCGCCATGTCGCTTTTGCCACCGACCACATACTTGAACCGCATCAGTTCGGCCTTGGCCCCGGCGACTGTTTCGGCGGCGTCCTTGTCCTTGGCGGTGAAGCCGGTCGTGCTCAGCAGCTGCACATCGGCGAGGTGGCTGACCTTGACCGTGTGATCGAGTGAGTCGTTCAGGCCCGGCCCCGCCGCGCGAATGCCGACGAAGCTGAGGCACCCCAGCAAAATGATCAAGATCAGTGCGATGAAGCGTCCCTTGTTGGCGCCGATCTCGCGCCACATATTTTTTGTCATTGGCCGCATGCGATCACCACTCGATCTCTTCGACCGGCGTCGGCGTCGGATTATCCTCGACCGAGCGCACCTTGGCGTCATTGATGCGAATCACGCGGTCCGCCATTTTCGCCAGCGCCGCATTATGCGTGATCACGAGCACCGTTTTGCCCGCTTGACGGCTGGCATCTTGCAGCAGCTGCAGGACCTGCTTGCCGGTCTCGTAATCCAGCGCCCCGGTCGGCTCATCGCAGAGCAGGAGCTTCGGATTTTTCGCCAAGGCCCGGGCGATGGCAACGCGCTGCTGCTCACCGCCGGACAATTGCGAGGGAAAATTGTTGAGGCGCGCACCCAGCCCCACCTTCCGCAGGGTCTCCTCGGCGTCCAAGGCGTCCTTCACGATGGAGTTCGCCATTTCGACATTTTCCTTGGTCGTCAGATTCGGAATCAGATTGTAAAACTGAAACACGAAGCCGACATCATTGCGGCGAAACGCGGTCAGCTGGCGCTCGGAAAAAGTGGCAATGTCGACACCATCAATGATCACCTGCCCACTGCTCGGGCTATCCATGCCACCCAAAATGTTGAGCACGGTGGATTTGCCGGCGCCACTGGGGCCCAAGATCACCGTCAGTCGTCCCTGTTCGCAATCAAAAGAAATGTCGTTGTTGGCGATGATCTCTATTTCGCCCATTTGATACCGTTTAAATTCGTTACGGACCTCGATATAAGCCACGTTTTTTGCCTCCATGAACTAGACACACTATCTAACTGATATAATGATTATGACGCAACTGGCCCTCAGTTCTCAACCAGCAGATCTGGCCAGCATGTTATGAAATAGACAGTTCACCCAATTTTTGTCGGAAAGAAGGTCAGGCGCCATGGTCGGCACGAAAAATAATCGGCGCACCGCCTACACCAAGGCCAAATTGCAGGAGGCGTTGCTTTCCTCGCTCGCGGATAAACCGCTCGATAAGATCACGGTCTCAGCGCTGTGCGCCCAGGCCGATGTCAATCGCGGCACCTTTTACGCGCATTACAGCGACCCCGCCGCGCTGTTTAAGGCGATGGAAACGGAACTTGCCGCTCGCATCGCCCCGATGCTTGGCCCCACGCAAGGCGACTTGCGGGAATGGCTGCCGCCGATTCTCGAACTACTTCGCCAGCAGCGCGCCGCCACGGTCTTGATCATTCGCAATCTCGAGGAAAGCCCGGTCCTTCAGCTGATCCTCGACCCGATTCGCGAGCAGACCATGGCAACGTATCGCGCCCGTTTTAATGAGAGTGATCCGCAGAAGCTGGCTTACTACTTTCAATTTTTCCTCAATGGCTCCGTGCGCGTCATCACGTCTTGGCTGAAAAATGGCGGGGTGGAATCCCCGGCCGCCATCGCCGACATTCTCGCCAATATCACCCAACAAGTGCTGGCGCAAGACTGAACGCTCGCATAATTGACAGCGTTTTCGTTATAATAAAGGCAACAAGATGGGAGGAATTCTGATGGCTCATATCGGTATCATTGTCGGCAGTTTGCGCCACGCCAGCTTCACGAAGAAAGTGGCGCAGACGTTTGCCAAGCTCGCCCCGGCGGATCTCGACCCGATGCTCATTCCGATCGGCGACCTGCCGCTGTACAACGAGGACGCGGAAGTGCCGACCCCACCGGCCAGCTGGACCGCGTTTCGCGAGGCCGTTGCGGAAGTGGATGGCGTCTGGTTTTTCACGCCCGAATACAATCGCGGTCTGCCTGCAGCGCTGAAGAACGCGCTGGATGTCGCGTCTCGGCCTTATGGGAAAAATGTGTGGGCGGGCAAGCCTGCCTTGGTGGTCAGCGTCTCCCCTGGCGCGATCGGCGGCTTTGGGGCAAACATGCAACTGCGGCAGAGCCTGACCTTCCTCGACATGCCGGTGTTGCAACAGCCAGAAGCCTACATCGGTGGCATCTCCAAACTGTTGACTGAAGACGGCATCGTCCAGGGCACCCAGGACTATTTTGCCCTGATCATCGATAAGTATGCGGATTTCTATCGCCAGTTGAAGAAATAAGTTGCCGCGAAATTGATGGGCGCCTGCCACTGGATATTGGTGGCGGGCGCCTTTTTTTGGGTTAGTGTCGGGTGGAAGTCTGAGGCGTGTGCGCCCCACCCCTGATCGCGTACCTCCACACCCCTGCATAGTTGGGTTCCGGTGCGCAGGGGTGGGACATTTAGCTGACCTAGGCACTCGGTGGCAAGGAGCGCCACCAAGCACCTAGGCCAAGCTAACTGCCCACCCCTAAACGCGCACCTCCACACCCTTTTTGCCTAAAAAATGGTATGGTTGTCTCAGGAGATGAGCTTATGCCATTACAAACAATTGACCTCACTGCGCTGGCGCTGCATCCGCACCAGATCGGCAGCAAGACGTTCAGCCGCAAGCTTGCGATCACGTTGCCGCTTGCCGAATTCACGATGGCCGCCGGGGAAAGTATCACCGAGGAAACGTCGGCCCTCACGCGGTTATTTCTCGTGCTGGACGGCACGCTGCTCATTGATGTCGGGCAGGAGACCACCGCGGTTGCGGCCGGCCACTTGGCGCCTGTCCCCGCCGGCGTACCGCACCGCCTGCATGCCGACACCGATTGCCGGTATCTACAACTCGAAAGTCCCGCTCAGAAAGGAAATGCCTAATGCCATTTATCGATAAGATCGACCCAGCCACCACGTTGTCACTCACCTCGCTGATTCCGCTGGATGCCGGCCAGGTCAACAGCCGCACCTTGGTTCAACGCGACGACATGAGCATGACCCTGTTTTCCGTCGCCACCGATGAAGAAATTGGCGGGCATACCGCGGAAGGCGATGCGCTCGTCAACATTCTCAGCGGTGAAGCCGAAGTGACCATTCGCAAAAAGGCCCACCGTGTGCCGGCCGGCCAATCGATTCTGATTCCTGCAGGTGCCCGCCATTCGCTGTACGCGCTGGAGGGATTCCAAATGTTGCTGATCGTGGTTAAACCGCAAGCGGAAAACTAATCCTCACACGCAGACCGCCCAGTCGCTTCGCAAATGCGACTGGGCGGTTTTTGTGGCGCAACCGCCGATTGTTATATCAAGCTTGGCCTACCGCAACCGACAACTTTTGCGCTGGATGTGCATGAGGCCCTGTTTGCGTTTTCGCCGCGTGCTACAGTTAGCGTAAACACATTGCGGAAGCATTGCGAACGCTTTCCGGAAAGTGTTCTGGAAAACATTCTGGAATCATTTTGAAAAACCCACAGGAGGCCATCATGTCCCAACTATTTTCACTCACCGACTTCGGCGCCAAGCCCGACACCGTCGCCATTCAAACCGAGATCTTTCAGCACGCCTTGGACGCCGCGCGTGAGGCCGGTGGCGGCGAAGTCATCGTGCCGGCCGGGCATTTTGTCATCGGCAGCATTCGCATCTACAGTCACACGACGCTGCGGCTGAGCGCCGGCACCCATCTGGAGGCGAGCCCGCGCATCGCAGATTTCACCTCGTTTGGCAACCGCACCCATCTCGCCTACGCCCAGGAACCTTTTTACATCAAGGACTGGCACCTGCCCGCCGACTATTTTCATGCGCTGATCTGCGCGTATGACGCCGAGGATATCGCCGTGATTGGTGCGCCCGGCGCCACGATCGACGGCTGCGACCTGCGCGACGATGACGGCGAAGAAGGATTCCGCGGCCCGATGACGTTGGTGTTTTCCGCGGTGAAAAATCTGACGTTGCGCGGCTACACAGTCGTTCGCAGTGCCAACTGGGCGCATGTCATCGATTCCTGTGAAAATGTCCAGATCCGCAACATCGAGGTCCGCGGCGGCCATGACGGCTTCAACCTGCATCACTCGCATCACATCGAGCTGAGCAATTGCACCCTGCGCACCGGCGACGACTGCCTCGCCGGCTACGATGTCCATGACCTCACCGTCGCCAACACCTTCATGAATTCGGCCTGCAACAACATGCGCCTCGGCGGGGTCGACCTGGTGTTCATCAACGACACCTTCCTCGCCCCGGCGGCCTACCCGCACCGCTCATCCGGCCGCCACGACACGCTCAACGCCTTCATGTATTATTCGCTGGACAAGGACAGCGGCGAAGACGGGAAAAATGTGTCCTTCTCGCATTGCACCTTGGTGGGGCTCGACCAGCTCATGTATGTCCACTTCGGCCAGCAATGGGCCCTTCAAACGCATTACCCACTGCGCGACATTCGCTTTGAGGACACGACCATCACCGCCATGCACCAGACCGCCATCGCAATGGGCGAAGGCGAGCCGCTGACGGTGACCTTCAAAAACGTGACGATCACCGATGCCCCGACCCCGTTTTTGACCACAGACGCCAGTGCAACCGTGGTCTTGGAGAATGTCGACTGCGGGAAAGGCGTGACCTTTGAAACCGCAAACGGGCCGCGATCGCTTTCCGGGGTCGTCGAGCGCGTGACCCTGTAACACGCGACACTGATTTTTCCCGGCTGGACACTCGCGGCAAATGCGCGTGTCCGGCTTTTTTGTATGACGGCTCGGCACGCCCTTTTTTCAAGTGCAAAAAAGAGCCCCACACATCGAAATGTGCGGGGCCCCACTCACTGTAAAGAATTACAGCTTGTTAACGTTGGCAGCTTGAGGGCCGCGATCGCTTTGCTCTACGTCGAAGGTTACAGCCTGACCTTCGTCAAGCGTCTTGTAACCGTCGCCCTGGATTGCGGAGAAATGTACGAATACATCTTTGCCGTCTTCACCAGTGATGAAGCCATAACCTTTATCAGCGTTGAACCACTTAACAGTACCCTGTTGCATATTGAATGAATCTCCTTCATTGAAAACTAAAGTGACAAATCAACCGGTAATCGCTGAAAGGAAATCCATCATGCTTATACACAACTTGTTTCAGTTCATCAATTACTATGGCTAGTTTAACACAGCCCCGGCGAGAAACCTAATTATTTTGCTTGGCCAAGGCGGTAAAGTGCTACGATAGAAGAAATTTCAAAGGAAGTGCCGCCATGTCCCAAACCTTCACCATTCGGTCCATGCACTCCGCCGATAACCAGGCGATCAAACAAATTCTTCAGCAATGCCTTCAGGACGCAGGTCTAGCCATCCCCGGCACCGCTTTTTTCGACCCACAGCTCGACACGTTGGCTGAGTATTACCAACGGTCACCTAAAAGCGCTTACTGGGTCGCGGAAAATAACGCCGGTAAAATTGTCGGCGGGTGCGGGTATGGCTCCGTCAGTGCGGACCCTGCCGTCGCCGAATTGCAAAAACTCTACCTGACGCCGGCCGCGCGTGGGCTTGGCTTGGCGAAGGCGTTGCTGCATCTGACGGAAGGTGCGGCCAAAGCAGATGGGTACCGCCAACTGTATGTGGTGACCGACACCAAATTGCCAGTGGCCAATGTCCTCCTGGATTATTCATAGAATTTCAAAAAAGCAGCGCAATCCCACGATTCACACGGGACTGCGCTGCTTTGGTGTTTCA
>NZ_BOLS01000021.1 GCF_016861785.1 Lacticaseibacillus mingshuiensis
CGTTGTCCGGCAGTAAGCATCGAGCCTTGATCACGCTGTCGCCGTTGAAATCTGATCGCGCCAAGCCCCACAAGCAAGGCGCCCGCAGTATCCTAATCTAAAATCACGCAAACACACTGGCAATGCTTAAAACGACACCTCGACCGGTGTGTTTGTTGTACATAAGGGCCAGAATCTTTTTTTTCGATTCTGACCTTTTTTCAAAAAAGTGAGAATCGACGAAAAATCTAAACATGCACAAAAAATTGAAACGAATTTTGGGCACATTGACAAACTGGGACGGCCCTGCGATGGACCGTCCCAGTATTTTTGTATGGTGCGTCGCCTGATCAGTGTGCCTTGCGCATCGCGATCATCCGGGTGGCTGTCAATAAGATCGAAACTGCACAGAAGTCGGCCGCGACCAGGAAGACCACATGCATCCCGCCAATAAACAGGTCGGGACGGCCGGCCACATAGGTCGTCACCTTTTTCCCAGCCTGTGCGCTCATCGCGCTGAAGAGTACGGTGGTCGCCGTTGAGATGCCCACGACCATGCCGAGGTTCCGTGCCAGCGCGTTCAATCCGCCGGCGATGCCCAATTCGGACGGCGCCACAGAGGACATGACGATCGTGTTGTTCGGCGACTGGAACACCCCGTTGCCAAGGCCGACCAGCCCGATCAGCAGCGCCACCATTGCCCACGGGGTGCTTAGCCCGAGAACTGCATAACCGAGCTGGCTAAACAGAATCAAGATCAGACCGACCAAGGTGATCTTGTAAGGGCCGATCTTATCAGACAAACTGCCGGCAAGTGGCGCCACCACCACTTGGACGATCGGGAAAACCATCAGGAGATACCCTGCCTTGGTCGCGCCCAATCCCCGCGCATTTTCTAGATAAAACGGCGCGATCACATTGAAGAAAAAGTTGGTGATGAAGATCATAAAGCCCGCCAACAAACTGATCGAGAACTCAAAATTTTTAAACAGGCTAAGTGAGACCAAGGGCTCGGCAACGCGCCGCTCTGTGATCAGAAACAAGCCCAACGCCACAACCGCAACCGCAAACAAGACAAGCACCAGCGGCGCCGTGAAGCCGGTCACCTGGCCGATGAAGATGCCGACAAACAGCGCGACGATGGTGACAAAAAAACTGCCAAAGCCGAGCCAGTCGATACGGGCATGGGTCTGGCGGATGTCCTTTGGCAAAACGACCTGGCCGATGATGATGGTCGCCACCCCGATCGGTACGTTGATCCAGAAGATATAACCCCAAGGCAACGCGCCGAGAATCAGGCCCCCAAGTCCAGGACCGGCGATCGAGCCGACCGCCACGAAGGAGCCGATCAGCCCGAGGGCCTTGCCGCGTTCCTTAAATGGAAAGACTTCGGTGATGATACCGTTATTAGTCGCCATCGTCATCGAGGCCCCAAGCGCCTGAACGAACCGCGCCGCCAGTAGCAACATAAAGCTGTGGTTGAAGCCGGCGAACAACGAGCCGATCGTGAAGAGCACCGTGCCGATGCGGAAGACCCGAATTTTGCCGATGGTGTCGCCCAGTTTTCCCATCAGCAACAGTAAGGCGCAGATCACGATCAGGTAGATCGAGACCACCCACTCCGCTTGGTTCATGGGAATGTGCAAGTCGCGGCTCATCACCGGCAGTGCGATATTCACGATCGAGGCATCAAGCGTGGACATGATGGTGAACATTCCGACCGCGGTAATGATCCACCAGCGATGTTTTTGCACCACTGGATCATCGACATAATTTTGCATGTGGGCACCCTCCTTCGGTTCTTGTGGTATTATACGCCTACATTTTCTGAAAAACAAAATTCGCTTTTACGGCAACGATACAACATCGAGGTCATCTTTTTACCGCCACAACGTTTTTGATACGCGACAAGTCATGGAATTTTACATGACTCGCCTATGCTTAGGGTATTCAAACACGGAGGCGAATGACATGAAGAAAAGTACATTGATCCTCGGCTTCACCATCCTGCTCACCTTGGCCGGCTGCGGCTCGCAAAGCACAAAAGGCGCAAAGGAACCATCCGGCAGTGTGCAGACCGAGCAGACCAAGATCGTTGCAGTCGGCTCCACCGCGCTTCAGCCGCTGGTCGAACAGGCAGCGCAAGATTATCAGGCGAAGACCCCTGGCGCCGACATCACCGTTCAAGGCGGCGGATCCGGTGCTGGCCTGAGCCAAGTGGCCAGCGGTGCGGTCACGATCGGCAACTCCGACATTTTTGCCCAGGAAAAAGACGGCATCGACGCGAACAAGCTGGTCGATCATCAGGTCGGCGTGGTCGGCATCGCCCCGGTCGTGCACCCTGGCGTCGGCGTGAAAAACGTAACGAGCAAGCAGTTGGTGGCTATTTTCACCGGCAAAGTTACGAACTGGAAGGCACTTGGCGGCAAGGACCAACCGATCGTCGTGATCAACCGCGCGCAAGGCTCTGGCACCCGCGCGACCTTTGAAAAATTGGCCCTTAAAACGGATAAGGTGATGACCGCCCAGGAACAGGATTCTAGTGGCACCGTCATGAAAATGGTCGCCAGCACCCCTGGCGCCATCAGCTACCTCGCCTTTTCCGCCATTCAGTCCGGCGTCGACAAGCTCAGCATCGATGGCGTTGAGCCGACCGACGACAATGTGACGACGAACAAGTGGCAAGTCTGGGCATACGAGCACATGTACACCAAAGGCGCTCCGACTGCCGGCGTTGCCAAATTCATCAACTACATCCAGTCCGCCGCGGTCCAAAACAGCCTCGTTAAGAAAATGGGCTATGTGGCCATGACCGCGATGAAAGTCGCCCGGACGTACGACGGCAAGATCGAAGACGTTAAATAATGCCCCCTATCAGCGGTGCCAATTGCGGCATCGCTTTTTTTACGCTCAAAGGATGGGCACTGCCACAATTGTCGCGCTTTTGGCGGCCTCACTTCGACCCTCGCAAACCGGTGACACCTGCCCTCAAAAATAGTGTCACCTCGCGTTTTTCTACGGCCGCCCGCCATCCTTACATCTGCTATACTGAGAGTAATAAACGGATAAGGGAGAGGTGCGCATTGACACAGACACTCGTGACGCAATGGGATATCGCAGACATCTATGATGTGATTTTTGATTGGCAGGGCCGCATCGATGAGTTCGAGCTGCGCGACCCAGATGATCCCGCAACCAATCAATACAAGTACCTCATTGGGACACTGAATGGTGTGACGCTTGAAGCTCGGCATGGCACAGACGGAACGCATCTCACCCTGTCGGACGGCGACGAGGCCAGTGAGACAGAGGCGATCTCGATTTTGACCGATGCCCTAGGGCCAGCTTCTAACGCTTGGACCTACGACGGAAAAGCTTGGAAATGACTTCCTACGATTACACGCTGATCGCGAACCTCAACCTAAATATTCGCGTTGAGCGTTTCCGCATCATGGATCCCGGATTTGGCGACCCGCTCGCCTTGACGGACATTCCTTACACGCAGGTCCAGCTGACCGAAGACGAAATGGCGGCACTGATTCTGGGCGCCAACGCGATGGCCGAAAATGCGACGTTGTACGTCAAGGCCGAGGCCCCAGTGATTTCGGCGAATCAACTGGCGGCGGTGCATGTGGCCCTTCAAGAGGCGCTCACTACCCTCCTCGACCACCTGCCGGATGCGGCTTTTCAACGAGACCGCGTGCAGGTGCTTCAGCCGGCGGACCCGGAAAACCGGGCATCCGGCTTGAACAGTTATGTGCATGTTCTAGATGACGGCGCCTTCCAAACGAAGGTCTATCTGACGTATATGCCAAACATCCTCAGCAGCATTCGCATTTTTCCGATTCGCCCCGGGGCAGTGATCAACGATTTTTCAATTCTGACCTATTAAGCAACGCAAAAGGGTCGCACCGGCAACTGAAATTGCCGGTGCGACCCTTTTTGAATCCAATATAGTGCGACAGCGCGTTAGTCGTTTTCGTCTCGGACGACGGTGACGTTCGCGGCTTGCGGTCCCCGCGGGCCTTCAACGATCACAAAATCGACGAGTTGCCCCGGTGTCAGGGCCTTAAAACCGCGTTCATTGATTGCGGAGAAATGGACAAAAATGTCGGGCTGGCCTTCCGCTTCGATGAAGCCATAGCCATGATCCGTGTTGAAATTCTTCACGTGGCCCCGCATCTTATTCAAGCCCCTCACTAAGCGCGTCAGGGTAGTTTGCGGCAACGATCGCGGCACAGCGCGCGCACAACTGCGGGAAGCGGCTGTCCGTGCCAACATCTTCGCGCGTCATCCGGCAACGCGGGCAGACCTCGCCTGTCGCATGCGCCACCAGGATCGCGACATCATCAAAGACGGTGGCGTCAGCTGGCGCATCGGCCTTATCACCCGCGATCTCAAACCCGCTGGTGATCAAGAGCTGCATGATGTTTGCATCAAGGCCTTCGAGCAGTTGCTTGAGGCCGGCCGTTGGGTAGACCGTGACAGCAGCCTCAAGTGATTTGCCGATCACCTTGGCATCGCGGGCCATTTCCAGCGTCTTTTGGACGTTGGCACGGAACTTCATGAAACCGTCCCACTGGGCGAGCAGCTCGTCTTGGCCAGGGAAGTCTTGCGCAGTTGGCATTTCTGACAGCGTTGCGTAGGCTTCAGAGCGCTTCAGGTAAGGCCAGATCTCCTCGGCGGTGTGCGGTAAGATCGGCGTCAGGAGCTGCACAAGACTGAGCAGCGCCTGGTACATCACGGTCTGCATCCGGCGACGCTTCAGATCGTTTTTGCCCTCAATGTAGACAACATCCTTGGCAAAATCCAGATAAAAGGCAGAGAGGTCGTTGACCAGGAAGCTGGAGATCGTTTTTTCGACGGTCGCGAAGTCGTACTTGTCATACGCGGCCTTGGCTTGCTTGATCACTTGGTTCAAGCGCACGGTCAGGTATTGATCAACGCGGCCGAGCTGGTCATAGGCCACACTGTTGGTCGCCGGATCAAAGTCATCGGTGTTGGCGATCATGAACCGCAGCGTGTTACGAATTTTCCGATAAGCCTCACTGGTCTGGGAAAAACTATCCAGAGACACGCGCACATCGGAGCTTGAGTCCACGGTCGAGACCCACAGCCGGATGATCTCAGCGCCGAATTGTTTTTCAACAGTATCCGGCACGATGGTGTTGCCCAGCGACTTGCTCATCTTACGGCCGTCGCCATCCAGCGTGAAGCCTTGGGACAGAATCTGCTTATACGGGGCAACGCCGTGGTTGGCCACGCTGGTGATGAGACTGGAGTTGAACCAGCCGCGGTACTGATCGGAGCCTTCCAGGTAAAGGTCCGCGGGATAGCTCAATTCCGGCCGCGCTTCGAGCACACCGGCCCAGCTGGAGCCTGAGTCGAACCAGACATCCATGATATCTGTTTCCTTGGTGAACTGACCGTGCGGAGAATGCGCGTTGGTGTAGCCGTCTGGCAGGAGATCCTTGGCCTCGCGCTGGGACCACACAATCGAGCCGTATTCGGCAAATAGGTCCGCAACATGATCGATGGTGGCTTTTTCCAAGATCGGGGTGCCGTCTTCGGCATAGAAGATCGGCAGCGGCACGCCCCAGGCACGCTGGCGCGAAATGACCCAGTCGCCGCGGTCGCGAATCATGTTGTACAGACGTGTTTTGCCCCATTCCGGCGTGAAGGACACGGTGTCGATCGCGTCGAGAATCTGTTTGCGGAACGCATCGACTGAAGCAAACCACTGCGTCGTGGCGCGGAAGATCACTGGCTTTTTTGTCCGCCAGTCATGCGGGTAGCTATGGGTGAAGAAGGATAGCTTAAGCAATGCGCCCTTTTCGTCCAAGGCTTTGGTGACCATCGGATTGGCTTTGTCGTAGAACACACCGGTGAAGCCAGGCGCATCCTCAGTCATGAAGCCTTTTTCGTCCACGACGGAAACAACTGGCAGCTTGTAAGCCAAGCCTGCCTTGTAGTCATCTTCACCGTGCCCCGGCGCGGTGTGGACCAGCCCAGTCCCTGAATCCAGCGTGACATGATCACCCAAGATCACGAGGCTGTCGCGGCCGTAAAGCGGATGCTCGCCGACCATGCGATCCATGTCCTTACCCGAAAATGTCTTGATCACTTCGACGTCTTGCCAGCCGAGTTCGTTTTTCACAACTTCGAGCCGCTCGCTTGCGACGACGTATTTCTTGCCGTCTGCGAGGACCTGGGCGTATTCAAAACGCGGGTTGACTGCGATTCCCTGGTTGGCGGGAATGGTCCACGGGGTGGTGGTCCAGATGATGAAGCTGGTATCGGTGTCAACGATGCCCTTGCCGTCCTTGACCTTAAAGGCCACATAGATCGACGGGGACTTCACATCATGGTACTCGATCTCAGCTTCGGCCAGCGTGGACTCGGAGCTCCAGGACCAGTAAACGGGTTTCAGGCCATGATAGATATAGCCCTGTTCCGCCATTTTGCCAAACGTGCGAATCTCCTGCGCCTCAAATTCCGGTTGCAAAGTGATGTACGGATGGTCCCAGTCGCCGAGCACGCCGAGCCGCTTGAAATCGGTGCGCTGCTTGTTGATCTCCTTCATGGCAAACTGACGGCAAAGTTCGCGGTACTCGTCCAGCGCCATTTCTTTGCGGTGAACGCCCTGCTTGGCCAGTTGCTGTTCGATCGGCAGGCCGTGGGTATCCCAGCCAGGTACATATGGCGCGCGGAATCCGTTCATGCTCTTGTAACGCACGATGATATCCTTGGAGATCTTGTTCAGCGCGTGGCCCATATGGATGTTGCCGTTCGCAAATGGCGGCCCATCATGCAGAATAAACGTCGGCTTGCCTTCGTTGAGTTTTTGCCGCTGCTGGTACAGGCCGTTTTCCTCCCAACCTTGTTGCATGACCGGCTCCTTGGTCGGCAGGCCGGCCCGCATTTTAAAATCGGTCTGGCCAAGGTTCAATGTGTCTTTGACTTTCATAAGCTCCTCCTAGGAATTTTGATGACTTGGGGCAAAAACGAATGACGTTCGATGAAGCGCGGCGCATGGCGCTGTCAGCCGCAGCGGGGCGAAAATGCTGTCAGGTGGTCCGCCACCAATAAAAAAAGCCCGCCCCTGACATAGGACGAGCTGGTCGTGGTACCACCTAATTTTGCAGACAAATTGCCTGCCTCATGGACGGATAACGGGGTCGACCGGTGCAAAACAGTGTCGGGACTGATACTTACTGCCGCTGCGGCTGGGCTTTCATCAGCTCCCAGCTCGCTTTCTCGCAGGTGAAACAGCAAGCGCGTGTCCGTCATTCGTTGGTTTCGTTAGTTGAATCGGTCTCTGAATCGCTGGCTTCGGCAGACACGTCGGCCGCAGTGTCATCACTGACAGGCGCGTCTTCGCTTGGCGTCGGCTCCTCGATCGGCTGATCGTCGACTGGGGTGTCATCCGTTGCCGGGGCCGGTTCATCTTCTGGGAAGATCACTTCGTTGTAGCTATCGAAGACTTCACCAGCCGCTTCTGAGTTTACCGATTCTGCAGGGGCATTGTCAACCGCTGCGGCAGGTTGGGCCGGATCCAGATCGTCGATGGCTTCACTTGAAGACGACAGGAGCTCTTTCCATTCTGGGCTCTTGACCACTTCAAGCTGGGATTCGAGCATCACCTGAAGCCGCTGACGGAACACACGTGTCTGCCGCTTGAGATCTTCCGTCTGCACGGAAATGACCTTGCGCTTATCGGCGGCGTCGCCCAAGATCTTGTTGGACTTGTCCGTCGCCTCAGTCAGTAAGTCGCCCGCATTCTTCTCGGCTTTTTGCTGAATCAGGTTGGCCTCTTCATCCGCATTTTTCTTGACCTTGTCCGCCGCTTCCTGGGCAACCAGGATACTTTGGTTCAACGCGTCTTTCAGGTCGGTGAAGTACTTGACCTTTTCCTGGGAATCGGCCAGCTGTTTTTGCAAATCTTCCTTGTCCTTGATCACCGCCGTATAATCTTTGATGATCTGGCTCAGAAAATCATTGACCTGGTCTTGATCATAGCCGTGAAAGCGGACATTGAATTCTTTGTTGTGAATGTCTAATGGTGTCAGTGCCATTATTTTCCTCCTCGCACCCGCTCAGGTGCACCCCAGTTATTTATGAATCACGTCAAGCATCACACGCAGCTTGCCTTTTTGCGTCGTGCCGGTCAGCTCACGAATCCGCAGGCGGCCAAACCCACGCACCGACACGAGGTCATGGGACCCGATCACGAGATCTGGGCGATCCGTTTCGGCAAAATTGAGCCGCACCTTGTCCCCTTCGATCAGCGTTTTTGCGCGGTTGCGCGAGATATTGAACACATGCGCGACCACGTTGTCGAGCCGCAATGAGGCCAACAGCTGCGGCGCTTCCTCCCAATCATTACGCGGAATGATGCGCGCGTCAAGGTCAGTTGGCACCAATCGGACGCCGATTCGCCCGATCTTCGTCACATTGTCCACCAACCAGTCCTGCATGGTCTGTGTCGCAAACACCTGCCAAGTCTGACCATCCGTGATGATATCGCCGAAGACTTCGCGCGCCACACCGGCATTGACCAGCGTGCCGAGCACCTGTGAATGATGCATCTCCGCAAATTTTTCCGGGTATTTGATGGTCAAAAGCGCGATGTTAAAATCGGCTGGCAGGGGCTCGAAGTAACTCGGGGCCAAAAGCAGACGCGCGCGCTCGGCATCGGGATAGCCACCAAATTCATGGCCCTCAACATCGCTTTGCCCGTCGATCAGCGTCCGCGCGATATACCGCTGGCGTGGATCCAGAAAATCGGTCAACACAGGCCGATATTCCGTTGCGGCGATCGCGATCTGTTCCGCCAGATGATCGATAAGCGGCGCTTCTTCTTTGCGAAAATGCTGATAAATGTTATCCATCGTGTCGCCTCAGACCAGGTGTATCGCGAGGTTCATGTAAAGCACATCGATCAGTTCACGAACCAACACCAGCAGGAAAAAGCCGACGACAGGAGCCAGATCTAGACCAAAGATCGGTGGAATAAATCGGCGAAACAGATCCACATACGGATCCACGAGTTTGCCGACCCATCGCCCAACGAAACTGTCCTGTGCGCCGGGGAACCATGACAGCAATGCTTCCACTGCGATCATCAGCATATAAATATATAAAACGCCGGTGAGGCCCAAGTATAGCCAGTGCGCAACCTGAAACATAGCAGGCTCCTTTCTTCAACGCGCGCTTTTCAGCGCAAAACGCGGATCATAGATCCATATCGGTGTCGGCATCAACGCCCAGCGTTGCCGCCAAGCTCCCATCGATCTGGAAGTTTGCCGGCGTCACCAGGAAGATCATTTCGCCGACGCGTTTGATCTCACCATTGATGGCAAAAACAGTCCCCGTCAAAAAATCGACAATGCGGGTCGCCTCTTCCGTCTTGATGCGATCAAAATTAACGACGACCGCCTTGTTATTGAGCAGGTGGTTGCCGATCTCTTTTGCATCGGAATAGATGCGCGGTTCATAAACGACGATCTTGGCTGTTTTCTCAGTTGGTTCCTTCATCGCGACCACCTTGTTTCCACGATAGTTCTTCGCCGCAGGTTGTGGCGCGGTCTGTTCAGTTGCAACAGGCTGCTGGGCAACCGGTTGTTCTTCCTCGGCTTCGTCCTCGTCGGGATCCATTGCGAAGAATTTGGAAAATGCGTTGCTGATCTTACCTAATGCCATATGGGCACCTCCTTGATGGGTCTGATACCCGCTCATCTCGCACGGCTCCGCAGCCTTCTTTAGTTGCGCTCCGCGGGGCAGACTGGGCGTCGATAGCTACGGTCAAGCACTCGAGGCTAAGGGCGCCTCAAGCACTTGTCCTAGGCTACCGATCCCAGTCTGAACGCCCCGCTCCGCAGCCTTCTTAGTTGCGCTCCGCCGTGCAGGTTCGGCACATCTAGCTACGCCACGTCGCTCGGCCCCCAAAACTGGGGCCAAGCGCCATGCCTAGGCTAGCTGTCCGAACCTCTCGCACGGCTCCGCAGCCTTTAAAAAATCGCGTCTCCCCCGGCGGCGGCCGCTAGGGAAGACGCGCGGGTAGATCACTGCCGGCGGTGTTTGAAGAATGGCGGCTGGTCGTCGCCTTTGTCATCGTCGCCACTTTCTGGTTGGCTTTCGAAGATATCGAAGTCTTGCTTCTTCACATTATCAAAGTTTTGGGTCGCTTGGCGCTGTGGGGCGTCGCCTTGTTTTGGCTCGCGGCGCATGTCCCAGTTGCCAAACGGATCATCGTTGCTGGCAGCTGGCTTGCTGCTTTCCTGATGGTTGTCAGTCGGGGCCGCCGCACGCTTGCGTGGGTTGCGGTCGGCATCGGCCAACGCGTCGGCATCGATGCCGGTCGCGATGACGGTGACGACAACTTCATCACCGAGCTCTTCGTTGATCGAAGTCCCGAAGATGATATTGACGTCATTGGTTGCCGCTTGCGCCACGATATCGCTGGCCGCCTGTGCTTCATACAAGGACAGGTCTGGACCGCCAGTAATGTTGAGCAGGACGTTCTTGGCGCCATCGATGGAAACTTCCAGCAGTGGGCTGGAGATCGCCTTCTTGGTCGCCTCTTCCGTCCGGTTTTCGCCGGTGGCAGAACCGATGCCCATCAACGCGGACCCCTGGTTAGCCATGACGGTCTTCACATCCGCGAAGTCCAAATTGACATAGCCAGGGCTGGTGATCAGATCAGAGATCCCCTGCACACCTTGACGCAGCACGTTGTCGGCCGCATGGAAGGCTTCGAGCATTGGGGTCTTCTTGTCGACGATCTCAAGCAGGCGATTGTTCGCGATGATGACCAAGGTGTCCACATGCTCCTTGAGCTGGGAGATCCCTTCAAGCGCATTTTTTGCACGCTTCGGGCCTTCAAATGTGAACGGCCGGGTCACAACGCCAACGGTCAAGGCGCCCATGTCTTTGGCGATCTTTGCGACGACTGGCGCAGCGCCGGTGCCGGTGCCGCCGCCCATGCCGCACGTGACAAAGATCATGTCAGCGCCTTGCAGGGCATCCTGAATCGCTTCTTCGCTTTCCTCGGCAGCCTTTTGCCCGATCTCTGGGGTCGAGCCGGCACCCAGCCCACGTGTCAGTTTCGGGCCGAGCTGAATCTTCGTTTCCGCCTTGGAGCTGGACAGTGCCTGAACGTCGGTGTTAGCCGCGATGAATTCGACGCCTTTGACGTCTTCTGAGATCATGCGGTTCACAGCGTTACCGCCAGCACCGCCGACCCCGATGACTTTGATCACCGCACCGGTGTCGTTTTGTGAATCAAGTGAGAATTCCATTGTCGTTCCTCCTAGACTTTTATTCGAAGAAATTACCGAAGAAGCCCTTCAGCCAGGATTGCTTCTTCTCTTTTGGCTCGGCCTTTGGTTCTGCCGTTTCCGGTGCCGGCTGTTTTGAGGCCGGCTTGGCGGCGGCACGGCGCGGTGTTTCAACGGTCGGCTGTTTCGTTTCCGGACGGCTGAGACTCGGCGTTGGCAGTACGCTGGACACGAGGATATCAATGTCCGTTAACTGCGCCGCATAATTGATCAAGCCAAGCGCCTGGGTAAAGGCCGGATGGCGCAGCCCCATTTCTTTTGGAATGTAGCGCTTCACGGCCCGGCCGAAAATGTCCTGAGCCAGCTCAACGATACCCGGAATGGCGGTCGTGCCGCCGGTGATCACGATGCCACCTGGCAGATCCAGCGCATTTGCCTGTTGCAGGGCTTGATGCAGGCGCTTAAAGATCTGGGCTAACCGCGCTTCGATGATCTCGCTCAAATATTTTTCAGAGATCATCACCGGTTCGGTCTTACCGACAACGGCCACTGGAAAAGTCTCATCCTCCGTGGTGGCCAAGCTGTCTGCGTTGCCGTAGTCACGTTTAAGTTTTTCCGCGTCCTTAAAGCCGGTGTTGAGCACCACTGAAATATCCTTGGTGACAAACTCGCCGCCTTCTTGATCGACGTCGGTGAACTTCAGCTTGTGATCGTGAATGACAGCCGCCGTGGTCTGGCCGCCGCCGACATCGATCAACACAGTGCCGAAGTCCTGCTCCCCGTCGCTCAAGGCGACCTGGGCAGTGGCTAACGGACTGGCGACGACGCACGTCACCGTGAGGCCGGCTTTTTCGATCGCTTTTTTAGTATTATGTAGCACAGTTTTTGGCACGGTGAAAAGAATGCCGCGCATCTCGAGGCGCACCCCGATCATGCCGCGGGGATCCTTGATATCATCAAAGCCGTCGACGATAAATTCGGTCGGGCTCAGCGATAAGCTCTCGCGCTCAGGTGGCAGGTTCCGCACCAAGGCCGCAGCGGCGACACTTTTCACATCTTGATCCGTGATCTCTTTGCTGGCATCGCCCACTGCGATCATCCCGGAAACCGGTTCGATCTTCAGCATGTTGGCAGGAATGCCGGCGATCACACGCTCGATCTTGACGCTGGCTTTTTCTTCCGCCTGGGCGATCGCCGCTTTGATCGCAACGGTCGCTTTGTCGATATCGACGATCACGCCGCGCGACAAACCTTCTGAGCGCTGACTCCCCACACCAATAATATTCATTTGACCTTGAACGTACTCGGCAACAATGACTTTTATTGAGGTGGTCCCGATATCAAGTCCAACGTATATGTCCTGATTCCCCATGGAAACGGAACCTCCTTGTCTCAGATGTATTACTTCATTTTTAATATGAAAGGCTAGTTTGATTTTACCACAGTTGTTTCACAGTGCGTACCCGTCGCGGCGGCTTTCCCACTTTATTTACTTTTTTGTTTCGCGTTTTTATATGGGGTGAAGAAAGCGCCTACTTCTAGGTCGACCGTGCCGGTGGTTTTGACCTGGGCAATGATGCTTGGATAGTACTTGATTCGCTTCGCAACCGTGCGCGAATCGGCGACCACCGTGTTGCCATCCGTCATGGTCAGTGTGATCTGGTACGGGTTTGCCGCCCCGCGCGTGGCCTTCACTTCGGACACGGCATGGCGCACCGCCGCCGGAAACGCAGCGATCTTGGCCGCGATCGATTTCAACTCGCTGGCCTTGAAGTCTGTGAACACTGGGTAATTATTGGTCGGCGTGTCCGTCCCAGCCGCTACGACTTTGCCACTTTCCAGCAAGACATGGTACTTGCCTTTGGTCAAAAGATAGCCAACTGGCTGATACTCTTTCACGTGAATCGTGACTTGGTTAAAATTGGCCACCGACAGCCGGACGGTTTTGATCTGCGGCAACGTCTGTTTGAGCCGACTCGCTGCATCGGTGTGCCCTGCCAGGAGCACCACGATCAGGTCATCGGCGCTTAGATGTGAGTCGTCGATGATCGTTTGGGCCGGCACGGTGGTCTCTCCCTGAACGGAAAGCTGACCGACTTTTGCCAGTGGCGACATCAGATACCCAAACATGGCCAGCAAAAGCACCAGCGGGGTCAACAACAAGATCAAGTTTCGTGCCCGGTGATGCTTTCGGATCTGAGTGACTTGTGGCAGGTCAAGACGCTGGGCCTGCTTGGGCTTGGCCTTGGCTTTGGCTTGCCGCGCCTGATAGGCCTCCCAAGGCGTCAGCGGATCCTGCGGTGTCTCTTCTTTTTTTTGCTTGAACAACCCCATCGGATTCGCCTCCTTCGCCAGCGGGTGCCTAGTTAGACTGTGGCTATTTGATCACATCTTCGAGAACGGCGATCAGCCGGTCTGTGGCATCTGGCACACCGAGTTTGGCGGCTGCCTTGGCCATCGCGTTGAGTCGGCCGTCATCAGCAAGCAACGCTGTGATCGTCTGGGTGAACTTCGCCGGCAAATCCGGTTCCGTTAAGAGCACCGCCGCGCCGGCATCCGCCATGCTTTGGGCGTTGACCGTTTGGTGGTCATGCGTGACATTGGGGCTGGGAATCAGTACCGACGGGATGCCCAGCGCGGTCAGCTCCGCCAAACTAGTGGCACCGCTGCGCGACACGACCAAGGCGACATCCGGCAAGATCGCCGGCATGTCATCGATGTAGGGCGCGATCTTAAAATTGGCCGGCAGGGTGCCGACTTCTGCCATCACGGCATCGTAATGTGCGCGGCCGGTGACAAACAGCGTCTGAAAATCGCTATCGCCAAACGCCTCAACACTCGCCAAAACCGCCCGGTTGATTGCTGGTGCCCCCCGGGAGCCGCCAAAGATCAGCAGGGTCCGGCGCTTCGGATCCAGCTCAAATTCGGCCAGCCGATCATTTGGCTGCAGACCCGCCACCTGCTGGGCACGCGGATTGCCCACCATCACCACTTTTTTGGCAGGAAAGGCGGCAGCCACTTCAGGAAATGCGATGCCGACCTTGTCCACAAAGTGACTCAAGAATTTATTGGTGAGGCCGGCCACCGAATTGGATTCATGGATGACCGTGGGAATATGCATCTGCGTTGCCGCAAACAGCACGCCGCCTGCGACATAGCCGCCGGTGCCAACCACAACATCCGGCTTGAAATCCGCCAGCACCTTTTTGGCCTTGCCGACGCTGCTCAAAAACATCTGAATCGTTTTGAAGTTGGATAACGACAAGCTGCGCTTAAAGCCTTGCAGCTCAATGGCCTGAAACGGAATGCCCGCGTCTGGCACGATGCGGCTTTCAAGGCCGCGATGGGTGCCAACATACAGGACCGCGTCGAGCTTGCCTTCTTTTTTCAGCTGATCGATCAGCGCAAGCGCCGGGTAAATATGGCCGCCTGTGCCGCCGCCGGAAACAACAAGTCGCATGGTCACGCCTCGCTTTCTGCCAATTGCTGGACCGCATCGATGAAGACGTCGCCGCGCACCTCAAAAGTCGGGAACTGATCCCAACTCGCATTGGCCGGGGAAAGCAACACGATGTCTCCGGGTTGACTGGCTTGATAGGCCAACGGAACCGCTGTTTTCAGGTCAGTGGTCTGCGTGAATGGCACGCCTGCTTCCTTGGCGACCTCATTCATCTGCGCCGCGGTCTCACCGAATGTGACCAGCGCGCGAACATGTTTTTTCACCAACGGCACCAGGTCGGTCATCGGCAAATGGCGATCAAGGCCGCCGCACAGCAGCACGATCGGGTCATGAAAGGCCTGAATGGCGACACTGGCCGCTTCGACATTCGTGGCCTTGCTGTCGTTATAGAACTTCCGGCCATTGACCGTCTGGACATATTGAATGCGGTGCTTGACGCCGGTGAAACGCTGAAGGACCGCGACGATCGCCTCATCGCTGACGCCTTCGAGCTTCGCCACTGCGATCGCAGCCAGCGCATTTTCGATGTTGTGCACGCCCGGAATCTGCATGGCGTCCGCCTTCATGATCTTGTCGCCGGCGTAGCTCAAATAGCCATCCTCAGTCAAGACTGCCTGCGCGCCAGCCGCGCCTTGGCGGGAAAATGGGACGATGGTCGCCTTGCTGCGTTTGGCCAACTCGTGCATTTCGGGCAGGTCCCAATTCATGACAAAATAGTCGTCCGCTGTTTGATTCATCGTCAGCCGCATCTTCGCGTTGACGTAATTTTCACGATTGCCATGCCAGTCCAGATGCGCCTCATAGATATTGGTCAACACCGCGATATGCGGATGCAAGGTCTGGATCCCGCACAATTGAAAACTGGACAGCTCCGCCACGATCGTATCGTCCGCGCCGGCTTTTTGCGCCACCGCGGTTGCTGGAATCCCGATGTTCCCTGCATCATAGGCGGTGCCGCGACGATTTTTATCTTCGTTGAGCATCAGCCCGATCAGCGTGGTAGTCGTGGTTTTCCCATTTGAGCCAGTAATGCCGATCCATTCACTGTTTGAGACTTGATACGCAAGCTCCGGTTCCGTGATGATCGGAATGTTGAGCTCCTGTGCGCGTTTCACCATCGGATTGGAATAAGGAATGCCAGGATTTTTGACCATCAGCTCGAAGTTCTCGTCAAGCAGGGCCACTGGATGGCTGCCGGTGATCACTTTGATGCCGTCTGCCAGCAGTTCCTGAGCGTCCTTGTTGTCATCGAACGCCTTCTTGTCATTCACGGTGACCAAGGCGCCCAGTTTGTAGAGCAAACGGGCGGCGTTGACCCCGCTTTTGGCCAGACCGAGCACAAGGACTTTTTTATTCTGATACGACGTGATGTCTAACATGGCGATGCTTCCTTCTTTTTATTTTACAAAAACAATAGGAGATACAGACCGGCCGCGAGCAAGCCAACTAGCCAAAAAACGAGGTCGACTTGCCACTCGGACCAGCCGAGCATTTCAAAATGGTGATGAATCGGCGCCATCTTGAAAATGCGCCGATGGAACACTTTGAAGCTTGCCACTTGGAGCATGACGCTGGCCGTTTCGGCGGCGTAGACAAAGCCGATCAAAAGCAGCGACCAAGAGCGGTCCAGCAAGATCGCGATCGCCGCGAGCATCCCGCCTAATGCCAGCGAGCCGACATCGCCCATGAAGATCTGGGCGGGCTTGTGATTGTACAGCATGAAGCCGATCATCGCGCCGACCACGGTCAGACACAGGACCAACACATCGGTGCGCTGATCATGCGCGGCGATCACGGCATAGGCGCCGAAGCTGATCATTGCCAGCCCGGCCACCAAGCCGTCAAGTCCATCGGTCAGATTGACCGCATTGGAAAACCCGACCAGCCACACGATCGCAAACACGACAAACAGCCAGGTCACATTGAGGTTGCCCAGAAACGGAATGTACAAGCTGTGGGCAAAGCCGTCGTGGAGATAGGCAATGACGAAGATCACAGCCCCGATCACTTGGCCCAGCAATTTTTGCCAGGCGCGCAGCCCAAGATTACGCTTCAGGGACACGCTGATAAAATCATCCGCGAACCCCAGCGCCCCATACAGCACCAGAATGAACAGGCTGACCCACATGGACAGGGTCAAGGCGTGTTGCCAGATGCCACAGCCGATCGCGGCGATGATGATCGCGCCGATAAAGACCAGGCCACCCATCGTCGGCGTGCCTGTCTTTTTTTCATGCCAGCTCGGGCCCTCTTCGCGAATGGTCTGGCCTTCTTTTTTCATCCGCATGTAGCCGATGAACAGTGGCAAAACGATCACGGTCAGGGCGAACGCCGCCACCATCGGAATCAACATTTGTGCAAGCTGCATCTCTTTTTTCTCCCCAGACTATTGGTTCTTGAACGTCACGGTCACGGCATCGTCGGTCAGTAAACTACCCTTGGCCAGGCTTTGGTGCGTCGCGTACCCGTCGCCGCTCAAGTTGAATTTTTTGCCAGTCAATTGAGCCAATTTTAACACATCACTCTTGGACCAACCAGAAACATCCGGCATGGTCATGGCGCCGTTCGTGAGCAAGATCACGCGCGCCCCGGCCAACGCCTGCGAGCCAGCCGCGGGCAATTGTTGTACGACCCGGTTGCCGGTACCGACCAGCGCGACCTTTAGCTGCTGGTCCCCCAGCACCTTTTGCGCCGCAGTCAGGCTGTCGTTTGTGACCGCCTTGACGGAAACGGTTTTCCCGCTGGTGGTCGTGGTGCTGTTATCATCCAGCGCCAAGGCCCGGGTCATCATCGGTTTGAAAATGCTGGCCAAAATGGTTTCGGCGGCCGCCGTCATTTTCTGCGGCTGCTTCATGGTGATGTAGAGTTCATACTTCGGATTGCTGGCAGGCGCCAGGCCCATCACGCTAAAAATATAATTGTTGGTCCCAGTCAGATACCCACCCTTAGGCGACGCGATCTGCGCGGTCCCTGTCTTGATGGCAAGGTCGACGCCAGGCATCTTGTAGGCGCCACCGGTCCCATAATCCGCGGTGACAACTTGCCGCATCAGATCGATCACCTCACTGGCGGTCTCGCTGCTGATTGGCTGCCCCAACACGGTGCGGTCATACGTCGTGGTCTTCCCCGGCGGACTGACGGTCTTAGACACAATACGCGGCTGAATCATGGTGCCTTTGTTGGCGATCGCAGTGACACCTTGCATCATCTGAAGCGCGTTGACGTCGATGCCTTGGCCAAACGAGGTGATCGCCTGTTCCAGTGGCGTCTTCACGGCGTAATTGCCCGCCGTTTCACCCGGTAATGGAATGCCTGTTTTTTGGGCGAAGCCAAATTTTTGCAAGTAGGTGTTCCAAGTGGTGGCGCCCATTTCCTGTTCGATTTTGACCATTCCGACGTTACTGGACCGCGGAAAGGCCTGGCTGAGCGGAATGTTGCCCCAGCCGCCAAGTTGCCAATCGGAGATCTTGCTGCCCTGCACCGTCACGGAGCCGGACTTATAGAGCTCGTTTGGATGATAGGTGCCACTTTCGATCGCGGCGGCCATGGTGAAGATCTTCATGACCGAGCCGGGTTCGTAGCCATCTTCAACGAGAATATCGCGCCACATGCTCGACAGCCCAGAACCGGTACTTGGATCAAACGTCGGCCGCTGCGAGGCAGCCAAAATAGCCCCAGTCTTCGCATTCATGAGCACGGCCGTCATGGTTTTAGGTTGGTATTTGTTTTGAACACTGGTCATCAAGGTCTCAAGATAGCTTTGCATGCCGGCATCGAGGGTCGTGGTGACACTCCCCCCATCGACGGCCGCCTTGGCTTTGACCTTGGCTTGCGGCAATTCATAACCATAGGTGTCCGTTTGCGTCCGCCGCCAACCATTGGTGCCCTTCAGGATGTTGTTGAAGGACTTCTCCAGGCCCATCACCCCGGTGAGCTGTTTATTCGTATCACTGCTCGTGGCTTGGGCAAGGCCCACCACGTGACTGGCGAAAACACCATTCGGATAAAGACGGGACGGCGAATCATAAAAGCCGATGCCGGGTAATTTTTCCTTCTCGATCTGCTGTTTAAGCGCCAAGGACAGATTCGCCCCAGCGGTCCCAAATTCGACTTGATCGAGGCCCGGTTGATCGAGCACTTTCAAAATCGCAGCCTTACTCATCGCCAAATATTTGGCCAGTACCGTCGCGGTCTTGTCCTTGTCGACGACATAATTTTTCTTGTCGCCATCGACATAAGTGTGATTGAGGGCCGCATAGATCTTATAGGTACTGGCATCCTCGGCAATGATGGTGCCATCGCTCGCGTAAATGGTTCCGCGCTTCGCCTTGAGCGTTTGCGAGGTCGTGTATTGCTTGGCGCGTTCCTTCGCTAAGTTCGCGGAATCCACCTTGCCGCCTGTTGAGATATAAAAAAAACGAATGACAAACACCCCAAGCGCCAAAAGCGTGATGCCCAGCAGCAGAATGCCAAATCTTCTGCGGTTGCGCTCAGGATGGCGGGTGCGTGTCAGTCGCTTCGTCTTGTTTTTTGTCATTTGTCAGTCACTCGCTTGATGTTGCCATTGATCACGGTCAAGCCGTGCGCTTTGGCGAAGTTGGCGAGCCGATCCGAGTTGGAAAGCTCCCCGACCGTCTGTTTGTAATCATCGATCTGCTGGTTTTGACTGGTGATCTGAGACTGCAGATCCTGATAGGTGCGATTGGTCGCCGCTAACGAATTCTGCGTTCCGAGATACATCAGGCAAAACGCGACAACAGCCATGCCGCATAACACAGTCAAAAGCCGTTCAAGCGGGGCGAACGCGATATGTTTTGGCGCAGGGGCAGCCGCCGGAGCCGGCGCCACAGTGGGCGTTGGCGCTACAACTGGTGCTGTGCGCAGCGGCTCTGCCGCTTCTAATTGTCTTGCTGTGTTATCGAGCATCACGTTCAACCCTTTTCTTACAATTTTTCGATCACTCGCAGTTTTGCGCTGTGCGCGCGATGGTTGCGGGCAAGCTCTGCTTCGCTTGGCTCAATGGGCTTGCGCGTCAGCAGGCGAAATGCCGGTTTGGCGTCATCTGGGATGACAGGCAGGCCGTGGGGAATATCCTGCACGGTCGTTTTTTCTTTAAACATTGTCTTGACCAGCCGATCTTCCAGCGACTGGAAGGTGATCACACTGATGCGGCCGCCTTGATCAAGCAGGTCAAGGGCCTGAGTCAGTGAATCCTCCAGCGCTCCGAGCTCGTCGTTCACGGCGATGCGGACCGCCTGGAAAACGCGTTTGGCGGGATGGCCTCCTGTGCGGCGCGCCTTGGCCGGAATGCCGGCCTTGATCAGTTCCACCAATTCGAAGGTGGTCTCGATCGGCTTTTCCGCGCGGGCGCGTTCGATCTGGCGGGCGATCGACTTGGCAAACTTTTCCTCGCCGTAGCGATTGAAAATTCGCACCAGGTCGTTGAACGGCCAGTCGTTGATCACCACACGGGCGGTCAAGGCTTGGCGCTGATCCATCCGCATGTCTAGTGGTGCGTCGAGCCGATATGAAAAGCCGCGGGTGCTGTCGTCAAATTGTGGCGAGGAAACACCGAGGTCATAAAGCACCCCATCCACTTTGGTGACCCCTTCTTCTGCCAGGCCACTTTGCAGTTCCCGAAAATTACGGTGAAGCAAGTGCAAGTTGGCAGGAAATGGATCCATGTCGGCCATGACCGCATCGATGGCGGCCTGGTCTTGGTCAAACGCGTACAGCTGGCCGGTAGTCAACTGACTGAGGATGCGGCGGGTGTGCCCCCCGCGTCCAAGTGTTGCATCTATGTATGTCCCAGTTGCTGAGACATTGAGCATTTCGGTGGCTTCCTTTAGCATCACCGTTTCGTGTGTGAATTCAGCCATTTTTATAACCCAAAGTCCATTAGATTTTCGGAGATATCATCAAAGTTCTCTTCCGCTTTGTCGGCAAAATCCTGCCAACGCTCGGCGCTCCACACTTCGATTCGATTGGAGACCCCAACCAGCACACATTCCTTTTCGATGCCGGCATGGCCGATCAAGCTTTTGGGAATATTGACACGGCCTTGGCGATCCAATTCGCATTCAGTGGCGGCGGAATAAAGAAAACGGGTGAACGTCCGCGCGTCTTTTTTCGTCAAAGGCAACGCGGCCAGCTTTTCTTGCAGCTTTTCCCACTCGCTGAGGGGGTAGCCGAACAAGCAGCCGTCCATGCCCCGGGTCAACACGAACGTTGGATTGAGTTCATCGCGAAATTTCGCCGGAATGATCAGGCGGCCTTTCGCGTCGAGACTGTGATGGAACTCACCCATGAGCATGGACTTCACCCCCTTTTCGATGATAAGTTCAGTCTACCACAATCCCCCACTCTCCACCACCACATCTCAATAAAATGGGTTGACTTTTCTGAACTCGACGCCAAGATCACGTAAGCAACAAAAAGACCCCTGAATCCACGCGGGATTCAGGGGTCTTTGTCAGGTGGTGCCAAGGTGGGGAGCTAGCCCTAGATTGTGAGGAGAATTGCACAGACCCACCAGATCGTGGCGGCTGCGGCGAGCAGTCGGGCCAACCACGCCCAATAGGTGGTGAAAAGTAGATCCCCGTCGCGCACCAGCAGGAGGCACACCACCAGGATCGCCACCAGGACCGCGCAAAACAGAACCACGAAGAGATAGTTCGGCGCCTTGCTTGCGGTGATCACGCCGATCGCGATCAGGTCCAGTAAAATGGCAAGAAAATAGAAGAAATTACGTGAATAATGCGACCGTAACACCAGGCCGCCCAGTACCACCAACATCACAAGTGGGACCGCGTAAGCAACAACCAGCATATTGAGACCTCCAAGAACAAGATACCGCACCAAATGGAATAAAACCACTCTCACCTTGAAGGCGGCGCGTGAAAAAGGTATCATGTGTCAGTAAACAAATTAAAGGTGGTGACTGGAGTGGCAGAGAAAACCAAGAAAAAAGAGCCACGCTCCAAGTTCTGGTATGTCACACATATCGCCGCTTGGGCCATGCTGATCGTGACCGTGCTCAGCGCGGTGATCTACGGCGTGATTCTCATTATGCAATATAAGAGCTAAGTACAGGGCGCGTATCCGTTGAGGGTACGCGCTTTTTTCTGCGCTGGTGGGGGTATTTTTTGTGTAAAAAAACCGGCTCCGCCGCTGCGCGGCGAAGCCGAGATCCTGGTCACCTTAATTATGAACACTGCCCAGCGATTGGGTTGTCTTAGGCAAGAAAAGCTGCTTGGCCATAACGATCAGCGCACCGATCACCACGATCGCCAGCGCCGTGCTGACCACAAACGACCCACCATTGACGATCAGCGACCACATCCAGGCCCCAATACCTTTTGGTGCGTAAGAGCCCCAGAAGATCACTCCAGCAACAAAGTGGGCAAAGTACTTCAGCCCTGCCCCAATGGCAATGGCCGCCAGTGCGTAAACGGTCGCGACTGTCTGCCGGCCATCGCGAAGCGCTTTTTGAAACGCAGGCATCATCAACCCAGCAAAGCCGACCACGGTGAAGGCAACTGGATATTCCAGCAACCCCTGCGTCAGATTAAGCACCTCACCATCCGCGAGGCCTTTCAAAAAGAGATCCAAAAGCCCCCACACCAGCCCAGCCGAAAGCCCTGGCCAGACGCCGCGCCGCAAAGCCAAGACCACCAACGGCACAACACCGTAGCTGATCTGAATCGATGAGACACCCAGCTGATGCGGAATATACTCCAGCGCCATCGCCAGCGCCGCGATCACCGCAACTTCAACTAAAATCACGAGATCTTCCTTACGTTTGTCCATGCAAAAAACCTCCTTTGTGTCAATGAACCCGGGGCACAAAGAAGGTCGATCACTCGACGATCACAAATTCCTACGCTCGTATTAACGAACAGGTTCGAAGGGTCTGAGGTCTCCCTCACTCTCAGCCAATGGCTCCCCCTTTGTGACGGGTATCATATTTAATTTTCTTGTTGGACACGATATAGTTTAGCACGAACAAGCCAAAATGCAAGCGCGACCACTCGAGGGAAAAGGTGCGGAGCGGGGCGTTTTGGGTCCTGCACGAGAGCGCACGATTTACCACGCTAAAAACGCCAAAACCGGCGCCAGTCCTGGAGAACAGCCTCCCAGGACCCGCGCCGGCGAATTTTTTCTTCTATTATATAGCTATATAGCGTACTACATGATCGGTGCCAGCAGCCTGGATAATTCTTCGTCCAGTGTGGCGAGGCGGGACTTGCTTTCAGCCATTTGACGGGTGTAGCGAATCGCGTGGTTCATATCTTCTTCAAACAGCGCGGCCGCTTCCTTGACCAGCGCTGGGTCATAAATAAAAGCAGCGATCTCAAAGTTCAACTTGAAGCTGCGACTGTCGAGGTTCGCGGTGCCGGTGGACAAGAATCGGTCATCGACCACGATCGTCTTGCTGTGCAAAAAGCCCTCCTGATAGAGGAACGTCTTCGCCCCATTTTTAGCCATACGCGCTAGGTAAAACTTCGTCGCTTTGGTCATCAGCGGAATGTTGCTGGACGCGGGCACCATCACCCGCACATCCACCCCGCTGCCGGCCGCGATCGCCAAAGCATCCAGCAAACTATCATCCGGCACAAAATACGGCGTCTCGATCCAGATCCGTTTTTTGGCCAGCGCGATCAAACGCAGGTAGCCCAATTTGATTGCCTCGACATTTTGATCCGGGCCGCCAGAAACGATCTGCATCGTGGTCCGTCCAGTGTCGGGCGCATCCGGAAAATAGCTTTTTTGAAAATGGACCTTTTTGACCTTGGCTGTGGTGTTCCAATCCATGAAGAACCGGGCCTGCAGCGTCGCGACGGCCTGCCCCGTGATGCGGAGCTGACTGTCGCGCTTGATCGCGAGGTGGCGCTTGGAGGCCCCGATATCAAAGCCGCCCATGTACCCGACGCGGCCATCGATGATCGTCAGCTTGCGGTGGTTGCGAAAATTGATACGCGGGTTGACGCGACCGAACTTCGTCGCAATGAAGGGTTCGACCAACCCACCGGCATCACGAAGCGGCTGCCAGAACTTCGGCCGCAAGCGGTGCGAGCCAAATGTATCATAGACCAGCCGTACGCGCACCCCCGCCTTCGCCTTGGTTACAAGCAGATCGCGCAGCGCGAGGCCAACTTGATCGGGCTGAATGGTATACGCTTCAAGATGAATGTGATCGGTGGCGCTGGCAATATCCGCAAACAAGAGCCGGTCAAAATCCTCACGCTCGGTGACGAGCTGGACCTCATTCATCGTTGTGATGAGCGCGCCATCTGTTTTCAATAACGTACGGACCAATTCCGCACCGCTGCCCAAGTCTTGGCCCAGTGGTGCGTCGGTCTCGTCGATCGCATCCTGCTGGGCGGCGACCATTTGATCAATGCCGAGTCGCTGCTGGGTAGCCAGCGCGTTCAACTTATTGGTCGAGAGCTTGCGGCCAAACAGGTAATACAGCACGAAGCCCAGCACCGGCAACAGTAGCAACACCAACAGCCAGGCCCAGATCGCCGCAATATCACGCGGCTGGCGAAAGACCGTGACGATGGCGATCGCCGCGTTCAAAACAATGATAATGGTGATCACCGTGCCAACGACCATCTTGACGTCCCCTTTCAATGCGGCGGCTAGCCGGCGCTATTTTGCGTCGTTGCCGAACCACTTGGCCTTGAGCTTCGCCATGGTGCCATTTTTTTCCAGGGTCTTGAAGCCGGCGTCGATCTTGTTTTTCAAGGTCACATCCGACTTGCGCATCCCGGCGGCGAAATTCTCATAGCCAAAGCCTTTGTCTTCATAGACCTGATAGGCCTTGGGGTCCTTTTGGTGGGCGATGTAATAACGCGCATACACCTCATCCATGAAGATGCCCTGAATCCGGCCGGCACTCAGGTCCAAGAATGCCTCATTAAAAGTATCATACAAAACAGGGGTCTGATTATCAATGTACTGCTTTAAAAGTTTCGGGTTTTGATCAAGCGCAGACGCGCCGCTGGAGCCTGTTTGGACGCCGAGGGTCTTGCCTTTCATCCCCTTGAAGCCGTTGACATTGTACTTGGTCATGGTCACCAACACCTGGTGATTTTCCAAATATGGCGCGGTGAACGTCACCTGTTTTTTCCGCTCCGGTGTGACCGAATAGCCATTCCAGATCAAGTCGATGGTCTGGTTGCGCAATTCCGTTTCCTTCATCGACCAATCGATCGGCTGAAAGCTCACCTTCACCCCGTATAATTTGAAGACCGCACGCGCGAGATCGATGTCAAAACCGGCCAGTGCCCCACTTTTTTCACGAAAGCCCATCGGCACAAAACTGTCGTCGAGGCCAACCACCACCGTCTTGTCCTTTTCAATGCGCGGCCAGGAGTCACTGCTTTGCAGCCGGGCACAGCCGGTCACGGTCAAAAAGGCGGTGAAAAGAAAGATCAATGCGAGAATTTTTTTCTTCATTCGTCATCGCCGCCGATCTGTTGCACCTTGAAGGTCGTGTCCGCAACGCTTTCGGCGAAGTCCATATCATGCGTGACCACGACCTGGGTCATGCCGTTTTGCTGCACCGACTTGACCAGATTGGCCACGGATTGCCGGAGGTTTGGATCAAGCGCAGAGGTCGGTTCATCGTAAAGCAGAACCTGAGGATTGAGCGCCAGTGCACGGGCGATCGCCACGCGCTGTTTTTGGCCGCCAGACAGGGAAAATGGATAGGCGTCAGCTTGTTCCGGCAAGGCCAGTTCATCGAGTAGCTGCATCGCGGCCTTATCCGCCTCGGCCTGGCTCTGGCCCTGCAAGACTGGCGCAAGCATGATGTTTTTCAGGACGGTCAGGTTCGGGAATAATTCGAAGCCTTGGAAAACGACCCCGATCACGCCGTCTTTGCGGAGCTGCGCTGGGGTGGTCGGTTGCCCATTCCAGATGAACTCGCCGCTGTCGGCTTCTGTCAGGCCGGCGATGATGCGAAGCAAAGTGGTTTTACCTGCACCGCTGGGGCCGACGATCGCCAACGTCTTTTGGTCATCGATGGTCAAGCTGATGTTGTCGAGGACTTTTTTGCCATTAAAGCTTTTGCTGATATTTTTGATCTCTAACATATTTTTGCCCCCAACTTATTTGTAATAGGAAAATGATTTTTCAACGCGGCGCTGCAGGAAGGTCAAGACCAGGGTCATCACGAGGTACACGACCCCGACCAAGGCCAGTGGTACCAGCGTCACATCGCGCGCAGTCGCAACTTCTCCAGCGCGCAGCAGATCCCCCAACCCGATCACGTAGACCAAGCTTGAATCTTTGACGAGGTTGATCACTTCATTGCCCATCGATGGCAGCACGATCTTCAACACTTGGGGAATGACGACGTAGCGCAGGCTCTGCCAGCGAGTCATGTTCAGCACAGTCGCCGCTTCGAATTGGCCTTCCTCAACGGCGCCAAAACCGCCGCGATAGATCTCAGCGAAATACGCCGCGTAGTTCAAAATGAAGGCGAACAAGGCGGCGTTGAACCGCGGAAAGACGATGCCGATCAGCGGCAGGCCGTAAAAGACGAAGATCAGTTGAAGCAGCAGTGGCGTGCCGCGGAAAAGCCAAACGTAGCCTTCAAGCAGCGCATGGCCCAGGGTGCCAAAGATCGTTTTGGCTTTATGCATCAGGCCCACCGAAACGAGCATGCCAAGCGGAATTGCACCGATCAGCGTGAGAAAGAAGACACTCAGGGTCATTTGAACCCCAGATAATAATGCCGGTAAGATCTGCAACACATATGTCATAACGCTGCCTCCAATAGTTTTTTCATCATCTTGCGAGGACGCAAAACGCGCCCCCTCAGTTTTCACCGAGAGGACGCGTCTGCGTGGTACCACCTCACTTCGCGCAGCCGTCACCGACTGCGCCTCATGTGGTTGAAAAACGAAGGACGCTGCGAAGTGCGTAGGTGCTCAGTCCTGAGCGCCCTGCGTCGCACCCTAGTCAAGTTGGGCTTCGCGGGGCTGAGGCGAGACGTCTAGCTGACTCGGTCACCTCAAAACGCCCCGCTTCGCACCCTGGCACAAAAAAATCGCCCTCCTGCAGCTATTGCTACAAGAGGGCGACTTGAATGCCGCGGTTCCACCTCTCACTTGCGCAGATGTCACCACCAACGCCTCGTGTCGTTTTTCAACCACGGCGATAACGAGCCCAACCGGCAAGGCCTACTGAATTTCAGCCGAGCACTCGTGGATGTGAATTATGCGTGAGATCATCCGGCTCGCACCATTCCGGATTCGCTTGCATCGTCGCCGCACAACATTTCCACTCAACGTTTTGAAAGATTGATTAGAATACTAGTCGCTCAAATGAGACTTGTCAACCCTGTCTGTGAAATAAACGCGACCAAAATCCTGGTTTCTTCTGTTCAAGGCTCAACAGCGGGACACTTTCGCCCATCAGGCGGCGGGCAATGTTGCGATAACCCTGACTTGCCAGGTCATCCGGATCCATCACGACGGTCTCCCCTTTGTTCGAGGTCGCGATGACGGAATCGTCGTCCACAATGATGCCAAGAAGATCGATTCCCAAATGTTTGGTGATCTCATCGACATCCATCGAGCGGCCATCAGCCATCATGTGTTGGCGAATGCGGTTGATCACCAGGCGCGGTGGCGTGACCATGTCGCGTTGTTCAAGCAGGCCTACGACGCGATCGGCATCCGAAACAGCCGAGATCTCCGGGGTTGTGACGACGATCGCGCCATCCGCCCCTTCGACCGCATTGCGGAAGCCCTGCTCGATGCCGGCTGGCGAATCCAAAATAATGTAGTCGAACTCATCCCGCAACTGATCGACGATCGCCTTGACCTGCTCTGGCTCCAGCGCATCTTTTTCCGCATTCTGGGCAGCCGGCAACATGTACAACCGGTCATCAAAGCGCTTGTCTTTGATCAGCGCCTGATGTAATTTTGCCCGACCCGTCGTCACGTCCACAATGTCGTAGATGATGCGATTGGATAAGCCAAGGACCACATCCAGATTACGCAAGCCGATGTCCAGATCCATCAAGCAGACTTTTTTCCCCGCCAAGGCCAGGGCCGTGCCGATGTTCGCGCTGGTCGTCGTTTTGCCGACGCCGCCCTTCCCTGATGTCACTACAAATGCCTGTGCCATTAAAAGTCCTCCAGTTTCCGGAATAATTTTGGCCGCAACTTCTCAAGGTCGGCAAGCTTGCCATGCGAGAGGATATGTAGGTCATTAATGTAGCTGAGGGTGTTCACGTCGTAATCATTTTTCTCAATGATCTCAACGGTGTCGGCGATGCGAATCTGGCCGGCGGACTTGATGTTGCCCGTGATCACTGCATCCTGGTCGCCATTTGAACCGGCGATCAAGAGCCCTGCCACGTCGCCCATGACGAAAATACTGCCGGACGCCTTGAGTGTCGCCCCGGTGTGCAGGCTCCCAACAAACAGGACATCCCCCTGCATCTCGGTGACCTGGCCGGAGCGTAGAATGCCGCCGACCAAGTGAATTGTGTGGGCCAGCAATTGCGATTTCAACGGGGCGATGGCCGCCACATTGGCATGCACCGAACGCACCGCAAACCGCGGAAATTGGGCGAAGACCTGCTGAATCTCAGCCTGCTGCGCCTCGTTGAGCTGACGGTCGCCGGTCTCAAGCATGAAATCGACGTTGCCCTCTGGCGTGTCCGCCGCAAGTTTTGTCAACAGCGTTGTCAGCGCCACACAGATCTCCGCAATGCCCGCGCCGTCTGCCAGCTGCAGTTCAAATCCCGCCTTGCGTCCCTTTAATGTCACCGCATCCAAGGTGCCACCCCCATTTTTGTTAATGCATACTCTCTTTTAAGTTTAGCAATATTCGGCGCAAAGGCAAATAGCTGATGAAAAACAGTCCCGCGTTCACAAGCAAACTGGGGCCAAGATGCCGCGCGAGCAAGTAGACCATGTTGCTAGTGCCATACCCTAAAAATAAATTGATCACATAATTGGCCAATGAGTACACCGTCAACGTGATCACCGTGATGAAAAAGATCATCAGAAATTTTCGCGGAATCGCCGGGCGCGCCTGCACGACGCAATAGATCAACAGCGGCCAAAGCAGCGCGTTGACCCCGAGTAAGCCAGTATAAAAACTATCATAGATCAGCCCGGTGACCGCCGCGATCGGCACAGTGTATTTTTCGACCGGCAGCAGCAACGCCAGCTCGATCAGTGTGATCAAGGTCAATTGCGGCACCGCCGTGAATCCGGGACGCATGAACCACTGGCCAAACGTCTGACTGAGCACCCCGTCAAGAAGAAGCACCACAAACAGGAGCAGCGCGACCCAGCCATGGCCGGTAAACACTTTATCCTGTTGCATGTCACTCCCCCTCGATGGTGCGATCGATCACCGTCACCACGGACAGGTCGTTCAAGTCCGCCGCCGGTTTCAAATAGACGGAATTGGCGAGGCCGTAATCATCCTTTTTGACTGAGGCGACAGTGCCGATCAAAAGACCCTTCGGCGTGGCCCCACCGAGGCCGCTGGTGATCACCTGCTGGCCCTTCTTAATGTCTTTATCCGTGTTGATCTGGCCCATGATCAGCATCCCCGACTGCTCATCATAGCCAGTGATGATGCCGTTGACCAGGTCGCTGCCGGTCGAGATCTGCGCCGCGAACCGGTTCGCCGACTTATTGTCCGTGGACAACATCTCGACCTTCGCGTTCGTCTTGTTGACCTCGATCACTTGGCCGACCACCCCAGAGCCTGACATCACTGGCATGTTCTTTGCGATGCCCGCGCCGCTCCCTTTGTTGATCACGACAATGTTGCGCCAGTCATCCGGGGAACGCAGCATGACACTGGCGGTGATCTCCGTGTAATCCGTCAATGTCCCTGTCAGCTTCAACTGAGACTTAAGTGCCTTGTTTTCGCGAGTCAAGGTCTGATTGCGGACTTTGGTCTGGGCCAGGTCTTCCAGCTGGCCCTTGAGCTTGCGGTTCTCTTGATAAGTCGACATCAGATCATCGACATCATCCAGCCCATTTTTGATCCAGTTCGCCGGCGCCTCAATGATGCGCGCACCGATGCCCACCGCATCGTTGCCGATCTGCTGAATGAACGGCGGCGTGCTTTTATTATTGCGCACGCCAACCGAGGTGAAAATAAGTCCCAGGCTGACCAGCAGCGCGACCATCAGCACGATCAATTTTTTATTTGAGAAAAACTTCTGCATGCGAGCCTCCTGCCACGTGCGCGATCATAGACAAAAGAAGGCCGGCCAAAACGTCAGGTTTTGTCGCCGGCCCACAATTTTGTTGATCAGTGTTTCTTCAAAACATCGATATTTTTCAATGACTCGCCGGTTCCGATCGCGACACAATCCAATGGATCTTGGGCGATGAAAACTGGCACCTTGGTCGCATCGGAGATGACCTCAGCCAGATGCTTGAGGAGCGCCCCACCACCAGTCAGCACGATGCCGTGGTCGATCACATCAGCCGCGATCTCAGGCGACGTTTCTTCCAGTGTCTCTTTGACGGCGTCGATGATCGCCGCCACGATCTCCTGCATGGCCGTTGCGATGTCGATGGCGGAAATGTCGATCGTCTTTGGCAACCCGGACAACAGGTCCCGCCCGCGAATCGACATGCCATCGATCTCCTTCGCCTTTTCAAGCGACGCGGAGCCGATCTGCATCTTGATGTCCTCTGCGGTGCGTTCGCCGATCAACAAGTTGAAGTTCTGGCGAATGTACGTGATGATCGCCTCGTCGATCTTGTCGCCGGCCATCCGAATCGAGCGGCTGGAAACAATGCCGCCCAGCGAAATGGTGGCAACGTCAGTAGTGCCACCGCCGATATCAACGACCATCGAACCAGTTGGGTCCATCACTGGAAGCCCTGCGCCAATCGCGGCAGAATATGGTTCTTCAATGACAAACGCGTCTTTGGCGCCGGCCACTTTGGCGGCATCGATCACGGCGCGTTTTTCAACTTCAGTCACGCCACTTGGCACGCACACCATCACTTGCGGGTGGGCATTCTTGTTGCCAAGGGCCTTGGACATGAAGTATTTGAGCATCGCGGCGGTGGTGTCATAATCCGCGATGACCCCGTCTTTCATGGGCCGGATCGCGGTGATGTTCGCCGGGGTGCGGCCGATCATGGCCCGGGCCTCTTCGCCCACCGCAATGATCTCTTCCGTCTGGGTATTTTTAGCAACGACAGAAGGCTCATTCAAGACGATGCCTTTTCCGTCGACGTAGACGAGTGTATTCGCCGTACCGAGGTCGATCCCGATATTTTTCGATCCTAATCCAAACAAGACGTTCTCTCCTTCAAAAAGCTTCGTTTTAACGGTCTTTTGCATTATAGCATATTTGAACGCAGGGCCGCACCGCTGACCGCCATTCTCGAAGCTTTCACGGGATTATTTGAAAAATCTTAAGAACGCCGCGCCTGTTGCGCAAAAGAATAGAAATCATCCGCCCCGACGATCACGTGATCCAGCAAGTCGATCCCGATCATCGCGCCCGCCGTGGTAAAGCGGTCTGTCACATCGCGGTCATTCTCGCTGGGCTGTGAATCGCCACTGGGATGGTTGTGGACCAGAATCAATTTACTGGCCTTGGCAACCAGCGCCGCGCGAAAGATCACCCGTGGATCGGCGAAAGCGGCATCGAGTCCACCACGCGCGATCTCCAGTTCCTGAATGACTTTATTTTTCACATCCAGTAGCAAGATCAAGATCACCTCCTGCCCTACACCGCGAAACCGGCGAATCATCGTCTCCCCCAAGGTCTGACTGGACAGGACCTGGCCGAAGCGAAAATACTGACGGCGCTGAACCCGCGTGCCGAATTCTGCCGCAGCCGCCAGCAGCGTCGCCTTGGACAGCCCGATGCCCGGTACACGCAAAAGCTCGGTGGCTGCGGCTTGATCGAAACCGGCCAAATTTGGAAAACGGGCGAGCAGCTCGGCAATGGTCTGGCGCAACGGCACGGCCTTACTGCCAGCGCCAAGAAGCACCGCCAGTAGTTCTTCATCGCTGAGCACGCCGGGGCCATTGGCAAGTAATTTTTCCCGCGGGCGAAGCGGCTGGGTGGCTAAGAGCTCAAGTTGTGGCATGGTCATTCCTCCTATCAACATTGGATAAAAGAAATTACGCAAATGTGCACAGCCAGTCGCCTGCCTCCGCTAAATTATTGACTCGGGCCGTGGCACTGGGCGCCGGCGCATCCAGATCGACCACCTGAAGCGCGCGCAACCCAGCGGCTCGGGCGGCTTGCACCCCGATCACAGTGTCCTCAACGGCGACGGTGGCCGAAGCTGGCGCGGATCCCGGTGTCGCGAGCGCCTGCAAATACAGCGCCGGGTCGGGTTTTTCCTTAGCGCCGTCGCGGGTGTGGACGGCTGCAAAATAATCGCGCAGGCCGGCTGTTTCCAGCATGGTTCGGGTGTACGCCGCATCTGAACTGGTCACCAGCACCAGGCGTAGCCCGCGCGTCTGAAGTCGCTGAAGCAACGCGGCAACGCCGGGGCGGGCAATTGGGACGCCAGCTTGCACCCACTGCATGACCAGCGCGACGGACCGCTCGGCAAAGACCGGCACATTCGCCGCCCCGACCAACGCCGTCATTTTCGCCAGGCCATCCGCACCGGCCGTTCCCACCAGCGGCAAAAAATCGGTGGGCTCATGGGGCACGCCCAGCTCAGTGGCGGCTTGTGCGTTGGCTTTCAAAAACAGGCGCTCCGAGTCGATCAAGGTGCCATCCATGTCGAACATCACCTGACGGATCATGCCTGTTCCCCACTGCCAAGGCCGCCAAGCAATTCCTGACGTACCGCTGAGACCAAATAAAGGGAGCCCGTGATCACGACCGGTTCATCCCCGTACTCACTGAGATGCGCGGCCAGTGCTTCCTGCCAGCTGGCAAATTCTCGCGTCCCCTCAAGTGGTGGGTAATCGGCGAGCGTTGCGGCGCGTGGATTATCGGGAACCGGCACCAACCAGAGGCGATGGTGGGTCCCTGCCAGATCTGCCACAATGGTCGCCACGGCTTTGTCTTTCAAAATGCCGGCGATCAGCGTCATCGGCTGGTGGCCGAACAAACGATCAAGGGTCTCAACCAACCCATGAATGCCTTGGGGATTATGCGCGCCATCCAGCACGATCAGCGGATCATCTGAGATTTTTTCCATTCGGCCTGGCCACTGAACCTTGGCCAACCCCTGCCGAATTTCGGCGGCGGTCAGCGGCCACTGAATGCGGTCGGCGAACCACTTTGCCGAGCGAATCGCCACCGCGGCGTTGCTCAGCTGATACGTGCCCAGCAGAGGTAACGTCAACCCGTCCAGTCGCCCGTCCGCATCAAGATAAGTGAACCGCTGCCCCCACCCATTCAGCGTCGCATGGCTCGTGGAAAATTCATGGTCGAAACGCGCCCAGTCGCTGCCTGTGGCCTGCGTTTTTGCCGCGATCACCGTCTCTGCTTCGGCCGGCAGCGATCCGGTCACGACTGGCACACCGGGCTTGATGATACCCGCTTTGTGCGTCGCCACCGAGGTCAGCGTGTTCCCCAACAGCTTTTGATGATCGAGCCCAACGCTGGTGATCACCGACACGATCGGTGTGATCACATTGGTCGAATCGGTGTCGCCGCCAATCCCCACCTCGATCACGGCGGCATCCACCCCGCGGCTGTCGAACCACCAAAAGGCCAAGGCGGTGATGAACTCAAATTCGGTCACGCCAAAATCCGGCTGGGCGGCCTGCAGCTGATGCAACGCGCCAGCTACCGTGTGATAGGCCGCCACCAACGCGGCGTCTGAGATCGGGTCGTGGTCGATCATGAACCGCTCGTTGAAGCGCATGATAAACGGCGAGGTGTACAGCCCGACTGTCAGCCCGCTTTCTTCAAGAATATGGGCCGCAGTCGTGGCGACCGACCCCTTGCCATTCGTGCCTGTGATGTGAATGTAGCGGCCGCGTTGCTGCGGATCGCCAAGTGCATGCAATAACGCCAAGATTCGCTCGTGCCCCCCTGTTTTCGCCAGCCGGGGAAACACATGGATCGCCGCCACCACTTCTTCATATTCGCTCATATTTTGCCTCCATTATCTTCAGTAAAAAAATACCACAGATCCGAAGACCTGTGGCAGGAAAAACCGTCTTAGTAGACAATCACGGGCGTCCCTAAGGAAACGGCCGCATAAAGTTTTTTCATGAAGCTTGGCGGGTTGTTCACACAGCCGTGCGAGCCGTGCTCTTTGTACCAGTCGCCACCGTATTTTGGCTGCCATGGACTGTCATGCAGGCCGACGCCGGTGTAATCGATCGGCATCCAGTAGTCGACCGGACTGGCATATTTCGTGCCATCATCATTTGTCCCGCGCAGCGTTGCGTTGCGCTGCTTGGACCAGACGAACCAGACCCCGGTCGGCGTCGCCTGTTTTGGCTTGCCTGAGACAATGTCCGATTGCAAAAGCAGCTTGCCATCTTTGTAGTAGTACTCGTGCTGATTTTTCAGATCGACTTCGACATACGTGTTGCCGATCGCACTGCCATCCGCATGATACCCAGAGCCTTGGGTCGCCACATCAAGTGTGAAATCCTTGGCCGCCTTGACTGCCGCGATCAGATTCGCGGTCTGCGTGTTCTGGGCGATGGACCAGCCATACGTGCCATTGGCCAACGTGACCGTGCCGCGCTTGGTCGACTTGAACGTCCAAGTCTTGCCATAGGTGCCGTATTGCGTCGCCAACGTCGCGACATATGCGGCTACTTTGTCCTGTGAGACATCGATCTGGCCATTTTGATACGTGACCCAACTGCGAATCGTCGCCGTGGGAATCGTGACCGTTTGATTTTGAATCTTGATCGCGCCTGTGATGTTTGTCAGATCTGTCAGTTTTTTCAGTTCGCTCGTCAAGCTGGTCGAGGTACTGGTCACGGCCGGCTTTTCGTAGGCCACTGTGGCGGACACGGTCTTTTTATCGTTCGCGATCGCCTTGCTGAAGGCCGCTGTCAGTTTCTCGGCATTGAGCTTCGTGCCTTGAACCTCTTTTTTGATGACGTACTGATCGTCTTTGGCGACGATCTCCGCATCTTGTGTCGTGGAGCGCGTTGCGTTGAGTTTCGTCGTCGCGGTTTTGACAAAATCACTGATCGTCGCGTCGTCGGCCTGAATCGCCGCCGCCCCGTCTGCATCTGAGCCAGCGAGCACGACCGCGGTGAGCCCCCAGGGGTTTTGCCGATCGAGCAGCTTGGTCAAGGTGCTGGTGAAATCGCGCTTGAGCCCAAGCTCGCTCCCAGTGGCACTGGCCAGCGTCTTGTTATTTTCCGTGATGCGGTACGTGGTCTTGGCAAAATGCGTCGTGAGCGCCTTGTTCGCCTGCGCGACATTTTTACCTGCGATATCGACCCCAAGCACTTTGGTCTCGGGCAAAAAGCGTTCCTGATAATGCAGGCTGCGCGCGGCATAGGCACCTGCCAGCACCACGACCAGCGCTGCGGCGATGCCGATGAAAATATTTTTTTTCTTCACTGGAGGCTCCCTCCCCATCAGTTCAAAAACTGGTGTGATTGTTGGTCATTATACCACAGACCACGGACCGGTAACAGGTAGTAAGCGAAAAGACGTTCGCTGACGAAAAGAAAGTTAGCTGCCTCTTCAAAGCCATTATAGCCCGCCTCCCCAAGACAAGGCAAGGAAGTGAAATTCAGGGTGCGGCGCGGGGTGTTTAGGGGTGGGCAGGTAAGTCCATCAGACGCAAGAGGCGTCCTTTGCCTCGTGTGGCTGATGGCTTAGATGTCCCACCCCTGCCCCGCGAAGCCCAACTAGGGTGCGGCGGTGCGCGGGATGGTGGGGTAGCTAACTTGGCTCGGGCGCTTGGTAGCGCACTAGGCTACCGAGTGCACGAGACAGCTAGCTACCTCCACCATGCGCACCGGAGCCCAATTCAGGGTGCGGCGCGGGGTGTTTAGGGGTGGGCAGCTCAACTCGAAGAATTCGCAGACCCACCACAGCCTCTCTTACGCTTCCTGTTTGGTCAATCGGCCGTCCGTCATTTCAAAGACCTGATCCGCAAATGGCGTCAGGCGCACATCATGAGTCACAACGATCACCGCTTTTTGCCGCGCATGCGCAAGGTCTGCCAGAAGCGCCCCGACTTCTTTGACCCGTGGGCTATCCAACGCCGCAGTCGGCTCGTCCGCCAAGATGATCGCGGGGTCCGGATAAAGGGCACGCGCGATCGCGACACGTTGCTGCTGACCGCCAGACAATTCAGCCGGATACTTACTGAGTAAATTCTCGATACCCAGTTGCGTCAACAGTTCCGTCAGGGCTTGTGGACTAAGATTGCCCTTGGGATGCACGCGGTCCACCAACTTGAATTGGTCGGCAACGGTCAAAAACGGCAAGAGGTGATATTGCTGCAAGACGAACCCGATCGCGTCTAATCGCAACGCCTCGCGCTGTTTTGCACTGCGCGCCTGATACGGCGTCCCATCGATCAAAACCGTGCCGCTGGTCGGCGTCAGGAGCCCACCGGCGATCGTCAGGAACGTACTTTTTCCAGAACCAGACGGACCGACGATCAAATTCAGGCTCCCTGCATCCGCCGCAAAGCCGACTTCATGCAAAACTTGAACCTGTGCGCTGCCCGTCCCATAGATCATGTTGACATCATTCAATTCAATTGTTGCCATCGTTATCCTCCAATCACGGCCATTGGGTCAACTTTCAGCACACTTCGCGCTGGCAAAAGTGCCCCGATCACCGCCATCACTAACAAGCCGGCGCCGACTGCCGCTAAGATCGGCACATCAAACGCCATCGGGACCGCTGCCGGCATGGCCACCGCTGTGATCACGGTCAAAACAATACCGATCACAAGGCCGGACCCGACCAACAGCAGCGCCTGACTCAGCGTACCGCCGACCAACACCTTGCTTGGAATGCTTTGCACCCGCATGACCGCGTAGTTCGGCAATTTTTGAATCGTCAGTATGTAGAGGAAAACAGCGATGATGATCAAAGAGATGATCATCAAAAACCCGATCATCAACTCAAAAGTCATGTTCTGGGCGCTATAGCCCGGCAACTCCGACACGAACTTGGCCCGGGTATAGGCGGCCAGGCCTTTGACCGAGGTTGCGGCCTTCTTGCGTGACACGATCGCACTGCCTGCCCAGCCGGCACGGAGATTTTTCAACCCCGCCCAGGCACTGAGCTGGCCATACACAACCGGCGCAATATTCATCTTGGCATTTTTCGTAAAGCCGACGATCGTATAGGGCTGGTCTGACTGTTGAGCTTGAACGTGTCGCCAAGCTTGTAGCCGGCATCCTTGAACGACTCATCGACGACCAATTCTCGGCTCGACGTCGGCTTATGGCCACTGGTCAGCGTTAGGTTTTTCGCGATGAAATCGTCCGCTCGCAAGCCGAGGAAGACCGCAGACAATTTTTCGTGGCCGCTGGCTTTTGCCACCACGGTCGCCTGGCCGACCAAGGCGTCATCCGCGGTCAGCGCACTGTCATCGACTTGCTTGGTGGACAACAGCGACTGCCCCATTTGGATATTGGCGTCCTTGCTCAAGATCACCGTCTGGGTGCCCCAGGAATCCAGCGCATCCGTATTTTCGCGGGCAAGGCCCAGCGCAAGGCTTGTCAAAATAAAGATCAGATAGCTGATCAAGACGATCATCGCAATGATGAGGCCGGACCGCAGCTTTTCTTTCTTGATCTCGCGTAATGCTAAAAACATATCGATCACCTTTTCGTTAAAATTGTGAGCGCTTCGGCCAGCTGGTCGAGGCGGGCATCAAGCGACGCCGGATCTAGGACACAGCAGCGCAGCGTCTCATGGGTCAACACTTTGGCCGCCCATTGTGCAGTATCGCCGCTTGGCTGCGCGTCAACGCCATCGCCGAGCACCGCTTCATTGTGGCGATCATGCATCGCGATCAGCGGCCCATAAGCGCTGGTCGAAAGTCCTGTCAGAAACGCGCGCGTCATCGTTAAATAGGAAGAAAACGCATCGGGTGAAGCGGCCGGCCGCCTCAGTCCCTGATGAATCTCCCGCATCGCTTGGCCAAACAGATAGCGATAGGCGTCAGGCAAGTCATCAAAATACTTATAAAACGCGCCGCGCGCGATGCCAGCATCCGCCACAATGCGCGCCACTTGGGCCGTCGCCAGCGGATAGGTACTGAATTCCTTCAGCAGCGCCGCCGTGACCCGGGCTTTCTTGTCATCACCCAAATTTTCAAATGTTTTTGAGACCATTGTTGCACCTCCAAATAAAAAGTGACACCGTGTCAACGTTGCTAAGAATACGGCGGCGGTGACATGGTGTCAACATTTATTTTGCTTTGATTATGTTTAGCGCTGTAAAGCGGCCTGGAGCCCCAGCGCTGGCCCATGCACTGTCAGCGTGAAAAAGTCTTTCAGATCGGCCGCCATCACGTCATCGGCCACGACCAACAACCCGAAAATTGTCATCGTGACATGACTGTATTGCGCGCGCATGCTGGCGACCCAATTCGCATCGAGCCGAAGTAGCCCGATCTGGAGCCATTTTCCCGGTAGGCGTTCCACGGCCCGCGGCGGGGTCAGCTGCAACTGGCGCCTGATCGCGTCTGTGAGAAAAGTCTCACGGTCTTGAGCTGCACCTGCTGCGACCGCCGCATCGATCTGCCGTAAGGTGCTGATATCGATCGATTCTTTCATCTGTCTCCTCCCCGAGCCTAAAGCCCGTACGCCGCCTTGATCGACTTGTCGGCGTGAGTGACGCCATACACCTTGATCGATGTCACCGTTTCTTGCAGCATCGACAGTGGCACATCTTGGTCGATCGTCAAAAGACCATACACCACCACCGTTGCGGTATCGCGTTTGACCTGCAGATCCGCCAGCCATTTGCAACTGATCACTTGAATCCCGATCGTGTAATACGAATGCGGCTGTTTGACCTCGCGCGTAACCAATTCATCGATCGTCGATTGCTGCTCCTGCAGCTTGCCCGCGATCGCATGTTTGAAGAAATCCGTGCGATTTTGGTAAAAGCCTTGCTCCACCAACAGATCGATCGCGGCCAGATCGATCGGCGTGACATTGAGAGTGATCTTTTCAGTTTGCGTTGCCATAATCTCATCTCCTTACCATCCACACAGATTATTATGGACCGATCATGAAAAAATTCAAGCCCCTGCCGCGACTTTTTTACAGCCGTTTTTTCGTCGCCGCACTTCCTTCCGGTAAAAACAGAAAGTGGGTCAACTATTCGGACCGGCTCACTTCGCCCACGACACTGCTGTCGCATTGTGGCACAAAAAAAGGGGCAGCCTTTTGTGCATTGGCTGTGCCCCTCCTCTATCACTTCCTCTTATTTTGACCTACGTGAGAGGGCCGCCCCTACTCTGGCTTGTTCTGACTCCACTTCAAAAACATCTGGTGCGCATACGCGGGATCCGAAAAGGCACGCTGAACATCAACGACCAATGCTTTGGCGCTATCAACATTGTTTTCGTAATCGACCTCACTGATCTGGATAACTGATTCTTGGACAATGGTCGACGCGGTTTCATCCACGACCAGGGCCTGCCAATCAGCCAGGCGCTTGGTCATGTTGCGCTTGAAGTCGTTTGGCACATGGGTCGGCGCGCCGAAGAACTGGAGCTGGGCGCGCTGCATCTCATCAAACGTGATCTGGTGATTGGCGAACCGCTGGGCAGCGAGCACCACCGGCTTTTTCTTATCATCGTCCTTCGCGAACCCCTGCGCTTCGCTGACCAACCGCCGGCGCAAGTTTGCGTCGCGCTTGAGCAACTCCGAGCCTTTCGCCGGATCGATCACGCTCCCATTGGCCAGCGTCCCAGTCACATCAGCCACATCCCCAATACTTATCTCAAGGGAAAAAACGTTTGCGTCAAATGGCATCCACACGTCATCGAACCTACCTGAAAAATCGAGATTCGAATCGAACGCCTCAACGCGGGTTGTGTCGACGTTGAGATGCTGTATATCTCTCTGGAAAATAGCCATATTTTTGCCGATCATCACCTCCGTCGACCCCCGGGTGATCACGCC
>NZ_BOLS01000022.1 GCF_016861785.1 Lacticaseibacillus mingshuiensis
GAAGACCTGACTGTTGGTATTCATTTAGTATGGCAAGCTTCTCCTCGGCTGTGTGCTTTGATCTGGGCATACAAAAACCCCTCCATGATTACCAGATGAATTATTGTATTTCATCTGACAACCACAAAGGGATTATCGCACAAGAGAGTTAGCGGCTTTTTGTCGTATTAACAGAATGGGATCACCATACTGTGAGAGCGTCTACTCTCGAAGGCGCGGTTGCAGCCGCGCTCTTTTTGTCTGGTCATCATCTCTACAACTAGCGTAACATGGCCGACCACGATTGTCACCAGGAGTGTCGGCACACGACGCCACCGACCTACACGCCCGTATCCCCCAACACCAATGACGCCAACGCCTTAGCGATGCCATCCTCGTCATTTGAGGCAGTGACCACGTCGGCATGTGCTTTCGCCACATCTGTCCCGTTGCCCATCGCGACCGCGGTGCCCACCGCATCAAACATCGCGAGGTCGTTTTCTTCATCGCCGAACGCCATCATCTCTTCAGGCAAAATACCGAGCTGTTCACCCAACGCAAGAAGCGCCTTGCCCTTATCGATGCCGAGCGCCATCACCTCCAAAAACTGGCGGCCGGCGCGGATGACAGAGAAGCGCGGCGAAAATGCCACCCGCACCGCATTTTCCGCCGCATCGAGCTGGGCTTCCGTGCCCACAAAGACGCCCTTGGCAATGGCAAAATCGGCCGGCATTTCACCGGGCTCCCGAATCAGCACACCGGCCCGATTTTCATAGGCTTGGACGACGATCATTGGGTCGAGGTCGTGGTCGGCTGTGATGATGGCGCTTTGCGGATCCACCACATTGAACGGCAGTCGATGCGCTGCGGCAAAATCGGTCATCGCCGCATAACCGGCGCGGTCGATGAGGTGGCTGATGATAAGGCGGCCGCTGACCGTTTCGGTGACGGCGCCATTGTAGGTCACCACATACTGGTCGTCGCCGGTCACGCCCAGCTCGGCCAAAAACGGCGCGACGCCTGCCAGCGGGCGTCCGGTGCACAAGACGATCTTGAGCCCGCGCGCCAGGCACTCGTGCACCGCGGCGATGGTGCTGGGCAGAATCACCTTAGCCGAGGACAGAAGCGTATCATCGATGTCAAACGCAATGAGCTTGATGGTCATGGGGACCTCCTTAACGTGTTTCTTCTATATAAATGGCAATCAGAACGCATTTTGCCGCTCAGCGCAAAAACAAATAGAAGCGTCATTCTGAGGTGTCGGCCAGTTGCGCCAACTGGGTGCGGGCATTTTCGGCGATCACGTGCTGAAGCGGATTCTTCGAAACAGTCTCGATCAAGCCACGTTGTTCAAGAATGGCCAGATTGCGCTTCGTTCGCGCCTTGGGAATGCCGCGCTGTTTAAAAATATCGAGAATCTGCCGGTCCTGAATCCCATACGTGATATTTTCGGTGAATAGCTGCGATTGGAGCAACACGTAGCAGATCTGGCGCTGCTCTTCATTGAGTGCGGTGCCGCGAGAATGAAGATACACATTGGCCGCCTGAAGCCGCTCGCGCCGCGCTTGTAATTCGTCCAGAACATCGCGCTGGCCCGCTTCGATGATCGAGAGCATTCCTTGAATGAAAAAGGTGAGCTCCCCCCGATTTTCAAGCAGGTCCGCTTCCTGAAACAGCTTGTAGTAGGTCGGCAAATTCCGATGAATCGCCGTCGAGACCGATAAGCCAGTGAACGGATCAAGCTTGCTGGAAAGATAGGACGACAGCAAGTATCGGCCCATCCGCCCGTTGCCATCCGCAAATGGGTGCGTATTTTCAAACATAAAATGCGTGATGATCGCTTTTTCCACCGAAATATAAGCATCGTCATTCATGAACACCAGCAGTTGTTCCAGCGCCACCTCGATCTGGTCCTCAGTCGCCGGCGGAATGTGGACCGCATGCGTCGACGAACCGATGAACGCAAACTTGTTGCGAAAGCGATCGCCATCAGGCAGCGCGTCCGCCGCGATCTCACCCTTCAGCAGCTCATCATAGATGGCCCGAAAATCGCTAAGTTGCGTGATCTGCCGCATTCTACCAGAGATCGAATCATTGTACTTTCTGATCGTTGATTCCAGCCGTCGCTCCGTTTTACCCGGCCGCTTCTTGAGGCTGCCGATGATCCTCCCGATCTCACGCGGATCGGTCTGCACGCCTTCAATATCATTGGTGAAAATGATCTCGTTTTGTAGCAGCGACTTCAGGTATTGGTCGATCGCCACGTTCGGCACCCCCTGCGAACTTGCGAGGGCCATGATCTGCGCGGATAACCGCTGGACACGGCTGAGTTGAAAATTGATCTCCTTCGTCTCAACAAAGAAGATGGGATACTTCGCGGTCGCAAGGGAACGTTGCTGCATCGCGGCGTCATCGAGTAGTCCTGGCTCAGCCAACGCGGGATAAAGCGCCGTCGTGACCGTGGACGGCCACGATAACCGGGCACGGTACTCGGCTTCGATCTCCTGAGGGGGCTTTCGACCAGAGCCATCATTGTTATACTTGAACTTACTCAACGGTAAATAACTCATCGGCGGTTCCTCCCTTTTTTGCTGGTATACGGATTATCGCATCTTCGATGAGATAGTTCAAATTCGATTCTTCGAAAATTGGGTTTTCGCATAATTGACCGCACGATAGACGACCGGTTATTCAAGTTTTGAGTTTTTTTAAAAAATTCCATCTATCTCGGCTTGCAACGCACAAACAGTCCACGACAACTGCCGCTACGACATAAAAACTGCCCACCATGTTGGAAGGCACATGGCAGGCAGTCACGATCAAAATCGTTAGCTGAGCTTCTTAAATACCGGAATCCGCTCGATTGGGGCCGCGGCTGTCACGGTCTGGCCGCCGTCAAAGGTCTCATGGGTATCGACATTCTCCCATTTGCCAGCCGGCAGATAGACCTCGCGCTCACGCTGCCCGAGCTTCAAGATCGGGGCCACAAGATAATCGGCGCCGAACATGTACTGGTCGGCCAGCTCCCAAGTCTTTTCATCATTCGGGAACTCGTAGAACATCGTCCGGAGCAGCGGCGAGCCATTCTCGGAAGCTTCCTGATACAATTTTTCCAGGTAAGGCTTGAGGGCCCAGCGGGTGTCGAGCTGGTTGCGCAGGACCTTGTAGACGTCCTCGCCGTAGCTCCAGAGTTCATTGTTGTGGCCGGTGTAGAGGCTACCGCCACCATGATCGGAGTCGGAAAGCGGCTTGATGTCATGCGGACCGCGATCGCCGTGCATGCGCAGGACCGGAGAATAAACGGCGAACTCGAACCAGCGCTGAAGCAGCTCCTTGAAGTCGGGGTCCTGCCAGTCGTCAGTCATGAAACCGCCGACGTCTGTGGTCCACCACGGAATACCGGCAAGCCCCATGTTCAGGCCAGCCGCAAGCTGGTCGCGCAAGGCCGCAAATGTGCTTGGCACATCCCCACTCCAGACAAGGGTCGCCAATTTTTGACTGCCCGCCCAGGCAGAGCGAACCAGCGCCAACTGTTTTTTATCCGGATCCACCGTGCGTATGCCATCGACAAAGGCCTTGACGTAGAGCTGCGGGTAGATGTTGGTGACTTCGAGCGCCGGGCCGAGGTAGTAGCGGTAATTGTCATAATCATAGATGGCATAATCGGGCTCAGCATTATCGAGCCAGAACATATCGATGCCGTAATCATAATAATTCTGCTTGCACTTATCCCAGATGAACTGGCGCGCCTCGGGATTGGTGACGTCGATCTCCAGACAATCGCCTTGGAAATCATAGGTCTGAATGCTGCCGCGCTCGGTGCGGATCAGATAGCCCTTGTCGAACATTTCTTGGAAGTTCTCAGACTTGCGGTCAACAGACGGCCAGACAGAAACAACGACCTTGGTGCCCATCGCGTGGAGCTCGTCGCACATCGCCTTGGGATCCGGCCAATAATCTTTGTCAAAATGCCAATCGCCTTGGCGCGTCCAGTGGAAGAAATCGATGACGATCACGTCCAGCGGAATGCCGAGCTGCTTGTAATGGCAAGCGACGTCGAGCACCTCGTCTTGGGTCCGGTAGCGCAATTTGCACTGCCACAGCCCGAGGAGACTGCTGTCCATTTCCGGCGCGCGGCCAGTCACTGACGTATAGTTTGCCACGATCTGCTTCGGGGTGTCGCCGACTGTGAACCAGTAATCCATTTCCTTGGTCGCGTCGCTGTGCCACTCAGTCTTGTTTTTGGCAAAATTCGCGGTGCCGATGCCCGGGTTGTTCCACAGCATGCCATAGCCGAGGCTGGAAACGGCAAACGGAATCGAGACCTGCGAGTTGCGCTGGGCGAGCTCAAGGGTGCAGCCTTTCAGATCGAGATAGGGCTGCTGATACTGACCCATGCCGTAGAACTTCTCATCGTCGTTGGCGTTGAAGCGCACGGTCAGCCCGTAGTCGCCGCCGATGATCGGCTTCCAGTCGCGGTTCACGACCTTCATGCAGTAACTCTCGTCGGTCACGCTGCCATCATAATTGCGATAATATTCGCGCAACACTTCCTGGTCGTCTTTGAAGAACGTCAGCACGCCGCTTGGGGTGATGGTGACCTTCAGGCGACCATTTTGAATTGCCGCCGTCTTTTTCGCCTCGTCGATCGTGACCAGCGCGGTCTGCGGGGTCAGCGGTTCGCTGAGCGCCCAGTCATTCCCGGTGAACGCCGGATATTCCGTCGCCCGCAAACGCAAGGCATCCTTACCCCACGCCTCGATGCGCAGCGTCTCGTTGCCATTTTTGGCGATCAGGGCCTGTTTCTCTTCGTTAAAACGCATGTGGATCCTCCTTTTGCAAACAAGCTAACACATTCTTGTCAGTTACTTATGACCGACAATCGGCTATACTTAAAATATAGCGTTTTCATGCAAAATTTCTTGACGTGTTTTCGCAACCGCTAACACGATCTTGCTCAGAAGGTGATCAAATGTCCGATCCGTCGCTTCGTGAAAAAGAACCCCATGGCACGGTTTTGTTTCCGCTTCGCGTCCATGAATTTCCAAGCGATGCCGCGCGCAAAGAACGGGTGCCCGCCCATTGGCATCCGGAAGTGGAGCTGCTGGTCGTGACAGCAGGCGCGGCGACGTTTCATCTTGATGGCGTCAGTCACCAAGTTCACCAAGACGATATCGTTTTTGTAGCGCCCGACCAACTGCACGCCTTTACCGCCCCGGTGGGTGAGCCTTTCGCGTTTTTTGCCGTGGTGTTTGATCCCAGCTTGGTGGCCAGTAGCGTGGCGGATACGATTCAGACCAAGTACCTCGACGCGGTGCTCACAGGTGCACGCACGCTGCCGCCGGTGACCACCCCTGGCGATGCCTGGTACGCCCAACTGCGGCAGGCACTGGAGGCGATTCGCGCCGCTGACCTGACGCACGGCCCCGCCTATGAACTGACGATCAAAGCCGAGGTGTTGCTTGCCTGGGCGACCCTTTTTGGCGCCAGCCGCGGGCGTGCCACCAGCTTCGATCAAGACCCCGCGCAGATTCAGCTGGTGAAAAACGTGCTGACGTACATTCGGACGCATTTTGACCAACCGCTGTCCGCCAGCGTTCTTGCGCACCAATTTCATCTCAGCGAAAGTCACCTTTGCCGCATTTATAAGGCCGCAACGAAGACAACGCTGACCACCAGCATCACGCAGGAGCGGCTGTCGCGCGCCGCCGAGCTGCTTGCCGAGACTGCCCAGCCAATCAGCGCGATCGCTCTGACCTGTGGCTTTGGCAACATTTCCTATTTTAATAAGCGGTTCAAGGCCCACATGCACCTGACGCCAAGTGACTATCGCGCCGCCGCCCGCGCCTAGCACACCCCCAAAAACGCAAAAAAACGCACCAGCGCAGCCCTGCCTCGTCTCAACAAGGCGATGCAAGGGCCACGCATGGTGCGTTTTTTCAAGGCATTAAAGTGCGTGTTGCAAGATCGCCACCCCATAAGGCGCCAGCGTGACTTCTGCTGGCAACGGGGTGCCGCTTAACAGATCGACGCCATCCAGATCCGGGTTGGCAACAGTGTGCAAGGTCCCGGTCACGTTCAGGATAAACGTGTACCGATCCGTGGCACTGACCCGGTGCGTGATCTCGACGCCATCAAAGCGGGTCGCCGCAGCCGGCAGCCCGGCCGCTTCAAGCAGCCGGCCCATCAAATGCGCCAATCCTGCCTCATCGAGTTGCGTCCCGACATAAAAGGCCGTTCCCTGACCATACCGGTTCGCCGTCAGGGCCGGCGCCCCGTTGTAAAACAGCGCCGAGTCCTGGTAACTCGCGAGCACTTTGGCCCCATCCGGGTGAATGATGTCGCAGAGGAATTGGCCCTGCACGGCGGGGCCATCCGCCAGTTGGACGCCGACTGTGGTGTCCGGCGGCAAGGCGTCAAAGGCTTCATTCCAGAGGCCGAGCACCCCGGTCAAGGAACCCGGGTACCCGCCAAGCCAGACATTATCGTGGTCGTCGACGATGCCGGACATATAGGTGGTCAGGAACGTGCCGCCATTTTTCACGAAGGCCGCGATCTTATCGCTGACCGTCTGCCCCGCGATATACATCACCGGCGCGATCAAAATGTCGAGCTGCGACCAGTCACTGTCCTGGCCGACCATCGTGACATCCAGCCCCGCATCATAGACCATCTGGTAATAAGTATGCACTTGCTGGACGTAATCCATTTGCCGGCTCGGGCCAGTGGCATATTCCACGCCCCAAAAACTCGGCCAATCAAACAGTACCCCGATCTTGGCGACATTCTTGCTGCGGCGCAGATCCGTCGGCAAGGCCGCGAGCTCCGCACCGAGCTGCTGGACTTCCTTATACACGCGAGACTCGTGCGCCCCGCCGGCATCGACATGGGAGATCACGGCGCCATGGAATTTTTCGATGGCATTGCGCGATTGCTTCATCTGGAAAAATTCGATGGTGTTGGCCCCATGTGCCAGCGCCTGATAGGACAACAAGCGCATCTCGCCCGGCTTTTTCAAGGCGCAATAAGGTTGCCAGTTCTGCTGACTTGGCGTTTGCTCCATCAGCATGAACGGCGCCTGCTTGACCCCATACATCAGGTCGTGCTTCATCGCGGTCTCGGAGCTTGGCGTGTCAAAACTCGGGTAGTTGTCCCAGGACACGATATCCATTTCCTTGGCCCACTGGAAGTAGTCGAGGTCGCGCTGGGTGCTCATCAGGTTGGTGGTGATCGGCGTCGTTGAATCAACCGCCCGAATCACCGCTTTTTCCATCTTGAAGTTCGCCAGCATCGCGTCGGATTGAAAGCGCCGATAATCCAGCGCCGCCCCGGCCAAAACAGGCTTATCGCTACCGGCATCGATCATGTCCGTCAGGTGCATCGGTGGGTCGATCTCCGTCCAATCATGGAATGTGTGGCTCCAGAAATTGCTGTTCCAGGCCGTATTGACCGCATCCAGATCCGCATAATGGGCCTGAAGCCAGCTGCGAAAAGCCGCCGCGCAATTGTCGCAGTAGCACTGGCCGCCATATTCATTTGAAATGTGCCAGCAGACCAGCCCCGGTGCGTCGTGGTAGCGGGCCGCCAGCCGGGTCACCAGCGCTGTGGCCAGCTGCTGAAAATGCGGGGAGCTTGGGCACGCATTGTGGCGCATGCCAAATCCCGCGTGGCGGCCATTGCTATCGGTGCGCGCGACGTCTGGATATTTTTTCACCATCCAGGCCGGCAGTGCGCCGGTCGAAGTGGCCAACACGATCGTCATCTCGTAGCGCCCAGCCAGCGCCATGATCTTGTCCAGCAGGGAAAAATCATACGTCGTTTCATCCGGCTGAAGCAGCGCCCATGAAAAAACATTCAGCGTGAGCGAATTGATGTGCGCCGCCTGCAACTGCTTGAGGTCCTGTTCCCATGTCTCTTCCGGCCACTGCTCCGGATTATAATCACCGCCGAATAACAGCGGGATATCGTTCAATGTCATTTTGTGGCCTCCGTGATCTGCGCCCCATTTTGGGCAATGATCTGTTGATACCAGTAATAACTCTTCTTCGGGATCCGGCGCAGCTGCTTTGGCCCGTCGTCATCGCGATCGACGTACACAAAGCCGTACCGCTTGCGGTAACCATTGAGCCAGGACAACAGATCCGTGAAGCTCCAGGCGCAATACCCGATCATCTCAACGCCATCGGTAATGGCTTCCTTCATCGTCCGCAAATGGGCGGCCAGGTAGTCGATGCGATATTGGTCATCCACTTCGCCATTTGCCAATTGGTCGACGGCGCCCAGCCCATTTTCGGTCACAAACAGCGGCAGTCGGTATTTTTCATAGACTTGGCGCAGGCCGACGCGGAACCCGACTGGATCGATCTCCCAGCCCCAGTCCGTCTTTTTCAGATACGGATTGGCCACCGCGTTGAACATCGGCACTTCAGGCGACTGCGCCTGATCTTCTTTGGGCTGCATCAGATACGGGTCCGTGGCGGAAAAATCCTTCTTCGCCGCCTCGGCCACCGGCTTTTCCAGGCGATTTTGTTGCACGGTGCCACCATGATAATAATTGATGCCCAGAAAATCGGGATGCGCCTGCTTAAGCAGTGCCCGATCCGCGTCGGTCACATCCGGCATGAGGCCCATGCGCGTCAGCGTTTTTTCCATAAAGTATGGGTATTCCCCGCGGCAGTACACATCCAGCCACCAATTGTTGTTGAAATCATCGGCGTTGACGGCTGCCAAAACGTCGGTTGGGGCGCCGGTCAGCGGATAGACCGGCCCGTAGCCAAAACTCGGCCCGATCAGCCCGTTTGGCACAAGCTCATGGAACAGCTTGATGGCGATGGCGTTGGCCAGGTTCACGATGTGGTTCGCCGCGAACATCCGGCGGACATCCTGAACCTTCGGCGGATGGTTGCCCCACCGATAGCCGAGGCCGGTGAACACATTTTGCTCGTTGAAGGTGACCCAGTACTTCACATCATCTTTGAACGCCGTGAATAACGTGCGGCAGTACTTGGCAAAAGCCGGAATCACCTCACGCGATTCCCAGCCGCCATATTTGTCCTGCAGGGCTTGCGGCAAGTCCCAGTGATACAGCGTCAGAACCGGCTCGATGCCGTTTTGCTTGAGTTCGCGAATCAGCCGCCGGTAAAAATCGAGGCCGGCCTCATTCACCGCGCCGTCGCCATCGGGAATCACGCGCGCCCATGCGACGGAAAAACGGTACGCTTTGAGCCCCATTTTCGCCATTAGCGCGACGTCTTCTGCCATGTGGTGATAATGGTCGATCGCGACATCACCGGTCGTGCCGTTGAAGGTGTTGCCCGGTTGATGGGCGTACACATCCCAGATCGACGGGCCTTTGCCATCTTCGTCATACGCGCCTTCGATCTGATAGGCGGCACTGGCGGCGCCCCACAGGAAATCAGGCGGAAAATCATCGAGTTTGTCGTAATACATGAGCTACTCCCTTCGTTAATGGTTCTGCAAGGCGATGTACAGCGCGCCCAGCAAGCCGGCATCGTTGTCGTGTTTGCACAGCGCCAGGTCGGTGTGAAATTCGCCCCAGAATGGATTTTCGTTCAGGGCCGCCTCGATAAACGGCAGGATCTTCGGATTTTTCGAAATGCCGCCGCCGATCAAAATGCGCTCCGGATCGATGGTCGCGACGAGGTTGAAGATCGCGACGGCCACATGCTGCGCCCAGGTCCGCACGACTTTGTTCGTGACGGGATCCTGCAGGTCGGCCATGATCATTTCACCCGAGGCCTGCTCAAACGGCAGCCCTTTCGCCTTGGCAAAGGCGCGCACCAGCGAACTGGTCGCCGCCATGTCGTGCAGCGTCGCGTAGCCTTGCGCCTGAAAATCGGTGATGGACATGCCAAACTCCCCGGCGCGGAAATGCCCGCCGTGCAGGACTTTGCCATCCAGCACAATGCCGCAACCGACACCGGTGCCCAGCGTCAAGACCGCAAAATTGCGCACATCCATCGCGTTGCCATTCAGCAGTTCCGCCAGCGCAGCGCATTTGGCATCATTGTCGATCGCCACAGGCAGGTCCGCGTTGCCCAGGGCCTGCTTGAAATGGGCGATCAGATTGAAGCCATCAAGTTGCCCCAATGCCCCGGCGCGTTTGGCTACGCCGGTCGCCGGGTCGACGAAGCCTGGGAAGCTGATCCCGACCCCTGCAATCTCGGGAAAGCGCTTGGCCACCGTCGCCATGTCGGCAAAAAATTGGTCGGGCACTTCACTGTGGGTCGGATACTTCCCTTTTTCAATAAATTCGGCGTGGTCGGTCAACACCGCATACTTGACGAAGGTGCCACCGACATCAAAACAAAGATAATTCATGTCAGCCTCCTAAATATTATTGGCGAGCCAGCTGGCAAACAGCGCCGGCCACTGATCGACTTGCGGCTGAATGCCATACCCGTTGTCGGCGATCGCCGTGACCGCGGTGCCCAGCGACAAGCCGTGGCCGCCTTGCGGAAAAAGATGCAGCTCAACGGAGACACCGGCCTGATGCAACGCGCTGGTGAACAAGAGACTATTTTCCATCGGCACCGTATCGTCCGTTGCCGTGCACCAGATAAAGCTGGCCGGGGCGCTGGCGGTGACCTGTTTTTCAAGCGAGACCTTGGTCATCAGGGCCTCATCCCCGTATTTGTCGCCAAGTAAGGCTTCAAAGGAGCCTTGATGGGCAAATGGGCCGGAGGAGATCACCGAATAGCCGAGAAACAGGCCATTGGGTTTGATGGCAGCGGGGTCGAAGCCGTACTCAGTCGCGAGATCGCGGTCCCATTGCACGGCGAGATCGGCAGCCAGGTGCCCGCCAGCGGAGAAGCCGGCGACCACGATACGGTCGGGGTCCACATGCCAGTCCGCCGCGTTGGCCCGCACCAGCCGCATCGTCTCGGCCAATTCCAGCAGCGCCACCGGATAGCGGGCCGGGGCGACGCTGTAGCGGAGGATGAACACGTTGCAATCCAGCGCTAAAAACTGCATCGCAACCGGCTCGGCCTCGCGATCCGAGGTCATCACGTAGCCGCCGCCCGGGCACAGCACAATGGTCTTGCGCTGGCGGTTCGGCGCCATTTCCGTGGAATTATCGAGGACATAGCCAGACACTTTGGCGCTATCGGACAGCGCCGTTTTGATCGTTTTGACAAAAGTTTTCATTTTTCTCACTCCACAATGATCTTCAACCCAAGCGGTCGGTTCGCGTCAGTCGCGTTGATCGTGACCTGAAGCCCCGCCGCATCGATGTGCCAGTCAACGGGCGCGCTGCCCAACTGCACCACGTCCTTGATCGGCGCGTGGAACGCGGGCTGATCGGCGTCGTCAAACGCCCGAAACGCGGTCAGGGTCACAGCTGTTTTGCCTTCCGGATTCAGGATGTAGGCATAGACGTTGCCGTGATTGGCGGTGTAGCGGATATCTTGACTGCCATAATGCAGCCCAGAGAGATCCTGGAACATGCCTTCCTTGATGTTGGTCGGGCCTTCGCCAAACAATTTCCAGCAGGTACTGCCATAAATGCCTTCGCCGTTGACGCTGAGCCAGTCCCCAATCTCCCCGAGAATGCGACGGTCGGTCTCGGCGATCGAGCCATCCGCCCGTGGGCCAACATTCAGGAGCAGGTTGCCGTTTTTCGCCACGGCATCCAGCAGGCTGATCAGGATCTCGTTGGTGTCCTTATAATCGAGGTCGTCGGTATAACACCATGAGTTATTCGCGATGGCGGTATCGGTCTGCCAATAGAAGGGCTTTTGCTGCTCAAAGCCGCCCCGCTCCACATCCGGAATGCCGTCGTCCCAGGCCAGCGCATCGTATTTGTAGCAGATGCCAACATTTTTTCCCCATTCGGTGGCCCGATTATAGTAATAGGCCGTCATCTCCTTGAGGTAAGGCTTGAACGCCTCGTGTTGAATCCACCAGTCAAAATACAGCATTTCCGGCTGGTAGTGATCGATCAGCTCGCACACGCGCATCAGCCAGTCATCTAGGTATTCCGTGGTCGGATACGGCTTGGAATAAAGGTCCTGGTTGTTGGGCTCCGGCATGGCCGGCCAGTAGAAGTCGCCCTTGTGCAGCGGCTCCTTGATGTCCGAGTCGAATTCCTTGCCGTGGCTCATGAACCACCAGTGTTCGGCGCGGTGATTGGACGTGCAGAAATGCAGCCCCGCGTCCAACGCCGCCTGCCGCAACTCACCGATGATATCGCGGTGCGGCCCCATTTCCGCCGCGTTGTAATGCGACAGGTCCGACTGATACATCTGAAAGCCGTCATGATGTTCAGCGACGGGAAAATAGTATTGCGCCCCGGCCTTTTTGAACAGGGCGACCCATTCATTCGGGTCAAACTTCGGCGCGGTGAACAGCGGGATGAGATCCTTGTAGCCAAAATCTCGCTGCGGCCCATACGTCTTGATGTGATGCTCATAGGCGGGCATCCCCTTGATGTACATGTTGCGTGAATACCATTCGTTTGAATATTCCGGCACGGTATAAAGCCCCCAGTGCGTGAAGATACCAAACTTTGCCTGCCGAAACCATTTTGGCACCGGCATTTGACTCAAGCTGGCCCAATCTGCGTGATACGAACCCGCCTCGTTGATCGCGCGAATCTCTGCGACTGTTTTTGCCATTGTGCACCTCTCCCATTTTCCTCGCCGCTGGCCGCCAGAAGCGAAACTGCGCGGCGCTGCGACTTGCGTACTATATGTATTGTGGGCTTTTTGCCGAAAATTGACAGCGCTTCGATGACGCCTCTTTGCGCATCCCGTTTGCCAACAGGCTTGCCCACATTCAATAAAAAATGCGGGGCGACGTTTGTCACCCCGCACTATTTTGCCGTTCATCGACGACTCAGTTATTGCGAAAGTCCGCAATTACTTCTCGTCTTTGTACTGTTCGATGACCTTTTGACGGGCCGCGTTCTTGGCCTTGGAATTCTTGAGGTCAACTTTATACACATCGTCGTAGCCAAGACCCTTGACCGTCTTTTGCATGCTGGTCAACAGGCTCTTGAACTCGGTGTCGTTCTTGGCCATGACCATCTTCCAGGAAGAGGAAACGATCTGTGTCTGGACAGAGCCACGCGTCGTTGCGACGGTTGCAGGATCTTCCGGTGCGGTGTAGGAAACGCCGGCCGCAACCAACAGTTCGTTGTTCTTCTTGAGGTAATCCATGGTCGAAGTTGCGCCGCCCATGTGTTCAGACCAGTCCTTGGACAACTTGGTCTCGTTGATCTTCAAAACAGAAGGCCAGGTCACATACCCATACTTGTAACCGGTGGTTGGATCCTTGTCGTACTGCATCACAGCAACGAAGTTCAACGTGGAGATGCCGTCTTTCCAAGTGCCGGAACCATACTTGGCAGGCATCTTGACGGAGCCGCCTTCAAGCAGCGCCTTCTTACCAAAGTCGGTCAAAACAGGTTGGTCGCCATCCATCTTCCAGGTCAAGCCTTTGATCCCAGCGGAGTAGCCGGTGCTTTGGGCCTGTTGAACCTGAACGCCTTCAGGGCTGTAGAGCCAGTTGATGAATTTCACAAGGCGTGCCTTGTTCTTTGCCTTAGAGCCAATGCCGATAAAGGTCGTGTTGCCATCTGGCATGTTCCCGTTAGAGAAGACCTTCATGCCTTTGAGAGGGGCCAGTTCAAAGCCCTTGCCAGCCGCCATGTTGGCGCTGGTGTTATAGGCGCCTTGGCCCAGGAATGACCAGTAGGAGAAGAGGACCTTACCAGCCTGATACTTCGCATACATCGTATCCCAGTTCTGGGTCGTGCTTTCTGGATCAACAAGGCCCATTTGCTGCGCCTTGTTCAAGAATTCCAGTCCCTGAACGTATTGACTGTTGTTGGCGATCAGGCTTTCATACTTGGAGCCATTGCCTTTTGCCAAAGCGTAGTTGGTCGGCTCCCAGCCGTAAAAGGCGAGGTTCTGGCCGGCGTTTTGCATCGAGGCGCCATCCCAATCCTTGAACAGGGAGATCGCATAGATGTCTTTCTTGCCTTCTTCTTTGCGGGCCTCTGTCTGCATTTCTTTCAAGGCATTCAACAGATCATCTGTGTTGTTCAAGGTCGGATAGCCGATCTTCTTGTACAGATCCCAGCGGATATATGGCACGGTGGTTGCTTCTAGGCCTTCAGAGGCTTCGGTTGGGGAGCCTGAGGAAACGGAACTGGCAATGCCCCATGTGCCTTTTTTGTCCGCCAAGTCAGAGATCGCCTTGGTCGCGCCATCATACTTCTTGATGTACTTCATCCCGTCCAAGTATGGCGTCATGTCGGTCAACAGGTTGGCCTTGACCAACTTGTTGACATGGCCGGTCCCGGTGATGATCAGATCGCCCAGATTGCCGGCCGCGGTGCGGGTATCAAACAGTGTGTTGCCGCCCCCGGCAACGTTTGGGGCGACCATCTTAAGCTTGATGTTGAATTTGTCTTGGACATACTGCGCAAACCAACCCTTGGCCAAGCCCTGATAGTTGGCCAAGTCGTCATAGACGGTGACCGTCATCAGCTTGCCGTCATCTTTTTCAGCCTTTTTGGATGAATTGTCAGCCGAAGAGGAGCTGCAAGCAAAGAGTGCGACAGAAGCCAGCGCAACGGTTGCGACTACCGCAACCTTTTTGATGCCAGATACAACAGACTTGAACAAGGTCGAATTCTTATCCATTACTTCTTACCTCCAATTTTTTTGAAACGCCTGATACACGTTAACCCTTGACAGCGCCAAGCATGATCCCCTTAGTAAAGTAACGTTGGAACATTGGATAGATGAACAAGATCGGGAGGACGACAACGACCGAGACCGTCATGCGAATCGAGGTCGGTGTCTGAGACTGGGCCGCACTTGCCACCGCGGCGACCCCACCGCCGTTGCGGACCATAGACGCAAGCGAACTTGCTTGGTTGATGTACTGGTACAGCAGATACTGCAGGGAATAAAGCTTGTCGTCAGTAATATAGAGCAGCGTATCCTGAAATGAGTTCCATTGACCGACAGCGGAGAAAATGGCGACGGTCGCCAGAATCGGTGTACAACTCGGCAAAATGACATGGATAAATGTCTGCAGAGTCGTCGCACCATCGAGAGCTGCCGCTTCTTCAAGCGACTTCGGGAGACTTTCAATATAGGTCTTGACCAAAATAATGTTGAACGGTTGCACGATCGCTGGGAGGACATAGACCCAGAACGTGTTGGTCAAGCCTAAGTTTTTCATCGTGATAAACATCGGGATCATCCCGGCGTTGAAGTACATGGTGACGACCACGAAGCGGTACCAGAACTTGCGGTGCCACATATCTTCGCGGGTGAACATGTACCCCAGGAAGGAGGAGGCGATCACGGTCAATGCCGTGCCGATCACCGTCCGGCCCAAGGAGACCAGCGCCGCTGTGCCAAGGCCAGAGAGCTGCAAGACCTGGACATAGTTTTCAAGATGGATCTTGCGCGGGAACCAGTTGATGAGCCCGTCTGCGGAAAGGTCATTCGCCGAGATACTGTTGATGATCAGGTAGTAAAATGGATAAAAGCAGATCAACGTAAACAGGACGAAGAAAATGATGTTGAACACCCTGAACGCTTTGAAGCCGGGGGTCGTCTCGTTTTTTTCAATATTAGACATAATTTTTTACCTCCGTCTTCTAAATGATCGACGCGCCGCGCGTCTTCTTGGATACGATGTTGACGATCCATAGAAGGGCGACGGACACGAGACTCTTCAGCATTGAGATCGCAGTCGCGTACGACAGACTGTTTTGGCCCATGCCGACGTTGTAAACGTAAAGGTCAAGGACTTGGATATGGGTCTGGTTGAACGCGTTTTGGAAAACAAAGTACTGATCCATGCCATTGTTCAGGAAGTTGGAGACCGACAGCATCAACATCACGAAGAAGGTCGGCATCAGCGCCGGGATGGTGATGTAGCGGATCAGCTGGAAGCGGCTGGCGCCATCGACACGCGCCGCTTCATAAAGCTCTTGGTCGATGCCGGAGATGGACGCCAGGTATATGATCGACCCCCAGCCAAGACCCTTCCACGTGCTCCAAAGCAGCATCTTGATCCACGTCAACGAGTCGGAATCAAGGAACTTGATCGGCGCCGCGATCACATTGAGGTTTTGCAGCAGGTCGTTGACCATGCCGTTGGTGGAGAACATCGCAAAGGCGATCGAGTAGACCAGCACCCAAGAAATGAAGTTCGGCAGCGTGGTCAAGGTCTGAATGATGTTGCGGAAATGCTTGTTGCGAATCTCATTCAGTCCGATGGCAAATAATAGCGGGAAAAACGACGTTGCAATGTTCAGCAGGCTCATCGCGAAGGTGTTGATCAGCACCTGCATCAACTGGCGCACCTGCGTGGAGTTGGCGACCATCATCTTGAACCACTGCATGCCGACGAATTGACTGTCGCGCAGCGGAATCGGTGGCTCGTAGTCAAAGAACGCGTAGACCCAGCCGAACAGCGGGTAATAACTGAAGGCCACGACCAGCACCAAAAATGGCACGATCAACAGCCACATCCGCCGCGAACGCTTTCGCTTGGCCTTATCATGTTGCTGGCGCCGCTGCTGCAGCGCTTCGCTTTCCTTTTGGTTATCGATCACATTCTCCATGGCGTTCCTCTCCTTGTATAAGACTTGCATTCGACGACGCGTGTGGCCTAGTATGTGACACAAGGTCATAAAATATGAACAGGTGGGTCAAACATGAAATTCAATCCAAACAGCTCATTTTTCCGGGCGATGGGCACCCTTGTCTCGTTTGTCGCCGTTAATTTCGTTTTCATCATCACCTGCCTGCCGGTCTTCACGATCGGCGCGGGGCTGGCTGCGATGCAACGGACGATGATGCAATACATCGATCAAAGCGGGTTATCGCTGACCCGAAGCTACCTGAAAAATTTCAAGTCTAGCTTCAAGCTCGGCACCACCACTTGGCTCACGGTCCTAGCCTTGGCAGCCGTGTTCATCTTCAACGTCAACTTCTGGCGCGGTCTTGATGATTGGTTTGCCACGCCTGTGATGGTCTTGATGATCATTGCGACGGGCGTCTTGCTGTTGATCTGCCAAGTGCTGTTTCCGCTGGTCGGCACCTTTGCCAACACCTACAAGCAAACGTTCAAGAACGCTGCGCTTTTGGTGTTGCCAGAACTGCCGAAAGTGTTGCTACTTGCCGTGATCGACGTTCTTGCCGCGTTGCTGTTCATCTTCACATCGTTTGGCCGGGTCACGTTCGTCCTCTTCGGCTTTGCCTTTTGGCTTTATCTCAAAGCCTTCGTGGACAAAAAGCTGTTGGCCGACTATTCGGACCAGGTCTAGGCGACCGGTGAAAACGCTTCAACGTGGTTAGTATAAAACAAGTGTGTCTATTTGTAAACTTAATTTACGAACCAATAATTATTATTTTGAACCAGCCGGCGCCGCAGTCAGTGTTAACACTGAAACTGCGGCGTTTGTTGTCACCTGCAAAATCTGATCGGTCATCCCGCCCAGCGCAAAAACAAGCGGTTGTTCGCAGGTGGCGGCGTCAAATGCTTGCGTTTCGTGTTGGCCATCGCCGCGTGTCAATGTTAATTGGCCGCGACCAGACGCCAGCACTGTCACGACAAGGTCCCCATTTTCGGCGGTCAGATGGCGGTATGTCAGGGACCCTTCCTTACTCAACGAAACGACCTCATATTGGCCGCCCGCACTCGTCAACTCGGCCCCCGTTGCGTCATCAAACGCGCCGGCGCGCAGCGGGAATGCATCGAGGTCATAAGTGGCGGGTGCGGCCCCGTCGATGGTCACAGGCAGCGTTTGTTGCGGCTGGCCGCTGGCAAAACCGACTGCCAGCTGATAGGTGCCGCGCGGAAAATAGAAGCCCTGGGCCTTGGCGTCATACCAGCGGTAGTCGGCAAGATCCGCCGTCAGCGTGACCAGCTGGGTGCTGTGCGCGGCGACGGTAGTTTTTTCAAAGGCGATCAACTGCTGGCGATTCGGCAAGTCCTGAAGGGCCGTGGCCACCAGATAGACCTGCGGCGTTTCCGTCACAGGATGGTCTTCCCGATTTTCCAGCACCAGGTCGATCGTCAGGTGCTGGCCCTGTTGATCGACCGAAGCATTTTGCAGCGCCACCTCACCGTATGTCAGGCCAAAGCCAAACGGATATTGGACGGTTGCGGGCGCCGCAAATTGATAGGTGCGCCGCGTTTTTTCAATGTCGTACTCGCGCATGCTTGGCATCTGCCAGGTGTGGTTGTACCACGTCTGGCTGAGCTTGCCGGTTGGGGCGACATCCCCGACCAGCACCTTGGCCAGCGCCGCGCCCAGGGACTGCCCAGCATACCCGACTTCAAGCAGTGCCTGCGCTGGCAGCGTGTCGACCACAAATGAGTACCCCGTGATGAGCACGCCGACCACCGGCTTGCCAAGCTCAGCGACGCGGTCAAACAACGCGCGCTGGGCGGCCGGCAACTCAAGATCCGTGCGATCCTCGGTTTCCCGGGCGATCACCAGGGGATGGTTGCCCCCTGCGATCACGATCTTCGTGCAATCGCCGGCCGCCGCGGCCACCCGCTCGGCCCCATTTTCCGTGATCGAGACGGTGCCGACGCGTGGGCCGCGTCCGCCGGCTTCCATCGCATTGCGGTCGCTGGCGCGAAAATCATGGTCCACGGCGTAAAGCGCGCCATCAGCCGTCAACACGAACGCCTCCCGCACGACCCAGTCATAGACCTCTGTCTTGTGCAGGCACAATTGGCCAGCTTCATCAAACTGCAGGTAGCGGCCACTGTCGGTATCGCGCAAAAAGACGAGGTCGCCTTGCCACCGCTCGATCTCGTAGGTCAATTGGGTAAGGTCAGGCGTCGCGGTTGCTGGCACTTCGGCTTGAACGGCGAGGGTCGCGTGGTCATTTGAATCGACATAGGTGACGCGCGCCCCCAGCCGCTTTTGCAGCCCGTCGCGCAGGGTCTCGCGGTTCATCGGCAACGTCGCGTACCAGTCGCGCACAAACCGGTCCGCAGCTGGCCCCGTCAGCAGCACCCGGTCGGCGTCCGTTAATGGCAGGGTCGCCGTCTCGTTTTTCAGCAAAACGGTGCCGGCTGCCGTGACTTCCTGCACGAGGTCATCCGCTGCCTGGGTCCCGATGTCCGCATTGCCCAGCCCAGCATATGGATCGGTGGATTCATCCAGCTGGCCGAGTCTGGCGCGAACGGTCAGCGTGTTGGTGATCGCCGTGGTGAGCTCGGCTTCCGTGATCAGCCCGCGGATCAGGGCCTGTTTTGCCGCTTCTTCCACCTTGCCCGGATCGTCGACAAAACAATCCATCCCCTTGTGCAGCGCATCGGCCACGGCATGGGGGTAATCGCCAAAGTATTTGTAATCCTCGATATTCAGCGTCAGAGCGGACCCGTCTGTGACGATCGTGCCATCCATGCCCCACTGACCCTTGACCGTGTGCGCCAGCTCCGGCGATTGCATCATCGGGATGCCATTGACGCCGTTGTAGCCGGTCATCATCGACTGCGCATGGTGATCGCGAAACGCGAATTTGAACACCTTCAGGTAATACTCGTGCTTCATCCGCGGGGTGACGGAATTCGACTCACTGCCGCGCTTGGCCTCGGTATTATTGGCAAAAAAATGCTTCGGCGCCGCGGCCACCCGCAGCGTTTTGGCGTCTCCCTGCAGCCCATCGATATAGCCGCCTGCCACTGCGCCAGTTAAAAACGGGTCCTCGCCGTAGCCTTCCTCATTGCGGCCCCACCGCGGATCGCGCTCAAGGTCGACAGTTGGCGCCCATGGCATCAGGCGACTTTTCCGGCCGGTGGTGTTGTACAGGGCGCGGGCCTCGGCCGAGACCACGGTGCCGACGCGCTTCAACAGCGCCGGGTCAAAGGTCTGCGACAAGGTCAACGGAATCGGAAAACTCGTGGTGTGATAGGTCTCACGGTCCACGATGCCATGCGCGGCTTCTCCGCCAATGTGAAATTCACGCAGGCCCAGGCGCGGCACCGCCTTTTGCGTGGTCGAAAGCAGCCCGATCTTTTCGCTCACCGAAAGCTGGGCGGCAAGGTGCTGGGCTAATTGACGTGCATTTGTCATTTCTCTGCCTCCATCAACTGATAGGAAAAATCACTGAGTTCATTCCACGCCGGCGCCTCGCCATGGCTTTCGGTGAATAGCGCCAGCATCACGCCGGTAAAATTCACCGCGACCTCAGACGACAAGAACTGCGCCGCCGCCTCGCCGAGGTCAAACTGCTGGCCCCCGGCACTCACGTAAAAGGCATACTGATAGTTTGTCGTGCGGACCCCAAGCGTCACCGGCCCCGCTGGCAACGTGAGCTGATGATCGAGCGTCACCGCGGGCCCAATGCGCAACCGCCGCGCCGCATGCGCCTGCCTATTTTCCGGCCAGACCACGACATCATAGTGCTGATCATTTTCCATGTACGCGGCGAGCCCCACCAAATTGTGCGGCTTGGCGATTGTCACATGAACATCCAAGTTGAACTGGTCCTGCCGCAGCATTAACGCCGTCGGGGACCCGCTTGTTTCCTCCAGAGTCAGGCCGTTGGGGCGCAGCGCCACCCGATTTTCCCCAAAGGCGTAATTGGCCGGCTCGGGTTCGCGCAGGGTGACCCACTGCTGGCCCAGCGCCGTGTTGGCAAAACTCAGGTCCTGCGCAGGTGTCTGCGCGACCTCATTCAAGCCGGGCGCGGTCATTTCCAGCCGGGTCGTGCCGTGGTCGCCAGCCGTGAACCAGCCGTCGTCGTCAAACGCGACCGGCACCAAATACACCTCGCGGCCCAACGTGTGGTGCTGGATCCACTGATCGAGCATGCGAAACGCAAGGTGCACGAGATACCAGTTGCCGTGGCCGTCATCGACGAGATCTGCATGGCCGCAGCCCTGAATCTGATAGCCGCCGAGATCGCGGTTGGTCAAGACCGGGTTGCCCGAGAAATTTTCAAACGGCCCATTCGGCGTTTTGCCCCGCGCATAGACTAACATGTGCCCGTATTCGGTACCGCCTTCGCTGGCAATGAGGTAATACCAGTTCTCTTTTTTGTACAAATGCGGGCCTTCCAGATAACGCCCGCCAGCACCGGTCCAGATCACGGTGGCCGGGGTCAGCTTTTTGCCTGTCGCGATGTCGATCTCGCACTGGGTGATGCCATGCCGGCCCGCGTCGTCATCCCCGTTGCTCATGAAGTACGCCGTGCCATTTTCAAAATAAAGGGATGGGTCGATGCCACCTTGTTCGACGAAGATCGGGTCGCTCCACTCACCATGAATGTCATCGGTCCACACGTAAAAATTCCCGCCATGATTCACATTCGTGGTCACCATGTAAAACCGGCCGTTGTTGTAGCGCAAGGTCGGCGCATAAATACCGCCATGGGTGTTGGCCCCGTCGAGTTGAAGCTGACTCGGACGCGTCAGGACATGCCCGATCTGCGTCCAGTTGACCAGATCGGTGCTTTCAAACAACGGCACGCCGGGAAAAAAGTTGAACGAGCTCGTCACCAGATAATAATGATCGCCGACCCGCACAACGCTTGGATCGGGATGAAACCCGGGAATCACAGGATTTTTATACATGATTGTCTCCTATTGAAAATCGATCAGCCGCGCCGTCAGATCCTTGGTCGCGGGATACACGTCGCGGTAGCACTCATAGAGCTTCTGGTATTGCGCCACGGCTGCCGGATCCGGCTGATAGACCTGCTTGACCTGCACGAACTGCGCCGCGCAGTCCTGAAGCGTCGCGAACCACCCGAGACCGACCGCCGCGAGCATCGCCGCACCAAGCCCCGGCCCCTGTTCGGAGGTCAGGCGCACGATCGGCGTGTTGAACACATCCGCCTGCATCTGAAGCCACAGTGGACTCTTCGCCCCGCCGCCGATCGAGACCAGCTGCTTGAAGGTCTTCCCATTGGCCGCATAGATCTCGAGGATATCGCGAAACGAGAACGTGATGCCTTCAAGCACCGCCCGGACAAAATCGGCCCGTGTCTGCTTGCTATCCACGCCAATGAAGCTTCCTCGGATCGTCGCGTCCGCATACGGGGTCCGTTCGCCGACAATATACGGGGTGAAAAGAAGCCCATGCGCGCCCGGAATGGAGGTGGCTGCGCTGTTCACAAACGGCGTGAAGTCCTCGTCCGGGGCAAAGGTGTGCTTGAACCAGCTCAAACTGTAGCCTGCCGCCAGCGTCACGCCCATCGAGTAAAAGGCGTTTGGCGCGGCATGATTGAACAGATGGAGCTGGCCGTGATAATCGGCCGTGGCATCCGGCTCATACGTCAAAACGACCCCGGATGTGCCGATACTGCACATGGCCTGCTGCGGCTGCAGGACCCCGGCACCGATCGCCCCACAGGCATTATCGGCCCCGCCGCCAAACACCGCGGTGGCTGGTGCGAGCCCACTGACCGCCGCATACGCTGGGGTGAGCGTGCCGACTTGCGCGGTCGCCTCAACTAATGGCGGGCATAGGCTCACGGGAATCCCAAACGCGTCGCAGATCGCCTGGCTCCATTTTTTGCCCGCCACATCCAGCATCACGGTGCCGGCCGCATCGGAGAGCTCCATTTCCAATTGGCCCGTCATGCGGTAGCGCACGTAATCCTTGGGCAGCACAAAGGCCGCGGCCTGGGCAAAGATCACCGGCTCATTTTCCTTGACCCACAGGAGTTTTGGTAAGGTGAACCCCTCCAGCGGGCGATTGCGCGTGATGGCCAAGAACTGCGCGCCTATTTTGGCCGTGATCTCAGCCGTTTGTGCGGTCGTGCGGGTATCATTCCACAAAATTGCTGGGCGCAGGACGTTTCCTTGAGCATCCAATAGCACCAGCCCGTGCATCTGGCCCGAATAGCTCAAGCCCTCAATGTCCGTGGGCGCGACATCCGTTTTCGCAAGTAATTCCTGAATGGCCGCGGTGACGCCGCGCATCCAATCTTCTGGATCTTGCTCACTGTAGCCCGGCTTTGGCTGGGACAGTGGGTAAGGCTGGCTGGCCTGGGCCACCACCGCGCCTTTTTGATCCACCAGAAGGACTTTGACGGCACTTGTGCCAAGGTCAACGCCGATCACATATTTCATGTTTTTCCTCCATCTAACATCTAAAAAAACGGCGCCTGCCTCTGCTGACGAGCCGCTTGCGCAGCCGGCGTCAGCGTCGTGCAAGCGCCGCTAAGTGTTGATCGATCAGTGCAAAGTCTCGATGATGTAATGATTCAGGGTGTCTTCAAGCTCTTCCCAGCGACCAGACTTGGTTGCTGCCCGCAATGCGGCTTGCGGCTTGTCGATCACGTAATCATTCAGGGAAGTGAAGGTCTCCTTGCCTGCTTCGATCGAGGCGCCGATGCCGCTATCATAGCTGCTGTAACGGTCCTGGATGAAGTCGTCAAAGACGCGATCTTCATGGAGCTTGACCGCCACCTTCAGACCAGCCGCAAAGCTGTCCATGCCCACGATATGCGCATAGAACATATCCTCAGGCGTGAAGGAGGAGCGGCGCGGCTTGGCATCGAAGTTCAGGCCACCATGGTTGAGCCCGCCATTGGCCACCACTTCATACATCGCAAGGGTCGTGTCGTACAAATTGGTCGGGAACTGATCCAGATCCCAGCCGATCAGCTTATCGCCCTGGTTGGCATCCAAGGAGCCCAGCAGGCCAGCCGACCGTGCGACGCGAATCTCGTGTTGATAGGTATGGCCCGCCAAGTTGGCATGGTTGGCCTCGAGGTTCAGCTTGTAAATGCCATCCAGCCCATATTCCTTCATGAACGCGATGGTGGTCGCGGCATCGAAGTCGTATTGGTGCATCATTGGCTCTTTTGGCTTTGGCTCGAGCAACAGCTGGCCCGTGTAGCCGATCTCTTTTGCGTAATCAGCCGCCATGTGGAAGAACTCGCCCAAATGGTCCTGCTCGCGCTTCATGTCGGTGTTCAGGAGGCTTTCGTACCCTTCACGGCCGCCCCAGAAGACATAGTTCTCAGCGCCGACTTTCTTGGCCGTGTCGAGCCCTTCCTTGACCTGGGCCGCGGCAAACGCAAACACATCCGCAAACGGACTGGACGCCGCCCCAGCAACAAACCGCGGATTGGTGAACATGTTTGCGGTATTCCAAAGGACCTTCATGTGCGACGTCTTTTGATAATCCACGAACATGTCCGTGATCGTCTCAATATTCTTGTTGGTCTCGCGCAGGGTATCCCCTTCTGGCGCGATATCGCGGTCATGGAAGCAGAAGAAGTCCACGCCGAGTTTGTCATAGAATTCAAAGGCCGCATCCACACGCGCCTTTGCCAGATCCATGCCGGTCAAGCCATCCCATGGGCGAATCGCGGTGCCGTCGCCGAAAATATCGTCGAGCTTCTGGCCAAATGTGTGCCAGTACGCAACGGAGAAGCGGAGCCAGTCGCGCATCTTCTTGCCGCCGATCTCTTCATCGGCATTATAGTAGTGGAATCCAAACCCAGATCTGAGATCCTTGGTCCCTACATAAGGAATCTGGGTCACATCGGGAAAATAAGTCTTTGTCATCAGAGTGCCTCCTAAACGTCAGCCTTTTCGGTTGGTTTGTTTTGCTAACTTACTTCAAACATAGTTTAACGCTTTCATTTTGGTAAAACAACACGGGGCAGGCAAAAAATCTGCCTACCCCGTCTTTTTTGTTGATATAGCGCGTTAAGCGAAGCTCAAACTGCCGGCTTCGACGTTCAAAAGCGTCTGAATGATCAGCGAGGCGCCGCCAAGCAAGGTCGCGTTGCGCACATCCTTGACCAAGATCACATCCGGATCTTCATCGGTGAGCCGCGGCATGTCCGCCTGAATCTTGGCAAATAGCTCCGGAATCGCCGCGACCAGCCCCGAGTTTAGGGCGATCAGCTGTGGCGCCATGGTGACGCCGACATTGTAGATCACATGCGCGATCGCAAAGCAGAAGCGGTCGAGCGCCTCGGTAACGAGCTTATCGCCGGCGCGGAACCGCTGCACGACATCCTGCCGCACCAGGTCGGCCTCGCCAGTATCGTGGCGCAGGCGTTCCATGATCGCATCTTCCGAGCACAGATTTTCGACCGTGTCGGGTTTACTATTGCCCAGGAAATGATTGTTGTAGACGATGGTGTGCCCGATTTCCCCGGCCTCGCCGCGATTACCCGTGTACAGCTGGTTGTGCAAAATAATGCCGGCGCCGATGCCTTTATGAATGCTGACACAAACAAGGTTGGCGACACTTTCCTTGGTGTCAAAATCGCGCTCATAAATGACGGAAAGATTCGCCTCATTTTCCAGGACGACCGGGACATGCGTGGCGTCCTGCAGCATCTTGGCGACGTCGAAGCGCTTGAAATCAAGCGTCGGCGTGTACACGACTTTATTTTCGTTGACGATGCCGTGGATGGACACCGCGATACCCAGTAGCGGCAGGCCATCGATCATATTATCCACATTTGCCATGTCGACGAGCATCGCCAACCGTTTTTCAACCGGCATGTCGGCGACTTGATAGCGCTCGACTGCCACGATGCTGCCGTCCATCTTATTGACCATCCGATCGATGTAGTCAAACCCGAGGTCAAAGACGATCACATACCCAAGATCTGCGTTGAACTGCAAGAGTGTCGGCTTGCGGCCGCCATTTTTTGTACTATCGCCCTGCCCAAGCTCAAGCAAATGCTGATGGGCGATCAGGTCGCCAACGATCTCCGAGACAGTGACCTTGTTCAGGCCCAGATTCTTGGAGACCTGACTACGAGAGATCGGCCCATGATTGAAGACCTGCTCCAACACGTGGCGCTCATTGAGCACGCGCAGGATGTTCTTGTTTGCAGCCATCTCTACCCCTCCTTTTTGTTTGGACTACTAACGAACTAGATTATATCCTCACGCTTGCAGAATAGCAATTGAATTACTCGCAAGTGACCGCAGACCCCGCAGTTTAATGGGCTTTAGCGATAGAAATAGCGCTTTCTCGCGCCCGCTGATGCGGAATTGAACAAATGGGCCGACTTTTGCCGAAATGACGAAAAAACAGGGCTGTGGCTTGTGCGACCGCGCTTTTTCCGGTGATTTTAGTTTGTCAGGTCTGGTCAGTTTTCCCCTGGTCCGGGTGGCGCCGCCGATCTTTTCCCACGAAAACCACAGACCGGGTGCTTTCCTCGGTGAACTAAGGTATGATAGAGAAAGAAGATAGCGGTTTCACGGCTGGCTTGCCCCCGTGGGACCGCCTTACTATTACCGCCAGCTGGCGCGAGAAACAGGAGCATTCACCTATGACATTTCGGATTCCAACTTATCAAGATTACCTGACCGCCATCCCCAACGACCACATCACGTTCGAAGAATGCGGGGCGCTGCTGGATGAGATCATCGCGGCGATGGATCTGACCGACGACTTCTACCAGGAGACCTGGGAGACCTTCGTCCACACCGCGACCAGCTACACCCGCATCCGCGCCGATTTTGCGCTGATGACCATCGTGGAAAGTTCCGAAGAAGGCACAAAGCGCACCGCCGCACATAATTCCGTGATCTCGGCCCTGGCGGCTGTCGCCAAATTGCAGGCGCAAGATGGCCGTGATTATTCGTGGGCGGCCAAACTCAATATCGACCTGACCAACCCGGATGTCGCCAAGGCAAAATTGAACCGCCGGCGCATCGGGGATTTCGCCAACTACATCACCTATGTCACCGCATTGGACTCACGCTTGGTCTAAACCTGCGGCGGCCTGAGGAACAAAAAAACAGCCTCGCGTTTGCGGGGGGACGCCCAAGATCCGTGTAGATCTCGACACCCTCACACGTTGCGCGTGGGCTGTTTTTTTGGTTTGAAACGGCGGCTTCGCTAATGACGGCGCCGCTTCAGGGTCAACTGTTTGTCGTGCCAATGCTTGACGTAAGCCTTCAGCGGACCGGCCGTCACGCCAGCCGGCACCTCGACGCGGTACGTTCCGCCGCGCAGAGTGGTGCTGGCCACGCCATCCGGGCCGGTCGTCAGCGTCGCCACGTGCTTGCGCCGGCGCCGGACAACGACCGAAACGCCGGCCAGTGCGGCACCGTCTGCAGCCAGGGCCGTGACGCGCAGTTCATAGCGCTTGCCCGCCACGAGCAGACCACGCAGCAGCAGCCAGATCACGCCGAGCACCAAGACCCCCGCCAAGAGCCAGGCCGCCAGCTTCAGTTTGTTCCAGCGCTCTGCCCAATTTGCGGCCGCCTTATCCGCTTTGGTGTAGGCCACCCGCCGCCCTGTGACCAGCAGGCGGTGCGAGTTGATCATGTAAGGCGTGCACGTCATCAATGTTACTAGATCCTGCCCCGGCTCGACCTTGAGCGAGCCGATATCGCTGGGGTCAATCGTCTGCCGCTTGAAGACCTGATAGGCCAGCGTTTTGTCACCGATCTTGATGAAAAATTTGGCGCCATTTTTCAGTTCCGGCAGGCGGGTGAACAGCTCGGCATTGGGAATGCCGCGATGCGCGGAGATCACCGCATGCGTATTTTTCCCGCCGGTCGGATAGCTCGTGCCGTCCAGCAGGCAGGCGCCGAATTGCAGCAGCCAATCCGTGGTCCGGGAAAAAACAGGCAGCGACACGCCGATCGACGGAATCGTGAGCTGGGCGATCGTGTCGGTCGTCAGCGTCTGTTGGTTGCGCTTGGCGCTGGTCTTTGCGGTGCCTTGCGCATTGACGGCCGTGTTGAACGCCGCCACGCCAGGCGCCGCGCCAGTTTTTGCCAGCGCCGCATTTTTAGCTTGATACTGTTTGTACTCGCGCTTCAAGGCCGCCGTATTCTTTTTCGTTTCGCGGACCTGATAGGCGTCGATCACTTGCTGATTTTTGTACGAGACATACGCATCCGACACGAAAGGATACGCCAGCACGCCAATGCCGACAACGATCAGGAGCAAAAGGATGATGTCGATCAACCCGATCGGCTTTTTCGCTTTCTTCTTCGCCATCACGTGCCTCCTTCTCAGCGTCTCGTCTCAATATCAAAAAGGAGAAGCGGCCGGCTCCTCCTTTTGCAACTGCGGGAAAAATTAGGCTGCGCGCCGCTTGTTGTAAGCCACGCCGCCAAGTGCGATCAGCGCCACACCCAGCACAACAAAGGCCACGATGCCGGCGCCACCGGTATGCGGGAGAATGCCTTCTGGGGTATCGGTAACGGTCGTTGCGTTATCGCCTGGCTTGACTGAAGCGTCCGCAGCCGCTTTGCCATCGATCGCCGCATCCTTGTTGTAGCCGTTTGGTGCCGCAACTTCTTCGATCGTGTAGGACTTGTCAGGATCAAGGCCCGTCAGCACATCATCGACCGTAGCTTCTGGATTCGCCTCGAAGCCGAATTCACCTTTGTCGTTGGAAACAAAGGTCGTTGCCTGGTCCTTTGATCCCCAGGAAACATCGGAAGCGCCAGATGGCAAGTCGGTCAGCTCGGCATTTTCAGAACCCTTGATGGACGCATAGAGGTCGCCTTGCTTGATGAAAAACTTCGCGCCGGCCAAAGCGGTCGCCGTGTTCGTCTCATCGACCTTGGTGAACTTCAACTTGTAGGTCTTGTCGACTTGTTCCTTAGGATAAACATACGCCACGCCATCGGAAGCCGGCTCCTTCACAGGTAGGGAAAGCACGAAATCAAAGGACGTCTTGTAGCCAGCCGGTGTCTTTGTTTCGCGGAAAAGATAGACAGCAGACTGACCATTTGAGGATTCAGGCAAGTCGAAGGTGACCTGGCCATTCTTAGTCGTGTCGCTTTGGACTGACTTTAAATCTGTGAGGTCAAATACCGTGGTCTTACCGTTATCATCCGCCTGATTAGCATCCGCGGCAGTCAACGTACCATCCTTGATCTTGCTCCAATACTGGGCCGTCACATCATACACGGAATATTCCGCACCATCGACACGGGCATTATTCGCCTTGTCCGCTGTTGCCGGCAACGTGTCGACAGGGACGGGATTGCCAGTCGGCTGATTGCTGGCCGATACATACTTGGTCAGCGTCACCTTCTGTGTCTCGCCGTCCGCTTTGACCGTTGTTGCGTTGAGCCCATTGGCCGCCAGAGGCAGTGCCAACAGGGCCGCACCGATCACGATCAGTGCTTTCTTTACAAGTGAATTCTTCATAATAATTGGTTCCCCCAAAATAGTTTTTTAACTAGTTAGTTAACTGATCTCCGGTTCCGATAACGAAGCGCCAGCACCAGTGCGATCACCACGACCCCGATGGCCGAAAGCCAAGAGGCCCAGGCGCTGCCGGTGTGCGGCAGGTAATCCCACAATCTTGGTGTTGGGTGGTGCGGTTGCGTGGGTGACACCGGTTTGTCCGGCGTCGTGGGTGAGGCGACATTCACGACCTTGTATGGATCCGTTTGGCCGCGCGTGTACTCCCCGGCTACGATCTGAAACGCGATGGCCTTGGTGTTTCGCACATAGCCAGCCGGCGCCCTGACTTCCACCAGCGAATAATGACCAGCGGCCAAGCCTTGAATGGCAAAACGCCCATCTTTTCCCGACGTCAGGGTAGCCAGGCCCGCCGCTTTGTACGACGTGGCGATCGGCGCGGACACATTTTTCCATGCCCAGCCGTCCTTGGCCTTGATCAGGTAGGCACCCTGATCGTTCTTCACCACGAAGATGGCGCCGGCCAGTGGTTGCTCAGACTTCGCATCGACCTTGATGAACCGCTTGCCGCCGGTGACATCGACCGTATAATCCTGTTGCGGGTCATCGCCGCCCGGATAGACGATCGCACGGTTGACCAGCAGCTCATCAGCCGGGGTGCCGGCCTTGATCGCCATGTCATAAGTGACGGTGATCGTTTTGCCGGCATCCCCCGTCAGCTGGGTAACATCAAAGGCCAGCGAAAAACTGTGCGGCGTGGCATCGCGGACCTGATACAAGCCCGCGCTCGCCGCAACCGGCTGTCCGTCGATCGCCACATGAATGCCGCCATGGCGGACAAGCTCGGCATTGGCGCTATCCGAAATGGCAAACGTTTTGAGCGCGCCGATATCCGCCGGCACCGTCACCGCGATCTTGTACGGAATAGTCTCCCCATACGCGAAGTTGGTGCGGTTGGCCGTGACGGTTTTGGCGATCGTCGTTTCGCCGCCGCTCACCACATTCTTTGGAAACAGGTCGATCTGCGACTGGATCTGGCCGTCTGCCACCAGCGGCAACACGACGACCAGGTTTTGGCTCTGCCCATCAATGCCGGCGGGCGTGCCAGTTTCCTTGAACAGATAAACCGCGTACTGCCCATTTTCGCGGAGCGTGAGGCCAGCGAAGCGTGCTTCACCCGAGCCAGCCGTTTGGTGACTGACCACCGCTTGGCGCGAAAAATCGGCCTGCGTATTCGCAAAATGGGCCTGCGCCGCCGTCACATCATGGCCATCTGCGACATATGTCCAAAAATCGGTCGTGATGTCATACACAGTGAAAGTCACGCCATTCAGCGGGCGCGCGGACTGGCCAAAATCGGGAATGGCCGCACCGTCATTGGCCTGTTTGTCCGGCAACGTCTCGTCGAAGAGCAGCTTGTGCAGGACGATATCGACGGTCGTGGGCGCTTGTGTCTGAGCCGCGGCGGTCGCTTGCGCCGGGCTGAGCGCGACCCCAAGCAACATCAGGAACGCGGCGACCACTGCAAGAAGTGCTTTCCATCGCTTACTCATGGCGCACCTCCCGGCGAAAAGCCGCAACGATCAAGATCAGGAACCCGGCCAGCGCGAACATCGCCAAGGCCATGACCAGGTACCGCGACACGCCACCGCCGCCGGTATGCGGCAAAATGGTCTGCGGCATGTTGGTGATGGTGGCGATGCCATCTGTTTTAGCCAGATCCTGCGCCGTTTTGTCACCCGGCGCATAGAACTCGACCGTGCCGTCCAGCTTGACCTTGATCGTGTACGAGCCGGTACCGCGCAAATATCCCGTTGGCGCCGCGGTTTCCGTCAACGTATACGTGTGTCCAGCCTGAAGCCCCATGGCCGTCATATTCCATTTCTGGCCGGCCACATTTTCCGACTTCAGGACGGCAGGGGCGGCATCGCTCGTCGTATCCTGGAGGCTGAACTGAGCGCCAGTCAACTGCGTCTTGTGGTTCCAATGATCCACTTTGTTGAGGTGAAAAATGACCGTCGTGCGCTTATCTGTGAAGGCGTACGTCATCGTTGTTGAGGCGTCGGCATCGACTGTCAGTGCCGGATCCTGAGACGCATTACCAAATGAGATCTCTCTTGGCGTCGCATCGACGTCATATCCATCCGGTGCCGTCTTTTCAACCAGCTCATAAGTCGTGCCGCGGTCAAGCGCTTGGGAAAATTGAACGTGGCCATTCGCATCAGTTGGCGCGGAGGTGATCGCTTTGTCCGGCTGGCCCTTCGGATACAAGGTGAAGATCGCCCCGGCCAGCGGTTTGCCTGTCGCCTCATCCTGCTTCAAAACGTTGAGTTGCCACGATGGCGTATCGGTTTTAATGAAGTGAAGAACATTGCCAGCCGTCGACTCGCCACTACTTGAAACGTAAAACGAATCCTTGTCATATATGCTTGGTGTCTGAGTTGGGAGTGCAGATGGGACCCATTTCTTGTCTGCATTTTGACTCAGCTGTTGCCACTGATAATCAGTTGTTAGTTCAAATCGCGCAGGCGTGGCATCGAGCGAATAGCCAGTCGGCGCAACTGTTTCGGTGATCTCATAGACGCCTGGGGCCAGCGGCTGGGTCTGGTTTGCATCGGTGATCGTTGCGACTGGTGTTTTCGTCTCGGACCCATCTTCGGCTGTCGTGATCTGATCGAGCTTGAATGTCGCGCCAGCCAGCGGGGTGTCCCCAGCCTTGGCGCCGGTGGCAACTTTCCTGACGTCGATCACGTGTTGTGTATTTGTGAGCGTAACTTGTGGATCAGTCGTAGACGTGAAATCAAGGTCGCCGTTTCCATCGAGATCCCCAGTCAGGGTCGTACTGAATTCTTTCCCGGTTGACTGGCCATTGACCGTCGCCCCAACCTCTTTGACAACATACTTTGCAGTCGGCGAGAGCTTCGTAAACGTAGCCGTGAAATCGTTCGCCGCATTCAACGTGACCGGATCGCCAACGGGTTGGTCCTTCGTTTGCGATGTCCCGTCTGCGACTTGGTAGAGTTGAACCGTCGCCTCGGCGTTTTGCTGATCAGCGGGGTCACCTAAGTGCCAGACCTTCTTCACCGTTGCCTGAGCGAACTGCGTATTTTCGACCGTGCCGGTGTTTTCACCAGTGTAAGCCGAGAAGTTAAGGTCCCACCGGTGATTCGTATCGCCGCTGACCGCCACTGTGCGGCCAATGATTGAGCCAAAGACATGGGCACTTTGAACAACGAGATTCGCATCCGGGGCGAGAATCGACCCATAAAACGTATCATTACAGATCGAGATGGTCTGGCCATCTTTGTAGCCATAAAAATTCCAGAGAATCTTCGCCCTGTTGAAGTCTTTCAGATCAGCGTCAGTGAGGCCCTCAAACGAGATATTGCCGGCATCCCCGGCGCTGATCTTGCTACCATCGTAATTTGAAAAATCGACATTGATAATGATCGGCCGTGAGTTGGAATCGTCAAAGTTGATCCCCGAGAAGTTGATGGCGCTCTTCGCTTCACCCTTTTCGCCAGCCAGTTGCTCCCACGTCAAGTTGACATAGGCGGCATCTGGCATGACGCCAGTGGTGAATTCATCGCTTGGTGCGGCATTGACGGCGTAGTTATAGTCAGCCGCCTGCTGGTCCCGCGGGAGTTCAACGAAGTAATACGTGCCCGGCGCGCTGACCGAGATATTGAGCTGACCATTTTTATCTGTGGTCAGGACATTTTTATCCAGCCGATTATTTTGACTGTCAAAGACAGTGACCTTTGAAATATCGACCGGGGTCAGTTGGCCGTCATCATCTTTTTGAACGAGCTGGAATTTGACGCCCGAGGTGATCGGCTGACCATTCTCATCGACCTTTGTCAGTTGCAGTGGGTACATGAGCGGCCATTGCGAGTTATCGGCTTCGGGATCTACGTCGATGTCTAGTTCATTGTCGTTTGTCTTCTGGTATGTTTTCCCTTTGCCAGCAAAGAGGTTGGAGACGGTCTCTAATTGCTGGAAAGTCTGATCAAGATCGATGAAGGGCTGATCAGCTGACTCCTGCGAGACATCACCGATATGCAGCGCGTCCATCTTCTTGCCATCCAGAGTAAGGGTCGTCTCACCTTGATTTTGACTAGCCAGACCCACAGTGGTGTCTGCCCCTACGACGACTTGCTTAGAAGCAGAGCCGAACGCCGACGCTGAAAAACCATTGATATCATCGATCGTCTGAAAATAATTGACATCGGTGCCCTTACCTGTTGTCGCGTTCACAGGCAACGGGCCAAGGTCGTCGGCAGTGTGCCAATCACTCGTTGCAGCGAGATCCTTTGTCGCCACATTACCGTCCTGGCTAGACCCCAACGTGACCTTATCGCGGCCAACAAGCGAAAAATGTTGGGCCGCGCCAAGGATGTCGTATTGTGTCGATGGATAGGTCTCGGCATACGTGCCTGCCGGTTGCGCGAGTGCCGAACCATCAGCCTTCGCCGTTTTCGCCGCGGGCATCACAAGTACCTGCCCGAGCAAAACAACGGACACGCATAAGATCCGGGTCAGCCGCATTACTATATTTGTATGACGATCCTTTGTCTCTGTCATATTGATCCTCATCGCTGGGTCCGCCATCAAACCACTGGTTCCCAGTTTCTGACATAATAAAAAGCCCCCGTCTCCGGAGGCTCACGTGAAGATAACAGCGCAAAGGGCCGCAAAAAAGATGGCCGAGATCACCATCCGTCGCTACACCCCAAAAAAGCCTGTTGCACCGTTAAAAAGTCTTCCCCCAAAGACTATTAACCCGCCCAATATATCATCTAAAAATCACAGACGCAAGACACTTACTTATATTTCATAATTAAAGAACATTGAGATTATTAACACGTTTTTGAATTCGGTTATGGTTTGGGCACGACCGAAATCGACTAGGAATCGACTGCACATCGGTCCCACGTTAGAACGGTCGCAAAGTATTTCATATAAAGAAACAATTGTTTTTGTTTCTTATTACTGAATAAAATTTTTTCGCATAGTTCAGTGCTTGGGTCTCTCCGAAATGGCCGATGCGGCGCGTTTTTAGTTAGGCCGTATACAAAACGGTCCCCCAAATGTCCGTCTGCATAAAAAAAGCGGTTCGCATCAAAATTGACACGAACCGCTTATCATTGATGTGTGACCTAGTCGTCGGCGTTTTTATACCCGATCTGATTCGGCACGATATACAGCGACTTCATCGCCTTGTTCGCAGACACGCCTTCCTGCTTCGCAAACGACAGGAGAAGATCCACATACTTTTGAATCTGAGCCTTGGAAAACAGCGGAATGCCGTCTTTTGGATCGTTGCTCCAGGTCAGCGTGAGCGAATCATCGTCTTCCTCTTCAACATCGGCAATGTATTTGATTCGGCCCTCATTTGGCAACTTGAGGCCGATGCTGGCTGTCGTAAACAGTGCCGGCTTGGCCTCGGCCGGAATCGTATCAAAATCTTGATAAGTGTTAAAGGCAACGTATCTCATTCGGCGTCCTCCCGTAATTGAATGCTCAGCTGCATGGCGCCCACGCCGTCCCCATTTTCCAGGCGGCCAAATTCGACGACACAGGGGAAGTTGTTCATCTGATAGGCGAGGTCCGACCATTCGAGCAACTCGTCAGGCAGCGCCCAGAATGTCGGCTGATCAGGCCCGGCCACGGTCATTCCAGCATAAGCCTGACCCGTGTCGCTATCGACGTAATGCCCCGCGGCCAGGACGGTGAACTGGCGCTTGGCCCAGTCCGCCTCGTCGAGGTTGAAAACACGATTGTTGTCGCGGGCGATCTGGCGCTCCGCCCCAAATCGGTCGTAGTCGACCAATACATCGCCGACTGCATAAGTGACCTCGCGCCCTTCGATGACATCTGGGTCAACTTTTTCGGTCACGATCTCAAAATAATGGCGAACGATCTGAAACGCCTCGATCGTGATCGAATAAAACAGCGGGATGCTAGACCGGTCCGGGTGACGAAGGACCGCCTGAAACAGTCGCGTCTCCAGCTGGACATCATTGGTGATATCCGTGACCAGCGACACGGCCTCGTCCGGATCATCGGTCAATTGGACACTGAAAGACTCCATGGTGTCTGTTTTATAACTTTGAAGATAGCGCCCATCTTTTTTGGAGCGAAACCACGCGCGATATAACTGTGTCATTTGTCTCCCCCTATCAGCTTTCATGCATCAATATAGTTATATTTTACCGCTATGAAAGGCGCGTGCAAGGGACTTGGGACCCAGATGTGGCATTATTTCCCGGGAACAATGGCGCATCTCGCACCCGTCCCGTGGTATCAATGTTTCTAGCACCACCGATTTTACGGTGGCACAGTTTTGACCCTTTTCAAATTATTTTGGCTTATCGGGCACCTCCTTGGAGAATATCCCGTTGAGCTTTTTTGCGACTTCAAAGTTACTGTTGGGATAGAGATGACCGTAAGTGCCAAGCGTCGTTTCGATGTCCTCATGCCCCAGACGTTCCTTGATCTGGAGTGGGTTTTCACCGAGGCTGATCAACAGCGACACATGCGAGTGGCGGAGACCGTGAACTGTAATTCGCTGAACCTTAGCGAGCGTACTGTACGTGTCCACAATATCAATGAATTGACCGTCAGAGCACGGAATCCCATCACGTGAGAATACCCACTCGGAATTCACCATCGCCGCTTGTGCGGCCTGCCACGCGCCTAAGCACGCAACGGTATCGTCATCAAGCGCCACGGTACGACGACTAGCGGCAGTCTTTGGCGCTGGCGTCTCAAACCAGTTGCGGTTGTGATAGTCCATCGTCTTATTGACGTTCACAGTCTTAGCTTTGAGATCAACGTCTGTCCACTTTAACGCCCGTGCTTCACCGCTACGCAAGCCAGACATAAACATAAACCACAACATCGTGTGCTCAAAGTGTTTCTCGTAAGTGTCAGTGCCAGTTTGGGCAATCACCTTTTGGAAGTCGGCTTGCGTCCAGAAATGGATCTTCGCTTTCTTCTTCTTGATGAGGCCAACGATCCGTACTGGATTCTCGGTGATGATACCTAGCGCCTTGGCACGTTCAAGCACTTGGCCTAACATAATGTTGATGGTACGCGCATAGGATTGCTTACAGTCTTTGAGTACGCTGACTTGCCAATGTTGAACATCAATCGGCCGAATTTGGTCAATGATGATGTCGTTGAACCTAGTCAGGTACTCGCTGTTCATCAAGACTAGCCGCTGACGGTAGGTGCGTGGCTTTACTTGGGTTTTGTACCAAGGCTTGAACACGTCTTCCATAAAGTCGCCAAACTTAGTCTGCTTGATGTCCTCATCATCGGCGATCCCCGCCGCCAACATTGCAACTCTTGCTTTTTTCGCCTCCGTTTTCGTTTTGAAGCCGCTGGCACGCTTTTGAATTCGCTTGCCAGTCCGTTTGTCAGTTCCTAAGCTTACGCGGAAGCTGAAAGTGCCGTCCGCTTGTTTTGTAATTGGGTCTTTCGTAGTCAAGATAGTTCCTCCTTAACTGCGGAAAGGCCACTTGGTGCACCCTCAAGTTGGCCTAGTTTCAAGCCTAATACTGCGTCTACTGCTTCCACCGGAACACGGTCTACGCCTTTCTTACCGTACCATCCAAAGCCTTGTTTGAGCAACTGTTCTTTGGTCAATTTGACGATACGGCTTGCTTGCGATGGACTGTATCCCAGCTTCACTAAATCAGCCCGTGTCAGGGTCAGATATGCTGGCATAAAATTCTCCTTTTTCAGATTGGAGATCGCCGTGATTTGCTGACCATGATATACTTAGCTTGTCTAGGGCAAAGTTTCGGGTCAGCGCGGCAATCGCGTTCATTCGTTGCTTTGTTTTTCTTTTGCTTCAAAATCGTCTAGGTAGGCGCCACAGTTGCCATTTTGATAATGCTGGATCAAATCAACTTGCCGTGGACTTAGTTTGCCAGCGTCAATAATTTCATCAAGCGTGTGCGTTCCTAACATCTCATCTAAAATCACGATCAGTTTCAGCGAGGAACTCACTTGCTTCTTGAGCCAGCCAACAGTTGTCGTAAAGTCGAAGGGTTGCGGGTCAACGGTTAGGGATAACTTATCCCGATTAGCACCAATAAAGGTTGCCCATCGTGGGTCAATCGGCCAGCTTTGCTTACTCTTGCTTTTGGTAGGGGTGAGAAAGCAAATATAATGGTTGATGATGCCGAAGATAACTTTTTCAGGGTCGCGAGTTGACAGTAATGCATCAATACCTGAATCAGCCCGTTCATCAGTTAGCCGCACTTCAAAACGATTCTTAATGGGTTGTTCTTCAATCGGTAACTTGTCTTCCAATAATACGTTTTGCTTTTGCCACTGCTCAAAGTCCTTTTCATAAATCACCATGTGGACACCACTTTGGCGCGAGCCTAACTCTAAGGTATTTCCCTCCTTGTGGTCACGATCCTAGCGATGAATTTTGCCACCTTTGAAACGCGAACGGTATTCGTCGTTTCGATACTTCTCAATCAATTCTGGAATGTCGAGGACGCCATGACGGTCATTGATAGCGAGGTCAATTCGCTTGAAGCGACCATGCAATTCTTGGCAAGCTATGAAGACGTCATACCACGAGCGTTTTTGCCCGCTAAGGTAGTTCTCCAGATAGCGACAGCCTTTTCCGCTCAACTCAATCATCGTGCCTTTGTCCCGTTTTAGCCACGCTTCTTCTGATTCACCGTGACGGCGTTCTGGCTGTTGTGAGAGCATCACCGTTAGCTCACCACAGATCAGCTTATGCGTGTAGCCGTAAAACGCCCAGTCCTCATGATAGAAGTGTTCTGGCCTAATCTGAAATATCTTTTGAATGATGTTTCCGGCATCGTGTGATTTAAAGGTGACGCGGAAGTAGTCGATACAGCAATCTAGGTTGTTCCGTTTGGTCAGTACGCGCATTGCGGTCGTTAATTTGGCCTTAGCTTGCGCTGTGAGCTGTTTTCGGCCTCTGATTAAGGCGTTGATGTACTCGCGACGATATCCCGTTGTATCGGCTAATTGTTGCTGTGTGATGCCATAGGCATCTTTGAATTCTTCCAGCTCGTCTAACCACGAGTAGTTTTGTGGATTAACAAGCGTTAAATCCTTTTGCATTTTGTCATTCCTTTCGATGTGAACTAATCGGGTGCTAATTTTTCGTCATATTTCTGGCGAAACGCCGGTCTTACGCGGTTTATTTCTGCCTAGCAGGTTTATTCTGTCATACTATCGCCCCCCTATTAGATACTGGGGGCTGATGGCGGCCGGCTAACGCCGACCGCCGCCGCTCGCGCTAGCGGCTTTTGCGCTGCACGCCGCGCACGGCGGCAAGGCTACCTCCTTTCAAAAAGATTTGAGAACTTTTGCTCTCACCATATACAG
>NZ_BOLS01000023.1 GCF_016861785.1 Lacticaseibacillus mingshuiensis
TGAAACACCAAAGCAGCGCAGTCCCGTGTGAATCGTGGGATTGCGCTGCTTTTTTGAAATTCTATGAATAATCCAGGTGTACTTATGTTGTTCGGCGACCAAGCCGAGAAAATGGCGGTTGTTGGCTTCGGCGTTCGCGTAGGCGAGATGGCGTGCACCAAAATTACTTGAGCCGACATAATAGGTCTTGCCTTGCGCGATCACATTTTCAAAAGCGCCGTAGACTTCATTCCAATTGATGGCTTCGTCGATATGGTGCATCTGCAGCAGCTCGACATGATTGGTCTGCAGGCGGCGCAGCGAGTCATCCAGCGAGCGGTAGATCTTGTACGCGGAAACGCCGGCCGCATCGTTAGGGCCCATTAACGGATCGTGCATTTCACCATATAGCTTGGTGGCCAGCACCGTTTTTTCCCGGCGGCCGCCGCCTTGCTGGAACCAGCGCCCGATGATCTCCTCGGTCCAGCCCTGGTGGCCGCCCTTGCCGCCACCGTAAACATTGGCGGTGTCAAAGAAGTTGATACCTAATTCAAGTGCGCGGTCCATGATCGCATCGGCTTCTTGTTCGCTGGTGCGCGGGCCAAAGTTCATCGTCCCGAGGCACAAGCGCGAAACGCGAAGGCCGGTGTGACCTAAAGTGGTGTATTGCATAAAGCACCTCCTGATTTACAAAATGTAATCGCTATCTTGTTGAGCATAGTGCGCTGCGGTGTTCAGTGTCAAGTTGCATCCCTAACTTCTTATTTACAAACCTGTAAGTAAGTGGTTGAGTAGACCTATTGGAGGCGTCACATGTCAAAACCACGCAAATTATCGCAACAACTCATCATCGAGGCGGCCGTCAATAGCCTGAATCGCGGCGAAACGGTCACCTTTTCGTCGCTGGCCCGGCAACTCGACTGTCATTCACAGGCGCTGTATCCGTATTTCAAAACGCAACGCGAATTGATCAGACAAGTGGCGCTTTGGTTCATCGATCAGTTGAATCAGGAATCGGATAAGGCGATGGCGGGGCTCAGCGGCAAAGCGGCCGTCCGCGCGCTGGCTTTGACTGTGCGAACGATCGGGTTGGCGAACTATCCTGTTTTTACCATGACCATGCGCCTCAGCAGCGAAGGGACGATCAGTTATGACCGAGATTCGGCCATGGCCGTGTTTCGGGAACGCGTGCGGGCGCTTCTGATCGAGCTGGCTGCCGATGAGCCGCAGCGGGTGCTGCTCAACCGGCTGATTCGCGATTATGTCGTCGGCGAGATCGTCAACGTTGCCTCGGGCTGGTTCCAGAATAAGACATTCAGCCAGCTGGACAGCTTCACGAAAAACCTCAATCTGTTGCTTGAGGAATTGCCAGAGGCCCTGCGCGCAAAATAAGGCGAGGCGTTATCTTGGTCTCGTTTCAAGATTTGGGGTATCATCAAACTGTAAAATCGCAACGAGGAGGCGTGCACATGCAATATGGCTATATCCGCGCGTGGGATGACGCAGAGGCAGCTCATCAGCGCGCACAAGTCACGGCCAAAAGACCAGACGTGATCTACCAGGATGACGCAAGGGACAACAGTGCTTGGCTGGCGCTTCAGACCCAACTCGCGCCAGGCGACACGCTGATCGTGGCGAGTCTGGATCGGCTCGGCATGTCTTTGGATGCCATCGTGTTGGTGCTGGAGCAACTGTTGGCGGCCGGAATCACGGTGGCCACCGGGGCGGCCGGGGAGTTTGTGGCGCGCGATGGGGCCATGACTGCCCTGACGCAAGAAAAAATGACACTGCTGACGGTGGCGACTCAGGCGGACCAGATTCTCCTCCAAGAGCGCATGCGGCTTGGCAAGTTGCAGATGATGCAGGACCCGAGCTTTCGCGAAGGCCGGCCGCCTGTTTTGAGCCCGGTCAAGGAGCGGGCGGTGTTGCGTTACTTGGAGACGCACACACAGATTCAAACGGCCGACCATTACGGCGTTTCTCGCGCAACTGTGACACGGGCGGTGCGTCGGGCAAAAGATGCCGCATTGGCGGAACAAGCACAGTCGAAAACTGCTGACAAAAAGTGAGCGTTTCTTGTTGACAAGAAACCGCTTACTATATAAAATGAAGTAGAATTCTCGATTGCAGGTGTAGGCCTTGCTAACCTACTGCTCTCCTGTACAATTTTTCGGAGATCCACCCGGTGCGCCGGGTTCCGAGCATCATCAGCTTTTCCCGGGGCCGCTTGGGACTAGGATCGATCTCCTAGTTTCAAGGGGTATGAAGCCACGACGGCCACGAGTCTTACAATTGTGGCCAGGGCCGCGGACAGTGACATCGTCCGTGGACACGAGGTGAAAAGGGTCCCGCCAGTTTGGTCGCATGCTGGCGGTCACATAGGGCACTGCAGTCACGTAATCGCATAAAATCAAAAATGGGGCCTTTCGGGGCCTCTTTGTCGTGGCGTGAGCATGGCTGCATTCATTTTCTGGCGAATGATAAGTGTGTTTGCGGAGGAAGTGGGACAAATGTCGCTCTTGGGTCCGACAGGTAAGTGTTCCAAGCGCCAGGTCCGAACTTTGGACCAGACGCTTGGGGCCTTAGCTGCTCGGACCCGGATATTTGGCCCACGACACTGCAGTAACATTAGTGCACCATACAGGAACTGGGCCAAAACAAAAAGTTTTGGCCCAGTTCCTTTTTCCGTTTCTTCTTCACATTTCTGTGCTGGCGATTTTGCCTTGCAGCAGGTACGATACAGCTAAAGGAAGTGGACACGGTGACAATGATCACGGATCAATTTGCGCTGGAGTTTGGACTGGCGCCGGCGACTTTTCGGGGGGACGCGAATGTCTTCATCACGGGTCAGGCGAACGCCGGCGCCAGGTATTGGGCGCGCGGCGCCGGTGACATGGTGATCTATCAGGACCATCTGTTTGTGCGGTGCACAAATGCCCAGCTGACGGCTCGTTTGCAACAGGCTTTCGCGCAGACGCCGGGACAATGGTTCTTCAAGTGGTCAACGCTTCGACAGTTGGACCAGCTCTTACACTCTTTTGGCTGGCAGATCACCAACCACGCGCCGTTTTTCCTGCCAAAGGGGCCACTCGCCAAGCCGACCGAGCCACATCTGCGACTGATCGAGCGAGATGAGATCGCAGCTTTCCGCAATGATGCGCGCATCCACGAAGCCTTTGCGTTTGATGACGATGATCCGGATCTGTTGGGGATGGGCTACTTTGAAGGAAATCAGCTGAAGATTGTGGCCGGCGCCAATCAAAATGGCCGCTACACCTGGGAGATCGGAATCGAAGTGCTTGATCCGGCGTTTGCCCGCCGCGGGTTAGCGGGCATGGTGGTGCGTGCCTTGGCCGCTGAGATGCAACAACGGCGGCCGGACTGGCTCGTGGTTTATGGCACGCAGTTTTCCCACATGCGATCGATGAATTTGGCGATCGATCAGGGTTTTCGTGTTGGGTGGACCGAGCTGATGTTCAGCCCGCTCCGGCGACATTGAGGCGGCGCCGCTTCCATTGGTTGCGGGGCGCGGCCAGTTAGCTCCGCTGCGCCAATTTTTGGGGGCATCAAAAGGGCCGAGACAGGCAAAAATGTCTCGGCCCTTTTTGAATTACGGCAGTAAGAACAGTTGCGTGGTTTGAGTTAACGTGGCATGAAGCGGCGTTGATAACTCTTCGCCGTCGACTTGGATATGTTCGTTCGCCTCTGTTGAAAATTCGAACTGTGGGCTGACATGGTGGTGAATCGCCGGATCGTTTGGCTGGTGACGCAAGATTCCCAGCAGGACCTTGGCAAGGACCTGCCAGCGTTCCCGCTCGACGATCACCAGGTGCAGGTTGGTGCGATCATCTGCTTCCGGCATGATCAGCCGAATGCCGCCGCCGAGGAACGGATGGTTGGTGAAGACACATAGATAGGAGCGGTCAGAGTGATGGGCACCTCGGGCATTCGTCCATGTTGAGGTGAAGGGTTTTTGCTTCGCCAGCGCGGTGGCAAAATGAAGCGGATATGACAAGCTGCCGAGTTTCAGCGCATTCAGCAGATTTTTCGAGCCCGAATGGTTGGTCGCATAGACCACAAGCGCATCGATGCCGATGCCGAAATTGTTGATGAACTACTGCTGGCCATATTCGCGGGAGGTGATCTGGCCGATGCGAATCGGCTTGGCCACCGCATGCACGAGGGCATTGGCCGCTTCCTGGGACTTCAGGGGAATGTGATTAGCGCGGGCAAAATCGTCCCCGGTGCCAGTGGGAATGTAGCCGATCGCCACTTCCGGATGACCGGTCTGTTGCAGGCCATTGACGACATCGTGAAGGGTGCCATCGCCGCCGATCACGATGATGGTCAGCTCGTCCAGCCGGTCGGCGTATTGGCCAACCAATTGTTCCGCAATGGTGCGGGCATCACCAGCGGCTTGCGTATGATTTTCGTGCACCGGGGAAAACACGGTCGCAACGGTTTTGATCAGTCCCGGTAGCGCGTCCTTTTCACGGGCGTTACCGGCGTGTTCATTGATGATCAGTTCTGCAGAAGACATGGCGTGGGCTCCAATGATTTGAAATGTGAAGATACAACTATGCTACATTAAATTTTTCACGAATGAAAGAAAAAAAGACCGACTGTCATCTGACAGTCGGCGTGTGCGGGTCAGACCAAGGTGGCCATCACTTGCGCAATACTTTCGAGCAGGCGGTCGATATCGGCGGGGTAAACAGCGCCAATATTGCCGATACGGAAGCTGGCGATTTTCGCCACCTTACCGGGATAGATCACGAAGCCTCGTGCCTTGAGCTGATCATAAAATTCAGCAAAGTCAAAATTGGCAGTGGGATATTCAAAACTGGTAATGATCGGGCCTTGATCCTGCGCGGCGATGATCAAGTCAAAACCCAGCCGCCGCATGCCTTCTGCGAGGCGGCGTTGGTTGTCGCGGTAGCGCTGATTGCGCGCCGCCACGCCGCCTTCATCCTGCAGTTCGCGCATGGCCTCGGCTGCCGCCAAGACGACATGGGTCGGGGAGGTGAAGCGCCATTTGCCATGATGTGCGTCCATGGTCTGCAGCTGATCGAAAAGATCCAGCGACAGGCTCCGGGCATTGCCACTGGTTGCCTCGATCACCCGCCGGCGGGCAATGACGAAGGCAAAACCAGGCACGCCCTGGAGGCATTTGTTGGCGCTTGAGATCAAGTAATCGATGTGCAGCGCGTCGGTGTGAATCGGAATCCCTGCAAAACTGGACATCGCATCGACGATCGTGATCAACCCGCGCCGGTGCATGGCCGGAATCAATGTCTGAATGGGGTTGAGGATCCCAGTCGTTGTTTCGCAGTGGACCACGGCAAAATGGGTGACTTCCGGATGTGCCATCAAGGCTTGTTCACACGTGGCCAGATCAACAGGGGTCGTCTCATCAAAGGTGATGGCGACGGATTTGATGCCTAAGATGTCGCACATTTCACACATCCGGCGTCCATACGCGCCGTTGACGGCGATCATCAAACACCCATCCGCTGGCAGTGCAGTGCCGATCGTTGCTTCCACGGCATAGGAGCCACTGCCTTGAAGCAGGACTGCGGCGTAACGGGTGGCATCGACCTGCGCGACTTCGAGGAGGTCTTTGCGGAACTGTTCAACGATCGCATTGTAGTCGACATCCCAGGTGCTGACATCGCGCATCATCGCGTTTTTCACCGCGGCGGATGTGGTCAGAGGGCCGGGGGTCAAAAGCAGATAGGGGGTCATGCCGTGACCTCCTCTTTATGTGCCTGTTGCAACAGGCGCAATAGTTCGCTTGCGTCATCGACAATCAGATCTGCCCCGGCCGCCTCGTATTGGATGCGCACGCGTTCCTTCAATGCGGCGCGCACGTCATCGTCAAGCGCGTGCCAGTCTTTTTTGGAATAGGCGAGCAGATTGGAACCTTCGATGATGCCCACGGCTTGGGCGCCAGCGGCTAACGCGGCCTTGATGTCGTTGATCGTGTCGCCAACAATCAGCACTTGGCTCGGATGGCTGACGTCAAGCTGGGCCATGGCCAGGCGGTTCATGGCAGGATCAGGCCGACCGATACCCGCGGTCATTTCCGAGGTCACATTGACGCGCGGATGGTAACCGGCGACGTTAGCCAGGGGCAAAATGCGGCCGATCATGTCGGCATCGTAGCCGCTGGTCGTGCCATACGGAATCTTGACCAGATCAAGATAGTCGACCAGCGCGCGCACGCCGGGCTTGAGGACCACCGTTTTTGGCAGTATCTCGAGCAGGGTGCGCTTGAACCGAGCGAAGATCGTGGCGGCCATTTCGCCTTGGTCATCGGTTGGCAAAATTGTCGCCAACGTGGCTGCGACGTCCGGCGTTTTGAGTAATTGCCGAATGTGGACCATTTTGTCTAAGCCCATGTCGCGGCGAATCTCCTCGTCGGACAAGCTGATGCCATAATGGGCAAAAGTCTGCTGAAATGCGAGCAAGGGGGCGCGGCTACCATAATCGATCGTGGTGCCTGCCCAGTCAAAAAGCACAGCTTCAAGTGGCATTGTCTCACTCCTTGTATAGGTGTTTTTTCCAGGTTCAAGGCCGGTTGAGTCGGCGTCGTGCTGGGTGATCTTGTTACACCGTTTTGGCCAGATGTTTCCGCATGGCAACGGCGATCATTTCAAGCAGGATGGCAAAGGCCAACACGAGGTAGACGATCAAACCGACTTCCTGAAAGTCAAAATAAAAGGCGGAACTCATGAACAGGTAGTAGCCGATGCCGCCTGTGCCAGCAGCGGCGCCGACTGCGACAGCATTGGTAAAATTGATCTCAAAGCGGATAAACGTCCAGCTCAAAAGACTCGGGCGCACGCTGGGCCAAAGGGCGTGCCGAATGACAAGGCTAAACCGGGCGCCGGAGACGCGCAGCGCGTCCAATTTTTCCTGCGGGACGGCCTCAAAGGATTCGGCGAAGGCCTTCACGAGGTAGGCCACACTGTGGAAGGACAGGCCGACCACGGCGGCTTCTGTTCCTAGCCCGATCACAGTCGCGTACACGAGCACCCATAAAATGGTGGGGATGGCGCGAATGAGGGCCATCAGGCTTCGCATGGCCGTCGCCAGTGGGGCTGGGGCGAGATTGCGGGCCGTGAAAAGCGCAAGCACAAAGGCGATCCCGGCGCCGATCAAAGTGGTCAACAGCGCCAACGCGATCGAGCGGACCAAGGCATCCACGAGTTGCGCCAGCGTGTCTTGGCCGAGATGCGGATGCAAAAACATTAAGTCAAGATTGTGAAGGAAGCTTTTTCCGGCGACACCCAGATCGACGTTATCCGGGGCGATCGTTGCCAAGGCATAGAGCGTGATCAGCGCCAGACTTGCGAGCAGGATGCGCGTGGTTTTGCGTGCCGGATTGGCGATCGCGTGTGGCGCGGCCGGGGGGTGAGGGGCGCGCCGCTGACTTGAGATATCGGACTCGATCATTGTGCGAGCACCTGCCTTAGTTTTGTTGAGGTCAATTCAATGGCGATCGTCACGGCGATGATCGCGAGCACCACCAAGCCGGCCGAGGGGTAGCGAAAACTTTTGAAGTACAGATCGAAGATAAAGCCGATACCGGTTCCGGTCAGCATGCCGACCAAGGTGGCGTCGCGGATATTATTTTCGATCATGTACAGAAGCCAGCTCATCAGGGGGGCGGACACCGCGGGGAGCACGCCTTGGCCGATGATCTGCCAGTAACGCGCGCCGGTCACCTCGAGGGCTTCGATGACCCCGCGTGGCACTTCTTCAAGCGTCTCCACAAAGGCGCGGGTCAGATACCCGATCGTCATCAGAAACAGCGCGAGAAAACCCGTGAAGTCATTTTGCTTGAAGGAAAAAAGAAGGACCAGCGCCCAGGCGACAAAGGGGATGTTGCGCATGCAGGAGGCAAACAGGCGCACGCCCATCTGCACCAGCGGCAAGCGACTGGTGGTCTTGGCGCCAGCCAGCGCCAGCAGCAAGGCGACAACACCAGCAATCGAAGTGGCCGCCACGGCGATCACGATCGTGCGGCCCAGCTGGTGCAGAATCTCCCCGAGATCACCCAGTGCCGCCTGGTTCGGCATGAAGTTTTTACCCAGCCATTGCCAACCGGCGCCAATGCCAAACAAGGCATCGGCGAAATCGACATGAAGCAACCATTGCGGCAGGACAAGCAGCAGGGCGAGGACCATCAAGGTCGCGGCGCGCTGCCACCGCTGCCGGTTGAAAAACTGCGCCAACTCAGCCATAAGCGGCCTCCTCTGGCGCCGCATAGATGTGGGTCAGCGCCTCATCCGAAAGGGCGGCGGGGCCGTCGTCAAAAACAATGCGGCCGGCATTGACGCCGAGAATGTGGTCGGCAAATTCTCGGGCGAGATCCACTTGATGCAGGTTGATGATCACCATCAAGTCATGCTGAATCGCGAGGCCCTTCAGGAGGGTCATCACGGTGTGGGTCGAGGCGGGGTCGAGGCTAGCGATCGGCTCGTCGCACAAGATCACTTGCGGAGCCTGCATCATGGCGCGTGCAATCCCGACCCGCTGTTTTTGGCCACCGGAAAGGCTGCCGGCTTTTTGCAGCGCGTAGTCGCCAAGTCCGACTTCCTCAAGCAGCGTCAGCGCCTGCTTTTTTCTTCCTTGGTGTAAAGCCCTAACATCCCCGCGGCCAAGGACTTGCGACCGAGGCAGCCATGCAGCACATTTTCCAGCGCGGACAAGGGCTCGATCAGGTTGTAGTCCTGGAAGATCATGCCGATCTGGCGGCGCACCAAACGAAGCGCGCGTGGTGGGAGCTGGCGCATCTCCTGGTCGCCGAGCTGAATTTCGCCGGTTTCAGGGGTGAGCAGTCGGTTCAAGGAGCGCAGCAAGGTGGTCTTGCCGGCGCCTGAGGGTCCGATAATGGCGGTCACACTGCCCGGCGCGATCGAGAACCCGACATCGATCAAGCCGCGCTTGCCATTCGGATATGTTTTGGTGAGGTGCGAAACGGTCAGCATTATTTGCCGATCAACTCGTGCGTCGGTTTGTACCATGCGTCGTCCACGGATACCAGTCGGGTCTCTGGGGTGGATTTGACGAACAGCATCGGCGTTTTGGCATCCGGCTTGGAGAAAAGTTTCTCATCGTCGGCAAATTCCTCGGTCAACAGGAGGTCCTTGATCTTGGCCTGGGTGGCTTTGTCCAGCTTTTCAGTGTTCAGTACCCATGGCTCGCGTTGAACGGGCAAAACAGAGATCGCGGTGGCTTTTTTACCGGCCAAGCCTTGGAATGGTTCCGGGGCATCTTTTTTAACCGTGAACTCACTGCCTGCAGTGTTGTAATCGCCCTTGGTCACTTCGAGGTAGGGGCGCAGATCGACGTCATCGAACGCGGCCACATCGACGTCACCTTTCATCAAGTTGACGGCTGAGCCTTGGTGGGAGCCACCGTACAGGACCTTGCTGAAAAAGTCGCCGCTTTTTTCAAGTGAATGGGTGTCTTTGAGTTTGAAATGTTTGACGATCGCGGCGGCTGGCACCACGAAACCGGATGTCGAGGTGTTGGAAACAAAGGAGAAGCGGGCGCCCTTGAGCTTGTCGAGGCTGTAGCTGTCGCCGACTTTGTATTGGCCTGCTTTGGCGCTTGGCACCATCAGGTAGCTGTTGTAGGCAGCGCCCTCAAGCGTTCCCTTTGGCCCGGAGATTGCGGCGATCGGCTGGACTTTATCGTTCAAGGCATGCGCGTGAATGTAACCAGAGGCCCCCATGAACGCGATCTGCGCTTTGCCGGACGCAAGTGACTGAATCGCGACGTTGTAGTCCGTGGTCGTTTGCAGCTTGACCGTGCGTCCGGTGGCTTTTTCCAGTAGGCGCTTCAATTCGTCACGCGAGCCCGCAAAACTCTTGGCGGATTCGTTTGGGTAAAAGACCATCGTGAGCGGATCTTGGGCTTTATCGGCTTCTGCTGTTTTGGTCGAGCAGGCGGTCAAAGCACCGGCGGAAAAAAGGGTCAGTGCGGCGAGGCCAAAAATCGTTTTCGATGCGTGGGTCATAGTTGATCATCCTTTACGGTTATATTTGGTACGTCTATGACGATACCGACCCAATGTAAAACGATGGCCTGATGTGGTAATAATTGCGTGAAGAAAGTGTGTATGAATGTAAATAAAATAAGTGCGCTAATAACCGGCCCAAATACCAGGCGCCTCAGGACCTGATCAGCGGCGCAGCGACAAAAAACACGCCACCCTTTTTTGCGAGCCAGGGGACGTGTTTTTTTGGATGCCGGATCTTAGTGGTTCAGCGCTGCTCTTCTTCGCGCAGTGTCTTGGGCAACGGGACGTGTTTTTCGACCCAACAGCGAAAGGCGGGGCGAATCTTGGCAAAAATGGCTTCGGCGATCACAAATCCAACCGCCAAGGCGATCGCGATGGTCAGCGTTTTGATGAACCCTTGGGAAGCGGCGTTGTCTTGGCCAAGTGTGAAGTCTTTCATTGCCATGTAGATGATCGCGCCAGGCACCAAGGCGACCAAGCAGGGGATGTACAGCACATTCACAGGGGCGCGGACAAGCACCGCCGCTGCGTTTGCGAGCAAGCCAATGGTGACGGCGGCCAGTAAGTTGGGCAGCAGGACATTGCTGGTGACCGTGCCCATGGCGAGGTACACGACCCAGGAGGCCCCGCCGGTCACCCCTGCAGGAAAAAGGGTGCGGCGCGGGACATTGGTGATGATGCCAAAGCCGACCGAAGAAGCAAAGGCGACGATAAAACCGATCAACAATCGAAATGCCATGGGCTCACCTCACGATCCAGTGAATCAGAAAACTGCCAACCACGACCCCACCACCGATCGCACCTGCGACCAACACGGCATCCACTGCGCGCACCATGCCCGAGATCGTGTGCTTGCCGATCAGCTCGCGCAACGAATTTGTCAGCGCAACGCCTGGCACTAGAGGCATCAGGGCGGAGATGACAATGTTGTCGGCCGAATTGCCAAGCCCAAGCGTCTGAATCAGCGCCGCAAGCAGGCCAATCACCAGGCCGCCAACACCGCTGGCAATATACGGTGTTTTGGTGTGCCAGCCGGTCCATTGGGCGGCCAGATAGCCGGCAATGCCGACCCCAAACGCCCAGGCCAGATCGCCCCAGGTCGCCTGAAAAAGGAGCATCGGGGCAACGGAAACAAGGCCTGCGCCGAGAATTTTCACCGGCCAGGAAAAATCGATCACTTGCCGATCGATGCGGGCGACCCCTTTTTCAAGCGCGGCATAATCGATCAGGCCCGCGGAGAAGCGGCGTGAAAGACTGTTGATCTCGTCGACCTTTTGTAAGTTGAAGTCCCCGGTGCGCACCTTGACCAAATGGGTGGTCGCATCATCGTTGACGTCGACAAAAATGGCCGTCATGGTTGCGTGACACGTCAGGGCCAGACCCGCTGCTTGCCCGATATATTCCACCGTGCCCTCAACGCGGCTAGTCTCCGCCCCATTTTCCAGTAGGATCTTGCCGACGCGGCCGGCCAGATCCAGAATCTCTTTTTGCGCAGCCATCACGCCACCTCCGTTCGATTTATTATAGCAATTTCCGGCGGCATTGCCTTTTTAATAGAAGAAACAGGCTGACGTGTCCGCAAAAAAGCGCTGGGTCGCGATGACTCAGCGCTTTCCTTTCATCACTGCAAGGTCGCACAGAAGCGGGCAAATGCTGCCTGTCCGGTTGCGTCACGCTTAAACACGCCTGCGTCTTCAAGCACTCGGCTGAAGACCTGACCGACCGCTTGCAGCACGCGTTCGTGGCAATTGGTCGCGGTCCAGTCGCCTGCTAGCTTGAGCTGATCTGCCCAAGGCTTGTGCGCCTCGCGCATCTCGTTTGGCTGGCCGAGCAGGTATTTCTCAACTTCGGCTAATTCCGTTTGCAGGCGGGCTGGCAGGACGGCCAAGCCCATCACTTCGATCAAGCCGATATTTTCCTTTTTGATGTGCTGGACATCCGCATGCGGGTGGAAAATACCGTCTGGAAACGCAGCACTTGTCTGGTTATCCCGCAACACCAGATCAAGCTGATACGCCGTCCCGCTGCGCCGGGCGATCGGGGTCACGGTGTGATGCGGCACGCCGTTTGATGTGGCCCGCACGTCAACGGTCTCATCACTGTAGCTTGCCCAAGCCTCGCGAATCCGTTCCGCGGCCGCGGTCAGCGCCATTTTGTCATCGCTGGTCAGACGCAAAACGCTCATCGGCCATTTGACGATGCTGCATGAAACATTGTCTATGCCGAGTGCGACCGGTTTTTCGACCGGCGCCTTGGCCATGGCAAAGGTGTGGCGACCGCCTTGGTAATGTTCATGGGCCAGCATCGACCCCCCAACGATCGGCAGATCCGCGTTTGACCCCACAAAGTAATCGGGCAACAGCGTGACGAGGTCCAGCAGGTTGGCAAAAGTCTGTTGACTGATGCGCATCGGTTCGTGGACGCTGTCGAGGAAGATCGCGTGTTCATTGAAGTAAGCATAAGGAGAATACTGGAAACCCCAGGTGCGGCCACCGACAGCCAGTCGCACGACCCGGTGATTGCCGCGCGCCGCCGCGTCAAGTCGGCCGAGATAGCCTTCGTTCTCTAAGCACAGCGCGCAGGCGGGATAACCGCTTGCTTTGACCTTGGCCGCCGCCGCGATATCTTTCGGATCTTTTTCCGGTTTGGAAAGGTTGATGGTGATCTCCAGGTCCCCATAATCCGTGTGAGCGGGGAAGGCGATGTTTTTGGCGATCGCCCGGGTCTGAATGTAGTTGTCCGCCTGGCTGAGATGGAAGAACCAGTCTGTTGCGCGGCGGGGGGCGTCCGCGTATTTTTCCCAAAAGAGGCGGTTGACCGTGCTTGGCTTTGGCGCCGCCCAGCTCATCAGTTCGGCTTCAAGTATCTGGCGGCCGACCAGTGTGTCTGGTGTCTTGCCTGCCTGCACGCCGGCTTTGACCAGTTGATCGAGGTTGGCCAAGGCATCATCCTTTGCCGGCAGGGCCAGGGCCTCATCGCCGCAGTCAGCTAGTAGCCGATTGGTCAAAAAGATCGTGTCGAGCGGGGAAAAGTCCGGGTTTTGGTCAAGAATCCAAGCGACTTGGCGTTCGACGGCGTTCATGCGCGATCACCATAGCCTTGGGGATGGGTCTGATGCCAATTCCAGGCGGTCTCAAGAATCTGATCGATGTTGTCGAATTTTGGCTGCCAGCCGAGGACGGACTTGGCTTTATCAGAAGCGGCGATCAGCGTGCTTGGGTCCCCTGCGCGGCGCGGGCCGATGGTGGCAGGAATTGCCTGGCCAGTCACGCGGCGCGCCGCTTCAAGAATCTCAAGATTGGAAAAACCGGTGGCGGAGCCCAGGTTAAAGGCGTCGCTGGCATGGCCGTCGCGCAGGTAGTTCAGCGCCAGCACGTGGGCATCGGCAAGGTCGACGACATGCACATAATCGCGAACGTTGGTGCCGTCTTTGGTTGGGTAATCATCGCCGAAGATCTGCAGGCCGTCGCGTGTGCCGGCCGCCACCTGTAAAATGATCGGAATCAGATGCGTCTCTGGATGGTGATCTTCGCCAATCGTGTGGTCCGGCATGGCGCCGGCCACGTTGAAGTAGCGCAAGGCAATAAACTTGATGCCGTATGCGACATCGGCCCAGTGCATGATCTTTTCCATCGCGAGCTTGCTTTCGCCGTATGGGTTCGTTGGAATCTGCGGGTCGGTCTCTTTGATCGGAATCTGGGTCGGCTCGCCGTAAGTTGCTGCAGTTGAGGAAAAGACGATCTTCGTAATGCCGAATTGGTGCATCGCTTCCAGCAAGGTGATCATGCCGCCGGTGTTGTTATCAAAATACTTCAGCGGGTCCTTCATCGATTCTGGGACGATGGAAAACGCGGCAAAGTGAATGATGCCCTCAACGTTTTCCTGGCTGAAGACCTGGCTCAAAAAATGGTAGTCGCGAATGTCGCCTTGGTAAAAACGTGCACGCGAATCGATCGCCTGCTGGTGGCCGGTGATCAGGTTGTCGAGCACGATGACATCTTCGCCTGCGTTCAATAATTGTTTAACGGTATGGGAGCCGATATAGCCGGCCCCGCCTAAAACTGCAATTGCCATGTGATGTCCTTCTTTCTTCGTCAATGAGTTAGTCGAGGCGGCGTGGGCCGTCTGCGATCTCTGCGACATAGAAGCTGGCGGGGTAGCCGATCGTTTCCTGATAGACCTGTCCGACCGCCGCAGTGAAGGCCGGTACCTCCGTTTTTGCGACTAAAGCGATCGCACAACCGCCAAAGCCGGCGCCGGTCATTCGGGCACCTAACACGCCGGGTTGGGCCAAGGCTGTTTGCACAAGGGTGTCGAGCTCTTTGCCGGTCACTTCATAATCGTAGGCCAGGGACACTCCAGAGGCACTGACCAGATGGCCAAATCCTGTGAGGTCGCCTTGCTCGAGTGCCGCAGCGGCCTTCAAGGTGCGCTGATTTTCAAAAACGGCGTGGCGGGCGCGCTTGATCAAGGTGTCGTCATAGATCAGGTAGCTGGCTTGATCAAATGCGTCTTCGCTCAGGTCGCCAAGGCTCTGAATCGAGAGTTGCGTCTGCAGGCGGCGCAGGGCCTCTTCGCATTCGCTGCGGCGCTCGTTGTACTTCGAATCTGCCAGCTCGCGGCGCTTGTTGGTGTTCATGATGACGATGACGTTGTCGCCGAGCACCAGCGGCAGGCTTTCGTAAGCAAGCGTATTGGTGTCCAGCAGCGTCGCGTGGTCCTTGGTGCCCATACCGATTGCGAATTGGTCCATGATGCCGGAATTGACGCCGATGAAGTCATTTTCCGTTGCCCGGCCGTCTTGAATCAGGTCGAGCATGGTGACTTTGAGGGCAAAATTGTCCTTGAGAATGATGCCGGTCAATAGCTCGATCGAGGCGGAGCTGGAAAGCCCAGCGCCGTTTGGCAAGTCCCCATCGATATAGATGTTCAGCCCGCGGTCGAAGGTGGCGCCGCGTTTGAGCAGCTGCTGGGCCATGCCCTTGAAGTAATCGCTCCACTGGCCGTCCTTGCCGCCCGTCAGCGCATCGATCGGCAATGTGATGACCGGGCTGTTTGGAATGCTAGCCGAAAAGAGATGAAACGCCTGATCGCCGCTTTCGCCGACCGCGGCATAGGTGCCCAAGCTGATCGCGCAAGGGAAGACATGGCCGCCATTATAATCTGTGTGTTCGCCGATCAGATTGATGCGGCCTGGGGAAAAATACTGCTGAGTGGGCTGGCTACCGAATCGCGCGGCAAATCCTGCCTTTAGATCTGAAACTGTCATGATGCTCCTCCTTACAGGGCGGCACTGTCGCGCACCAGCAATTGACTGGCAAGGGTGATGCGCATTTGGCTGCCCGGTGTTTTGGTCATTTTTTCAAGTAATTCGACGCCGGTGATGCCCATTTCCTGGGTGGCGATGTGCACCGTCGCAAGGCTGGGGTTAATGAAGCGCCCGACTGCCATATCGTTGAACCCAATCACCGCCACATCTTCTGGCACGTTGAGGTGGTGTTCCTGAAGCGCCTTGATCGCGCCGATCGCCATGTTATCGCTTGCGGCAAAAAGCGCGTCGAAGTGGGCGGCAGCCGGCTGGCTCAGAATTTTTTTCATCACCTGGTAGCCGCCTTCAATGGTGAAGGGGCCGCTGTACAGCACGGGCTCTTCGCCGCGCCTGGTCATGGCGGTGGTGAAGGCTTCCGGCCGCGGGTCATGAAGCGGCTGGCCATCCGTGGTCTGCTCGACACCGGCGATCATGATCGGGTGCGTGCGCCCGTGGGTGAAAAAGTGATCCACGATCGCCTGCACCGGTGCGCCAAAGCTGGTGGTCACGCAACTAATGTCGTCATCGAGGGTGTCCTGATCGATCACCACCAGCGGTTTTCCAAGGCCCGCAAAAGCGGCAAGCTGGTCGTGGCTGTATTTTCCGATTGCGATCACGCCAGCTAGGCCGCTTGCAGCCGGCAAGCCATCTGGGGCAAAATTGCGGGCCACTTGATAGCCATCCGCCTGCAATTGATTTTCCACGCCCCAGCGAATGGCCCGGTAGTAAAGGTCGCCTTGTTCGCCGGCCTCGGTGGTCCATTGCACCAAGGCAACGGTGCCGGCCGAGGTCGTGGGATGTGTTTGATGTTTGGTGTAGTTCAAGCTTTCTGCTGCGGCAAAGATCCGCTGGCGTGTGGCCGCGGACACCTGCAGTGAGGTGTCCGCATTGAGCACACGTGAGACAGTAGCGCTAGAAACATGTGCCGCAGCTGCGATATCTTTTAGGGTGGTGATAGGCAACAGCTCCCTTCTTGATCGGTCACCGATAGTTTACTAAAATCGGGCTGAGAATGAAAGGCTTACTTGTGCGGATGCGTTGGCTTTCTATGTGAAAACCCGCTTAACATCAAGGAAAAACGGAGTGAAGAAATATTTACTAAATTTTACGTCAGGTGCTATTTTTCGTAAAAAAAAGACCAGCATCCGGCTGGCCTGCAAAACTGGTTATTGGAAGATCAACGAATTGGTGCCGGTCGCGTTCAGGATGTAAAGCGCGAGGACTGCGGCATTGATGATAAACGACAACACGATGATCGCGTAACGGAACGTGAAGTTGTGGGCCCAGGTCGCGAAGTTGAACCACCCAAAGCGTTTGCCTGAGTAGGTGAACAGCATGATCAACAGTAAAACGGTGATCACGACTTGCAGGCCGAGCCCCGGCGTGTAATAAGCGTGTTGCGTATTTTGCACGTAATAGCCAGCAAACGCCAGCCCGTCGAGTAAAAGGGCGATGAGTGACATGATGCACCTCCTTGTCATGGTGATGTCAGAATTGTAGCACACTGGCTGGCGGTCTTGGTGGTGCTTGGGGAAAACTTAGCAACTCCGGAGCGGGACAGCTTTGTAATAGTTGCCATGTGACAGCACCGTCACATCAGGCGCGTTCTTAAGCCATTCTTAACTCGTTTTGTAACAAACAGATTACAAAAACATTTCAGACCGTGCTATACTTGAGCCATCAAATAAGGGTGAGCCCAGATGAGCGAGGCGTTGATGATGAAAAAAATGGTAGTGATCGGATTGGTTATTTTGGGTGTCGGCACAGCGTCTGGTCTGGGCGTTCAAGCGCATATCGATCAGGCAAGCGCAGGCCGGACAACGGTGGTCGCACGCACTGCGAAGACCGCTCCTCTCGGCAAGCCTACCGCGTCTGCGAAGCCGAAGACCGGGTCGGCCGTTCACCCATCTGCGACGACCCAGAAAAAAGCGGTTGCGGTCGGCGAACAGACCGTTGCCAAAAAGACACAGGCGACGACAGCTTCTCGGCAATCGGTCAATTCGACGCCGGTGACTCAGAAAGCGCAAACGAAGACAGCCGCACCGGCCACTTCTTCAACGACAAAAGCGACGACTACGAAAAAGAACGTCACTGCGACAACAACACAGACGACCGCAAGCCCCGCCGCTTCCCAGCAGTCGGCGCTTAGCAACTATAACGGCACGTGGCACAACGCGGCTGTGACCGTCACGTTGACGGCGACCACGATGACCGTGACACAAAACGGCCAGGCGCTCACGAGCCGCTACCAAGCGCAGGCGGCAGGGGATGGCTTCATCTTCACCCCGCTAGATCACGAAGCCGATGCGCTGTATCTGGTACTGGCAAACGGCCATCTCGAATGGACCACCGGCGCCAGCGCCCCACTTGTTTTGACAAAGTAATGACATTGAAGTGAAGACGGAACTGGGACAAAACTTTTGTTTTGTCCCAGTTCCTGTATAGTGCACTAATGTTACAGCAGTGTCGTGGGCCAAATGTCCGGGTCCGAGCAGCTAAGGTCCCAATCACCTGGTCCAAAGTTCGGACCTGGCGCTTGGAACACTTACCTGTCGGACCCAAGATCGACATTTGTCCCACTTCCGTCTTTTTGTAGCTGCAGGCGAGCACATCGCCTTTGACTGCCGAGCAATTTATTTTGCCAGATGTTCCCCGAAAAAGCGTAATGTGCTCGGCAACGCAAACTCAGTATAATCGCGTGCATGCCCGGTGCCTGGCACCACATGTAACGTGATATCGCGATCGAACGCGGCGGCGCGGTCGACGAATTGGAGCGCCGCAGAAAGAGGCTGCAACTCATTCGCTCCATTGAAGAGTAGGGTGGGGCCAAGCGTGTTGGTCAGATGAAAAAGTGGATCGACCGCGATCAATTTTTCCTGACTCAAGTCGCCAAGATAGGTCTGAACGAAATATTTATAAAAAGCGTCGTGAATCGCGTGACGGTCGGTAAGCCCCAGCTCTTGGTCGCCGGCCAACGCAGCGATGACGGCTTGATGCTGGTCGATCCAATTCGACAAATCGAGAATCGCGGACCAAGTCACGACCGGATAGCCTGCCGCGAGACTGGCTGTCAGCGCCATGGTCCCGCCGACACTGGCGCCCAGTAGGCCAATGCGCTGGCGGTCAAACTCGTAGTCACTGGCTTTGAACCAAGTGAGGAAATTTGTCAGATCGTTTTGCGCGGCCGGAAAAAGCGCGGCCGGGGCGAGCCGATAATTGACGGCGGCCACGAGATACCCGGCTGCTGCCAGTGCGGTCGCGAGTTCACTGTCGCGGCCTTTATCCCCGCGAAACCAGCCCCCGCCGTGAATAAACACCAGCGCGGCGCCATTTGCCTGTACCGGAAAATACAGATCCGCCCGCTGCAAGGCGTCAGTGCCATATGCAATTTCAGTTGTCATGTTGTCCTCCTTTGGCGCGCGTGACCTCGCAAAATTATGCCAGAGCCGACTCGGCGTCGACGCGCAAGCCGGCTACGGTGATGGTGAGACGTTTGGCCGGGTCACACACGCCGCAATCGATGGTCAAGCCAGATAGTGTCCGCCAGCGGCTCAACGGATCGACCGGGGCAGGGCCGAATGCGGCGTGCACAGCAAGCAGCGCATCGCCAAGGGTGGCTGAGAGCTCGGCGGCACCGCTGACGGCTGGCATGAAAATTGTCACCGGCCGCGGGGCAACGACCCTTTTGCCCTGACTCGGCGCGATCGTCACGGAAAGATCGGATGCGGTGGCTTTTGTCGTCAGCGTGATCAGCGCCTCGTCGCCAGTTTGATACGCAAGCGTGGCGCCATCGTCTTCGACCAGCGTCGTTGTTTGGCTCCCACCTGGCACCGCCAGCACGATCAGATCCGGTTGGACGGCGGCCGGATTTTGGTGCGGCAAGGTCAGCGGAATCACCGCGCCTGCACGCAGATACGTGGGGAGTCCGGCAAGCGGAACAGGCACATCGGCCAGCGTCCGGCCGCCTTGTTGCCACCGGCCAGTCTGAAGATCGAGCCAACTGCCGGCTGGCAAATAGATATGCGCCCGTTTTGCGGCCCCACTTGGCTGCAGCCCATATGCATCGAGCAGCGGCGCCACGAGTAGGTCGTCGCCGACCAAAAACTGATCGGTGAGATCTTGCGTCAGCGCATCGCTGTCGCCTGTCCACCAAGTTGGCCGCAGCGCCGGCGCCCCATTTTCGGCTAAGGCGGCCAGGCTATAAAGATAGGGCACGAGCATCGTGTGCAGGGCGAGATATGCCTGGGCCAGGGTCTTGTACGGGGCAGGGGCGTTTTGGCCCAGCAACTTCGGCACATCACCCCAGCCGTCCATGGCAAAAAAGTGTGGCGTCATCGCCTTCCACTGCAGGTCGCGTAAGGCGATGAGTGGGTCGCGACCGGCATAAATGCCATCCACGTCGCTCGCCACATTCACGAGGCCAGATAAACTGGCCGATAAATAGCTGCCGATATGCGTTTTGAGATTGGCCCAATTGCTACCGGCTTGATCGCCGCTCCACACCAGCGCATCGCGTTGACTGCCGGCCCAGCCATCGACGGTGACGATCGCAGGCCGCCGATTGCAGGCGCTCATGGCGGCGCCGGCCTCAGCCGTGGCGTTCAGGCCGAATGTATAGCCTTCGCCGACCCATGCCACATCTGTCTTCAGTGCCGTGATGCCGGCTTCGTTGAGCTCACGCACCAGATCACGCTCGCCTTTTTGCGGATGGGCCGGGTCGGCAGGTGTCAACGTTTTTTGCGTCCACAGGCCTGTTGCGATGCCGCGGCTGGCCGCATAGTCGCGAAATGCGCGCAGGTTGGCGAGGTCACCGGCGAGGCTCGACGTCTGGCCATACCCCGCGCCGTAGCCGTCATTTGGCAACAGCCAGCCCAGCGCAAACCCATTTTTCCGATAGCGCTCGATCACCGCTCGCGCGGAAAATTGGAAGTCGTGTTCGCCATTCAGCGTTTCGCGAATCGATCGGCGCGGCATGCCATTCTCGTCCGGGTCCATGAATGTCACCTGGCCGTTGCCGTAAACATTGGGGACCAAGGACTGGCCGGCGACTGTGATCGTCCCGCGACGAAACCCTGTGTTGAACGTCTCCTTGCTGATCGGCTGATATTCTTTGTACCAATTGCCATCCTCAAATTGGATGGCGCCGGCCGACTCGGCTGTGACCGCGACCCAGTGATCGCGGTTATACGCATTGAAGTGCCCGGGATAAAAGGAAAAACGCGGCAGGCGGACCGGCTTGCCTGTCAGCTCAAAATACCCACGAATCATGTCGGCCGGCGTTTGCCCGATGACAATGTAGACGTCACAGACCGGGTCGTCATGACTGAATTCGGCGCCACGGAACAGCTCGGAGAAATCATAGGCCCCCTTGGTAAACGTGTTGGCCAGCAGTCCAAATCCTTCTGTGGTCCAGGCAAACGGCACGGGGCTAGTGACACCGCCGAGGGTCCAGCGATTTTCGGTCGCGATCGCGATCAGTCGGTCATTGAGCGACACCAACCCATTTTGCATGCCGCCGCCAAAATAATGTGGCAGGGTTGCGGTCCGCAATCGCAGGGACCAGCCACTATCGGAAAACGTTGGCAGATAAATGGTGACAAGCGGTGCGTCATTTCGACTAAGCCGCAGTTGGCCGTGGGTCAGGTCGAGTTTGACCGCGCCAACACTGACTTGATCGGGTTGACTGGCTCTCAGGGGCGTCGTTTCTTGCGCCGTGATGATCGGGGTGCGATAGGCCTGGCCAGTGCCGCCAGTCGCCACCGTTTCGTCGCCACTTTTCTCGACCGGCAGCGCCGCCTGAATTGTCGGGTGCGTTGGCCACGCGCCGCCTTGCTTCACGGTCAGACGCAAGAGGTGGTCGTTGACGGCAGATAGTCTGCCTTGCCATTGCGTTGTCGTAAAATAAAATGCACCCTCAGTGAGGTGCTGGTCGATGATCTGAGTCGGGTCTTCCATGTCGGCCTCCTTGGACGTTTCCTTCAGTTTACCTCAATCGTGCCATCAGATTCGGTATAATGAAAAGAATGAAAGGGGCGAGTCAGGTGTATTTTGAATTCTCATATCCGGTCGACCGCGCCACGACCGTTAAACGGCGGCTGGCCGCAGAAGGCGTCAGTCATCGTCTGCTCGCGAAACTATTTGCCGCAGGGGCCGTGCGAAAAAACGGCCAGGTGACTGGCAATCAGCCGGTGCTCCCCGGCGATGAGGTTGGCTTCACGATGCTCACACAACCGCTGATCGTGCAAAGCCACCAGCCTCTGGTTGTGGTCAAAGAAACGCGGGATTGGCTGATCGTCGACAAATCGGTCGGGATGGCCAGTGTCCCAGGCCCCAGCGATCCGACACACAGCCTGTTGAATGCGGCGGCTGGGTATCTGGCTGAACAGGGCGTCACGGCGCCGCAGCCGGCTGTGATCACCCGTCTGGATCGCGATACTTGCGGCTTGGTGCTGTTGGCCAAGCATCCCTTTGCCCAAGGAAAATTGGACCAGCTCGGCGTGGATGCGACGGTGACAAAAATTTATCGCGCCGTGGTCGAGGGTCAGCTCGATCCGCCAGCCGGGCGCATCGATCGGCCGCTTGCCAAAGCGCCCGATGGCATTCATCGCCGCGTTGATCCAGCAGGGGTGCGCGCGGTCACGGATTACCGGACCTTGACGCTGGGCGCAACGACGAGTCTGGTTGAAGCGCGCCTGGAGACAGGGCGGACGCATCAGATCCGGGTGCATTTTGCGTCGTTGGGGCATGCGCTGGTCGGCGATCCGCTTTATGGACAAGGTGAGGCGGGCGCGCACCAGTTGCTTCAGGCAAGCAAGCTGGCCTTCACCGATCCATTTTCGGCCGGAGTGATCGAGGCTGAGTTGCCGCTGCCAGAAGAATTTTCGTCGGCATTGCGTTGAGCCCACTTTAATAGAAGAAATGGGGCTGGACGCAGATGACCAAGGACGCATCAACCGCCCAGGCCGAACTACCTGCTCAGCCCTAAACGCCCCGCTGCGCACCGTGCATTAAGTTGGGCTCCGCCGGGCAGGGGTAGGACATGTAGTCGGCCTGCTCGCCCGATGGCAAAGAGCGCCATCAACCGCCCTGGCCGAGCTACCTGTCTACCCCTAAACGCCCCGCTGCGCATCCTGTCAATTGATTTTCCTTGACATTTCCCGCTAATTCAGTATGCTTATATAGTTAGTCTAGACTTGATGAGAGAGGTGACAGAAGATGCGTGATCATATTCTTCTTGCCTGTGCCGAAACCGGCGAACGGATCTATCTGACTTCTAAGAACAAGCGTAACACGCCTGATCGTCTGACTTTGAAGAAGTATTCTCCAAAGTTGCGTCGGCGCGTTGAGTTCGTCGAAGTTAAGAAGTAATTCATTCAAACAGGCCTGTTTGAGCCCTACTGCAATTGATTGCGGTGGGGGCTTTTTTTATTTCGGAGGTGGGCAATGCTCAGTGATGGGAGAATTCAGATCCGGCCGTTTCAGGTGGCCGATGCGTCAGCGTTTTTTGCGTATGCAAGTGATTCGGCCGTCACGACGCCAGCCGGCATGGCGCCGCTAACAACGATGGATGAGGCTGTGGCCACGGTCACGCGGTACCGCCAGGAGAATACGGACCACGCGATCGTTTTTCAAGGCCAGGTGGTTGGCCACATCGGCGTCTACCCGCGGGCAAATGATCCGGCCGACCCGGCATTCATGACACGTGAGATCGGCTATGCACTCGGCCAACCATTTTGGGGGCAGGGCCTGATGACCGCCGCGGTGCGGTTGGTCTGCGCAGACTTGTTCGCCCGCCAGATCACCCAGATCTGGGCCGGCGTCTTTCCTGACAACGCGCGTTCGGTTCGGCTGCTTCGCCACACGGGTTTTCGCTATCAGTTCACCGTGCCGCTTCCCGCCAGCCTGTATGGCAAGGCGGCCAGCGAAGAGGCCTATTATTGTCTATTACCTGAAAACTGGGCGTCAAAAAAGTGACCGCCATGGAAATTGTTTTTTTTCATTGCTTTTGTTCATTATTACTCGTGGATTTGTTTTGAAAATGATATAATGAAACCAACATTCAAACTGGAGGTTTCAGAATGAGCGTCCAAACAGATTATGATCAGGCCTACACCAAACGTTTGGCGATGATCGAAAAAGATCCGGCGTACACGATCTTGTCGAGTATGAACAAGCCGATGTCCGAGACAGGTGGCCAAGTGAGCCAGTACATCGTCTACACGGATTATCAAAGCAAGCGTCAGCCACGCAACAGTTTTTCGATCTTCGTGTATACGCCATTTGAAAACGTCGATAAATATGGCCACTCCAAGGCGGACTATCTCGCCCAGCTGCTCTTCGATATCGACCACTGGAAAAATACGATGCACATCACGGTGCTTGAGACGCTTGGCTCTGAAAGTCGCCTGGCCTTTTATGATTTTCAAAATATGGGCCTCGCTCAGCTTGCTCTTAAGGCGTTCATCAATCTGGCGCGGAAGGCTGATGTTCAGGCCCTTGATGGCAACATCAGCTCGTTTGACCGGGATAATTTTGCCAAGCTCCAACATATTTTCACCAAGTATGGCTTTCATTGCCAGACGGAGGATGCAGAGCAGGGAATCGGCCGCATCACACTTAAACTGAATTGATTCGTGGCCCACAGATGCAGGGCCAAAAGAAGCCGGCAGGTGGTTGCCAGCTTCTTTTTTTATCGAGCTTTTAAGTACAGTTTGAGAGCGAAAATGAAACAGATGAGACGCGCTTAGTTGGGAACTGGCAAAATAATATTTTGAAATCAACAACAGAACGCGTATGATGTGAAACAGACAACGGAAAGCGAGGCATTGTGATGTCAAACCCTCAGCGCCATGGCGCAAACTTAGTGATCGATAGCCTGATCGCGCATCAGGTCCCATACGTATTCGGAATTCCAGGCGCGAAAATCGACCGCGTTTTCGAATTGCTCGAACATCCGACAGCGCCTAAGACCCCACAACTGATCATCACCCGGCATGAGCAGGATGCGGCGTTCATGGCCGCTGCGGTCGGGCGAATGACCGGCCAGCCGGGTGTTGTGTTGACCACCTCAGGGCCTGGTGCGGCAAATCTTGCCACGGGCTTGGTGACTGCAACGGCGGAGGGCGACCCGGTCCTTGCACTTGCAGGTCAGGTCCAGCGCAAGGACCTTTTGCGGGCGGCCCACCAAAGTATGAAAAATGCGGAGATGTTTGCCCCTATCACCAAGTATGCCGCTGAGGTCCAAGATCCCGACAATGTTTCTGAATTGATTGCCAACGCGTGGCGCGCCGCTGCTTCTGGCAAGCAAGGGGCCAGTTTTGTGTCGATTCCTCAGGATGTGACTGACGCGCCGACAGATGCAGCCGCCATTCGCCCGAGCGTTGCGCCAAAACTCGGGCCGGCCAGCCCCGCCGACATGACCAATTTGGCGACACAGATCAAGGAGGCGGCGTTACCAGTCTTGCTGCTTGGGATGCGCGCCTCCTCTGAAGAGGTGACGCAGGCCTTGCGGGATCTTCTTGCCACGGCTGACCTGCCAGTCGTTGAGACTTTCCAAGGGGCGGGCATTGTCTCACATGAACAGGAACATGATTTCTTCGGTCGCGTCGGATTGTTCCGTAACCAGCCAGGGGACCAGCTGTTGCAGCAAAGTGACCTGGTGATCGCGATCGGGTACGACCCGGTGGAATACGAACCGCGCAACTGGAATAGCGAAGGCCGCGCGCGCATCATCGTCATTGACGCGCAGCCCAGTGAGATCGACCAACATTTTCAGCCGGAAAGCGAATTGATCGGGGACATCTCTCAGACCTTGGCAATTCTGACGCCGCTGGTGCGCGGCTATCGGGTCGCGCCGAGTGCAAAGTCAATTCTTGAAGGGCTGCAGGCGCAGCTCCAAGCCCGCGATGTCCCACCGGCTTTGGCTGAGCAGACGCGGGTCCATCCGCTGAGTATCATCGCAGCACTGCAGGAACGCGTCGATGATCACATGACGGTGGCGGTCGATGTCGGGAGCCACTACATTTGGATGGCTCGCCATTTTCGCAGCTATCAGCCGCGGCGCCTGCTTTTTTCAAATGGCATGCAGACCTTGGGCGTCGCGTTGCCTTGGGCGATCGCCGCGACGCTGGTTCGACCTGGGGAAAAAGCCGTTTCTGTGTCTGGCGACGGGGGCTTTCTGTTTTCGGCGATGGAGCTTGAAACAGCCGTGCGCCTGCATAGTGATCTGGTTCATATCATTTGGAATGATGGGCACTACGACATGGTCAAGTTCCAAGAGGAAATGAAGTATGGGCAAGCAGCCGGTGTTGATTTTGGTCCCGTCGATTTTGTGAAATACGCAGAGGCGTTCGGGGCCAAGGGGCTGCGTGTCGACAAGCCGGCCGACCTCGGGCGTGTGCTCGATGAGGCCTTTGCGACCAAGGGCCCAGTGATCGTCGATATTCCAGTTGATTATTCGGATAACCGCAAGCTCGGCGACGCGATGCTGCCGGATCAGTTCTAGGAGGCTCAGATGACAGAAAAAGAGGACCAGTTACTTTACCAACATGGGACGCTCGGGGCCTTGGTGCCGGGATTATTTGCCGGCACTCAGACGCTGACCGAGCTGTTGCAGCACGGCGACACCGGCATTGGCACACTGGATGGGCTCGATGGGGAGCTGATCATTTTGGCCGGCCAGGTGTATCAAGTGGCCGCGAGTGGACAAGTCCACCTGATCGCGGATACGGATGCGGCCAAGGTGCCGTTTGCCAATGTCCATCACGCGGCGTTTGAGACAGTCGGTCAAGTTGTCGCCGACACTCAGGATGCCTTCGCGAACGTTGTGCTGAAACTACTTGGCACCCGCAACCTATTTGCCGCGGTGCGCCTTCACGGGACGTTTGGCCAGGTCACGACGCGGGCCGTGGCCAAACAGGTGCCGCCCTATCCAACCCTGACCGAAACAGCAGCCGACCAAGCTGTTTTCACGCGAAAAAATGTGACTGGAACGCTCTTGGGTTACTATTCGCCTCAGCTGTATGCGGGGATGGCAACGCCGAGCTTTCATCTGCATTTTCTCAGTGATGCCCATGATCTTGGCGGCCATGTGTTGGCGCTCGGTCAGATCGCAGGGGCGCTGGAGACCCAACTGTTCAGTGACCTACAGCTGCATTTGCCGACGGAGAACTCCGCATTTTTGCAGGAAGATCTCGATGGCGATCTGCTTGGCGAGATCGCGCAAGCGGAGCATTGAATTTTCAGGCCAGCCCGAATATTTGACAGCGTTTTCACTTGCGAGTAAAATATTGACGTTGGACAAACCGAAGAATGGGGGCCATCGGATGCGGCTTACACCGAGCACCAAGGTCTTTATGTACATGGCAACGATGAGTGGGGACACCGATGTCATGCACGACACCCTTTGGCGCGACCGGTACCGCTTGGATCCGTTACGCACGATGCATGCATTGATGCGCAACGGGTACATTCAAGCGGGCGGGGCGCTAGGGGATGTTGTGCTGACAGCCAAGGGCCAGTCCGCGCTCAGCGATATTGCCGATCAATTGTGGATCCACGAATATTATCTACCGGATGTGATCGATTTTGCCCATGCGCGGCGACGCTTCTGGGAACGACCGATGCAGGGGTATGTGCTCGTTGAACACCTCCTTGATGAGGCGTTGGTGCGCTATGGCGATGATCCAGGGTACGCGGCGGTCTTGCTGCGGCACCGCTTGAAGCTGGAGCTCGACACGCAGCATGATCAGGCGGCTGCGGCGGCGCTGATGGCGCTGATCGTGCAGGACCTGGAGCCGGGTGATGAATTCGATGCGGCGGCCTTCGCCTACGCGACCACGTGGGTGAAGATCACAAGCTTTGACAAGCAGACGCTGAAAACACTGCTTGGCCGGCTGAACTGGAGCCTCTCAGATTTTGAGATGCATTTTTCCGATTGGCTGGGGATGCAACCGCGCAAGGCGACGCTGTTCACCCATTTTGAGATCATGACGATCGTGATGTATGAGATCGCAGACAACGCGGGCCAGCTGACGGCGCTTTATGCCGCCGCAGCCCACCGGATGTTGCGAAACAAAATGCTGCCAGCGGTCGATGAGAAAGTTTTGCTATAGCGCCAAAAAAGCGTGATGCGGGGAGGCATCACGCTTTTTGTATGGCATCTGAGCCCTCGGCTGAAACTGGCAGGTTGAAGACGCAGCTGGAACCGGCGCAGGGCTATGCGCGCGCCTTTGTCTCCTTGAGCGCCAGCTTGTTCACGGCGGCTTGCTTTTGCTGATACAGCGCATAAATTCGTTCGTACAATTGATGCCGGTCGGTCACGGTGGCGTCCAGGTACCAATCGATCACCTTATTGGCGTGGCCGTTCAGCCAGCGCTGGATATCAGACGCCATATAATCATCCCGAACCGCCACGACCAGGTCGGCTTCGTCGAGGTCGGCGCAAACAGGAAGCCGGGTCGCGATGCCAAGGTCATCGACAAAGTCAAACAAGGCGCGGTTCAAAATGTCGGTCGGCTCGACCAGCAGTTTGAGCTTGACCTTTTCTTCCTCGGTGAATTGGGCAAGGACCGGCACAAATAGGTAAAACAGCAACTCGGCGAAGGCCTCTGGATCGCGTTTGAACGCGCTATAGGCGGGTCGATCGGGCAATGACTCGACAAATTCGAGAAATACTTGGCGCTGGCGCTGCTCCCGATATGACGATTTATTCGCCCCAAAGAAATCTGCCTGCTTGAAGTAATTGCCGTCCATCAGATAAAACGAAAACGAGACACGCAGGACATTGAGTGCCAGATGGGTCGACCGGTGCAGCTGATCGGCGGACAGGCCTGGAAAACGTGCCGTCAAAAATGGCCCCAGCGCTTCGACCACGTCGTTCGCCGGGGTCTTTTGACTCAGCAGGAATTCCTGCAAGGCCTGCTCATTTTCAGTCAGCGGCGTGAAATTGATCGTTTTATTTTGATAAAAGTAAAAGAAGCAGCTCTCGGCACGGCGAGCTTCAGGGTCGCGCTTGGCGAACAGTTCCTGCTTGTAGATCGTTTCGTCGAAGCTGGCCATCTCGCCAAAGACGTCCTCAAATCGCGCACAATAGCCGACATAATGGCCATGTGCCATCCGAATCCGGCAGACGGCCCAAAACAGCTCCTCTTGCAGGGCCGCGATCGGGTCGACTTTGTGTGTTTTGAGCTCATTGTACTGGCGGTCCAGCTGTGCAGACGAGATCGATGAAAAGGGCCAGCCCGAGCCGTGTGTTGCCAGCCAGTAAAACACGGTCAAAAAAAGCCGGATCTGTTTTTCATCACCGACAAAGCCCGGCAATGTCAGCGACATCTTGATCTGGTACCGGGCCAACAATTGGCGAAGCGGGGCGGTCTTTCGCAGCAGGGTCGAACGGCTGAGTAGCGCTCGTTGCAGAACCGGTCGACGCTTGGCCGACTGCCCTGAACCAGATAATCGACAAATTGATATGCGATCGCGTCTTCCATTAATAAGAAGCGATACTGGTCGATCGTCACTCTTAGCGGCAGTGGCCCCATCAAGGACTTTTTGACAGTGGCCCGGCTGTCTCCGGTGATTGCGGCCACATCTTCGATCAGTTCTTGGAAAATGTTATAGGTCTGCTGATAGGAGATGCCGATCTTCGCCGAGAGTTCGGTGATCGTCAAACTGTCGGCGTCAAATGCGGTGAGCACACTGAACATCATGAATTTTTGCAGATCCGCTTTTTCAAGAAAGATCTCTTCGAATTGCATGCTCACCCCTCCTTGTCCATTACTTCCCTTTTATCATTCAGTATAGCAAATTTTACAAAAACTGACACTTTTTGGCAATCGGGCCCGTGCGAATGGGGATTCGATTTGCTTACAAACGCCAACGATTTTGGTCAAAATCTCGTAAGCATAATTGAAAAGATGGACATTTGCCCTTATAATTTGGAGGCATTGCAGTCCATAATGACGATTTTTGGGGGAGTTTAATAATGCGCGGTCGTGAAGATATTTTCCTGTCAATGTCAGAATCTGAAAAAATGAGCCTATTTCGGCGCATCGTGAACGCGCGGGTGGCGTCCACGCCAGTCGTGGATCGATTGGCCGGTGAACGGGCGGGGGAGCCATTGATCGAAGAGGTCAACTTGAAGCAGATCGCCTCGCTGACGGGCCGCAATTATGGCAGTGTTTACAACACATACAACGGCCTTGTTGCCGCGCTTGAAATCATGACCCACACAAAAAATGCGTCGATCAAGCGTCTTTTCAACATTCCATCGAGTGATGTCCGGCTGTATTTTGTTCAAAATGGGCATCCGTATCAGTTCTTGGAGGCGTTGCTGACGCATGGCTATCCCAACTTCGACGCGTTTTTGCAAGCCATGGACACCTCGAAGGCAACGATGCTGCGCCACTTAAAGCCGCTGCGCGAATTTTCGCGGAAGTTTGGCGTTCGCTTTTCGTATGAGACCTTGCGAATTCAAGGCGACGAGAAACGCGTTCGGCTGTTTTTGACGATGATCTTTTGGATGGCCACGGACGGCGCGGGCTGGCCGTTCGAGCGCGCCTCTCGCACTGAAATGGGCGTCTTAGTCGATCAGGCCGTCGCGCTGTACGACGTGGGGACGCCGAATTTGGTGACGCGCGAGATCGCGATGTATTATGCGGCTGTCTCGAAGCAGCGGGTGGCAGATGGCAACGCGATCGTCTACCAGCCGGAGCATTTGACGTTGAAGTATCCGGTCGCCAACCTCTTTGAAGCAGAAGCGGGGCCGATGGGGGAATTGCAACCGCAAATGACCCTGTCCGAACAGCTTGGTGAATCGGCGGCGATGTATTTTCTGTTCAACTTCCTGCCGTTTTATGTGACGACGAGCTCGACCTTGATCGAGCAGACCATTCAGCGTTTCAAACGCTACAATCCGGTGATCTATACACTTGTGACCGAATTTTTGGCAAAACTGCCGGTGGCGTTTCTGGAAGATGACCTCTTGCCGAAAGAGACGCTGAATATGCTGAAGGCCAACTTGTTTGCCAACACCGTGTCGTCGCTGGAATTTGGCGAGGATATCTCTGAAATGATCGCCTATGAGGCCAACAATAAGCTGAGCCAGATGCCAGAGAACCCCGCCCTTGCGAAAAAAGTGCGGCAGACACTAGAGCATGTGATCTTCACCAATCAATTCACTGGGTTGGCGGATATGATCGACCCACTTAGCCAGTCGTATTATCGCAACCTGCTGCAACTAGTCATTCAGTTTATCCCGCCGGTCAAAGTCCGCGTGGCGCCTGTTGTTGAACAAAGCGTGCTGGGGTACATCGACCTGCTGTCGTTTTTGATCACCCAGCCCTTTGTCGAGATCGTGTCGCCGGATGAGGACCTGAGCACGGTCGACCTGGTCGTCGAAAGCTCGACGGTGCCGGATGCCAAGGAAAAACGCGGCGGCGCGTTGACCTACAAATGGGCGGCCAGCACCTCAAACGACTGGTACGGGGAATTATACGCGACGATCCGGCAGTTATGGGATGAAAAAATGAGCCTGGGGGGTGCGGTCGATTACTGAGCAAACGAAAGAAACGGCTGGCGGGGATCTTTGTGTGCAGGTCGTGCCGATCTTCAATCATCTCCCGCTGTCTGCGTTGACGCAGATTCAGGCGTTGGTCCATCACGTTCATTTTGCCGCGGGGGACACGTTGTATTTTGCTGGCAGTCAGGCGGACGCGCTTTATATCATTCACCAGGGCCAGGTGAAGATCGATCAGGTGACGGCTGGCGGTCGCGACCAGTTGATTCGGCTTTTGGCGCCCGGCGATTTCGACGGCGACCAGGCACTGTTTTCGCGGTCTGTGCATCAGGCCGAGGCGGTCGCAATGGCACCGGTTGTTGCGTGTGTGCTGCGCAAACCGGATTTTCAGCAACTGATTCGTGAGCATCCGGATGTTGGCCTTGCTGTGATGGATGAGCTCGCGCAACGTCTGCAGCAAGCGGAAGCGCGGGCGACCATGACGGCAACGCGCACCGTTGAAGCCAGACTGGCGGACTTTTTGTTGAGGCAAGGCCAGGCTGAGTTCACACTTCCGATGAAGAAAAAAGAGCTGGCCGCGTTTTTGAGCACGACCCCGGAATCGATCTCGCGCAAGCTTCGCGATTTTGAAAATGCGGGTTGGCTCAAGCAAACTGGTAGCAAGCAGCTGACTATTTTAGACCGCGCGGCTTTGACCCGCGTGGCGGCGGCCGATTGACTGGTTGTCAATGGCTGGCTTTTGCGGTATTGTATGAGCGGAAGAACTATGAACATCATTTTAGCCAATAAACGTCTGTGCCTATGTGGACTTTTCAGAGAGATGGCGGCCGGTGTGAGCCATCAACGTCCCTATTCCAGCACAGCGATACGGCCAGCGACGAGCTGGACGGCAGCGCCCGTTATCCGCAAAGAGGGTGGCGCGTTGCGTCAAACTTGGGTGGTACCGCGGAAAAAAGCCTTTCGTCCCAATGAGATGAGGGGCTTTTTGTGTACACAGACCGATGAGGAGGACCATTATGCTAGATATCAAAGTTTTACGTGCAAAGCCGGATTGGGCAAAAGAGAAATTGGCGGCCCGCGGCGTGAAGGCGGAAGAGATCGATGACGCGATCGCCCTTGATGACCAAAGACGTGAGGTCATTATGGCGGTCGAGGATCTCAAGGCGAAGCGCAACAGCGCCTCCGACGAGATCGGCCGTAAGAAGCGCGCCAAAGAAAACGCCGATGACGCGATCAAAGAGATGCGCGAAGTCGGGCAGCAGATCGCCGCACTTGATCAGAAACGGGCTGACCTTGAAGAAAAGGTCAACTACATTCTCGTGCGTCTACCAAATTTCCCAGCAGATGATGTGCCAATGTCGCTGGATGAAAATGATGCCCGGGAAGAATATAAATGGGGAAATATTCGCCAATTCGATTTTGCCCCGAAAGCACACTGGGAGATCGGGGAAAAACTGGGCATCCTTGATTTTGAGCGGGCAGCCAAAGTTGCAGGTGCACGCTTTGTCTACTATAAAGGTGCCGGCGCACGCCTCGAGCGTGCGGTCTACAACTTTTTCCTCGACGAGCACTATAAGGAAGGCTACGAGGAAGTGATCACCCCGTATCTCGTCAACGCGGACTCGATGTTCGGCACGGGCCAGTTCCCTAAGTTCACGGAGGACGTTTACACGATCACTAATGAAGGCGAACCACTGACCTTGATTCCGACCGCGGAAGTGCCACTCGTGAATTACTATCGCGGTGAGATCGTGGACAGTGCGAAGCTGCCGATCAGCCTGACCGCCTTGTCGCCTGCTTTTCGCTCTGAAGCCGGTAGCGCCGGTCGTGATACCCGTGGCCTGATTCGGATGCACCAGTTCAACAAGGTCGAGATGGTCAAGTTCTGCAAGCCAGAAGACTCTTGGAACCAGCTGAAGAATTTGATTCACGACGCGGAAGACCTACTGCAAAAATTGGGCCTTCCGTATCACGTGATCACATTGGCCAGCGGGGATGCCTCGTTTACCTCTGCCAAGACCAACGACCTTGAAGTTTGGATGCCGGCGCAGGATAAATACCGTGAGATCTCCAGCTGTTCCAACTGCACCGACTTCCAAGCACGTCGCGCACAGATCCGGTACCGGGACGAAAACGGCAAGCCACAGTTTGTCCACACCCTGAATGGCTCCGGCCTGGCGGTTGGCCGCGCGGTCGCTTCGATCTTGGAAAATTATCAAAATGAAGATGGCAGTGTGACCATCCCTGAGGTTCTTGTGCCTTATATGGGCGGCCAGACCGTGATCACAGCTGAATGATCTTTCTCCAAAAAGCCGCAGCAGTGCGGCTTTTTATGTCCTGTCAGACAGGCTTTTGGACCTTGGCCAAACTTTTTTGACAAATATCCTTGACGTAGAAGGGGGGAGTTGGTACTATATTTAAGTTGTCTTTTGGACAAGTCGTCCTTTGAAAACTGAACAAAGTTTCGTAAATGTGTAGGTGATTCGGCCTTAATTGGTCGGAGAATTAAACATG
>NZ_BOLS01000024.1 GCF_016861785.1 Lacticaseibacillus mingshuiensis
GCACAAAAAGCTTAGTGCTGGATGTGTAAGTCAGCGGTGTTCCCAGAAGCTCGGTCATTTATGGCCGAGTAGTTCACTTATGCACCGGCCGCACAGCCCGCGTCACACCATCGCGTGGTGGGTGCGCCTCACGGGGTCACCACTATATAATAGAAGAAACGGGTCTGACTGAGCAGGCATTCGTAAACGTGGCCAGGCCACTCAGGAGATAACCATTCATTTCCCACCGTATCAATGGTAAACTATTAACAGCAACTAACGGAAGGAACGAGACCATGACCAAATACAAACGCATCGTACTGAAAGTCAGTGGAGAAGCACTGGCAGGCAAAGAAGGATTTGGCATCAAACCACCGGTGATCAGCGACATCGCCAAAGAGATCAAGCAGGTCCACGACCTCGGCGTTCAGATCGCGATCGTCTGTGGCGGCGGGAACATCTGGCGCGGGGAGACCGGCGCTGAAATGGGGATGGAACGTGCCCAGGCTGATTATATGGGGATGCTGGCGACCGTGATGAATGGCCTGGCGCTTCAGGATAGTCTTGAAAACCTCGGGGTGCCGACGCGCGTGCAGACATCCATCGAAATGCGTCAGATCGCCGAGCCGTATATTCGGCGGAAGGCCGTCCGTCACTTGGAAAAGGGTCGCGTTGTGATTTTTGCCGGTGGCACCGGGAATCCATACTTCAGCACCGACACTACCGCGGCCTTGCGAGCGGCAGAGATTGGCGCCGACGTGATCTTGATGGCGAAAAATGGCGTGGACGGCGTCTACTCCGATGATCCGAACAAGGATGCCAACGCGGTCAAATTTTCCGAGCTGACGCATCTTGATATCATCAGCAAAGGCCTGCATGTCATGGACTCTACGGCCAGCACCTTGTCGATGGACAACAACATTCCACTCGTTGTTTTCAATATGAACGAACCAGACAACATTAAGAAGGTCGTGGAAGGCGAGAATATCGGGACCACGATCAAAGGAAAGGAATAATCATGGCTAACCCAATCGTAGACGAAGCAAAAGCCACTATGGCAAAGACCCAAGAGTCGCTGGAACGTGACCTCGGCGGGATTCGCGCCGGACACGCCAACGCGAGTTTACTTAATCGGATTCAAGTCGAATATTACGGGACGCCGACGCCACTGAACCAGATGGCCTCCATCACCATTCCGGAGCCTCGCGTGCTGCTGGTCACCCCGTATGACCGCAGTTCCCTGAAGGATGTGGAAACGGCGATCAACATGAGCGACCTCGGCATCAATCCTGCCAATGACGGGACTGCCATTCGCCTGGTCGTGCCTCAGTTGACCGGTGAGCGGCGCAAGGAGATTGCTAAAGAAGTCGGCAAATACGCCGAAGAAGCGAAGATCGCGGTGCGCAACATTCGCCGTGATGCCCTTGATAAAGCGCGCAAGCAGGAAAAGGCCAGCGAGATCACCGAAGATGAGCTGCATCGTCTTGAAAAAGACATTCAGCAAGTCACTGATGACGCGACCAAAAAGATCGATGCCGCTGCAGCGGAAAAAGAAAAAGAGATCACAGAGGGCTGATCAGCCGGTTTGGCCGATGCTGTCACCCAACAGCATGATCGTCCCTCAGTAAAAAGCCTGCGTAAGCGGGCTTTTTACGTGAGGTCAGCCAAAGTTTCGTGCGCGCAGAGCTTACGTTTTTCTGATGCCAGCTGTTTCAGGCCCGGCTTTTCTGCTACAATCATTAAGACTACCGGGCGGCGTTTTCGCCCGAAAAAAGGAGCATGGCGATGTTCGGAGCGAAGCATCAAGCCCCGCAAGTGGATCTGCAGCGAATCCCTCAGCATGTGGCAATCATCATGGATGGCAACGGCCGCTGGGCGAAGAAACGATTTCTGCCGCGCATTGCTGGGCACAAACAGGGCATGGAAAACGTTAAGACGATCACCAAGGCGGCGAGTCGCTTAGGCGTCAAAGTCCTGACACTATATGCCTTTTCCACCGAAAATTGGCGGCGGCCGACCGGCGAAGTGAATTACCTGATGAAACTGCCGGTGGACTTTTTCGACACGTTCATGCCTGAGCTGATCGCCGAAAATGTCCGAGTCGAGGTGATGGGCGAGCTTGAGGCGTTGCCGGCCGCCACGCGGCAAGCGGCAGCCAATGCGATGGCCGATACCAAACAAGATACCGGTATGATCTTAAATTTCGCGCTCAATTATGGGGCCCGGGACGAGTTGATCTTGGCAGCCCAGCAAATGGCCAGTGAGGCAGTCGCAGGCACGCTCGACCCAGCGCAGATCGATGCCGCTATTGTGGCGGATCACCTGATGACGCGCCATCTTGGGTCCTTGGCCGATCCGGATCTGTTGATTCGCACCAGTGGGGAAGAGCGACTGTCGAATTTCTTGCTGTGGCAGTTGGCTTACAGTGAAATGGTCTTCACCCCGGCGTATTGGCCCGACTTTACGCCTGACATGCTCAGCGAGGCGATCGCCGTTTACCAGCAACGTGATCGGCGCTATGGCGGACTTGATGCGGGAACCGCACCTGAATCAAAATAATAATCCCAGTTGTATGGGGCACGGAGGAACGTAATGAAACAACGTATCATCACTGCGATCGTCGCTTTGGCGATCTTTATCCCGATCTTGATTCTCGGCGGCATCTGGCTTGAAGTCGCCGCGGCGGTGCTGGCAGTCATCGCGATGTCCGAGATCTTCATCATGCGCAAACGCATCATCGTGTCGAGCAGCTTTTTCGTGTCGGCGATCGGGGTGTTGTTGGTCACTTTTCCGGACAGCTATTTTCGCTGGTTGCCGAGTTTCATCTCACGGCTGGATCTGATCTACATCGCCGTGGCCGCACTACTTCTGGTCACCGTGGCGACCAAGAACCGCACCACCTATGACGATGCCGCGATCAGCGCCTTGTCGATCTTTTACATTGGGACCGGGTTCCATAATCTGATCGCCGTGCGCAACGATGCCGGGCTGGACACCTTGCTTTTTGCCTTGATCATTGTGTGGTTGACGGACTCTGGCGCGTATTTTGTCGGCCGCGCCATCGGTAAACATAAGCTGTGGCCAGCGATCAGTCCCAACAAGACTTGGGAAGGCAGCATCGGCGGTAATGTCGTTGCGCTGATCTTTGCGGCGATCTACCTGCAATTTTTCCCGCAGATGTATAGCTTCTGGCCAATGATGGGCATCGCGCTGGTGCTCTCCGTGTTCGGCCAACTCGGCGACCTGATCGAGTCTGCGCTGAAACGCTATTACGGCGTCAAGGACTCGGGCAAGATCTTGCCTGGCCACGGCGGCATCTTGGATCGTTTTGACAGTTTGCTTCTGGTCTTGCCACTGGTCCACTTGTTTGGCTTGATCTCGCTTCACTAAAGGAGTGTTGATATGACCACGATCATCGACTTTATCATTGTCTTCGTGATCCTGGTGCTCGTGCATGAATTCGGGCATTATTGGTTCGCCAAGCGCAGCGGGATTCTGGTGCGCGAATTTTCCATTGGCATGGGGCCTAAGCTGGTGGCTTGGCATAAAAATAATACGACGTACACGCTGCGGCTGTTGCCCTTAGGCGGCTATGTGCGCATGGCCGGCTGGCAGGACGAAGACGACGAGATCAAACCTGGCACCATGCTGGCGATCGAGGTCAACGGCGATGGGCGGGTGACGCGCATCAATACCAGCAATAAGACGACGCTCCAAGGCGGGATTCCGGTTCAAGTCAGCCGCATCGACCTGGTACATGAGCTGGTCGTTGAGGGTTACGCAAACGGGGATGAATCGGAACTGAAGACCTGGCCGGTGGATCACGATGCTACGATCATCGAAGAAGATGGCACCGAAGTCGTGCTCGCCCCGGATGATGTTCAATTCCAAAATGCGCCGATCGCCAAGCGGCTTCTGGTCAATTTTGCCGGGCCGATGAACAACTTTATCTTGGCCATCTTGGTGTTTATCGGGGTTGCTTTGTCCGCTGGGGTCCAGGTGCTGGACACCAACCAGATCGGCACCGTGCAAAGCGGTTCGCCCGCGGCTAAAGCCGGGCTTGAAAATGGGGCGACGATCACCTCGATCGATGGCCAGGCGATCAGCCAGTTCGCTGATCTGCAAAAGGTGGTGGGCGAAGATAAAGACGGCCCGTCCTTGAATGTGGTGGCGAAGCAAAACGGCAAGACGGAGAACTTGACCATCACCCCGACGAAAGAGGGGTTGATCGGGGTCACGCCTCCGGTCGATCGCAGTATTGGCACCGCCATCAAGTATGGCTTCACTCAATTTTGGTCGCTGACCACGCGGATCTTTGATGTGTTGAAGCAGCTGGTCACCGGACAATTTTCGCTGAATAAGTTGGCCGGGCCGGTCGGTATCTACACGATGACCAGTCAGGCGGCTAGCGGCGGTTTCCAGTCGTTGCTGTTTTTCCTCGGCTATCTCAGCTTGAATCTGGGCATCATGAATCTGATTCCAATTCCGGTGCTGGATGGCGGGAAAATTCTGCTGAATCTGCTGGAGATCATCCGCCGCAAACCACTATCACCGGAAAAAGAAGGCATTGTGACGCTGATCGGGGCGGGGCTGATGGTCCTGCTACTGATCGCCGTCACGATCAACGACATTATGCGTCAGTTCTAACGGACGTCTCATGGAGGAGAAAAGTTAATGAAACAGTCTCGCGTATTTATTCCGACCGAAAAAGAGGTTCCAAACACGGCCGAAGCCAAGTCCCATCAAATGATGCTGCGCTCTGGCTTCGCTCGCCAGGTCTCAGCAGGCGTCTACGCCTATTTGCCACTAGCGGAGCGGGTCTTGGCGAACATTGAAGCGATCATCGATGATGAAATGCAAAAGATCGATGCCGTGAAGATGAAGATGCCAAGCCTTTTGCCGGCCGAATTGTGGCAGGAGACAGGGCGTTATGAGACTTACGGCCCCAACCTGTTTAAGTTAAAGGATCGCCACGACCGCGATTTCATCCTCGGGCCGACACATGAGGAGACATTTACCGACCTGGTCCGCAATGAATTGAAGTCCTACAAGCGGATGCCGCTGGTCTTATATCAAATTCAGACGAAGTACCGCGATGAAGATCGGCCGCGCTATGGCCTGCTTCGCCTGCGTGAGTTCATCATGCAGGACGTGTATTCCTTCACGGCGAATGAAGCGGATCTCGATACGGTCTACAAGCAGATGGAAAAGGCCTACACCGCCATCTTCAACCGGCTGGGCCTGAATTTCCGGGCGATCATCGGTGACGGTGGCGCAATGGGCGGCAAGGATTCAAAAGAATTCTCCGCCATCGCCGAAATCGGAGAAGACACGATCGTCTATTCGGATGCGTCGGATTACGCGGCTAACCTTGAAATGGCCACCGCGATGAACATGCCGCCGCGTGGCCATGAAGAGCCAGCCGAATTGGCCGAGGTTGCCACTGGCAGTGCAAAGACCATCGATGAAGTCGCCGAAAAGTTGGCTATTTCCGCGCAGAAGCTGATCAAGTCCGTGCTTTTTATCGCAGACGACGAGCCAGTCTTAGCCCTGGTCCGCGGCGATCATGAAGTCAATGATGTCAAACTGAAGAACCTGCTTGGCGCCGATTTCTTAGACATGGCGACGCCGGAGCAGGTCAAGCAGGTGATGGGCTGTGAGATCGGCAATATCGGACCTGTTGGGGTGCCGGCTGAAGTCACGGTGATCGCAGATCAGAGTCTCACCGGGTTGGTCAACATGGTGGCCGGCGCCAACAAAGCCGAGACGCATCTGCTGAACGTGAACGCCGGGCGCGACTACACGCCGAGTCAGGTCGCGGACATTCGCTTTGTGACCGAAGGCGAAGTGTCCCCGGATGGCCAGGGTGTGCTGCACTTTACCCGCGGCATCGAGATCGGCCATATTTTCAAGCTCGGCACCCGCTACACCGAAGCGATGGGTGCGAATTTCTTGGATGAAAATGGGCGCAGTCACCCGATCATCATGGGCTCCTATGGCATTGGCGTCTCCCGCCTGCTCAGTGCGATCGCCGAGCAGACCTTGGATGAAAATGGGCTCGTTTGGCCGAAAGCCATCGCGCCGTTTGACGTCCATCTGATTCCGGTCAACCTCAAAAATGACGATCAGCGCAAACTGACCGCGACGATCGAGGCAGATCTGACTGGCGCGGGATATAGCGTCCTTGTGGATGACCGGAACGAGCGCCCAGGCGTCAAGTTTGCGGATTCCGATCTGATCGGCATGCCTGTGCGTGTCACCGTCGGCAAAAAGGCGGCGGATGGAATCGTTGAACTGAAGCTCCGTAAAACCGGCGAGACGCTTGAGGTCAAGCGCGATGAACTGATCAACTCGCTCGGCATCTTGATGGCTCAGATCGATTAAGCGTTGAATTTCTCATGAACTGGGACAAAACTTTTGTTTTGTCCCAGTTCTTGTATGATGCACTAATGTGATTGCAGTGTCGTGGGCCAAATGTCAGGGCCCGAGCAGCTAAGGTGCCAAGCACCTGGTCCAAAGTTCGGCCCTGGTGTTTGGCACACTTATCCGTCGGACCCAAGAGCGACATTTGGCCCACTTCTTTTTCGCCTTTCCCGCCGCTTGTCCAACGCCCGTTTTCGGGTTACGATAACGACATAGATCTCAGAAGGAGCGTTTAAATTGGCCTTATCAAAACACGAAATGTTTGAAAAGCTGCTGGCTCAGATTCAGCTGCCAGAAGAGCTGGCGGCGTTTCCCGGCTTTCAGCAGGCGACCGTCGATGATGTGGTGATTCACACGGCCTCCAAACGCTATGAGTTTCAGCTCGGCGTGCCGGCCATCTTGCCCTTCAGCGTGTTTGCCCAGCTGGTGGGGCATCTTCAAAGTGCCTTCAAGGACATTGCCCAGACCTCGGTGACGATCGTTCCGGCGGATCATCAGTTCGATCAAAGCCTGCTGACGGGATACTGGCAGTATGTGATCGACCATGCGCAATTGCAGTCTGCGCTGGTGGCTGAGACCTGCAGCGTGCAGGCACCGGAACTGCAAGATGAGCGCGTGGTCCTGCGCGCCGAAAATGAACCCGTGCGCCAATATCTGATCACAAAGGGGCTCGGCCAACTTGAGGAGACCTATCATCAAGTCGGCTTTTCGGTCTTGCATTTGAGTGCGATCGTCGACACCGAAAAGGCGGCCGATACCCTGGCTGCGTTCAATGCGCAACAGGCCGAGGAAACGGCGGCGATGGCAAAACGTGCGGCTGCCGTTGTCCAGGCGCGTGAAACGGCGGAAGTGGAAGCACCGGCTGGCCCAGTCCGGCTGGGACGTGGCAATCACATGGATGATCCGCTTCAGCAGATGGTCACGATCACGCAAGAGGAAAAATCTGTGCTGATCGAGGGCTACGTCTTTGACGTCGAGGTCCGTAGCCTGCGCTCCAATCGAAAACTGTTAATGGTCAAAGTGACCGATTACACCTCGAGTTTTTTGGTGAAGAAATTCAGCAATGGGGCCGAGGATGAGGCTGTTTTTGACCAGATTCATGAAGGTATGTGGCTGCGCATTCGCGGCAGCGTACAGGAAGACAACTATTCCCGCGAGCTGACCGTCAACGCCAACGACATGCAGGAAGTTACCCACCCGGCCCCGCAGGATACTGCCCAAGGGGAAAAGCGGATCGAGCTACATCTTCACACCAACATGTCGCAGATGGACGCGATTCCAAGCATCACAGATTACGTGAAACGCGCCAAGGCATGGGGGCATCCGGCGATCGCGGTCACTGATCACGCCGGGCTTCAGGCGTATCCAGAGGCGCATACTGCGGCCGTCAAAGCCGGGCTCAAAATGCTGTACGGCGTTGAGGTCAACTTGGTCGATGATGGCACGCCAGTCGCGTATCATGCGGACAAACCGCTTGATCTAGCCAGTGCAACGTATGTCGTCTTTGATATCGAGACCACCGGACTATCCGCTGTGTATGACAAGATCATCGAGCTCGCGGCGGTTAAGATGCAAGACGGCAAGGTGATCGATAATTTCGAGCAAATGATCGATCCGGGGTTTGCGCTGTCCGAAACGACCATCAATTTGACGCACATCACAGACGAAATGGTGCACGGCTCCAAGTCGGAACAAGAAGTGCTCACGCTATTCCGTCAGTTCTGCGAAGGCACCGTGATGTGTGGCCATAACGTGACGTTTGATGTCGGCTTTTTGAATGCGGGCTATCAGCGGCTGGATGAAGAACGAATCCAAAATCCGGTGATCGATACGCTGGAATTGTCGCGGATGCTGCATCCGGAGCGCAAGAATCACAAGCTTGATACGCTGACCAAGGCCTACAAGATCAACTTGGAGCACCATCACCGAGCCAACGCGGATGCAGAGGCCACTGGGTATTTGATGTACGCTCTTGAAAAAGAGGCGGCGGAAGTGTATCAGATCACCTCGCTCGACCAACTGAACAGTCGCGTCGGCGAAGGCGATGATTGGAAGCAGGCACGACCGACCCATGCGACCATTTTTGCCGCGACCCAGGCCGGGTTGAAAAACCTCTTCAAGCTGGTCTCTTTGTCCAATGTCCGCTACTACTACCGCGTCCCGCGGGTCCCGCGCAGTCAGCTGCAAAAATTGCGTGAGGGCCTGATCGTGGGCTCTGCCTGCAGCAGCGGCGATGTCTTCACCGCGATGATGCAAAAAGGGTATGGCGAGGCTGCGGAAAAAGCGGAATTCTATGATTTTCTCGAGGTCCAGCCACCTGCCTTGTATGCCCCGCTGAAAGAGGCGGAGCTGATTCACGGCGATGCGCATCTGCATGAGATCATTTCAAACATCATCAAGATCGGCCAGGCGCAAAACAAGCCAGTCGTTGCGACCGGCGATGCGCATTACCTGGATAAAAACGATGCGATCTACCGCAAGATCTTGATTCATTCACAAGGCGGCGCGAACCCGCTGAACCGCCACGAACTGCCAGATGCCCATTTTCGTTCGACGCAAGAGATGCTGGATGAATTTTCTTGGCTGGGGGATGACACGGCGCATCAAATCGTCGTGGAAAATACGCACAAAGTTGCCGACATGATCGACGGCGCCATCACGCCTGTCAAGGATGATCTGTACACCCCAAAGATTCCTGGGGTGAAGGAAAATCTGCGGAATGATGTCATGACCACCGCCCATCGCTTGTACGGTGATCCGTTGCCAGAGATCGTCGAAAAGCGCCTGAAAAAAGAGCTCGACAGTATCATCGGCAATGGGTATGCCGTGATCTACAACATCGCCCAGCAGCTGGTGTTGAAGTCAAACAAAGACGGGTACTTGGTAGGGTCGCGTGGGTCGGTCGGCTCGAGTCTCGCGGCCACAATGTCTGGCATCACCGAGATCAATCCACTGCCGCCGCATTATCGTTGCCCGCAGTGTCAGTATTCCGAATTCTACACGCATGGGGAATATGGGTCGGGGTTTGATCTGCCCGATAAGGCGTGTCCGAATTGCGGCACCAACATGGTCAAAGACGGCCAGGACATTCCCTTCGAAACGTTCCTTGGGTTCAAGGGGGATAAGGTCCCTGATATCGATCTGAATTTTTCCGGTGACTATCAGCCGGTGGCACATAATTATATCAAGGTGCGGTTCGGTGAAGACCACGCGTTTCGTGCTGGGACGATCGGCACCGTTGCCGATAAGACCGCGTATGGCTATGTCAAAGCCTACGAGCGCGACACCGGCCAGATGTTGCGCGGGGCGGAGATCAATCGGCTGGCGAAAGGCGCGACTGGCGTGAAGCGTACCACCGGTCAGCATCCGGCCGGAATCTTGATCGTGCCGGAAAACATGGACATCTATGATTTCAGCCCGATTCAATATCCCGCTGACGATCAAAACGCGGCGTGGAAGACGACCCATTTTGATTTTCACTCGATTCATGACAACATTTTGAAAATGGATGTGCTGGGGCATGATGATCCGACCATGATCCGCATGCTGCAAGATCTATCAGGCGTCGAGCCAAAATCGATTCCCATGGATGATCCGGGGGTCATGTCACTGTTTTCCAGTCCGGATGTGCTTGGGGTCAAACCGGAGCAGATCAATTCAAAGACAGGGACGCTGGGCGTGCCGGAATTCGGGACGCGGTTCGTGCGCGGGATGCTCGAAGAAACGCATCCCAAGAAATTCTCCGAGCTGCTTCAGATCTCTGGGCTGTCTCATGGGACAAATGTGTGGCTGGACAATGCCGAGGAGCTGATCAAAAACGGGACGGTCACGATCAAGGACGTGATCGGCTGTCGTGATAACATCATGATGGATCTCATTCATTGGGGCATGGATGACAGCGACGCCTTTACGATCATGGAACATGTGCGTAAGGGCAAAGGCATCCCCGATGAGCTTCAGGCCAAGATGGAAGAGAATCCAAGCGTGCCTGGTTGGTACATCGACTCCTGCCTCAAGATCAAGTACATGTTCCCGAAGGCGCATGCCGCGGCCTATGATCTGATGGGCCTGCGCATCGCCTGGTTCAAGGTCTATTACCCGCTGGTGTATTACGCATCCTACTTCTCAGTGCGGGCGGAAGATTTTGACCTGGTTGCAATGAGTCACGGCAAAGAGGCGACCAAGGCCGCCATTCAAGAGATCAACGACAAGGGCAACGACGCAACGGCTAAGGAAAAGACGCTGCTGACGGTCCTTGAGTTGGCCAATGAATGCCTGGAGCGTGGCTTCAAGATCAAAATGGTCGATGTCACTGCCTCGGACGCGCATGATTTCATCATTTTGGATGATCACACATTGCTCGCACCATTTCGCGCAGTGCCTGGCCTTGGTGATAACGTGGCCAAACAGATCGTCTCTGCCCGGGAAGAGCGGCCCTTCCTTTCCAAGGAGGACCTGGCGACGCGCGGCAAGGTGTCCAAGACGTTGATCGATTACATGACTGAAAATCATGTGTTGGATGAATTGCCAGATGAAAATCAGCTCTCGCTTTTTGACAGCCTCTTCTAAACCGGTTGACCCTTGACAACTCGCGCGTCATTATGCGAGTGGCCTTGCACTTTACTGAAAATAATGCTACATTATGAGTAGTATTTAAGACGTCGGAAGGGAGTGAGCAGAAATGCTCACTCTTTTTAGTGAAAAGGGTGCGTCTCCTACACAGACAAAGGGGGGAATACGTTGAGCACGGTCACCGATACGGTCAAGACACTTGTTGAACCGATCCTAGATGAACATCATTTTTTTCTCAGCGACATTGAATTCGTAAAGGAAGGCGGCAGCTGGTATCTGCGTGTGTACATCGACAAGACCGGCGGCATCTCCCTTGACGAGTGCGTCCTGGTCTCCGAGACGCTTTCCGAGCAGCTCGATCAGCTGGATCCCGATCCGATTCCGCAGGCTTATTTTCTCGAGGTCTCAAGCCCTGGTGCTGAACGGCCGCTGAAAAATGAGCAGGACTTTGCCAATGCGGTCGGCGACTACATTCACATCTCGCTGTTCAAGAAACAAAACGGCAAGAAAGTGTTTGAGGGTCATCTCAAGACCCTGGCGCCTGAGCAATTGACGCTGACGATCAATGATAAAGGCCGCATTCATGACCAGGACTTTTTGCGAAGCGATATCGCAAGTGCCCGCTTGGCCATCGAATTTTAGCCATAGTAAAGGAAGGAACAACATGTCAAAGGAAATGTTAGAGGCGCTGAACGTCCTTGAAACAGAAAAGGGCGTGAAAAAAGAGGTCGTCATCGAGGCCCTCGAAGCCGCCCTCGAAGCCGCCTATAAGCGTAACTACAATCAGGCACAAAACGTTGAAGTCAACTTTGATCCTGCCAAAGGGGATATCCATGTCTACGCAGTCAAGGAAGTCACCGAGGAAGTCTTTGACTCCCGCCTTGAAGTGAGCTTGAAGGAAGCCTTGACGCTCAACAAGGCCTATGAGGTCGGCGACCAGATCAAATTCGAGGTCACCCCGAAAGACTTTGGCCGCATCGCCGCCCAGACGGCCAAGCAGGTGATCATGCAGCGCGTGCGCGAGGCGGAACGCGGAATCGTTTATGACGAATACTCGCAGTACCTTGACGAGATCATGACTGGAGAAGTCGAGCGCAGTGACAATCGCTTCACCTATGTCAACCTTGGCAAGATCGAAGCTGTTTTGGGCAAGCAAGACCGGATGCCGAATGAGCACTACGAACCGCATGAACGCATCAAAGTTTATGTTTCCAAAGTCGAAAATACGAGCAAGGGGCCTCAGGTAACGGTCTCCCGGACCAATCCGGGACTGGTCAAGCGCCTGTTTGAACAGGAAGTACCTGAGATCTTTGAAGGCGTCGTTGAGATCGCTGGCATCGCGCGCGAAGCCGGTGACCGGACGAAGATCGCGGTGCGCTCGACCAATCCGTCCGTGGATCCTGTCGGCACAACCGTTGGGCCAAAAGGGGTCCGTGTCCAGGCGGTCGTCAATGAATTGTCTGGCGAAAACATGGATGTGGTCCAGTGGGAAGAAGATCCCTCCGATTACATCGCCAATGCCTTGAACCCAGCGCAAGTGATCGCGGTCCAGTTCAACGATGACGACAACGACCGCTCCTGCACGGTGATCGTGCCGGACTACCAGCTGTCCTTGGCCATTGGTAAGAAGGGGCAAAATGCGCGGCTGGCCGCCAAGTTGACTGGCTTTAAGATCGACATCAAGCCTGAATCTGAAGTTGAGTTCGTCGATGACGATGAGCTTGAAGAAGAGGACGAGATTCTTGAAGACGGTGTTGCAACTGAGACTGAGACGGCTGAGGTCGCGCCTGACCAGGCAGATGATGCCGCTGCCGAGCCAGCTCCCGCCGACGATTCTCAGGAATAGGAGGGCTGCCGATGAAACAGCGGAAGATCCCCATGCGTAAAGATCTGCTGACTGGGGAAATGCATCCGAAGAAAGAAATGGTTCGCATCGTCAAGACCGCTGAAGAAACAGTGGCCATTGACCCGACCGGCAAAGCCTCAGGGCGCGGCGCTTATGTCGCGCTTGATCCAGAGGCAGTCAAGGCCGCTAAAGGCAAGCAGCTGATCGAAAAAGCATTCAGCATCAAAGTGCCGGCTGCGTTTTATGACGAGCTGTTCGCCTATGTCGATCATCAAAAAGCGCGTCAAGAACTGTTTGGCACCAAGTGATGAACGAACAGGCGGCACTGAATCTGCTGGGGCTCGCCAAGCGTGCCGGTAAGATCACTTCCGGGGAGTCTTTTGTCCTTGGCGCGATCCGCGACGGCAGTGCAAAACTGGTTTTTGTCGCCAGTGATGCCTCGGCCAACACAAAGAAAATGTTTCAAGATAAAAGTAGCTTTTACCAAGTTCCATTGCAGAACGGCTTGAGCCAATTGGCGCTGTCACAAGCGATCGGCGCCGCACGATCCTCGATCGCCGTCTGTGATGTCGGATTTGCCAACAAATTAATAAAGCTGCTCACCTCACAATGACAGGGAGCGTGAAGAAATGGGCAAAAAACGAGTTTATGAATTTGCCAAAGAGATCGGGGTTCCCAGCAAGGCAGTGATCGATGCTGCTGCAAAACAGGGAATCGAATTTAAAAATCACATGTCGACGATCGATGACGGTCAGGAAACGGCGATGAAGCAGGCACTGGGTAAGGGCGCCAAGCCAGCCCCAAAGCCGGCTGACAAGCCAGCTGCTTCCGCAGCACCGGCACCGGCGGCTAAAGAAAAGTCCGCTGAGCCAGTGGCAGCAAAGACGACCGATGCGCCGGTAGCGGCACAACCCGCAGCGGCCAAGCCAGTCCAAGGCACGCATCATGTGAGCCAAAAAACGGCTGATGGCAAGACGAAGATCTCTAAGTCTGCCATTCGCCGCCCGCACCAGACGCAACAGCAAGGCCAAAATCGTGGTCAACAAGGCGGCCGGCCTCAATCTGGGCAAGGTAACCGCAACGATAATCGTCAGGGCAACCGCAACGATAACCGTAATGGCAATCAAAATAATCAGCAACGTCCGGGCCAAAACCGCGGTGGCAACAACAATCGTGGCCAACGCAGTGATCGACCAGGCAGCGGCGAGCGGCAAGGACGCGATTTTCAAAATCGCAACAACAACTTGCAGCAAGTCGGGCCAAGCCCACGTCCGCGTGCTGGGCGCGCCACTCAGGCCAACTCAAATCCGCGTCCGATCGCAGGCAACGGTGGCAAGTTCGGTCAGCCATTGCCAGGCGCGGTCAAGCGTCATGAGACAACGCCAGAACCAGTGAAGAATGAACCAGTGACGCCGGTTCGTCAGGTGTCTCAAAAGCCGGCCCAGCCCGTTGCAGCAACGCCGCAACCGACCGCACCAAGCAAGCCGGCAGAAGGCGAAAGCCGCGATAAGCAAAACCGCGGCCGGCGCAATGAACGCGGTCGCAACAGTCGTTTTGACGACAACAGTAACCGTGGCGGCGGTCGGCGCAATCGCAAGAACAAGCGCCAGCAGACCCAGCCGAAGAAAGAAATGCCTCAACGTAAGGAGCGGCCTTTGCCAGAAAAACTGATCTACACCGTGGGGATGAACGCCCAAGATCTGGGTAAGATCCTGCACCGGGAACCAGCAGAAATCATCAAGAAGCTCTTCATGCTCGGGGTCATGGTCAACCAGAACCAGAGTCTGGACAAGGATACGATCGAACTGATCGCGACTGATTATGGCATCAATGCAGAAGAAAAGGTCCAAGAGGATATCACGGATCTTGACAAGCAATTTGCCGATGAGATCGACAACAACGCTGAGGACCTTGTGACCCGGCCGCCAGTTGTCACGATCATGGGCCATGTCGATCATGGGAAGACCACCTTGCTGGATAAGCTGCGCCACACTCATGTGACGGAAGGCGAAGCCGGCGGGATCACGCAGCACATTGGCGCGTATCAGGTCAAGTTGAATGATCGCCTGATCACCTTCCTGGATACCCCAGGGCATGCGGCCTTCACGAACATGCGGGCACGTGGCGCGGATATCACCGATATCATTGTGTTGGTCGTTGCCGCGGATGATGGCGTGATGCCGCAGACCATTGAGGCGATCAACCATGCGAAGGCAGCCAAGGCCCCGATGATCGTGGCCGTCAACAAGATCGATAAGCCGGGCGCAAACCCGAACCACGTGATGGAACAGCTGACCGAATACGGCCTGATTCCAGAAGAGTGGGGCGGCGACACGATTTTTGTTCAGATCTCCGCCAAGTTTGGGAAAAACATCGACGAGTTGCTGGAAATGATCCTGCTTGAAGCCGACGTGCTCGAGCTGAAGGCGAATCCAAAGCAAAAGGCGGTCGGCACCGTTATCGAAGCGCGGCTTGATAAAGGCCGTGGCCCAGTTGCGACTGTTCTTGTGCAACAAGGGACCTTGAAGACGGGTGATCCGATCGTTGTCGGCAACACCTTTGGCCGTGTTCGGACCATGACCAATGATCGTGGCCGTCGCGTCAAGGATGCCGTTCCGGCGATGCCAGTTGAGATCACGGGGATGAATGATGTGCCGCAGTCTGCGGATAAATTCGTCGTCTTCCCTGATGAAAAAACGGCGCGTGCTGCTGGTGAAGAGCGTGCAAAACGTGCGATCGACAAAGAGCGTCAGGCAACCCATCATGTCACCTTGGACAATCTGTTTGAGACCATGAAGGAAGGCCAACTCAAGGAAGTTGACGTCATCATCAAAGGTGATGTCCAAGGCTCCGTTGAAGCGTTGGCAAACAGCTTGCAGAAGATCGAAGTCGAAGGCGTGCGGGTGAATATCATCCATCAGGCAGTCGGCGCGATCAACGAAAGCGATGTTACTTTGGCGGCGGCTTCCAATGCGATCATCATCGGCTTCAACGTTCGCCCGACCCCGCTGGCCAAGCAGCAAGCGGATAGTGACGACGTTGATATTCGCCTGCACCGTGTCATTTACAAGGCGATCGAAGAGATCGAGGCCGCGATGAAGGGCATGCTTGAGCCGACTTACGAAGAAAAGGTCATCGGCTCACTCACCGTTCGCGAAACGATCTCCGTCTCCAAGGTTGGGACCGTCGCCGGCGCCTTTGTTGACAACGGCTACATTACCCGCGACGCTGGCGTCCGTCTGATTCGCGACAGCATCGTGATCTACGAAGGCAAGCTGGGTTCCCTGCGGCGCTTCAAGGATGATGTCAAGGAAGTTCGCCAGGGCTTTGAGCTCGGGCTGACCATCGAGAATTACAACGACATCAAGGTCGACGATCAGATCGAGGCCTACACCATGGAAGAAGTGCCGGTCAAGTAAGACCAGCGTAAGGAGAAACATTATGAAACATCGCATTGGCCGAGTCGAAACGCAGATTCAGCGAGAGGTCAACGATATTCTGCTGAAAGATGTCAACGACCCGCGCGTCCTGGGCGTGACGATCACTGGGGTGCATTTGACCGGCGACCTCCAACAAGCGACGATCTACTTCAGTATTTTGGCGGATGATCCTGCCAAGATCGCTGAAGCAAAGGCTGGGTTGGATAAGGCAAAAGGGCTCATTCGCTCCGAAGTCGGACAGCGCATCAAGCTGTTCAAGGTCCCGTCATTGACCTTCGAACAGGACACCTCCGTGCAATATGGTGCCCGCATCGATCAGTTGATCAATGAAATGAAACAAGAAGGCAACGAAAAGCCTGACGAAGAATGACACCCCAAAAAGACTGGCAGTTGGTTGCCGGTCTTTTTTGTATGCTCGGAGTACGATGACCCGCGCTTGGGGTGGGCTTCAAGTTGGCCTGTGCCCTTGTGGCGACGCGCGCCTCAAGCACCTCGGTAAAGCTACCTGCTCAGACGACGCGCCCCACTGCGTACCCGCCTTCACGTTTCCTTGTGCAGCTGTTCGGCTTTACGGGTATAATGAGACAAGTTACTTACGAAATGAGGGGTCACGATGGACGGAATTTTGCCAGTTTATAAACCAGTCGGCATGACGAGTGCGGATGTGGTGGCGAAGTGCCGGTGGTTGCTGCACATGCGGCGCATCGGCCATTCAGGCACCTTGGACCCCAGTGTCGACGGCGTCTTGCCGCTGGCCCTCGGCGCGGCGACGAAAGCCGTGCCAGCGTTGATGACGCTGGGAAAAACCTATACGGGTGAGATCACGTTGGGTTTTGCCACTGAGACCGAGGATCTGGATGGGGCAGAGATCGAACGAATCCGCCTTGAGACCCCTTTTTCAACTGAGGCGATCGACCAGGCGATGGCCAAACTGACCGGCGAGATCATTCAGATTCCGCCGATGTATTCCGCAGTGAAGGTCAACGGGCGGCGTCTGTATCAATATGCGCGGGCCGGCGAAACAGTCGAGCGCCCGCAGCGTCACGCGCACATCTACGCGTTTGCGCGAACAGAGGCGCCTGTTTTCGCGGCTGCCGACGGGGTGCAGACGATTCGCTTCACCGCTCAGGTCTCAAAAGGGACGTACATCCGAACGCTGGCAGTCGATGTTGGCCGGCAGTTGGGGGGGCCCGCGGTGATGAGTCAGTTGACCCGAATCGCAAGTGGCGGTTTCACGTTGGATCAGACGCTCGACCTGCGCCCGCTGACACAAGAAACGGCACCCGCGGCCGCGGCGGCCCATCTTCGGCCCATCGAGTATGCTTATCCCGATCTGCCGCAAGTCGCGCTAACTGAAGCGCAGTATCAGGCTGTTTTGAATGGCAAATGGCTGACACTGAATGAGACTGCGCCACGCCTTGCCCTTTTTGCGGAAGGGGTGCTCAAGGCCGTTTACCGCGCGGAAAATGGAATCTATCGTCCCGATGTCATGTTTTTGGCAAATGCCGGGGCTGTCAAAGAGGAGTAGTGAAACTCACCATGCAAGTGATCGATGTTATGCCGCCGCTTCAGGCAAAACAAGTCTCCAAGACGCCCGTTGTGCTGGCGCTTGGATTTTTTGACGGGGTCCATCGCGGCCACCAAGCCGTGATCAAAACAGCCAAAAAAGAGGCGGACCGTCTTGGCCTGAAGCTCGCCGTCATGACCTTCAACATTCATCCGGCGGTGATCTATCGCGGGGTCCCGGCCGAAAGTGTGCAATATCTCTCGACAATCGACCGCAAAACCGCGTTGATGGCGGATCTGGGCGTGGATCTGTTGTATTACTTCCACTTCACCCCGGCTTTTGCCAAGCTCGCGCCACAGCTGTTCGTCGATCAAGTGCTGGTCGGCCTCAACGCGCAGGTGGTCGTCGCCGGCTTCGACTATACATATGGCAAACGCGATGTGGCGACCATGGCCCGCTTGCCGGCATACGCGAAGGGCCGCTTTAGCGTGATCACCGTCCCGGCGGCGCTTGATGAAGGGGAAAAGATCTCCTCGACTCGAATTCGGCAGGCACTTGATCGCGGGGATGTCGATCTGGCCAACGAATTGCTTGGCTACACGTATCAGACGAGTGGCGTGGTGGTGCATGGCGAGGCACGCGGGCGGACGCTTGGCTTTCCGACTGCCAATATCGAAGCGCCAAGCAGCGAGCGCATTCCGGGCATCGGCATTTATGCGGTGCGGATGTGGGTGCGTGGCGCTTGGGTCGATGGCATGGCGTCGGTCGGCCGCAATGTGACATTTGGGGCCGGCCGACCGGTGACCGTTGAGATCAATCTGTTTGATTTTGCCGATGATATCTACGATGAACCGGTTCAAGTCCAGTGGGTCCATTATCTGCGTGGCGAAGTTAAGTTTGATGGGGCCAGTGGGTTGATCGCCCAGTTGAACCAGGATCAACGTGATGCCCAGCAGGTGCTGGAAGGAGCGGTGCGCTGATGGCAGGTGCCTATATTCACATTCCATTTTGTGATCATATCTGCTATTACTGCGACTTCAACAAAGTTTTTATCGAAGGCCAACCGGTTGCTGATTATGTGGCGATGTTACTCCGGGAAATGCGGCTGGTGATGGCCGCCCATCCGGATGAGGAGATCAAGACGGTCTATGTTGGCGGCGGAACGCCTTCGACACTGACGCCGGCGCAGATCACCCAGCTATGCGATGGCGTCCATGAGATCTTGCATTTTGACCAGGGCGAGTTCACATTCGAGGCCAATCCCAATGACCTGCTGACGATGGAAAAATTGGCCGCAATGCGCGCAGGTGGAGTGAACCGGCTGTCCATCGGTGTGCAATCTTTCGATGATGCGATCTTGAAGCGCATCGGCCGCATCCATCGCGCGGCGGTTGTGTTGACCGCAGTGGCGAATGCGCGGAAGGCCGGCTTTGAGAATCTGTCGATCGATCTGATCTTCCGCTTGCCGGGGCAGAGCCGGGACAACTTTCTCAATAGCTTGCATCAGGCCCTGGCACTGGACTTGCCGCATTACTCGACCTATTCGCTGATTCTTGAGAAAAAAACGATCTTCTATAATCTGATGCGGCAGGGGCGCCTGCAGCTGCCAAATCAGGATGTCGAGGCGGATATGTACCGCGACGCGATCGACCTGATGGCCGCCAGCGGGCATCAGCAATATGAGATCTCCAATTTTGCGCGGCCAGGTTTTGAATGCCAGCACAATCTGCTGTATTGGCAAAATGACAAGTATTTTGGCTTCGGCGCAGGGGCATATGGCTATATTGGCAAGGATCGCTACCATAACTATGGGCCGATCCAACAGTATCTGGCCCCGCTTCATGACCACAAGTTGCCTGTGATCGAACATCACTTGGTGCCAGTGGAAGAGCAGATGGAGGAGGAGATGTTCCTCGGGCTGCGTACCCGCGATGGCGTTTCGCGGGCGCGGTTCTTGCAGCGGTATCACATGTCGATCGATGCGGTGTATGGCGACACGGTGCAGCAACTGAAAGAACAGCAATTGCTCACAGAGCATGAGGACCACCTGACGTTGACCGATCAGGGAAAATTTTGGGGCAATGAAGTGTTCCAGCAGTTTCTGATCGAGGACCCGTTGATCTGAAATGGCGAATGGCACTCGCGATTGGCACCCGCCAGTCGCCGATCGCCCAAAGAGGAGAATCGAAGCCTGCTTCGGTTCTTTTTCTTTGCCAGAAACCGGGTGCACACGCATGCTCGAAGGCTACCGAAGTCAGCAACAGATCCAGTAATAGATCTATGCGCCAAGCGTGCTACCGCGCAGTGATGGGGTCGCGCGCACCTGTTCCGTTGCCCCATCGTCGACGGCCAAAAATTCGCCTCAGACTTTTGCCCGATTTAGCAAACGAGGGTTGACTATGCTAGAGGCGGTTGGTATATTAGTAATTGTATTAGCACTCATTGTTTTTGAGTGCTAAAAAAAGAGGTGGCAAGCAAATGTTGACGAAACGCCAATTGCTCGTCTTGAAGGAGATCATTCGACTGTTCACGGAAACGGGACAGCCGGTCGGGTCGAAAACATTGATGACGGAACTGCCCATCCATGTCAGTTCGGCGACGATCCGCAACGATATGGCTGCCTTGGAAGAGCAGGGGTTGATCAATAAGACGCATAGTAGCTCAGGCCGGGTGCCTTCGACCAAGGGCTATCGTTATTATCTGGATAATCTGGTTGAGCCGGCTGAGGCCACGCCTCGCGAACTGGCTGCGATTCAGCAGGGTTTTGGCGGTCATTTTTACAAGATCGATGAGATCGTGGCCCAAAGTGCACGCATTTTGTCCAATCTGACCAGCTACACGGCGATCAGCCTTGGCCCTGAAGTGTCGACGATCAAGTTAAACGGCTTTCGCTTGGTGCCACTTGGTAATCGGCAGGTGATGGCGATTCTCGTGACCAGCAATGGGAATGTTGAGAATCAGCTCTTCACCCTGCCGCCAAATGTGGCCTCAGAGGATATTGAAAAAGCGATTCGCATCATCAATGATCAGCTAGTAGGGATGCCCCTGAATCAGGTGGCAAACCGACTGGCGACCGATGTGCCGGCACTGCTTTTCAAATATCTGTCCAGCGCGGATGGCTTTCTTGATATCTTCGGCAACGTGCTCCGTCAGGCTGCGGCCGAGCGGTTCTATGTTGGCGGGCGGCTGAACTTAATGGATTTTTTGGGCGACGCCGATGTCCCACAGTTGAAACAACTGTACTCATTGATCGATGATGAAAATGGGGATATCAACAAGCTTCTCGGGCCAAACGATGAAGGTGGGGTGCATGTCCGCCTGGGCTCTGAGCTGACACCTGATGTGCTGTCCAATCTGAGCCTGATCACCGCCAGTTATTCTGTCGGCGACCACGGCCGGGGCATGATCGCCTTGATCGGGCCGACCCAGATGCCATATTCCAAGATGATCGGGCTGCTGGACACGTTCCGTTCGGAGCTGGCTAAGCGCCTGACGAGCTACTATTCGCATTTTGACCAATGACTGTTTTGAGATGAAGGAGGACACCATGACGGACAAAAAGACAGAGCCGCTGGACACCGGGCAACCGGATCCGGCGACGGCCAAGGAGAAGCCGGTCGAAACCGACACTCACGCGGCCAAAAAGTCGCTGAAGGACGAGATCGCCGATGAAATGAGCGCCGATCTCGACCAGCAGATCAAAGCGAGCGATGTCGATGTCACCAAGCTCCAGCAAGAGCGCGATGACTTTGAGGACAAGTACCTGCGCGCCGCCGCCGAGATCAGCAACATGAGCAATCGCTTCAAAAAAGAATCGGCCCAACTCGTCAAGTATGACGGGCAAAAGCTGGCGACAGCGGTGCTGCCGGTTCTTGATAACCTGGAGCGGGCGCTTTCGACCGATGTCAGTGATGACGGCGCTGCCTCGCTGAAAAAAGGCGTGGAAATGGTGCATACGCATCTGGCGCAGGCGCTCAAAGACAACAATGTCGATGAGATCGAGCTGGCGGCCGGGGATAAGTTTGACCCGACCATCGCCCAAGCGGTGCAGACCATCGCCTCTGACAAAGATCATCCGCAAGACACGATCGCGCAGGTCCTGCAAAAGGGCTATCGCCTCAAAGATCGCGTCTTGCGTCCGGCCATGGTCGTTGTTGCAAACTAATTTTTGAAAAAGAAGGGATCTTAACATGAGCAAAGTTATCGGTATCGACTTAGGGACGACCAACTCCGCTGTCGCTGTGCTTGAAGGCGGCGACCCGAAGATCATCACTAATCCAGAAGGCAACCGCACCACGCCGTCTGTTGTTGCGTTCAAAGACGGCGAGATTCAGGTCGGTGAAGTGGCTAAGCGTCAGGCGATCACCAATCCTGATACGATCAGTTCCATCAAGCGTCACATGGGCGAGGCCGGCTACAAGGTCAAAGTCGGTGACAAGGAATACACCCCACAGGAGATCTCCGCGATGATTCTTCAGTACATGAAGAAGTTCTCCGAAGATTATCTGGGCGAACCTGTCACGGATGCTGTTATCACCGTGCCGGCTTACTTCAACGACTCCCAGCGTCAGGCGACCAAGGATGCCGGCAAGATCGCCGGCCTGAACGTTTCCCGGATCGTCAACGAACCGACCGCTTCCGCCTTGGCTTACGGCCTAGACAAGAGCGATAAGGATGAAAAAGTCTTGGTCTATGACCTCGGCGGTGGGACCTTTGATGTCTCCATCTTGCAGCTTGGCGACGGCGTGTTTGAAGTGCTGTCCACCAACGGCGACACCCATCTTGGCGGCGATGATTTTGATAACAAGGTCATCGACTGGCTGGTTGCGGAATTCAAGAAGGACAACAACATCGATCTGTCTCAGGACAAGATGGCGATGCAACGCTTGAAGGATGCAGCTGAAAAGGCGAAGAAGGATCTGTCCGGTGTTTCCTCGACCCAGATCAGCCTGCCATTCATCTCTGCTGGTGCAAATGGCCCGCTGCATTTGGAACGCACGCTGACCCGCGCTCAGTTCGAGCAGATGACCGCAGATCTGGTCGACGCGACCAAGATTCCTGTCGACAATGCGCTGCGTGATGCCAACTTGACTAACGCGGACATCGACAAAGTCATCCTCAATGGTGGCTCGACTCGTATTCCTGCTGTTCAAGAGGCTGTTAAGAAGTGGACTGGCAAGGAACCAGACCATTCGATCAACCCTGACGAAGCAGTTGCGCTTGGCGCCGCGATTCAGGGTGGGGTCATTTCTGGTGATGTGAAGGATATCGTCCTTTTGGATGTTACCCCGTTGTCCCTTGGCATTGAGACCATGGGCGGCGTCTTCACCAAGTTGATCGACCGTAACACCACGATTCCGACCAGCAAGAGCCAAGTCTTCTCAACCGCTGCTGATAACCAGCCGGCTGTTGATATCCATGTTCTGCAAGGCGAACGCCCGATGGCTGCGGACAACAAGACGCTCGGCCGCTTCCAGCTCACGGACATTCCGCCGGCACCACGCGGCGTCCCACAGGTCGAGGTCAAATTCGATATCGATAAAAACGGCATCGTTCAGGTCTCGGCCAAGGATCTTGGCACCGGCAAGTCCCAAAACATCACGATCAAGAGTTCATCAGGTCTGTCCGACGATGAGATCGATCGCATGATGAAGGAAGCCAAGGAAAACGAGACGGCGGATACCCAGCGTAAGGAAGAAGCCGATCTCAAGAACGACGTCGATCAGTTGATCTTCCAGACCGACAAGACCTTGAAGGATCTGAAGGGTAAAGTCTCTGACGATGAGATCAAGAAGGCTCAAGACGCGGAAGACGCCCTCAAGAAGGCCCAACAGGGAAATAACCTCGAGGACATGAAGGCCAAGCGCGATGATCTGAATAAGATCGTGCAGGATCTGACCGTCAAGCTGTATGAGCAGGCGCAAAAAGAGCAACAGGCTCAACAAGCCAATGGCGACGCTCAGGGCGCAGACCAAACCGGTAGCCAAAATAATGGCGATAGCAAGGGTGATGGCCCGATCGATGGCGAATACAAGGACGTCAACGACAACAAGTGATCGTCCAGCTCTCGCAAAAAAGCCGAAGCTGCGCACATGCGGCTTTGGCTTTTTCGCTTGATTATGTTATTCTGGTTAGGCTTTTGGGGATGGCGACCCCCGAGCATTAGGAGGCAACAATGGCAGAGCAGAAAGATTACTACGACATTCTGGGCGTCAGCCGCGATGCGGATGACGACACCATCCGGAAGGCCTTCCGCCAACTTTCGAAGAAATATCATCCGGATATCAATCATGAAGCCGGTGCGGAGCAGAAATTTAAGGATATCAACGAAGCCTATCAGGTCTTGTCCGATGCGCAAAAACGTGCGGCCTATGACCAATATGGTTCCGCAGATGGCCCACAAGGCTTTGGCGGCGGCCAAGGCTTCTCAGGGTTCAGCAATGGCGGCGGTTTTGGTGGCGGTGGCTTTGATGACATCTTCAGTCAGTTCTTTGGCGGCGGCACCACGCAGCAGCGGCCGAATGCCCCACGACAAGGCGCAGACCTGCAGTATCGCATGGATCTGACCTTCGAAGAGGCGGTGTTTGGCAAAGAGACCAAGATCTCTTATGACCGGGAAGCCCAGTGTCAGACTTGTGGCGGCAGTGGCGCCAAACCTGGGACCAGCCCAGTGACCTGTTCAAAGTGTCGCGGGACAGGCTACATTGAAGTGCAGCGCAACACCCCACTTGGCGCGATGATGACGCGCCAAGTCTGCGATGTCTGCAACGGCACCGGCAAAGAGATCAAGGAAAAATGCCCGACGTGCCATGGCACCGGCCATCAAAACGAGCGCCACACGATCGACGTCAAAGTCGACGCGGGAATCGAAGATGGGCAGCAAATGGTCCTTCGCGGAGCAGGGGAAGCCGGCAGCAATAGCGGCTCATATGGCGATCTTTACATCGTCTTCCGTGTGGCCCCAAGCAGTAAATTTGAACGCGATGGCTCGACCATTTACTTCAAGTTGCCGATCAGTTTTGCCCAGGCGGCCCTTGGCGATCAGATCAAGGTCGATACGGTCCATGGCCCAGTCGAGATGAAAATTCCGGCTGGCACGCAGACAAATACCCAGTTCCGCCTGCGTGGCAAAGGCGCACCGAAGTTCCGGCAAAATTCAACCGGCGATCAGATCGTCACCGTGACGGTCAACACCCCGAAGAATCTCAACCAAAAACAAAAGGACGCGCTGATGGCGTTTGCGGCCGCAAGCGGCGAAGACGTGACCCCGCATGAGGGTTCCTTGTTCGACAAAGTCCGCGATGCGTTTAAGGGCAAGTAATACAGGAAGAAAGTGGGACAAATTTCGCTCTTGGGTCCGACAGGTAAGTGTTCCAAGCGCCAGGTCCGAACTTTGGACCAGGCGATTGGAGCCTTAGCTGCTCGGACCCGGACATTTGGCCCACGACACTGCAGTAACATTAGTGCACTATACAGGACCTGGGACAAAACTTTTGTTTTGTCCCAGGTCCTTTTTGTGTCTGAACGCAAGCCTAAGCGCCCAGGCCGAACTAGCTGCTCAGACCTAAACGCTCGCCGGAGCACCATCCTCAGTTGGGCTTCGCGGGGCAGGTCTGAGGCATCTAGTCGACCTGGGTACTCGTGGGCAAGGTGCGCCCCCAAGCACCCAGGCCGCACTAGCTGCTCAGACCTGAACGCCCCGCTCCGCACCCTTAATTGGGCTCCGTCGAGCAGGGTCCTGACATCTAGGCCATCAGCCACTCGAGGCGAAGAGCGCCTCAAGCATCTGATGGACCTAGCTGCATGACCCTAAACGCTCGCCGGAGCACCATCCTTTTATTTGTCCCGATGCGTTGCGGTTGCTATAATAGGAAGAAGCATTCAACAGAAAGAGGCAAGGGAATGGACAAACAGGAACTCCTGGAACGGCAAAAACACATCCGCAATTTTTCCATTGTGGCGCATATCGATCACGGAAAGTCGACGCTGGCTGATCGGATCTTGGAAATGACCGATACGATCGCCATGCGCGATATGCAGGCGCAGGTGCTGGATGACATGCCGCTGGAGCGCGAGCGCGGCATCACCATCAAGCTCAACGCGGTGGAGCTTCATTACCATGCCAACGATGGCGAGGATTATATTTTTCACCTGATCGACACACCGGGGCACGTCGATTTTTCCTATGAGGTCAGCCGCAGTCTTGCCGCTTGCGAAGGGGCACTGCTGCTGGTCGACGCGGCGCAGGGGGTCGAGGCGCAGACGCTTGCGAACGTCTATCTCGCGCTGGATGACGACCTGGAGATCGTGCCGATCATCAACAAGGTCGACCTGCCTTCCGCTCAGCCGGATGTGGTCAAAGAGGAAATCGAGGAAATGATCGGCCTGGACGCCTCGGACGCGATCTTGGCGAGCGCGAAAACAGGGCTCGGGGTGCCTGAGGTGTTGGCGCGCATTGTTTCCGATATTCCGGCTCCAAGTGGCGATATCGATGCGCCGTTGCAGGCCCTGATCTTTGATTCCGTGTACGACTCCTATCGCGGCGTGGTGCTGGCGGTTCGTATCAAGGAAGGGATGGTTCGCCCTGGCGACACCATTCAGCTGATGAGCAATGGCAAAACATTTGAGGTGACCGAAGTCGGGGTGATGTCCCCCAAGGCCGTTCAAAAGGATTTTCTGATGGTGGGGGATGTTGGCTACATCACCGCCGCCATCAAGACCATTCAGGATACTCGGGTCGGCGATACGGTGACGCTGGCCAACAACCCGGCCAAGGAAGCGCTCAAAGGATTTCGGAAGATCACGCCGATGGTCTACTCCGGGCTGTTTCCTGTCGACAATGCAAAGTTCAACGACCTGCGCGAGGCACTGGAAAAATTGCAACTGAACGATGCGGCGCTAGAGTTTGAGCCAGAGACCTCACAGGCCCTGGGCTTTGGGTTCCGCGTCGGCTTCCTGGGCCTCTTGCACATGGACGTGGTGCAGGAGCGCCTTGAGCGCGACTATGACCTCGATCTGATCATGACCGCCCCGAGTGTGGATTACCAGGTCGATCTGACAGACGGCACGACCATCGAGATCGACAATCCGGCCGAGTTGCCAGAACCCAGCGCGATCAAGGACATCAAGGAGCCTTACGTGAAGGCCAGCATCATGGTGCCGAACGATTACGTCGGGGCCGTGATGGAGATCGCCCAGCGCAAACGCGGGGAGTTTGTCACGATGGATTACCTCGACAAATACCGCGTCAACGTGATCTACAATCTGCCGCTGTCCGAGATCATCTACGACTTTTTCGACGACCTGAAGAGCTCCACTAAGGGATACGCGAGCCTGGATTATGAGATCACCGGGTACCGCGAAAGCAAGCTGGTCAAAATGGATATCCTGCTCAATGGCGATGCGGTCGATGCGCTGAGCACGATCGTTCATCAGGACTTCGCCTTCGACCGCGGCCGGGCGATCGTTGCGTCCTTGAAACAGACGATTCCGCGCCAGCAGTTTGAGATTCCGATTCAGGCGGCGATCGGCACCAAGATCATCGCCCGGAGCACGGTCAAGGCTTACCGGAAAAACGTGCTGGCGAAGTGCTACGGGGGCGATATCACTCGGAAACGCAAATTGCTGGAGAAACAAAAAGCCGGCAAGAAGCGAATGAAGGCGGTCGGCTCCGTTGAGGTCCCACAGGAAGCCTTCATGAGCATCCTCAAGATGAATGAGGACGACACGAAAGGCAAATAAATTGAAAAAAAATCAGGTGTCCGCCGAATGAAGCGGGCACCTGATTATTTTATCTCAAAGCGGATAAACGACTTTGAATGTCTCGAGCACGACATTTTCGCTTGCCGGATCAAAATGGCCCCCAGCTTCGGCGGCCTCTGCCGCAAAAAAAGCCTCGTGGACCGTGCGCCAGGCACTGAGCGTTTTCGGCATCTCGCCTTCACGGGCGGCGTGCTCGGCGCTGACCGCCAAAAACGGGACGATCTCGACGTGCGTGGTCAAGGTGAGGGCGACCGGGGTACCGTGACGATCGACCACGATATCGTATGCGCCCTCAGCGGGAAGCGGGTCGTGATCTTCCAGATAACCGGAAAAGCGGCTGGATGTCGCGGTTTTTTCGCCAGTCGCGACAAGCCGTGCAAGCGTGTCGGACTGAGCCGGCGCGCCGAGGGCATAAGCAGAATTCAACTTGCATCCAGCAGGCACCGCGCCAGCTTCGATCGCGTCGTTGAAAAATTCGGTGGGGGTCATTCGTGTGTCTCCTTTATTGGCATCGGCCAACAAAAAAGCGGATGCTGCCATCCGCTGTCTTGCCGTGAATTAGAAGGTCACTTTGTCCGCAGCGGACAGGGTGTCTTTCATGATGGTCAGGTTCAAGTGGGCGGCCAACGCCTGCTTGGCATCGTCACGGGACTCGATCTTGTCCATGTTCCAGATGATATTCTTGATCTCGCCACCTTGGAAGTCGAACGGCTCAACATAGATGTAGCCAGCTTCGGCGTTGCCTTCACGGGCCTTGGTCAACGCGCTTGCGATCTCACGCGCGGTCTCAAGGGAGGCCATTTCGGGAACTTCTTTCTCGGTGACAAAATTGTTGGCGTTCATGGCTTCATCGGCCTTGGCGACAATCTCTTCAGATACTGCCATATTGATCTCTCCAATCTGTGATATCAGTCGGATGATAAGGCTGAAAAAACTTACTTTAGCATTATAACACGATTTGTGGCCCATTTGTGGCCCATTGGCGGGGAATGCGCCACTCGATATTAGTAATATTGGGACACTGTTTGAGATGAACCGGGCGAGTTCGCAGCGCTCCAACTGTCTCCATCCCGCGGGCCTCCGCACCCTTTCCCAGTTGGGCTTCGGTCCGCATGGTGGAAACATCTAAGCGGCTCATGCACTTGGTGGCAAGAAGCGCCACCAAGCACCTGAGCCGCCTTAGCTGTTCCACCATCCCGCGGGCCTCCGCACCCTCAGTTGGGCTTCGCCGAGCAGGGGTGGGACATGTAGTCGTCCTGGTCACTCGATGGCCGAGGGCGCCATCAAGCGCCCAGGCCGAACTACCTGCCCACCCCTAAGCGCTCGGCTCCGCACCCTTATAATTTTCCTCCGGCATCCCCGTGTTTTCTTTGCTACGTAAATTGCAAGAACAAGTTAGCCAGTCGTTGAGGGCAATCCCAGAACAGGCCGTTATCAAATAGAAGTTGTGGCG
>NZ_BOLS01000025.1 GCF_016861785.1 Lacticaseibacillus mingshuiensis
GCACAAAAAGCTTAGTGCTGGATGTGTAAGTCAGCGGTGTTCCCAGAAGCTCGGTCATTTATGGCCGAGTAGTTCACCTTCCTCGACATGCTGGTGACAATTACGGTCGTCCATGTTACTCTAATTGTAGAGATGATGATCATACAAGAGCAGACAAAAAGAGCGCGGAGCGAACCGCGCCTTCGAGAGTAAACTCTCTCACAGTATGGTGATCCCGCTGGTTAATTCGACAAAAAGCCGCTAACTTTTGGAATGGGAAGCGGCTTTTTGTGTCTGGCGACTTACTTTACATGCCAGACTCTCGCAAGATCGCGCCAAGCCAGAATACAGGCGGCCGAAATGATCAGCAACCCCAGGCCTTCTCCTAGCAGCTGCCGAAGCAGGGATACCAGGGTCAACGCGAACGCGAGAGCCTCTATGACCGAATGGGCCACAGGGACAAAGATCCTCTTTTCTCAAAGATCTCAGCGCTTGCAGAGTGTTTCACTGCATTGGCATTATCTCCTCCTGAGGGATCACCGCTCTACTGTGTGGCACTAGTATACCAGAGATTCCGGCTTTAAAAGAACGAATAGATAAAAATATTGACTTGTATAAATGAGGACGCGCCAACAATAAATAACAATATGGCAATTTCCTTTAAATGCGTACGGACGTGTTTGATGAGCCAAATTTTCGAAACGATTTCCTCCTTCCTTTCCGCCGTCCTTCGAGTCCTTTCAATTGACGCACGCGGTGGATGTGCTAAGATGAAGAAAATGAATTCGGGAGGATCCGCTCATGACGAAATTGGCGCTCAATGTCGATTGGGATGAGACGACTAATGCTCAGATCGAAGCCTATTGCCAGGCACATGATATGGCGGTCGACGCGTTTGTCGATGATTTAGTGCGCGATTTTGTCGCGAGTCACGCGGATGCGATCATGCGGGCGCGCCTGATCAACGGCTACCGCGAAATGGCTGAGCTGAACGAGGAGATCTGTAGCGAGTTCAACGCGTGCGAAAGCGAAGCGGCAGCGCTCGATAACTGAAGGAAAAGAGGACCCGGCACATGGCAGAAGAGGAAGTGCGACGCGGCGATGTCTACTTTGCTGACCTCTCGCCAGTCGTGGGCTCCGAACAAGGTGGCAGTCGGCCCGTCTTGGTGATTCAAAACAATGTCGGCAATCATTACAGTCGCACGGTGATCGTCGCGGCCATCACGTCGCGCATCGACAAGCCGAAAATGCCGACGCATGTGGGTCTGGTGGAAGGCGTCGACGGAATCGAGCGCAATTCAGTCGTCTTGCTGGAACAGATTCGGACGATCGACAAGCAGCGCCTGCAGGATAAGATGACCACGTTGTCGCAGGCAAAAATGATCGCGGTGGATCAGGCACTGGCGATCTCGGTTGGGATTCGGCAGGTGTAAGGCGGCGGGCTTCACTTCCACGGCCGCCAATACTGCTGATTTTTCATGCATCGATAGACAGTAGCACCGGGACGCATTTTGCGGGCCCGGTTTTTTGATTCTGAGGGCGATCGGCCGAATCAAAAACGGCCCGCACATGACGGACCGTCGGAGCACTATTTTTCAAAAAGCTTAACGCGCCAGCAGGGTCGCGATGTTGTTCAACGCATCGTTTGCAATCTGGAGGGTATCCGGATCGGGGTTGAGCTTTGGCAACGTCTCGTCGGTGTAGTGCAGAATGCCGGTCGCGCGGGAGCAGATGTCGAACCAGTTCTGGAATGGCATCTTGTTGATGGCGCCGTTGATGGCAGACGGGACGACCTGCAGGAGCTGAGTCACGACCAATTTGGCCTGGGTGAAGGTCTCATCGGGCACGTTGGCCATCGTCGTCGCTTTAGTCGCAAGACGGAAAAGCTGAGCGGCAATGTTCAAAATTGGGCTCTGGTAGCTTGCCGGCTGGGTGCCTTGCGGGCGGTCGTCGAGCAGGTATTTCTGCAGGCCGACCATGGCGTAAAGCACGAGCTGATCGCCGGGGCGACTGCCGACTGGATCGAGGCGCTTGATGCCGCAAACAGAGACGTCCTGGCCGGCGGTGCCAAAGGTCATGGCGGCGTGGCTGATGAAGTCGCTGTATTGAACGCCCAATTCGTTGCGCGAATCGGTGGTGCGCATCATAAAGATGACATCCTTGCCAGTTTGGGCTTTGAGATAGGCGTGCATCATGCGGGCGGCCAGGCCGAGCTGGTCGTCATGAATCTCGCTGCGCTGATCCAAGGTGACGTGCACCTTGGCCGGCGTGTTGTCGTACTGACCAAGGATGCGCAGTAAGGCGGCGAGATATGGGAAAATGATTCCAAAACTCATGGCAAAATTGCCAGCGTCACTGAGCGGCGAATAGATTGAGAAAGTCTGTGCGCTCTCATGTTTTGCGTGCAGCAACATGGTTTGAATCTGGTCACGATTTTTCCCGCGGGCCTTGACCTCATCGCCTGGTTGCCAGCCGAATGGGTAAAGGGTGTCGCTGAAGTGCTGCAGCGCCGCCTGGTTGCTTGGGTCGGTGACCGTCGCACCAACGTACATACTGCGCTGGTAGTCATTTCCGTTGGCAAAAGACTCGTCCATGTAGATCTGCAGTTCGTTTGGCGCGTGCAACTTCCTCAAAGCAGGCTGCACAACAGGCGTTTTGGCCTGATTGATGGCCGGGGTCGTTGTTGAACGCGGCGCAACGGATGCGGTCTGCGTTGCTTCGGATACGGTCGAGGACGTTGAAGCGGCGGCACTGGCCGGAGTTGATTGCACCGTGGTTTTTGGTGCGACGGATTGGGTAGCGGCCGTCGCTGCGGTGCGCGGCGTCTGGGACTGAGGTGCACTTGGGTTGGTCGCGTTGGCGGCGGATTGTTGTGCAGAAGCCGGCTTCTGGGGCTGTTGAGTCTGCGAGGCCTGCGCGTTTTGCGCGGTGGTCGAACGCGGTTGGGTGCTGCGCCCGTTGTTGCGCGTTGTGGCGCCGGTATCGACAAAGCCTGGCACGGCGCGCTCGCCATCTGCAGGTTGCCTGGCCGGATTTGGCGCATGCTTTGGGGCAGGGTGACTCGTGGTGTTGCGGCGCGTCTGTGTCTGTGCCGTCGGGGTCGACTTGGCCTCGGTCTCTTGTGAGCTACGCCGACTGCGACGTGTCTTTGGAGCAGGCGCCGCATTTTGGGTCGGCTGTGCTTGCTTGTCAGCGGCCTGTTTTGTGGGCTGGACTGCTTGGCTGGCGGACGAGGTGGCCGGCTTTGGTGACGCGGCGGACGGCCGGTTTTGCGTAGCCGGGGTCGACTGGGCTGGGCGATTCAGTTGGGTCGCATTTTTTTGCTGACTCTGATTCTGATTTTGGTTTTGCGCGGGGCTCTGTTTTTGCGTCTGATTCTGATTTTGAGTCTGGGCCGGCTTTTGGGCCTGTTGTTGACTTCTGGTCTGCGGCTGGTTTTGTGTTTGATTTTGGCTCTTGGCTGCAGTTGGCTTGGCTATAGTGCGGCGGCCGGTTGTCTGCGATTTTTGTGGCTCGGACTTGGTCGCTGCGGTTGTTTTAGGTGCTGGTTGCGTCGGCTTTTGCGCATTGCGTGTCGCCGGCTTGTTTTCCTGCTTTTTCGCAGGTTGGTTCTGGGCCTGTTTTGGTTCGGGCTTTTCTTGCGCCGCAGCGGGCTTCGTGGTCTCTGTTTTCGCCTCGTTCGCAGCGGCTTGTTTTGGCCGGCGGGTCGGGGTGGCCGCAGGGACGGTCTCGGTCTCCTTGGTGGTGGTTCCATCCGCATTAGTCTGGAAGATAGTGAACTGGTGCGCCGCGGTGGATTGGACTGGGTGTGCATCGATAAAACGGTTGATCTTAAATGTGATCGGTCGGCTCATTTCAGCATCTTTGAGCACTTTACGCATGCTCGATGGTGAGATGCCGATCAATTTGGCGGTCTGCGTCAAGCTGAGGTGCTCGGCCGTCATGATCTGTTTGAGGCGATATGCGATCGCTTCTGACATAGACGTCACTCCTTATATAATTGTTTTTCCGCGAAAGACGGACGGCGCGCACTGGCGATTGCCGCACGTGGGCCCAGCCTATCAAACGAGACTGAAAATATTGTTCAAGTCGCGGTCGCGGTAAGTGGGTGTCACTAAAATAGGGTGGCACCTCTTAAGCGTACACCAAAACCGGGCAGTTTGCAGAAATAATGCCCGCACGCGCTGGTCGGTCAGCGGCCCGGGTGGTAAACTAATTACTCGTGGTTCGAAATCCATCCCACATAAAAAAACTAGGAGGTCTATTCATGCAGCGCAAAGTTTTGACATTGGTGGTCAACGCGATCGTGGCCGCACTTTATGTCGTTTTATCTGTGGTGCCAGGCGCATTCAGTCTGGCCAGCGGCGCGATTCAATTTCGTATTTCAGAAATGCTCAATCATCTGGTGGTGTTTGACCGCCGCTATCTCTGGGGCGTTGTGCTCGGCGTCGGGCTTTATAACGCGATCTTTTCGCCGATGCACTGGCTGGACGTCCTGTTCGGCGGTGCGCAGAGTCTGATTGGACTGGCGCTGGTCGCATGGCTGGCGCCGCATCTGCCAAAGCTTTGGCAAAAAATGGCGCTGAACACCGTGATCATGTCGCTGACGATGGTACTGATCGCCATCGAGATCGCGATCACCGGCCATCTCAACGCCGCCGCGTTTGGCATGACCTATCTGACCCTGATTGCCTCTGAGGTGATCATCATGATCATCGGGGCCGTCGTGATGGCCGCCATCGACCGCGCCGTTCATTTTGCCAAGGTCATGGGCCAAAAATAGCGCCGCTTGTCGGCCCCAACACATTGACTAAGATCACACACCGAGGCCAGCGCTTCGGTGTTTTTTTGATTCAGGGTGCGCAGGCCCGCGGGATGGTGGGACGCCCAACCGTCAGTCACGCGCCCCTATTTTTCCCTGAAGCCAAAACAGGCTCCCGAGCAAAAGCGGTAGGCCGATCACGCCAATATAGATGAAGAGAACAGCCAGCGCCTCTTGTTGAATGGTCAGGGCGATGATCATCGGCAGGCCGATCAGCGCCCCACCGACCAGGGCAAAAAGAGCCTGCGCGAGGTGCTGTGTTGCATGCGCTAGGGCATTGCGGGCAGCCGAGACAGTGTTTGCGTCTGAGATTACTGAGCCAGCCAGCGCTTGGGTCAAATATTGCCAGGCCGTGATCATCACGGCGTAAAAACTCGCAAACGCCAGTGTGACGCCGACGCAAAAGACCCAGCCAAGCACGGGGTATTGTTCAATGGCAAAAGCCCCGACCCCGAATGCGTAAAAGCCGACCACGATGCCACTGATGAGCAAGGTGGCAAGTACCAATAAGAGTCGCAACCAGATGACGATCTTTTTCATCCTATTTTTCCTCCAGATGCTGTCATCATCGCACGTTCAAGTTAAGAATCGGTTGCGAGAACTGTAAGCTTTCGTCAAAAAAAGCCCCGGCCGCAGTCGAGGCAAAGTGCAATTAAAGTTCTTCATCCACGCGAATCGGTTGGCCGGATTGGAGGTCATCGATCTCAACGACACGGAAGTTTTTCTTTTCAAGTTTTGCGACGATCTCGTTCAGCGTGTTTTCGTCAGTGCCAGCTGGCAGGGTGAACAAGGTGCGGCGCACGAATTCGTCGCGCTTGGCGTCCAAGGTCAAACACCCTGAGATCGAGACGTACTTGGCGAGAATCTTGCTCATGGTCGCCAGGTCGCCGCGCTCGCCGGTAGACATCACGGTCAGCACATACGAGCCAACGTCGATATTCCAGCTTTCACTCAGCATCGACAGCAACTTCGCGTGGGTCAAGATCCCGTAGAAGTTGGCATTTTCATCGAGCACTGCGATGTATGGCAGGTCCTTGATGTTGAAGAAGACCTTGAAGAACGGCGCATTGACAGGGATCGTCTTGGTCGCGTTTTTCAGCAGGTAGGTGACCGGCAAGCTCATGTCGCCGCCCTGTGACTTGTGCCGATAAATGTGCATCTTATAGATATTGCCACGGAAGATCTGACCGCTCTCGTCGAGAATCGGCACGCAGCGGAAGCCGGAGTCTTCGAGGACTTTCAGGGCTTCTTCGAGCGTGACGGTCTCTTTGACAGTCGTCAGGAATTCCTTTTTGAGCACCAATGACTTGATTAACATAAGCGGACCTCCATCGTGCGTTTCCACGTAATTATTAAAAATCTCTAATCTTCCTTTATGATACCATAGTCAAGCTGTTGCGCAAGCATTCCGCCTCGGTTCACGACGAAAAAAACGCAAATTCTCGCCATTCTCTCATGTGGCGCCAGCGCCCTGTCTATTATGCGCACATTTTGCCGAAAGCGGTGGGGGAAAATACAAACAGGTGAAAAATGATCGGTGTGCCGATACCGCATACGACCAGGCGGACTCTCGGGATGTGGCCACAAAAAAACGCCCCGCTGCCGAAGCAGTGAGGCGATTTTTGAAAACCCAGATTACTGACGAGTTTCGATGTCGTTCTTAGCGAAAGCGTCGGTAATGATCTTCTTGAGCTGGGTCGCTGATTTGTCCATGGATTCTTGTTCATGGTCAGTCAGAGGAATCTCAAGAATGTTTTGGATCCCGTTGCGGTTGATCACAGCAGGGGAGCCAATGTAGATGTCATGCTGACCGTACTGGCCGTCCATGTAAACAGACAGCGGCAGAACAGCATTTTCATCGTCAAGGATGGCCTGAACAATGCGGGCCAGGGCAGTTGCGATACCGTAGAAGGTCGCGCCCTTCAGCTTGATGATCTCGTAAGCAGCGTCACGGACGTTTTCGAACATGTCAACAAGCTTGCTCTCATCGATTTCTGGATGTTCCTTGACCCATTCGGAGATCTTGATACCACCGATGTTGGCATGGGACCATACAGGGAATTCGGTGTCGCCGTGTTCACCCATGATGTAAGCATGGACGGAACGCGCATCAACGCCGACCATCTCAGCGATGGACTGACGGAAGCGGGCGGTGTCCAAAGAAGTACCGGAACCGATGACACGGTTCTTCGGGAAACCAGAAAGCTTCCATGTCGCATAGGTCAAAATGTCAACAGGGTTGGCTGCAACGACGAAGATCCCATTGAAACCACTCTCAACGATCGGGTCAACAATGGACTTCAAGATCTTGAGGTTCTTGTTAACGAGGTCAAGACGGGTCTCGCCTGGCTTCTGTGGGGCGCCAGCGGTAATGACAACAACGTCTGCATCCTTTGCGTCGGAGTATTCTGCAGAATAGATCGTCTTTGGCGAAGTGTATGGGAGCGCGTTGCTCAAATCGATCGCGTCACCCTTAGTCTTATCTTTGAAAATATCGACAATGCCGATTTCCTGAGCGATGCCCTGCAAAACAAGTGCATATGCAAAGCTGGAGCCTACAGCGCCGTCGCCGACCAGAAGTACCTTCTGGTGGTCTTTGATTCCTTTTGCCACGGTGATATCATCCTTTCTTATTTGCAGTTATGCAATTCACTTAGCAGTATACCACAAAGCAGATTGTGCGCGCGTCTTTTCACGCCTATTTTCGCTGGCTTTGCGTTTATTTTACATTTTGATAAACGCCGTGATGCCGGCTTTCTGTGAAGCGTTTCACCAAAATCTAAGCAACAGAGAAACCGATTTCAACAACGTGTTACATCTTCTTGCCAGACGCTTTCATTTCAGTTTTGACGGCAAACAGGCGTCATTAAACAGCAACCATGTTACTCGATGCACAAGCTGTATTAAAAATTTGGCGAGAACTGTGTGATTTTTGAATCACACAGCGATCAGTGCCCACTGACGGACGTGACACAGCTGATAGAAGGGCATTTGCAAGCTATTTTTCCTGAGCGACGAGACGCAACGGTGCCTTTCGCTGACCGGCGCGATATGGCGTGCTATAATGAAAACCGGCAAACTGGAAGGAGCACTTTCCAGCCTTTTTGCGTATACAGGGGGAAATAGTCATGAAGATGATCGTGGGTCTCGGCAATCCGGGAAGCCAATATGCAAGAACGAAACATAATGTGGGGTACATGACCGTAGACGCGTTGGCAGCTCGGCTTGGCATTACCCTCAGAAAACATGAATTTGACGCGATGACGGGCACCGGGGTCATTGACGGCGAAAAGGTGATGCTCGTGAAGCCTTTGACGTTCATGAACGATTCGGGACGCGCGGTGGGCCAGCTCAAGGCCTTTTACCAATTCGACCTGGATGAGATCATGATCGTCCAAGATGACATGGATATGACGATCGGTCGGGTCCGGCTGCGTCAGCGCGGCTCCGCAGGTGGTCACAACGGTATCAAGTCGATCATTAATGTGCTGGGGACGCAGGACTTTTTCCGCCTCAAGATCGGCATTCAGCATCCGCAAAAACAAAAAGTGGTCGACTGGGTGTTGACGCCATTCAAGGGCGACCAGGTGATCGAGGTGCAAAACGGGATGGCCAAGGCCGGGGATGCCCTGGTCGACTGGATCGGTGGCACAGACTTTGCAAGCTTGATGAATCGATACAACTAAATTTTTGTTAAACGTGTTTCTTCTATTATAAAGTGCAAGATAGCGTGGCCGGTGATGCGGCAAGATAGAAGTGACGCGAAGCCAGAGAAAAATGGTGAAGAATGGATCTTATTCAAATGATGCAAGCGGCCGCACCGCTGCGCGGCTTGTGGCCAAAGCTTGCGAGCGGTCGGCACTTGGTGACAGGTCTCGGTGGCTCGGCCAAGACGGTGTTTTTGGCGGCGACGCTTCAAACGACTGGCCAGCAGTTGTTGGTGATCGAGAACAATCGGTTTCATGCTGACGAATTAGTCGCAGACCTCACAGACCTGGTCGGCGACGACTTGGTGTGGCCATTTCCGGTCGAGGATGTGCTGGCGGCAGAGGCGGCGGTGAGCTCACCAGACACGGTCAGTCAGCGCATTGCGACGCTGAACTGGCTGACGGCTGGGCAGCCCGGCATCGTGGTGACGAGTCTGGCCGGGCTCAAGCGACTGCTGGTGCCAAAAGCCAGCTGGCAGGAAGCAACGCTGCACATCGACGCGGACACGGAGATTCAACCCGAGGCATTGGCGAAGACGCTCAGTGCCATGGGCTACCGGCGGGACGCACTGGTGGCGGCGCCGGGCCAGTTTGCGATTCGCGGGGGCATCATTGATATTTACCCATTGGATCAGGATGATCCGGTGCGCATCGAGCTTTTTGATACGGAAGTCGATTCGATTCGCAGCTTTGACATGGGCACGCAGCGGTCACTCGCCAATTTGGATGCGATCGACATTGTGCCGGCAACGGATCTGATCGCGGATGACAAGACACTCCAAGAAGCCGGCGCGCGGCTGCAAAAAGCTGGCATGGCGGCGAAGGCTAAGGCCGACACCAAAGAGGCCAAGCAAGCGTTGACCGATGGCGTGCTTGCGGTGGCAGATCTGCTGCGGCTGGGCGAACGGGTCGATCAATTGATGTTGTATATGCCGGTTCTCTATCCACAGGCGACACATCTGACTGACTATATTCAGCCTGCCGCCTTGGTGATCTATGATGAGTATTCACGCATTTTGGATAGCGACGTCAATCTGCTGCAAGAGACCCTCGATTGGACCGCGAGTTTGCAGGAAGGCGGGCGGGTGGCAGCCCCACTACCAAATGAGCCGGTTCAGGAGATCGAGCGGACAGGCACACATGCCCATTTGTTCCTGAATCTTTTTCAAAAAGGGATGGGCAGCCTGCGCTTGAGCAGTCTGACCAATGTCACGAGTCGCAACGTGCCCCAATTTTTCAGTCAGATGCCGCTGCTGAAAACCGAGGCGGACCGCTGGCGGAAACAGAAAATGACGGTTGTCTTCTTATTAAAATCGGCGCATCGCTTGGCTAAGTTCAGTCAGACGCTGCGGGATTTTGAGATCGACAATGTGATCTCGCCGGCGACGGACATTTTGCCTGGGACCCTGCAACTCGTCCAAGGCAATCTGGCCAGCGGATTCGAGTGGCCGGATTCAAAATGGGTGGTGGTCACCGAACACGAGCTGTTCAATGCCCAACCCAAGCGAAAGGCCCGGCACCAGACGCTGGCCAATGCCGAGCGGTTGCGCTCCTATACTGAGCTGACGCCAGGCGATTACGTGGTCCATGTCAATCACGGGATCGGCCAGTATGTCGGCATGCAGACGCTGGAAGTCGACGGCAGGCATCAGGATTACATCACCATTTTGTATTCGGGCGGGGACAAGCTCTTCATTCCGGTGAGCCAGCTCCATCTCGTGCAAAAATACGTCGGCGGCGAAGGCAAAGCGCCGCGCATCAACAAGCTGGGTGGCAGTGACTGGCAAAAGACCAAGCGCAAGGTGCAGGCGAAGATCGACGACATCGCCGATGACTTGGTGAAACTTTACGCCAAACGAGAGGCTGAACCGGGATTCGCTTTTGGGCCGGATGATGCGCTGCAGCATCAATTCGATGAAGAGTTTGCGTATCCGGAAACGCCCGATCAGCTGCGTTCGATCAAAGAGATCAAGCACGACATGGAAAAACCCAAGCCGATGGACCGGCTACTGGTCGGGGATGTCGGGTTCGGCAAAACGGAAGTCGCGCTACGGGCTGCGTTCAAGGCGGTGGAAAACGGCAAGCAGGTCGCGCTGTTGGTGCCGACCACGATCTTGGCCCAGCAGCATTACGATACGATGGTGGACCGCTTCAGCGATTTTCCAGTGAACATTGCGATGCTGTCGCGTTTTCGCACGGCCAAGCAAAGCAAGGAGACCATTCAGGCATTGGCGGATGGCACCGTTGATATTGTGGTGGGCACGCACCGCCTGCTCTCAAAGGATGTGCATTACCACGACCTTGGCCTGTTGATCGTCGATGAGGAGCAACGCTTTGGCGTCAAGCACAAGGAAAAGCTCAAGGCGCTGAAAGCCAATGTGGATGTGCTGACGCTGACTGCGACGCCGATTCCCCGGACGCTGAACATGTCGATGCTGGGCGTTCGCGATCTGTCGGTGATCGAAACGCCGCCGACCAACCGCTTCCCGATTCAGACGTTTGTGATGGAACAAAACGCCGGGGCGATGCGCGAGGCGATCGAGCGGGAAATGGCGCGCGGCGGCCAAGTCTTTTACCTGCACAATCGGGTCGCGGATATTGAGCGGACCGTGGCGCAGCTGCAGGCCCTGGTGCCCGAGGCCTCGATCGCGTATGCCCATGGCCAGATGACGGAAAATCAGCTGGAAGGGGTCATTTACGACTTCTTGCATGGCGACTACGATATTCTGGTCACCACGACAATTATCGAAACGGGCGTGGACATGCCAAATGTGAATACGCTGATCATCGAAGATGCGGATCATTATGGTCTTGCGCAGCTCTATCAGTTGCGTGGACGCATCGGCCGCTCAAGTCGCATTGCGTATGCCTATTTTATGTATCGGCAAAATGCGGTGCTCAACGAAGAGGCAGAAAAACGGCTGCAGGCGATCAAGGATTTCACAGAGCTGGGCAGCGGCTTTAAGATCGCAATGCGCGACTTGTCGATTCGCGGCGCCGGGAATCTGCTGGGGACGTCGCAGCACGGCTTCATCGATGCGGTCGGGTATGACCTTTACACCCAGATGCTCAATGACGCGGTGGCCAAGAAGCGCGGCACGAAGGTCCAAGCGAAGACCGACGCCGAGATCGACCTCGACATCGAAGCCTATTTGCCGGATGATTATGTCAGTGACTCGCGCCAGAAGATCGAGCTGTATAAGCGCGTCCGCGAAACGGAAAATGATGCGCAGGAACAGGAGCTCACCGGTGATCTGATCGACCGGTTCGGCGATTATCCGGCGTCAGTTGCGAATTTGCTGAAGATCGCGCATCTGAAGCGCTTTGCTGATCAGGCCCTGGTTGAAAAGGTCAGCCAAACCGGCAGCCAGCTCGCGATCATTCTCGGGCCAAAGGCAACCTTGCTGATGCAGGGTGAACCTATTTTCAAAGTGCTGACCGCAACGCAGCTCAAGGCGCGGGTCGCGCTGGATGAGGGCAAAATGACGGTGATGTTGGTCCTGCCGCCAAAAAGCACGCCGGCTGAATGGCTCCCAGAGCTGACCAATTTCTTGCAGGCCCTGGCAGCGGCGGTCGCAGGCGCAAAGAGCCCAGATCCGGCAACCAGCGACGAGTAACGGTGGGGCTAGGCACGCTGGCCAGTTCAGCACGGTTGCTTACCTCGTGCGGCCCCGCTTAGTTGCTCACTCGACTCGCCCACCAAGGAGGCGCTCATATGCCAACAACGCAAAATAAAGCGGCACATGCCGTGGCCCAAGGTGCGTGGATCTTGTCGCTGGCCTCTTTGATTGCCAAGATCTTGAGTGCCTTGTATCGTGTGCCGCTCCAAAACCTGGTTGGCGACACCGGCTTTTACGTGTATCAACAGGTCTATCCGCTTTACGGCATCGGGATGACGTTTGCCTTGTCGGGCTACCCGGTATTCATCTCAAAATTGGTCGCCGAAGCAAAGGACCCGCTGGCAAAACACGCGGTCGCACATCGCTCGCTGGTACTGCTGACGTGGTTATCCTGGCTGATTTTTTTGGCCATGCAGGTCTTTGCGGACACGATCGCCGGTTGGATGGGCGACCGAGAGCTAGCGGTGTTGATTCAGGTCGTCGGCTTCATGTTTTTGACCATGCCGCTGCTCGCCACGGCGCGGGGTTACTTCCAGGGCACCTTCGACATGACCAAAACGGCGATCAGCCAGGTCTTTGAACAGGTCGTGCGTGTGGCCGTGATTCTTTTTGCCGCGTGGTGGGCGCTGCGGGTGCACTGGACCGTTTACCAAATGGGCGCCGTGGCAATGAGCGGCGCATTTTTCGGCGGGGCGGCTGCGATCTTGTCTTTGTGGCGGCCTTGGACGCGGAGCCAGCGCGGGATGCATTTTGCATGGCCGGGCTGGCGTGCGTATGGTCAGCTCGCTCGGCGGTTCATCACGGAAGGTGGGTCGATCGCCTTATTTGCGGCCCTGCTGATCATTTTGCAGCTGATCGACAGCTTCACCGTGACCAAGGCTCTGACAGCAAGCGGTGTGCTCCTGCCCATGGCCAAGGTCCTCAAAGGGGTGTATGATCGCGGTCAGCCCTTGGTTCAATTGGGCCTTGTGGTGGCGACGGCGCTGTCGGCGACCCTGATGCCAAAATTGACCGCCGCCCTCAGTCAGCGGCGCCTCGCTGCATTTCGTCAGGTGGCGGGTCAGCTCGTCCATTTGTCGGCTGCGATCAGCGTCGCCGCGGCGGCCGGGCTGGTCGTGCTGATGCCGGCGATCAATTGGTTGCTATTCGGCGATGCGGCCGGTACCGTCGCGCTGCAGTTTTATGTGGTCAGCATCGCGTTGGTGGGCCTGATCAATGCGTACAGCGCCTTGCTGCAAAGTGCAGGACGGATTCGCGGGACCGCCTGGGCGCTCGTGGCCGGCTTTGTGGTCAAAATTGTGCTGAACACACCGTTGACGCAGCGCTTTGGGACGACCGGCGCGGCCGCAGCCACTGTGCTGGCGCTGGGTCTGATGCTGGATCTGATCTATGTACAGGTTCCGGCGACCTGGCTACCGGAGCGGCGCCGGGGGTTTGGGTGGAAGTTGGCTGCAAGCGTTGGGTGTATGGTGCTGGTCGTCCATTTCGCCGGCCTGCTCGTGCCCCTGACCGGCCGCCTGACAGCTGGCCTTGTTGGACTGGGCGGGGCCCTGCTTGGCGTCTTGGTCTTTGTGGCCGCGGCCACTGTGTGTCATCTGCTGACCCCGCGCGAGGTGATGAGTTTGCCTTTTGGCCGTCATTATCTCCGCTGGCTTCAGCGTCATTCATAAAGGAGAAAACGTATGCGACTTGATAAATATCTGAAAGTTTCCCGGATCATTAAACGGCGCACTGTCGCCAAAGAGATCGCGGACAAGCAACGAATCACGATCAATGGCAAGATCGCCAAGTCCAGCACTGACGTCAACCTTGGCGATCAGCTGGTGATCAATTTTGGCAACAAGACCTTAACGGTGAAGGTGCTTGCCCTGACGGAGACGACGAAAAAAGAAGATGCTGATGGCTTGTACGAGATCGTCAGCGAGACCTATAAAGAAAGTTATTAAAATGTAACACCTGACGGCTGCTATTTTGCTATACTGGCCTTAATGAAGTGAAGCGAAAGGGGGAAGGGTTATGCAACAGGCAAAGATCAAGCCATTTACCGGCAAAACGAGTCAGCCATCACAGACGCCGGTCAAAAGCCAACCAGATAAACGCCGGCATCGCGTCCATCAAAGGCGCGTGGTGGTCTTAGGGACGCTTTTGCTCGCGATCTGCGGCGGCGGGGCCGTCGCGCTTTCGTCCAGTCATCAGGCATTGTCTGAAAGCACAGCCCAGGTCACGCACGCAAAGCGCGACCTTGCCACCCACAAAGCAACCACCGCAGCACTCAAGGTTCAAGTGGATCAGCTCAAGAACGAGGACTATCTTGCCAAGTTGGTCCGCCAGAAGTATTTGGTCTCGAAACAAGGCGAGGTCGTTTTCACCTTGCCCGGATTGACTAACGGCGGGATGGTCACCACGGGTCATTGATTCGCTAGGCGAAAATCGGTCTAAGTGCTATACTGAAAGACACAATTCACTAGGAGGAACACTTTTTCTATGGCAGTTGAAGTTGGCGCAAAAGTTTCTGGCAAGGTCACTGGCATCACGAATTTTGGCGCCTTTGTCGATCTGGGAGAAGGTCAGACAGGTCTCGTCCACATCAGTGAAGTCTCAGATGAATATGTCAAGGATATCCACGACGTTTTGAAGGTCGGCGATGTGGTCACTGTCAAAGTCATGTCGATCAAGGATGGCAAAGTTGGGCTGTCGATTCGCAAAGCGGTCGATAAGCCGCAAGCAGAGCATACCAGTCGACCGAGTTCCAATCGGCCGAGCGGGGATCATTTTCAAAAGCCGCGACGTGAGTTCAACAACGGTGGTGGCAGTCGTGCCCCACGCAAACCGGTCGGCGGGAAGGATGATTTTGACTCCTTGATGTCGGGCTATCTCAAAGAAAGCGAAGAACGGCTCAGCAGTCTTCGTCGCAACACAGAAGGCAAGCGCGGCGGCCGTGGCGGTCGGCGCAGCTGATAAAGACGCGGGAAACGCTGAGTTTTCCGCGTCTTTTTGCATCTCATGGCCGATGTGACAGCGTGCCACAATCAGACTTTAGCCTCACGTTTTCCCGTTTTCAGCATGGTAAAGTGGGACCTACATTGCGAAAGGAGCCAGCCGTGTTTAGCATCGATCGTGCGTTGATGAAGTTACAGGTGCCACCTCATGCGACACTAGTCGTTGCCGTTTCCGGTGGGGTGGATTCGATGGTCTTGCTGACGATGCTGGCACGGGCCAGGACACCGTTGAAATTGGTGGCGGCCCAGTTCGATCATCAGCTTCGGCCAACGAGTCAGCATGAGCAGCAAGTCGTTGCCACCTATGCTGCCCAGCTAGGCGTCTCGTTTGTCGCCGGTAGCTGGCCCGTTGCGGCGCATCCGCAACATGCAAGCGAGGCTGCGGCACGAGAGGCGCGCTATGCGTTTTTGACCAAGGCGGCGGCGATGCACCAGGCCAAGTTCCTGGTATTGGCGCAGCACCGCGACGATCAATTGGAGACGATGCTACTTCAACTGGGCCGATCTGGGAACCTCGGGGCTGTACGCGCGATGAAACCTCGCACCGAGCGCGATGGGGTGGCGCTTTTACGTCCGTTATTGGGTGTGGCGAAACAGACCCTTCGCGACTATGCAGCCAATCATCACGTGCCATTTTGTGAAGACGAAAGTAATGAAGATCAAGCCGTGCCGCGCAACGCGTTGCGGCAAGATGTCATTCCCAGGCTGACTACGCTTTTTCCGCAGATCACGGCGCATGGGCAACATTTCAGCGAAACACTGGACGGGGCGCTGACGCTGGCGTCGCGCCAGGCCGCGGCGATGCTCGCACCACTTCAGATCACAAATGGGGTGGATTGGCGACCGCTTCTGAGCGAGCCAGCCAATGTCCAGCAGCTGTTGCTGACGGCCCAGCTCGATCAGTGGGACCTGGTGGTTGCAAGTCGTCAGCAGCAGCAGCTCTTGGCCGCCCTGCAACATGGCGGTAGCCATCAGTTCCTGATTGCCGGCGGCCAGCTGCTGCTGGTCGAGTATGGGCAGTTGGTGCGTGACAGTGTGAACAAACCGATCGCGGTCGTGCCGGACCTTGTCTTGATGCCGGATGACCGCTGGCATGCGGTTCCGGCGGGGGAGATCGGCCTCTTTTCGGCTGTGCCGGCGGATGCGGTCAGCTGGGCGCCTGCCCCTGCTGGCCCGGTGACGATCAGGACCCGGCGCCCCGGGGATCAGGTGGCCCTGCCTAATGGCCATCACCAATTACTGCGACGGTTTTTCATCGATCAAAAGGTCCCAGCGCGAAAACGCGCCGGGTGCTTGCTGGCGACACAGGGCCAAACGGTATTTTGGGTGCAGGAAAGCCCGGCTCGTCAATTGTTTCAACGCCCGCTAACTGATATACTTTCTTATGTAGTAGCATTTCGACCAAAGCAGGCGAAGCGAGGGCAGGATGATGAATGACGATATTCTGAGAGTTTTGTATTCCAAAGAAGACATCGACGCGATCACGGCGCGATTGGCAGACCAGATCAAAGCGGATTACGCAGGAAAAAATCCGTTGGTGATCTGCATCTTGAAAGGCGCGATCATGTTCATGACCGACTTGGTCCGGGCGGTGGACGATTACATGGAGATCGACTTCATGGACGTCTCGAGTTACGGCAACGCCACCGAATCCAGTGGTGAAGTTAAGATCTTAAAGGATCTTGACACCAGTGTCTCTGGGCGTGATCTGTTGATCGTCGAGGATATCGTCGATACCGGCCGTACCCTTTTTTACCTGAAGAAGCTGTTCAACACACGCAATGCGCGCTCGATCAAGATCTGCGCGTTGATGGACAAGCCCGAGGGTCGGGTGGTCGATGTGCATGCGGATTATGTCGGGACCACCGTGCCGAATGAGTTCGTGGTCGGCTACGGGCTCGATTATGCGGAAAAATATCGCAACCTGCCATACATCGGGGTGCTCAAGCCGGCGGTGTACCAAGCAGAAGAATAAGCGGATACGCCCCGACTGGTGTATCATGAACCCATTAAAGCCGCATCGGCGGCGATCAATGTTGCTGGAGGTTATGCATGAATAAAAAACAAAACGGGCTGTTCGGCAGCACCCTGACCTATGTGATCATGTTCGTCATATTGGTCTCAGGGTTTGCCTGGTACCTGCGCGGCAGCAATGGCACCTCAACAGAAACACTGCAGACCAGCCAATTTCTGACGGAGTTGAAGGATAACAAGATCAAATCCTTCGAAATGCAACCGTCTGGCGGCGTCTACAAGGTGACCGGTGAATACCGCGAAGCCAAGAAGTCGAGCAGCAGTAATAACTCGCTGAGCCTTTTTGGGTCGCAGACCACGACCACCAAGTCGTTTTCGGTGTACATTCCAACGAATGACACCACTCTGGCGACGATTCAAAAAGAAGCCAGCGAAAATGACGTCAAGACGAATACCCTTACCGAGTCACAATCGGGCACTTGGCTGACGATTCTGATCACCATTTTGCCGATGGTCGCCATCATGATCTTCTTCTACGTCATGATGAACCAGGCAGGCCAAGGTGGCGGCGGCAACGGGCGGGTGATGAACTTCGGCAAGAGCCGGGCCAAGCAGGCGGATAAGAAGGCCAACAAGGTCCGCTTCTCCGATGTTGCCGGGGCCGAAGAAGAAAAACAGGAACTGGTTGAGATCGTCGAGTTCCTGAAAGATCCGCGTAAGTTCTCGAAGTTGGGCGCCCGCATTCCGGCTGGGGTCTTGCTCGAGGGCCCGCCAGGTACTGGTAAAACATTGCTGGCCAAGGCGGTCGCTGGTGAAGCCGGTGTCCCGTTCTTCTCGATCTCTGGGTCGGACTTTGTTGAAATGTTCGTCGGGGTCGGGGCTTCCCGGGTCCGCGATCTGTTTGACAACGCGAAGAAAAATGCGCCAGCGATCATCTTTATCGATGAGATCGATGCGGTCGGCCGTCAACGTGGCGCCGGCATGGGCGGCGGCCATGATGAACGCGAACAGACTCTGAACCAGTTGCTTGTTGAGATGGACGGGTTCACGGGTAACGAAGGCGTCATCGTGATGGCGGCGACCAACCGTTCCGATGTCCTTGATCCCGCGTTGCTTCGGCCGGGCCGATTTGACCGAAAGATCTTGGTCGGTCAGCCTGACGTGAAGGGCCGTGAAGCGATTCTGAAGGTCCACGCAAAGAACAAGCCATTGGCAGACGACGTTGACCTGAAAGTGATCGCCCAACAGACCCCTGGCTTTGTCGGGGCGGATCTTGAAAACTTGCTGAACGAAGCGGCTTTGGTCGCGGCGCGCCGCGGTAAAGACAAGATCGACGCCGCCGATATCGATGAAGCTGAAGATCGTGTGATCGCCGGCCCTGCCAAGAAGGACCGTGCGATTCCAGCTAAGGAACGCAATGTGGTGGCCTTCCATGAGGCAGGTCATGCGATCATCGGGTTGGTCCTGTCTGACTCGCGTGTGGTGCGCAAGGTCACGATCATTCCGCGCGGCCGCGCAGGCGGTTATGCGATCACCTTGCCAAAAGAAGACCAGTTCATGTTGACCAAGAAGGAAATGATGGAGCAGATCGCCGGCCTGATGGGTGGGCGGACTGCTGAAGAAATCGTCTTCGGTGTTGAAGCAACTGGTGCGTCTAACGATTTTGAGCAAGCGACACAATTGGCGCGTAGTATGGTCACCCAGTATGGGATGTCCAAGCGCATCGGCACTGTGACCTTGGAACGTCAAGGTCAAGGCCCATTCGTCGGTGCCGAATATGGCCAGATGCCTGCGTACTCGCAGGATACCGCAACGGCGATCGATGACGAGGTCCGCCGCATCATCGACGAAGCACACGAACAAGCGCGCCAGATCATCGAGAGTCACCGTGAACAGCATAAGCTGATCGCCGAAGCGTTGCTGAAATACGAAACGCTGGACGAAGCGGAGATTCTGTCCCTGTTTAATGATGGCAAGATGCCAGAAAAGGACAAGGATCAGTTTCCTAGCGAAAAGGCCGCAACCTACGAGGAAGCAAAGAAGGCCTTGGAGAAAAAGGATGCCAAGAAGCAGGCGGCTGAAAATGCTGACGGCGAAAATCACGACATTCTTTCACCGGACGACACCGCCGATAGCGATGACGTCGATACTGCAACAAATGCGGATGACGCGTCTACGCCAGATGATGGCAGTGCCTCTGATGGCGGTTACCTCAACGCGGTTAAAGGGGATCAGCCATCCGGCGATGGCACTTCATCTGATGACGACGCCTCGCATGATCCAGAATAATTTTTGACGACAAAAAGGCCAGCAGTTTGCTGGCTTTTTTGCTATCCTGAATGCACTTGGTGAACTGACTTGGCTGTTTCTTTGAGTTAGGGTCCCATGCGCTGCTTCGGGAGTTGTGGCCGCGATGTTGCCCCCGGTTTGGCGCGGCGCACAGTTTCTGGTATGATAATTGGCGTTTAATGCAAGAAATGAGGCAAAAGAAATGGCAGATAAATTGATCACGGCAGTTTCGGAGGACGGCTTTTTCCGGGTGTTCGCCGTCGATGCGACGCAGACCGTGGCGGAAGCGCAACGGCGGCACGGCACCTGGCCGGCCAGCTCAGCCGCATTAGGGCGGACGCTGGTCGCGACGGCGCTGCTGAGTGCAGCCGGACTCAAAGATGACGATGACCTCCTGACGATCCGCATCAAAGGCGATGGCCCGGCCGGCGCGATCGTGGCAGATGGCGAGGCAAATGGCAATGTGCGTGGCTACATTGAAAACCCGCATGTCGATCTGCCCCTCAATTTGGTTGGGAAGATCGATGTGGGCCAGGCCGTCGGGAAAAACGGCTTGCTGGTCGTGACCAAGAGCATTGGGGTCGGCGATCCATTTACGGGTCAGGTCGCCTTAGTTTCGGGCGAGCTCGGGGACGATTTTGCCTACTATCTGACCCAATCTGAACAGATACCTTCGGCGGTCGGGCTGTCTGTCTTTGTCAACGGGGATGAGACCATCGGCCACGCCGGCGGATTTTTGGTCGAGGCGTTGCCCGATGCGACGGATGCGGCACTAGATGAGGTCGTGACCACGATCAAGACGTTGCCGCTGGTGTCGGAAATGCTCAAGGCGGGCCTGACGCCAGAACAGATCGCCGCGCGGACGCTGGGCACCCGGCCACTCAAGGTGCTGAACACCCAACCGGTCGCGTTTCAGTGCACCTGCAGCAAGGCCCATTTTGCCGAAGTCCTCGCGACCTTGGCGCACAAGGATCTGCAGCAGATGATCGATGAAGACCACGGCGCTGAAGCGGTCTGCAAATTCTGTGGGGCCCATTACCAGTATTCGGAAGCGGAATTAACGGCATTGATGACTCAGGAGGAAGAAAAATGACAACAGATCAAAGTTGGCAGATTGGCGATGTGACCATTCCTAATCGTGTGGTCGTTGCCCCAATGGCCGGAATCTCAAATGCGGCCTTTCGCGTGACGTGTAAGGAGTTTGGCGCAGGCCTCGTGGTGTGTGAGATGATCTCGGACCGCGGCATCATGTATCACAACCAAAAGACGCTCAGCATGCTGTTTGTCGATCCGCGGGAACACCCGATCTCCATTCAGATCTTCGGCGGGACTAAGGAGACGTTGGTCAACGCGGCGAAGTTCATCGATCAAAACACGGCCGCGGATATCATTGACATCAACATGGGCTGCCCCGTACCCAAGGTTACCAAGACGGACGCTGGCGCACATTGGTTGCTGGATCCAAACAAGGTCTACGAAATGGTCGCGGCGGTCGTCGATGCGGTGCATAAACCGGTGACGGTGAAAATGCGGACAGGGTGGGACCAAGATCATATTTTGGCCGTCGAAAACGCTCTTGCTGCCGAACGTGCTGGTGCCAGTGCGCTGGCAATGCACGGCCGTACCCGTAAGCAATTGTATACCGGGCATGCCGACTGGAATATTTTACATGAGGTGGCCTCGCAGCTGACCATTCCGTTCATGGGCAACGGGGATGTTCGGACACCGCAAGACGCCAAGCGAATGATCGATGAAGTTGGGGCGGATGCGGTCATGATCGGCCGCGCCGCACTGGGCAATCCCTGGCTGTTGACACAAGTCGAGGCCTACCTTCGCACGGGTGAACTTCAGCCGGAGCCGACGCCACGTGAAAAAATCGAAACGGCCAAATTGCAGCTGCATCGGCTCGTTGAACTAAAGGGTGAAAAGATCGGCGTACCCGAATTTCGTGCGCAGGCGGCTTACTATCTGAAAGGTGTGCCGCACGCCGCGCGCACCAAAGCAGCCGCGATGAGCGTGAACACAGAGCAAGAAGTCGACGATATTTTTGACCGCTTTATTGAAGAAACTGAGCAACGCGAGGCGGAAACACAGCGCTAAATACCGGTGACGCTTGCTTTTTCCACGGGAAGTCGTCATTATCAAAAAAGGAAACTGAAACGGAGGGTTCACGTTGGCAAAGGAACAAGCAGAATTGAACGATCAGATGCTCGCGCGTCGCCAGAAAATGGATAACTTACGCGAAGCGGGTATCGATCCATTTGGGCATCGCTTTGACCGCACGGACTTGGCGGCTGAGCTCCACACCAAGTTTGATGGTGAGGACAAAGAGGCACTGGGGGCAGCGGCACCGGAGACGGTGATCGCGGGGCGCATGATGTCCAAACGCGGGAAAGGCAAGGTCGGCTTTGCCGATCTGCGTGATCGCTCAGGCAAGATTCAGATCTACGTCCGCAAAGATGTGGTCGGCGAGGAGAACTACAAGCTGTTTAAGCAAGCGGACATCGGTGATTTTCTCGGCATCGATGGCGACATGATGAAAACAGATGCAGGTGAGCTGACGGTGCGGGCCACGCACCTGACTTTTTTGACCAAGGCATTGCGCCCGTTGCCGGATAAGTATCATGGGCTCACGAATGTTGAACAGATCTATCGCCAGCGCTATTTGGATCTGATCTCGAATGAGGAAAGCTACGACCGCTTCGTTAAGCGCAGCCGCATTATTAGCGCGGTGCGTGAATATCTGGACGGCCATGATTTTCTCGAAGTTGAAACGCCAGTACTGCATAACCAAGCAGGTGGCGCCAGCGCGCGGCCGTTCATTACGCATCATAACGCGCTGGACATTGACCTTTATCTACGCATCGCATTGGAGCTTCATCTCAAGCGGCTCATCGTCGGTGGGATGGAACGCGTGTATGAAATTGGGCGTGTCTTCCGCAACGAAGGCATCGACACGAAACATAACCCAGAATTCACCGAGCTTGAGACATATGCCGCCTACTGGGATCTGACCGATGTGATGGACGAAACGGAAGGTATTTTCCGCTACGCCGCGCAAAAGGTCCTCGGTACGGGTAAGGTGACTTACCAAGGTCAGGCGATCGATCTCGATGCCCCGTTCCAGCGGGTGCATATGGTCGACGCGATCAAGGCCAAGACCGGCGTTGATTTTTGGCAGCCAATGAGCGATGACGAGGCGAAAAAGGTCGCAGATGCTCATGGCGTTCATTATGAGTCTTATTGGAAGACCGGCCATATCATCAATGCGTTCTTCGAGGAGTTTGTCGAGGAGACCTTGACGCAGCCGACCTTCATTTACGGCCATCCAATCGAGATCTCACCGCTTGCCAAGAAGAGTCAAAAGGATCCGCGCTTTGTGGACCGTTTTGAACTCTTCATGCACGGCAACGAATACGCCAATGCTTTTACCGAGCTTAATGATCCTATCGATCAGCGCGCGCGGTTTGAAGCCCAAGCAGCTGAAAAGACGCAAGGAAACGACGAGGCGCAGGGTATCGATGAAGACTTTATCGAGGCATTGGAGTATGGGATGCCGCCAACTGGGGGCCTGGGCATTGGTATCGACCGGCTCGTCATGTTGCTGACTGATGCGGCTTCAATTCGCGACGTTCTGCTTTTTCCGACGTTGCGTCCATGATCTAGATCAAAGCACTCCGACTCGGGGTGCTTTTTTCATTAGAAAAGTTCCGCACGATACGATGCGGCTGTCGGCGGATTTTCGCGAAAATATCTCAAGAAACCAAACGTTCCATTTTCCTTGACAGATAGTGTTCGCAAATGCCAAATAATGTGGAAAAATGTTGACGGGACGCGGTCTGCCTGATAATATAAATAGCGTCGTTGAGGCAATAACGGAGCTGACACAAGCACGCAACTGAAAACTTATCGTTGACAGGAAAGATGCAAAATGTTAGGATGTTAAAGTTGTCTTTTGGACAAGTCGTCCTTTGAAAACTGAACAAAGTTTCGTAAATGTGTAGGTGATTCGGCCTTAATTGGTCGGAGAATTAAACATG
>NZ_BOLS01000026.1 GCF_016861785.1 Lacticaseibacillus mingshuiensis
GCTTGAGTACAAGGCGGCCTGGTATGGTAAACAGGTTGTGGTGGTATCGCCATACAAAACCTCGCAACGCTGTTCAAATTGCGGGTACGACGACGGAAAACACGCGCTAGACGTGCGCGAATGGACCTGTCCACAGTGTGGCACGCGCCATGATCGTGATATTAACGCCGCTAAGAATATCTTGGCGGCTGAGCAACAAACAGTCTAAAACCTGATAGGGTTTGTGGCGCGGGACACGCCTTGGTCAATAGCCGTAACCTCTGCACAAAAAGCTCAATGCTGGAAGTGTAAGTCAGCGGTGTTCCCAGAAGCTCGGTCATTTATGGCCGAGTAGTTCACTAAAAAAGGGAGGAATTGGGATGACTGCGAATCGGGAAGAGGCCGCACTGGCCAAAACGACCCCGCTCGATCGATCACTTGCCGATCTGTGGGCAGGTCGGGTCACTGAGGCGATGTCGATCGAGGCGTATATTCAAACGATCAGTCAGGCGGAAGACAAGTGACAGCCGGCGGTTTCGCTTTGTGAAAAAATGCGTCCGGATCGCTCGACAACGCAGAATCGACCGGGCAAACGCAAAAACTTTTTCCCCAGATCAGCGACGTTGGGCCGGCTCGAACGGGATTCAGGCGCGCCACACCGCGGCGGAAAGCGGTTTACCAAGGCCGCCATGTTGCACTTGACGACTTGGGGGATTTTCGTTATTATACTGCTTGGGCGCTTTACTATTTTGTAAAGCCGATCGCGTGCAAGCTCCCTGTTCGATTGAATGGGGGGCTTGTTTTTTGTTTTTTCCCAGCCCTACAAATTCACAAAGGAGTTTTCATATGACCAAGTATATCTTTGTTACAGGCGGGGTCGTTTCATCTCTTGGCAAAGGGATCGTCGCGGCTAGTCTCGGTCGTCTGCTTAAGGAACGCGGCTTGAAGGTGACGATTCAGAAATTCGATCCTTACATCAACGTGGACCCAGGCACCATGAACCCATACCAGCACGGGGAAGTTTTCGTTACCGACGACGGGGCGGAAACGGACCTTGATCTTGGCCATTACGAACGCTTCATCGACATCAACCTGAACAAGTACAGCAATGTCACGACTGGGAAGATCTATAAGGAAGTGCTGGATCGCGAGCGCCGCGGCGAATATCTTGGCGCGACGGTCCAGGTGATCCCGCACATCACCAACATGATCAAGGAGAAGATCATGCGCGCCGCGACCAAGACTGATTCCGATATGATCATCACGGAGATCGGCGGGACGGTCGGTGATATCGAATCCCAGCCATTCCTTGAAGCCATTCGCCAGATGAAAAATGATGTCGGGGCTGACAACGTTTACTACATTCATGCAACGCTGGTGCCGTATCTCCATGCGGCTGGCGAGATGAAGACCAAGCCGACCCAGCATTCGGTCAAGGAATTGCGTAACATCGGCATCCAGCCGAACATGCTCATCTTGCGGACCGAAGCACCGGTCACCGAAGAGATGAAAAAGAAGATCGCGCTGTTCACCGACGTTGACGAAAACGAGATCATCGAGTCCCGCGACGCCAAGATCTTGTACTCGGTGCCGCTGGCAATGCAGGCGCAGGGCATGGACGAGCGCGTCGTTGAACACTTTGGCCTCGATGTGCCAAAAGCGGATATGAGTGCCTTTGCAAACCTGGTCGAGCGTATCGAACACCTTCAGGGCACGGTCAAGATCGCCCTGGTCGGTAAGTATGTCGAACTGAAGGATGCGTACATTTCCGTTGCCGAAGCCTTGAAGTCGGCCGGTTACTTCTGGAACAGCAAAGTTGAGATCAACACCTTGTTGGCCGAGGATGTGAACGACGAAAACGCCGAGGCGTTGCTGGGCGACGCAGATGGCATCCTGGTGCCAGGCGGTTTTGGCGATCGTGGCCTTGAAGGGAAGATTGCGGCGATCAAATACGCCCGTGAAAATGATGTGCCGTTCCTGGGCATCTGCTTGGGGATGCAAATGGCGTCTGTCGAATTTGCCCGCAACGTCCTGAACCTCAAGGATGCCGGCTCGACCGAAAGCCATCCGGACACGCCAGATCCAGTCATCGATCTGATGGCGGATCAGGCCGGCGTCAAGAACCTTGGCGGCACCCTGCGTCTTGGTCTTTATCCATGTGTTTTGAAGCCGGGTTCGGTGGCCGCAGCGGCTTACGATGACGTGGCTGAAGTGCAGAAGCGTCACCGTCATCGCTACGAATTCAACACGAAGTACCGCAAAGCGATGGAAGCAGAAGGCATGGTCTTCTCCGGTGTTTCCCCGGATGACCGCCTGATGGAGATCGTGGAGTTGCCAGAGAAGAAGTTCTTCGTCGGCGCTCAGTATCACCCAGAATTCCAGTCCCGTCCGAACAAGCCAGAAGGTCTGTTCAAGGCCTTCATCAAGGCGGCCGGTGACTTCTCAGATTAAGCATTGCAAAATACGGCGTGGGCAGAAAATTGGCCTGCGCCTTTTTTTGACGGAATCGCGTGATTTTTGAGCGGGTCTGCGTTGTTGAAAAATACGTCGCCGATTTAGTTTACCGGTGAGGCCTATCCGCTTGACTCGTTTAACGACGGCTACGTGTTTTTGCTGCCTGATGTGGGCGAAGCGGGTTATTTTGCGATGCGAGCCGGGTCAATAATTGTGAAATTTTTCTATTTTCTAACGAATAAGCGGTCTCAACGGTCAATGACGCTTGTGTTTTTACGCACAGTTCATTATCATTAAACGATGAGTGACTATAGGGTGTAACGGCTTGTGGGATGGTGGGGCAGCTACCTGGCTTTGGTGCCTGAGGCTTATTTTGCCTCAAGTGCATGAGCCAGGCAGATGTCGCCACCATGCGACCTGGCACCTGACTAACTCGAGCGGCACTATGCCGCACCTACATACCAGTGAACGCGTATCAACTTTTCGTGAAGCCGCGCTTTTTTTGCGCATCACCACCTTTTTCCAGGTCAGCTTCAGCCTGTCTGTTTCTCGTTATCGCGATCAATTTTGAGGACTACATCAATATGAAAAAAATGCTGATCCACGGAGGGAAGAAACTCTCCGGTACGGTCGTGATCGGAGGCGCCAAGAATAGCACAGTGGCGCTCATTCCGGCGGCAATTTTGTCGCGGACCCCGGTCACGCTCGAATCCGTACCGCTCATCCAAGATGTTTACAACCTGATGGACATTCTCAGTGAGATGAATGTCGCATCCGATTTTAATGACTGTGTGCTGCACATCGACCCCACCCATATTCAAAATGTGCCGCTGCCAAACGGTAAGATCAAGAGCCTGCGCGCGTCCTATTATTTCATGGGGGCGCTGCTGGGCCGCTTCGGCGAGGCGGTCGTTGGACTGCCCGGCGGCGACGATATTGGCCCGCGCCCGATCGACCAACATATCAAAGGCTTTGAGGCGCTCGGCGCCACGGTGACCAAGGAGCACGGCGCGATCAAGATCGTTGCGCCAAAAGAGGGGCTGCATGGCGCGCGTATTTTCCTCGACATGGTCTCAGTCGGCGCGACCATCAACGTGATCTTGGCGGCGGTCACTGCCACCGGCCGCACGGTGATCGAAAACGCGGCGAAGGAGCCGGAGATCATCGACCTCGCCACGTACCTCAATAACATGGGCGCGCAGGTCCGCGGCGCCGGCACCGATGTGATTCGCATCGAAGGCGTGCCGGAGCTGGCCGCGCACAATGCCCACACCATCATTCCCGATCGCATCGAGGCGGGGACTTATTTGGCGATGGCCGCGGCGATCGGCGACGGCGTCCAGGTCAAGAACATTATTTCGGAGCATTTGGACGCCTTTTTGGCCAAGCTCGAGGAAATGGGCGTCGTGATGGATGTCGGTGAGGACAGCATTTTCGTGTATCCCGCGGGCGATCTCAAAATGGTGCAGATCAAAACGATGCCATATCCCGGTTTTGCGACCGACCTCCAGCAGCCGATCACACCGCTTTTGTTGAAGGCGGAAGGCGAGGGCATCATCGTCGACACGATCTACCCGAAGCGCGTCCGCCACATTCCGGAGTTAGAACGGATGGGCGCAGACATCACCGTGGAAAATGATGTGATCATTTTGCATCACGCGGCGCATCTGCAGGGCACCGAAGTCACCGCCGAGGAGATTCGCGGCGGCGCAAGCTTGATGATCGCCGGGCTGATGGCTGATGGCGAAACGGTGATCACCAAGGTGGAAAATATTTTGCGCGGGTACGACCGTGTGATCATGAAGCTGCGCGGTCTTGGCGCCGAGGTGGAATTGCTCGATGATTGATTTTCATCAAGCCGCGTGGTAAAATTTTGAAGTTGTCTATAAACGATCTCTAGGTCAGGCAATGACTTAGGGCAAAAGGAGAAAATTCATTATGAAACAAGGCATCCATCCAGATTATCATCCAGTTGTTTTCATGGATTCGGCGACCGGCTACAAGTTCATCTCCGGTTCTACGAAGACTTCCTCTGAAACCGTTGAATGGGAAGACGGCAACGAGTACCCACTCGTCCGTGTCGAAATTTCTTCCGACTCCCATCCGTTCTACACCGGCAAGCAGAAGTTCAGCAAGGCTGACGGCCGTGTTGATCGCTTTAACAAAAAGTACGGTTTCGACAAGAAGTAATCAGTTTGACAAAAATGGCGGCTCGCGCAAAGCGGGTCGTTTTTTTGTGGGATGCGGCGCTGCGACGTTTTTGGCGGTGACCATCGAGTTTTAGAGCGGGGCGTGGTTGATTCGAAAAATTGCCCGGTTCGTCAGATAATGTTGGCGCTGCCAATTCTTTTTCGGGTAGGCTTTGCGGCTTGATGCATATCTGCACACGAACGGCTCACTTTTCCAACTATTGGGAACGATTTTTATAAATATTGGCATAGGCAAAAAACGTTCGTTGTTATAATGAAGTCATGTTAAGGCAGTAATCAAATTGCCTTAAGCTTACACATTAACTTACACTCCCAAAAAAGTTCCCCCAAACTTTTCCACCAGCGATGGTGGTTTTTTTTTTGCCCACAAAAACAGCCGCAGCGAGGCGGCCGGGTGCGCGTATGCATTCAGTTTGGTAGGACATTGGCGACCAGGTCCACAAATTCGGGGCCCGAGTAGATCGCCTGCTCCAATTTCAGATTACGCAATAATTTGCCATCGCGCACCAGCATCAGGTATGTGTCCTTGATGCCATCGTTGAGGCCAAGCGCGATGATGTCGTTGTGAATGACGACCACGCCGGAAGTCGGCACACTGCTTGCCTGCGTATCATCGTAAAAGCGAATGAAACGGTCAGGGTCGGTGGCCTGGGCGAGGCTGATCTGAATTGCAGGGACGCCGGGCAGTGCCGCCTCCCCGATGTAGTCGTTTTGGCTGCGGCTCATGCCCAGCGCCGCGCGCACCTCATCGGCGATGCGCCGGCTCTGCGCTTGCACCGTTTCTTCTGGTAAAAATGTGAGTGGCATGTTGCGACCTCCTTCGTTAATAAATTAACATCAGCTGATTGATACATCTTAATCATAACTGGTCTGCGGTGAAAAGGGGAGCGCAAGGCTTGCGACGGTTTGGCCAGCCCGCTAGACTATAAGAAAAGGAGTCCTGATCATGACATTTATAAAACGGATACTGTGGTGGGCCAATCTTGGCGGGGCCGCCGCCTATCTGATCATCTGCGGGGCGCTACTTGCGATGGGGCGCGCGCCATATCCGGGGCAGGCGATGCTGCTGGGGCAAGTGGCGTTCGGAATCCTCGCCACCTTAGCGCCAGGGTTCTTGGAACGCACTTTCCATTTTCGCTTCCCGGAACTGCTGGTGACGATCTTCTATTTCTTCATTTTGACCGCGGTCTTATTGGGCACGGGAATGCAGTTTTACAATATTCCTTATTGGGATAAATTCCTGCATCTCTTTTCCGCGTCGATGTTGGCGGGGCTTGGGCTTGCGATCTTCGGCGCGCTGCTCGGCCGCGACCAATTGCGGCGGACGCGCCCGCTTCTGCTCGCGCTGTTCGCGGTGGCGTTTGGCACCATGGTCGGCGTGCTGTGGGAGTTTTACGAATTCACGGGCGACGGCCTGCTTGGGCTGAACATGCAGCGCACGATGAGCGGCACCCATCCGTTGCTCGGGCGGCTCGCACTGATGGACACCATGGGCGATCTGTTCGCGGATTTCGGCGGCTCGCTCTTGCTGGGCCTGTTGTGCTACTTCGGGGTGAAAAAAGATCCAGCTTGGCTGGACACATTCATGTTTGAAAAGTCGGCGTAATGGCCGGCTTTTTTTGCGGCTAAAACGGCGTGGTGACGCGGATTCCAGCAATGCTTCGGCCAAACGCGATTTAACGGTTGCGTTCGAGTGAATAATGGCCAACTGACCATGGCCGTGCAACTCAGAGCGAATCTCCGGTCGGGGTGGTTTGGCCAAAACGCTGGTCTGGCGCGGTTTGTATGTTGGGTCTGGCATCACGGGTCGTTATCAGTCTAGCTGTGCCGTAAAAGCGTTGATATGACGCGGTTTTATCGTGACCTCAGGACTAAATTGAGGCGGCTCTTTTTTGCCACTTTTGGGGGTGGAAGCGCAGTGGTCATTTTGAGTGACGCTTCGTCTTGGGTGATAGCGGTGACAGACACCTGTCGCTGGAACTCATATTGCGGCGTCCGGACGCCAGAATCGATTGCAGACCCTGAGACCGCACGATCGACTTTTCTTGCCAATCGAGACAAATTTTCGGTTTCAGAGTTCGGACGCCGCACCTAATTTATATCGCACGTACCCCGGGTATGCGGATTTCATTTTTTAGGGACTTTTTCGAGAGTCGCATGCCCCGGGTACGGCAATTGGCGTGGTACGCCGCCATTGCTGGATAGTTTCATTCCTGGAGAACGCACAAGAGGAGGCGATCTGGGCGCAGGGTGTAGATTGGTGTGACCCCGTCACATTATTTGAGAGGGCGGCCCGAGGGAACGACAAGATTCACGGACCCGTGGACCGCAAATGTGGGATTTTTATGCCGATTTGGATCAATTTGCGGACTCGGGGTCCGGCGGTGCCGACCCGATTGCATGTGTGCGTACCCCGGGTATACGAATCGCTATTTTCCGAGGGATTTTTTTCGATATGCGCATACCCCGGGTACGCCGATGCTTATTTTGGCCACCGGCTTCTCGATATTTCCATTCGTAGGGAACACAAAAATCTGAGACGCCCGTTGTGTCTGGCGCAGATTGGTGTGACCCCGTCACATTATTTGATAGTGGGGCCCGAGAGAACGACAAGATTCGCGGACCCGGGGACCGCGAATGTTGATTGTTCAGGCCAATCGAGACAAGTTTGCGGACTCGGGGTCCAGCGGTGCCGACTCGGTCGAAAGTGTCCGTACCCCGGGTATGCGGATCACAATATTTCGAGGAAACTTGTAGATATTTGTATAACCCCGGTACGTCGATTGCCGTTGCATGATATCATTTCTGCCTAGTTGCAGAGGACGGGCACGCCCAGGTGAGGCCGAAAATATTGGTGTGATGCCGTCACATTATTTACCAACCTAAGAACGGGACGCGAACTGGTGTGACCCGGTCACATTACTTTTGATCGCGTCCCACTGCTCTTATTACCAAAAAGCGTCGTCTTTTCGGAGGGGCAAATAGCGTATCGTGTTCAGAGACCAAGCCTCGACTTTCAAAACGTTGAATTAACGGCATTCTTATCACAGGAAATTTGTCCCAGTCTCAAGTGACATCGTTGAGATTCGAAGAAACGTTGATCTAACGCGGTTTCTGGCGACCGGGCAAGACCCTGAGATTCGCGCTAGAAGGTCGATTTCGAATTAAATTCGGTAGATTGGTCGCGAAAATGTCGTAGAATGCGCGTGAGGGAGTTGTGCTCAAGTAAATACTGATATGCTTGTGGGTCTCTGATTTCGGGAAATGGATTCGATATCACGGCGCTCGCTGGTCCGAACAACAATTGGTGTGATGCCATCACATTATTTTCCGTCAGATATCTGGGGTAGGGGACGCTTAACGGTGAGTGCTCTGAGTCTGTCTATCTCTGAACGTTACTTTCGCAATCTCCGAGATCGAAAATGTCGAAGATCTGCCCCAGACTGAGAAAATTGGCATTCTCAGAGATCACGAGTTTGTGACTGCATCAGAGCTTCCGGACCACGGGACCGCGAATTTGTTCCTTTTTGTCCAGAAATGCAGCATCCACGGTCCCGTGGTCCGCACGCCCCAAGTGCCTGATGGAAAGAAATGTGATGGTGTGACACTGATATGAGGGTTCCCTGTATTGAATTCCAGGGGGCGCGGTCTCTGAGATCGGAAATATCGAGAATCTGCTTTAGAAGAAGCAAATTGGCAATCTCAGAGATCGCGGGATTGCGACAGTGTCAGATAGCCCGAGCACTTGGTCCGCACGCCCCCCAAGTGTCTGACGGAAAGTAATGTGATGGGGTCACACTGTTGTGAGCGTATCCCAGATGGAATCATGGTGGCCGCGATCTCAGAGATCGGAAATATCGAAGGTCTTGCCCATAAGAATCAAAATAGCAGTCTCAGAGATCGTGAGATTGTGAAAGCATCAGGTCTTCCGGACCACGGGACCGCGAATTTGTTCTTTTTATTCCAGAAATGCAACATCCACGGTCCCGTGGTTCGCACGCCCCAAGTGGCTGCTGGAAAATAATGTGATGGGGTGACACTGATATGAGGGGCGTCCAGATGGAATGCTGGGGAGCCGCGATCTCTGAGATCGGAAATATCGAAGATCTGCCCCAGATGAAGCAAATTAGCAGTCTCAGAGATCGCGAGATTGCGACAGTATCAGAACTTCCGGACTCATGGTCCGCAAATACGTCACTTTTAGTCCAGAAACGCAACACCCGCGGTCCCGTGGTCCGTCTGCTCCAAATGCCTGATGGAAAGAAGTGTGATGGCGTGACACTGATATAGAGTTCCCCCAGATAGAATCCTGGGGGACGCAGTCTCTGAGATCGGAAATATCGAGAATCTACCTTAGAAGAAGCAAATGGGTAATCTCAGAGATCGCGAGATTGCGACAGTATCAGAACTTCCGGACTCATGGTCCGCAAATATGTCACTTTTAGTCCAGAAACGCAATCTCCGCGGTCCCGTGGTCCGTCTGCTCCAAATGCCTGATGGAAAGAAGTGTGATGGCGTGACACTGATATAGAGTTCCCCCAGATGAAATCCTGGGAGCCGCGATCTCTGAGATTGGAAATATCGAAGATCTGCCCCAGCTGAAGCAAATTGGCAGTCTCAGAGATTGCAAACGTTGACCGTGCTAGCTTTTCCGGATTCATGGTCTGTAAATTTGCAACATTTTGTCCATGGAAGTCACATCCGCGGTCCCGTGGTCCGCCCGCTCCAAGTGTCTGATGGAAAATAATGTGAGGGGGTGACACTGATATGAGGACTGTCCAGATAGAATCCTGGGGGCCGCAGTCTCTGAGATCGGAAATATCGAGAATCTAACTTAGAAGAAGCAAATGGGTAATCTCAAAGATCGCGAGATTGCGACAGTATCAGAGCTTCCGGACTCATGGTCCGCAAATATGTCACTTTTAGTCCAGCAAGACAATATCCGCGGTCCCGTGGTCCGCACACTCCAAGGAGATGCGACCTCAGAGAACGCAAACTTGCGGAAAGCGCGCCATCGCTTCTAGATTCGTATTGGCCGTCAGCGAATCTTGTGTGACGCCATCACATTATTTTCGCTGCACGTCCCCGGGTCGGGCAACCGCTTCGGCTCACATCCGTCCAAGTTCGCGCCACGTCTCAAAGTCACAAAAAAGGCGGCCCCGCAAGACCGCCCACATGTGCTTAGTACCAGTTGCTCACTTGATGTTTGAAGAAATCGGCGGCCACGGCGCTGTCGGAGAAGGCGTCGTCGAGCGGCTGGACTAGGTCGCGGGACAAGTGCTCACGCTGGAGACGGCGGAGAAAGGCGTATTCGTCTAGTGCCGTCGCTTGTTTAGCTTCGTCGGCCTGCTGGGCAAAAAACAGGAGCCATTCGAGGCAATCCTTCAGCGGCAAAAATTCCCGGGCGTATTCCAGCGCCGGCTCGACGTCACTTGGGGCGGCGATCACAGCAAAATGGGTGAAGGCCTGCTTGGACATGCCTTCCGCAAAAATTGGTTTGCGGTGCTGGAGCTGGGTCCAAAAATCGTCAAAGGTCGGGGCGATCGTCAGCCATTGGTCGACCTCGGTGTCAATGTAGCGAACGGCCGCGCCTGCGTTCAGGTCAAAAACAAAATAACGCGCGCCATCTTGGGCAAAGGGCACCAGATGATCTGGCAGTGGCGCGGTCAGCCGCGGCCCCACTGTCGCCAAGGCGTGAAGCGAGACACCGTCTGGGGCCTCGCTGGTCGGCTCGGCAGTTGGCAGAAAATAGCGATCGGCAAAAATGCCGCGGTGGACCAACCGGTAATAACTGGCTGGAATCTGCTCGAGCTGGGGAATGGTTGGCAAGACCGGTTTTGTGATCTGAGTGGGCCATGGATGCATGACGCGCACCTCCTTTTCACCGCGTGCGTGCTGGGCGGCGATGATCTGCGTTCTGTATTCTTACTTACTTATATCATAGCAGGTTGCGTCGCGGGAATTCATTAAACGTTGTATAATATCGGGTAGAAAGGCGAAAGGACCGGAAAAAATTGCGTGATTCACTGATCTATGTTCATTATGAACCACTGGCCCACATGTTTTTGACCGCAGGCATCGGGGCCGCCGACATATTAGAGGCACATCCGGCGCCGCTGCGTCACCTGTTGTTATTGCCGCCGATCGACGAAGATGAATTCATCGACCCACACACGGGCTTTAACGAATTGAGTGGCGAAGAAGCGGTCACCACCTTTTTGCGTGGCAAAGAGGCGCGCACCCGCAACTGGCTGGATTACAAGCATGGGTCGTACTTGCGGGAACTGACGCCGACTGAGATCGCCGAGCTACTTTATCTCGGCCATGCCAAAACGCATATCCAACCGCCGTTTTATTATAAACTGCAAAATAATATGGTGCATCTGCCACTTCGGAATGGCATGGTCACGTTGTATTTTCGCCAGCTGGCCCAATTTTCATCAACGTTGGCGAGTGCCGTGGTTCGGCATCTGCGGCTGGCGGCCAACGACCAGCCGTTTTGGCTTCGCCTGCGTCAGCAGCATTTTCCGCCGCTTACGCCGGAAGTGGTCGGCCAGCTGTATCCATTGCTGGAAGATGGCATCTTATTTGACTTTTCACGGGGGATCTTTAGTCAAGGATCGGTCACGATTCCACTTTTGGCGTTGGCGGATCGGTTCGTTCCGGATCGCCTGCCAGATCCAGCCGGGGTCACCCAGCGCGGCGACTTGGTGTTGGATCGTGAGGCGGGGACTTGGCAATTGGCGCTGCATGAGCAGTGACCGCAGAGAAATGGGGAGTTTCAGTAATGAAAATGAAGTTAGCCGAGATCGCGCGGGTCGTTGGGGCGCAGTGCCCGTATTCGGACGCGGATAGCCCGACCATCACCGGGGTGGCGTTTGACACGCGCCAGTTGAAACCGGGGGACCTGTTCGTGCCGCTCGCCGGCGAGCGCGACGGGCATGAGTTCATCGGCGCGGCCAAGGCCAAGGGCGCAGCGGCAACGTTTGTGGCAACGGATCACGAGCCGATCGAAACGGCTTTGCCGCAGCTGGTGGTGCCGTCGCCGCTGACTGCGTTGCAACAATTGGCGCAATATTACCTATTAATGAAGGTCAATCCCAAGGTCGTTGCGATCACCGGCAGTAATGGCAAGACCACGACGAAGGACATGACCGCCGCAGTGCTTGCGACGCAGTATCATGTGGTGAAAACGCCGGAGAATTTTAACAATGAGATCGGCGTGCCGGTCACTATTTTGGGCATGGACACCAATACCGAGGTGTTAGTGGTCGAAATGGGGATGGATCGGCCCGGCCAGTTGCACGCGATGAGCACGTTGGCGGAGCCGGATGTCGCGGTGATCACGATGATCGGGGAGGCCCACATCGAATTTTTCAAGACGCGCGACAAGATCGCCGATGCGAAACTGGAGATCACGGATGGCCTCAAGGAAGATGGGCTCTTTATTTACAATGGCGACGAGCCGCTGTTGACCGAGCGGGCGAAAAATGTGGACCAGGGGCAAAAGACGTTTGGCCTGGGCCCGGAAAATTCGCTGTTTGCGCGGGACATTGAGAGCTTTGAAGACCACACCGATTTTTCCCTGTCGCGGTGGCCGGATCTGAAGTTCACCATTCCGATCATGGGCGAATATAATGTGACAAATGCGCTGGCGGCGATTCTGGTCGGGCGGCGCTTCCATGTGAAGCCGGAGACGATTCAGCGGGCGCTGGCGCATTTTCAGGTGACGAAGAACCGGACGGAGTGGCTGACGGGGGATGCCGGCGAGTCGATCTTGTCGGATGTTTACAATGCGAACCCGACGGCGATGAAGGCGGTCATTACTGATTTCGCAGAATTTCCGACGACCGGCCGGCGCATTGTGGTGCTGGGCGATATGCTGGAGCTCGGGGATCTTGCCGGCGATCTGCATGCTAGTGTCGCAGAGGCGATCGATCCGGCGAAGATCGCCGAGGTCTATCTGTATGGCACGCAGATCACGAGTCTGCAGGCGGCCCTGGCGGCGAAGATGCCGGCCGACCGCGTCCATTATTTTGCCACCCCGCACCAGGCAGATCTGATCGACGCCTTGCAGCAGGATATTTCCTATCAGGATATGGTGCTGCTCAAGGCGAGCCACGGCCTGCACTTGGAAAATGTGGTGAAGGCGCTGGTCGAGGGAAGTCACGCGTAACACAATACGAATTCGCAAAACGGTGGGCAAAAGGGCCTGCCGTTTTTTTGATTCAGGGTGCAGCGCGCGGCGTTCAGGTCTGAGCAGCTAGTTCTGCCTAGATGCGAATGGCGTACTTGGCCATACGCGACTAGTTCGGCCTAGACGCTTCAGACCTGCCGCGCGGAGCCCAACTTAGATCGCGGTCATCTACTGCAGGACATGGCTGCGAAAGGGCATTTTGGACGGTATGGACGTGGCAAAATCGAAAAAAGTTTTGCCTCGATTTTTTGAATAAATACTTCTCGTAGACGGCGCTTGCCGCCTTTTTTTCAGCATTTCGGCGTAGGAAAGGCGGGTTCTGTGTCAGGATATGACGCAATGATGAACCGCTTTACTTAGTGCAGTGGGGCGGAAGACAGAAAACCACATATGAGAGCGTTTCCGTGATATGCTTATCGCAAGTAAGTGAGGAGGGACAACGATGACGATCACGATCAAACGCGCAACGGGGACGACCACTTTGACGGATGAGGAAGCGATCAAGCTGACGTCCGGCCGGGATTTTTGGGCAACCGAGGCGCTAGGCGGCATTCCCAGCATTCGGATGAGCGATGGCCCGCACGGCTTGCGGTATCAGGCGACCGCGGCGGATCATTTGGGCATCAATGAGGCGGTGGCCGCGACGGCTTTTCCAACGGCCAGTGACAGCGCCAGTTCCTGGGACCCGGACCTGCTGGCCAAAATGGGGACGGCCATCGGGGAAGAGGCCCGCAGTATGAAGGTCGATGTGGTGCTGGGCCCAGGCATCAATATCAAACGCAACCCACTGGGCGGGCGGAGCTTTGAGTATTTTTCCGAGGATCCGCTGTTGGCCGGGACGTTGGCCAGTGCCTGGATCCGCGGCCTCCAAAGCACCGGGACGGGGGCGTCGCTGAAGCATTTTGCGGGGAATAGTCAGGAGACCGCCCGGCTACGCTCGGATTCGCTGATCGATGCGACCGCGCTGCACGAGCTTTACCTGGAGGCGTTTCGTCTCGCGGTGACGTCCGCCCAGCCGGAAACGGTGATGATCGCGTACAACTTGGTCAACGGGGTGTACATGAGCGATCACGACTATCTGCTCGGCGAGGTGTTGCGCAAGCAGTGGGGCTTTGACGGGATGATCGTGTCGGACTGGGGCGCACTGAACGACAAGACGGCGTCGCTGATCGCGGGGACGGATCTGGAGATGCCAAGCTCCGGCCACATTTTTGACAAGCAGGCCGCCCGAGCGGTGAAGCAGGGCCGCTTGCCTGAAGCCAGTCTCACCCGCGCGGCGGAAAAAATCGCGGCGGTGGCCGACAAGCAGCGCCCTATTTTCACCGGGAACAGGGAGACCTTGCTGAGCGAAAACGCGGACCTTGCGCAACAGATCGAAGAACAGTCCGCCGTGCTGCTGAAAAACGATGAGGTGTTGCCGCTTGGGGACGGCACCCGGGTCACGGTGATCGGGGCGCTGGCGGCGCAGACGCGGATTCAAGGCGCGGGCTCGTCGCACATCACGACGCCGGAGACCAGCACGATCTTGCAGGGGCTCACGGCGGCGGGGCGCGCGGTCGATTATGCGCCGGGCTATCAATTGGATGGCGCGGTGAATGCCGAGTTGGTTCGCGATGCGGTGGCGGCCGCTGGCAAAAACGACACGGTGATCTTGACGCTGGGGCTGCCGGCGACGGCCGAGGCGGAAGGCAATGACCGCAGTGACATGGCCCTGCCGGCGAATCAATTGGCGCTGGTCGACCAGCTCTTAGCGGTCAACCAAAATGTGGTGGTCCTGCTCGTGGCGGGGTCTGCGATCGAGTTGCCATTTGCCGACAAGGTCCGGGCGATCTTGCATCTGTTTTTAGGCGGCGAACGGGTCGGGGCGGCTGCGGCGCGGCTGTTGTTCGGGGCGGTCAGCCCGTCTGGCAAACTCGCGGAGACCTTGCCGCTTCGCTACACGGATGTGCCGTCCAGCGACTTATACGGCCGCCAGCCGCTGAGCGTGCCTTACGCGGAAAGCTTGTATGTCGGGTATCGCTACTATGATAAGGCAGCTATTCCGGTGGCGTTTCCGTTTGGCTTTGGGCTGAGCTACACCACGTTTGCGCTCAGCGAGATCGAAACGCCGACTGTTTTGGCCGCCGATTCGGTGACGGTTGCCGGGAGCGTGTCAGTCAGCGTGGCCGTCGATGCGACAGTGGCGGTCACGGTCACTAATACCGGTTCGGTGCGCGGCGCCGAGGTGGTCCAAGTCTATGTGGGCCAGGTGGATCAAGCGCAACTCGCACCAGAAAAAACCTTGGCCGCCTTCGCCAAGGTGTGGCTGAATCCGGGCGAAAGTCGGCAGGTGACATTGACGGTGCCAAGGCATGCGTTTGAGCGCTGGCACGAGGCGGCCCAGTCGTTTACCTTGGCCGGCGGGGATTGGCAACTCTTTGTCGGGACCTCCAGTCGCGACATCGTAGCCACGCGCCCGCTGCATGTTGAGGCGCCGGCTTTTCGCATCACGGCGCCGCAGTGGTACCAACAGCCGGTGGGCATTCCAACGCTCGCCGCGTTCACCGAGCTGTCGGGTCTGACGCTGGCAGATCCGCCGTCGCTGACCAAAGGGACTTTCACGCCGCTGAGCACGCCGCGTGAAATGGCGCCAAAGTCCTGGCTTGTGACGAAACTGAGCAATGTGATCATCGGCAGTATGCAAAATAATGATCATGTGACCCCGGAGTCGCCTGAAGGCCGGTTTTTGGCGACGATCGTCTGGGACACGCCCCTGATTCGGCTCGCGCAGCAAAGCGGGGGCAGTCTGAAATTGTGGATGGTCCGCGCGCTGGTGTGGTTTGCGAATCACTAGATGCGAAGAAGTGGGGCAGCTGGCGGGCTTGGGTTCGCCAGGGAAGCGTCCTCAACGCCAGGTCCGGTTTTGAAAAGCAACCTTATTTTTGCCATCAAGCACCGTGTTTGAGAGAAAGCACCTTTTTTGAAAAGCAGTACCATTTTTGTCGGCCAGGGGGAACGGTCTCGTGAGCGTGAGAAAGAGGGGAACATCATGGAAGAAAAGCAAGTGACGCGCCAGACTGGAAATGGCGAGCGCATCAGTTTTTGGTCCTACTTCACCGGGCAAGGCATGGCGAACAGTTTTTTGACCGGGATGCTGACGACGTATCTATTGATGAACGGCATCGCGCTGGCCCAAGTGGCGTTTGCGATGGTCGCGGTCAAATTGTGGGACGCGATGAGCGACACATTCTTTGGCGTTTTGTTTGACAAGATTCACTTCAAGTCGGGCCGAAGCCTTCCGTGGCTGCGCGTGGCGATGGTGATGGTGCCTGTGATGACCATCATTGTTTTCAACATTCCGGGCTTTTTGACCCCTGAGGCAAAATTGCTGTGGTTTGCGCTCAGCTATGTGCTTTGGGACACCGTCTACACGATCTCCGATGTGCCGATCTACAACTTGGTCACCTTGATGACGTCGGATACCACCGAGCGCAACAGTATTTTGTCCATTGCCCGAATGGCCGCGTTGGTCGGGACCTTTGTGACCAGCATGGTGGCGACGTTCATGGTTTCAGAGGCGGGCGGCTTCACGTTCGGCACCGCGGCGATCGTACTGGCCATCTTGATGTTTCTGCTGATGTCGCCGGTGTCGTTTGTCGCCAAGGAGCGCGTGCACACGACGACGCAAAGCGCGAGTTACACCCTGCGCCAAATGTGGCAATACGTGCGCTCGAACAAATACCTGCAGCGCTATTATCTCTATTACATCATCGCAGGGATCACTTGGACCAACTCGGCCGTCGACCTCTTCGTCTCATATTACTTCTTCGGTTCGGCGCTGGTCTCGACGCTGACCATGGTCGCGATGGCGATTCCAATGGCGCTTTTGGCCCCGTTGATGGGGATGATCCTCAAGCATGTCGACAAGTTCCGCCTGTTTTTCTGGAGCGCGGCGGCCTTGGCGCTCACCACATTTTTCGTTTATCTGGGCGGCACGCACAGCCTGTGGGTCTACCTCGCACTGGTCGCGTTGCGCTCGATTCCGCAGGGTGTGGTGTTGACGCTGAATCTGACCTTCACGCCTGATGTGGTGGAATACGGCAAGTTCTCATCCGGCATCGACGCGCGCGGCATTGCATTTGCCATTCAGTCGTTTTCGGGAAAATTGATCTCGCTGGCCCAACCACTGGGGTTATTTGTCCTCGGCCTGTTTGCCTGGCAACCGATTCAGGCCAGCAGTTTCGCCGACCTGCAAAAAATGGCGATCACGCAAAGCACCACGGCGCTGAATGGCCTGTGGCTGGTGGCGGAACTCTTGCCGGCGATCGGCGCAGCTGTGGCCCTGATTCCACTGCTGTTTTATCACCTCAACGACCATGATGTGCAGCTGATGGCGTCGGCCAATGCCGGCACCATCACTGCGGATCAGGCGCGCGCGCAATTGTCGCGGAAATATTAGGAGGACAAGGGTATGGCAGACGTCAATAGTCATCGCGGCCAGGCGCCGACCTGGTTTGAGCAAGCCGATTTCGGCATCTTCATTCATTGGGGCCTCTACAGCGTGCCCGCCTATGCGCCGGCGCCGATCACCGGCCCGGGCAAGCATCCGACGCTGCGCAAGCAGTTTGAATATCAGCCTTACGCCGAGTGGTACGCGAACTCGATGCTTTTTGAAAATGGGCCAACGGGGCAATATCATCGGGCACATTATGGCAACGCCCCGTATGCCGATTTTGCCCAGTCCTTCAAAGACACGGCGAAAAATGTCGACGTGGAAGCATGGGCGGATGCGTTTGCGGCGGCCCATGCGAAATACGTGGTGGTGGTGACCAAACATCATGATGGCTTCGTGATGTATGACACCGCGGTCCGCAATCCGCACCAACCCGACTACCATCTCGGCTTTGATTTTGTGGGCGAATTGGCCAAGGTGGTCCGTGCGCGGGGGATGCGGTTTGGCGTGTATTACTCCAGCCTGCTGGATTGGACGTTCAAGCACGACCGTATCCAAAGCGCGGCGACATTTTTGCTGGGGAATGACACGAGCCAGCGTTACCTCGATTACGTGTGGGATCAGTGGCACGAGCTGATCGACCGGTATCACCCAGACATTTTGTGGAGCGACATCGGCTATCCCGTCGACCCGCGGCTCCCGCAGCTGTTTGCCGACTACTACAAGGCGGTTCCGGAAGGCATGGTCGACGATCGCTGGGGCAGCTACCCGAACGCACTGCGCCACAAGCCGCTTTACCCGCTGTTCAACCTGGGTGGTGCGATCGTCAATGCCCGGGCGAAAAAAACAAACAAAAGCACGCCACCGCAGTACTACGATTATCGGACCCTGGAATATTCGAGCACCTGGACCGGCGCGCCAGATTATTACGAAATGACCCGCGGCATGGACCTGTCATTTGGCTACAACCAAGCTGCCCGCCCAGAGGACTTCATCACAGCCGATGACGTCCGGCAACTCGTCGCCCAAGGCCGCAAAGACCGCGGCCGCCTCCTCTTAAACGTCGGCCCAATGGCAAACGGTAAACTGCCGGACCCACAGCAAGCTGTCCTGACAGACCTCGCCAGTCGCCCATTATAATAGAAGAAACAAAACGAAAAAGCGGCTCGCGGGCCGCTTTTTTGGTGGAGAAAAGGGGGGCAGTCTTCAGACACCTCGATCAGTTGCTGAAAAGGAAATGCTTAACGGAAAATCAGAAGACACAGGCCCCCAATTGTGAAAATGGCATGAAGGGCAGAGGGTTCGCACAAAACGGAGAACAGCATACAATCCTTTCGAACATCGATCTAAAAAGAAACCGAGCACCTAAAAAACACAGAAAAGCGTACTGAGCCAACTATTGAAAACTGGATATGAGGGTGGGCTGCGGCCAGAAACGGCTCGCTTCGCATGTCCGGGCGTAAGGCGTAAACGCCTAACGCCCGAATCAAGCCCCCTCGTCGGCGTTAGCGGCTGTGCCGCTTACACCGAAAGTGAGCTTTAAGACCGCGAACTTTGCGGGTTTAAAGTCACTTGTCCGCTCTACTAGGGTCGCCAGCCAGTTTCTGGCCGGCGCCACCCGAGCGTCTACAAAGCATTTCCAATCTTCTTGATGACCTGTCGCGCGGTTTGTGTTTTAGTGCAAGCAGTGGTAAGATATTCCAGACACTTTTCAGAAAAGTGGTCGATATGCGGCGAGATCTGCGAAACGGATGATGAGACTTCCTCTGTTTGGCCACGCGCTGCATCGCAAAACAAGGAGGAACTTATTTGAAATTCAAAGAACTCGGACTCGATCATGACCTGCTCAAAGCAGTGACCCGCGCCGGTTTTGAAGAGGCAACGCCGATTCAAGCAGAGACCATTCCGCTGGTGCTCCAGGGCAAGGACGTGATCGGCCAAGCGCAGACCGGGACCGGTAAGACTGCCGCGTTTGCCTTGCCGATCATGCAAAACATCGACTTCGCAGACCGCAACGTACAGGCGCTGGTCATTTCGCCAACACGCGAGCTGGCCGTTCAGACGCAGGAAGAATTTTACCGCCTCGGCAAGGACAAGAACGTCAAAGTCCAGGCAGTTTATGGCGGGGCTGACATGCGCCGTCAGATCAAAGGTTTGGCGGATCATCCGCAGATCGTGGTCGGGACCCCTGGCCGTTTGCTCGATCATTTGAACCGTCACACCCTGAAGCTCGGCAACCTCAAGACCCTGGTCCTGGACGAAGCCGACGAAATGCTCGACATGGGCTTCATCGAAGACATTGAAAGTATCGTGAAGACCGCCCCAGAAGGCCGCCAGACGTTGCTGTTTTCCGCAACGATGCCGGCGCCGATCATGCGGCTGACCACGAACTTCATGCACGAACCGGTCACGGTCAAGATCAAGTCCAAGGAATTGACCGCCGACACCGTTGAGCAGTATTATGTGCGCTCGAAGGAATTTGAAAAATTCGATATCATGACGCGCCTGTTTGACGTTCAATCCCCAGAACTTGCGCTGATCTTCGGCCGGACGAAGCGCCGGGTCGATGAACTGACCAAGGGCCTCAAAGCCCGCGGTTACAAGGCGGAAGGTATTCACGGCGATCTGACGCAGCAAAAGCGTATGTCCGTTTTGAAGCAATTCAAGTCTGGCGAGCTCGATTTTCTGGTCGCGACGGATGTGGCGGCCCGTGGGCTTGATATTTCCGGCGTGACGCATGTGTACAACTTCGATATTCCGCAAGACCCGGATAGCTATGTGCACCGCGTTGGGCGGACGGGCCGTGCCGGGAAATCCGGCGTCGCGGTCACGTTTGTCACCCCAAATGAGGTCGACTACCTGCGCACCATCGAGGATCTGACCAAGAAGCGGATGATGCCGCTCAAGCCGCCGACAGAAGAAGAGGCGTTCATGGGCCAGGTTTCCACCGGCCTGTCCACCATCAAAGAGCAAGTCGAAAATGACGACAGCGACAAGTACGAACCAATGGCTGAGAGTCTTTTGGAACAATACACGCCGGTTCAATTGGTCGCGGCGTATCTGAAGGCTGTTTCCCCGGATGATGCCAGCACGGTGCCGGTCAAATTGACGCCGGAGCGCCCGTTGCCGCATCACGGTGGCCACTCCAATTATCGTGGGGGCTACAAGGGCAATCGCCGCAGCGACAATCGGCGCGGCAATGATTACCGCGGCGGCCGCAGCAATGCCAGCACCAGCCACGGCAACAGCAGTCATCCCTATGACAATGCCCGTCGCCAGGATGCCAAGCGCAAGGATCGCCAAGAAGCAAAACGCAGCTTCGACGGTCGCAAGAAGCGTTATTAATTGAAGCGTGTTGTGGAAAAAGCTGCCAGCGATGGGAGCTTTTTTTGCTGGGGAAAAACGCGCAGGCACGGGGTTCATCTTGGCGTGACCAAGTTTCACGCGCTCTGAGCGGACAAGCGCGGCGGGCCGGCTTATAATGAGACCATCAGGAAAAAAAGGGAGGGTCCGCTTTGATCGCAGGACTTGGTATCGATCTGACAGAGATCGCGCGCATTCAAGATGCACAGGCACGCAACCCACATTTTGCAGAAAAGGTCCTGACGCCGCGCGAATTGGCGATTTTTGAGCACATGGCGCCGGCGCGGGCGGCGGAGTGGCTCGCAGGCCGATTTTCCGTGAAGGAATCGTATGCCAAGGCGTTCGGCACGGGTCTGGGTAAGGTCGCGCTGCATGATGTCGAGGTGCTCGACGATGCCAGTGGCAAGCCTGTTGTGACGGCGCATCCGTTTACCGGGCGGGCGCTGGTGTCGATCTCGCACACGCAAACGCTGGTGATGACAGAAGTGATCTTGGAGGCAAGTGACAAATGAGTATGGTAACGGCAACTCTGCGGCCCAGCACGGTGCTGGTCAACGAAACGGTGATCTTACATAATGTGGCGCATGCGCTGGCCCGGCTGGATGCGGGGACGGAACTGTTTGCGGTGGTCAAGGCGGATGCGTATGGACACGGCCTGCTGCGGGTGGCGCGCGTTGCGGAAAAGGCGGGCGCGACCGGCTTTTGCGTGGCCGTATTAGACGAAGCGTTGGCGTTGCGCCAGGCCCATTTTACCCAACCGATACTGGTGTTGGGGTTGATCGAGCCGCAATATGCGCCGGTCGCCGCGGCCAACCACATTAGTGTGCCGGTCGCCAGTGCCGCCTGGCTCGAGGCAGCCTTGCCGCTTTTGACGAGTGAAAAATTGCCCCCGCTGGCCATTCATTTGGCGATCGATACGGGCATGGGCCGAATCGGGTTTCAGACGATCGCACAAATGCAGGACGCGCTGGCCGTGATCGGCAAGCAGCCTGAGTGCTTTGATGTGGCCGGCATTTTCACCCATTTTTCCACGGCGGATGAAAAGGACACGGCGTATTTTGAGATGCAGGCGCGGCGGTTCAATGCGTTCACGGCAGCGTTGCCAAAGCGGCCGCGCTATGTGCATGTGTCAAATTCCGCGACTAGCCTGTGGCATGCGGCTTGCAATGGCAACATGATTCGCTTCGGCGTTGCGATGTATGGGCTCAATCCATCGGGTCATGCGATTCCCGAGGTGCCGTATGCGCTGGAGCCGGCGCTGAGTCTGGTGTCGCAGATCGTGTTTTGCAAGCAGGTGCATCAAGGCGATGCGATCTCGTATGGGGCCACGTATCGCGCCAGTGGCGATGAGTTTATCGGCACGGTGCCGATGGGCTATGCGGATGGCTGGCTGCGGCGCATGCAGGGCTTCCACGTGCTGATCGATGGGCAATTTTGCGAGATCGTCGGGCGCGTCTGCATGGACCAGTTCATGGTGCGGATGCCAAAAGCTTATCCAGCCGGCACGCCGGTGGTCTTGGTGGGCCAAAGCGGCGACCAAAGCATCAGCTTGCAGGATGTCGCCGATTATTCGGACACGATTCACTATGAGATCGCCTGCAGTTTGGCGGCGCGTCTGCCAAGGCAGTCTGTGGCGCCAATCGAGTAAGCTCTTGGCCGGCGCGTCAGGTGGGCATTATGTTAGACGATAGAAGAGGGGGGAAACGCGTCCGACTGCGGGTGCGTTTTTCCTTTTTGCGCATCGTTTTTTGAATTAGGGCAAGGAAACACGTTCTTTCAAGGACGTGATGAATTGCCCTTTTTCTGTGTCCCAGGCACGCTC
>NZ_BOLS01000027.1 GCF_016861785.1 Lacticaseibacillus mingshuiensis
TGAAACACCAAAGCAGCGCAGTCCCGTGTGAATCGTGGGATTGCGCTGCTTTTTTGAAATTCTATGAATAATCCAGGATTCATCCTGTCGTAAGTACCCGACCCCCATCCTTTTCGTCAAGCAGCTACTTCAGATGGAGCAATTTTTCGGCATTACCGAATGCGAACTTCTCCTGCTGAGCTGGGGTCAGATCGCCCGCGGCCAAAAACGCCTGCACATTTTGCGGTTGCTTGTAGGGATAGTCGCACGCCATCATCAGGTGATCCTCGCCCATTTCATCCAGCAAAAAGCGCAGTTGCGGGCGCGTCAGCATTCCGCTCGGTGTCACCCAAACGTGCTCGCGGTAATAGTCGGAGAACGCTTTGCGCAGGCCGGCATGCGGCGTGAATTCGTCATCGAGCCGCTCAAGAAACAGCGGCACCAATTCGCCCCAATGCCCTGAGATCAGCTTCAGGTTCGGCAGCTTGTCGAAGATGCCGCTGGCGACCATGCGCAGGACCTGCACGCCGACGTCCATGTGCCAGCCGTAACCGGCCGAAGACAGGATCCCCGTCACCACATCGGACCACTGATCACTGGCAAAATAATGCGACGTGATCTCCCCCGGGATAAATGACGGGTGAAAATAGACCGGCACGCCCAGATTGCTCGCGGCCTGGAAGATCGGGAAGAAGAACGGATCGTCGAAGAGCTTACCGCCGAAGTTACCCTTGAGCAACACCCCGCGCAAGCCCTTCTCTTCAACCGCCCGATGCAACTCTTTGGCCGCCGCCTGAGGATCTGCGACCGGCAAAACGGCCAGCGCGGCAAAGCGGTCCGGATGCGCCGCAACCACCGCCGCCAGATCATCGTTCGCCTGCTGGCACAACGCGATGGCCTGCGCAACCGGAAGATTTTGCGGCTGGGCGTTGCCAAAAGACAGCACCTGCATCGCGATTCCCTGCGCATCCATGTACGCCAGCCGTGGCCCCGTGACATCCTGCATCGTTGCTGGATCAGGTAGCTCCGTTGCCATGTAGTGCCGCATCCCCTCGCTCAGCTTTGGCACCGGGGCTTGGCCGCTACTTTGCGCGATCGCCGCGGTGATGTCGGGAAATTCAATGTGTTCTTCTAAAGTGATCACTCGCATGTGAACACCGCCTTTCACTTGTATTCACACTTATCCTAGTCATCCGCAATGGAAAAGAAAAGCCCAAACAGGTGCAAAATGTCCCGTTTGCGTAACCTCGATTACAGCCATCCCGCCAGCGTGCTGCGTGGCGACGCGGGGTTGAGCCGCTGCAACAGACCGGCAAATTGATCGGCCAAATACTGCTGAAGCTGGGCGGTCTCGTCTGCAAGCGGCGCAGGATCGGTCGCCAGCAACCAGGCTTTGACCGCGGAAAACATCGCGGCCGCCAGCATGTTTTGTGTAAATGTCAGGTCAGTGTCGTCGAGCGTGAGGTGTTCGGCCTGCCCCATATCATGCAGGATGTCCCCAAACATCGCGGCAAAGTGTGTCTGGATCACCTCGGCTGGGGCATTTTGCACATCGAGCATCAGGACCTGCCGATAAAAAGCGCCGTTCGCCGCGAAATATTGCAGAATGCGCGCGACGGTTTGTGGCCAATAACGATACGTCCTGCAATAGGCCGCCGCGTTATCGACTTCCGTTTGGTAGATGTAAGCCAACACATCGTATTTATCGCGGAAATGGTCGTAAAAAGTCTGCCGGCGCAGGCCCGCTTCCTGCATGATCGTCGTCACCGTAATTGCACTGAACGGGCGCGTCAGGACTTCGCGTTTGGTTGCCGCACAGATTGTCTCTTTGGTTGTCATCACATGCCTCCAGTCGTAGTGTACCACCGCACAGCCGGACAAAACGGGGCGATTGTCCGTTTTCCTTATTTTTCGTCAGTGGTATGCTGAAGGCGAAATGAGAAAGGAAGTCATCACATGACAAACGTTTTGATTTTAGGCGCGCATGGCCAGATCGCCCAGCTTGCGCGGAAACAATTGATCCACGATACAAATGCGGCCCTCACCCTATTTTTGCGGAACGCAGGCCGAATCAAGGATGTGGACACCGCGCGGGAAACGGTGATCGACGGCGATGCCACGGATGTCGCGGGGCTGACCGCTGCGATGGCCGGCATCGATATCGTGTACGCGAACCTTGGCAATCGCGGCATCGAGGCGCAGGCCAAGGCGGTCGTCGCCGCGATGGATGCGGCCGGCGTGAAGCGGTTGATCTGGATCTCGACGCTCGGCATTTACGACGAGGTGCCTGGCGCGTTTGGCAAGTGGAACCACGACCAGCTCGATGGCGGCTATCTGGAGCCTTACACCGCGGCGGCCGCGGTCATCGAGGCGTCCGACCTCGCGTACACGATCATTCGGCCGGCCTGGCTGTCCAACAAGTCCGTGGTCGATTACGAGCTGACGGAAAAAGGCGAGCCCTTCAAAGGAACTGAGGTGTCTCGCCAAAGCGTCGCGGATCTGGTCGTCAAATTGATCGAAGACCCGACTGCGCATGTGCGCGCGTCACTGGGCGTGGATCAGCCCAACACGGACGGTCCGAAACCTTCCTTCTATTAAAGTGGCCGTCATTGGAAAATTGGAATGCGCCTTCCTCCTATTGATCAGGAAAAATGCAGTCACTTTGAGAGAGTGAAAAATGCAGTCACTCGACTTGAGCGGCTGCATTTTTTTGCCTTACAGTTTAGTTGATTTCTGGTCGATCACTCGAGGATGGTCGTTGCGATGCGCCCCTTTGGCATTGTGCGGGCCGGATAGTCCTCACTGCTGACACCGACCACGAGGCCTGCGACCGGCGTGCGATCTGTAGGGATGTTCAGCTGTGTTTTCAACGACGGATCCTTGGCGAAGGCCTGAAGCGCGCCCCAGATGTGGCAGGCGCCAAGGTCCAGTGCCACCGCCGCCAAGTTGATGTTCTGCACCACCGTGGCCGCGTTCGAATAAGCCATGTTATCGCTGGCCGTGCCGGTCAACGGTGTCGAGACGACGAAAAATGCCGGTGCGCCGTATAAAATATTGGCGTTGCCTGCCGCCTCGCTGATCGCCGCGAGCAACGCCGGCTTTTGCACCACTGTCAGGGTCAGATCTTCATAACGTCCCATTGCGACTGGCGACGCATATGCCGCCGTCAAAAGTTGTTCCGTTTGCGTCTTGGTCAACGGTTCGCCGGTATACGTGCGCACCGATTTGCGATTTACGATCGCAGTCATCACATCCATCTCAACCGCCCCTTTCTAACGCTTCCATTGTATCATCACGGCCTGTGCGTGACCCACTTTTTCCAGCATGTCACAGGGAGAGATGCCGGGGATTGGCGGGCGGGGATGATGGCGCGGGGGTGGCGGGCGAATTTGGTGCTGATTTTGGAACTGAATCTGATTTTGATTCTGCTTTCGATTCTGATCCTAATATCGATTTTGCTTCTGATATCGTTTCCAATTTTGGTGCTGGTTTTAGATGTGAGTCGGACCTTACTTCAGCAGTTGATTCCGTCGATGGTCGGGCCGAATCGTCGGGCTTAACCGCCTCTGTTGGTTTTACAGGTTCGCTCGGTTTCGCCGGCGTCACCTGAGCTGTGGGCTGGCCGGGTGTCGGGGATTTGGCATGTGCATCTTCACCACCCACCGGCCCCGCCACTTCTGTCTTCGCGCCGGATCCACTTTCTGACACTGGCTTGGCTTCAGCTGTCTCCGTTTTCTCTTGCCTCTGCCGCAACGCCTTCGCCGCCGCCACACTGCGCGACGGAATCATTGGCTCGTCGCTGCCCGCCCGAATGCGCGCATAGGTCGCCATGACTTCCGGGTCCTCTTGTTCGCCCACCTCACGCGGCTGCCAATGCTGCGCCCGCCACTCTTCCGGCAGCGCCAACGTGCTCAGCAGCGGCAACCCCTGATGCTGGCGAAACGCGCGGTCTTCATTCAATGTCCGAAGCAGTTCATGCCGATAAATAGGATCCACGACACGCGTTTTATCAAACGGCGGTGCCTCAAATCCGGCAGTCGGCTCCCCCGGCGTTAGTTTCACGCGCCGCGAGGGTTCGATGATCGCCGCTTGGGGCAGCTGGGTCGCGAGCTTGAAGCGGGTCTCCCGTTCCAGTTGTCGTTGACTTGCCTGCGTGTCTTCCATAAACTCTCGCGCATGGTCGCTGAGCTTTGCCGCCAGATGCGTCTCGCGCCGCAATAATCGTTCGATCGGCAACTCGCCCTTCAAGTATGACTTGGACATCTTGTCGACATTTTTCGTCTGCTCACGGGTCAACTTCGCCCATTTTGCCCATGTCACCAGATAGTCCACGATGCGCCTGCGTGTCCTGCCCTCAGTTTTTTCGATTCGAGCCTGATACTCGACCTTGACCAGATTGGGAAAATTGTGTAGCGTCCCGCGTACATCAAGCCGGTCTCCAATGTGTAGGTTCAGTCCTGCGAGTTCTGAGGTGAACAACAAATGATAAACACGCGGGGGCCTGTCGATCCGTTGATCATCCTCATCGAAAAACTCATCTACCCCAATTTTCACCGCATCTATCCGTCTGGCCGCTTGCCAAGGCTCACGAATATTGAACGTTTCACCACCGACTACCCACCCTGCCAGATGAATCCAATCGTCATTCGCCATGATCCTCACTCCTTTGAATTTGAGGTCACTATACGCCCAGCAAGTTTTTTTGTCTTGTTATTTGCTTGCTCAAAAATGTACAGATTGTAACCGTTTACGATGCCGAAAAAAGCGAAAATAAATCGAGACAAAATAGTAGACGGGATTTCAACATGGTGTTATAGTAATCGCGTTAACTCGATTGCAGGTGTGGGCCTTGCTAACCCACTGATCTCCTGTCCAATACTTTCGGTGGTCCTGCCGGCGTTGTCCGGTTGCCGAACGATCGTAGCTTTCCCTTGAGTCTCATGGGGCCTGTCTCACCGGCGCTGGCGCGTGTCTGGCGATTCGGGTATAAGCGTTAACAACGGATGCCATTTTCATCTGGTGTTCAAAATGGGTCGGATGGATCACCGTGTGTGCGTGCAGTGGAGTAACGAACACACGGTACATAGGGCGCGGCACCGACTCCCGCGCAGACAGCGGCACGTTCGTAACTGAAAATTTCAAAAATGGGGCCTCTCGAGGCCTCTTTAGTGTGTCTTGAGTCGCTAACTAACGATTTTTTGTCGGTTAGCGTTTTTTGATTCATTTTTTTCGTTGACCATTTTTTTCGAGTCGCAACTAAACTCCCGCTCCTTTTTCGCGACCCTTTATTTTCAGCCGGATGCAAACAAAGCACGCCTCTGTTTCGAGGCGTGCTTCGTCATGACGCTATTATTTGGACAGATTATTGTTCTTCCAGCGGACTTGCCAACACATTCCGTTGTGTTTTAAGCCAGTTAAAAGTCGCCTCATTATTGCCTTGCACGTAACCGTATAACGGCGAGATCAGCTGTGCGTCGATGCGAGCCCGCGCTGCATCGTAATCCAGTTCTTTAGGCGGCGCGACCAAAGTTTCGAGCCACAACGCGGCGATGAACATGCCCTCATCCACGCTACGGTCATATGCCTCTGCGCGAAACTTTGTGGCTGGTTGATCTGGATCGCCGAATTCGCGATACAGTGTCCGGCGCCATGCAGCCGCTGCGCCTTTTGTGAAATCATCTTCCGCCATCTGCTGAACATCGGCATTCTGCAAAAGAGTAACTGCCTCAGCATTGTTTTGATACATAACAGCGAGTGCTTTCCCGTATAGCGGCAGTGTGTAGATCATCCCCGCGCTGAATGCATTTTGCATCCGCATGACGGCTTGCTCATTGGTCTCAGTATTTTGAATCCGTTCAATGGCATCACTGATGTCTTGCTTGACCTGCGCGATCTGTTGCTCGATCTCTGTCATAGAGTCGCCCCCAATTTGTTTACAGATAGTGTAGCATTCATGGGGCAAGAAAGCGCTACGGAAAACACGGTTAGCTCGCGATCAGTAGGCCGTCCTACAGCCAAGCTCCTGTACTAGCAGTCTAGTTAAGTAACTGCCGTTCTCGATAGTAAGCTTATTCACCCGCAACAAACCCTTCATTGAAATAACAAACGTGCCTATAATCGGTGAGCAAGAACGGAGGCACTCATTATGATCAACAACCAAGCACAACAAGCCATCAATGTCGGCAAAACAGCCGCTGGGGCCGTCGCCCTGAGTCCGATTCCTTTCACAGACACGGCGGCGCTGATTCCCATTTGTCTCACCATGCTCAGCGCGATCTATCGCGCGTATGACCGATCGATCACCGATCAAGATCTCAAGGATGCGCTGGACGGCGGGTTTGCCGGCGTGCGCGCCAGCCTCAATCATCAAGGCGTCATGGGTTTTGCGGTGCGGCAAGTCGCCGGCAACGTGCTGAAACTCGTGCCGGGCATCGGCACTGCCGCAGGGGCGATTCTTAATGGCACCGGCGCGGCGGCGTTGGTCGATCGGCTCGGCCAAGATATTGCCACCGCGCTATCGGCCAACCAGATTCAGGACAGTTTTGACCTGCGTTTTTTCATCACGAAAAGCATTACGGCATCTAGCCACTAGGAGGCTCACATGGAGATCGGACCACTTTCTGAATGGGTCGCGGGGATCGCGGAGCTGCTCGCGGTCTGCGTCGCGCTGTTCCTACCGTATTACAACGAGCGCAAAAAGCTTCGCCGCAAGACACGCAATCTGCGGGTGTCGCTGGTCAAATGGGGAAAGCAAGCCCTCGACGGCGACGCGTATGCCCTGCGCGTGCTGGATATGTACCTCATGATCTCGTACATGGGCAACATGAACGCGGACTTCGAGCTGCTCGTCAGCAAGGGTCGCGCCCTCACCGACGCAATCAAGGCGCTGCCGGCCGCCACCGATCCCGCGTACCAGGCGCAGCGCACCGCGATCGAAGCGCAACTGGCCGCGCTTTAGCCAACCGACCGTCAGCCCACTTCATCGAAGAAGCGGGCTGGCGGTCTTTTTTGAAAAATAGCGTGCGCGCTGCCCGCCTTGCCTCCGGTTCACCCCAAGAATATACTTAAAACTCGTTGGGCCATTGCACCTCGGCCCGCCTTGGAGTGTTGGAATGGATATTCTTTTAGTGATCATTGCCCTTATTTTCGTCAGCGCCCTTCGCCCGCGCGCCAACACGGCAGACGGCGATTACCTTGGCCGCGACACGACTGCCACGATCAACGGGCTGTTCATGTTACTGGTGCTGTTCAGCCACCTGCAGGATTATCTCGGGCGCAACCAACCGCTAGCCAAACTGACCGGCGTGTGGATGGCGACCAAAGGCGAACTCATCGTCACCACGTTCCTCTTTTTCTCGGGCTACGGCATCATGACCCAGATCAACAAGCGTGGCAGCGGCTACCTCAAGGATTTTCCCCGCCGGCGCCTGCTATACATCTGGCTGCAACTCGCGGTGGCCGTGACGCTGTTTGCCATCATGAACGTGGCGCTCGATCGCCATTTTGCACCGATGAAAATACTGCTCGCATACACCGGCCTGACGTCGATCGGCAATAGCAACTGGTACATCTTCGCAATCTTGTTGATGTACCTGCTCACCTACCTGTGCTTCCGCCTCGTGCCTGACCACCCGCGCCGCGCGCTCGCCCTGTTGACCGCCGCGACCCTGGCCTACTGTGTGATCGGCGCCTGGACCCTGCCCGTGTGGTTCTACAACACGATCTTCTGTTACCCAGCCGGCATGGCGTTCGCGCTGATCAAGCCGCGCATCGACCGCCGCCTGCAAGCCAGCGCCCTCGCCTATTGGGGAACGGCCGTCGCCAGTTTCGTCGCATTCGTCCTGCTGTACGTTGCGGCGGCCAAGTCTGGCGGCATCCTGCGCGTCTGCTTCATCGAAGTCGCCTCGATCCTGTTCGTTTGGCTCTTCGTCTTGCTTGCGATGAAAGTCACACTGCGCCAGCCGTGGCTCCGCTATCTCGGCGGCCGCGCGCTGTTTGCCCTGTACATGCTGGCGCGCATCCCCATGATCATCGGCCAACACGTGGGCCTCACCAGCCAACCGGTTGTCTACGCGCTCGTGGTGCTCGCCGCAACCCTGGGCCTCGGCTGGTTGTTTGATCAAGGCTGCGACAGACTGTTGCGCCGTGTTCGGGAAAAATAGGGTGCGGAAAATGTGACGTTCTGCCCCGGATTGGAAAACTTGATTAGGACGAAAAAAGTGAGTCGCGCATGTTACGTTGCGACTCACTTTTTTGTTGGCGCGAGAAAGATCGACGTCGCGACCGCGGCACCATGACGGCCCTCCATGCACGGGCATCACCCTATTTGTCTTTAAGATAGTCCCAACCACGGAAAATGCTCGCCGCAGCCGCCAACTCGCCACCGATTGGCAAACTATTTGTCTCTATTTTGCAGATATGCAAGTGAAGTCCCGCCACTGCCATTGAGCAAAAATAATCCTGATTATATAATTAACAAGCAATCAATTTTAGCTAGAAAACAAGCTGGAGGACAGGCAATGGCTGAAAAAAGCTTAGTCGATCAACTCGAGATACAGGCGCCACAACGCCCGAAACAACCGAAAAGGGGTGCGGGCGTCAAACGCATCGTGCTAATCGTGGCCGCGCTGCTCGTTTTAGCCGGCGCCGGACTCGGCATCGCCCATCTGCACTCGGGCCAACAGGCGAAAGCCAAGGATCAGCCGACCCACCAAAAAGTGACCAAGCCGAAGCCACGCGAATGGACAGCAAAATTATCAGACCAGGAAGCGCTGGAAGTCAAAGCCGCAGAAGCCGCCGTCTTAACGGCCATCTCAGACAAGCAGACACTCCTGAAAAATACGGGCGCGACCACCGACTCATCGGAGCTCCAGCAATTGTTCAAGGCCGCCCTCACCCAGATCTCCGCGATTCAAGGGTCAGATACCACCTTGTCTGCCATCCGTGATGCCTACACCAGCCTGGTCAAGGGGGCCCAAACACCCTCGCTGAAAAATCTGCAGTATGCACGATCCTATCTTGGACTACTTAAAGGCAAAGATAGTGCGATTGCCAAGCACATCAGCGACACATTTTTTAAAGAGAAGCAGGCTCTCACGCAGATCACCGCGCGGGCGGCAAACCTCACCGCGTATGCCACAATCGAACAAACGCCCGCTTTGCCGCAGACTGAGCTCACAACCACACTGGCCAAAGATAAAGCCGTCGCGGAAAAAGCCAAGGCCGCGAAACTCGCAGCCCAAAAAGCAGCAGCGGCAAAACTTGCGGCCAAGAAAGCGGCTGCGGCGAAGGCTGCAGCGGCCAAAGCAGCGGCGGCACAAGCTGCGGCAACACAGGCAGCGGCGGCCTCGACTCAATATAGTGCACCGAAGAGTTCGACACAATCGAATTACTCTGCTGGCACTAGTAGCACTCGGCAGTCCACTCAATCCAGTACGAAAACACAAAGTTCAAGCACCCCATCCCGGGCCACCCAAAATAGTGCCGCTCAAAGTTATGCATCTCAAGATCGTTACATTGGAGTTCCAGAAAGTAATAATAATTATGCCAGCAAACAATCCGGCAGTGATGCACTGCATTTCGACATTCCATAATTCGTCAATATTCCCGGTCTCAGACCGGGTTTTATTATGTTGTACTTTCAGCAATACTAGCCCTATATACTAGTACAAAGGAGACCGCACAATGAAATTCAAAGTCTCCATTTTGCAGATATGTATGCAAATGACCCTCGCTTCCATTGAGCAAAAACAATCCTGATTATATAATTAACAAGCAATCAATTTTTAGCTAGAAAACAAGCTGGAGGACAGGCAATGGCTGAAAAAAGCTTAGTCGATCCACTCGAGATACAGGCGCCACAACGACCAAAACAACCGAAACGGGGTGCGGGCGCCAAACGCATCGTGCTAATCGTGGCCGCGCTAGTCGTTTTGGCCGGAGCCGGGTTTGGCATCGCCCATCTGTACGCGGATCAACAGGCGAAAGCCAAGGATCAGCCGACCCACCAAAAAGTGGCCAAACCAAAAGTGCGCGAATGGACGTCTCGATTGTCAGACCAGGAAGCGCTGGAAGTCAAAGCCGCAGAAGCCGCAGTTTTGACGGCCATCTCAGACAAACAGACACTTCTGAAAAATACGGGCAATACCACCAACTCATCCGAGCTCCAGCAATTGTTCAAGGCCGCCCTCACTCAAATCTCCGCGATTCAAGGGTCGGATGCCACCTTATCCGCCATCCGTGATGTCTACACCAGCCTGGTCAAGGCGGCCCAGACACCCTCGCTGAAAAATCTGCAGTATGCCCGATCCTACCTTGAGATACTCAAAGACAAAAACAGTGCAATTGCCAAACACATCAGCGACACATTTTTCAAAGAGAAACAGGCCTTGACGCAGCTCACGGCGCGGGCGGCCAAGCTCACTGCGTATGCCACAATCGAAAAAACGCCCGCCCTATCGCAGACCGAGCTGAAAGACGCGCTGGCCAAAGACAAAGCCGTCGCCGCAAAAGCCAAGGCCGCGAAACTCGCAGCCCAAAAAGCAGCGGCAGCAAAACTTGCGGCAAAGAAAGCGGCTGCGGCGAAGGCTTCAGCAGCCAAAACCGCAGCCGCCCAAGCTACGGCTGCATCGACTCAAGCCGCCTCAGCACAAGCGACGACTCAACAGGCAACGACCCAAAACAAGGCGCAACAAGGTTCAACTCAAGCGGGTTACTCAGCGGGCAGCACTGCAGCAGCTCAGAACACACAATCTAGTACGCCTGCGAAGTCTGCGACGGCAAGTACCCAATCGTCCGCATCAATGACAAGCGGTGAAAAGAAGTATGCGTCACAAAGCCATAACATTGGGGTGCCAACGAGTTCAGAAATAGTGAATGGTACTGGTGAGGAAAAAGGACCCACGATAAATGTCAATGATGAACCTTGATTCACTACCTGTCTAACAGAGATAAAACCAGTGCGGAACTGGGACAAATGTCTCAAGATCAAAGCAAAACGGGTGGAACCTCATCGATTGTCTGATGAAGTCCCACCCGTTTTGCTTGTTTACCAGCCCGTCTTCACAGCTCGTTGAACAGCTTTTCCATTTGTCCAACCGCAAAAATGGTAATCGGCTCACATTTTGCTTGCCCGGCACTGCTGATTGACAAGCGATGGAGGTTTATACGCGACTTCATGTGACTGAAGAACGTCTTTGGCTTGATTTTCCTGCACGCAAGGACGGATACTATCCAGGCCCGTTAATAGGCTATCGCGGGGACCCCTGCCATTGCCGCCAAGTCCCGATCCAGTCTCATTGCGCCTCATCATTCCCCAAGTCCTCAGTCCGAAACTCGAAGAAGCCTTCATAATCGTAGGAGGCATCGATGCTCTTGAAGAAGACCTCTTTGGAAAAATCGTCCGACAGCGCGTTGAGAAGCAGGTACTTCAACTCCCCAGAACTGACCTGGCTGCGCATCATCGCGTTCAAATAGTCGGTCTTATCGATCCGATTCCAATCCGCAACCTGACCAACGCCCTGCTTCAACATCCTGTCCAGCCAAATTCGAGTGGCGCGTCCATTGCCTTCGCGAAACGGATGCGCAATATTCATAGCCGTATACTTCTCGATGATCTGGTCAAAATTGGCCTGTGGCTCCCCATCGATATAAGCCAAAGATTGCTCAAGGTAGATGCGTGGCGCAAATTGGAAATCGCCCTTCGAGAGATTCACGTTTCTGACTTTCCCGGCGAATTCATAGACGTCTTGAAACAGGAAGTGATGAATACCCGCGAGGCCCTTGAATGTCCCTACCTCGAGATCATCCAGCATGCCTGTCTCGAACATCTCCCTGGCTCTGCGCTTCGTTAACAATTCCTCTTGTTTGTGAAGCTCGGCCGCATTGGTCAGTCCCAGTTTGTTCTCCAGCATTTGCTTCGCCTCCTTCACAGTTTTTCTAGTCTCCAACCGTCAAACAATACCGCCAAATCGTACAACCAAACCTTAACGGCAAATAAAATGCTGATTGGCATCGTCTACGATCTGAAAAAAAGGGCGATTTCGTTCCTTTTGAAAAATCCTTCTAGAGTCGGGGGCGTGGGCCCCAGTCAACTAGGAAGTCGACCACGTATTCTGGAGTTCCTTCATCTTTTCAGTGGCGTCCGGCTGCTAGCCCTCACTACGCTGAATTACCAGCAGATTGCGAAGAGATTCCAAAGGAGAGCGGTCGCGATACCCTGCTCAACTGGCACCCCGGATCATCGAAACTGAGGCTCCACGTGATAGGTGTAGCATCAAACGCAGCCTTCTCCTCAGTGGTTGGCCTACCCAATTCTGCCAGCCGTTCTTCACGACTCGGAAGCAAGCGCAGCATCCGCCTAAAAGCCGCCTGCTCATCCACGGAATCCCACTCCGCCAGATAATACCGCATCAGCGATAGCATAAACTCTGCTCGATCCAGCTTGGTCAGCGGTAGCAACAGATATTATCCGGACACCAACGTACCTGCCGCCGCATTCGCCGCGATCAGGGCAGTGCGCTTATTGCCATCCTGAAAAGGTTGTAGCTTGGTCAACTCAGCAAACACCCGCCAAGCATCGCACTCCGTCTTCTCGGACCGCTCAAAGCAAGAAACAATCACCGCAAGATCTTTGCGGGTAACCACGCGCAACGGAAAATAGGCCTGACCACTCTTTGAGCTAAAGCAAATTTCGGTATTGTCCTCGGGGTCATCATCCGCATTTCGAAGATGTCCTGTTCGCTTCGGTTCCTCCTCAGAAGGCGAGTCAAACGAGGTATTGGTTGCAACGATGCCATCTATACTGAGCCCTTGCTCGTTGATTACCTGCATCCCCTTGAGTGCGCCCTTAGAAAAAATGGGTAACTGGATATACTATTCTGGCGTAATAACATCGTAGTACGAAACTGTGGGTGTAGCAAGTACCCCGACAAGAGTGCCTCGGGTCATCTGTCCTATCCAAAGGCTTTCTCTTGTCCTACGTGTAGAATTCGAGGAACAATCTGTAAAAACGCCACTACTGACACTAACGAAGCGACCACATCACAGATTGGCTGAGCGAAGAAAGCTGAATCCGGCCGAAACAGTATGGGAAGCAGCAAGACGCCGCAAACGTATAATCCCTTGCGGAAAAGAGAGCAACCCAACGCCAACCCCGACTGTTCCATGGCGATTCCCATGTCGGTGACCGTCCACTGTGCCGCCATGAAAAGCACACCTGCTGAATAAATCCGGATGTAAGGCACTGCTCGATTGAGTAGCAACGGGTCGGAAGTAAACAGTCTAACAACAAATGGCGTCGCAAATAGACTGACTATCATCATGATGCCGCAGAAGCTGAGACAGACAAAATAGACCGACCAGAGTGCACGTTTAACTCGAGCGTATTGGTGAGCGCCGAGATTAAAACTGACGATTCCTTGACACCCCATCGTGATGCCGCTCAATGGGGATGTGATCATCAGCATGTAACTCTGAATGATTGTTGCACAAGTTACCAGCAGATCTCCTTCACCGGGACCACCCGTCCGGTGAAGAACCGTGTTCAGCAGGATCAGAAGCCCGCTGTCTAAGGCATAAGTCAAGAAAGGCGCAAGGCCCAGACGGATGATCTGCCGCCAAAGCCGTCTATCCAACTTGCCCCAGTGAAGGTTAGCGCTCAACGGCAGGCGATAAAGGCAGAGTATCGCGAAGCCAGCAGAGACTGCCTGAGAAATGACGGTCGATGTCGCCGCCCCCATCACCCCTAAGTGCAGACGGAAGATTAGGATCGGGTCAAGCGTGATATTGAGGAGCGTACCCGTCAGCACAGTACCAACGCCCCACCCGGCGTGTCCTTGGGCAATCAGGAAACTATTCATACCGCCTGCAAGCAAGGCAAAGGCCGTTCCAGACAAATAAACAGTCAAAAACTCGAGCGCATAAGGATATGTGGCAACGCTGGCGCCAAACCACCAGAGTAGTTCTTTTCGCAACATCAACACCAAGACGGTCAAGCCAATACCGAATCCAAGCAAAAGTCGCAAGCAGTTGCTGATGACCGCCTCTGCTCGCTTCGTGTCATGAGCACCAAGCGCCATGGCCATGATTGGTGTACCACCTTGCCCGATCAAGTAACAGAATGCGTACAACACCGCGATGATGGGACTGCATATCCCGACGCCTGCCAGCGCATCGCTCCCAATCCCAGGAATATGGCCGATAAACATTCGGTCCACGACGCTATACAGGACATTAACGAATTGCGCCAGCATGGTGGGGAGTGCCAACCGCAACACGAGCGGGAAAATCTTGTCTTGACCTAAATTATTCTGTCTCACTGATTCTTGTCCTCCTTTGATCTGTGCCTCAAAGGAGTTCAAATGAAGATAGACGATAGCGACAATTACTGGTAGCGCTGAATGATCCTTTTCGCGGCGGTGACCAGTGCTTCACGTGCCGCAGCCGGCTCGATCACCGTTACTTGGTCCTGAAACGACATCAGCCATTGAATAAGGCTGTCCAGATCACTGTATTCACCTTCGAGCAGCAAGCGCCCGTCGAATTGGGTCGTCAGTTGATCCGGGCTGAACTCATCGACTACCCGCCATTTAACGGCCGGATTGAACAAAGCACGAAACCAGATAGTCTCGTTCTCGGTTCTTTCGGCATCAAGGGAAGGCTCAGCAACCACTTGCGGGACAAATTCTCCGACCTCAGTGAGCTGCGCGATGCGGTTCAACTTATACAGTCGAGCATCCTTCTGCGTTGTATCGAAGCCCCAGAGATACCAGTTTGACCATTTAAAGATCAGAAAATACGGCGCCACTGTCCGAATTGCTTCATGGGTTTGTGACGCATAGTTGAACTGCAGCCTTTGGTGCCGCTCGATTGCGTCCTGGATTGCTGTGATCTTGGGCGCAAGTCGGGCCCTGTACCAGGACGACAAATCGATTAACATATAATCTCGGCCACTGACGAATTCGGTTGAGCCTGCCTGAATTTTTTCCATCAGACGCTCATAATAGTGACTGCCACTTACACTGTCCAGGCTGCGTAGGCCAGCCATAATGCCCCGCATATCTCTGGAGGTCAATAATGTCCGGTCGATCCGATAACCGTCAATAATTGAAATTCCGCCACCCCTTCCACGCTTAGCGTAGACAGGGATTCCAGCTTGGGTAAGAACATCAATGTCGCGATTTATGGTTCTTCGAGACACTTCAAACCGCTCTGCAAGCTCCGGAGCAGTAATTCCATCCCTCTGAAGTAAGATGGCTAAGACGCCAATCAATCTGTCAATCTTCATATAAACTCCTTAACGCAAACAGAGTATCAAAGTAAACACGACATCTATCTGTCATGTTACGACAAGAACTGTTGAAAGACGAGGATTAGCTTAAACTGTCACTAGTCCAAAATTCCATCCAGCCCAGTACCCAAACCGAAGAACTTGTTGCATGATATCAGGCAAAGATTCTTAACGGGAGAAAGATTTGTTAAACGACCGCGCTTTTGCCCCCGAAATTGTCCTTATTAATAGTGACGGAATAATTCGGTCAGGTCTCTCACTGAACGCTGACTGATTCATCTGTATTATGCGTGAAGAGAAATTCAAAAACTTTATTGTTTTTCCCATACGTTGCCCTCAGAAGTCTGTATATAGTGCATGTCAAAATTATTCTTTGACAACTGGATAATCACCCCTCCCTTGGCACTTACGGTCACCTCTATCCAAATATGAACACAGCCGCCGTCCAGAGGCTAAATGGTATCGTCGCTGTCAAACCTGCAAAGACAGACATTGCCCAAATACAAGCTAACAGTAGTACAGTCCAGGATTAAACCGAAAGTTGCACACCATCAAGAAAGGTAAACAAAAACGCCGGTCTCCCGGCGTTCCCACGTATTATCTCATTATTCCCACTCAAGCGTATCTTCAGCGGCGCTAACCCGCGTCATCACTAGTTTTCTATGCCTCGACTGCCATTTTGGCGGGGAGTTTGGCGGGGCTTAATTGATCGTACTTCACAGCCTGATTCCCCACGAACCGCACCTGATTCTGACCCGCCGTTTTGATCGTGATGTTGCCTGCAATCTGTTCGGCGATGTCAGCATCCAGCCCGCCCCACAAGTGCGAGTAGTGCTTGAGCGTAATCTCAGGTGACGAGTGGCCTAAGCGCTTTGACAACACCAGCACCGAGACGTTGAACTCATTGATGAGATACGACGCGTGACTGTGGCGCAGCCCTTTGCCTTCGACCGGGTGCACCTGCGCCAACTTGGCGTAGCGGTGGATAATCCGCGAAATCGTCGACTTGGTCATCGGCAAGCCGTCATAGGTCATGATGAAGTCATCAATCCCACCCAGCCCGAAACTCGTCTGTATCTCGCGCCATCGCCGCAGAATCGCCACAGTGTCATCATCGAGCGTCAAGATCCGCTTGCCGCTGTCCGTCTTCGTGTAGTCGTGGCGTTCCCAGTCATGCCGGTTCTTCATCACTAGCATATGGTCAACGTGCAACTGCTTCTTGGCGAGATCAACATCTCGCCACCACAGCGCCGTGCCTTCGTTGACGCGTACGCCAGTCAGGAAATACAGCCACAACATCACGAAGTTCAGGTGCCCGTAGACATCATCAATGCAGATTTGAGCAATAACTTGTTCAAACTCAGCTTTCGTCCAGAACGGCACGCTGCTTTTGGCCTTAGGAATCGCCTTGACTCGCTTCGACACATTGCTGGACAGATACTGCATCTGCACCGCGTGATCGAGGGACTTGCGGAAGCAGCCGAACACCAATCCAGCATAGCCTTGCGAGTAGCCCGCACCACCGTCCTTTTCATCCGTGAGCAGCCACGTGCGGAAGTTCTGCACGTCAGTGATGTCGATATCGCGCAGCAACTGGTCGCCAAACCGTGCGATACAGATATCAAAACTGCGATTGCGGACAGCAAAGGTGCTTTCCTCCACATCGGTCTTATACGCTGGAATATACGCGTCCTTCATGAACTGACGGTAAGTCATGCGGAAGTTCGTAAACCCATGCGCCTCATGATATTCACGCTTCACCCGCGTCAGTTCCTTGTTCGCCGCAAACGCGGTGCTGAATGGCATTCCTTGACTGTCCTTCCGCCCTTTCTTGCGGACGCGCTTACCACTCATCTTGTCGGTGCCTAACTCGGTTTCATAGTAGAAGTTACCTTTGACGTCTATGAACACGCCTGGATATTTGGTTTTACTCATTCTCAACAGCTCCATTCATCGGTGATCCGAGAATGGACTCAACGACAGAACGCGGTACGCGCCCTAAGTTTCGGTTGAGATACAAGGGATAACCCTTTTGTACCATCCTTTGCTTCGCTTGTCTAATGATATCGCGCGCAGTATGCTGCTTAAATCCTAATGCCATCAGATCTTGATAGCAGACAAAACTCTTATCCAATTACGTCACTTCCTTCTCGTTGATTGAAGTGAGATAATCAAACCAGATAGGACCCAAATCTTATCTGTGAAGGGTGACTACTTGCTTTGGTCGGCATAGTCGCTCTTTTTTGATGTCTCACTCGGTTCTGAATCCGTCAAAACACCGTTGCGGTGGTGCTGATAGTGATGAATCAAGTCCCAGTGCCGTTGCGTCAGCTTCCCGCCGTCAATGATTGCCTTCAGCTCGGTGGTGCCATTATATTGATCAATCAGCTGCAACATCTTCAGTGACGGCGCAACCTGTTTCCTCAGCCAGCGGGTAATGTGTGCATAACTCAATGGTTCAGGATTGGTTGATAGTCGTAGCTTGTCGCGATAATTGCCGATGAAAGCATCCCAACGCGGATCTGTCGCCCACTGACTTTTGGCTTTGTGGCTCGGCGTCAAGAAGCGCAGATAACGGTTGATGATGCCGAACACAACTTTCTCTGGATCACGCTCTGCCAACAGATTCTTAATAGCAGCAGCGGCGCGCTTGCGACGTAGCCGGACCTCAAAGCGCGTCCGTATCGGCTGGTCTTCTATCGCAATCTCAGGGTGCTTCTGGTGTTGCTCAAAAGCCTTGTCGTAAATACAGAAGTACACCTCACTTTGCGGCGATCCCAGATACAAAGTTCTTCCCGATACCTCCCACTGCTTGGTGCGATTATCTCGGAAGCCGTGAAAACGCGAGGTGAATTCATCGCGGTCACACTTCTCAATCAAGGTCGGCACATCGAGCAAACCATTACGATCATTGATGGCGAGGTCAACACGGGTGAAATGACCATCAAGCGAAATGCAGGTCTCTAAGAAGTCGTACCAGGTGCGATCCTGCTGACGCAAATACGATTCAACGTAGCGGCAGCCTTGGCCCTTCAGCTCAATCATCGTGCCGCTATCTTCGCTTGGATCATAGCCGTCTGCATTGACATCTTGATACGGTGACAGCAACACGTCGATTTCACCACATTTGAAAGTGGCACTGTAACCATAGCGTGCACCTTCTTTGAGATTAAAGTGATTCAGGTTAATCTGGAACAGTTCGGTCACCAGTTCCTCATAGTCGTGCGACTTGAATGTGACGCCCAAGTAATCAATACATACGTCAATGTTGTTCTGGCCGGTCAGTGACCGCAGCGCTAACGTCAACCGCAGCCGTGCTTGTTCGTTAATCGGCTTATTCCCCGTCAGCAACTGATTCAAATGCGATCGACTGTAAGCAGCCGTCTTCGCTAATTGACCTTGAGTAATCTTATGCGTGCGCATCTCATCATGAAACTGGTTTAGCCAGTCGGTATTCGTCATCCCGCCGACTAAGTTCAAATCTTTCAGCATGTTAGCTCCTTTCGAAGTAACCTGACAGCAAAGCCGCCTTTCTGCTTACGCAAAGTGGCTTGCCATCGGCGCTTTCGTCCTACTTACGTGTATTTTGTCTCTAATATTTGCCCCCCTATTAGAGACCGGGGGCTTGTGGCGGCCGGCTAACGCTGACCGCCACCGCTCGCGCTAGCGGCTTTCGCGCTGCACGCCGCGCACGGCGGCGTACGTTGCAAGACCCTTCCGGAAGGTCTGTGAGAACTTTCGCTCTCAACATATACAGACGGTTTGTAGGACGCGTTTTGAAACTGAAAGTTGAACTGTAACGGGATCTTAATGTTCATTACCGAATTACGTGACTACTGCCCCGAAGCCATGCTATGAAAATTCACTCGCTAACAATATCAGCTGCATGGTGCAAAATGACCGTAAATTGCAAGAACAAGTTAGCCAGTCGTTGAGGGCAATCCCAGAACAGGCCGTTATCAAATAGAAGTTGTGGCG
>NZ_BOLS01000028.1 GCF_016861785.1 Lacticaseibacillus mingshuiensis
CGAACACAGAAGTTAAGCTTCTCTACGCCGAGAGTAGTTGGTGGGTAACTGCCTGCGAGGGTAGGAAGCCGCCGCGCTTTATTCCGGTTTAGCTCAGTTGGTAGAGCACCTGACTGTTAATCAGGTTGTCGTCAGTTCGAGCCTGACAACCGGAGTCATGGAGAGTTGTCCGAGAGGCTGAAGGAGCATGGTTGGAAACCATGTATACGGGTTTTCCCGTATCAAGGGTTCGAATCCCTTACTCTCCGTTTTTCTTGAACGGCCCGTTGGTCAAGTGGTTAAGACACCGCCCTTTCACGGCGGTAACATGGGTTCAAATCCCGTACGGGTCACTTCATGGAGGATTAGCTCAGTTGGGAGAGCGTCTGCCCTACAAGCAGAGGGTCACAGGTTCGAGCCCTGTATCCTCCATCATGACAAGACAAAAGCGTCAACGATCAGTCAATGGTCGTTGGCGCTTTTTGTTTTCCAGAAAAAAACCGGCATCGTGGTGGATGTCGGTCAGGATGCAGGGTCAACCGTGCAGGCGGGTCAATGTCATCAATAGTCCCTGGACCGTTGCGAGCGCCGCATATAAAGCGGGGTGGCTGCTTGCCTTTTTTGCAATACGCGGATTCAGCAGGGCGGTCAGAATCAATAATGCAGCGGCCGTGACGAGGGTCAGGCGCTGAAGTAGAAAACCGCCGCCAGCCATGGCGACCAGTAGGACCACATCGCTCCAGCCTGGCAGACGGTCCGCCCAGAGTGTCAAAAGAGCGGGTAGGATCAAGAGGGCTATGTCCAGCAGTAGACCGGTCAAAAATGCGGCAGGCAGGACTTGGACCACTGCGATCGTCAGCAGCAACTGTAGGAAGATCACTTGGATAAACCAGCCGGACAGCTGAACGCGCACATTAAGTTGTTGAAAGTTCAGCAGCAAGGAAAAGCCGAGCTGCGTGATCACCAGTGGCAAGAGTTGCCACTGTCCGATGCAACCGAGGAGGCCAAGCACCGCGGCCGCGATCAGCATGGCCCGCGGGGAAAAGGCGGATTGGGTGAAACTCAGCGCTAGGGCCATGGCGACCAGCGCCGCTAATCGCCAAGAAAACTGGGTGAGCGGCAGGCCGCTATTGAGAATCGGAAAGAGGGTCGCTTGGGCAAAGAACAGCACGCCAGCGAGTAGACCATTGTTTTTCATCGATAAGATCCTTTCGCGTACAAGCTCTATGTTACCAAAGACGGCGAGGATTGGAAAATACCTTCGAGAAGAACGATGATCTGTGATAGAATAAGACAGTTGCAAAGAATTCCCGATGGGATCCACGCTTGCGTGGAGATGCCTTGTAACCGACAATTAAGGGGGAAATAAGAATGCAGGAACGTCATTTATTTACTTCGGAGTCAGTCTCCGAAGGTCATCCGGATAAGATCGCTGACCAGATCAGTGACGCGATCTTGGATGCGATGCTCGCGGAGGACCCAAATGCTCGGGTCGCCTGCGAAACGACTGTGACGACTGGGCTGGTGCTGGTGGTCGGCGAGATCTCGACCACCGCGTATGTGGACATCCAAAAAGTGGTCCGCGACACCATTCGCACGATCGGCTACACGAAAGAATCCGGGTTTGATCCGGATAGCGTCGGCGTGCTCACAGCACTCGACGAGCAATCGCCTGATATCGCGCAGGGGGTCGATGACTCCTATGAAGCGCGTGAAGGTGAAGCAGATCCGCTGGACAAGATCGGGGCCGGGGATCAAGGCATGATGTTTGGCTATGCGATCAATGAAACACCGGAATTTATGCCGTTGCCAATCAGCTTAGCCCACCAACTGATGCGCCGCATCGCGACGTTGCGTAAGGATGGGACGATCAGTTACCTGCGTCCCGATGCAAAATCACAGGTCACTGTTGAGTACGATGAACACGAAAAACCGTTGCGCGTTGATACGGTCGTGATCTCCACCCAACATGACCCAGACGTGACATTGGCCCAGATTCGCAAGGATGTCGAAGAGCAGGTTATCCGCCAAGTGATTCCGGCAGAACTGCTCGACGCGCAGACGAAGATCTATGTGAATCCGACTGGCCGTTTTGTTCATGGTGGGCCGCAAGCCGATTCCGGGCTGACGGGTCGCAAGATCATCGTTGATACGTATGGCGGCTTTGCCCGGCATGGCGGCGGCGCGTTTTCTGGTAAGGATGCGACCAAGGTGGACCGCTCCGCGAGTTATGCGGCGCGGTATATTGCCAAAAACGTTGTGGCGGCCGGCCTTGCCGACAAGCTCGAAGTACAGCTGGCATATGCGATCGGCGTGGCGAAGCCTGTGTCGATCTCGGTCAACTGCTTTGATACCAATAAGATCTCGGAAGAAAAGATCACCCAGGCGATTCGTGAGAACTTTGACTTGCGGCCGGCTGGAATCATTCAAATGTTAGACCTGCGCCGGCCAATTTTCAAACAGACTGCGGCGTATGGGCATTTCGGACGTACAGATGTCGATCTACCATGGGAGCATCTCGATAAAGTCGAGGCGCTGGCCAAGTACTTAGATTAGACGAGAAAAGAGGCGGCCTTTGCTGGATAACACCGGCAGAGGACCGTCTATTTTTATGAATTTTGCACGAGAAAGGATCATTATGACCAAAAAGAACACAAATGTCGCGGTGGTGACCGTCGCAATCTTCATTGCCACGTTCATGACGGCGATCGAAGGCACGATCGTCTCCACCGCGATGCCGACGATCGTGGGCAGTCTGCATGGGGTCAAGTTGATGAACTGGGTCTACTCCGTTTATCTGCTGACCAATGCGATGGCGACGCCGATCTATGGCAAATTCTCCGACCGCATCGGCCGCAAACCTGTCTTCATGCTGGGGCTTGTGATCTTCGTGATCGGCTCGCTCTTGTCCGGCCTGAGCCAGTCGATGCCGGTACTCATCGTGTTCCGCGCGATTCAGGGCATCGGCGCCGGTGCCATCATGCCGGTGACGTTCACGATCATCGCGGACATCTATCCCTTTGAAAAACGCGCGAAGGTACTGGGCTTCAACGGATCTGCCTGGGGCATCGCGTCGGTCGTGGCCCCGCTGTTGGGCGGCTTCATCGTCGATCAGCTGTCCTGGCATTGGATCTTCATCATCAACGTGCCAATCGGCCTGTTCACGCTGGCGCTAGTGTGGTTCTACTTGGTCGAAACGCCGCAGCACAGCAAGGCACCGATCGATCTGCGCGGCGCGGTCTGGCTGATGACGACCTTGCTGGCGCTGATGCTCGGGTTTCAGGCGCTGGCCGGCAGCAATGGCCTCTTGTGGCTCGCCGCCGCGCTGGTGGTGGCCGGGTTCACTTTGTGGCAGTTCATCCAGGCGGAAAAACAGGCTGAGGATCCAATCATTTCGCTGCACTTTTTCAAAAATAAGCCGTTTGTCATTGCCAATGCGATCGCTGCTTTGATCTCCGGGTTCGTGATCGGCTTTGAGGCGTATATGCCGATGTGGATGCAGGGCATCCTCGGCCTCGGCGCCACACTGGGCGGATTTTCCATCACGCCGAGCTCGGTCATGTGGGTGGTCGGCTCGTTCGTCGCGGGCCGCATGATGGCCAAGTTGAAAATTCGCACGGTGCTGACAGTTGCCTTGGTCGATCTCCTGGGCGGGGCGCTGGCCCTTGCGCTGGTGCCACAGGCGACGCCATATTGGGGCTTTCTGATCATTGCCGGGTTCCTCGGGTTTGGCTTCGGGATCGTGATCACGACGACCACCGTGCGCGCACAGGCGGTCGTCGAGCCCGATGAAGTGGGGACGGCCACCAGCTTCAACACGCTGTCCCGGACGCTCGGGCAGACGCTGATGGTGTCCGTTTACGGTGTCGTCATCAACCTCCATCTCGCGCAAGGCGTGGCGGCGCACAAAAATGTGACCAGCGGCATGCTGGATAAGCTGATCAATTCGCAAACGGCCGGGGAATTGCCGGCAAAATTATTGCCGACCTTGCATCAGATTTTGTATGAAGGCTTGCATAATATCTACTTCTTCTCCGTCGTGATCGTCGCGCTTGCGCTGATCATCAACCAATTCGACCGAACGCGGGCAGACCGGGCAGTCGATGAGGCGACACTGAGCCACGATTGACCGAGTGAGATAGTGGAAAAACAGCTAAGCGGCGCCGACCGTTCGCGGGTCTGCGCCTCTTTACTTTGGCGGATCTGCGTCCATTAGTTGTCCGTCATCGCTCAGTTGATCTTTCCGCTGCCCGGCTTCAGGTCGCCTGAAAAAGCGTTACGCCTGATACCTTGCCAACATTGCCTGTAGTCGCTTGCGGTATTCAGTACGCAAGGTGGCGGGGGCCAGCACAGTCACCTCTGCCCCGAGGCCAAGCAAATATTCCAGCATATAAGTAAACTCATCCTGATTATAGCCGCCATACAACTCATAGCCCGCATCGGTCTGTCGCACGTGCATGTTCGGATAGTGATTTTTCTCGAATTTTTCCTTGCCGACCGCTGAGAGCTCACAGCGAAAGGCGATATTGTGATGCGACGCCTCGTACGCCTGTTGCCGGGCCCGGAGCGTGGCACGGTCAAGTGGGGGCACCTCGCTGACCGTCAGCGATTGCACCTGATCGATGCGCAGTGTCCGCCAGCGCTGGTCTGCAAGCATTGCCATCTCGCAGAACCAGATGCCGTTGCGATACAGCAGTTCATATGGTTGAACCAACACCGGCAACGGCGCGGTCTCAACTGTGATCATCGCCGTGCGAGGGATCACGATTGCATCCAAAAGGTCGTTTAGAAACCGCGGATGTGCCAGCGAAGGTCCACTGTAATAATGCACGGCTTCTGACATGGTTCGCACCGCGTTTTGCTGCGGCGTTGCGAGGGTCGCTAATAGCTTGGTCGTAATGTTTGGATAGGTTTGGGAAAATGGGGTCGCGGATAAATTCTTCAGCGCATCAAGTGCGAAAAAAATCGCGCTAACTTCCTGATTGTTGAAGTAGACCGGTACCAAGTGATGATGCGGCGTGAGGCGATACCCGCCGCTAGCACCAACCTCTGAATACAACGGTAGCCCCATCTCTTCGAGCGCCGCCACATCGCGCAGCGCAGTTCGTTTGGAGATCGCGAATTCATGCATGAGGTCCTGGAGTTGAAACGTGGCCTTGTCCGCTAGAAACGCAAGCTCAAGATTCAATCGATTGGCTTGGCTCATGATTATTCCTCTTTTGGTTTTAATGGTGTCATGCTTTGACACCATTATACCGTACACTCAGCTTGTCCAAAAAAATAAGTCCAAAAGAGGTCGATCACATGAACACATTACTCATCAATGCCCATCCGGATTATCTGAATCCGGCGCATTATTCACTGCAATTGGCAGTCCAATTTTCCCAGCGGTTTCACGCGCAGTTTCCAGCAGAGACGCTCGTTGAACGAGACCTGTATGAGGCGCCGCTTCCGCAAGTGGTCAATGGCCAGCTATACAGTATGTGGGCCAAACAGGCACAGGGGAAGTCGCTGAATCCAGGTGAGGCGGCGGCGCAACGAGCAAACCGGGCGCTACTGGATGAGTTCAAGGCGGCGCATCGTATCGTGATCGTCGAGCCGCTTCATAACTTCAATGTCACGTCGCGTCTCAAGGATTATATCGATAATATTCTGGTGGCACGGGAGACATTTCGCTACACGGCAGACGGGTCGGTGGGACTGATGACAGATGACCGCCGGGTGTTGCTGCTGCAAGGGTCTGGCAGCATCTACACCAACGACGACCGCTACACGCCGCTTGAATTTTCGCGGACCTATCTGCGGGCAATTTTCACCGAACTGATGGGGTTTGATCGGTTCCAGATCGTTCGGGCACAGGGGACCCAGGTCCAAGACGCGGATCCTGAAAAGATTCAGGCTCAGGCTACGGCGGACCTGGCACGAGAATTTTCCCGCTTTTACGCCTAAGTTGAAACGCTTGAGTCGAAGACGGCTGGACAAGAAAAAAGGCTAGGCATTGACGTTTCGGAGTGAGTTCTCCGAAGCCGTCTTGCTTAGCCTTTTTTGTGCTCAGGTTATCCCGGAATGAGGCCGATCGTCTGCATCATGAGATAGACGTTCAGGACAATGAGGACGATGGTGGCGACCCAGGAGCAGATCTTCACCCAGCGATGGGCGGCGAATTCGCCCATCAGTTTTTTGCTGGAGGAGAAAATGACCAGTGGGATGATCGCAAATGGTAAGGCGATCGATAGGAACACTTGCGAGAAGGTGAGCAGGCCTTCGATCTTCGCCTCGTTGCCTTTGTAGATGATGGCGAAGATCAGGACTGGCGTCACGGACAGGACACGGGTGACCACGCGCTGGACCCAAAGCGGCACATGGAGGCGAATGAAGCCCTCCATGATGATCTGGCCGGACAGCGTGCCTGTGATCGTCGAGCTTTGTCCGGATGAGAGCAGGGCGACGGCGAACAGCATGGATAAAACAGGGCTGGCGATCGCGCCGACGATCTTGCTGTCAGACAAGGCGTTGAACAGGTCCACGAAGCGGCCGAGGTCTGAGTTTGTGCCATAGAACAAGGCGGCCCCTAAGATCAGCAGCAGCGAGTTGACGATGAACGCGATGAAGAGCTGAATATTTGAATCGATCGTGGAAAAACGAATCGCTTTTCTGATATTCGCTGGATCGCTCCGGTCAAGTTCGCGGGTCTGGGAAATGGAGCTGCCAAGGTACAAGTCATGTGGCATGACCGTCGCGCCGACGATCCCCAAGGACAGGTAAAGCATGCCGTGATTTTCAACAATCGCGGCGGTTGGCAGGTAGCCGTTCAAGATACCGGTCAGACTTGGGCTGGCCAAGAAGACTTCATACGCGAAAACCAACAGGATGACAGCGACCAGGGTGGCGACGATCGCCTCGATCTTGCGGAAGCCTAACCGCATCAAGAGCAGCAATAGCAACACGTCCAGCGCGGTGATCAAGATCCCGACCACTAGTGGAATGTGGAAAAGCAACTCCAAGGCGATGGCCGAGCCAATGATCTCGGCGACATCTGTTGCCATGATCGCAAGCTCGGCGATCACCCAGAGGATGAATCCGGAGACTTTGCCAGTGTGTTCGCGCGTCAGTTGCGCGAGGTCCTTGCCGGTGACGATGCCGAGCTTGGCGGCCATCGCCTGCAGGAGCATCGCGATCAGACTGGAGATCAGGACCACAGCCAGCAATTTATATTGGAACTGGGCGCCCCCGGCGATGGAGGTGATCCAATTACCGGGATCCATGTACCCGACGGCGATCAGGATGCCGGGGCCAGTGTAGGCGACCAGTGTTTTCCAAAAACCGGCGTGCTCTGGCACTTTGATACTGCCATTGACCTCATCGAGGCTCTTGCCTTCCTCGGTGGCATAATGGATAACGTGTTCGTGGTTCTTTTTCGGTGGCTCATTGCGCATGATAAAGACCTCTTCCCTATGGAGTTAGAAATTCAGCCCGGGCCCCTAGGTCCAGTACATAACAAAACGGGGGTATTCGGAGTACTCCCCGTTTTCTTTTAAACTATACCACTGACTAGACCGTTTTCAACCAAAATTCTAGGGTTGCTTAAATTTATCTTTCCATTAATGAACCGCAATGTGGCGGTCGGCGTCACAGAATTTTTCAGACGGCCTTATTCGTCGAGTTGGCGGTAGGGGCCGTCGCTGAAGCGCTGGTCCGCTGGGCGGCGCAAATGCCAGCCGGTCGGGGTCACGGCGGTCAGCCAGGGCCACATCAGCCACCAGATCAGCATCAGCCCGGCCAAGGCCCCGCTTGCGCCGGCTAAGACGTCGGTGGGGTAGTGGACTTGCACATAAATACGCGAAATATCTGTAAAAATGATCATCACCAGGCTCAGGCTGGTGAACGTCCACTTCGCCCAAGCGGGGGCCATCAGCGACCACACCAATAAAATCACGGTGCCCCAAAACAGCATGGTGCCGCTGGCGTGACCTGAGGGAAAACTGTACCCGCCGATGTGCACGAGCGGTGTGATCGCGGGATCCGCGATAAATGGCCGCGGCCGTCGCACAAGGTGTTTGACCAGGCTATTGCCACCACTCAAGAGGACGATGCTGATGAAGGCGAAAACGGCGTAGCGCTTTTTGCGCAGGTAATAAAGGATCGCGGCGAGAATCAGGCCGAGGATGACGATGCTGACGGGCTCGCCCAGGGTGGTGAAACCAATCAACAGCGCGGTGAGCCAAGCGGGCCGGTTTGCGATGAGGGCGGCGATGACCGGTTTGTCGATGGCGGGGATGAACGGCTGCCCGGTGGTGACACCAACCAGGAGAATGAGAAAGACAAGACCACTGAGGGCCGCAATGATCAATGGATACACGGGACGTTTTTTCATCTTAATGCTCCTTATTGAGGTGTAGTGTAGCATACATTACGGGAGCCAGCGGTGTGAAGTGCAAAAAACACTGACGGCTGTTCGATTTCCGTCAGTGTCTTTGCGATGACTTCCTATGTGTTTGCGTTCAGGCATCTGTTGGGCGCGCTTATTTTGCCCGCTCAAAAGTGACACTCGTGATGTCTGAACCGCCATCCTCTAGGACCGTGCCACGCCATTTGTTGCCATCCTTTTGAAAATCGCCCAATATGAAATATTTTTTTGTTGTTGGAAGGGGATAGCGGACCAGCAAGAGGCCGTGTGGTAATTTCCCGGAAAATACTCGGAGAAGATTGGGCGTCTTGTTGACTTGAAAGGCAAAATTCTGAGTGAAATTGATCAATGGCGTTGTGCCAAACGTCTGCTTTTCTAACATCTTCTTTTTTGAATCATACTCGGACATCCGCCATTCATCGATAAAGACCTTGATGTATTGGGTTTTAACAAGTTTGTTCTTCTCGTAATACCGCGCAATCAACGGCTGTCGGTCAAAGATCGCCACGGGATTTGCGACTCGGTAACCAATATAGAAGGCGGTATCCAATAAAGCAACTAGTAGAAGTGCAAAGACAGGAGGAAAGAATGTTCTGATTCGATAGTTGCGAACCTCCGCAAGCCGCTCTCCCCAAATCCTTCTGATAAGAATAAAGACAAAAAGCACGGCTAGCATCGATATTGGTATAGCCAGAACGTTACCCGGAACATAAAAGACAAGCTGGTAGATCAGGTAATAAATGGTAACAATAGTAATAACGGCAAAAGCTATATTAACTATGAATGTGCTTACGTGTTTTTTATTTCCCATAGAAATCAACCCTTTCTCCATTTGAAAAGCAGTTAACTCTTGACAATTCTTTAACGTTACTTTAGATTTTTACTGTAGCACAAACGATCATGTGTTGCACGTTGCAAATTATGATGGAGGTGAAAAATATGAAACGCCATTTTCTTTCTTTGTTAGTCGTCTGTCTTGCGCCGATTGCTTTTTCTTTAGGAACGCCGGTATATGCCAAAATTAACTCGATGCAAAATATTCAGGCTGTAACATCCATTCAAACCGCACCAAAGGTAACAACCAACATCACCGAGGGAGAATCTTGGAAATTATATAAAGTTAGCCAAGTTCCTCAGACAATCATTTCCCGTATTTCAAACGGGAGATACCTTGACATGAAGGCTTCCTCTGTGACGCCGTTGGGTGGATTCCGATATATCGTCTTACTGAACAATAGCCAGGCCGTCGCTTTTGATTATGGTGGCGATAGTAATACGTTCTACCAGTGGCCAAGCATTCTTTCTGACCACGGGTTGACTCCAGCATCTTTTCCATATTAAGGAGAACTGGCTCATAACGACTTCTTGGGCCGTCTATTGTTATCTGACTAGGAATTTTGAGGGGGAATATAAATGAAGTATCCTTTACTTTCTGTTGCAATTGTTGGGCTCGTATTGACTGGACTCCCGTTGGAAACACAAGTACACGCATCTGTTAACGAAGTTGAAAACGTTCAATCTTTAAATACGACACCCTCCGTTATTACAAGTATTCCGACCGAGGGCGAGGATTACGAAGTTGTTCCGATTAGTCAAGTTCCTTCGACAACATTGTCTTACATCGCGGATGGCAGGACCCTAAACATGTCGGCAGCTCCGGGTGGGGCCTTTCATGGATATATGTACATCGTACTTTTAAATAAGAAGCAAGCAGTCGCATTTAATTACGGAGGTACTGCTGACGCATTCTATCAGTGGCCTCAATTGTTGACGGATCATAAGATTACACGTCTTGGCCGCTATGACGGTTTCAAAGGCTTATACGCGTAGCAGCACACTTTCGCAATCTGGCGTTAATGCAATGCTCTTGCAGCGGATCAAATAAGTGCTCGTAACCGCAAATACTCCCGAGATTCTCCTTTCCCGGAGGTATTTGATTTTTTCAAGCGGTAAGTGATCGGCGAAAAAGATGACTGCCGTTCTCCTTATAGGAGACACTTCTCTGATGCGCCCTGTTTCAATGGATGATTACGCCGGTATACAGACGCCGCCCGTGGCCGAGATTGACAAGTGCTTGTCACACTGGCAAAACTTTGCTATTATCAAGTCAATATCAAGCGAGTGAAGGACGAGTAGCGATTGTGCCGGAAAGCAGAAACCAAGCGGCTGATGTGAGCTTGGCGACGCGCTTCGTGAACTGACCTTCAAGCGCCACGGTGAAATCAGTAACCGTGGCCGGCCCTGGCCGTTATCCAGTCGAGCGCTGCATTTGCAGAACTTAGGTGGTACCGCGGCTAAAGCCGTCCTAATGATTTAGGGCGGCTTTTTGCTTGCTTGAAGAAAAAACGTGATAGACAACTTGTCCCGAGGAGGCACTCATGGCTTACGATCACAAAACGGTCGAGAAAAAGTGGCAGAAGTATTGGGCGGAGAATCATACCTTCAATACCACCACGGATCCAAATAAGAAGAATTACTACGCGCTGGACATGTTCCCATATCCATCTGGCCAAGGCTTGCATGTCGGCCATCCGGAAGGCTACACAGCCACGGATATCGTCGCCCGCATGAAGCGCGCGCAGGGCTACAACGTGCTTCACCCAATGGGCTGGGATGCGTTTGGCCTGCCAGCGGAGCAGTATGCCCTGAACACCGGCCACAACCCGCGTGAATTCACCAAGAAAAATATCGAGACATTCAAGCGGCAGATCAATTCGCTCGGTTTTTCCTATGACTGGAACCGCGAACTTGCGACTACAGATCCTTCCTATTATAAGTGGACGCAATGGATCTTCGAGCAGATGTACAAGAAGGGGCTCGCGTATGAGGCCGAGATTCCGGTCAACTGGAGTCCGGATCTTGGCACGGTGGTCGCAAACGAGGAAGTGATCGATGGCAAAACGGAGCGCGGGGGCTTTCCAGTCATTCGCAAGCCGATGCGCCAGTGGGTCCTGAAGATCACGGCGTATGCGGATCGCTTGCTGGAAGACCTCGACAAGCTCGATTGGCCTGAAAACATCAAGCAAATGCAGCGCAACTGGATCGGCCGCTCTGTTGGCGCCCAGATCGCGTTTCATGTGGCGGATTCCGATAAGACGTTCGATGTGTTCACGACGCGCCCTGACACCCTTTTCGGTGCGACCTATGTGGTGATGGCGCCAGAGCACGAGCTGGTGGACCAGATCACGACGCCGGCGCAACAAGCGGCCGTTGCGGCATATAAGAAGGAAATTGCCAGCAAGTCCGACCTTGAACGGACCGACCTGAACAAGGACAAGACCGGCGTGTGGACCGGGGCGTATGCAACAAACCCCGTCAATGGCGAGGCGCTGCCGATCTGGATCTCTGATTATGTGCTGGCCACATACGGCACCGGTGCCATCATGTCCGTGCCGGCCCATGACCAGCGCGACTATGATTTTGCCAAGGCGTTCGACTTGCCGATTCGCCCAGTCATTGAAGGCGGCGACGTGGCAAAGGAAGCCTACACCGGTGACGGCCTGCATATCAATTCCGGCTTTTTGGATGGAAAAAATAAGCAGGATGCCATCGACACCATGATTCAGTGGCTTGAAGACAAAAAGATCGGCGACAAAAAGGTGAACTACAAGCTCCGCGACTGGGTCTTTTCCCGCCAGCGGTACTGGGGCGAGCCAATTCCTGTCATTCATTGGGAAGACGGCGAGACGACCCTTGTGCCTGAAGATGAGTTGCCGTTGATGCTGCCGGAAGAGGCGGACATCAAGCCAAGTGGCACCGGCGAATCGCCACTGGCCAACTTGGACGACTGGGTCAATGTCGTCGACGATAATGGACGCAAGGGCAAGCGCGAGACGAACACGATGCCGCAATGGGCCGGTTCCTCTTGGTATTTCCTGCGGTTCGTGGATCCGCATAACAAGGAAGCACTGGTCGACTATGACAAGCTCAAGGAATGGATGCCGGTCGACCTGTACATCGGCGGTGCAGAACATGCGGTCTTGCATCTGCTGTATGCGCGCTTCTGGAATCTGTTCCTGTACGACATCGGCGCGATTCCAAACAAGGAGCCATTCCAGCGTCTTTTCAACCAAGGCATGATCTTGGGCGATAACCACGAAAAGATGAGTAAATCCAAGGGCAACGTTGTCAATCCGGATGATGTCGTCAACGAGTACGGGGCCGATACCCTGCGCCTGTACGAAATGTTCATGGGCCCGCTGGATGCCGGCATCGCGTGGAGCACCACCGGTCTGGCTGGCGCCCGCAAGTTCCTGGACCGCGTCTATTCGACCTTTGTGGATGACAATGGGAAAATGCGCGATCACATCACGACGATCAATGACCACAAGCTCGACAAGGTCTACAACGAAACGGTCAAGAAGGTCACCGAAGACTTTGATGCCTTGCATTTCAACACCGCCATTTCGCAGATGATGGTCTTCATTAACGAAGCGCATAAAGTCGATGACCTGCCGTATGAGTATGTCGAAGGCTTTGTAAAGTTGCTGGCGCCGATCGCCCCGCATTTGATGGAAGAGCTCTGGCAGATTCTGGGTCATGAGGGGTCCTTGTCGTATGAACCTTGGCCCACCTTTGATGAAAAGGCGATGCAGACCAGTACCTTCAACATGGTCGTTCAGGTCAACGGTAAATTGCGCGGTCAAATGCCGGTCGAAGAAGGCACCGAACCGGACGCAATCAAGGCGGCTGCCCGTGAGCTGGAAAATGTTCAGAAGTTTTTGGAAGGCAAGACGATCGTCAAAGAGATCGTTGTGCCGCACAAGCTTGTCAATATTGTTGTGAAATAAGCGTGATTGAAGGACCCGGGGCAACATTGTCTCGGGTCCTTTTTGCGTGGTCTGGTAGCAATCAACACAACTTGGACTTGTATCACCCGGGAAATAAACGTCTCAAACGAATGAAATTCAGAATCGCGGTGTAAACTGCCCTTTAGGACACTTTGCTAAATCAATATTATATAATGTGCTGATGGAATGTGCCACAAACGTGCCACCCCACGAAAAAAGAGAAGCGTGTTGGCTTCTTTTTTTTTACTAGCAAAACGTTATACTGAGTTCGGGCTTCTTGTAACTCCGATTTTAACTTGATGTCAATGGCAATTTAAAAATGTAGGTTTGGGCGTGAATTAAATTTCGTGGCAAACAAGCTTCCAGTTCTTTATCCTTTGCGAATGTCTATAGTTTTGATTTTTTTAAGCAGGTCCTTAAATTGTTAGATGGCCGTAAGCGTGTTTGGTTTGCAGCTTTCAATCGATGCCGTTTAAGTCGTGGGTGCTGTTGCGCCTTTTGGACTTATACTGAATAACCAGTTTTTCAGTCGAACACATGGAGCGTCTGTTTTTAGGTTACGTTTGAACGCATTGTTATACAAGTGGAATAAACGGTGGAAGCCTGGTATATTTAAAGTGTGTAACCGTAGTCAAAACCACATCAGGTTAGTAATATAAATTAACATATGGTTAGACGCGGAAACTCGAATTTCAAGAAAGTGGGGTGTTCACATTATCATGTATAAATTGAGGGGTAGAAACTCAATCATGGAAAGAGGTAAAAAACATGGATAAAAGGAAAATTGGACAGCAAATATATGCTTTAGTTTTAGTGCTTCTGCTGTTCTTACAATCCTCGGCACAAGTTGTAGGGGCGGTGACGGATAGCTCTGGCGGTACTAATGATTCCAAGACTGTTCAACTTTTAAAGGCTACCCAAGAAACGCCTGGATCGCGAACAATTGGGCTGAAACTTTCACTAAACAACTCAACGGATGAAATTGTTCAAGAGCAAGTTTCAGTATCCTTATCAGGTGATCAGAAACTGAAAGAGACGAGCAACTCTAATATTCTCGATGCCAGTCAAAAAGTTGTTGGAAAATATACCTATTCGGCCAACAAATTACAGTTAGAGGTTTTAGGTAATGTTTCTGGAACAGCAACGATCCAACTAGGCCTCACAGATACTTCATCCTTAGAAGGATCTATCAATTTCTCAACGGATGGTCAAAACGTT
>NZ_BOLS01000029.1 GCF_016861785.1 Lacticaseibacillus mingshuiensis
GAGACATCTAGTTGACCCAGTCACTCGGGGCTAAGACCGGCCCCAAGCGTCTAGGCCAAACTAGCTGCTCGACCATAAGCGCGCACCTTCGCACCCTATTTCAAATAAACTTTGACTTCATATGGCCGCAGTTCAGCGCCTTGGTCGTCTGCGTAGTTGCTCAGCAGCAGTTCGCCTTCGCCTTTTGCCCGCGCCAAGGTCACCGGTTGTGCGGTGAAGTTGGCGGTGAGCAGCAGCGTTTGGCCATTCAACTGACGGGTGTAACTCCAGGTCTGCTCGTCGTCCGGGTCAAGTGGCGTGAAGTCGCCGTATGTGATGATGTCGTATTTTGTGCGTAGCGCGTTCATCTTCTGATAGAAGGTGAAAACAGAATCCGGGTCGTCGACTTGGTTCTGCGCGTTGATGTCGGTGTAATTCGCATTGACCGCGATCCACGGGTCGATTCCTTCACGAGTGAAGCCGGCGTTGACGCTATCATCCCATTGCATCGGGGTGCGCGCGTTGTCTCGGCTGACGGCGTGAATCCCGGCCATCATTTGCGGATGCGTCAGGTCGCGTTTTTCCTCAACATGCTCGCGGTAGGCGTTTAGCGTCTCGATGTCGCGATAATCCTCGATCGAGTTGAAGCTGTGCACGTTGGTCATGCCAAGCTCTTCGCCTTGATAAATGTACGGCGTGCCCTGCATGAAATGAAGCACCGCGCCGAGCATCTTCGCCGAAAGCACGCGGGCCTCGCCTTCATCGTTGCCAAAGCGTGACACCACCCGCGGCTGGTCGTGATTGTTCCAGTACAGCGAGTTCCACGCCTTGCCGTTCAGCTTCGTTTGCCAGCGCGCCATGATCGCCTTGAGCTCGCTGAGCGCGAACGGATGCTGGACCCATTTGCCAAACTTTGGATCTTGGCCGATGTCCATGTGCTGGAACTGGAAGATCATGTTCAGCTCGTGGCTGTCAAACCCGGCGTACTTCAAGGCGTCTTCCGGCGTCACCCCGCCTGTTTCGCCAACCGTGATGCAGTCAAAATGGCTGAGCACTTTCGCGTTCATTTCCTTCAGGTACTCGTGCTCCCGCGGCCCGTTTGCCGGCCACTCGGTCAAGCCAGTCAGATCATCTGGCTTCGAGATCAAGTTGATGACATCCATCCGGAACCCATCGACGCCCTTGTCCAGCCAACGTGTCATCATGTCGAACACATTGGTGCGCACCGCCGGAGTCGCCCAGTTCAGATCAGGCTGTTTTTTTGAAAATAGATGCAGGTAATATTGACCCGTCGCGTCGTCGAATTGCCATGCGGAGCCAGAGAATGCGGCTTTCCAGTCATTTGGCGCATGCCCGTCGACTGGGTCCCGCCAAATGTAGTAATCCCGGTACGGACTGGTCTTGCTGCTGCGACTCTCGATGAACCACTGGTGCTCATCGGATGTGTGGTTGACGACCAGATCCATCATGATCTTCAAGCCGAGCTTGTGGGCGTCGGCCAGCAGGCAATCAAAGTCCGCCATGGTGCCAAAATCAGGCTGAATCGCCTCGTAGTCGCTGATGTCATAGCCGTTGTCATCGTTTGGCGACGCGTAGATCGGGTTGAGCCAGATCACCGTTGCCCCGAGCTTTTTGATGTATGGCAGGCGCTGGCGAATGCCTTCCAGATCGCCGATACCATCATTGTTGCTGTCTTGAAAAGAGCGCGGATAGACTTGATAGACGACCGCTTCTTGCCACCAATTTTTTGTCAATTTGTAAACGCCTCCAGTTTTCTTGTCAGCTCTACGCTAACATTTCTGAGGGCACATCTCAATTGAAACGCGGTAACAGATTGGCGCCGGCGCGGTTGCAAAACAGGGCGGAACGCAAAAAGGCGTCGGAGGCTCGGGGCACCCAACGCCTTGGTTCAACGATCTGCTAATTTTTCCCGAAACGCCCCACTATTTTCGCCGGCGCAGGTACACGACACCGCCCACGGCCACAATGGCCACCAACAGGACCCCGGCAGCCAGGGTCAACCAGCTGTGCAGCCCGCGTGCTGTTTGATCCGGCTTTGTCTTGGCCTGCACTGCCTTGTCAGAACTGCTGGTCGTTTTGTCGTCTGTCGCTTTGGCCGAAGATGAGGTGGCCTTGCTGCTGGCGTCTTTTGGCGCAGCCGCAAGCACCACCGTAGCCGTTGCGACGCCGGCCTGCTTGACCGTCAAAACGGCGCGCTGGACGTTGCTGGTCAGCGGCACCCGCAGCGAAAATGTGCCGTCGTTGCCCACGGTGCTGGTCGCCAAGGTCTTTTCGCCTTCCGTGGCAGCGATCTGCGACCCGCCGGACACTTTACTGGCGATCACGCGGCCTGTGATCGTCGCGGTTTTGCCAGATGTGGTCGTCTTGGTCACCGTGACGCGCGGGGTCTCGACCATCGCCGCCGTGACCAGGCCCAATTTGACCTTGAGTTGAAGAATGTGGCGCACCGCGCTGTCCAACTGCGTCATCGTGATCGACCCATTCGCCACCGCGGCCTTGATGGCGGGAATGCCAGTCGCATAATCATCGGCCATCACGCCATCGTTGCCGGCTTGAACCGCCAGTACATCGGGGGTGCTTAGGTGATGGGCGGTCGCAAACTGTTTGATCGCGCCCATCGCGAGGTCGTCGGTAATGATGACGCCATCGAAATGCAAGTCGCCGCGCAACAATTTCACGACTTTGGCGGACAGCGAGGCCGGATAGTCGGGGTCGATCGCAGACATGACGATATGGGTGACCATCACGCTGTCCACGCCGGCGTTGATGCCCGCCTGAAACGGCACGAGGTCCTCGGCCTTCAGCGTCGCCAGCGGCCGGTCGACGGTCGCGAATTGCGTGTGCGTGTCGATAGCTGAGCCGTAGCCGGGAAAATGCTTGAGCGACGCAGCTACGCCCTGGTTTTGAATCGCAGGCACCACTTGGCTGATCACGTTGGCGGTATCCGCGTAGGACATCCCCATGGTGCGCGCATAAATAAAGCTGTTCGGGTCACTTGAGACATCGGCGACCGGCGCAAAATTCCAGTTGACGCCCAATGTTTTCAACAACTGCGCACTCGCTTCGGCGGCTTTCACCACAGCCGCCGTGCCGCCTGCCGCATTGCTTTGTTGGGGACTGGGAAAACTGCGGCCCGCGCTGATGGCGGCACTATCGGACAGGCGCGACACGGTGCCGCCTTCTTGATCCGTTGCGATCAACAGGGGCAACTTGCTTGCGGCCTGAAAGCCCGCGAGTTTGGCCTGCATCGAGCTGACGGTTTGGCCGGAAAAATCCGTTCCAAACAGAATCAACCCACCCAGATGATATTGCGCGACATCATTTTGCGCCTGCGCGACACTTGCCGGCGTCCGGCTGATGAAAAGCTGCCCGATCTTTTCATCCAGCGACATCCGGTCGATGTAGCGATCAAGCGTCGCGGTGTCGACCTTTGGCAAACTCACGGCCTGCACGGGTTGCGTTGCGCCTGTGCCCAGCATGACGGCGGCTGCAAGTGCCGCTGTCCCCATTTTCCACCCATTCATTTGCGCACCCCTCTTTGGCTTGCTTTTCTACAGTCTACTACTAAACTGAAGAAGAGCGAATAGGAGGCACATTATGGCAGATATTCAAACCCAGATCATGGACGCGGTGCGCGCCCATGACACGATCATCATCCACCGGCACGTCAATCCGGACCCGGATGCGTTTGGCTCCCAACTGGGCCTGGCCGAGATCTTACGCGAGGCTTACCCGACCAAGCACATTTTTGCAGTCGGCGAACCCGAGGCGCGGCTGGCCTGGATCGGCGTTCCCGACCAGATCGACGATGCCGTGTATGACGGCGCCTTGGTGATCGTCATCGACACCGCCAACACCGAGCGCATCGCCGATAGCCGGTACGATCAGGGCGCACTGCTGATCAAGATCGACCATCATCCCAACCGCGAACCATTCGGCGACCTGCAACTGGTGAACACGCATGCGAGCTCCAGTTCCGAGATCGTCGCCGACTTGGTGCGCGCCACGCCCGACCTCAACTTGTCGCAAGCCAGCGCCGCAAAATTGTACGCCGGCATCATCGGCGACACCGGCCGCTTCTTATTTGACCTGACCACACCGCACACGCATGAGGTGGCCGCCGAGTTGATGGCCACGGGCATCGATGCCCCGGCGCTTGGCCGCCAAGAGGACGAGTTGTCTCCCCGCGGCGCGCGTCTGATCGGCTATGCGCTGAGCAACGTGACCGTGTCCCCCAATGGCGCCGGTTCGCTGCTCATCACCCAGGACCTGATCGCCCAGTTTGGCTTGGCCCCCGGTGAAGCGCAGATGGTGGTCGGATTCATTGGCAAACTCGACACGATCAAGTCATGGGTCGTGTTCACGGAGCGCGACGACGGCCGCTTCCGCGTGGAGCTGCGCAGCAAGCAGGCCCCGATTCAGCCGCTGGCCATTGCCCACGGCGGCGGTGGCCATCCGCTGGCAAGCGGTGCGATCGCCGATGATAAAGAAGAAATGCAGGCCATCGTTCAGGAACTCGACGACTTGGTCAAAACCGTTTAGGAGGGTCCCATGCCATTTTCATTTGTGCCTTACCATGCCGCCGCGTTGACAGGGGTCCAAAACCCGGCCGACGTTGAACGCTTCAACGCCCACTTGCCCAACGCACGGCTCGTTTTGGCCGGCGCCACCCCGCTGGCCGCAGTCACCCATTGGAAAAATGCGGTGCATCCGCAATTGATGCCGGTGGCCGTTTTGCTCGCTGAAACCTGCCCCACCGAGACTTTTCCCGCCTTGATCGAGGCCATCGTCGCCAACTGGCTGGCGATCGCCAAGGCACAGCATTTTGCCGGCATCAGCCTGACCACGCAAAGCGACGCGACGGCGCTGGCCAGCGAACTGAACATGCGCGGGATGCGGCGCGTGCGGACGACGTATTTGCCGGAGGTGCCGCTGAGCGCCGTGACTGCGGGCAAAACGGCAGTCCGGACCGGGGCCGCTTCCAAACCGACTACTTCGCCAGCAGTCGCCTCACGCGTCCTGACCCTGCGCGAGCTCTTGGCGACCCAGCCCCTGGCGACGAGCTTCAAAAAAACGGTCCAGGCCGCGTATGCCGCTGTTCATCAGCTCAACCCAGTTCGCGAGATGACGCCCGATGAGTGGTGGCACCTGATCGAGGCAGACTTATTGCAGGAACTTCCCACGGCCTTGGTCGATGAGACTGGGCAGGTGCGCGCGTTTGCGTTGAGCTACCGCGCCAGCGCCCAAGTAGCGGAATGCGGCTATGTTTTCGGCGAGGAAGACGCCTTGTTGCCGCTGTGGCAGAAAGTGGTCGAGGCCCTGCAGGCACGCGGGTTCACGACACTGACAGGCGAGTTCGACGACACCGACCCCTGCGCGCTGGCGGTGCTGAGCACCCTACCGCAAGTGGGGCTGGCAGAACTGGCCACGTTCGTCATTAAGTTCTGACGGTGCAAAGCGGCGACGCTGGCCCGTCCTTTTCTGGCAGGCCTGTTTTTTCCCGCGGTCTGCCGTACAATGAGACATGAAACTATCTGAAAGAAGCGATTCGAATGACCAAACGCATCAAAGGCTCCTGCACCACGATTCTGGTAGGCAAAAACGCGACGATCGATGGCTCGACCATGATCGCCCGTAACGAAGACGGCTACGCGCCGCTCAATCCGGAAAAATTCGTCGTCGTGAACCCGGCCGACCAGCCGCGCCACTACCAGGCTGTGCTGTCCAAGTTCAACCTCGACCTGCCTGACGACCCGTTGCGCTACACGTCCACCCCTGATGCTGTTGACGGCCACGGGCTGTGGGCTGCAGCCGGCATCAACAGCGAAAACGTTGCGATGACCGCCACCGAAACGATTACGACCAACTCCCGCATCTTGGGCGTGGATCCGCTGGTCGATGACGGGCTGGGCGAAGAGGACATCACCGCGATCGTGCTGCCTTACATCCATTCGGCGCGCGAAGGGGTCAAACGACTCGGCGCGCTGCTCGAGCAATACGGGACGTATGAGACCAACGGCATCTGTTTTTCCGACAAGGACGAATGCTGGTACTTCGACAGCATCGCCGGACATCATTGGGCCGCGATTCGCATTCCGGATGACGCCTATGTGATCGCACCGAACCGCTTCAATATTGACGACTTCGATTTCGACTCGGATGACACGCTGTTTGCATCGGACCTGCCGACGATCATCGACCAGTATCATCTCAATCCGGACCGCGATCGCGTCGACCTGCGCCACATTTTCGGCTCGGCGACAATCAAGGACACCCGCTACAACAACCCGCGGGCGTGGTACGGCCAGAAGTACTTCAACCCGGAGATCGAGCAAGATCCGTTCGACCAGGACCTGCCGTTCATCTGCCGCACGCAAAAGAAGATCAGTATCGAAGACGTTAAGTTCGTGCTGAGCTCCCATTATCAAAACACGAAGTACGACGTTTACGGCTCGACCAACACCGACGCGGAAAAGAAGCTGGTCCGCCCGATCGGCATCAACCGCAACCAGGAGCTGCACATTCTGCAGATCCGCAATGACGTGCCGGCCGCGATTGCCGGGATCCACTGGCTCGCATATGGCCCGAACACGTTCAACGCCGTCATTCCGTTTTACGCCAACGTCACCGACACACCGACGCAATACAAGAACACGACGGAACACTACAGCCAAGGCAGTCAATACTGGCTGAGCTACCTGCTGGCGACGTTCGGCGACTACGACTTTTCCTTGTTTGAAGACCAAGAGAACATTTTCGAGGAAAATACAGTTGCGGCCTGCCGGCATCTGCAGATCGAGACTGATGAAAAGTCATCCAGCGAATCCGCGTTGTCCGATTACCTGGAGACTGTCAACCAGCAAATGGCCGACATTTCCTTCAACAACTCTAACAAGCTGCTCGGTCAAATGATCGATCTGGCTGCTCCCCTGATGAAACTGCAGTTCACCCTGCACGACTGATTCGGTTGGATGTAAAAAAGCGCTCGCAACAAGCAGATATTTTCTGCGAAGTTGCGAGCGTTTTTGTCTGGCCGTGGCGCCAGCTGTGTCAGCAGGCTTTATCAACAGGTCTCCCCGTTGATCGTTGTGCCTTGCATAAAGGCGGCGAGCACGGCTTTGCCATCCGCGATACGGACACTGTTGTCCAGCAAATGCGCGTTGTCCTTCAACGAGATCTGCGCGTTGGCAAAATCCAAGGTCAACCCGTCCTGCATGAAGATCAGGTCATAATCTGACGTATAGATCGCCAGGCCTGCCTTGTTTTCAAGGCGCACCGGATAGTCTGGATCCGGGGCATCCAAGATGATCAGCGTGAAGGTCGTCCCGATACTGCACGCGCCGCCTTGCAGGGAATACTTTCCGCCGCCATCGTCTGTGATCAGGACGATGACCTTATCCGCCAACTGTTTTTCCTGCACCAATGCCACAAATGCGTCCGTTAATGTGATCATGTCAGTCTTCCTCTCCGACCGGGTAGCTCGTGATCAGCAGATGCGCCACGTCACGGGCATTCCGGTTCTTAAAATTGACGCCATACGTCTTATCAAACGTGGTCACATGCAGAATTCGCCCGCCTGGCAATGGCTGGCCCGCCGGATACAGTGCACGAATGAACGGCGTGTCTTTGATCACCAGCTGCCAATTTGCCAGCGTCTGGGTAGTCAGGAAGGTCGCCAGCCGCCGCTGCTCATTTTGGCCAAAATCGTGTTGCGCGTAAGTTGAAAAATCGCTGTCATATGGCGGATCCAGAAAGATAAAGTCATCGGTCTGCGGCGCGGCCTTCGTCAAAAAGTCGGCGAAATCGCCGCAATACAGCGCCGTCTTGTTCAACAGTGCGCGCATCGCCGGCGCTTGATACGCCGCGGCGCGATGCGAGAGCGTGATGTCGTTGTAGGTTTTGCCACCATAAGGGACGTTGAAGGCGCCCGTTTTGGAATAGCGGAACATCCCAGAATAACAGTACTGGCGCATGTTCAGATACAGCGCCGCCTGCACGCCAGGCGTTTCGGCCGTCATCTGGTTGAACCGCGCCCGCCAATAAACGTACAGCGAGGACTTGAAGGCCGTATGAAGAATCGCATCACGGTCGGCGGCGCTGATCAGCACGCCGTTTGCCGCCTGTTTCACCAAAAAACGGAGCTTGCGTGCTAAGCTGGCTGGCAGATCCGCGAAAAAAGCGACGCTGGCCTGCGCCGGCACAAACGTCATCGCAGACGCGTGTGCATCGACCCAAGCCGCGACGCGCGCTTTGATCTGGGCTGGCTGGCGCATGCCGGTCTGAATCAAGGAATCCAGCGACTCGCGATGGCGTGGAATAAAGGCATTGACGCCAAGCCACGCCTTGTCCATTTCCGCTAGGGTCGCAAAAAAGTCGGGCTCTTGGGTCTGGACAGCGCGATACAACCCGATCAGATCTGCGCTGTAGTCGTTGATTGCATACGCTTGGCCGATACCCGCTTCCGCCAGCGCAAAATAAACGGCACCGCCGCCGACAAAGGGTTCGAAATAACGCGCGACGTGTGGGGGCAACGCAGCCATGATATATGGCAATTCGCGAGTCTTGCCACCTGGGTATTTTAATAGAGGCGAAAGTGTCACGGGCCAGTCCTTTCTTTGACGCGCATCGATCAATAGCTGAACGCAAAGGCCATTATATCACGGAACGCCCTTCGCGGAAGGCGTTAGCAAGGAACGAGCCCGAGATGCCGTTGCACAAAAACAGCCGACCCCATGCGCGAAGGTCGGCTGTTTTCGGTATGACAGAGCTAATTTACGCAGTTTTGCGCCGTTTCAATGATCTGATCAACGCCAAGGCGCGCCTGCGCGTCTTGATGTTTGGACTTTTCGTCTGGCGGCGAGCGGTCGCCACGTCGTTTTTCGTCATCCTCTCACCTCCCTGTGCCAGCGCTGTCGTGGGCAAAATTGCGAGCTCCGACTCTTGCCATCTGCCCCGCGCGTCGTTATTTGAGTAGTTTTGCGAGCTGCTGATACTGCTGGGACATCCAGGTCACATACGTCATACCAGCAGGCAGCGTCTCGGTCACTTCAAGCACCGGCACCCCGGCCTGCTTGCATTCCGCGGCGAGCTCAGAGACAAGCTTGCTGTCGACTTGAATGTTGCGAACGAAAAAGGCGATCTTCTTGTTCTTGATGTCGGTCTTCAAAGCGGCAAGGTCGGCCGGACTCGGATCATTGTCATCTTCGATCGCATTGGCAAAGTGTTCGTCGGAAACGGTGTACCCCATCGCGCTCAAGGCGTTGTTGAAAACAGGCTCCGAAACGGCGACACGCTGACCATTAGCGCCTTGCTTGAGCTTGGCGATCAGATCCGTCACCGGCTGCAATTTCTTGATATAGGCCGCCGCGTTTTTCTGATACGCCGCTTTATTGGCCGGATCGCGTTTGGCAAAATCCTTGGCCAGCGCGTTTGCGATCTTTGGCATCGCATCTGGCTTGTACCAAATATGTTCGTTCTCCCCGTCCTTGACGCCAACAATCTGCGCCGCGGTGATCAATTTGGCCTTGCCACTGGCCTTGACGAGCTTATCCATCCAGCTGTCATAGCCGGCGCCATTTGCCAGCGCGATATCCGCCTCAGCGACCGTTTTGCCGACAGCCGTGGTCGGTTCATAGTCATGCGGGTCGATCTCAGGTTTGGTGATGATCGAGGTGACATGGCCGTGCGACCCCAAGACCGCCTTGGCGACTTCGCCGTAAAAATCGACAGTTGCCACCACGCTCAATTGCTTTTTGCCCGTATTGTATGCGGAACTGCTGCTACTGCAGGCACTCAGCGCAAGGCCAAAGGTAAAAATAGCGACCAGGACCAACGCCCAACGAATAAAATGCTTCAAGATGCTCCCCCTTTTTGGTCAAACGTGCCGCGTTTGCTCTAAACGTAACGGTTACGATTTAACGATTTTGAGAATATCAGCTACGCGTCTGACTGTCAAGGCCGCTTCGCCAAATTGTTGGCCACCGCAACAGTTTTTACAAACGCGGCTCAGATCGTTACAAGATCGATAACCGTTTGCGGTCATGCTTTTACATTTGAGTTGATAGGCTGAAATAAGCGGTCAGAGGACCGGAATATTGACCTTGGAGGGTTTTTGATGAAGAAAAGACGCTTGTTCGCGTGGGCCACACTGCTAACGCTGTTGATCAGTTGGCTCGCCCCGAGTTTCAACGCCTTGAAAGTGCAGGCAGCCCGGATGCCGGTGACGGTGGCCCAGTATCACTTTGATGGGGACTACAAGGATACCAGTGGCAACGGCCACGACGGTATTCCCCATGGCACGCCGACATTCAGCGAAGGTGTCTTTGGCAAGGCGCTACATATTCAAAATAGCCACGGTAGCAAGGCCACCGCAGCGGATCAATATGTGCGATTTGCGCACCCAACCGGCCTGCAGTTCGGCAAGGATGCCTTTGCGGTCAGTCTGTGGTATCAGACAAAGCGTGGCGATTCAAATGGCGCCAGCATTTTGGGCAACAAGGATTACAACTCCGGTACCCACGCCGGGTTCGTGCTCGGTAGTTTCGGCCAGGACCTGCGCATCAACTTGGCGGATGGCCATACGCGCGTTGAATCGGACCGCATCGGCGGAACGATCGACGGACAGTGGCACTACATCGTCGCCAACTACGACCGTACCGGTGATCTGACCGCGTATAAAGATGGCAAGATCACGAGCCGCAAGTCCCTGCTTCCGATCAAGGACTTCGATGCCAGCGACGCGGCAAACCTGCAGCTAACGCTCGGCGCAGACGGGCTTGGCCAATTTGGGCTCGATGACGCCTTGATCGATGAATTGACGATCTACCGCGGCGTGGTCCCGGAATTCCGCATCAGTGCCGAATACGCCAAGTTTGCGGCGCAACAGGAACTCAACAAGGCCCGTGCCCTGCTTGCGGCCCACTCGAACCAACCCGCCGATCGCAAAGCAGCCCTGCAAAAGGCAATCGATCTGTTGGCGCAGACGATGAAACTTGGCGCCGACGCAACCAATGCGATTGCCGCACTCAAGCAGGCGCAGATCGATTTTCTGGACGAGACCAGCAACACCGTTCCGGCGAAATTCACCTTCAACGTGTTTTCCGATGTGCACCTCTCTAGTGCGCAGACCGTGACGAATTTTCAAAACGCGCTCAACCAAGTCGACCGCATCAATCCTGACTCGCAGGCGGTGATCATGACCGGCGATAACACCGACAACGGTAAGATCGACCAATATAACAACTTATACGATAGCATCGACCAATTCATCACACCAAAGCGCACGCCGATCGTCGCGCTGGGCAACCATGACGTCCGCTGGCAAGGCACCAAGCAGAACCCCAGTAAGGATGTGCAGGATCCGACAACGGCCCCTGGCGCCACGACGCCGGTGTTCGATCGCTATCTGCAATATAACCGCCGCTACATGACCAACAGTAAGACCCATCAAAACCCGGCGGACCAGCGCAAGGTCTACTGGGATCAATGGGTCGGCGGTTACCATTTTTTGGTTCTCAACACCGAACGCGACTTGAAGGACCAGGCGTATTTATCTGACGAGCAGATCGCCTGGGTCGACAAGACGATCGCCCAGGAAAACGATCCGTCAAAACCGGTTTTCCTGTCGATTCATCAAACCTTTGAAGGCTATGCCGACCACATCAACTTGGATCGCATCGGTGGTGGCGAACAAAAGCTGAAAAACGTACTCAAGAAATACCCGCAAGCCGTGATCTTCACCGGCCACATTCATTCCGGCCCAGACATGGTTGCCACGTACCACACCGAGTTTGGCCACATCGTAGACGTCCCTGCCTTCATTCGTCAGGATTACGGCTCGGATCGCAGCACCCAGCTCGGCTACCAGGTCACCGTCGATGGCACCAAGATTCACGTTCGCATTCGCAACTACGCGACGCACGAATGGATCTACGCCGACAAGATGGATTTTGACCTCAAGGACCGCGACCCGCAGTTCTCCGACAGCATTCAGCCAACCGCCTATACTGTCAATGCCGCCAGTCTCAAGCGCGACAATGTCGGCCTCGACAATCTCTCAGACAGCGGCGAGGAAGCCCGTCGCACCAACTGGAAATCCGCTGAAAGCAGCGATCTGGAAAAATACGGCTGGGTCGACTTTGCCTTCAAGCAGCCAACCGCGATCGATGGCATTCGCTACACGCCGAAAAACACGAAGATGGGCACCGACGCGCTGGGCACTATTTTAAGCTATCGCGTCGACATCAGTACGGATGGCGGAAAGACCTATCGTGCGGTTGGCCAAGGCAATTGGCAAATCAGTCAAAAGGAAAAATTCGCCCAGATCAAAAAGCAGACTGTGACGAACATTCGCCTGGTGCCGCTCGCCACATACGGCATGCAAGTCCAGCATCGCACCACTGGCTACGTTGAAGCGTCTCACATGGCGCCGGCATTGCTGGCAGCCCCGGTTGAAAAGCCAAGCGAGCCTGGAAAACCAGAAGTGCCCGTGAAGCCCGAGACCCCACAAAAGCCTGGCAAGCCGGAAACACCGGTTAACCCCGAGGCACCAAAGCAACCGGAAGTACCAAGCAAGCCTGAGACGCCGAACAAACCGGAAACGCCAAGCAAGCCTGAGACCCCGGTAAAACCGGAGACGCCTGGCCGGCCGGACACACCGAGCGTACCGAAAGCGCCAGCCAAGCCGGCCCCAGCTGGGAAGCCAAACACAACGCCTGACAAGAAACCAACGACCAACAGCGAGCAACCCGCAAAAAAGGTCGTGGTGGTTCCAGCGCAAAAGACGATGCCAAAGACTGGCGATGACCAAGGCACTTTGTTGATCTGGGCAGGCTTGTTGCTACTCGGCACGATCATTGCGGGTATTGCCAGCGTCGAATGGCGCACCCACCGATCCAAGTAAAACACGTTCTCTCATCGCATGGATTCCCCCGATCTGCGCGCGAATAAGTACACAAAAAAGCGGCGCCGACAAACACACTGTCGACGCCGTTTTTGAGTCGGAATGACTGCCCAGCCACACCAAAGAGGCCCCGAAAGGCCCCATTTTTGCTTTTATGCGATTACGTGACTGCAGTGCCCTATGTGACCGCCAGCATGCGACCAACTGGCGGGACCCTTTTCACCTTG
>NZ_BOLS01000030.1 GCF_016861785.1 Lacticaseibacillus mingshuiensis
GACGCTTGGGGCCGGTCTTAGCCCCGAGTGACTGGGTCAACTAGATGTCTCGAGCATGCGCACCGAAGCCCGACTGAGAAAGGAAGATTATGATGGATGGCGAACAACCACAAGCAAGGCTCGATCGCATCAACGAATTGGCCAAACTGGCGAAAGAACGCGAGCTGACCGACGCGGAGCTCGCGGAGCGCAAAGTCTTGCGCGACGCTTATCTCAAGGATTTCCGCGCGGGGTTTGAACAGCGGATGGCCGAGTCAAAATATTACGACAAAAAAGGCAACGAGATCACCCCAGAAAAGCTTAAAGACGTTCAGCGCAAACAGGGCTGGCGGGAAGATTAGCCTTTTCAAGCGGGGTCAGGTTCTGTACAATGAATAAGACGGCCGCATCGCGGTCTTGAGATACAATTTTGGGAGGTAAAAACCATGGCTGTTTTATGGTTCGTGCTTGGGGCGATTTTAGGGCTCGTCGGCGGCTTCTTCGGCGCCCGTGCTTATATGAAGAAATACTTCCGGGATAATCCGCCGGTCAATGAGGACATGATGCGCACGATGATGATGCAGATGGGGCAAAAGCCATCCGAAAAGAAACTCAATCAGATCATGCAGCAAATGAAGCAACAACAAAGCAAGTCCAAGTAACAGCCGATTGTTTCGTCAGTGGTTCGGTCAGCCAAATGACTGGACCTTTTTTTGTGCTTTGAAACGAATTTTTCTCATCAAAGTTTTTTTCGAGTTTCATCTTGCTTTAAAAGAACGTTAATTACAGGAGGAGGCGCACAATGGGGGTCTTCAAAAAACTCAGTTGGTATTTTCAAGAGGAAAAGAAACGATATGGCCTGGGCATCTTATTCTTGCTGCTGGTTGCAATTGTGAATCTCATTCCACCCAAGGTCATTGGCACCTTGGTCGATTCAATGAATCAAAAGGGCGGGATCCAGACGGGGCAGTTGATGTCGCTGCTGGGTCTGCTTGTCTTTGCCGGCGTCGGCCAGTATGTGTTTCGCTTCGGCTGGCGCAACGCCATCTGGGGCGGCGCGGCGAAGCTGGAAAAAACGCTGCGCACACGGCTCTTCAACCATTTTATGAAGATGGATGCGACGTTTTACCAGCGCCACCGGACCGGCGATCTGATGGCTCATGCGACCAACGACTTAAACGCGATTCAAAACGTGGCCGGGGCCGGGATCTTGACGCTGTTTGACTCGCTGATCACAGGGACCACGACGATCATCGCGATGATCTTTTTCGTCGATTGGCGCCTGACGCTGTTTGCGATCTTGCCGATGCCACTGCTCGCGGTGATGGCGCGGCGGCTGGGGATGCGGCTGCACGCTGCGTTTGCGCGCTCGCAGGCCGCTTTTTCCCGGTTGAATGACAAGACGCAGGAAAGTGTCTCCGGTATCAAGGTGATCAAGACATTCGGGCAGGAAAAAGAGGATACCGCGGATTTTGACCAGATCGTCGACCACACGATCGAAATCAACAAGAAGGTCAACTTTCTGGATGCGCTGTTTGACCCGACGACCAGTCTGATCATGGGGATCACGTATGTCATCACGATCGCATATGGCGGTTATCTCGTCACCTCTAATGCGATCACAATCGGTCAGCTGGTCTCGTTTGTTTCATACGTCTCATCGCTTGTGTGGCCGATGTTTGCAATCGGGCGGTTATTCAACATTCTGGAACGCGGCAATGCCAGTTACGACCGTGTCGCTGAGCTGTTGAATGAACATAGTGCGATCATCGAGCAGCCAGATGCGATCGCCGCCCCGGCGCACGGGGATATCCGGTTCAAGATCAACAAGTTTGCCTATCCAGACGACGACCATGCGACGCTGACGCATGTGCATTTCACCTTGCCAGAGGGGCACACCCTGGGCATCGTCGGTCGCGTTGGCGCTGGGAAAAGTACGATCTTCAAGCTGCTGTTGCGCGAGTTTGATGATTACGACGGCGTGATCGAGTTTGGCGGCCAAAACATCAAGGCCTATACCCTTGAGGCGCTGCTCGATGCGATCGGGTATGTGCCGCAAGACAACTTCCTGTTTTCGACGACGGTGGCGGACAATATCCGCTTTTCTTCCTTTGAAAAGACGCAGCCCCAGGTCGAAGATGCGGCCAGAGAAAGTGCGGTCCACAACGATATTCTGGATTTTGCAGAAGGGTATGGCACGCTGGTCGGTGAGCGCGGCGTCAGTTTGTCTGGCGGGCAAAAACAGCGGCTGGCGATCGCGCGTGCGGTGATCACCACGCCTGAGCTGTTGATCATGGACGATGCGTTGTCTGCGGTCGATTCGAAGACCGAAGCGGAGATTCTCGACAATCTGCGGCAGGAGCGCGCCAACAAGACCACGATCATTGCGGCCCAGCGCCTCAGTTCGGTGATGCATGCCGATGAGATCTTGGTGCTGAAGGATGGCAGTGTGATCGAACGCGGCAGCCATGACGAGCTGCTGGCCAATAATGGCTGGTACGCCGAAATGTGGGCCAAGCAAGAGCTTGAACAAAAGATCGGAGGCGAAACTGTTGGCTAAATATGAATCCGCCTGGTCTCGCAGCATTCCCATGTGCGAGCAGTGGCACATTTTTACGCGTCTGATGTCCTACACCGGCGCCTATAAAAAGCAATTTGGCGGGGCGCTTGTGGCCGCCGCGCTGCTGGCCGGTATGAACGTCGCCTTGCCTCAGATCTTGCAGTATTTCATGGATCACTTTTTGACGAACAAAAGCGCGACGGTAAATATTCTGCTGGGCTTTGGGGCGCTATATGCACTGGGGACTTTGCTCAAGGCGTTTTTCCAGTTCTTCCAGACATTCTTGTTTGCGATGGGCTCTGAGCGCGGCCTTGAAGATGTGCGCCGGGAGCTGTTTGCGAAGCTCCACACGCTCGGCATGCGGTATTTTGACCAAACGCCGGCCGGCTCGATCGTCAGCCGAGTCACCAACGATACCATGACGCTTGCCGATTTTTGGAACGTGATTCTGTCGGTCATCGTCGGGCTGTTCTCGGTCGTCTCAAGCTTTGTCATCATGTTCAATATGAATGGTAAGATCTCGCTTCTAGTGTTGGCGTTTTTGCCGGTGCTGCTGATCGTGATCTGGTATTACAGTCAATACAGCTCGAAGGTCTATCGCCACATGCGTGAGAAACTGTCCGAGTTGAATACTAAGCTCAACGAATCGATCGAGGGCATCGGCATCATTCAACAGTTTCGGCAAGAGGCCCGTATCAGTCGAGAATTTGAGGCGACTAACAACGATTACCTGGATACGCGCAAGGCGATGATTCGGACCAACTCGCTGCTGTTGTCGCCGATCATCAACCTGCTTTACGCGCTGGCGCTGGTTGCGGTCTTGTATGCATTTGGCCTGCAATCACAGATCACATTTGTCGAGGCCGGGGTCGTTTATGCGTTCACAACTTATGTGGCGAATTTCTTCAACCCGATGACCAACATGATGGACAGCCTGTCCTCACTCCAAGATGGTATCGTGGCGGGAAGCCGGATCTTTCACATTCTGGATGACACGGAATACGCGCCAGCGCAAAATCCTGGCGCCAGCAAGACCATCACAACAGGCAAGATCGAATTCAAGCATGTCTCGTTTGCCTATGATGGGGTCCATGAGATTCTCCATGACATCTCCTTTGTCGCCAATCCAGGGGAAACGGTGGCGCTGGTCGGCCATACCGGTAGCGGCAAGTCCTCCATCATCAATGTGATGATGCGCTTTTACGAATTCGGCACCGGGGAGATCTTGATCGATGATGTCGACATTCGCGAGTATTCGATGACTGACCTTCGGCAAAAATTGGGGCTGGTCCTGCAGGATTCGTTCATGTTTTACGGCGATATTTCCAGCAACATTCGGCTGTTTAACGAGAACATCACCGACGAACAGATTCACGCCGCGGCCAAATTTGTGCAGGCCGATCGGTTCATCGATAAACTGCCGAAAACGTATCACGCTCGGGTGCTTGAGGGCGGGGCCCAATTTTCCAGCGGGGAGCGGCAACTGATCTCGTTTGCCCGTACCGTCGTCACGGACCCGAAGATCTTGGTGCTTGATGAGGCCACTGCGAACATCGATACGGAAACGGAATCGGTGATTCAAGAAGGCCTGCGCCGCATTCGCCAGGGCCGCACGACGATCGCGATCGCGCACCGGCTGTCGACGATCAAGGATGCTAACTTGATCTTGGTGCTTGACGCTGGGAAGATCATCGAGCGCGGCACTCATGAGGAACTGCTGGCGAAACAGGGCCGCTATTATGACATGTATCGCCTGCAAAATGGGGATGCGGTCACAGACTGATCTGCTGAAGCGGACATTAAAAAAAACATGGTCGCTGTGCACAGGATGCGCAGGGGGCCATGTTTTTTTGCGCTCATTTCGTTTTGGAAAAACCGCCTCAATTCAGGCCGGTGATCTGGTAATACTGGGTCGCGCTGCTGGACCAGTCGAAATTGGTGTTCGCGGCATTCATTTTGGTCTCGGCATTGCTGAGCGTGGCGGTGCTGAGGCCTAGCTCCTTGCGCAAGGCGTCGGAGGTCGCCTGCAGTTTTTCAGTGGAGACGACTTGATACCAGGCGTCGATCGTGGCGGCGTTGCCGATCAGCTGCGAGCGGGTGACCGATTTGGTCGCGCCCATGTATTTCTGGTAGAGGCTGATCATGTCGGCAAAACTCAGGTTGGTCTGCAGATTGGTGTCGATCGCCGTGAGCAATTTCTTAAAATTGGTCAGTGTCGAAAGCGAGGCCGCGTTTTTCAAAATGGCTGTGATCACTTGCTGCTGCCGTTTTTCACGGCCATAGTCGCCTTCTGGATCCGAGTCGCGCATCCGCACGTACTGAAGGGCCTGGATACCTGTGAGGTGCATTTTGCCCTTGGTGAAGGACACGCCGCTTTGGGTGAATGAAAATGGTACGGTGACATCGACGCCGCCGACAGCATTGACCACTTTCGTCAGCGCGCCCATATTCACGAGGACGTAATAATCGATTGGGACATTCAGCAGGGCGCTGACGGAATTGACCGCCATGTCTGCGCCGCCGATCGAGTAAGCCGCATTGATCTTTTGCACATTGGTGGTGCTGGTGCCGACCATTTCAGACAACGTGTCGCGGGGAATGCTCGTCATCGTCGTTTTTTTCGTGGTGGGGTTGATCGTGACCAGAATCATGGTGTCGGTGCGACCCTTTTTTTCCGTTCGGCCGAGACTCCCGGTGTCCGTGCCCATCAAAAGAATGCTGATCGGCTTAGCGGACGTGATCTTTTTATCCGCACTCGTGGTCTGGGCCTTTAGCGGGGTGTAAGTCTTGTCGATCGCCGCATGGGCGCTGCGGTAAACATAATAGCCATAGCCGCCAGCCGCCGCGAGCAGGAGTAAGAAGATGGCCCCCAGCCAGCGCCACACATGATGTTTTCGTCGTTGTTGCCGCATAAAAAAACCTCCATCCATTTGCCGCTCAGTGTACCAGACGCCGGGCGGCAAACAAATGAAGGACGAAAAACTTAAGTGATTGCTAATCAGAATGAAGAAAGTGTGACTAATGCCAAAAGCCGTAGCTGAAATAAATGACGAGGCCGATGCCAAACCAGATCAGACTCATCAACCAGGTCTCAAGTGGCAATTGGCTCATCAGGAGCAGGCAAAACAGAAAGCTGAGAATCGGCACCACCGGATATCCCGGTACCTTGAAGCCGGCGTTTTCGATCTGTTTGTGTCGGCGCAGAGGGATGATGCCAATCGAGACAAAGGCAAAGGCGATCAGTGTGCCGATGTTGACCAGGTTCACCAGCTGGGTCAATGGCACCAAGCCGCCCAGCACCGCGATGATCACAGTCACAGTCCACAAGGCGTGATTGGGCAGGTGATGCACAACTCGGCCGAAAAATGGCGGAAGCAAACCGTCACGGCCGATCGCATAGACCAGGCGAGACGAGCTGTAGATCATCGTCATCATCATGGTGAACATGCCGGCCAGCGCCCCGATCGAGATCACGCCGGCCAATTTTGGCTGGTGAATCAGGTTGAGTGCAAATGCCACTGGATCGGCCACATTGAGCTTCGTGTAAGGGACCATGCCGGTCAAGACGATCGCAACGAGCATGTAGAGCACCGTCGCGATGATCAGCGTCCCGATGATGCCGCGGGGCAATGTTTTCTGCGGGTCCTTGACCTCAGGTGCCGAAGCTGAGACCGCGTCGAATCCGAGATAGGCGAAAAACACCAGCGACGCGCCGGCCAGGATGCCTTTTGCCCCAAACGGTAGGTAAGGTTGCCAGTTCGTCGGGCGAACGTAAAAACAGCCGACGAACACAAACAGCGCGATGATCAGCAGTTTGACCCCAACCATCAGGCGATTGATGGTCATCGACGTGCTCAGACCGCGCGATAACAAGAGGCCGATCACAAGGACGACCACTACGGCGATCAAGTCGACATAGCGACCCTGCGCCGGGGCAAAGGAGCCGCTAATCGCTTGCGGCAGTGTCAGTGAAAAGCCGGCCAACAAACTGCGGAAATACGCCGCAAAGCTCGTCGACACCGCCGCGACCGCCAGCATGTATTCCAGAATGAGCGCCCAGCCGATGATCCAACCGAATAGTTGCCCGAAAACAATGTTGCCATACGCATAGGCCGAACCCGCGACGGGCAAGGCTGAGGCAAATTCGGCGTAACACATCGCCGCCAGCGAGCAGACCACGGCCGCCAGCAAAAATGCCAAGGTGATGCCTGGGCCGCTGGTAGTTGCGGCCACCGTGCCTGGTAAGATAAAGATGCCGGTGCCGATGACTGCGCCGATGCCCAGCGCGATCAGGTCGCGGGTCGTCAAGGTGCGGGCAAGCTGGTGATCTGCCTGCAGAGTCTGTGCCAGATCCGGTTTGCGTAGCGCGCGTTGCCAAAAACTCATCAAATGACCTCCACATATAAAAGGGTGCGTCGCCGAGCGGTTATGTCTGAGCAGCTAGTTCGAGCTGGGCAATTGATGGCGTCTTTAGCCATCAAGCGACCAGAGCGACTAGATGACTCAGACATGCTCGGCGAAGCCCAACTGAAAAAGGGTGCGTCGCCGAGCGGTTATGTCTGAGCAGCCAGTTCGAGCTGGGCGGTTGATGGCGACTTTAGCCATCGAGCGACCAGAGCTCCAACTGAAAAAAGGCAAGTGCTACAGCTTGCCTTTTGCTTTTTCTTCGAGATATTTTTCCTTATCAGGCACATACTTGAAGTTCGGATCGATCGCTTTGTCGATCTGGTCGAAGGCGGCCTGCATCTGTTCGCCAATTGCTTGGGTCGCCTTGTCATCAAGGCGGCCGGTCGGCACCGTGATCGGATCACCGAAGCGAACGGTGATGCGGCGGCGCAGCAGGACTTGCGAGAACTTCAGGGGGCCTTGATAGACCGCGGGCACGATCGGCACCTTGGCGAGTTTGGCGATCAAGATCGCACCGCCTTTGATGTCCTCGGAGTACCGCGAGCCGGACGGAAACACCATGACCGAGAGTTTTCCTTGCTTGAGCATGCGCACCGGTGTTTTAATGGCACTTGGCCCCGGATTTTTCCGGTCCACACCGAACGCATTGGCGTGAGTCAAGATCCAGGCCAGAATTTTGTTGTGCCACAGCTCGGCTTTGGCCATGAACGCATATTTGCGCGGGCTGCCGGCCAAGGCAAAAAAGATTGGGTCCCACCAGGTGCGGTGCGGGCCAACTAATACATATGGGCCATCAGGCAGGGCCTCTTTATTTTCATAGTGTGCGTTACCATTAAATAGGAACACCAAGACGCGGACAATGCCACGTGCGATCGAATAGAACATCAGGCTTCCCTCGCTTCCAAAATATCTGTTAGATTATACCATAAACTGCTAGGTGGATGTGTAGGACGTGGAAAGGGTGCATAGCGGGGCGCATCGCACTGTCCAGCGCGAGCGGTTATTGCCGGCTCACTGGATCTGCGGCAGCCGGCACATACCACTATTTCGACTTAGAAAGGAGTTGCCATGTTAAAGGAAGGAGAACGCATCGACACGCTTGGCGGGGCCGTGCAAGTGATTCAAAGCAACGACGTGTTTGCCTTTTCGCTGGATGCGGTGTTGCTTGCGGCGTTTGCACAGGTCAAACCGACCAGCCGCGTGGTCGATCTGGCGGCTGGCAACGGCGCGGTGGGCCTGTTTTTGGCCCCACGGACGACGGGCCAGGTGACCCTGATCGAATTGCAGCCCAAGTTGGCGGACATGGCCCAGCGCAGCGTGGTGCTCAATGGTTTTTCGGCCCATGTGGATGTGCTGACCATGGATCTCGCCAACGCGGCGCAGGCGGTGGCCAAGGACAGTGTGGACATCGTGACCTGCAATCCACCGTATTTCAAAGTGAATGACGCAAGCGTGAAAAATCCCAATCCGTACCTGGCAATCGCGCGGCATGAACTGACGACCAACTTTGAGACAGTGGCCAAGACGGCGGCATCGCTTCTAAAATATCAGGGCAAAGCCTTTTTCGTTCACCGGCCGGATCGCCTTGAGGAATTATTGGCAACGTTGGCCAAAGCGGGGCTTGCGCCAAAACGGGTGCGCTTCGTTTATCCAAAAGCGGGGCGCGAGGCCAACATGGTCCTGATCGAGACGATCAAGGCAGGCCGGCCAGGAGGACTCCGCATCCTCCCGCCGCTGGTCGTGTATGGGTCAGATGGCCACTATCTTGAGGAAGTGCGGCGGTTACTTTATGGGTGAGATCTTTTATTTTTACGTGCTGAAATGCGCGGATGGCACTTTTTACGGCGGCTATACCACGGATGTCGGGGAGCGGGTCGCCACACATAATGCCGGGAAAGGCGCAAAGTATACGAAGACCCGCAGGCCGGTGCGACTTTTGTACGCGGAAGCTTTTTCCGAGCGGCACGACGCCTTGTCTGCGGAGTGGCATTTCAAGCACCAGACGCGGGCTGACAAGGAAGCTTTTTTGACCGCGCATCAGGTCGACTGGCAAAAATAGCACCTGTCCAAGTTGGGCTCCGCGCGGCAGGTCTGAGGCAGCTAACCGGGTCCGGCACTCGGGGCTAAGTTCGGCCCCAAGCACCAGCCCCTGTTAGCTGCTCAGACCTGAACGCCGCGCTCCGCACCCTGTCCAAATTGGGCTCCGGCCCGCATGGTCGAGGTATCTAGTTGACTCGTGCACTCGGTGGCAAGGGCGCCACCAAGCGCCCAAGTCAAACTAGCTACTCGACCATCCCGCGGGCCTATGCACCCTGTCAACCAATTTTGCTTGTCAAAACCCAGCCGTTTGGGTATACTATTACAAGTGTGAAAACACAAACCACATCAGGCGAAGATCTTCGGCAAGGTGCTCGTGAGAGTCTGCCAGGGAGTTGACGCGTCTGAGAGGAAAAAACCATATTGGAGGACTACACATGTCTGTATTAAGCATGAAGCAGCTGCTTGAAGCTGGTGTCCATTTTGGTCACCAGACCCGTCGCTGGAACCCTAAGATGCGTCCGTATATCTTCACGGAACGCAACGGTATCTACATCATTGACCTGCAAAAGACGGTCAAGATGATCGATGATGCCTACAACTTCGTCAAGGACGAAGCGGCTGATGGCGGCGTATTCCTGTTCGTCGGCACCAAGAAGCAGGCCCAAGACGCGATCGCAGAAGAATCTGTTCGCGCCGGCCAATATTACGTCAACCATCGCTGGCTTGGCGGCACCTTGACCAACTGGAACACCATCCAGACCCGGATCAAGCGCCTCAAGGACATCAAGAAGATGGCTGAAGACGGCACCTTCGACAAGCTGCCGAAGAAGGAAGTTTCCCTGCTCAAGAAGCAGCAGGACAAGCTGACCAAGTTCCTCGGTGGGATCGAAGACATGCCACGCATCCCAGATGTGATCTTCATCGTGGATCCGCGCAAGGAAAAGATCGCCGTTCAGGAAGCTCAAAAGCTGAACATCCCGATCGTTGCGATGGTCGACACCAATTCTGATCCAGATGATATCGATGTGATCATTCCTTCTAACGATGACGCGATTCGTGCCGTTCGTCTGATCACTGCCAAGATGGCTGATGCCATTATCGAAGGCAACCAGGGCGAAGATCAGGCGGATGACCAAGCTGCTCAGCAGCCGGTCGATGCCCCGAAAGCCGACTCGATCGAAGATATCGTTGAAGCCGTTGAAGGCGACAACGACAGCAAGGATGCTGAATAAAATTTGATCATACGCGCCGTCTGAAAGTCTCGCATACTGCAAGATCTGCAGGCGGCGCTTTTGTCACCTAACAATTTTTGAGGAGGATCACTCATGGCTCAGATCACTGCTGCACAAGTTAAGGAACTCCGCGACCGTACCCAGGTCGGCATGATGGATGCAAAAAAGGCCCTTGTTGCCGCTGACGGCGACATGGACAAGGCCATCGACGTTTTACGCGAAAAAGGCTTGGCAAAAGCTGCCAAAAAGGCTGGCAACATTGCTGCTGAAGGATTAGCTGATATCGCGATCGACGGCAACGTTGCCGCTGTTGTTGAAGTCAACTCCGAGACCGATTTTGTTGCGAGCAACGCCGAATTCAAAGGCTTCGTTCAAAACGTGGCCAAGGCTGTCGCAGCCGGCAAACCAGCCGATATGGCGGCGGCGCTTGCGCTGGATCTTGATGGCAAGACCATCGACGAGGCAGCCAAGTCGCTGACCGCTGTCATCGGCGAAAAGATCAGCTTCCGTCGCTTTGCCGTTGTTGAAAAAGACGATGGTGACAACTTCGGCGCTTACCTGCACAATGGCGGCCAGATCGCCGCACTCGTGACCGTGACCGGCGCCGACGAAACTGTTGCGCGCGACATCGCGATGCACGTGGCTGCGATCAACCCGCGTTTCCTTGACCGGAGCGAAGTGCCTGCAGACGAACTGCAGCACCAGACCGATATTTTCACCGAAGAGACCAAGAACGAAGGCAAGCCTGAAAAGATCGTGCCACGCATCGTTGAAGGTCGTGTGAACAAGTGGTTGGCTGAGATCTCATTGGTCGATCAGGAATTCGTTAAGGATTCCGACAAGACGGTCGCTGAATTTGCCAAGGCAAACGGTGGCACCGTCAAAGGCTTCGTTCGCTTTGCAGTGGGCGAAGGAATCGAGAAAAAGGCCGATAACTTTGTTGACGAAGTGATGGGTCAGATCAAGTAAGACAATGGGCCGCAGCGATGCGGCTTTTTTGAATTAGGGCAAGGAAACACGTTCTTTCATGGACGTGATGAATTGCCCTTTTTCTGTGTCGTCGCGCTCTTCACATGGTACAAGATGACATGCTATAATTAACAGTATAAAGGATACTGAACGCTTAACGTATGGTAGAACATCTGTCTATAATCTCAATTACCACCTCATTTGGGGCACTAAATACCGAAACCGCGTTCTGAAAGGAAACATCGAAGCCGTGCTTAAGCGAATTCTCTATGAGGTCGCTGAGCAATATGGGTTCAGTATCGACCATCTGGAGATTGGTAAGGATGACCACGTTCACTTGTTAGTGAGTGCACCGCCGAAATTGTCGGTGACTAACATCGTTCGGTGGTTGAAGGGTATTTCGGCTCGTCAAATGTTCGTTGAGTGTCCCGAACTTCAACGAAGCTATTGGAAACACCAAGGGCGGCA
>NZ_BOLS01000031.1 GCF_016861785.1 Lacticaseibacillus mingshuiensis
ACAGGATATCTGTTCTTGATGTTTTTTATTGTCCAAAAAATTTTGAGACAGTGGCTAACTTGATTCTAAAATGCGCGATTTAAATAAAATCATCTCAGGGCGCGGACAAACGACAATATTTGTCCGTGCCTTTTTGCGTTCAGTGAAAAAAGGCTTGACCTTTTTCCCTACGCGTTATACTGTACATATGCACATATATACAATATGCGAGGAGGAACACAAATGTTAGAGGTGCAGGGTATCACCAAACATTTCGGCGATCAGCTGGCCGTGGCGGATGAGTCGTTCACCATTCACCCGGGCGAGATCATGGGGCTGATTGGCCAAAACGGCGCCGGGAAAACGACGACGTTTCGCATGATCTTAGGCTTTTTGCGCACCGATGCGGGACAGATTCTCTGGGACGGACAGCCGGTCGCGAAGATGAACCGCGACCTGATCGGCTATCTGCCCGAGGAGCGCGGGCTTTATCCCAAGCTGAGCATCGAGGAGCAGGTCGCCTTTTTCGGCCAGCTGCACGGCATGCGCAAAAAAGAGGTGCTCGACGCCTTGCCGGAGTGGCTCGAGCGTTTCGATGTGAAGGGCAAACGTACGGATAAGCTCAAGGATCTGTCCAAGGGCAATCAGCAGAAAATTCAATTGATCTGTGCGCTGATCTTCCAGCCGAAGTTGTTGATCCTGGACGAACCATTTTCCGGGCTGGATCCGGTGAATGCGAGCCTGCTGGAACAGGGCATTCAATTGATGAAAAAACAGGGAGCCGCGATCATTTTTTCCAGTCATGACATGTCCAATGTCGAGGCTTTGTCCGACCATTTGGTGATGCTGAAAAATGGGGAGACAGTGCTATCCGGCACGGTGGATGACATTCGCAATCAGTTCGGCCGCACGCGCATCTATCTGCAGGACCCGCCGCTGGACGAGGACCAGTTGCGTGCCCTGCCTGGGGTCACAGAGGTCCAGCAGCACGCGGGCCATTACACCTTGCACCTCAGCGATGAGGCGGCTGGCCGCGACATTTTCACCGCTGTTACGCAAAATGGCTACATTGCCCAGTTTGCACAGGCGGCGCCGACTTTGGATGAGATTTTCCGCTTGAAAGCAGGTGAGCCGAATGCGTAACTTGAAATTGATCGCGGGGCAGGTGTTCCGCAAAAACATCCGCAGTTTTTCTTGGTGGTCGCTGGTCTTGATGCCGCTGATCGGGGTCGTGGTGATCGGCGTGATCGCCTTTGTGATGAGCCAAACGCAAAAGCCGGCCACCGTTTTGGTCAGCGGCCCAGCCGCGGTCCAAACAGCGCTGGTCAAGCAAAGCAACGACAGCCAGCACTACAAGGCCGTTGCCAGCAAAGCTGTCGGTGAAAAACAGTTGGCAGCGGAAAAGGCGGATGGGCTCCTGGTGCTAGACAGTCTGCCGACGAAAAAGGCCGAGCTGTTTCAACGCAACGATGGCCAAAACATCCAGACCGACAGCCTAACTGCCGCGCTGGGCGGCCTCAACACCGCCGCCGTCGCGCAGTCGCTGGGCTTGACGCAGACGCAGCTGAGCGATCTGTTGACGGCGCCAACGTTGGCCAGTTCCAGCGTCACCTTCACCGCCAGCGGCAAAATGACCGTCGCGAAAAGCAAGTCCGAGGACCTGAAGAGCATGCTGTCGCTGGTCGTGGGGCTTGTGATGTACCTCTTTTTGCTGAGCTATGGCACGATGATCGCCCAGGAGATCGCCACGGAAAAAGGCTCGCGCATCGAAGAGTCGATTCTGACTGCGATGCATCCGAGCACGCAATTTTACGGCAAGATCACGGGGGTCGCGGGCTTGCTCGGCGTACAACTAGTTGTGTATGCCGTGATGGGCGGCGTCGCCTGGGCGGTGCGGGACAAGATTCCGCAGGTGCGCGATCTGCTCAAGAGTTTTGACTGGTCGCAGATCGGCTGGCCATTTGTGCTGGTCGTCATGGGCTTTTTCATCATTGGCATCCTGAGTTACACCATTTTGGCCACGGTCTGCGGCTCGCTGGTCGCCAACCAGGAACAAGCTGGCCAGGCGCTTCAGCCAGTGGTGATGGTCTCGATGATCGGCTATTTTGCGGCGATCATGGCGGGCTCCGGTAACAGTCCGATCATCGCGGTGCTCAGCTATGTGCCGTTTCTGTCGCCGATGATCATGCCCGCGCGCTTTGGCGTCGATCAAGTCGGCCTGGCCAATGTCAGCGTGGCGCTGCTTCTCAACCTCGCCTTTTTGGTCGCCTTCACCTGGCTGGCCGCCAAAGCCTATGCCGCAAACGTTCTGGTCTACAACGATAGCGGCCTGTGGAAAGCGATGAAGAAGAGCATCACGGTGGCCAAGGCGCGGTAAGCATTTTTGCCAATTGGAAAAATAGAAAGAAGGGAATTGCATGCAGGTCGTCCAATCCAATCAGGCCGGGGTGCCGATCTATCAACAGATCGAGGACCAGGTGAAAACACAGATTCTCAATGGCGACTGTCCGGCGGGGATGCAACTGCCGTCGATTCGGGAGCTGGCCAAGGATCTCAAGATCTCTGTGATCACCACCACCCGGGCCTACCGCGACCTTGAAGCGCAAGGCTATGTGACCAACATGCAAGGCAAGGGGACCTTTGTGGCGCCACAGGACAACGAATTGATTCGCGAACACGCCCTGCGCGCGATCGAAAATGGCCTGCAGACGGCGATCGATGCGGCCAGACTTGGCGGCGTCGAGACGGCTGAGCTGCACACGATGCTCGACACCTTGCTGGAAGGAGAAAATGATGGCTGATCTGCTCACGGTCAAGGACCTGACGAAAAAATACCAGGAATTCACGCTCGGCCCGCTGTCTTTCAACGTGCCGGCGGGATACATATTGGGCATGATCGGCCCAAACGGCGCAGGCAAAACAACGACGCTGCGGCTCTTGCTGGACATGGCCGCGCCCACTGCCGGCACTGTGACGCTCAACGGGGACACGACGCCGACCGCCCGGGCACTGGCCCGCGCAGACGTCGGCGTGGCGCTGGACACAACCGGTTTTCCCGAAAGCTGGCGCGTGGCGGATGTGGATTCCGCCATGGCTCTGTTTTTGCCAAATTGGGATGCGGCTCGGTTTCACGAGTTGATCCAGTTGTTTGGTGTGGCTAAAAAAACGGCATACAAGAAGCTCTCACGCGGTACGCAGGCCAAGGTCAATCTGGCGGCGGCGCTGAGTCATGACGCCAAGCTTGTGATCCTGGATGAACCGGCGGCGGGGCTGGACCCGATCGCGCGCGACCAGCTCATGACGCTGCTTCAGGCGTACATCGAAGACGGCCAGCATTCGGTCATCCTCTCCAGCCACATCACTGGCGACCTCGCCCGCATCGCGGATTATGTGCTCTACATCGTGGGCGGCCACCAGCTATTTTTCGGCGAAACGGCCACGCTTTTGGACCGATATGTGCTCGTCAAAGGCGGGCGCGGCAAGCTGACGCCGGAGCTGAAGAAATTGGGGCTTGGGCTGCGCGAAACGGCGGTCGGGTTCTCGCTCATGATGCGGACAGAGGCGGCGCGCAACTTGCCAGCTGGGCTAACGATCGAGCCGGTGGATCTGGACGCGCTGATGATCTACTACGGAAAAGAGGTGCAGGCGGATGCGCAATAGTGTCAAAGTCGCGCAGCTGGATCTGCGCACGCTTCAGATAAAGTTTCCATGGTGGGCACTACTTTTGGCGACCGATGTGGTGATCTTGGTGCTGGCCATGTTGAATTTTGACGTGTTTGCCATCATCGTGGGCATCGTGTTTGGTGCCGGCAGTTCGCTGGTGATGGTGCCGTTTTACAGCAATCAGCAGCGCGGTGTCGACGGGTTGTTGGCGGCGCTGCCCGTGACGCGGCGGCAAGTGGTGTTCGGCCATTATCTGTTTGCGGTAGGCGTGCAGTGCGTGATCGCCTTGAATCTCTTCGTCGTGGCTGCAATATACAGTTTCTTGCGCCCGGACGATCTGCCGCTTTCGGTGGCCGCCATGGTGGCATTAGGCGCGCTGACGTTTTTCCTTGTGCTGGTCGCGGTGCCATTTCCGTTTTTGATGCGCGTCGGCTATTCCAGCGCAACGATCGGGATCTACACCGGGGTGATCGTGCTGGTGGTGATTGGACTCAACTTTCTGTCCGCGCTCGGCGATAACTTTTCGCCGAGCTTCACCTTTGGCTGGGTTGTGGCAGGGGCCGTCGCGTTGTTGGTGGGGTCGGTGCCGCTGAGTCTGCATTGGTATTCGAAACGCGAACTTTAGTTGAACTGAAGAAATGCGACCGCATGAACGAGGGCGGCCGCATTTTTTTGCTTGTGTCTAAGCCGGGCGTATTGTTGTTTATTTTGAAAATACCAGGCATGCTATGATGACAAACTCGAACAAGTCATACGGACGCGGAATGCCACTAATTGCGCTTGTCTTGAGCTTCTGGCATCTTCCGAGGGCTTTTTGGTGAGATGAAAATGGGCCAAAAGTCGCATGATTTCCCCCTCACATATGGTTATTTTAAATAGGGATGAGGAGGCGTTTTGCGAATGGAAATTGAATTACAAACGGTCACGAAAAGGTATGGGCGTACGGCTGCGTTGCAGGGTGTTTCTGCGACTCTGAGACCAGGCGGCATCATTGGCTTGGTTGGGCCAAATGGGGCCGGAAAATCAACATTGATCCGGCAGCTAACGACATTGGAGCGGCCCACCAGTGGGCAGATCTTGCTCGATGGCACCGATATCGTGGCCAAGCCGCTGGCGATGCGGCGGGTGCTAGGCTATTTACCGCAACAAGTGCCGTATGAGCCAGCGCTGGATGCGCGCGGTTATTTACGGTATTTAGCGGCGCTTCGCAATTTACCAAGCAAAGCCGCAACCGCACAGATCGACAGCCTGCTGGTCGCGTTGCATCTGGGGGATGTCGGCCGCAAAAAATTGGCCGATTTTTCCGGTGGGATGCGCCAGCGCGTCGGAATCGCGGCCGCATTGTTGGGTGACCCACAAGTGATCGTGGTCGATGAGCCAACGACCGGACTTGATCCCGTGGAGCGCGTGGGCTTGCGAAATCTGCTCAGCGAGCTGGCGCAGACCCGGTTAGTCATTGTTTCGACACACATTGTTTCCGATATCGAAGCGGTCGCAGGTCAGTTGCTTTTGTTGCGGCATGGGCAGCTTGTTTTCAACGGCACCCCGGGGGCTTTATTGACGGCGACCGCGGGGCATGTGTGGGAAATGCCCATCGAACCAGGCGGTACCGTCGCGCCAGATGCTGCGCTGATTCAGACGGCGGATGGATTGCGGGTCCGGGTAATTGCTGCCCAACAGCCCGCAGCAGTCGCCGAGGCGGTTGCCCCGCGCCTTGAGGATGCCTGCTTGGCCGTGATGGAAGGCAAGGTGGACGCATGATGGCCGCTATTGCCGGAGAATTGCGTATACGATTCAGCCAGCCTTTGATGCGTGTGATGGCGATCTTAGTGCTACTTTTGGCGGTGGTCTGCACGCCGCAAGCAAGTGGCGCAATCAAGGTGCTTCAGATCGAACCTGAGACCTTTGAACAGGCCAATGACCCCAGTTGGATCACGGTTGGGGTCGCGCTGGTGATGGGGCTGATGCTGCCGATCTTGGCAGTCGTCGCGGTCAAAGACGCCGTGCAACGCGATCGTGATCGAGGCATTTTGACCAGCCTGATTGCAAGTGGCTTTTCACGTTTGAAATACATATTGAGCAAAATGATCGGGAATTTGGCCGTTCTCTTGACACTTTGGGGGTTGTTCGTTGTTGGCGCGTCGTTGATGCTGGTGGTGCGGTTTCCGGGGCGGCCGCTCGCCCTGGACATCTTTTTCCAGCCACTATTGTTTCTGGTGCCAGGCTTGTTGGCGGTAGCCGGACTGACGCTTTGGAGTGAAACGGTGCCGATCTTGCGCGGCCGGTTGGGAACTGGAATCGAGATCATGATGCTGTTAGTGTGTTATGTGCTCGCGACGCAGGCAAATGGTGCGTGGTGGGGCGCGTTCGTTGACTTTGGTGGCGTCGGGGCAGTGCTCTCGATTGTGAATGGTGCTGTCATGGCGGCGGTGGGTCGGCCTGCAAACAGCCTGTTGATTCTCGGCAGTGGTGCAGGCAGCGGCGGCACGCGTCCGTTGCGCTTCTCCGCTTTATCCGCCGCTCAGATAGATTGGCGGTGGCTCCTTGCCATGGTGGCGATAAGTGGGCTCTTTACTGTGTTGGCTTGGCTTTGTTTAGAGCGGCGGGCCTTGAAGCCTCGCACACATGAGGAGAAAAGCCAACCGGTCGCCCTTATTGCAGGCCCACTTCGACCGCTGGCACCGCAAAACAGACGCCCGCTTGGGTCCCAACTGCTCGCGGAAGCACGGCGTCAGTTGGCGTTTTTACCGCGTTGGTGGACTGTTGGTCTGATCGGGGCGTGGCTGATCGAATGGCTTGTGCCTATCTCTGCTTTGACCGAGATCGTTTTGCCACTGGCCTACTGTTGGCTACTGCCACTTTTTTCAAACCTCGGTTGGCGCGAGCAACAACACGGCTTTTGGTCGTGGCTGGCGGCCACGCCGAATGGCCAACGGCGGATGACGATGTTGCAGTTGCTCTGCGGGATGGCTTTTAGTCTGGCCACCGTGTTGCCTTTGGTGGTGCGACAAGCGGACCCAGTCGGCGGACTCGCGTTATTGATCTTCAGTCTCGCCTGGCCGTTGCTCGCGCTGGCACTGGCCCGCCTGATGGGCAGCGCACGGCTCTTCCAATTGTGCTTCGTACTGGTGTTTTTCCTGTACTTTGATGGAATCACGATCGTGTTGCCAGTGCAGCAGTCAACCAGTGCGCTTGGCTATCTGGCGGCTGGGGCGGCAGCCGGTGTATGGTTATGCCTCCAGGAAATACGGTCGGGGTCTCGCCAAAAAAGGTAACGGAATCATCGTCACAGACTGACGGTGTGTACGCTTTATGGAGATAAAGATCCCGTCTCACTGCCAAAATGGCGGTGCGGCGGGATCTTTTTCGTGACGCACCCGGGCTGGGCAACGGTGCCCATTTCGTTATTGATTAAGTTAGCATAATTAACGACCCAAACGACTGTGTATACGGTATCATGACAGAATAATGTGAAACGGAGGGACGCGCCAATGAAAAAACGGTGGCTCGCAGTCGCAGGTGCGATTCTGGTGCTCGGATTCGGCGTGGTCGTTTGGTGGCAAGATACCCAGCGTACCGCGGCCCGACCAGCGGCGATCGCGGCGGAAAAAGCAGATCAACAAGCCGCCGCCAGCAGTCGGGCGGCGCGCAAAAAGGCCGAAGCGGCGAGTAGCTCGGCGGCAACCAAAGCGAAGGCCGCAGCGAAAGCCAAGGCTGAATCGGAATCGCGGGCTAAGGCCAAGGCGGCTTCGGAAGCCAAGGCAGCCTCGCATGCCAAATCAAAGGCGGCCGCAGCGGCCAAGGCCAAGGCCAAGGCGGCAGCCGCCGAAGCCCAAGCTAAAAAGGCGGCGGCCCAGAAAGCAGCGGCTTCCGCCAAAGCGAAGGCGGCAAGCGCGGCCGCCACTAAATCGCAGGCCACGCCGACCGGCACTAGCTGGGCGGCCCGGCAAAAGCAGTTGAAGGCCTATTTGACTGATGTGGCGGCGGACGGCACCGTCAGTGTCAGTTACACAAATTTGACCCCGGTGGCTGGCTCCAAGGCGGCCGCGTCGGCGCCGGCCCGCTATAAATATGAGACCAGCGTCAATGGCACGACCTGGACTGTGTCGGCCAGCACCTACAAGCTTTACATCACCGCGTTTTTGTACCATTTGCGCCTGACGGGACAGCGCAAATGGACAAGCAGCGACGCGTTGAATTTTAAAAATATGATCGAGCAGAGCCTCAATCCATTTGCGGAAGGCATCCGGTCGACTTATGGCAACACCACGATCAACGGCTATCTCAACACGCTCGGCATCACGAGTCCCTTTGTGACCGGCCAGGCGGCGTCGACGACCAGCAATGACCTGATGCGCCTCCTCAAGCTTCTGGCGGCGGGCAGCGCGCCTTTTTCCGATGCGACAATGCGCAATGAGCTGCTGTCATACATGGGCGTGCAGATCTATCGCAGCGGTATTCCAGCCGGCGTGGCGAGTGTGATACCAGACGCAACGGTGCAGGATAAGGTTGGTTTTTTGAATGATCAAAATAACGATGCGGGGCTCGTCACTTTACCGACGGGTCAGCGCTATCTATTGGTGATCATGACCCGCGGCCATGGGCAGGAGACGCTCGATTTTTCACGCATCAAAGCCATCGCGGCGCAAGTCGAATCGATCATGTATGAGTGAGCGGACCGTTACCAAAAAATACCGCACGTTTTCCAAAGACATAAACGGTTGATTATGTTGACGATAAGCGAATTCGTGTTATAATTTTCCCAATAAACAATATGGGAGGGTTTTCATATGGAAGTCACGAAAGGCGCGATCGTACAGTGCAAGCCAAACGGCAACATGGAGCACCCCTTTACTGGTAAGGTCGAGAAGGTCTACGAAAATTCGGCGTTTGTGTCGATCATCGAATATGATGACGAAGACACGATGAATGCCCGCGAGCTCTTATTCCGCGCGGTCATTGCGAAAAAGAAGATGAAAGTCCTCAAGGCAGGCGAGCCGATGCCTCTGCCGGCGATCGACGAGGTGGGTTGACCGCCAATTTGCTGGCTGTGTTATAATCGAAGACTGTAAGTAGACGCAGATAAATCAGGCTAGACAGAAATAGGGGGACCTTCTTTGGACGAAGAGATCGCAGTCGGTGATAACGTTTCGGTGCGCAAGAGTACAAATGTGCCACTGAGCTTCAAGGGCACGGTGGAAAAATTGTACGCGAACTCGGCTTTGCTCACCATCACCAGTTTTGCAGAGGCAGATGCCAGTCTGGTCGAAGACTTGAAGCATAAGACCGTCGTCAACTATAAGCACATCCGCAAGGGCGGCAAGGCGGTCATTCCGCCGAAGCCAGAAGAGAATAAGTAATGCGAAAAGACTTGCTGCGGCAGGTCTTTTTGAATTAGGGCAAGGAAACACGTTCTTTCAAGGACGTGATGAATTGCCCTTTTTCTGTGTCCCAGGCACGCTC
>NZ_BOLS01000032.1 GCF_016861785.1 Lacticaseibacillus mingshuiensis
TGGTTCCATGGTCTAGTTGGTTAGGACGCCTGCCTGTCACGCAGGAGATCGCGGGTTCAAGTCCCGCTGGAACCGTTAATGGCTCGGTAGCTCAGTTGGTAGAGCAATGGATTGAAGCTCCATGTGTCGGCGGTTCGATTCCGTCCCGCGCCATTTTTGGAGGATTAGCGAAGAGGCTAAACGCGACGGACTGTAAATCCGTTCCTTCGGGTTCCTAGGTTCGAATCCTAGATCCTCCATTTTATAGGGATATAGTTTAAAGGTAGAACTACGGTCTCCAAAACCGTCAGTGTGGGTTCAATTCCTACTATCCCTGCTTTTGTTGTGATGGCGGATATGGTGAAGCGGTTAACACACCGGTTTGTGGCACCGGCATACGTGGGTTCGATCCCCACTATCCGCCCTTGATTGGGCTATAGCCAAGTGGTAAGGCAACGGACTTTGACTCCGTCATGCGCTGGTTCGAATCCAGCTAGCCCAATTGCTGATGAAGCAAAGCTCCTGGCGGTGTAGCCAAGTGGTAAGGCAAAGGTCTGCAAAACCTATATGCGTCGGTTCAAATCCGATCACCGCCTTTCTTATGGCGAAGGCCAAGAGAATAACTATCATGCCGCTGTGGCGGAATTGGTAGACGCGCTGGATTCAAAATCCAGTTCCAGCGATGGAGTATCGGTTCGACCCCGATCAGCGGTATCAGGCATGATATGGAAAAACCAAAACGTTTGCGCGTTTTGGTTTTTTTATTTTATCTAAACTCAGTCGCAGGGTCGATGAGGTCAGCGATTGGTCTGCTACAATGGAGATGCTGGCGATAATTGCACTAGCTCGGATTTGTCCTTATACTAGCAATAGGGCATTATCGCCGTTGGGAGGAAGTTTGATGAACATTGGCATCTTTACGGACAGTTATTTTCCGCAGGTCAGCGGTATTTCAACTTCGATCAAAACATTAAAAGATGAGCTGGAGCGTCGTGGCAACACCGTGTATATTTTTACCACGACCGATCCACATGTGCCCGACGACGCGGTGGAACCAAATCTATTTCGTTTCACGAGCGTGCCGTTTATCTCGTTCACGGATCGCCGCATCGCAATTCGCGGCATGTTCCATGCTTATGCTGTTGCGAAGGAATTGAAACTGGACATCGTGCATACGCAGACTGAATTTTCGATGGGGTACATCGGGAAGTTTGTTGCGCGCCAGTTAAAGATTCCTGTTGTGCATACATACCATACAATGTATGAGGATTACCTTCATTATGTGATGAACGGGCATTTGCTGCGTCCTTATCATGTGAAGCAGTTCATTCGCGCGTTTCTGTACCATGTGGCGGGGGTGATCGCGCCGTCTGAGCGGTCCGAAGACTCGCTGCTGGGCTATGGCGTCAAGACGCCGATCTCGATCATTCCGACTGGGGTCGACCTTCGACAGTTCAGCGCGGCCAAAAATCCTCAGCTGCGTGACCAGTTGGGCCTGAGCGACGTGCCGGTGCTGTTGTCACTGTCGCGAGTGGCCTATGAAAAACGAATCGATAAAGTGGTCGATGCAATGCCTTCGATCTTGCAACGGATTCCAAATGCCGTGTTGTTGATCGTCGGGGATGGGCCAGCCAAAGAGGATCTTGAGGCGCAGGCGCAGTCGCTTGGCATCACGGAGCATGTCAAATTCACGGGTGAGGTCGATCACCGCGAGATCGCCGACTATTATCGAGCCGCAGATCTCTTTGTTTCGGCCAGCGATTCCGAATCGCAGGGGCTGACTTACATCGAGGCGCTCGCGGCGGGTCTTAAGGTCGTCGCGCTGGCCGGCGAATATACCCAGTCGCTGTTGGATGACCCGGCGATCGGGACCACGTTCACTGAACAGCCACAGATGGTCCATCAGATCGAGAATTATCTGCAGCACCCGCAAGCCTTCGATGATCCGCAGCCATTGCAAGCGAAACTCTACGAGATCTCGGCAGAATTATTTGGGGAGCGCGTCCTGACTGCCTATCAGCAGGCGCAAGTCAATTTTGACGCCTTCATGGCACAAAAGGCCGCGGATGCAGATGAGGTCGCGGACGTCGATGACCCAGAACGTGATTCAATGAAGGGATAGGTCCATGATCGATATTCATATGTTTTCCTCAGCGGATAAGGTGGCTGGCCAGGGGGTCGGTGCAGTCTATACCGAGCTGTTGGCGCTACTTGAAAAATATTTTCCAGGGGAATTCAACGTCAGTATCAATAAATACACACCGAGCGTGATCAGCCATTACCACACGATCGACCCAGCTTTTTACGCCTCGACCTTTTCCAAACGGCGCGGCCGCAAGATCGGCTATGTGCATTTTCTACCAAACACGCTGGATCAGAGCCTGCGCCTGCCTGGGGTGGCGCGCTGGACGCTCGATAAGTACGTGATCGCGTTTTACAAACGGATGGATCAGCTCGTGGTGGTCAACCCGAATTTTATTCCGAAGCTCGCCGCGTACGGCATCGACCCGAAGCACGTGACCTACATTCCTAATTTTGTCTCGCGGGAGACGTTTTATCCGGAGACACCGGAAAACAAGTTGATTCTTCGGCAAAAATACGGCATTGCCCCAGATGAGTTCGTTGTCTTCGGGGCGGGCCAGGTTCAGGATCGCAAAGGGGTCGATGACTTCATCGCCTTAGCGAAGCGTAACCCGAAGATGCGATTCATTTGGGCCGGTGGATTTTCCTTTGGGATGATCACCAACGGCTATGACCATCTCAAATCCGAGGTCGCCAATGCGCCTGATAACTTGATTTTCACTGGCATCGTGCCACGTGAGGATATGGTCGATTATTACAATGTGGCGGATGTCTTTTTGTTGCCGTCGTATGAGGAGCTGTTTCCGATGGCGGTGCTGGAGGCATTTTCCACGGAAACGCCGGTCATGGTGCGGCAGCTCGCCCTTTATGATCAGATCATTGCGCCGTTTGCGATGATGGCGCCGGATGTGGATGCGATGAATCAACAGCTGCATCGGTTGCAGCAGGAGCCCGCGCTTCAGCAAAAATATGCGCAAAAAAGTGCAGAGGCAGCGGCGACTTATTCCGAACCGCGCTTGGCCAAGGTGTGGGAGCACTTCTACCGCAGTCAGGCGGCGCTTGTAAAGGAGTCTCATGTCAAAACGAAATAAGCTCGCAGTCCTGATCATGGTGTTGATCGGGGTCTCGATCTTTGCGTTCGAGATGCGCGATCTCAACATTCATCAGGTCTGGCGGACTTTGATGGGGCTGCGGCTGCGGTGGGTGGCCGTTGCGCTGCTCGTGATGCTGGCGACATGGGTCATCGAGACCTTAGTCGTGCAGATCTTTGTCCAGCATGACGGCGAACGCCTGCCGTTTAAAGCGGCGCTGCGGGTGCCGCTGGTCGAGCAACTGTTCAATGCGATCACCCCGTTTGCTTCGGGTGGGCAGCCTGCGCAACTGGTGGCGCTGATGCAATCCGGCGTGGAAGCTGGCCGGGCGAGCTCGGTGCTCCTGATGAAATTCATCGTCTACCAATTCATGGTGCTGATCAATTTTGTCCTGACGCTGATCGTGGGTTTTCAGCAGATCGCCGGCCGGTTTCAGGCGCTTGCCTGGCTGATCGTGTTTGGCTTTCTGATTCACATCACGGTTATCACCGGCCTGCTTCTGGTGATGTATCAATACAAGTTCACCAAGAAGCTGGTCAACTGGGCGCTGCATTTTCTGGGGCTGTTCATGAGTCCCAAGCGCCTGGCGATGTGGAAGCAGCGGATGGACCTCAAGATCGACACGTTTTACGCTGAGAGTCTGCATTTGAAGCGGGAAAAAAAGCGGGTGGTGAAGGCCGCAGCGTTGACCATGCTGCAATTGCTGCTGTATTATTCCGTGCCGTACTTTGTGCTGCTTAGCTTCGGCGTCCAGCACGTGGACCTGATCGAAGTGATGGTCCTGCATGTGATGATCGTGATGATCGTGTCGCTGTTTCCGATTCCAGGGGGGACAGGCGGCGCTGAGTACAGTTTCAAGACGCTGTTTGGCGCGTATGTTGCGTCGGCACCAAGGCTGTTGCTGGCGATGTTGCTGTGGCGTTTTTTGACCTATTATCTTGGGATGATCTGCGGTATCTTTGCGCTGGGGGTGACCCCAAACAAGATGGCCGCGGCGCCACTTGATCCGCGGGAATTGCTTGCCAGACAGCATGACAAAGATTAAAAAAATCTGTTATCCAAGCACTTTTTGGGGGCACCTGTCAGCGTTTTATGGTACGCTATGACAGAAGCCAAATGAAAGGGGCCGTTTTATGAAGAGCTCACAGTTAGTTGCGATCATTAAACGCCTTGAAGCGATGCAGGAAGCGTCAGATGACGAGGTCCAGACCCGTCGCTTTGAAAAAGAAGGGGTCGAAAAGGGGCTTGTCTCCTTCGATCCAAGTACGCAGACGTATACGCTTGAAGAGGTCGAAAGCCACCAGAACTTTGAATTCGACAACATTGACCTGGTCGCCATGGAGATATACGACCTGCTTGATGATGAAGAATAGGTTACGATCGGTCAGGGAAACCTGGCCTTTTTGTTTGGTTGAAAAAACGTGGCGCTGACTTGCTCGATAGGGGGCCTCAGAGCCCGCTGGCGGTGCGATTTCAGAAAAAACGGCATGCGTCGTTTAAGATAGCGTAAAAACACGCAAAATAATCGCATCAAAATTGTGTTTTGGCGGCGGAGTGTGTAGACTTATGCCTGTGTGTAAGTGCGTCAATTCAAGAAACGTTTAAAAGCGGTGGAGGAACACGATGAAGCAACTTGGCAGTAAAATTCGAGGCTTTTTCAATACGCGGCTCGGATTTTTTGCGCTGGCGGTCGCGCTGTTTTGGGCGAAGACCTACTGGGCCTATCAAACAAAATTCAATCTTGGAGTCAGTGGGAAGATGCAAAACCTCCTACTGGTCCTCAATCCGCTACCGACCACGATCTTATTGTTCGGCGTGGCGCTCTACATATCCGGGCGCAAGTCTTACATCACGATGCTGATCATCGACGCGCTCACGTCGCTTTGGTTGTTCGCGAATGTGCTCTACTACCGCGAATTTTCCGATTTCATGACCTTTTCGCTGATCAAGGGCTCAAGCTCTGTTTCAAGCAACCTGTCCACGGGGGTCATGGGCATCATGCGGGCCAGCGACTGGCTGGTTTTTGTCGATGTCGCGATTCTGATTCTGCTGCTTGCCTTTCATGTGATTCGCATGGACACGCGGCCAATCAAGAAACTCTTCGCAGTGGGCGTGACGCTGCTGGCCGGCCTGATGTTCGGCTCCAACCTGTCCATGGCCTATCACGACCGTTCTGGCCTCTTGACCCGGACCTTTGACAACAACTATATCGTCAAGTACCTCGGGCTCAATGCCTATACCGTCTTTGATGGTGTGAAGACGGCGCAGACGAGCGCGACGAAGGCGAACGCCAAGGCAAGCGACATGAACTCGGTACTTGTCTATCTGAAGAAAAATCGCATCGACCCGAACGCCCAGTATACCGGGGTGGCCAAGGGGAAAAATGTCTTCATCATTCACTTGGAGAGTTTCCAACAGTTTCTGATCGACTACAAGTGGGACGGTCAGGAAGTCACGCCAAATCTCAACAAGCTCTTTCACGAAAGCGACACGCTGAGTTTTGACAACTTTTTCCATCAGGTCGGCCAAGGCAAGACCTCTGATGCGGAGACCATGATGGAAAACTCGCTGTTCGGGTTGCCCGAAGGATCAGCCATGTCACTGCTTGGGACCTCCAACACGTTCCAGGCGGCGCCAGCCATCATGGATCAGCAGGGCTACACGACGGCGGCGCTGCACGGCGGCGTGGCCAGTTTCTGGAATCGTGATAATGCGTACAAATCCTGGGGCTACGACTATTTCTTTTCCAAGTCCTACTATCAGAATATCAAGAATGACTTTTTAGGTTATGGCATCAAGGATAAGCTGTTCATGCGTCAGGCGGCCGGGTACATTGAGCAGCTCCCGCAGCCGTTTTACGCAAAGCTGATCACGGTCACCAATCACTACCCGTACCCACTGGACAAAAAAAATCAGTCGATCGCCAAGACTGACACCGGCGATAAGACCGTCGACGGCTACGTTCAAACGGCGCATTACCTCGACCAGGCGATCGGCGAGTTCATGGCTTGGCTGAAAAAGACCGGCCTTGATAAGACGTCGATGATCGTCTTTTACGGGGACCACTTCGGCATCTCAGCCAACCATAAAGATGCGGTCGCGCAGTTATTGGGTAAGGATAGCTTTGATGACTTTGACAACGCGATGTTCCAGCGCGTGCCACTGATGATTCACATGGATGGTCTCAAGGGTGGCATCAACCACACTTATGGCGGGGAAATCGATGTTCTGCCGACCATCATGAATCTGCTGGGCATCTCCAATAAGGGGTACATCCAGTTTGGGAGTGACCTCTTGGCGGCTAATCGCAATCAGACAGTTGCCTTCCGCAATGGCGATTTTGTCAGTCCGACCTACACGAAGATCGGCAGTAATTATTACGACACCAAGACCGGCGAGCAGTTGAAGAAGCTGACCCAGGCGCAAAAGGAAGCCGTGGATGCGATGACCAACCGCGTTACGACTGAGCTGTCGCTGTCGGATCGCGTGGTGAATCGGGATCTGCTTCGCTTCTATACACCAAATGGCTTTACCAAGGTGGATAAGTCGGATTACAGCTATACCCAGTCGAAGGCACTGGAAATGTTGCAGGCTGCCGATGATAAAAACAAGACCAGTTTGATCGATAAGAACAACGGGAAGTCCACGATGAATGAGTACAAGACGGACGCCCCAGAAATGGCAGGACTCAAGGAATTCGCAGATAGCTATTCGAGCAGCTCATCAAGCGCGTCTAGTTCGTCTGGCACCACTTCTGCCAGCAGTTCGTCCGCGACCAGTGATTCAAGCGATAAGGACAAGTAAGCAAAAATGGGAGGTGGCTGCGGTCACTTCCTTTTTGTTTGCAACTTTTTGCCATTTGGGGTACGCTAACGGTGTCAGGTGATAACAATTCTTATTAGAGAAAGGGACCGTGGTGAGACAGATGCAGGAGACGGTTTACAATCAGACGATCGCCAAGCTGAAAGCCAACAAGATCCGGGTCACGCCGCAGCGTGAGGCGATCATTAAGTATTTGATCGCTAGTGAGGCCCATCCGACTGCAGAGACGATCTACGCGGCCCTGTCGCCACGTTTTCCTCATATGAGTGTCGCGACCGTCTATAATAATCTTCGCATTTTAAGTGACCTAGATCTCATTGAAGAGATGAATTCCAATGATGTTGCGACCCATTTTGATTTTCCGCTCCAGCCTCACTACCACGCGATTTGTTCAAATTGCGGGAAGATCGTGGATTTCACCTATGATCGTTTTACCGATGTTGAACAGGTCGCAGCCAAAAAAACGGGGTTCGCAGTCAGCGGGCATCACCTCGAAGTCTATGGACTGTGCCCTGATTGTCAGAAGCTGTTGGCAAAGCAGGGGGCTGGCACAAATAAGTAAGGCGATTTGGCCCAATATCTTAATGAATATCCGAACGCGCAATGTATAAATATGTTGCACGTTCGGATTTTATTTTGCCGCGAGAAATCTCAATTTCTTATTGACGCCATGCGGTCTCGGCTGGTAAGATATCTATTGTTGTCAGCGAGACAGACGCTGCTTACCGCCTCGGCGGTGGGAATGCAGATGAATAAATATTCGCTTTCTGAATTTCTTGTTGACAGCGAACTGATCAAAAGATATACTGTTAAAGTTGACTTTTGGACAAGTCGTCCTTTGAAAACTGAACAAAGTTTCGTAAATGTGTAGGTGATTCGGCCTTAATTGGTCGGAGAATTAAACATG
>NZ_BOLS01000033.1 GCF_016861785.1 Lacticaseibacillus mingshuiensis
GAAGACCTGACTGTTGGTATTCATTTAGTATGGCAAGCTTCTCCTCGGCTGTGTGCTTTGATCTGGGCATACAAAAATCCCTCCATGATTACCAGATGAATTATTGTATTTCATCTGACAACCACAAAGGGATTATCGCAAAGACTGTGCGGCTTTTTGTGTATGTAGAGTCATTTGACTCGCAATACTCTCGCAAGAGCGCGCCATGCCTGAATGCAGGCGGCCAGTAAGACCACCACCCCTAGGCATTCTCCTAGCAACTGCCGAAGCAGATACGTCAGAATAAGCGCGAATGCGAGAGTCTCTATGACCGAATGGGCCACAGGGACAAAGATCCTCCTTTCTCAAAGACTTCAGCGCGTGCAGAATGAGTCACTGCATCGGCATCATCTCCTTCTGAGGGACCACCGCTATACTGTGTAGACTCAGTATACCAGAAATCCCAAGATTAAAAGAACATCAAGAAAAAATATCTCATTGTATTTACAGGAAGAACCAAAATATAAATAACCTTTCTATGCAATTCGTGAATTATTTTTGAACATGCTTGATGGCTCAAATTTCAGCGGTTAGATCTCTCACATCCAGGTGACAATTGCAATCGGCCATGTTACTCTGATTATAGAGATGATGGCCATGCGACAAGAGATAAAAAGAGCGCGGCTGCGAACCGCGCCTTCGAGAGCAAGCTCTCTGACAGTATGGTGATCCCATTAGATATTACGACAAAAAGCCGCATGGAAAGACTGAGCGGCTTTTTGTGTACGGTAAGCTGTTTGGCTCGACAAGCTCTCGCAAGAGCACGCCATGCCTGAATGCAGGCGGCCAGTAAAACCACCACCACTAGGCATTCACCTAGCAGCTACCGCAGCAGGTACGTAATGATGTGAACAGACGGATTGTGTCGACAGACTGGTGACAATCGCGAGCGTCCATGTTAATCTAATTATAGAGAAGATGACCATACAAAAAGAGCGCGGTTCAGCCCCGCGCCTCCGAGAGCAAGCTCTCTGACAGTATGGTGATCCCATAAGTTGTTACGACAAAAAGCCGCTACCCTTTGGAAAGATGAGCGGCTTTTTGTGTACAACGAGTTATTTGACTCGCAATACTCTCGCAAGAGCGCGCAATGCCTGAACGCAGGCGGCCAATAAAACCACCACCCCTAGGCATTCTCCTAGCAACTGCCGAAGCAGGTACGCTAGGATAAGCGCGAATGCGAGAGTCTCTATGACCGAATGGGCCACAGGGACAAAGATCCTCCTTTCTCAAAGACTTCAGCGCGTGCAGAATGATTCACTGCATTGGCATCATCTCCTTCTGAGGGACCACCGCTATACTGTGTAGAATTAGTATACCAGAGAATTGCTCTTTAAAAGAACGGACATTGAAAAATATTTCCTTGTATTAAAACAGCTAAACGCCGTATAAATAACCAAGCTCGTTGTCGCCGAGAATTATTTGACATCAGCTGGTTTTTTCACGAGACGAAATGTTTGACGATTTCGCATCAATGCGGCACCCTTATGGCGAATAGAACAAGTCGCACGACACTGCAGTTGCCAAACCACGCCAATCGCTAACCCTGCAGACCCGCAGAACGGCCCCTGCGAACAAATCGGTTCCCGCCACCGCCGGCCACCCGAGCAATCGCCCCCCACCGCCCGTCCTTGTCCCCGCATCTTGCGTATCTATTAAGTAGACCCCGGCGCCATTTGTCATATCGCGGGATACCAACTTTCCCCGAGAAACCGTTTCCACTTGGCGGCCGGCCGGTCATACTAGACAGGAAAGCAATCACAGTCAGCCCCGCGCAGGCGGGCATGGAGGAGTGATCTTTTTGGCAGAGAAAAAGAAGAATGTGTTGCTGCTGATCGCGGATGATCAGCGGTTTGATACCATCGCGGCCTTGGGCAACCCGCAGATCAAGACCCCGAACCTCGATCGGCTGGTGAAAATGGGCTCGAGCTTCACCGAGGCCTTCATTCCCGGCGGCACCAGTGGCGCAGTGTGCATGCCATCGCGCGCGATGATCAACACCAGTCGCTACCTGACCAGCTGGGAGAATTTTGGCGAAAGTATTCCCGACGACCAGGCGCTGCTGGGCGAACAGCTCAAGGACGCCGGTTACAACACGTTTGGCATCGGCAAATGGCACAACGGCACGCGCAGCTTCGCCCGCAGCTTCACAGACGGCGACGATATTTTCTTCGGCGGCATGTGGGACCACTGGAATGTCCCGGTCAATAGCTATGACCCAAGCGGCAAATACGATCATCTGCGCCACTTCACCCAGGATCCATTTTCCAGCAACCGGACCATCGAGTTGCCAGCGGAAAAAATCAATGTGGGCGTGCATTCCACGGACCTGTTCGCCGACAAAGTGATCGAGACGATCGAACATCTCGACACCGAGGAGAAGCCGTTCTTTATTTATGGGGCGTTTCTGGCGCCGCATGATCCGCGGACGATGCCGGAGAAGTTCAAGCACATGTATAACCCGGAAAATATCGACCTGCCGCCGAACTTCATGCCGCTGCACCCGTTCCGCTACGACATCCGCGGCGAGCGCGACGAGCAGCTCGTGGCCTATCCGCGCGACCCGAAAGTCGTCAAGCAGCAGATCGCCGATTATTACGCGATGATCTCCCATATCGACAGCCGCGTCGGGGACATTCTCGATACACTGGAAAAAGAGGGCCGGCTGGACGATACCTTGATCATCTTTACCGGCGACAACGGGCTTTCCCTTGGTCAGCACGGCCTGATGGGCAAACAGAACCTCTACGACGCGTCGATCAGGGTGCCGCTGATCATGGCAGGCCCCGGCATTCCAAAGGATCACCGGGTCGCAGGGAAGGCACTGCTGCTGGACATCATGCCGACGATTCTGGATTACACCGGCGCAGCGGTGCCAGCTGGCATTGTTGGGCATTCGCTACTGCCGCAGATCAACGGCCAAGATGACGGCCGCGACACCCTATTTTTGCAATTCACGAGCAAGATTCGCGGCGTCGTGAATAAGGATTATAAATTGATTGAATATCGGACCGCGGACGGCTCGCACACCCAGCTGTTTGACCGCCACAAGGATCCATACGAGATCACCAACCTGGCCTTTGCGCCGGAATATCGCGAGACGCTGGACGACCTGCGCCATCAGATGCGCGATCTGGCCGCCACGCTCGGCGATCTTGATTTCTCACAGGGCAAGCTCTTCTGGAGCCGAGAGGAGAAGATCTGATGCGCGCACTTCAATTCAACATCCGCTATGACAACATGGCCGACGCTCCGCGCACATGGGACGTCCGCCGCGCCGACGTCATCCACACCATCGCGAACTGGAAGCCCGACCTCTTCACCATCGAAGAGGCCCTGCCGCACCAGTTCGTCGATCTGCAGGACGCCTTTGAGGACTACGACTGCTTCGGCGTGCCGCGCGACAACGGCATCGATGAGGGCGAAGCCACTATCGTCTTTTTCAAAAAGGATCAGTTCACGCCTCTTCTTGAGGGGCATAAATGGCTATCCAGCACGCCTGACCTGCCAAGCAAGTATCCAGGGGCCGGCTCGATTCGCGAGTTCCAGTGGGTCAAGCTCCAGCACAATGCGACCGGCCAGCAATTCCTGATCGTCGCGACGCATCTGGACGATCAAAGCGGCGCCGCCCGGTTATTCGGGGTCCAAGAGATCCTGGCCTTCTTGAACAATAATTTCCTGGATGTCTTTTCCGAGGAGCTGCCCCTGATCTTGACGGGCGATTTCAACACCACGGAAAATGACCCGGCGTATCTGGAAATGGCGCAGACGCTGGACGATGCGCGGCTGCTTGCGCCGATTCACAAGGATGAGTTCGGTGGCACCTGGCAGGACAATGTCGAGGACCCATTCGTGGTGCATGCCGATCAGCAGGTCCTTCAGCTGGACTTCTTCTTCGTCAAAGCCGTGAGCGTCACGCGCTACATCGTCGAGACCACGCCGATCAACGGCGCCTGGCCCTCCGACCACTTCCCAATTCTGATCGACTTCTCGCTGCGCCCGATTCCGAAGTTGGATTAAGGCGGCACGGAGGCGAAGGCGAGTCGGCTGTCGCTGCATTTGGGGCGAGGTGGGCTGTCCCGATTTGCGGGGCGAACCGCGCCACCCGCCGACTCGTTCAGAGCACTCACTGTTTCACCGGTTCGGCACAAGACAGTGCTGACCGACACTGCGGACTTTTTCCGCGGCCGGACCGCATCTGAGAAAATCGCCGCATCCTCCAAACAATGGTGGCGATTGGATCATAATGCGGTGCGGCCGCGGCGAAAGTCCGTTTATTATTTAGGAGGGCATGATGGCAAAACAGCCGAATATTTTGTTTATTCTAACCGACCAGCAGCGTAAAGATACGCTGGCGGCGTATGACCCGGCCCATGTGTGCGTGACGCCGAATATCGACGCATTGATGGCGCAGTCGGTGACATTTGAAAATGCCTACACGACTTGCCCCATTTGCGCGCCGGCGCGGGCAACCCTGCAGACCGGGCTGTATCCGATGCATCACGGCATGCTGACGAACTCATATAATTATGGCAATATGGTCCAGGAATTGCCGAACACTCCGGACCTCCTGCCGCATCAGTTGGCGGGGCAGGGGTACCTGACCGGCTACACGGGCAAGTGGCATCTGGGCTCGGGTGTTTATGCCGTGCAGCATGATGAATATCTCAAACATTATATGGGCAACATTCATTTCGCCGAGTTCGACAAGAATTTTGATTCCGTGCCGACCACGATCGGTTATACCGGGGATGATTTTCCGGGCCACGGCTTTGGCGGCTTCGGTTTTCCGGAATACAAGCAGTGGCTGGCGGACCAGGGCAAGTCGGTGACGATCGAGCACATTTTGCGCGGCTATTACGAAGGCCATCAAGCCGGCCAGATCACCAGCGGCGTCGACACCTCGGTGGATCAGTTCTTGATCGACCGCACCGAGCATTACCTCAAGAATTTCCAGGACGAAGGCAAGCCATGGTATTTCCAGCTTAATTTCTGGGGCCCCCATGAGCCATATTTCGTGCCGAGCGAATTTTTACACAAATATGATGATATCGATATTCCCGAGTGGCCGAATTGGCAGGACACGCCGGGCACGCAAAAGCCACGCATCCACGACCTCAAGCGTGGCAACATCGACACCTGGGAGGACCTGGTGCCGATCATCAAGCATTATTACGCGGAGATCACGCACATCGACTACCAGATCGGCCGGCTGATCACGTGGCTCAAACAAAACAATTTATACGATGATACCCTGATCGTTTTTTCCAGCGACCATGGCGAGAGCCTCGGCATTCACGGCGGGCTCTTCGACAAGGCCATCTTCATGTACGAAGAGACCTGCTCAATTCCGCTGAGCTACAAGTTGCCTCAGCAGACCTCGGCCAGCCGGCGTCCGCAACTGGTGACCAACGCGGACCTATTTTCCACTATTCTGGACTACACCGGGGCCCCGGCGGCCAACCGCGACCGCGACGGCCAGTCCATGCGCCCGTTGATCGAGGACAAGCCCGTCGCCTGGCCGGACACCGCGGTCGTCGAATGCTCCGGCATCGGCTCCGAGCTGTTCTCCCAACGCATGCTGCGGAAGGGCCACATGAAGTACGTCTTCAACTCAGGCGACATCGACGAGCTGTACGATCTGAAAAATGATCCGCACGAGCGCACCAACCTGATCGACGCCCCAGGCTACCAGACCGCCCTGCACAGCCTGCGCCTCGCCATGCAGCAATGGATGATCGACCACGCCGACAACCTCGTCTACGAATTCAACCACCTCCGCCTCCCACTAGCCGAGCGCCGCATCTCGAACCCGGGCAAGCCGTTCTCGTGGGAATAACAAGCGTGCGGGTGAGGGAAAAATTCGGCTGAAGTTGGCTGGACGCTAGAGGGCAGAGACTGCGGAAGTGGTGAAGATGCTGAACGACGCGGACGGAATGCTACGATAGGCGGCAGAGCAGGTCCTGACAAGGACAATGGTAAGGGCGACACCAACACCGACAGCAACAAAGGCGGCAACACCAGCGATACTGGCGATAAGGGTGGCAAGACCGTTGCGACTGCCAAGACACCTGCTGCAAAGGCTGCTAAGCAGACCCCTGCTGCACCGAAGGCCAAGGCCGCAACGCTCCCAACGACCGGCGATGACAACAATGTTGCCCTTGCAGGCGTTGGCGTGGTTGCTGTGATCGGCGCACTGTTCGGTTTTGCTGGCGATCGCCGCAAGCGTGCGTAATCCATAACCGCAACTCTCTCTAATGAAAAAGCGTTCCGTGCACAATTGACGGAACGCTTTTTTGCGTCTTCTGAGAACCCCGAGCTTCCAGTGGATCTGGAAACCCGTTTAAATATAATAGATACAAAAGAATAATGGGTAACTGAAGGCAGGGGAGGAATGAATAAGAATCTCACGACGGGAGAGGTATATACATCCGGATGAGGTTTTCTAGCCATCGAACTAATGGAGAGTCATCTAGACCCTAGCAATCGATGTTTTGCGAACCTACCCGATCAGCGCAAAATGTCGTTCGATTGATCGAGCACTTAAAAACGTGACAGTAAGCTGTTCTCCCGATGAATTGCGCACGAAAATGGTAAACCTGGATTATTCATAGAATTTCAAAAAAGCAGCGCAATCCCACGATTCACACGGGACTGCGCTGCTTTGGTGTTTCA
>NZ_BOLS01000034.1 GCF_016861785.1 Lacticaseibacillus mingshuiensis
AATATGGTAAAGGCCGCGGGAAACCAGTGATTGGGTATTCTTTTACTTGGAAGCCTGAAAAGAAAGACGCTAACGACTTCTCACAAGGTCAATTTCAAGATGAACGTCAAAAACTATTTAACATTCAGCATAATGGTGAATTAACAGAACAGGAAAAATGGCGTGCCATTGATAAAGTTAAGGGGTTAACTCTAGGCTCTACTGAGAAACAAGCATTGGCTGATAAACAGGCCGAGCACGATAAAAAAATAAGAGATCAAGCAAGACAAGAAGCACTTGCTGAACTCCGAAAGGGGTTTGGAAATCATGCCTAAAACTATTAGAGAACTTGCTGATGAATTAAAGGTCTCCAAACAAGCCATTCAATATCACTACCAAAGACTACCAGCAAAAAA
>NZ_BOLS01000035.1 GCF_016861785.1 Lacticaseibacillus mingshuiensis
GTGACTAGAAACGGGGTGCAAACCCTTGTTATTGTAAATTCAGGATATTTGCTGTTAAAGAAGCATTTTATTGGTGGAAATAACCAGAAACCAAACGGGGGAACATTTACTAGTAACACTGGTAACAACAATCAAGCTACAATAGAATTACTCAATCAACAAATAGCAATCAAAGATAACCAAATTAAAGAAAAAGATGAACAATTGAAGTCAATGCAAAAATTATTAGATCAGTCACAACAATTACAATTGATGAACCAAAAGAAAGACAAACTAAATTCTATACCTGTACCAGGAAACAGCAAGGTTAACGTGATAGAAAAATCCATAAAAAAGTGGTGGCATTTTTGGTAATTATGGTGGTTTCTAAAAAAAGTAAAAAGAATCGTTAACTATCTTGTACAAGAAACTAATTTTACAAAGATACGCTATGTATTTATCTTTACCATTATTCGATATCTCTTTAAATTATGTAATCAAGAAAGGAATATTATCTTGCAATCCCAATTATTGTCCTTATCAGAAATTTTCAATAATACATTATTTAGAATCCCAGATTACCAACGTGGTTATGCTTGGTCAAAGAAAGAGTACTTTGACTTTTGGGAAGATATAACACGCTTTTCACCTAACATTCAATACTATATGGGAGTCATTACCACAGACAAAATTCCTAATGAAAAAATAAATCAATCTCCTGACTATTGGCTTGTAGAGTCAACAGGATACACTCCTTTTTACATTGTAGACGGACAGCAGCGTTTGACCAGCCTCGTTATTCTATTATCAGCTATTATCCATACAGCTGAAGACAGAAATCTAACAGTTATAAATTTTACCAAGCTATCGTCAATAAAAGAATTGTTTATAGCAAAGCCTAAGGGAGATTCAACTATCGATTACACGGCACTTTTTAATTACTCTAATAATAATTCTAGCAAAGAATTTTTTGAGAAAAATATACTACTTTTACCGTCAACTGATGAAGATAAAATAGTTATGAATAAATATAATCAAAACTTACTAGATGTGTATCACTATTTTTTAACTAAAATAGAAATATTATCTAACGCTGACCTTTGCGCTTTGTACTCTAAAGTTACAACAAAAGTA
>NZ_BOLS01000036.1 GCF_016861785.1 Lacticaseibacillus mingshuiensis
TTTATATCAGTACCCTGTTCACTGGCAATTCCAAAAGAAATGCCCCTAAACTTCGCGAGGAGATAAATGGCTGTTGGAAAAAGATCTATAATTATCTTGGCAAAAACCCTAGAAATATGTTACCAGATGATAGTTTTCTTATGGCACATACAGTATCCTATTTTTCCAAGGAAAAAAGAATAGGAAACCATAACTATAACCAAAGGTTCATTGACAATGGCAGGCTTTCACAGTTCTTACTTGATCAAAAGTTTACCGACAAAAATGTGCAAAGTGGAAATTTGTCTCCAGACGATATTTTCCGCTATATAAGCAGTTTAAATTCCAGTATTCAAATTTGGTATGTCCTTAATTTTCCATTGGATGAAAGGATAGCCCCCATCATATCCAAGAATATCCGTATTTACTTGATCAAACTAGCATCTTTGGAATCACGTATACCTCGTTATCATCCTAATATGCTGGATTGGAAAAACGAAGTATTGTTTTATTTTCTAAAAACGCCTTCTGAGGTATCACGTTTAAATTTTCTGGAGCAATTAGATAGGTATTACTTTATCCAAGGATTCTTTGCCAGTGCTTACAGTGCTTACATTCCTTTTTTCAGCTTGAGTCATGAAATCAAGTCCGTAATCCACAACAGTAATGAAGATGCTCCAGATAAAATAACACAACAAATAAAAATGACTATTGATAAGTTTGTTCAAACCGAACAATATAAGGAAAGTATTTCTGCCATTTGTAAAGAATTATCAATTACCGGGTTCTATAAGTCCGGTCGCGCAGCTTTCCCAACAAAACACGTCTTGGCTTGTTATGTTATATATCTAGCTGAAAAATCTAAAGAACAAATGAGTCTTGAAGATATCTACCAGTTGTTTTTCGCTATTACCGATGAGTTTCAACCAACATTAGAACATATTTATCCGCAAAAAGTCTCTAAGACAACAAATTGGAATAACTATTTTAATCAGTATAGTCAAAACCAAAAAAATAAAATTAAAAATTCAATAGGTAACCTCGTTATAATTAATCGCAAAAAAAATGATAGACTTAGTAATGCTTCTTTTAAGGACAAAAAAGAGCACGGCAATGTTTGTTTTAAAAATGGTAGCATTGATGAACGTACCATTGCTCGCAACAATAATTGGACTTTGAAAGAAATAAAAAATCGAGGGTTAGATATTTTTAATTTTATTAATACTAATTGGGAAATCAAAATTCCAAGAGATCTACGCATAGACTTTATTGGCCTAGGTAAAGTTGTAACAAGATGAGGGTTATAATATACAAATCGCCCCTCGAAAACGTTGAAAGAATAACCCCCAATATCTATAATGTAGATATTGGGGGTTATTTGTCATTATATGCCAAAAACAACTTCTTCTATTTGTCATCAATACTAAACAATAATTTGTACAAAGTGATTATTTCTTCTAGTTCTTCACGCGATACATGATCGACAATAGTTTCATCAGTGACATGTCTTGCCCGTAAATCTAAGGCTATGGTTTGATCTAATAATACTTTTCCATATACTGTTTGACTACTAGTTAGTCGATGATACATTGGAAAATTACGCTTGGTACTGCTAATTGGAGCCACAATCGTCATGTTACTTGTCTGACAGACTAGATCATTGCTTAGCGCAATCGCTGGTCGCTTATTCATCTGTTCATGACCACGGCTTGGATTAAAGTTAACATAAAATATATCACCTTGGCTTACCATTGAAGTTCATTACCTTCTGACTTTCCCCAATCAAGCTCGTGATCCCTTTTCCCGTCATCTTGCCAATCCTTAAATAGTTCGTGAATATTGGTTGGGTTCTTTTTTATTGGTGTTAAAACAATTGATCCATTTTCAATGGTTATTGTCATATCTTGGTTATCATCTAATTTCAGTTGTTTAATAATTTGGCTAGGAATTCTAGCAGCTTTCGAGTTTCCCCACTTTGCTAAGCGTGTTTGTTCTTTAATAAGTTCCATATTTTCCCCTCCTAAATTATTATTACAAGCCAAGTATATCCCATGTAGATACGTAATGCAAATATTCTTACTGGAGGTCATTTACATGCAACAAGTTGTCTTACCCATCAAAGATTCAAATGTTCTCAAGGAGGTTCAAGATACCTTACTCAACAACTTTAAAGCTGGCCGGCGTAACTATACAGTTTTTCAAGTTGGCAAAGCGACACTGTTGCGAGTCAGTGATGTCATGCGCTTAAAACAAACCGATATTTTTAATCCGGACGGTTCTATTAAACAAAATGCGTTCATTCACGACCGAAAAACGGGTAAGCCTAATACCTTGTATCTTAAACCAGTTCAAACAGAGCTCTTATTGTATCGTCAATGGCTGCTTGATCATCAGCTGGATTCTGAATGGCTCTTTCCTTCCCTTCAACACCCCGAGCGCCATATCACGGAAAAACAGTTTTACAAAATCATGAGCAAGGTTGGTGATCTGTTAGGCATTAATTATCTAGGTACCCATACGATGCGCAAAACTGGGGCTTATCGTGTTTACACGCAATCAAATTACAATATTGGCCTAGTCATGCACTTACTAAATCACTCAAGTGAATCAATGACTTTAGCTTATTTAGGCTTGGATCAAGCAAGTACAGAAAACATGTTGAACCAAATTGATTTTGGGTAAATTAGTTTGATTTTGTTGTCGCCAACGGCGACTTCTGGTACAGGTTTTTAATGGGTCTAGCACAACATAGAATAAATTCTATGTGTAAGTGCGCATTGACCTCGTTTAACTCGGTCTACTGATAACCATAAAATCAATTTCTGCCGTTGTTGAGTTAACTGTATTTTTAATTCAATTTATGTTTTCACCTAACTAAGATTGTTATGTTTTAAATACTTAAAAAGTATTACGGATTACGCTGGTTTAAGCCAAAACTTCTTAATTGTTTTGTGCAGAGAAACTTTATAATTTTGGTAGCAAATTTTGAATAACGGTACTGTAAAATCTGTAAATCTAAACTGAAAGCATTATTTTGATGTTAGGAGTCATTAAGATGGACGAAAAGAAAGTATTAAAACCCATTGATGAAATGCTTGCTGATCCTTGGCAAGTTGATATTCAAGAATTGTTTGAAGCTTCTGTCAATGAACCTGACGAGATCAAAAAGAATTTGTATGATTCCCTGTATACTTATGTTTTGCAAAAAAGACAAGAAGATATTATTAATCGTCCTGGCTTCGTTATTTAGCCCTCTAAAAGCCTGCTGAGGGCTTTTTATTTTTGCTTTGGTATAAATATATATAAACAGTCTCAAAATCGCTAGAAACGAGAAATAAGGCCCTTAAAAACGAATATAGCAGTTAGATTCTTGTTAAGATTCAAAAAAACTAACTGTTTGCTGTCAATGGTAGCGGACGAGCGTAGCGTGGGAGCATAAGGAATTGACAGCTCTAAACCAGTCTTAACACTGAAATGGCGAAAGCCAAAGTTTTATAGAAACTTTGCTTTCCTGCCTAACGGCGAGTGAAAAAGCGGTCAAGCTGGTTCAGCTTGGACGGGGTACGGGGCGTCAGCGCCCGTATTGAATGTGGCTTGCCACACCTTTTAGGCAACGAACGTAGTGAGGCGCAAGGAGCGTAGCGACTGAAGTTTAATGTGAGCCGGTTTTTGGATCACTCCTTTGTGTTTTTTGTTGCTAAGTTTTGACTTCGTACAGTGGTACCTCTTTTAAACCTCTTTTATAAACCTCTTTTAAACCTCTTTTAGACCCCTCTTGAGCCTTACTCTCCCAAGACGTACAGGGGTTTATAGATAGAGTTTTGTCTGTTTATAGATAGAGTTTTGTCTGTTTATAGATAGAGTTTTGTCTGTTTATAGATAGAGTTTTGTCTGTTTATAGATA
>NZ_BOLS01000037.1 GCF_016861785.1 Lacticaseibacillus mingshuiensis
AATACTGGAATGAAGCCATTTAGAAACAGACAAAATTTTATATTATTTCATCTGTCAACTTGACAGGGCCGACCGCACTTCCACAGATAGCGGCTTTTTGTCGTAATATCTAAATGGGATCACCATACTGGCAGAGAGCTTGCTCTCGGAGGCGCGGTTGCATCCGCGCTTTTTTCGTCTCTTGTCGCATGGCCATCATCTCTACAATCAGAGTAACATGGACGACCGGGATTGTCACCAATCTGTCGACACAATCTGTCTTTTAATATCATTGCGTACCTGCTTCGGCAGTTGCTACGAAAATGCCTTGGGGTGGTGGTATTTACTGGCCGCCTGCATTCAGGCATGGCGCGCTCTTGTGAGAGTATTGCGGGTCAAATTACTCGTCGTACACAAAAAGCCGCTCCCAATCCCAAATGGTTAGCGGCTTTTTATTGAATTAACTAGCGGGATCACCATACTGTGAGAGAGTTTGCTCTCGAAGGCGCGGGTCTGAACCGCGCCTTTTTTGTCTCTGTCGCATGGCCATCATCTCTATAATTAGAGTAAGATGGACGACCCGGATTGTCACCAGAGAAGTGACAGCACCGCTCACCCTCAAGATGAAGCTGGCAATGCTGACCACACCGCGCTGCCAATAAGCGACTCAGCCTAACGTTTCCGAGATGAGCCCCTCGAAATTTGAATCTGGTAGTTGACGAATAGTGAATGAACGTTTATTATAGCGTCATGCGAACAATTGATGAAGACAAACGCGCGCGCATCCAGCAGGCCGTCTTTTCCCTCACGGCGACAGAAGGATTGACTGGCCTTGCGATGAGTAAAGTCGCGAAAACCGCTGGCGTCAGCCCGGCCACCATCTACATTTACTACAACGACAAGGAAGACATGCTCAGTCGCATTTACGAGCAGGTCAAAACGCTTTTCGACGCCGGCCTGCACGCCGCGATCGACGCCGCCCCGGATCTTGACGCCAAGATCCGCGCGGCGGAGTGGCATTACATCACCCAGTTCCGCCAATACCCGGAACAGGCGCGGTTCGTCGATGCCGTTTTGGCCAATGAGCAGGCGATCGACGCGAAGGCCAAAGCCTTTGCGGACGACCAGGCGCAGCCGCTGACCGATCTGTTCGCCCAGGTCCAGGCGGCGCCGGCCTATCGCCCAGTCGATGCGTTGCTCGGTACCACCCTATTTTCCGTGCCGCTTCAGATGCTGAAAAGTCAGGCGACTGACGCGCAGCTGAATGCGGCCATCGATACTATCATTGCGGCGCTGAAACGCTGAGGCGCCGCTTGCTTTTCCGTTGCTAGAAACGAACGTTCATTCACAAATCAAAAGGAGTCTTACTTATGTCAGAAAAAGTTGTTGCGATCACCGGTGCGTCAAATGGGATGGGGCTGGAGGCCGCCAAGTTGTTTGCCCAGCGCGGCTGGATCGTGTATGGCGGCGCGCGGCGGGTTGAAAAAATTCCCACGACGAACGGCATTCATGCGCTCAAACTCGACGTCACCGACGATGCTTCCCGAGAGGCCTTCATCCAGACCATCCTCACCGACCAGCATCGCATCGATGTGTTGATCAACAATGCGGGCTACGGGGAATATAGGCCACTGGAAGAGTTGCCATTGGAAAATCTCAAGGCGCAGTTCGACGTTAACTTTTTTGGCGCAGCTGCATTGACCCAGCTGGTCCTGCCAACCATGCGGGCGCAACACAGCGGGCGCATCGTCAATATCTCCTCGATCGGCGAGGACGTCTTCACTCCGCTCGGCGGCGCGTATCATGCGACCAAGGCCGCGCTACGCCGCTGGAGCAACGTGCTGGATCAGGAGGTCAAAGGCTTCGGCATTCGGTCGGTCATCGTCCAGCCCGGCGGTACCCAGTCTTCTTGGGCCGAGATCGCCATGGCCAACGCGAAGAAAAATCTGAAGCCAAACTCCGTCTACCGGCCGCTGGTTGAGGCAGTCGAGACGCAATTATCCGGCATTCCAGCCAGCGCCGCGACGTCCGCCGACCTCGCCCGCCTGTTTTATCGCGCCGCCACGGATGAAACGCCGAAGTACGCCTACTTCAACACCTGGTCAGACCGGCTGATGGCGCGCACCGCCCGCGTCCATCCGCGCCTGTACATGCGCATCGCCGACCGTTTGATGAAGGGCTTTAGCAAGGAAGGCGCCAAGTAACGACAGCCCCACACAAAAAGAGAAGTGAGCCCCGTGGCCACTTCTCTTTTTTCGGCTTACGGCGCAACGCCGCTTAGTCCGAGCTCGAATTTGTTGGCAAGAACGGCTGGATCATGTCCGCCAGGCTCTCGATGTTGCGCGTCTGGACGTACACCCGGCCGCGACCGTGGAAATGATTGGCCAGCCCCTCGCCTGTTTTGAAGCCGAGCGCCCCGCCTGCCGCGACGATATTGTAATCCAGCGTGCTGGCCCAGGCGACCACGTGATTGTTGTCGATCACATAATCATTGGTGCCGTCCAGGTCGATCGGCAACAGCGCGCCGTACGCCGACACCAGCATGGTCCCAGTGCCGCTGCTTTCCATGATAAAAAATCCGCCGGTGCCGCCGAACAGCGCACCACTAGCCTTTTGTCGCACCATCGAATAACTGGCGGTGCTGTCCGCGGCCAAAAATGCGCCCGTGTTCAGGCGCCATTGGTGGTCCGCGTCGACCGGCAGTTCGGTGATCTCACCGGGGTTGCCTGGCGCGATGGCGAGATCCGCCCCATCCGCCGTGGCCGTTGCGGTTGTGATAAAGAAGGATTCGCCAGACGTGGCCGCACGCCCGATCGCCGATAACAGGCCGCCGAACCCTTTTTTCCCATTACTATTCATGTGGCCGGCAAGATCGATGCGGTCGTTGTGGTAGATCATCGCGCCAGATTCCAGCTGGACGCTTTCGCCCGCGTTCAGGTGAAGCAGCGCGATTGGAAACGGGTTGTCGCCTTGCAATTCATAATTCATTTTTGGCACCTCCATTTGCGGTCAGTTTACCGTAAATGGGGCAAAAACAAAAGGAACAAAAATGCGGCGTCCCGTTGGCCAGGGCGCCGCATTTTTGTGACCTAGAAATTACAGATCTGCACCATTTGAGGCGATAACCTGCTTGTACCAGTTGAAGCTGTCTTTTTTCGACCGCTTGAAGTCGCCTTCGCCATTGTCGTCAGCGTTGACGTAGATGAAGCCATACCGCTTCTTCATTTCGCCGGTGGAAGCCGACACGATGTCGATCGCGCTCCATGGGCAATAGCCAAGCAGTTCGCAGCCATCTTCCGCCACGGCTTTTTCCGCCTGCAGGAGATGGTCGGCCAGGAACTTGATGCGGTAGTCATCGTGCACGCTGCCGTCTTCTTCCATCTTGTCATAGGCGCCGAAGCCATTTTCAACGATGAACATTGGCTTGCCCCAACGCGCGGTCATCCAGTTCATGGAATAACGCAGGCCGACGGGGTCGATCTGCCAGCCCCAATCAGAGCGCGGCACGTATGGGTTCTTGACGTCGTTGGCGCCTTCGTTGAAGTCCAGCTCCGGGTTGTCCTCGGTGTACTTGACCGCGGAGGAGTTGTAATAGGAAAAGCCGATGTAATCCACAGCGCCAGCCTTGATGATCGCCAGGTCTTCAGGCGTGATGTCGAGCTTGAAGTTCTTGCGCGCCCAATACTTCTTGAGCCACGCTGGATATTCGCCGAGCGCCTGGACATCGCCGAAGTAGTAGCGATAATTCATCGCGCGCTGGCAATACAGGACATCTTCCGGCCGCGCGGTCAGCGGGTAGATCGGGTTGAACGCGATCATGTCGCCGACTTGCAGACGCGGGTCGATGGCATGCGCGATCTGAACGGCCTGGGCGCTGGCAACAAACTCGAAATGCGCTGCCTGAAACATGGCTTCTTCCCAGTTGTCCGTGTCGCTCAGGATCAAGCCGGAGTTTTGAAGCAACGGGTGCGGATCCTGATAGTTGGTCTGGTTATTGATCTCGTTGAAGGTCATCCAGTACTTGACCTTGTTGTGATAACGGCGGAAGCAGACTTCCGCAAACTTGGTGAAGAAGTCGATCACCTTACGATTGGAAAAGCCACCATAGGCCTTGACCAAATGCAGCGGCATCTCAAAATGCGCCAGGGTCACAACGGGTTCGATGTTGTATTTGTGCAATTCGTCAAAAAGGTCATCATAGAACTGCAGGCCCTCTTCGTTAGGCACATCTTCGTCGCCGTTCGGGAAAATACGGGTCCAGGCGATGCTGGTCCGGAATGCCTTCATGCCCATTTCGGCAAATAATTTGATATCTTCCTTATAATGGTCGTAGAAATGAACGCCCCAGTGGTTCGGGTAGACCTGGTCCGCCAAGACCTCGTCATCCTCGATCCGCGCGGTGTTCTTGTCGCCGGCACGCATCACATCCGCAATGCTCAGCCCCTTGCCGCCTTTGTCCCAGCCACCTTCAACTTGGTGTGCGGCCACAGCGCCGCCCCAGAGAAAATCGTCTGGCATTTGATAGCCTTGTGTCATCTGCTTAACGCTCCTTTAATTATCTTCTATAATAAAGCCAATATACACCATAACCGGTCCGACATACAAGGAAGCGGTCTCAGATAGCGCCTTCTTTTCGCGTCGGTCGCGGCCATCCCTTGCCCCATCCGGCATCCGCTCGAGCATATAGTGAACTACTCGGCCATAAATGACCGAGCTTCTGGGAACACCGCTGACTTACACTTCCAGCATTGAGCCTTCTGTGCAGAGGTTACGGCTATTGACCAAGGCGCGTCCCGCGCCACAAACCCTATCAGGTTTTAGACTGTTTGTTGCCCAGCCGCCAAAATATTCTTAGCGGCGTTAATATCACGATCATGGCGCGTGCCACACTGTGGAAAGGTCCATTCGCGCACGTCTAGCTCGTGTTTTCCGTCGTCGTACCCGCAATTTGAACAGCGTTGCGAGGTTTTGTATGGCGATACCGCCACAACTTGTTTACCATACCAGGCCGCCTTGTACTCAAGCATCAGGCGTAATTCTCGCCAGGCCTGGTTGGCAATGGCACGAGCCAGCTTGTGATTATGCAGGAGGCCCTTGGTTTTCAGGTCTTCTAGCTTGATCAGGTCGTACTGGCGTATAAGTCCTGTGCTGAGCTTCTGGAGATAGTCGCGACGTTGGTTGGCGGCCTTCGCGCTGTATTTGGCCACCATGCGCTTAGCCTTCAGATAGTTTTTGAAGTCACT
>NZ_BOLS01000038.1 GCF_016861785.1 Lacticaseibacillus mingshuiensis
GTCGTCCTTTGAAAACTGAACAAAGTTTCGTAAATGTGTAGGTGATTCGGCCTTAATTGGTCGGAGAATTAAACATGAGCGAAGTCAATTCGCTAGTAACAACAAATCGAGCTATTCAAACGGCTCATTATATGAGAGTTTGATCCTGGCTCAGGATGAACGCTGGCGGCGTGCCTAATACATGCAAGTCGAACGAGGTTTCGACAAGTGAACGAAGTGCTTGCACTGAATGATCTTGTTGAGACCGAGTGGCGGACGGGTGAGTAACACGTGGGTAACCTGCCCTTAAGTGGGGGATAACATTTGGAAACAGATGCTAATACCGCATAAACCCAAAGATCACATGGTCTTTGGTTGAAAGATGGCGTAAGCTATCGCTTTTGGATGGACCCGCGGCGTATTAGCTAGTTGGTAAGGTAAAGGCCTACCAAGGCAATGATACGTAGCCGACCTGAGAGGGTGATCGGCCACATTGGGACTGAGACACGGCCCAAACTCCTACGGGAGGCAGCAGTAGGGAATCTTCCACAATGGACGCAAGTCTGATGGAGCAACGCCGCGTGAGTGAAGAAGGCTTTCGGGTCGTAAAACTCTGTTGTTGGAGAAGAATGGTCGGCAGAGTAACTGTTGTCGGCGTGACGGTATCCAACCAGAAAGCCACGGCTAACTACGTGCCAGCAGCCGCGGTAATACGTAGGTGGCAAGCGTTATCCGGATTTATTGGGCGTAAAGCGAGCGCAGGCGGTTTCTTAAGTCTGATGTGAAAGCCTTCGGCTTAACCGAAGAAGTGCATCGGAAACTGGGAAACTTGAGTGCAGAAGAGGACAGTGGAACTCCATGTGTAGCGGTGAAATGCGTAGATATATGGAAGAACACCAGTGGCGAAGGCGGCTGTCTGGTCTGTAACTGACGCTGAGGCTCGAAAGCATGGGTAGCGAACAGGATTAGATACCCTGGTAGTCCATGCCGTAAACGATGAATGCTAGGTGTTGGAGGGTTTCCGCCCTTCAGTGCCGCAGCTAACGCATTAAGCATTCCGCCTGGGGAGTACGACCGCAAGGTTGAAACTCAAAGGAATTGACGGGGGCCCGCACAAGCGGTGGAGCATGTGGTTTAATTCGAAGCAACGCGAAGAACCTTACCAGGTCTTGACATCTTTTGACCACTTGAGAGATCAAGTTTTCCCTTCGGGGACAAAATGACAGGTGGTGCATGGTTGTCGTCAGCTCGTGTCGTGAGATGTTGGGTTAAGTCCCGCAACGAGCGCAACCCTTATGACTAGTTGCCAGCATTCAGTTGGGCACTCTAGTAAGACTGCCGGTGACAAACCGGAGGAAGGTGGGGATGACGTCAAATCATCATGCCCCTTATGACCTGGGCTACACACGTGCTACAATGGCCGGTACAACGAGTTGCGAACCCGCGAGGGCAAGCTAATCTCTTAAAGCCGGTCTCAGTTCGGACTGTAGGCTGCAACTCGCCTACACGAAGTCGGAATCGCTAGTAATCGCGGATCAGCATGCCGCGGTGAATACGTTCCCGGGCCTTGTACACACCGCCCGTCACACCATGAGAGTTTGTAACACCCGAAGCCGGTGGAGTAACCCGTAAGGGAGCTAGCCGTCTAAGGTGGGACAGATGATTAGGGTGAAGTCGTAACAAGGTAGCCGTAGGAGAACCTGCGGCTGGATCACCTCCTTTCTAAGGAATTTGATCAACACCTTGTGTTGATCATCGGGACCCTACACATGAAACTTTGTTTAGTTTTGAGAGGATGACTCTCAAACTTTGTTCTTTGAAAACTGGATATCATTGTTTTAAAGAAATGCCGAGAACACAGCGTATTTGTATTGAGTTTCGAAAGAAATTCATTCGCGATGACCGTTCACGAAAGTGAACAAGGTCAAGTTACAAAGGGCGCACGGTGGATGCCTTGGCACTAGGAGCCGAAGAAGGACGCGACTAACAGCGATATGCTTCGGGGAGCTGTACGTAAGCTATGATCCGGAGATCTCCGAATGGGGGAACCCAGCCTGAGCGATCAGGTTACGCTTGAATGAATACATAGTTCAAGTGAGGCAGACGCGGGGAACTGAAACATCTAAGTACCTGCAGGAAGAGAAAGCAATTGCGATTCCCATAGTAGCGGCGAGCGAAACGGGAACAGCCCAAACCAGCGTGCTTGCATGCTGGGGTTGTAGGACTGGACATTGGAGTTACAAAGAAACGAGGTAGGCGAAGTCAGCTGGAAAGCTGCATCATAGAGGGTGAAAATCCCGTAGCCGAAACTTCGTTTCCTCCGTCCAGGATCCTGAGTACGGCGGAACACGTGAAATTCCGTCGGAATCCGGGTGGACCATCACCCAAGGCTAAATACTCCCTAGTGACCGATAGTGGACCAGTACCGTGAGGGAAAGGTGAAAAGCACCCCGGGAGGGGAGTGAAATAGTTCCTGAAACCGTGTGCCTACAATTAGTCGAAGGCCATTAATGGCTGACGGCGTGCCTTTTGTAGAATGAACCGGCGAGTTACGCTAACATGCGAGGTTAAGGTGAAAAGCCGGAGCCGTAGCGAAAGCGAGTCTGAATAGGGCGAGTTAGTATGTTGGTGTAGACCCGAAACCAAGTGACCTACCCATGACCAGGTTGAAGGTGTGGTAAAACACACTGGAGGACCGAACCCGTGTATGTTGAAAAATGCTGGGATGAGTTGTGGGTAGCGGTGAAATTCCAAACGAACTTGGAGATAGCTGGTTCTCTCCGAAATAGCTTTAGGGCTAGCCTCGGAGGATGGATAATGGAGGTAGAGCACTGTTTGGACTAGGGGCCCGTCAAGGGTTACTGAATTCATATAAACTCCGAATACCATTTATCTTACTCCGGGAGTCAGACGGTGAGCGATAAGGTCCATCGTCGAAAGGGGAACAGCCCAGATCACCAGTTAAGGTCCCTAAATCTATGCTAAGTGGAAAAGGATGTGGCGTTGCACAGACAACTAGGATGTTGGCTCAGAAGCAGCCACCATTTAAAGAGTGCGTAATAGCTCACTAGTCGAGTGACCCTGCGCCGAAAATATACCGGGGCTAAGCATAGTACCGAAACTGTGGGTGCCAACGTAAGTTGGCGCGGTAGGAGAGCGTTCTAAGTGCGTTGAAGGTCGATCGTGAGGACGGCTGGAGCGCTTAGAAGTGAGAATGCCGGCATGAGTAGCGAAAGACAGGTGAGAATCCTGTCCACCGTATGACTAAGGTTTTCTGGGGAAGGCTCGTCCGCCCAGAGTTAGTCGGGACCTAAGGCGAGGCCGAGAGGCGTAGTCGATGGCAAACAGGTCGAAATTCCTGTACTAAAATGTTCTGTCTGAGCGATGGCGGGACGCAGGAGGTCAAGTCAAGCACACGGCTGGAAATGTGTGTCCAAGCAGTAAGTCTTGTATCGAGTGAAATGCTTGATACTCTAAGGACAAGCTGTGATGGGGAGCGAAATTATAGTAGCGAAGTGACTGAGATCACACTGCCGAGAAAAGCGTCTAGTGAGGAACATTTTACCCGTACCGCAAACCGACACAGGTAGTCGAGGAGAGTATCCTCAGGTGAGCGAGTGAACTCTCGTTAAGGAACTCGGCAAAATGACCCCGTAACTTCGGAAGAAGGGGTGCTGACCGCAAGGTCAGCCGCAGTGAATAGGCCCAAACAACTGTTTATCAAAAACACAGGTCTCTGCTAAATCGTAAGATGACGTATAGGGGCTGACACCTGCCCGGTGCTGGAAGGTTAAGAGGATGAGTTAGCGTAAGCGAAGCCCAGAATTGAAGCCCCAGTAAACGGCGGCCGTAACTATAACGGTCCTAAGGTAGCGAAATTCCTTGTCGGGTAAGTTCCGACCCGCACGAAAGGTGTAATGATTTGGGCACTGTCTCAACGAGAGACTCGGTGAAATTATAGTACCCGTGAAGATGCGGGTTACCCGCGACAGGACGGAAAGACCCCATGGAGCTTTACTGTAGCTTGATATTGAGTGTTTGTACCGCTTGTACAGGATAGGTAGGAGCCGTAGAGATCGGAACGCTAGTTTCGAAGGAGGCAATGGTGGGATACTACCCTTGCTGTATGAACACTCTAACCATGACCACTAAGCGTGGTCTGAGACAGTGTCAGGTGGGCAGTTTGACTGGGGCGGTCGCCTCCTAAAATGTAACGGAGGCGCCCAAAGGTTCCCTCAGAATGGTTGGAAATCATTCGCAGAGTGTAAAGGTATAAGGGAGCTTGACTGCGAGACTGACAAGTCGAGCAGGGAGGAAACTCGGGCTTAGTGATCCGGTGGTACCGTATGGAAGGGCCATCGCTCAACGGATAAAAGCTACCCTGGGGATAACAGGCTTATCTTCCCCAAGAGTCCACATCGACGGGAAGGTTTGGCACCTCGATGTCGGCTCATCGCATCCTGGGGCTGTAGTCGGTCCCAAGGGTTGGGCTGTTCGCCCATTAAAGCGGTACGCGAGCTGGGTTCAAAACGTCGTGAGACAGTTTGGTCCCTATCCGTCGCGGGCGCAGGAAATTTGAGAGGAGCTGTCCTTAGTACGAGAGGACCGGGATGGACGTTCCGCTGGTGTACCAGTTGTGCCGCCAGGCGCATCGCTGGGTAGCTATGAACGGAAGGGATAAACGCTGAAAGCATCTAAGTGTGAAGCCCCCCTCGAGATGAGATTTCCCATTCCTATATGGAAGTAAGACCCCTGAGAGATGATCAGGTAGATAGGCTGGAAGTGGAAGTGCAGCGATGTATGGAGCGGACCAGTACTAATCGGTCGAGGACTTGACCAAACGATCGCAACTAAGTTGTGATCGGCGAAACAGATACGTTTCAAAGCATTCAAACAATGATGTCCAGTTTTGAGAGTGCAAAGCTCTCAGTTAAATAAGTGCGGTGGCGATAGCGAGAAGGATACACCTGTTCCCATGCCGAACACAGAAGTTAAGCTTCTCTACGCCGAGAGTAGTTGGTGGGTAACTGCCTGCGAGGGTAGGAAGCCGCCGCGC
>NZ_BOLS01000039.1 GCF_016861785.1 Lacticaseibacillus mingshuiensis
GAGAAGACCTACAAGTGCTCGACTTGCGAACTTGAAGATGGATGTAGTCATATCTATCGTGGTAACGCGCCGAAGGCATTAATTGCCCACAGCATTGCGACGCCTTCGTTGATCGCGTCGATTTTGCATCAAAAATGCATTCTCGGGACACCGCTCTATCGCCAATTAAAGGATTGGCAGCGTGCAGGCGTCTTATTAAGTGAGACCACAATCTCAAATTGGGTCATCAAGTGTGCCGAGTTAGTGAAGCCAGTTTATGACCTGATGCGTAGCCACTTGATGAGCCAAGGTTTTCTCCAAGGCGATGAGACCCCTTATCAGGTACTTCAAGAGCCTGGCAAGTCGGCGCAGAGCAAGTCGTATATTTGGGTAGCCCGTAGTATCACGCGGTGCGAAACGCCAGTCGTCATGTATGCCTATGCGAATACTCGCTCCGGGAAATTCGCTCAGAACTTATACAGTGGCTTTCCTGGTGTCCTACAATGCGACGACTACGCCGGCTACAATCTTCTGGGTGATTCAATCACTCGCGTTGGTTGTTGGGCGCATGTACGGCGTAAGTTCTTCGATAATTTCAAGAACACTAAGAAGATGACGCTGGGCTTGAAGCTACTCAATCAGATGTTTGAACTCGAACGGAATTGGGCAGGCTTAGATAGCGCATCACCCCTGGAAAAGCGTCAAGTGGTGCTTAAACCGTTGATCGAGCACTTTTGGGAGTGGTGTGATCATGTCGAGACTTTACCAAAAGATCGTCTAGGTAAAGCATTGGCGTATGCGCAGGGGCAACGTGTCGCATTAAATCGCGTCCTAGAATTTGGGGAAATCGATTTAAGTAGTGGCTGTTCAACTAGGCCACCATATTCTTGGTGCTGGTAGTAAATTTGTACCGGAAACGATAGGTTCGCCCTTCGTTCGTGGTTGAAATTAAAATTGGTATAGCAAACACTCTCAAGAATGTCAGCGCATTGCTTAATACCATTGCCTGATCGATTTTAACGGCCAATGACTCAGCTGTTCGGGTATTGACTAAGTCCAAGCCTACTGACCCTTTGAGAAAGGCAAATCGGCGTTCAATGGCACCGCGTCGATTCTCTGCGTCCGTATCCTGGCGACGTTTCTTGGCATCAACGTGTTTTGGTTTTGCGCCCAGTTTTGGGCCACAGATCATGATACCTAGATCTTTACACAACTTGCGATTGTCGCGGTTGCGGTAAAGTGTATCCGCCAATACCTCATCTGGGTAATGGCCATGCAAATCAAAGTAATGATCCAAGGTCGCTTCAAAGTCCTTACTTTCATTTAAAGCACTGAATTCAAAGCGCTCAATATCAACGATACCTTCGCTTAATGAAGCGTCGATTTTGGCACCAAACTCAACTTTAGCTTTCGCCTTACCGCGCTGGATCGGTCGAATATAAGGCTGTTGGAGACTAATAATGCGGTCTGCGACATGGTGAATCTTGTGTGTAAACATGTGCCACTGTTGGTCAAACAAGATTCGGATGACACCCAAGCGTACTGCTTGTTTGGCGGTTAAGATTGCCCCTGCATCAATGAATTCATTGATGTAGCGCAAGTCGCGACGGACGTATTGAAGTTGCGCTTTAACTTGCTTGTGAACGGATTGCTTTTGGCTCTTTGGATGGCGTGAGAAAGCCGTCCAAACTTGTTTAGCTTCACGCTTATACATGCGTGGATTAGGGACATTCAGTTGATGCGCCATGTCAATGGCCATGTCTTCAAGATTCTGGCGGGCTTGATTGAGCAGCGAGGTATCTTGGGGATAGCGGATCTTCACCGGAATCGCTGTGGCATCCGTGATCATGACGTCAACTTTGAATGGCACCACCGCTTCGATCTTGGCACGAAGCCAATCATTGATAATGTTTCTGACCAGTTCAGAGATATCCGCAATCCGTTTACGGAAGGTACACAAGCTGGTGTATGCGAAGGGCTTCTCTGCACGATATTCCGAGAGCCCGATGAAATACTGATAAGCCGGCGTATCTCGAATTGCGTCGACCACACCGCGATCGGTTAGTTTCATTCGATTCTGAGTCAGTCCAGCGCCATAAAGCATCCGAAATGGCTTGGCCGCTCGCCCAGTACTTTTCTTGGAAAACTCCAATTGGTATGCCTCATCGAGTTCTTTCCACGGAAAAATATCGGCTAAGCGAACCCACTCATTATTTGGACTGAGCGGTGTACTCAGACCGCAACCAAAGGATTCAAAAGAGAGTTGGTGGGGACTTTGACGATAAACCATGGATAAAACCTCTGAGTGAATTTCGTGAATGCACGGGAAATGTCTGAAAACCAGGATTTCGTATGCATTTATTATATGACATTAATGACCTAAAATCACTAGTATCAAACGCTACACGTTTTTGAACAGCCACTAAGTAATAACGCTTCTGAGCGCAACATGAAGAGTTATGTGATTGGCCGGAAAAACTGGCTGTTTAGCACTAGTCCAAAAGGTGCCGAAGCCAACGCCATCTGGATGACCGTGGTTGAAACCGCGAAAGCCAATGGGATCGATCCGCGGAACTACATCACACAACTGTTAGAGATTGTCTCACAGCTACCAACATTCGCAAAAACGGAATCGTTGGAGGCGTGTTTGCCATGGAATTTAAAGACTAACAGTTCAAACGTAGAATCAATCGTTTAAAGAATACGAAGGCCCGCAATCTCAAAAGACGAGATTGCGGGCCTATTTCAGCGGTCGATTACTAGGTGCCTACCTTACGAGCGGGATTCATATGCGGTCAGTTATTGGGTGCTTACGAATGAAAGGGCATAAGAAAAGCGGGTCTAGAATTTTTGGTGTTGGTAGTAATCAACACTGGAGATGCTAGACCCTTTTTAGATAACAAAAAGACACCTGGTCTCCCCGGTGCTATGCTTTAAGCGACCAAACCCAAACAAAGCGAGGTAATGAACAGGTGTCCAACATTGATAGTACGCTTAAATTGCTCGGAATTACAGATACAAATATCCATGTTTCTGATGTGAGAGATGAATACCGCGGCCGCGGTCAAGGTCGCAAGAGGTATCAGGTCATTCACGCAGAACTAACTTACTTTCTGGAACGTTGTCCCTATTGTGGAATGTCGACATTGCGGCGCAATGGGCACATTCGTACTCATATTCACGTTAATGGCCCAACAGACCGGCCAGTACTCCTAGCGCTCGATAAGCAGCGTTGGCGCTGCGGTAATTGTAAATCCACTCTGACTGCCACCACCTCGGTAGTTAAGCCCAAGTATTCAATCTCAAATGGCCTAGTTGAGTACGCCTTAAAGCTCGCAATGAAATCGACTACTAGTAAGAGCATTGCCTCAATCACTGGCATTTCGACCACGACCGTTGGACGCATCCTTGATGATAATATCAATCCGCGACCGCTCAACTATCTCCCAACCAACCTTTGTTTCGATGAGTTTCGCTCAACTCACTCACAAATGGCCTTTATCTGTATCGACGCTGATACACACAAACGTGTGACTGTGCTTGGTGATCGGCTCTCAGACACCATCAAAAAATTCTTCGAGGAAAACTACTCTAGAGACGAAAGAGCGAAGGTGAAGCATATCTGTATGGATATGAACGCTGCGTATCAGAACTTTGTTCACGAGCTCTTCCCTAACGCCGAGATTGTCATCGACCGTTTCCATATCATTCAACTGCTAGGTCGAGCGATGGACCAGATGCGCGTTCAAGCGCTACGGCAAATCAAGGATAAACATTCTCAAGTGTACAAGGCGTTAAAACCAAACTGGAAAATCTACCATAAAGCCGATCCAGACGCCAAAACTAAACATTACCGCTTCGGCATAAACGAAAGCCTGACCGACCAAGAACTCATCGATATTGGCATCACGCCTTTCCCAAACTTACACAATGCTTATGAGACCTATATCGACATTCACGATGCTTTACTTAATTCACAAACAGAGCGCCTGAGTAACCTCATCAAGACCTACAGGTCGTGCGGTGAGCCAATGGACATCGCCATTGCCACACTAAGGAAAAACCTCAAAGGGGTTTTGAATGCTTCGCAAACCAGGCTTTCAAATGGCCCGCTAGAAGGCATCAATCGTAAGATCAAAGCGCTAAAGCGTAGCTGTTATGGATTCGCCAATCAAGAGCGGATGTTTGAACGGATCTACCAACTGATTGCTTAGCAAAGTCAGTGTCCGACACCCCGGGGAGCAGTATACCCAAAAACAGTGTTACAAAGCATAATTGTGGCCATCTGGCTTCACAGACGATATTTTTCGGTTCAATAACAAAAAATCCACTCCGAAGAGTGGACCTTTCAAAAGATAAAAACTATTAATCAACACCATTTGACACAGAGCCAGAAAAGCACCTAGACCAGTTAAGGCCCAAGTGCTTCATAAAAAAATTATCAACTCTACTTGACGAAGAGCCACAATCTCAAAAAACAAGTTTGTGGGGTTCCTTCGTATGGTCGAATATTAGGTGATTACTAATTGTTAGCGGTTTACTGACGCTCTAAAAATTTGAGTCGCAGTTCTTTTACTTCACTAAAACAATCCTTCAGCACCAGAGGCCCTTATTTTCTATCTCTACTGGCGTTCTCGTCTGTAAAGATTGAAAAGACTGTAGGTGAACATACTGAGCAACAAAGCCACTCCCATCAGTGTCGTTACTAAACTATTGCCATCTCCTGTAGCAGGCATGTTTTGGTCGCCTTTGTGCTTATCGTTGTTACTTTGTGATGAACTCTTCTTAAAATTCTTAGCCGTAACTACAGACTGTTTGCCACTAACTTGTAGGTCGATAGTAAATGAAAGCTTACCATCATTCAATTCATAACCAGCAGGGGCAGCAGTTTCAACAAAGTAGTAGTCGCCTGGCTTCAGGTCATCAACTTTAATCTGACCCTTGGCAT
>NZ_BOLS01000040.1 GCF_016861785.1 Lacticaseibacillus mingshuiensis
CATGTTTAATTCTCCGACCAATTAAGGCCGAATCACCTACACATTTACGAAACTTTGTTCAGTTTTCAAAGGACGACTTGTCCAAAAGACAACTTTAACAGTATATCTTTTGGCTGGTTCGCTGTCAACAATAATCTAGAAGTGAATAATTATTCTTTTCTTTCATATTCAAGCGCTGCCGTAATGGCCGCGGTCGCGTTGACAACAACAAGTATCTTACCAGCCAGAAGCCGCATGCGTCAATAAGAAAATGCCAAATCCGAGCAAAAGTTGTGTTCTCCGAATGGTCTTGCGATGAGCGAACGTCAATGCATAATAATTAGACCAAATCGCGAACAAAGTCCATCCATCAGTCGGAATCATCCACAAAAATACGACCGATCACTCGGCCGCATTCTTGTTCATTCGTTTGAGGTACTCATCGACCCATCCCGGCAGGCGCGCCGCGATCGGGGCAAACCCGGTATGAACCTTACGTGTCGTCCAAAAATGTTTGCGGCGACGAAACGGGGTCAGATCGGGTGCAGGCTGCAAGGCCCGCAGTGAGAGACTGATCTTACCTGAATATTCATCGATATCTAAGATCACAACTGTCACCCGTTGCCCCACTTTGAAAAGGTCGCTGAGCGCCTTGACGTATCCGTGCTGACATTCCGAGATGTGGATCAGCCCTTGGTCATGTTCATTCAATAGAACAAACACCCCATATGGCTGAATCCCCGTCACCTTGCCAGTGAGGATATCCCCAATGCGATAGTTCATAATGACCCTTCATTCTGTGGTGCAGGTTTTCATGAACAGTATACCGTAAAGCGAGGGCCGATGAAACTAGGCTTCTTTTGCCAACATGAAGGCACCGATGACCCCGGCGTCATCCTTCAATGCGATCGGCACGATATAATCGTCCAGTGCCGGATACTCAACATAGTCTGCGATTTTTTCCTTGAAGGCCTCGCGAATCATTGGGAAGAGTTGTGGTTGATGCATCACGCCGCCGCCAAAAACAATACGCTCTGGGGCGACTGTGAGTGTGACGTTCATGCAGGCCTGGGCGAGGTAGTTCCCTTCGATCTCCCACGCCACATGATCAGGTGCGAGTTCGATCGCCGGCTTGCCAAACCGCTGCTCGATCGCCGGGCCGGCTGCCAGTCCTTCCAGGCAGTCGTGATGATACGGGCAAAAACCGGCGAACTCATCGCGCGGATCTCGGCGCACCAGCATATGGCCAGCTTCGGGATGACTGTACCCTTGCAACAATTTGCCATTTGAGACAATGCCAGCGCCGATACCAGTCCCGACTGTCCAGTAAACGACATCCTGGACCCCTTTTGCCGCGCCGGCTTTCAATTCGCCATAAGCCGCCGCGTTGACATCCGTGGTGAAGGCAAACCTCACATCTGGGTAATGGGCCTTCATGTCGCCTAAAATGTCATAGTGCCGCCATGGCAGCTTGGGTGTGTTGGTGATGCTGCCATAGCCCTTACTGCGGACATTAACATTCAGCGGGCCAAACGAGGCGAGCCCCAATGCAGTCACTGGGTACTTGTCAAAATAGGCGAAGACCTGGGCCATCGTCTCCTCTGGGGTCGTGGTCTTGATACTGACGCGGTGTTCGACTGTCAGACCATCTTCAGAAACGGCCAACACAAATTTAGTCCCGCCAGCTTCGATCGCTCCTAACATCTATTTGGCCTCCTCGATCGTCACGTGGTTGATCGTCACCGGCGTCTCCGGCTTGTCGTTCGCTGTTTTGACTTTGCTGATCGCGTCGACGACAGACAGGCCATCAAGGACGTGGCCGAAAACCGTGTGCCGGCCATCGAGCCATGGCGTCCCGCCCTGCTGATAGGCATCCGTCGCCGCCTGTGGATACCCGGCCGCCGGCAACTGGGAGGCCATGCTGGGATTCAGATGTTCGTTGGTGACAATGAAAAATTGACTGCCGTTTGTATTCGGCCCAGCGTTCGCCATCGACAGTGCGCCCCGAAGATTGAACAGCTCTGCGGAAAATTCATCCTCGAAGGAGTCCCCCCAGATGCTCTCACCGCCGGCCCCTGTGCCAGTCGGGTCGCCGCCTTGAATCATGAAGTCTGGAATCACACGGTGGAACGTGACCCCGTCATAGTAGCCCTTATTGGCCAAGCCGATGAAGTTCTCAACGGCTTTTGGCGCCTGCGCCGGAAAAAGGGCCACCGTGATCGTGCCCATGGTCGTGTCGATCACTGCCTTTGGCCCGGAAAAGTTTTCAAGTTCTAATTGTGGATATGTCATGATTGCCTCCTCATATTTCTCAACCATTTTACCTAATACCGCTTTCAAATACTAGGCGAACCGCCGCGCGCGGGGAGATGTTGGTCTGCGCGTTATATCAAGTGCACGCGGACCGGGGCTACCCAGAGTCGCCGTCAAAAAAGAGTCCGTCGCTTGGCCCACGCCATTTCGGAAAGACCACCGGCCCCCTTACCTGACCAGTCGCATAAATCGGCGTACAATGGTGAGGAACGTCTCGCATCAAAGTCGGCCGCGCCCATTTGGCTCAGTTCCAGTTGTGCGTTGGCCAATGTGCCACTATGATGATAGAAGACAGTGATCGAACAGAAACGGAGAACGCACATGAACGAAACGAGCCATCAACCGAAAAACGAAACGAACCCTCATGCGGCCCATGAAACAAACCACGAACCGGAGCGTCAGCACTTGTACGAGATCACGGTGATCGGCGGCGGCCCAGTGGGCATGTTCACCGCCTTTTATGCCGGGCTGCACAGTGCCGACGTCCTGCTGCTGGAAAGCCTTAGCGAACTTGGCGGTCAGACCGGCAACCTGTATCCGGCGAAAATTCTATACGACATCGGCGGCTTTACCGGCATCAGCGGCCAAGAGCTAGTCGCCCAACTCGAGCAACAGGCCGCGCATTTTCACCCGACGATCAAGACTGCGACCAATGTTCAAACGATCGACCCGCAGCCCGATGGCACCTTTTTGCTGGGAACGACGAATGGCATTTTTCACACAAAAAGCGTGATCATCGCAACTGGCGGAGGCGCCTTCACGCCGCGGAAGTTGGCCTGCCCTTATGACCCAGCACTGGAAGGCAAAAAGCTCTTCTATTATGTGCGCGACCTCGAGAGCTTTAAGGACCTTGATGTGGCGATCGCAGGCGGCGGGGATTCGGCGATCGACTGGGCACTAGCCCTGGCGCCGATTGCCAAAAGTGTGCATTTGATCCATCGCCGCGACCAGTTCCGCGGGCTGGAATCCAGCGTGGACGCGCTCCATCAATCGACCGTTCAGCTGCACACGCCATTTCTGATTCAAGGCGTCACCGCCAATGGCCCTCGCCTCGATGTCACCCTTGATCAAGTCCGCGGGGATGAGACCCGCACGCTGAACGTCGACCGCCTGCTCGTCAACTACGGCTTCATGAGCGAAAATCGGCAGCTCCGCAACTGGCCCTTGACCCTCGAGCACAACGAGATCGTGGTCACCTCGCAGATGCGAACCACCACCCCTGGCATTTTTGCCGTTGGCGATGCGGTCACTTATCCTGGCAAGGTGAAATTGATCGCCAGTGGGTTTGGCGAGGCCCCGACTGCGGTCAATGAGGCCCTGAGTTTTCTGTATCCGGAGCGGCGTCAGGCCCTCCACAGCACGCAACTCTATCATTAATAGGAAGAAGGATGGTCATGGACACCGACAACAAGGCGCAAGAAAAGGCGGCACGCCAAGCCGCACGGGAAAAAGTCGAGACGAATGAGGCACGGCTTTATGCGCACACGATCGCAATGCTGAAAGAGCGCGGGGTCGAGCTCCCGGCGATCGGCGAACTGGTCATGTTTTTACAGGCAAAATTCATCCCGGGTCTCACCCTTGAAGCCGCGACGGAAAACGTGCGGATCGTCCTGCATAAACGCGAGGTCCAAAATGCGGTCATGACCGGCATCGCGCTGGACAAGGCGGCCGAAGCTGGCACGCTCGAACAACCACTGCAAAACATCATTGCCGAAGACGAAGGGCTATATGGCTGCGATGAGATTCTCGCTTTTTCCATCGTCAACGTTTACGGCTCGATCGGCTTCACCAATTATGGCTACATCGACCGGGTCAAGCCGGGCATCTTGGCAAAGCTCAACGCCCATGAGCCCGGCATCATTCACACCTTCCTCGATGATATTGTCGGGGCGATCGCGGCGGCCTCGGCCAGTCGTTTGGCGCATTCCCATCCCGAATTGGAAGACGACAATTACTGATAACTTTACCGTTTCTTATGCGGTTCACCCACGGGGCTTCGGTATACTTGCTTTAACACGTTCTCAAAGGAGGGCCTCATGCCCCAACTCATCGATTTCATTTTGCACATCGACGAACACCTGATCACCATCATCAACAGTTT
>NZ_BOLS01000041.1 GCF_016861785.1 Lacticaseibacillus mingshuiensis
TCGCAACGCTCCAAACGTTGCTTTCAGACCGGCCAGATGCGATTTCATGTCCCAAATACCGAGGTGAATAATCCAGGTTTAGTTTTGCCGGGACATACTCGACAGTCGTACGCGCTTCGCGTTTACCGATCTTGACCAGTTTCCAACCAGCCGCGCATTTACGCTGCTCGGCTGTGATGTCGATGATTTTCTCAACGCATTCGACATCTAGACTGATCTTCTCACTGGTCTTTTTCGTCTTCTTCCGGTCGTGAGCCTTGACATGAGTGATGCTTTCTGCGGCCTCTAGTGCGGCCTGTGCCTGGGCGCGCTGCTCTTCGAACAACGAAAGTTGTTCGTTAGACGCTATCTCTGCCTGCTGAGTGTGCTCAGATTTCTGCCCGAATATCTGCTTCTTGAACCAAGCAAGTTGTTCTTCCAACTCGCTGACTTTATTGCGCAAGGCAATAACCTCGGCATGCTCATCTAATGCTACTGTCGTGTCACTCATGTACTCACCACCTTACCGATGGCTTGACTTTACCACTTCCTTGCCCTGCTGAATATGCTTTTGCGGTGGATTCACTGAATGAATCGTTGGCTCAATTGACCACCCCGTCAGAAGGCGAATCAATTGTTGATGCGTGAGCGACTTGGCGGCTGCCTGGTTCATTGGCCACTGAAGGCGACCATTCTCGTAGCGCTTATACAATAGTATGAACCCATCGCCAGCCCAGTAAAGAGCCTTGAAACGATCTTTGCGACTACCGCAAAACAAATAGAGATTGCGGCAATGAGGATCAAGGTGGTATTGTTCCTCGACGATTCCAGTTAGGCCGTCTATCCCACGACGCAGATCCGTCCGGCCGCAAATCAGATAAACTTCGGAGATTTGCTTCAGGTCCAGTAACATTCAGAACACCGCCTTTAGCAGTGCTTCAAGGATATAGCCATTGATATGATTGTAGACGATGACTGTCTTTTCGTTACTGAGCTTAAATTGCAGGGCCTTGGTTGTTTCCAATGGCCTGGTGCCTGACTGATCCAGACGAACATGTACGATATCTGGTTTATTTTCCATTAAAACACCCCACCAATTGATTGATGAGGTCAGTGTACCGCCAGGTACCAGTCAAACAAATCCGTCATTTAAAAGGGTGCTTACAAATTACCTGTATACTTTAAGGCTGGTTCAAACGTCTTATTAAGGGAAGGAGGGGTGAGATGGTAAAGTCAGACTTTGATGCTCACTTGCTGACATTAGGCCAGCAAGTGGTGCAGCGCCTGCAAGCGCGGGGCATTCAACGGGCCGATGCCGAGGATGCCGTGGCCACGGCTTATGAAAAAATCATTATCCTGCTGCCCAACTTGTCAGTGCGCAATTTTGATGGCTGGTTTTACCGGATTGCCCTGAACGCCTGCCTCGATGAACTGCGCAAACACCGCCGCGAAACCTTGACGCAGCAGCTGCCGGAAGCCAGTACGCTGACGCCGCAAAGCTTTGCAACGTTAATTGCGCCGCTCCCGGCCAACCAGCAGGAGCTCGTGGCGCTGAAGTATTACTACGGCTTTTCATATGAAGAAATCGGGGCGCTGCTGGCCATCAAACCGGCCAGTGTCAAAACGATGTTAGCTCGCGCACGGAAGCAGTTGCGCGGTCAATGGGAGGAAACATAAGATGTTAGATCAAGCCTTACGCAAAGCCAAATGGCGCCAGCACCTAATGATGGTGCTGATTGCCGTGATTGTCTTAATCATTGGGGGACCGCTCGCCTATAGTGGCCTCAACCAATTATGTGGGCGTCAAACCGATGCCTTGTACACCGCGCTCACGAATTATCATTTGGTGGCGGAGCCGAATGTGACAGTGGCCAGTGAAATGCTTGCTAATAATTCCAGCTTTGGCGGGAATGTTGTCACCAAGGAATATAAGGAAATTGATGGTTATGTGGTGCCTTGGGGAACATACACGTCGCATTACAGTTTCCACGACTGGGAAATGGACGAGAGTTTTACCCAGACGGTTTCCAATCGCCTTGATGAAAACACAGATCGCCAGCAGTTTCAAAACACGACCCTGCAGAAAGTGGCCCGCTTTTACACGCACACCCATGACCTACCGAATGAAGCCCGAAGCTTGAGTCGGTTACCCAACCATGTGGGCGAAATTGCAGTGACTTTTTCCCGCGCCGTGACGTATGCGGAACTGAAGCAATGGGTGCCAAAAAATGTCAATTTGACCTGGGGGTATGTCTTTAACGACACCAAGCGTGTGGCCCTGGAAGGCGATAATAGTGGCTTAGTCGAAAACCCGATTGGGATGGATCTCAGTTATGATCAAGGTCCCAATCGTCAGCTTAAGGATTGGCAAACGGCTTTGCGTGGGTACTGGGGAAACCAGACACGGAGCGCTGGGATGAAGCTGGCCCTCAAGGCTTCCGCCAAAACTTTGCGGTTTCGTGGGGTGATTCTCACTGGTACGACCGAGCAGTTGGCGAAGGTGGCGGGCGCCGCTAATGTGGCCGGCACCAGCGTTGGCGTCACCGTCGCCCGCGTGCCGTATATTAAGCCAGTTAAATAAGTGCGCACAGAAAAATAGTCCAGATTTAATTATGATGAGCATGATCGGATGGAGATCCTTCGCTCTGATTTACTGAAGGGTCGGAGCGACAAGGGCATCGAAGCGTACATTACTGAACATCTAAGTCAGTATGACGAAGTGTGAGGCCGCCATGACAAGTAATTTTCAAGCAGTACTGAATAACCTCGATGAGCTTGGCTTGAGTAAGATGAATGCCTATTTGCCAGAATACATTGACCAAATCAATTCGCAGCAACTCTCTTTTACTGAGGCATTACTTGATCTAACGGAGAGAGAATTGACCTGGCGGGAAAGCCGGCAGATTGGTCGCGTGATTGAACGCGCCAGATTTCCCCAAGAGAAAACGTTAAAGGAATTCGACTTTGCCTTTCAGCCGAGTATCAATCCTCAAGAAATCAAAGGTTTCAAAGACCTCGCGTTTCTAGAGAAACACGAAAACCTGATTTTTATAGGTAGTCCGGGAGTTGGAAAGACGCATCTTGCCATCAGCATCGGTATTGAGGCCTGTAAGCAAAATAAGCGGACATTGTTCGTCAACTGTCATGACCTACTTCTACGGCTCACGACGTCATATCAAAAAGGGACTCTGGACAGGGCCATTCACCAGTTTGCCAGGTATGACTTACTGATCATTGATGAAATCGGCTATCTGCCAATCGATCACGACGAGGCCAATCTCCTGTTCCAAGTGATCAATGCCAGATATGAGCAGCATTCGACTATCATTACGAGCAACAGTGAACTCTCTACCTGGGTAGACATCTTTCAAAATCCCACCGTAACGGCCGCCATTCTCGATCGATTAGTGCACCATGCCCACGTGATTAAGATCACTGGCAAATCCTATCGACTACGAAGTGGTGGGTAAGCGCCAAAAACCTACATTTTTAACCACCATAATCCTGCATTTTTAGACCGCTCTTGACAACTCTTCCCCAATGCGCAAATCATCATCGACCGCTTCCACATCATTCAGCTTCTCGGGCATGCTTTGGACCAGATCCGGGTTCAGTGTCTCAAGCAACTTAACGATCCACACTCTGCTGTATACAAAGCCTTGAAGACTAACTGGAAGGTATTCCACAAGGCTGATCCTGACGCCATTCAACCTCGGTATCGTTTTGGCCTCAATCAATTTCTCACCGATCAAGAAGTCATAGATATTGGTACTGACGCCTTTCCTCGTTTCAAGGCCGCATACGACACCTACATCGGCTTTCATGATGCGCTTCTTGACAATGACCCAGAACACCTGGAGGCGCTCATCAGGGGATATCAGCCTTGCGGAGAAGCCATGGATATCGCAATCAAAACCTTGGATAAGAACCTAACGGGTGTCTTAAATGCCGCAACCTCAGAGTACTCAAACGGTCCAATTGAGGGGGTCAACCGCAAGATCAAAGCGCTCAAGCGTTCCTGTTACGGCTTCGTCAATCAAACTCATATGTTCAAGCGTATTTACCAGCTGATCGCCTAAGCTCTTAGGATGGTTCAAACCCCGAGGAGGAGTGCGCTCTCTGCGACCTTTTCAAGAGCCACTGAACCTCAAAACAGTCCATTTCTATGTCTGGCCATCAGCTCATGGCTGTAAGCACCCAATAACTGACCGTATGTAAAAGGCAGCGCCCCAGCAGTACCCTTACCTCATCATGAAGAATGGTGAG
>NZ_BOLS01000042.1 GCF_016861785.1 Lacticaseibacillus mingshuiensis
GACCAGCTTTAGAAAATTTTCGTAAGCGAACTAAGCCTCGAAAATATGACCTCTACGAGGTCTTCTGTGCGGTCCTATATGTCTTGAAAACCGGTTGCCAATGGCGTCAAGTCCCCGGTGATTTCCCAGAATGGCGGTCAGTTTACAACTATTACAAAATTTGGTCAACTAAAGCTGAGCCTACGGCTGATTCTTTATTGGAACAAGTTTTAAAAAAATTGTCATTGCTCGGCGAACTTACCAAGGACGTTCAGCTTTAACTTCCTTTATTATCGTTGACGCTCAGAGCGTCAAAAACACCGCTACTGCTGAAAACAAAGGTTACGACGCTGGTAAGAAAATCTCGGGGATTAAGCGCCATCTGGCAGTTGATATCAATGGCTTTCCGCAGGCCATTCACATGACGCGAGCGAACGTCTCTGATCGAGACGGGGCCAGTGCCATGATCGCTTTACATGCCATGCATTTACGCCAGGTTCAAAATGTCTTAGTTGATGGTGGTTATTCAGGCGTTAATTTTCAGCTCGATGTAGCCAGTAATTTAAACGCAACCGTGCAGGTTGCGAAGCGCAATGAGTTGCATCGATTCGAAGTCATGCCCCAACGTTGGGTAGTCGAACGATCTTTTAGTTGGCTAGAGAATT
>NZ_BOLS01000043.1 GCF_016861785.1 Lacticaseibacillus mingshuiensis
AAAATAAAAAAAGGCCCAAAGCAATCTCTTACAATGGTAGTAGTTAATTCCAACCAGCTATAAGGAGTGATTACTTTGGGTACTTCTACTTTATCACGTTTTCAACGTGGTGCGCTAGCTCAACTGGTCAGTGAAGGCCATCATACTTACCAAGATATGGCTGACGCCTTAGGCGTTGCCAAATCAACTATTAGCTATGAATTAGATCGGGTCAAACCCTATGATCCCGAATTAGCGCAACAAGACGCAGATCATAAAAGGCGGGCTTGTGGTCGCCATTCAATTCTAACGCCATCATTGACAATTTTAATTACCAACCACCTACGTTTAACTTGGTCACCAGAAGCGATTGCGACAGCTTTTAACCTGAGCACCGCTTCAATTTATAACTGGCTTAAGCTTGGCTGGTTACCTTTCAACTTGGCTGATCTACCTAATCGAAATGTCCGACAGCGCCGAGCTAATGAGCATCGTGTCACATTTACAAGTGGGACTTCCATTGAACAACGACCAAAATCTGTCAATCAGCGATTAGCTTTTGGTCATTGGGAAGTCGATACGGTACTTTCTAGCCGAGGTCAGTCACGAGCATGTTTGGTCACTTTTGTAGAACGTAAAACCCGGCTTCTATGGGCTATCAAAGCCCCTAATCGCACCGCCAAGGCCTTAAATGATACCTTTGGAAATTTTATGGGGACCTTCGGTTCCCAAGTGAAATCTATAACTGTTGATCATGGTAAGGAGTTTGCCGATTATCGATCCATAGAACAAGACTATCAGATTAAAGTTTATTTTTGTCACCCGTATTCACCATGGGAACGGGGATCCAATGAATATTTCAATCGATGGTTACGGTGGTTTTTCCCGAAAAAGACTAACTTTGACCAGATAACGACTGATGAAATCCTGGCAGCACTTGAGCTTATTAATCAACGACCATTAAAAATCCATCATCAACAGACTGCCATTGAAAGTTTCCGGGCTTGTTCGGATTAAACTTGTAATTTGCCACACAAAGAAATAAAGGAATTGGTCATCAACTTCTGATTTTTGCCGAAAAATATGCGCGAAACAATAATTGCAAGTGTCTTGAAATTGGAACTGGTACAACTAGTTTTGGACAACTTTATCTTTATCAAAAATGTGGTTTCCGGGTTGTTGGTGTTGATCAAAACTTCTTTACAATTCACTATGATAAAGAGATTACTGAAAATGGTCTTGTTTTAAAAGACATGATACGTTTGAGGAAAGTTCTAAAATAAGTCTTGTTTCTCTTATAGGGTCCATAAGTCCCAAATAGCCCCTCGA
>NZ_BOLS01000044.1 GCF_016861785.1 Lacticaseibacillus mingshuiensis
TGGTGTTTTGTTTTTCGGGGTATCTCGTAAGTGAAATTCATTATAACCGCTCATTCGCCGATTAAGCTCATGATCTTCAAATTCTGCTGGTAATTGTTGTTGCTCAAGCAACAGATCAATGGCTGCTCGAACTTCATCAATAATAGATTTGTCTAAACTGGCTAACCGTTTTAGATCAGCATTAAAGGTTGCACGTGGTTTAAATCTTAGTTTTTTCATTATTTAAACTGACCCCAATAATCATCATCTGATTCAACAATTTCATCGTCAGGTAAAACATGGCGTTTAATTAACTGATCACGTGCAATTGCATATTCTAACGAGCCTTCTTTAGCTTTTAATGCTCGTTCTAGCCAATCCATTTTTTCTTGTGAAACGATGGCCACTGCGCGACTATTTGAACGAGCAATATAAACGGTTTCGTCTTCGTCATTAACTTGATCTAAATAT
>NZ_BOLS01000045.1 GCF_016861785.1 Lacticaseibacillus mingshuiensis
AGCGCGAAAATCGCTCTGTGTTAATGCTAATGTCATATTTACCACCCTTTCTTTGTACTTAATATTGTACTTTAAATTGTACTAAAAATCAATTTTTTAAGGAGCTAAAACTATGCAACAAATTGTCTTACCTATCAAAGATTCAAATGTTCTCAAAGAGGTGCAAGATACCTTACTCAACAGCTTTAAAGCTGGCCGGCGTAACTATACAGTTTTTCAAGTTGGCAAAGCGACTCTGCTGCGTGTGAGCGACGTCATGAAGCTTCGTTGGGCAGATGTCTTTAACGAGAACGGCACCGTGCGTCAGAATGCGTTTATCCACGACCAAAAGACCGGTAAAGCGAACCTGCTCTACTTAAAACCCGTGCAAGCTAATTTATTGGCTTATCAAGCTTGGTTACAAGACAATCATTTGGTTTCTGACTGGTTGTTTCCCTCGATTCAGCACCCTGATCGACATATCACGGAAAAACAGTTCTACAAAATTATGGCTAAGACGGGCGATTTACTCGGCATTAATTATCTTGGGACTCATACCATGCGTAAAACCGGCGCTTATCGGGTCTACACGCAGTCTAATTATAATATTGGTTTGGTCATGCACTTATTAAATCATTCCAGCGAGGCCATGACTTTAGCTTATTTAGGCTTGGATCAAGCCAGTCAAGAAACCATGCTCGATCAAATTGATTTTGGTTGATATTAAGCGAGCTATTGCAGCAATTATTCTCTATAATACATTGATAGATAAGCTG
>NZ_BOLS01000046.1 GCF_016861785.1 Lacticaseibacillus mingshuiensis
ATGAGCAACTCATTAATAAACTTCCTCGCCAGCAACTACTAGGGCAGCATCGAGAACTTGCTGCTCTAAGAGGCAATGGCTGGGGTAAAAAACATGCAACTGTTAATTATGTATTCAAGCACTCGCCATATAAACTCTATCAATTTCACTTACTGGTACTGCATGAAATGCAGCACCGCGGATATCACCCCAATAAAAACTGGTTTAATCCGCTTTACCGCGGTATTCATTGTGATCCATATATAATTTTGAAAGAATGCCCGATCACTAACCCAATTTATCCAGAGCATAATGACGCATATTTGAAAGAATGTTTAGCTAATTTAGCCAGCAAAGGGATTATTTTATAAAGCAAAAAAATGAGTCTCATACTCGAGGCTCTTTTTTATATTTAGTTAATAATTCATATTAAAATTAAGGTATAGCCTCTAGTTCATATTTTTTATAGTTTACAATTCGTTAACATAGCAAATGATTTTTTTAGTTTTGAATTTATGAGTTTGATTTTGTTGTCGCCAACGGCGGCTTCTAATACAGGTTCTAATCATTTTAGTATAACATAGAATAAATTCTATGTGTAAGTGCGCATTGACCTCGTTTCACTCAGTCT
>NZ_BOLS01000047.1 GCF_016861785.1 Lacticaseibacillus mingshuiensis
AGCCCCCAGTGTCTAATAGGGGGGCAAATACAAGTAACAAGAAATCCGACGGTAGGCATAAAGCGCCTGTGGCACGGCCTTACCGTATAGGTAAAACGCCGAATTGCTGTTAGGACGCTTGGAAAGGAGCTAACATGCTCAAAGACTTAAACTTAATTGGCGGCATGACCAACAAAGATTGGCTTGATCAAGTCCACGACGAAATGCGCGATAACAATATTACTCAAGGTCAGCTCGCAGACATGGCTAATTACAGCCGGTCACACCTGAATCAACTGCTGGGTCGCAAGAAGCCGCTCAACGATAAAGCCCGATTAGAACTGACGTTGGCGTTGCGTGCGTTGACCGGTCAGAATAATCTGGACGTCTGTATCGACTATCTCAGCGTCACCTTCAAGACGCACGACTACGAAGAGTTGATTAACGAACTGTTCCAAATCAGCCCGATCCATTTCAATCTCCACGACGGCGCTCACTACGGCTATTCAGCAACCTTAACATGCGGTGAGATCAAGATGATGTTATCACCTTACCAAGATGTGGATGCCGAAGATTACAACCCGAAAGACGACAGTGGCACAATGATTGAGCTGAAAGGTCAAGGTTGTCGCTACGTCGAATCGTATCTGCAATCGCAACATCGAACTTGGTACGATTTTCTCGAAACTTGTCTCAAACTGGATTGCCACTTTACCCGACTTGATTTAGCCATCAACGACCGCAACGGATTACTAGATGTGCCAACACTAATTGAGAAGTGCGACCATGATGAATTCAGCTCACGCTTTCGCGGGTTCAGGGACAACCGCACCAAACAGTGGCACGCCTCTGGGCGCACCTTGTACCTTGGTTCGCCACAAAGCGAAGTCAATTTCTGTATCTACGACAAGGCATTTGAGCAACATCAGAAACACCCAGAAATCGCCATTGAAGATCAACCGATCCGTACTCGCTTTGAAGTGCGGCTACGCCGCGAACGTGCCGCCACAGCGGTTGAACATCTATTGGCGACGCGCGATCCCGAACAAGTCGTGTTCGGCATCATCAATCAGTATCTGCGTTTCTTGACGCCAAGTCATAAACCCAGAAGTGAGTGGGTGTTAGATCCTCGTTGGGCGGCGTTCATCGGTAACAATCGGGATAAGCTGCGACTTTCCACTAATCCAGAACCGTTAAACTATGACAATATTACGCGGTGGTTGAGAAAGCAAGTCGCACCCTCACTCAAGATGTTGCAGTTGATTGACCAGTACAATAACACAAACGAACTCAAAGCCATCATCGACAGTGGTAAGTTGACGCAACGCCACTGGGACGTGATCCACCATTTTCAGCACCAACGCAACGGTGTTATGACCGATTCAAAGCAACGTGAGAAATCAAAAAAGAGCGACTACGCCGACCAAAGCAAGTAGTCACCCTTCACAGATAAAATATGGGTTCTATCTGGTTTGATTATCTCACTCCCACCAAACTTTAGGAAGTGATTTGATTGAATATTAACGTACCAGAACAGCCAGTCTTCCTGACGATGACTAGAGCTGACCTTATCAAGCTGGGGTACAGTCAATCGCAAGCAAGCCGTATCATCAAAATGGCAAAAGAGTTGTTGCTCAAACGTGGCCTTGGATGGTACGGTAAGAAAGGCGTAGACCGTGTTCCAGTGGAAGCAGTAGACGCAGTATTAGGCTTGAAACTAAGCCAACTTGAGGGTGCACCAAGTGGCCTTTCCGCAGTTAAGGAGGAACTATCTTGACTACGAAAGACCATATTACCAAACAGGCGGACGGCACTTTTAGCTTCCGCGTAAGCTTAGGAACTGACAAACGAACTGGCAAACGAATTCAAAAACGTGCCAGCGGCTTCAAAACGAAAACGGAGGCGAAAAAAGCAAGAGTTGCAATGTTGGCGGCGGGGATCGCCGATGATGAGGACATCAAGCAGACTAAGTTTGTCGACTTTATGGAAGACGTGTTCAAGCCTTGGTACAAAACCCAAGTAAAGCCACGCACCTACCGTCAGCGGCTAGTCTTGATGAACAGTGAGTATCTGACTAGGTTCAACGACATCATCATTGACCAAATTCGGCCGATTGATGTGCAACATTGGCAAGTCAGCGTACTCAAAGACTGTAAGCAATCCTATGCGCGTACCATCAACATTATGTTAGGCCAAGTGCTTGAACGTGCTAAGGCGCTTGGTATCATCAACGAGAATCCAGTACGGGTCGTTGGCCTCATCAAAAAGAAGAAAGCGAAGATCAATTTCTGGACGCAAGCCGACTTCCAAAAGGTACTCGCCAAGACGAACACCAACACGTACACTGGCCGCTTTGATTACACGATGTTGTGGTTCATGTTCATGTCTGGCTTGCGTAGCGGTGAAGCACGGGCGTTAAAGTGGACAGACGTTGATCTTGAAGCTAAGACGGTGAACATCAATAAGACAATGGACTATCACAACCGCAACTGGTTTGAAACTCCAGCGCCAAAGACTGCCGCCAGTCGCCGTACCGTGGCGCTTGATGATGATACCATTGCGTGCTTAGATGCGTGGCAGGTCGCACAAGCGGCGATGGTGACGTCCGAGTGGGTATTCTCACGTGATGGGATTCCGTGCTCTGACGGGCAATTTTTGGATATTGTGGACGCGTACAGTACACTCGCCAAAGTTCAGCGGATTACCGTGCATGGCCTCCGCCACTCGCATGTGTCGCTGTTGATCAGTCTCGGTGAAAACCCGCTCCAGATTAAAGAACGTCTGGGACATGAGGACATCGAAACGACGCTCGGCACTTACGGTCATCTTTACCCCAACAGTAACTTTGAAGTCGCAAAAAAGCTCAACGGGATATTCTCCAAGGAGGTGCCCGATGAGCCAAAATAATTTGAAAAGGGTCAAAACTGTGCCACAGTAAAATCGGTGGTGCTAGAAACCTTGATACCACGGGACGGGCGCGAGATGTGCCATTGTTCC
>NZ_BOLS01000048.1 GCF_016861785.1 Lacticaseibacillus mingshuiensis
TCGCAACGCTCCAAACGTTGCTTTCAGACCGGCCAGATGCGATTTCATGTCCCAAATACCGAGGTGAATAATCCAGGGTACAGTCTGTTATGCCGGTTGCCAGAATTAGAGGTTCTGCCCGCTGTTCGCGAACTGGGCATGGGGCTGATCGTTTGGAGTCCACTGGCTGGTGGCTTGCTCGCGGAAAATATCCTCCACCCGGATGATGACCCGAACAGCCGCCGCAGCCAGGCCGCCAAGCAGCTCAGTGAGACACAACGCACGCAGCTGGAAGGCTACGAAGCACTTTGCCAGGAGCTCGGGGAAAGCCAATCCACCGTCGCCCTGGCGTGGTTATTGCAAAATCCAGCCGTCACCGCTCCGATCATCGGCCCACGTACGATCGACCAACTGGAGGCCGCGGTCCACGCGCTCGACGTTGAACTGACACCAGATGTCTTGGCGCGTTTGAATCAGCTGTTCCCAGGTCCCGGCGGCCAGGCGCCACAAGCATACGCATGGTAAGTAAGTGACCGGCCAAGTGCGCCATCGTACGCCCAGCCCAAACTACCTGCCCCACCATCCCGCGGGCTTCCGCACCCTCAAGTCAAATCAGTTGCGTTTCGCCTCTTTTGCGGTTACATTTACGGCAAAGGGGGCGTTATTATGTTAGATGTTCAAAGTAGTCTCGCCAATTTGCAGTGGACCGTGGATCACCATTTCCTGCACATTCAAAATCAGCATCCGTTCATGCGGGCCTGGGCCGTTCAATTCGAACTGGCTTACACCGATTTTCGCGTGATTCAACTGGCCCTGCAGCTGGCCGGTGAGCATGACCTGCTCGCCCAATTCACAAAGATCTATGACCAGCTCTATACTTTTGAATACGCATTTGCGGCAGATGGCCTCGAGGGGTTCAATGCAAAATTCGGCGATCAGCTGACGACCTATGCGGACACCGTGAAGGCCTTCGACGCCATCATCCCCACTATCGCGGCGCACCAAGTCACCAACAACTGACACGACTGAAAGGAAGACCAACATGAAGATCGGCTTTATCGGCACGGGCATTATGGGCACCGGCATCATCAACAATCTGCTCAAAAAAGGGGAAGACGTCACTGTCTTCAACCGCACCAAGGCGCATGCGGCCGCGGTTCTGGCGAATGGCGCAAAATGGGCGGCCTCCGCCAAGGCTGTTGCGGAAGCCACCGACATCACGTTTTCGATGGCGGGTTTTCCAGCAGACGTCGAAGCGATCTATTTTGCGCCTGAAGGAATTCTGGCCGGCACCCACCCAGGTCAGGTTGTGGTCGACATGACGACGAGCACGCCGGCGCTAGCGGCGCGCATCGCCGATGAAGCGGCCAAGCAACAGGTCGTGGCCCTTGACGCGCCTGTGTCTGGCGGTGATATCGGTGCGAAAAACGGCACCCTGACGGTGATGGTCGGCGGCGACCGCGCTGCCTTTGCCACCTTGCAGCCGATTCTGACAAAAGTCGCCACCAGCATCACCTATTTTGGCGAAGCCGGCAAAGGGCAACACGCCAAAATGGCAAACCAGATCATGATCGCCGGCACCATGACCGGCCTCACCGAGATGCTGGTATACGCCCAGGCGGCCGGGCTCGATCTCGCCGCGGTGCTGAAAACTGTTGGCGGTGGTAGCGGGGACAACTGGAGCCTAGAAAATTATGGGCCGCGCATCCTCGCCGGGGATTACACACCCGGATTTTTCGTCAAACACTTCGTCAAGGACCTGGGCATCGCACTGACTGAAGCCGATGCGCTGGGTATTGAGTTGCCCGCTACGCGCGAGGCCAACCGCCTCTATCAAGCGCTCATCGATGCTGGGCAAGGCGATCTCGGAACGCAAAGTCTGATCACCACCTACGCCAGCTGGCACGACCTTGCGTAACTAAACCAAGTCAGCGCGTCCGCTCCAAAGCCACGAAAATCACAGAACCACGTAAAAAAGCCGGCGCATTTGCGATAATCCCTTTGTGGTTGTCAGATGAAATACAATAATTCATCTGGTAATCATGGAGGGATTTTTGTATGCCCAGATCAAAGCACACAGCCGAGGAGAAGCTTGCCATACTAAATGAATACCAACAGTCAGGTCTTC
>NZ_BOLS01000049.1 GCF_016861785.1 Lacticaseibacillus mingshuiensis
GTGAACTACTCGGCCATAAATGACCGAGCTTCTGGGAACACCGCTGACTTACACATCCAGCACTAAGCTTTTTGTGCAGAGGTTACGGCTATTGACCAAGGCGCGTCCCGCGCCACAAACCCTATCAGGTTTTAGACTGTTTGTTGCTCAGCCGCCAAGATATTCTTAGCGGCGTTAATATCACGATCATGGCGCGTGCCACACTGTGGACAGGTCCATTCGCGCACGTTTAGACCGTGTTTTCCGTCGTCGTACCCGCAACTTGAACAGCGTTGCGAGGTCTTGTATGGCGATACTGCCACAACTTGTTTACCATACCAGGCCGCCTTGTACTCAAGCATCAAGCGTAATTCTCGCCAGGCCTGGTTTGCAATGGCACGAGCCAGCTTGTGATCATGCAGGAGGCCCTTGGTTTTCAGGTCTTCTAGCTTGATCAGGTCGTACTGGCGTATAAGTCCTGTGCTGAGCTTCTGGAGATAGTCGCGACGTTGGTTGGCTTCCTTCGCGCTGTATTTGGCCACCATGCGCTTAGCCTTCAGATAGTTTTTGAAGTCACTCAGTTGCCGCGGGGCTCCAAGCTTAAGGTGGCGGTCCCAAGCGATTTCCTTTTCGGCTTGTGCACGCCGGCGAGCCAGGCGTTTTTCCCAGTAGTGTTTTTTCTTGGCGTTAGCCTTGTCGAAACGTTTGGTGGGATACTTCATGCCGTCACTGGTGATGACCAGGTCTGCGATTCCCATGTCTAGTCCTACCGTAGCCTCGCTCTTCGGCCAGAATTCCAGTTCAACTTCCGCAACTACTAGAACGTAATAATTGTCCAGGCGGTCGCGCACCACTGTGGCAGTTTTGATATTGCCAACTGGGCGCTGCCCCGTACGGAACAGGATCGGTCCCAGCTTTGGCAAGCGCAAATGGGTTGCATCGGTAAGCACAATATTGCCGTTGACCGCATTGGCCCGGTACGTTGGCTTAGCGAAGCGCCGGGCTTTGAACTTGGGGTACCCGGCCTGTTTCTTGAACAGTTTCTGAAACGCTAGATGCAGGTTGTGACTGACAGCAATTAGGCTAGTCGCATCGGCTTCTTTGAGCCAGGGGTACTGCTGTTTGAGTGGCTTGATCAAGTAGTTCATCTGGAACTCATTGAGGTACTTGCCGCCATTATCGTGGCGCTGAATTTGCATGTTGAGTAGTTCGTTCTACACGAAGCGGCACATACCGAAGTTACGTTCAATCTGTTGGCGCTGCGTTGCGTTTGGATAGATGCGCAGCTTAAAGGTCTTCAAGGTCAAGTGGGTTCAGCTCCTTAGCCCGTTGATCATCAATGTATTTAGCAACAGCCTCCTGGTTCGTTGTTCCGATACTCTCGACATAGTAGCTAGGTGCCCACAGGTGCCGCCCTTGGTGTTTCCAATAGCTTCGTTGAAGTTCGGGACACTCAACGAACATTTGACGAGCCGAAATACCCTTCAACCACCGAACGATGTTAGTCACCGACAATTTCGGCGGTGCACTCACTAACAAGTGAACGTGGTCATCCTTACCAATCTCCATATGGTCGATACTGAACCCATATTGTGCGGCGACCTCATAGAGAATTCGCTCAAGCACGGCTTCGACGTTTCCTTTCAGAACGCGGTTTCGGTATTTAGTGCCCCAAATGATGTGGTAATTGAGATTATAGACAGATGTTCTACCATACGTTACACGTTTAGAATCCTTCATACTAGTAATTATAACATGTCATCTTGCACCATGTGGAGCGTGCCTGGGACACAGAAAAAGGGCAATTCATCACGTCCTTGAAAGAACGTGTTTCCTTGCCCTAATTCAAAAA
>NZ_BOLS01000050.1 GCF_016861785.1 Lacticaseibacillus mingshuiensis
GTCGTCCCTGTACGAAGCTTCTGCCCTTTTTGTCCGGAAACATCCGACCAAAGTTCAAAAGAAGCTCCAGCAATTGACTTTTTGGTATCTGCATCACTCTTAGTGAGAACAAGATTGGTGTTCTTACCAGTTGCTGACCCGCTATTGTTTACTACTGCCGTCGATCCACTGGTATTGTTATCAACATCTTTTTCGCCTTTTCCTGATATTGAAGCTGTATTTGTCAGCGTATCATTAATCTTTGACGAATTGATCAGTGAGCGATAGTGTATCGAGTAAGCCGAGCTGATTTCATTTGTAAAGGAAATCTTCATCGTTTGCTTACCAGTTGCATTATCAGTCTGCAAATCCACAGAGTAATCCTTACCAAGTACTAATGGATTACTCGTATCTTCGGTAAAGTTACCATTAGAAGCTACCTTTCCTGGATAGATCACAATAGAACTCTGATCAATAATCTGATTGTCAGAAGGCTCATCGGTAACAACTGCATCGCTGAAAGTTGATTGTGCTTTATTGACCCATATTGTCCACAACGCATAAGCAGAGTTCGTTGGATCTTGTTTACCACTCTTATCCAGAACATTACCACTGTTTGGCACTGTCACCTTAGCCGTCAAATCACTAGATTTTTCGTTATTTGTATAGGTTGCTGTATTGTCATATGACTTTTGATCAATGACCTTACCAGAGAGACTAGTCTGGTAAATCAATACATAAGCTTTAGAACTATCATTTGGTAATTTAGCAGTAAGCTGTTTCTTAGTACTGTCAAAGGAAATATTAGCGGAAGCAACTTGTGTCCCCAAAACATATGAGCCATTTGTGTTAATAGAAGCTTCATACAACTTGGCGCTATCTGCTACATAGTCTTGGTCACCAATAATTGGATCAGTAATGGAGGCATTGCTAAGTTTACGTTGATTATAGTTAGTAACCACGGTCCAAGTAATTTGCTTCGAAACGGCGTTGTAACTTCCTGACTTGCTGCCATCATTTTTAAACTCAGTCTTAGGAGTGAAGTCTGCCTGTCCCTTGTTTGTATGATCGTGACCGTCTTTGTCAGTCCAAGTTGCCGTCGCAGTGTTAGTCCACTTGCCCCCATCTGGAAGGCTATTCGTTTCAAAGGCAGTTTTATAACTTAGTGTATACCAACTTGTGGCATGTTCCTTTAAAGCATTAGCAAAGGATATGGTAAACCCGTTTCCCTGCTTGCTAATCACATAGTCCGTTCCTTCACTGAGAGTTGTATTATGATCTTTATCCTTTAAAACAAAGGAATCATAGTCTACGGTCAGCCCATTCGGGACTGGATCGGTCATTGACCAATTGCTCATATCTTGCCGAGCCATATTGATATCAAAGTTCCACGAAACAGTCTTAGCGTTGTAGTCAACGCTACCGAGTGACTTAGTTAGTCCCTGCTGTCCGACTGAATGATCTCCAGAATTCGAGGTTTTGCCGTTGCTAGTTACCGAGTTACTAATCTCTTGGCCTTTATCACCAATTGGGTCTGTTACTTGTGACTGATACGAAATTTTGACTCCCTTGTTCAGCCCATTGGGGAAAGTAATAGTCATTTCCGTTCTATCAGTGTTGTAAGTCACTTTATACTGATCGGGACTAATAGGGCC
>NZ_BOLS01000051.1 GCF_016861785.1 Lacticaseibacillus mingshuiensis
GTCGTCCCTGTACGAAGCTTCTGCCCTTTTTGTCCGGAAACATCCGACCAAAGTTCAAAAGAAGCTCCAGCAATTGATTTTTTGGTGTCAGCATCACTCTTGGTAAGAACGATATTGGTGTTCTTACCCGTTGCCGATCCGTTGTTGTTTACTACTTGTGTCAATCCGTTGGTATTGTTATCAACATCCTTTTCGCCCTTGCCTGATATCGATGCTGTGTTTGTCAACGTATCATTAATTTTTGACGAATTGATCAGTGAACGATAATGAATCGAGTAAGCCGAACTAATTTCCTTTGCAAAGGAAATCTTCATCGTTTGCTTACCAGTTACACTATCAGTTTGCAGGTCCACAGAGTAATCCTTACCAAGCACTAATGGATTACTCGTATCTTCAGTAAAATCACCATTAGAAGCTACCTTCCCTGGATAGATCACAATAGAGCTTTCATCAATAATTTGATTTTCAGAAGGCTCATCGGTAACAACTGCATCGCTGAAAGTTGACTGTGCCTTATTGACCCCTATTGTCCACAACGCATAAGCAGAGTTCGTTGGGTCTTGTTTGCCACTTTTATCCAGAACATTGCCACTGTTTGGCACTGTCACCTTAGCCGTCAAATCACTAGATTTTTCGTTGTTTGTATAGGTCGCTGTATTGTCATACGACTTTTGATCAATGACCTTACCAGAGAGACTAGTTTGGTAAGTCAAGACATAAGCCTTAGAACTATCATTTGGTAATTTAGCAGTAAGCTGTTTCTTAGTACTGTCAAAGGAAATATTAGCGGAAGCAACTTGTGTTCCCAAAATATATGAGCCATTTGTGTTAATAGAAGCTTCATACAACTTGGCGCTACCTGCTACATAGTCTTGGTCACCAATAATTGGATCAGTAATAGAGGCATTGCTAAGTTTACGTTGATTATAGTTAGCAACCACGGTCCAAGTAATTTGTTTAGAAACAGCATTATAACTCCCTGACTTGCTGCCATCATTTTTAAACTCACTCTTAGGAGTGAAGTCTGCCTGTCCCTCATTAGAGTGTTTGCCACCGCCAGTGTCAGTCCAAGTTGCCGTAGCGGTATTGGTCCATGTTCCTCCGTCCGGAAGACTATTCGTTTCAAAGGCAGTTTTATAACTTAGCGTATACCAACTTGTAGCATGCTCTTTTAAAGCATTAGCGAAGGATATGGTAAAACCGTTCCCTTGCTTGCTAATGGTATAGTCCGTCCCCTCAATGAGGGTTTTATTGCTATCTTTATCCTTTAGAACAAAGGACTTATAGTCTACGGTCAACCCATCCGGAACCGGATCAGTCATTGACCAATTGCTCATATTTTGCCGAGCCATATTGATATCAAAGTTCCACGTAACGGTCTTAGCATTGTAATCAACGTGCCCACAAGACTTCGTTAGACCCTGCTGTCCGACTTGTTTTTTAGAATTAGATTTTTGGCCATTGCTATCTACACTGTTACTAATCGTTTGGCCTTCATCACCAATTGGGTCTGTTACTTGTGACTGATACGAAATTTTGACTCCTTGGTTCAAACCATTGGGGAAAGTAATAGTCATTTCCGTTCTATCAGTGTTGTAAGTCACTTTATACTGATCGGGACTAATAGGGCC
>NZ_BOLS01000052.1 GCF_016861785.1 Lacticaseibacillus mingshuiensis
TGCGGTCGGCCCTGTCAAGTTGACAGATGAAATAATATAAAATTTTGTCTGTTTCTAAATGGCTTCATTCCAGTATTCGTCTGGGGTGAGGCCATTTCTTTGCGCTGAACGATTCAGATGATTGAAGTAGATGATTCCTTCTTCGACCAGTCGAGTCAGTTCGGCTAGCGTCTTCGCCAGTGGATGCCGATCCATCCACCTGAGCTTGAATTCATTCCACCAGCGTTCCATCGGTGCGTTGTCGTATGGCGTGCCCGGCTGCGACATACTGCGCTTGACGTTAAACTGGCCTATGTAGTGATTGAACGAATACGACGTGTATGCAGACCCACGATCCGTGTGGATGAGCGGATGCACATCACCAGCGACCGCGAATGCGCGCTGGAAGGTCTGAATCTCTGCGGCACTAGTCTCTGTCTCACTCAGGTTAAAGGATATTAAGCGACGGCCATATAGGTCTAGGACGCCGCTGAGTCGCATCTTGTACTCACCATTCACGCCATAAGTCAGCTCCGTTGAATCAGACAGCCATACTTGATTTGGCCCGGTCACATCGAAGTTCTGGTTGAGCAGATTGTCTTGCAGATACTGTTCGTTCTGCTTGATGCGATTGTGTCGCTTAGGGCGCACTTGGCATCTGATGTTCAGCTCGCGCATCACGCGTCGAACCTGCTTGAGTGTGACTGGGAAGTCGATCAACTCATCTTGCTGAAGGTTGACTAGAAGGTTCCCCGCGCCAATGCCCTGGTGGTGAAAATCGAACCAGTATTGAACACGTTCCTTGAGTAAGCGGTCGCGACATTCCCATGCCGTTTCTTGCCGTTTTAGGCCCTTGTAGTAGGCCTGACGAGTGACCCCGATGATTTCTAATAGTTTGGTGATGGTGCCGTGGTTGCCGTCACTGACCTCTCTTATTGCGCGGTAAGCCAGTTGGTGTTGTTTGTTCACCCCTTGCGCTGAAGTTCCAGCAATTTTTTTGCGAAGCGTTCCACAAGTTCCTTATCTGCCAACTCAGCCTTCAGCTGCCGTACTTCCAGCTTGAGCTTCTCGACTTCGGTCAATTCGCTAGCGTCCTTGTGGTGACCGCGATTATCCACGAGCGCCTCGTAGCCGCCGTCTCGGGCCTTTAAGACCCAAGAACGGGCCTGTTGGTAAGAGACTTGAAAGTGCTCGGCGGTCTCGGTGTAAGAGTGCTTGCCCTTGGTCACGTACTCAACGATCTTGATGCGTTCGTCGAAGGTAGTTTTCCGACTCATGGTGGGGACCTGCTTTCTTGACGGCGAGGCCGTCAGAGGTTTATCCCCATTATACTTGGAAACCCAATCCTTTACTTGACTTGCCCCACGCAAACCATACTTGATGGCCAGACCCAGAGCTGATCCTTCACCGTTTAGGAAAGCTTGAACTACCTCCAGCTTGAGAGATTTTGAATAGTGATTATTTTTCCGAGCCTCCGTCAGCCCATTCACCCCGTCACGCTCATACCTGACCTGCCAGCGCCTTAAGGTTTCTGGATCAATACCGTGTTGTCTTGCGAACGTCTGAAAGGGAAGACCTGACTGTTGGTATTCATTTAGTATGGCAAGCTTCTCCTCGGCTGTGTGCTTTGATCTGGGCATACAAAAA
>NZ_BOLS01000053.1 GCF_016861785.1 Lacticaseibacillus mingshuiensis
CCTGGATTATTCACCTCGGTATTTGGGACATGAAATCGCATCTGGCCGGTCTGAAAGCAACGTTTGGAGCGTTGCGAATACTGACTGAGCGGAGAAGTTGGTGATCGATGCACCACGAACAGACCGACCCAGTTTTCGGCTCGACGCACGACCTATTCAGTTATTCAGTTCAGGTCGCCAACTGATGGACTTCGTCCATGAGCCGACTAAACCAGTTCTTGTAAACATAGTTAGAAGCAAGATGAATCACCACACGACGGGCGTGCCAAGTAATCCTACCGGCGATGTGAAAGAGACTGAACCGTAGCGAGGAGATGGTTGAACGACGGTCTTCCGAGACAAAGAGCTGTTTAAAGAGCTGAACCAGGTTATAGGCAATACCGGTGATCAAGGCTCGTGCAGTGTTCCGTGCAAAAGTTGAGCTGTCTGTTTTGTCAAAGCCAAACCCGCATTTCAGCTCCTTAATTTGGTTCTCAGCATTGCCCCGCTGTCTATAGGTCTTGAACAAAGTCTCTGGAGCCTCGGAGGCCAGGCTGGTCACTACGAATGCGTGGTTCCAGGGAACTAGCTCATCTGCCGTATGAGTAGAACATACGATAACACGGCGAGCTTTACCCCATGACGCGGCCTGATACTTGAATTCGTGGTAGACGCATTTGCTCTCTTCATATTTTGGAGGGCAATCCACTAAGGCCGTTTCTGCCAGCTTCCCAAGCTTTGAATTTGCTTTGAGTCGAACCAAAAAGTCGACGCCATGTGTGTCGCACATCTCGTAAAATTTTGGCGCAGCAAACCCCGAATCGCCTCGAATGATGACGCTGGTGCTTTGAGGGAGCGCCGATAGGCGCGAAAAAGTTGTCTCGACGAACTTATCGGCTTCCTTGCCGGTGTACTCATTGCCAGGGCGCATCAAGGCGTCTAAGAGCAACCCGGACTCTTGATCAAATACAACCTGAGGGTGATATCCATAGGCCATATAGTGAGCGTTGAAGGCGGACCGTTCTTGATTACCGAAAGTATCACAATGCGTTGAGTCTATATCCAGCACGAAGCGGGATTGACCACTAAGACGGAAAGCCAAGGCGGCTACTTGCCAGATAAGCTTCCGAAAGTCATCTAGGTCGGCGTCTTCAAGGCGCTTGAAAAACCGTGAAAGTGAGGGCTGTGAGACTAGCCGAGAGCTACCCAAGGTGGCCGCCAGTACGGGATCACGTTGCCAGTCATTGGCACTACTGTCATGTAAATACCCGGCAACGTCGAGCAACAATTTTTCCAAGAAGATGTCGATCATCGAGGCCTTCCAGAATCGTCGTTGGTCTGGTAACTTGAGGCACTGATTGGCAAGTTGCCTAAAATTGATACGATGAAGAAACTCTTGGAACAAAACGATCCCGGCGTCATTTGAAAGTTGACCGCCGTCGGCGGTCACAGTCACATTGGTATTGCATTGCAGGGATAAGCTGGTTAAAGTTGAGATGGTGTGAAGCCTCGCTTTCGTGATGGTTTTCGTCGACTCAACCTTAGCATATAGGCGCACCCAATGGGTGAAACACCAAAGCAGCGCAGTCCCGTGTGAATCGTGGGATTGCGCTGCTTTTTTGAAATTCTATGAATAATCCAGG
>NZ_BOLS01000054.1 GCF_016861785.1 Lacticaseibacillus mingshuiensis
CAACGATCCAACTAGGCCTCACAGATACTTCATCCTTAGAAGGATCTATCAATTTCTCAACGGATGGTCAAAACGTTACTGCAAAACTGTCTGATACTACTTCAACAGCAAAAGCTTATATGCCTTCAGCCAATGTTAGCAGCAAGGATGCTTCTAGTGTTGCTTCGAAGAGCCAAATCGTAAAGACAGTATCTGAGAGTGCTGAGGGCAATGATATCTCACAATATTTGCCAGATGCCTCCAAAGGAACAATCATTACCGGAGCAAATATTGAATTCACAGATAGCAAAGGTAATACTGTTGATCCTACACAAGTGACAAAAGATACCAATCTTAATTTTCAATATACGTGGGCAATTCCGGATGAGCTGAAAGACGGATACCAAATTAAAGATGGTGACTATTTCTCATTTAAGTTACCTGAAGGAATTACCTATAAACCAGGTACGGGAACTCTCGGTGACTATGGAACTTATAGCATAGCTGCTGATGGCACAGTTAAGTTCACCTTTAACAGTGATGTTGAAAACGTGAACCACATTGAAGGGACATTTAGTTATACTTCTACCATCAGCAGTGACTCATCGTCTGGCAAAGAAGGCATTGTCATTGACACGACTACTGGACCGGTAACGATACCAATCGTTGTTCAGCCATCAGGTGGTAACGACATCGCAAAGACTGGTCAACTAACTGGCGCTAACACATCTGGAAATAATCCAACCGGGATTACGTGGAACGTCACAATTAATACCAATGGTCAAGAGCTAAAGAATGCAACAATTTCTGACCCAATGCCAAGTGATACTACTAACACTGTGCCAACCACGCTGAAATCGGTTAGTGTATATCCCTTGACAGTTGATCTGAATGGGAATGTGACTAAAACTGGCGATCCTCTTAAAGAAGGTACAGATTACAAGGTTGAAAATGGAAAAATCACGTTTATTGGTGCATATGCAGATACCTATCAGGCTTTTAAGGTTGAATACACTAGCGATATTGATTCGAGTAAATTGCCAGATAATGGTGGAAAATTAACCTTTACGAACAACGCTACCTTAACTAACGGTGATAAAAACTATCCAGCTAGTGCGACAGTCAACGCTAACTACGGAAAACTTTTAAACAAGAGTTTTGACGGTCAAGATAATAATGGTAGTCAAAAGTATAATTGGCATATTGACTACAATTATGGCGAAAAGACACTTCCTGCTAATACTAAATTGGTGGATACGTTATCACCGGGTCAAACATTCCCTGAGAACAATAAGATTTCATTAGTTGATGAGGCTGGTGGCCCTATTAGTCCCGATCAGTATAAAGTGACTTACAACACTGATAGAACGGAAATGACTATTACTTTCCCCAATGG
>NZ_BOLS01000055.1 GCF_016861785.1 Lacticaseibacillus mingshuiensis
CGCGCATTTTAGAATCAAGTTAGCCACTGTCTCAAAATTTTTTGGACAATAAAAAACATCAAGAACAGATATCCTGTATCATTGAAGTTCCTACACAAACAATGGAAGAGGATATTGTCTTGATGCAGAAACAGGATAGCACACACCGCCAAAAAGGTCAGCACTTAACATCACTCGAGCGCGGAAAAGTGGCCGGATTCCGCCAAGCTGGGAAGTCCAATCGTTGGATTGCTGCTGAAATTGGCGTCTGCCCGCAGACCATTAATAATGAAATCAAGCGAGGTACAGTAGATCAGGTCAAGAAGAGTAATGGCAAGCGCGTCTACCATCGACAATACCTGCCAGAGGCTGCTCAGGCACGTTACGAGACTGCACGCTTGAGCTGCCATCGTCCTGACAAGTTCGCCAGCGTACAGGTCTTCTTAGCCTGGTACGTACAGCGAGCTAAGCAGGACAAATGGTCGCCGGATGCTTCAATCGGCTATGCCAAGCGACACAAGCTGTTTACTCCTGAAGAGCTTGTTTGTGCCTCGACTTTGTACCAGTACATTGACGACCAACGCCTAGAGATTCGAAATATCGACCTGTTGGAGAAGACTAAGCGGAAGACCTCTCACCAGCACCACACCAAGGCTAAGCGCCTGGCTGGCCGCAGTATCGAGGAACGGCCTAAGGTCGTTGAACGACGCAGGCAGTTCGGTCACTGGGAGATGGATACCATTGTCGGTAAACGCAATGGCAAGGAGAGCGTCATCTTGACTCTGATTGAGCGCAAGACCCGTTGCCAACTTCTCCGCTTGATCGAAGGACGAGATGCAGACTCTGTGAGCTATGCATTGCGTGGAATCAAGCGCGAATGGGGAGCTTGCATCAAGACCATCACAGCCGACAACGGACCCGAGTTCACCGCCTTAAATACTGCTTTTGCTGGGACGGAAACTGAGATCTTCTACGCCCATCCTTACACGTCCTGCGACCGTGGCACCAACGAGGCACATAACCGGATGATCCGCCAGGACTTCCCTAAGGGCATGTCCCTAGATGACATTAGCCCTAGTCAAGTGCAGGCCACGCAAGACCGCTTGAATCAGTTGCCTCGCAAACAACAGGGCTACTGTACACCCCAGCAAAACTTTGAGGCCGAAGCTCGGCGCGTTCGCCGCATGGCCCAGTAGTCTCTCTAGCGCCACAACTTCTATTTGATAACGGCCTGTTCTGGGATTGCCCTCAACGACTGGCTAACTTGTTCTTGCAATTTACG
>NZ_BOLS01000056.1 GCF_016861785.1 Lacticaseibacillus mingshuiensis
GCAGTTTCAACAAAGTAGTAGTCGCCTGGCTTCAGGTCATCAACTTTAATCTGACCCTTGGCATTGGTGGTCAAGCCACTGGCAACCTTCGTCCCGTCCTTCTTATACAGATTGAACACGGCGCCCGCCAGGGCTTTACCTGTATCACCGTCCGTCTTATTCAGAACAACGGAACCGGTCTTTTCGGCATTTGTTGCGGAGACGGTCGCAACCTTGGTCGTTGCCTGGAATTCAACCGTAAAGTTCAATTTACCGTCATTCAATTCATAGCCAGCTGGCGCTGCTGTTTCAACAAAGTAGTAGTCACCTGGCTTCAAGTCATTAACCTTGATTTGACCCTTAGCGTCTGTGGTTAAACCACTGGCAACCTTAGTGCCGTCCTTCTTATACAGTTCGAATACCGCACCGGCAAGTGTTTTACCAGTATCACTATCCGTCTTGTTCAAGACAACGGAACCAGTCTTCTGAGCATTTGTTGCGGAAACGGTCGCAACCTTAGTCGTTGTTTGTAATTCAACGGTGAAGTTCAGCTTACTGTCATTCAATTCATAGCCAGCTGGCGCTGCTGTTTCGACAAAGTAGTAGTCGCCTGGCTTCAAATCATTGACTTGGATCTGACCTTTAGCATCTGTCGTCAAACCACTGGCAATCTTAGTGCCGTCTTTCTTATACAGATCGAATACTGCACCGGCAAGAGCTTTACCAGTATCGCCGTCTGTCTTGTTCAAGACAACTGAACCAGTCTTCTCAGCATTGGTTGCGGAAACGGTCGCAACCTTGGTTGTTGTTTGTAACTCAACCGTGAAGTTCAGCTTACTGTCATTTAATTCATAACCAGCTGGTGCTGCTGTTTCGACAAAATAGTAGTCGCCTGGCTTCAAGTTATTGACCTTGATTTGACCTTTAGCATCTGTCGTCAAACCACTAGCAAGCTTTGTGCCGTCCTTCCTATACAGATCGAACACGGCACCGGAAAGAACTTTACCAGTATCACCATCTGTCTTTGTTAGAAGAACGCTCCCTAATGCTTTATCATTTGTGACTGGAAC